>CAWADD010000022.1:0-142500 GCA_963780585.1 uncultured Actinomycetes bacterium
GAACACGTCGTCGAGCGTCGGGCGGCGCAGCGCGATGTCGTCGATCCCGACGCCCGCGGCGTCGAGCCGGCGCACGGCGTCGGCGATCACGCCCGAGCGTCCACGCAGCGGGACGTGGACCACGCCCTCGCTGCACGTCGGCCGGTCGGCCGCGATCTCGCTCAGCGCGGCGATCGCCGCCTCCCTGTCGTCGTCGCTCTCGAGCGTCACGTCCAGGCGCTCGCCGCCGACGCGGTCCTTGAGCTCGTCCGACGTGCCCTCGGCGATCACGCTGCCGTGGTCGATGACCACGATCTGGTCCGCGAGCCGGTCGGCCTCCTCGAGGTACTGCGTCGTCAGCAGCACCGTCGAGCCCTCGGCGACGCGCGCCTCGATCGTCTCCCACATGCTCAATCGCGCGCGCGGATCCAGCCCCGTGGTCGGCTCGTCGAGGAAGATCACCGGCGGCCGGAATACGAGCGCGGCCGCCAGATCCAGCCGCCGCCGCATGCCGCCCGAGTATGTCTTCGCGGGCCGGCCGCCGGCCTCGGTGAGGTCGAAGCGCTCGAGCAGCTCGTCGGCCCGCTTGCGCGCCTCGGGGCGCGGCAGGTGGTAGAGCTGGCCGACCATCTCGATGTTCTCGAAGCCGGTCAGGTTCTCGTCGATCGCGGCGTACTGGCCGGCGAGCCCGATCTTGGTCCGCAGCTTGTCGGCGTCCTTGGCGACGTCGAGCCCGACCAGCGGGCGGACCCGCCGTCGGGCTTCAGCAGCGTGGCCAGGATGCGCACCGCGGTGGTCTTGCCGGCACCGTTGGGGCCGAGCAGGCCGAGGATCGAGCCCGTCTGCGCGGAGAAGTCGACGCCGCACAGCGCGTGCACGTCTCCGTACGACTTCTCCAGGCCCTCCACGGCGATCGCGTGATCGCTCATGGCGGCGAACCTAGCGAGTGAGGTGGCGATGAGTGGTTCGGTTAGTCACACCCTCGCGCTACCGTGTCCCATTCGTCACGAACATTTCCGGTGGCAGGGGTGTCCGGAGATCGTTGGGTGAGAAAAGACGTCCCTTTCGGGAGGCATAACTTGCGACGTCTCATCATGGCGCCGGCGCTGCTGGCTACTCTCGCGCTGGCCGGACCCGCGGAGGCCCGGGTCGAGCAAAAGACGGTCTCGGAGTCCGCGAGCTCGATCAAAGCTACTGGACCGCCGATCGCATGCGGCGGCGAACCGGCCGAGCAGCAGTTCGGGGGAGCTGCCGCCGCACGCGCCGAAGCCGCGGCCCTGCCGTGGACATCCGAGGAGATCACGACGCCCTACACGCAGGCGCCGACGTCCACGCACGGCAAGGTCTTCTTCACGCTCGGCGGCAACGACTACGTGTGCTCCGGCACCGCGTTGCTGAGCGGCAACAAGAGCGTGGTCTGGACCGCCGGGCACTGCGTCGACGAGGGCCCCGGCGCGTTCGCCACCAACTGGCAGTTCGTCCCCGCCTACAAGGACGGGGCGGCGCCGCTCGGCGTCTACGTCGCCCAGGATCTGTTCTCGCCCTCGGCGTGGGCGAACTCGGGTGACTTCAGCTACGACCTCGGCGCCGCAGTGGTCGGGCCCGCGGGCGGAACCGCGCTCACCGACCGTGTCGGCGGTCGCGGGATCGCGTTCAACTACAGCCGCTCGCAGAACTTCCAGTCCTACGGCTATCCGGCCGCGCCGCCGTTCTCCGGCGAGCGGCTGTGGCGCTGCAACTCGCCGTTGCAGACCCAGCGACAACTCGGCCAACCCGCCGACATGGGGATCGGCTGCGACATGACCGGCGGCTCCAGCGGCGGCGGCTGGATCGTCGGCTCGAGCGTCTATTCAGTGAACTCGTACGGCTACGACAACCAGCCTGACGTGATGTACGGCCCGTACCAGGGCAGCGTCGCGCAGTCGCTCTACAACGCCGCCGCGGCCGCGTAGCGACTTTTTCGCGGCGGGCGCGTCGTTCTGGCGCGCTTGCCGCCGCCGGGTGCGGCGGTGGCGCAGGAACCGGCTCCGCCGCCGCTGGATCAGCCATCGCCGGGGGCCGTCGCGGTCGAGGGCGAGATCATCGTCACGCGGCAGGAAACCGCGCGCGTGAAGGTGCAGCTGCGTCCAGGGTGAGGTCGCATGCACGGGCACCGTGCGTGTGCGGACCGCCGCCCCGGTCTCGCCGGGGAAGGGCAAGGCCCGGCGCGTGGTGACGGTCGTCGACGGCTCTGTCGGGCAGCTCGGCGCCCGGGGAGGCCCGGACGGTGGAGCTGCCGCTCTCCAAGGGCGCGCGCAATCGAGTCCGCGCGTACCGCTCGACCCGCGTCGAGTGGCAGACGTTCCGGCTCGACGGCACCGAGCAACTTCCTGTTCCTGTCGCATCGCACGACGCTGACGAGCCGCGTGCGCGCTCACCTGCCGCGTCATCGCCGGATGGCCTTGCTCGTCGCGAGCTCGGACTTGCCGCGGGTCAGCACGACGCGCAGCTTGCCCTCGCGCTCTTTGACCGAGGCGCTCCCCGCCGCGTCGAGCTTGACCGTGGCGAAGGCGCGCCACGCGCTTCTCCTGCGCTCCTCGAAGCGCGCGGTCAGGCCCTTGGCCGCCGGCGTCGTGCTCACCTTCAGCCGCCCCTTGGCGGCCCTCAACTTGACCTTCGGCAGCCGCAGCAGCGGTCGCCGTCACCGCCGGGCTCTCGCCCCCCGCGGTGCGCGCGCGGTAGCCCGTCGCGGCCTCCACGCTCGCGGTGAACGTCCCATCGGCGCTCGCCGTGACGCTGCCCGCGGGCTGCCAGCCGCCGGCCTCGCGTTCGAGCGTGACCGCCGAGCCGGGGGCGGTGCGCCCCTTCAGCTCGACGGTCTCGCCCGCGTAGAAGGTCCCCGCCGGCGCGGTCAGCTGCGCCGCGAGGACCTCCAACTGCGCCCCCATCCCGAGGTGCAGGCTGCACAGGTAGTTCACGGTGCCGGGGGTGTCGAAGCGCTGCGAGAAGCTCTCGAAGCGCCCGACCACACCCGACGTGAAGCTCGGGCCCTTGACGTCGTGCACGACGATGTCGCCGTTGCGCCAGGTCACGGTGTCGCCGGCCACCACGGTCAGCTTCGCCGGGTTGAAGGCGGTCGAGAACATGTCGACCTGCGCTTCCTCGGCGTGGGCGGCGGCCGGCGACGCGACGCGAGCGCGGCCGCGGCGATCACGGCCGCGCTCGCACGCATCACTTGACCTTGATCTTGCCGAGCATCCACGGATGCACGGCGCAGACGAAGTTCAGCGTGCTGCCCTTGGCCGCGGTCACCTTGAAGGACACCTTGCCCTTCGGCGGCAGGTAGATCGAGTCGCCCGCGGCGGTCTTGTCGCCGCCGGTGTCGAAGCCCTCGGGACCGGCCTCGACGACCTGCTTGCCGACCGCGCCCGTCTCCGGGTTGGCCTCGTGCGCGGCCATCAGCGGGCCGCAGGCCTCGCAGCCCATGATCTGCGCCGGCGTCTTCGGGGTCTTCTTGATCAGCGACAGCGAATGCGGCTGGTTGTCCTCGGACTTGTCGCGCAGCGTCACCGTCGCGCCGGACTTGATCTCGTAGACGTTCGCGTCCCAGCGCTGGTCGTCGGTGATGAACTCGTTGGCCTTGACCTTCATCCCGCCGATCGCGGTGATCGTGTTCTTCTTCGGTGTCGCGGCGTGAGCCGGGCCGGCCGCCAGGGCGAACAGGCCCAGCGCCACCACGGCGGTCTTGCGGATCATTCGGGAGCCTCCAGATTTCGGGTGAGCCGCATCCTGTCGGCGCGGCACCCCGGTTACATCGGGGGAATCCCTAGTGAGGTCCTACGTGCAGTGCGGCGGGCGTCAGCCCGCGTACGGCGGCGAAGCCGGGCAGCTCGCGCAGGCCCGCAAGCGACTTGCCGAGCTCGGCCTCGCCGTCCTCGACGGGTCGCAGGCCCTGCGAGGGCTCGAACGCGAACGTGCAGCCGACCCCGCGCGACGAGAGACCGACCTCGAACCGCCAGCCGGCGGACGCCCAGTGGGCGCGCACCGTGTCGCGGGCGGAGCGTTCCCAAACGGCCCACGTCGCCTCCACGTCGGCCGCGCGCGGGCGCTCGAGGTCCACGCCGGCCTCCGCGAGCAGCTTGCGCAGACGCTTCTCGGTCACGCGAAGAGCGTACGCGCCGCCCAGAGCGCGCGCGGGGAGCCGTGCGGGCGCAGCTTGCCGGTGCGCCAGCGCGCGGCGCGGGTCCAGGCGGCCGGCGACGATGTCGACCAAGTCCTCGTAGCGGCAGCGCAGCTCGAGGTCGACCTGCGGCGCGCGCGCCCGGCGCGCCGCCGCGGTCGAGCCGTTGTCGACGCGCACGTGCCACGGCTCGGCGTCGGCGAACTCCCACTGGACGGTGAACGGGCCCGCGGGCGCGGTGCGGGTGTCGACGCGCGGGCGACGGAGGTCGAACAGCAGCTCCATCGACGCGGGATCGCGCGGCGGCGCGCCGTTCGGCGGGCCGATGAAGCCGGCGCGCAGCATCGCCAGGCCGTACTCCGCGCGCTCGCGCGGCGGTCATCTCGAGCGGGAAGACGGAGGGGCCGGGCAGCGACTCCAGCGGCATGCCCGCCGAGCGCAGCTTCTGCTCGAAGGAGCGCGCGCCCTCGGTGTAGATCTCCTCCAGCGTGAAGCCGAAGCACTCGGTGTAGGAGCGGTCCCAGTTGGGCGGGATGAAGACCGCGAGCGAGTACGGCGTGACGCGGCGGATCAGGTCCGCGACGGCGTCGCGCGACGCCCGGCTCCTCGAGCGCAGGTCGTAGCAGCAGCTTGACGCCGAAGCCGATGTGGCGCTGCTCGTCGAGCGCCACAGCCGCATGCCCTCGCGGAAGCCGGGCAGCAGCTCGCGGCTGCTCGAGGTAGTCGGAGATGAAGTGCTGGCCGGGCTGGGCCAGCAGCGCCTCGACGACGACGTGGTACATCGTCACCGCCCGCGCGAGCGCGACGGCGCTCGGTCGGCGCGCAGCGCGCCGGTGATCTCGTCCAGCAGCGCGAACGTCTTGCGGAAGCCCCAGGTGAGCTCGGGCTCGGTGGCCTGCAGCGTGCCCGCGATCGACCCGTCGCCGCGCCCGACGACCTCGTTCATGAAGCGCTTGAAGAAGATCGCGTGGCGCGCCTCGTCGACCTGCTGGGTGGCAGAGGAAGTACTTCTGCTCCTCACGCGGGGCGGCGTCGATGAACGGCGCGAGGTCGTCGGCGACCGCGTCCTCGCCGTGGAAGAACATCGCGTAGCTTCCACAGCGCGGCGCGGCGCTCGTGCTCGGTCATCACCTCGTGCCAATGCCGGCGGTCCTCGGTGAAGTCGATCTCGGTCGCGCGCCAGTTGCCGCGTTCCCAGCGCGCGTAGAGATCGTCGTAGGAGACCTGGGACGCGGCGGCGGACATAGGCGCCGAACCTACACCCGCCGCGCGGCCACTACGTGCGGTTCGTCACACGCGCCTTCGAGCAGGTCCACGAGCCCGGCGACCGGGACGCGCTCCTGCGTCAGCGTGTCGCGATCGCGCAGCGTGACGGTGTCGTCCTCGAGCGTCTGGTGGTCGATCGTCACCCCGAACGGCGTGCCGATCTCGTCCTGGCGCCGGTAGCGCTTGCCGATGTTGCCGCCCTCGTCGTACTCGGCCGACATCCGCTTGCGCAGCGCCTCGTAGATCTCGCGCGCCTTCTCGGGATGGCCGTCCTTGCGCAGCAGCGGCAGCACGGCGACCTTGACCGGGGCGACGCTCGGGTGCAGGCGCAGCACGGTGCGCTTCTCGCCGCCGATCTCGTCGGTGTCGTAGGCGTCGCACAGCAGCGCCAGCACCGTCCGGCCGAGGCCCGCGGCGGGCTCGATCACGTGCGGGATGTAGCCCTTGCCGGTCTGCGGGTCCTTCCACTCGAGCTTCTCGCGCGAGAACTTCGCGTGCTGCGTGAGGTCGAAGTCGCCGCGGTTGGCGACGCCCTCGAGCTCGCGCCAGCTGCCCGCGTAGAGGTACTCGACGTCGCTGGTGCCGGAGGAGTAGTGCGAGAGCTCCTCCTCGGTGTGCGGCCGCAGGCGCAGGTTCTCGGCGCGGATGCCGAGGCGCGTGTACCAGTTCAGGCGCTCCTGGCACCAGTACTCGTACCACTGCTGCGCCTCGTCGGGCGGGACGAAGAACTCCATCTCCATCTGCTCGAACTCGAGCGTGCGGAAGATGAAGTTCGCGGGCGTGATCTCGTTGCGGAAGGACTTGCCGACCTGCGCGATGCCGAACGGCGGCTTCTTGCGCGCGAAGCTCAGCGTCGTCTTGAAGTCCAGGAAGATGCCCTGCGCGGTCTCGGGGCGCAGGAAGACGGTCGAGCCCTCCTCCTGCACCGGCCCGATCGTGGTCTGGAACATCAGGTTGAACGCGCGCGGCTCGGTCAGGTCGCCGCCGCACACGGGGCACTTGACGGTCTCCGGATCCTCACCGCGCGCCTCGGCCTCCTCCTGCAGCGTGTCCAGCCGGAAGCGGCGCTTGCACTTGCCGAGGCACTGCACGAGCGGGTCGGAGAAGCCGGCCAGGTGCCCGGAGGCCTCCCAGGTCTTCGGGTGCTGGATGATCGCGGAGTCCAGCGCGACGATGTCGTCGCGCTCCTGGATCATCGCCTTCCACCACAGATCCGAGACGTTGCGCTTGAGCAGAACGCCGTAGTGCCCGTAGTCGTACGTGTTGGCGATCCCTCCGTAGATCTCGGAGGCGGGGAAGATCAGGCCGCGGCGCTTGCAGAGCGCGACGACCTCGTCGAGGGTGGCTGCGGGCATAGGACGCGTGAGTCTAGGCGCCTATACTCGCCGACCTCGATGCCGATTTACGAGTACCGCTGTGACAACGGCCATCACTTCGACGTGATGCAGAAGATGACCGACGGTCCGGTGACCGAGTGCGAGGTGTGCGGATCGCCCGTACAGCGCGTCTTCCATCCGGTCGCCGTGCACTTCAAGGGCTCGGGCTTCTACAACACCGACTACGGCACGGCCAAGCGCAACCGCCAGACGGCCGCGTCCGCCGATTCCGGCGCGGACAAGAACGACGCCAAGCAGGCCGAGAAGAAGTCCGACGAGCTCGAGTCAGTCGTCGACGGACTCCTCGCCCCTCGACGTCCGTCGACGCACGAAGTCCTCAGACTCATAAGCGTCTCTGATCCCCGGTAGGAGGGATCATCATTTGCGCTTGTCGGCGTAGCGGCCGACACTCCAGGCATGTCCAGTCGCCACGCCACGCTGCTCGCCGTGCTCGCGGTGGTCTGGGGCGGCTCCTACCTGCTGATCAAGTACGCCCTCGACGGCTTCTCCGCCGCGGCGATCGTCTCCGCTGCGCTGCCTGCTCGCCTCCGCGGTCCTGTTCGCGGTGCTGCGCTCGCGCGCGCTCGCCGGGCCGACGCTGCGCGACCTGCGCGAGCGGCCGAAGTGGGCGCTGATCCTCGGCGTGACCGCGGTCGCCGCGCCGTTCCTGCTGATCACCTTCGGCGAGCACGTCGTCCCGAGCGGGCTGACCGCGGTGCTGATCTCGCCCGCCTCGCTGTTCATCGCGCTGCTCGCGCCGTTCATCCTGCCGAGCGAGAAGATCGACCGCCGCCAGGGCGCCGGGATGCTGCTCGGCCTGGCGGGCGTGGCGCTGGTGGTCGGCGTCGAGTCCGTGCACTCGACCAAGGAGTTCCTCGGCGCGCTGGCGATGATCGGCGCGGCGTTCTTCTACGGGCTCTCGAGCTTCGTCGTCAAGGGCCGCTACGGCACGCTGGCCGCGGTCCAGACGTCGTGGATCTCGGTCACGATCGCCGGCCTGATCACGCTGCCGATCGCGATCGCCACGACGCCCGGGCACACGCCGACGCTCGGTGCGATCGGCGGCGGTGCGTCGCGCTCGGCGTCGTCGGCACCGCGCTCGCGTTCGTCATCTTCTACGAGCTGATCAACGGGATCGGGCCGGCGCGCGCCGCGCTCGTCTCCTACCTCGCGCCGGGCGTCGCGCTGTTCTACGGCGCCATCTTCCTCGACGAGGCGATCACGGTCGCCGCGGTCGTCGGCCTCGTGCTGATCCTGGGCGGCGTGGCCATCGCCTCGCGGCCCAAGCGGGTGGCGGCCCCGGTGCCTGCGCCTGCGCCCATGCGCGCTGAAGCGGGGGGCCGGGGGGCGGCAGCCTCCCGGCGTGTTACATCGCGGCGCGTGGACCTGACGCTCTCGCCGGCCGAGGAGGAGTTCCGCGACACGCTGCGCTCCTGGATCGCGGACAACCATCCCGGGCGCGAGCCCGACGGCGACGAGGACTCCTTCGCCTTCCGCCGCGAATGGCAGCGCAAGCTCAACGAGCGCGGCTGGGCCGGGCTGACGTGGCCGAGCGAGTACGGCGGCGCCGGCGCGACCCAGATCGAGCAGGCGATCTTCTTCGAGGAGATCGCGCGCGCCCGCGCGCCGCAGATGGCCAACGTGCTCGGGCTGACGATGGGCGGGCCGACCGTGATCGCCCACGGCACCGACGACCAGAAGGCGCGCTTCCTCTCGCCGATCCTGAGCGCCGACGAGATGTGGTGCCAGGGCTTCAGCGAGCCCGAGTCGGGCTCCGATCTCGCCTCCTTGAAGACCCGCGCGGTGCTCAAGGGCGACGAGTACATCGTCACCGGCCAGAAGGTGTGGACGACGTTCGCGCACCAGTCCAAGTGGTGCATGCTGCTCGCCCGCACGGACGCCGACGTCGCCCAAGCACCGCGGGCTCACGTACTTCCTGATGGACATGGAGCAGGACGGCGTCGAGGTCCGGCCGCTGGTCCAGATCACCGGCGAGGCGGAGTTCAACGAGCTCTTCATCGAGGAGGCGCGGATCCCGGTCGAGAACGTCGTCGGCGGCGTCGACAACGGCTGGCGGGTCGCGATCACGACGCTGATGCACGAGCGCGCCGGGCTGGCCTTCGCGCTGCAGGCGCGGGTGCAGATCGCGCTCGGCGAGCTCGCCGACGAGCTCAAGGGGACCAAGGACCCGCTCGTGCGCCAGCGCTTCGCGCAGATCGCGATCGAGGCCCAGGTCCTGCGCCTGCTCGCCTACCGCGGCCTCACCACCGCGATGAAGTCGGGCGAGCCCGGGCCCGGAGGGCTCGCTGGGCAAGTGGCTGTGGGCCGACGTCAACCAGGCGCTGACGACGCTGGCGATGGACATCACGCGGCCCGCGCGCGCAGCTCGTCGACGACGCCTGGACCTACCGCTTCCTGCGCGCCCGCGCGAACTCGATCGAGGGCGGGACGACCGAGATCCTCAAGAACATCGTCGCCGAACGCGTCCTGGGGCTGCCGCGCGCATGAACTTCGACCTGACCGAGGACCAGCGCGAGATCAAGCGCACCGCGCGCGACTTCCTCGCCGCGCGCTACACGCCCGAGAAGATCCGCGCGATCGCGCTCGACGGCCAGCCGGACCCGCACTGGGACGACATCGTCGAGCTCGGCTGGCCGGACGTGGCCGAGCTGGGGATCGTCGAGCTGGCGGTCGTGGCCGAGGAGCTCGGCTTCGCGCTCGCGCCCGTCGCCGCTGGCCGCGCACTGGGCGGCGAAGCTGCTGCACCCGGAGCTCGAGGGCCGCGGGACCGTGGCGATGTGGGACGCCGAGCCGGCCGCGACCCGACGCGGCGACGATGCCCGCCGATCGCCTCACCGGCGACGAAGATCGCCGTGCCCAACGCCGACGTGGCCGACACGCTGATCGTCACCGCCGAGGGCGGCAAGCACTTCGCCGTCGCGGCGAGCGAGGCGACGATCGAGCCCGCACGCGCGCTCGACACCACGCGGCCGCTGTTCACCGTCACGCCTCGACGGCGCGTCCGGCACCGAGCTCTCCGGCGACTTCGGCCGCGCCTGGCACGCGATCGCGGTGATGGCCGCCGCCGAGTCCGTCGGCGTCGCCGCGCGCGTGACGCAGACCGCGGTCGAGTACGCCAAGGAGCGCAAGCAGTTCGGGCGCCCGATCGGCTCCTACCAGGCCGTCTCACACGCCTGCGCGCAGATGTTCCTCGAGACCGAGGGCGCGCGCTCGGTCACGCTGCTGGGCGGCGTGGGCGCTCGACCACGACCCCGAGAACGCCTACATGGCGGCCAACTGCGCCAAGGCCTACGCCTCCGACGCGGCGGTCAACGTCGCCCGCTGCGCGCTCCAGGTCCACGGCGGCATCGGCTTCACCTGGGAGCACGACCTCCACCTCTTCCTCAAGCGCGCGGAGGCCAACGCGCACGCGTTCGGCGACGCCCGCTGGCACCGCGAGCAGATCGCGGACGGCGCTCCTCTAGCGCAGGAAGCGATCGACGGCGCGCTGCTTGCTCGGCGTCGTCGACCGTGAGGCCCGCGCCGCCGTCGGGCAGCGTCACGCGTGCCGGTCGGCTTGAGCACGTTCGGCTTGGCCGTGCCCGCGGTCAGCTCCGCGCCGACGAGGCCGAGCAGCGTCGGGCCGGACATGTCGCGAGCGGATCGCCTTCGGCGCCGCCCAGGAGACCCAGGGCAGCCGGATGAAGGTCTCCAGGATCGTGACCTTGTCCTTGATCGAGCCCATGATCTTCTGCTGGCGGCGCGCGCGGGTGAGGTCGGACTCCTTCGGGTTGCACTCGTTCTTGCGCGTGCGGGCGAGCGCGAGCGCCTGCTTGCCGTTGATCTCCTGCTCGCCGGCCTTCAGCCGCAGCGTGTAGCCGCCGTTCTTGAAGCCGCCGTTGAGCTTGGAGACGACGCAGCCGCCGCGGTAGGTGACGCCGCCGAGCGCGTCGATCAGCTGCGGGAAGTTCTCGAAGTTGACCTCGACGAGGTGGTTGACCTGGATGCCGAGGTAGTCCTCGACGGTGCGGATGGCCAGCGACGGGCCGCCGATGGCGTAGGCGGCGTTGATCTTGTTCTGGCCGTTGCCGGGGATGTTGACGACGGTGTCGCGCGGGATCGAGAGCGTCGCGTTGCTGCCGCCGCCGACGCGCACGAGCAGGATCGAGTCCGAGCGGCTGCGGCTAGCCGATCTTGTTCGCGCCCGGCTCCTTGGAGTCCTTGGTGCGGGCGTCGGAGCCGAGCACGAGGATCGTGTTCGGCGAGGTCAGCGGGTAGCCGCCGCCGCCCAGCTCGGCGTCGGCGGCGTCGGAGACCTGCGCGGACTGGATCTGCGCGGAGACGAGGAAGAGCACGAGCGAGATCGCCAGCCAGGCGACGAGCGCGGTGACCAGCCAGCGCAGGACCCGCCAGACGCCGATCCGCGGCGGCGCCGGGCGAAGCGCCGGCGGCGCCGGCGCTGCGGCGGCTGCGGCGGCGTCTCCTCGTAGCCCGCGGGCGGCCGCTGCTCCTGCATGTCGCGCAGGCCGCCGTCGTCGCCGCCGGCGCCGCCGCAGAAAGCTTCGGCCTGCGCGCGGTAGAGCGTGTACTGGGGCTTGTCGTCGTCGCGAGGATCGGCCATGACGGATCGGTAAGGTGGCGCGATGGCCGAGGGCTACGTCATCGGCGTCGACCTCGGCGGCACGAAGCTGCTGGCGGGGGCGGTCGACGCGGATCTGTCAGTGATCCACCGTACCAACCGTCTCGTCTACGGCCTCTCGCAGGACGAACTCGTGCAGATGATCGTCGACGCGGTGGAGGAGATCCGCACGGCGGTCGGCGGCGACGATCGAGGCGATCGGCTTCGGCATCCCGTGCACGTTCGACTCGCGCACCGGCATGGCCGTGCAGGCGGTCAACGTGCCGCTGAAGGACATCGCGTTCGCGCGACGTGATGGCGCGAGCGGCTCGGGCTGCCGGTCGTGGTCGACAACGACGCGAACTGCCACACGGTCTGCGAGTCGCGGATCGGGATCGCGCAGGGCGCGACCGAGGTCGCGCTGCTCACGCTCGGGACCGGGATCGGCGGCGGGCTGCTGCTGCGCGGCGAGATCTACCGCGGCTGGATCAACGGCGGCGCCGAGATGGGCCACATGGTCGTCGAGATGAACGGCCGCCCGTGCCAGGGCAACTGCCCGAACTGGGGCTGCCTGGAGTCGGTCGCCTCCGGCTCCGCGCTGGTGCGCGAGGCGTCGCTGGCCGTCGCGCGGCGGCCGGACACCGAGCTCGGGCACGCGCTGGAGGAGGGCCGCGAGCTGACCGGCCCGCTGATCACCGAGCTGGCCACCGCGGGCGATCCGGTCGCGCGCGGCGCGATCGAGACGATCGGCCGCGCGCTCGGCGTCGGGATCGTCAACCTCGTGAACATCTTCAACCCGCAGGTCGTCGTGATCGGCGGCGGCGTGATCGCGGCCGGCGAGCTGCTGCTGGCGCCGGCGCGCGAGGTGATGATGGAGCGCGCGCTCGCGCCCGGCGAAGGACGTCGTGCGCGTCGAGGCCGCGCGCTACGGGCCCGAGGCGGGGATGATCGGCGCCGGGCTGCTCGCGCGCGACATGGCCGCGGGCATCGTCACCGGCGCGATCGAAGCGCGGCCCTCGTGAGCGCGGTCGGCTGGTGGTCTGCCCGACGCCGATCGGGAACCTCGAGGACGTCACGCTGCGCGTGCTGGCCGCGCTGCGCGAGGCCGACGTGGTGGCCTGCGAGGACACGCGCCACACGCGCGTGCTGCTCGAGCGCTACGGCGTCTCGCGCGACGCTCGTCAGCTACCACGAGCACAACGAGCGCGCGCGCGCGGCGGAGCTGGTCGAGCGGATGCTGCGGCGGCGACGGTCGTCGCGCTGGTGAGCGACGCCGGGATGCCGCTGGTGAGCGATCCCGGCTTTCGCGCTGGTGCAGGGCTGCGTCGCCGCGGGGCTGGCGGTCGAGGTGCTGCCCGGGCCGTCGTCCGCGCTGACCGCGCTGGTGGCGAGCGCGCTGCCGTCGGACGTCTGGCGCTTCGTCGGCTTCCTGCCGCGCAAGCGCGGCGCGCTGCGAGGCGGTCTTCGCCGCGCCGGAGACGGTCGTGGCGTTCGAGTCGCCGCGGCGGGTCGGAGCGTCCCTGGCCGTGCTCGCCGAACTCGACCCCGAGCGTCCCGTCGCCGTCTGCCGCGAGCTGACCAAGCTGCACGAGGAGATCGTGCGCGGCACCGCGTCCGAGCTCGCCGCGCGCTACGCGTCCGACGGACCCGCGCGGCGAGATCGTCGTCGTCATCGGCGGCGCGCCTGAGCGCTCCGGCCTCGACCCCGCCGCCGTCGAGGCGGTGCGCACCTTGGTCGAGTCGGGCGCGCGTGCGAAGACCGCGGCCAAGGTCGTGGCCGAGCTCACGGGCGCGCCGGCCAACGCGCTCTACCGGGAGGTTGCCGTCGGATGACTCGCGCTTCGCGCTCGCATCCTTCGGCGGGGACTCGCCTTGCGGCTCGCCCCCGCGCCGCGAAGACAAGGGGCTGACATGAGGGTGCTCGTTGTCGGCGGCGGCGCGATCGGCGGGATCACCGCCGCGGGGCTGGACGCCGACGTGATCGTGCTCGACGCCAACGAGGAGCACGTCGCCGCGCTGCGCGACCCCGGCCTGGTCATCAACGACGAGCGCGCCGGTCCGGCTGGACGCCGTCGCGCCGTCGACGAGCTGGACGGCGAGTTCGACTTCGCGCTGGTCGCGGTCAAGTCGCCGCTGCACCACGTCGCGCTCGCCGCCGCTGGTCGAGCGCGGCGGGATCGGCGCGTTCGTCTCGATGGGCAACGGGCTGATCCAGGACCGCATGGAGGCGATCGTCGGCGAGGGCAACCTGCTCGCCTGCATCGTCGAGTGGGGCGGCTCGAACGTCGGCCCGGGCGAGCTGGTCCGCGACTCGCTCGGCGGCTACATGGTCGGCGAGCTCGACGGCATCGATCACGCGAGCGCGCGCGCGAGCTGGCCGCCGCGCTGGAGCCGGTCGGCGCGCACGCGGGTGACCGACAACGTGCGCGGGATGATCTGGTCCAAGCTGCTGGTCAACTCACCTTCACCGGGCTCTCCGCGGTCTCCGGCCTGCGCTACGGCGGCGTCGCCGAGCAGGGCCGCGACGCGGTGTTCGCGCTGTGGAAGGAGGGCGTGCGGTCGGCGACGCGCAGGGCCTGGAGCTGGGCGCGATCCACGACGTCGACCCGCACCGCTTCGACGAGGCCGCGCTCGCGCGACGAGATGGAGCCGGCCAACGTGCGGCCGTCGATGCTGCAGGACCTCGACGCGGGCCGCGACGACCGAGGTCGACGTCGTCAACGGCGGCGTCGCCGGCAAGGGGCGCGAGCTCGGGATCGCCGACGCCGTGCAACGACGCGCGTGGTCGAGCTCGTGCACTCGATCGAGCGCGGCGAGCGCGTCCCCGAGCCGCGCTGGCTGCGCTACGTCAGCGACGCGCAGACGATCAGCGCCACCGACAGCTGAATCCCGGCCGTCACCCAGGCGGCGGGGTGCAGCTTCGGTCGTCGAAGCAGTGGCTGGCCGAGCTTGCCCGGGATCAGCAGGTCGAGGATGAAGAAGCCGACCGCCTGCACGACGACGCCGACGAGCGCCGAACACCGCCGCGTCGTCGAGGCCGTTCCAGCCCGCGCCGGTGAAGTAGATCGCGAAGTACAGGATCAGGCCGAGCGAGAACAGCGCCGGTCGCGGCGAGCAGGCCGGCGCCCGGGTTGCCCTCCATCACGAGGTGGCCGAGGTGGCCCGGCGTCAGCAGGTCGAGCACGAAGAAGCCGGCCACGAGGACCACGAGCCCGACGCCCGTGTACGCGAGGACCTGCAGGACTGATTCGAACACTGTGCGACTCCCTCTCAGTCGTCGATGACGTGCGGCACGAACCGCGAAAGATTGTTGGTCACGAGCCCGTCGGACTCGCGGATGCCCAGCCCGGCCGGCTCCATGTCGACGGTCCAGACGCCCAGCACCGGGCGGTTGCCGTCGTAGTCGCCGAGGTCGGTGTACTGCTGGACGACGAAGCCCTCCTCGCCGTAGCCCTGGTCGGGGCCGCGGTCGGCCTCGTCGCCGTCGATGACGATCAGCGAGTTCGCGCCCTCGCGCGCCAGCAGCGGCTTGCGGACGTAGCTCGTGAGCTTGTGCTCCTCGTCCTCGAAGAACGCGGGGAGCAGGTTCGGGTGGTCCGGGTACAGGCGCCAGAGCACCGGCAGGATGCCCTTGTTGGACCACAGCATCTTCCAGATCGGCTCGATCCACAGCGTCTGGCCCTGCTCGTCGCCCATCCGCTCGCAGCGCCGCGTCGGCGAACTCCTCGTGGACCATCCACTCCCAGGGGTAGAGCTTGAAGACGCTGCGCATCGGCGCGGCCCTTCGCGGTCGACGAAGCCGATGTCGCGGATGCAGGCCGATCTGCTCGATCGGCATCAGCTCGCAGGTCAGCCCCGCCTCGCGCGCGGTCTCGACCAGGTAGGCGACGGTCATGAAGTCCTCGCCCGACTTCTCGGCCGTCGTGTGCAGGAGGTGCAGCCGGTCGCCGGGGAGGCGGGGCAGGAGCTCCTTCCAGCGCTGGACGAGCAGCTCGTGGACCATGTTCCACTGGTCGCCGCCGGCGCCGTAGACGTCCTGGACCCAGTGCCACTGGACGGCGGTCTCGACCAGCGCGGTCGGCGTGTCCGCGTTGTACTCGAGCAGCTTGAAGCCGTCCGGGCCGTAGGCGAAGTCGAAGCGGCCGTAGAGCATCGGCGGCTCGGACTCCCAGGTCTCCTTGATGCGCGGCACCGCCCAGCCGGGGATGCCCATCTGGGTGAAGAGGTTGCTCTCGATGATGTAGTCGCCGGCCTCGACGAGCATCTCCATCAGGAGCCGCACGCTGGCCTCCATCTCGTAGACCTCGTCGCTGGTCAGCGTGTAGGCGTTGGACTCGTGCCAGTAGGGCATCATCGAGCCGTCCGGCAGCTCGGTCTTCCAGTAGATGAGGCCCTGCTCCTCGATGATCGCCGGCCAGCCCTGGCGGGGCTCGACCTCGATCCGCTGCACTCAGCCGCCCCCGCTGCTCGACGCCGCGGCGCGGCCGACGCCGCTCGCGCTCGTCTGGAGCTGCTGCCGAAGCCGCCGCGCCTGGCGTTCTCGGCGATGTTCGAGGTGGACGACCTTGCTGCCGCCGCTGAGCTTGCGTGCCCGGGGCCAGCTGCCGCCCGGCCACGCTGCCGCCGTAGTACCAGAAGAACGCCGCCGGTACCGCCGTCGTCGGTCGCCTCGTCGTCGCAGTAGCTGGTTCTCGACGATCTGGTCGTTCTCGTCCACGCAGTAGGCGGTCTCGTCGTCCCCGCCGCAGGCGGCGAAGGCGAGGGCGAGCACCGGCACGGCGACGAGGGCGACGTCGCGGGAACGGCGGCGACGGCGTTCGGTCACGGCGTCTCCTCCTTGGTAGTTTCGCTGTGGACCTTGCGCAGGGCGGCGACGACCTCGGGGTGCGAGACCTTCGAGCGCAGCTTCTCCAGCTCCTCGGCCATGATCGGCATGATGTGCTCGATGTCGTCGTCGAGCTCGGGCGTCTCGTCGTGGTCGTGGATCGCGCGCCTCGCGGATCTCGTCGGCGAGCAGGCCGGTGAGGATGGCGACGGTGCCGATGCCGCCCGCCATGACGAACGCGCGCCATCCAGCGGCCGAGGAAGGTTCGCGGCGAGTAGTCGCCGTAGCCGACGGTCGTGAGCGTCACGATCGCCCACCAGATGCCGTCGAACCAGTCCGCGTCGTGCTCGACCAGGCTGAACAGGGCGCCACCGATCAGGACCGTGCCGGCCAGCAGGTAGACGCAGGCGCGGCCGGGGCGCTGCGCGACGAAGCGAAGGACGCGGGTTATCAACGCGGCACTTTCGCGCGGAACATTCGCGCACTGTAACGGGACTGTACCGATTCGTGTGCAGGTTCTGCGACATCGCGCCATGCGGGGAAATCCCCGGGTCGGCCCGATGGCCGTTCTCGCCGCTCTACGCGACCCTCGCCCTCGTTGCCCCGCCACCGTCGCGCTCGCGCGTCGATTCACACCACAGGTTGTGGACTCGACGCTCGCTGGCGCCGGCCGGTGCCGGGGCGGTGGCGCGGCCGTTCGCCTATGGCGCCGACCCGTTCCGCGCGGGCTGGCATCGCGGGGTCGACCTCGCCGCGCCGGTCGGGCGCGCCCGTGCGCGCGGCGTGCGCGGGCGTCGTCGTCACCGCGCGCCCGGGCGTCGTGACGCTGCGCTGCGGCCCCTGGCGCGTGACGCATCTGCCGCTGGCGTTCGCTCGCGGTGGCGGCGGGCGCGTCCGTGCGCGCGGGCCGCGTCGCTCGGCACGGTCGGCGCGGGCGGCGAGCACGCGCGGCCTGCACCTCGGCGTCCGCCGCGCGGGCGACCGCTTCGCGTACGTGGACCCGCTCCCGTTCTGCACCGCCCGCCCGCCACGCCGCCCACCGTGCCACCGCCGCGCACGACCCGCGTCCCGCGCACCGGGCCGGGCCGCCCACGCCGGATCGAACCGCCCACGGCCGTCCCGCCGTCGCCACCCGTGCCGGTCCCGGCGTCGCCCCCCGCGGCCGTGCCGGCCACTCCCGCGTCGCCGCCCGCCGCTGCGCCGGCAGCTCCTGCGTGGCCGCCCGCGGCCGTGCCGGCCACTCCCGCGTCGCCGTCCGCGCCCGAACGCCCCCATGCCGCGCCCGTCCAGGCGGTTCGAGTCTCCGCGCCCACCGGCGCGCGAGCGCTCGCGCCTTGGCCCGCCTGGGCCGGGCTCGCGCTGCTCCTGCTCGGGGCGCTCGGCGGTGGGGTGCGGATCCGCGCGCGGCGCGCTCGCGTGGCGCGAACGACGCCGTAGCGTCGCCGGCCGCCAACCGCGGGAAGTGAGTCGGCGGTGTTGCGGTTTCCGCAACGCGCCCGACTCGACCTCGGCCTGACCCGACCGCACCGCTAGCCTCTCCGAACGCCGATGGCCTATTACGTCACCACGCCGATCTTCTACGTGAACGCGGCCCCGCACCTGGGCCACGCGTACACCACCATCGGCGCCGACATCCTCGCGCGGCACATGCGCCAGCGCGGGGAGGAGGTGTTCTTCCTCACCGGCACGGACGAGCACGGCGAGCCGGTGGCGCAGGCCGCGGAGCGCGAGGGCGTGACGCCGAAGGAGCTGGCCGACCGCAACGCCGAGCGCTTCAAGGCGCTGATGCCGCGCATCAACGCCACCAACGACTTCTTCATCCGCACGTCGGACCCGCGGCACAAGCGCGCGGTCCAGGACGTGATGCAGCGCATCCACGACAACGGCTACGTCTACAAGGGCCTCTACGAGGGCCTGTACTGCCCGCGCTGCGCGGACTTCAAGACCGAGAACGAGATCGGCGCCGGACAACGACGTGCCCGATCCACAAGATCCCGCTCGAGCACCAGAAGGAGGAGAACTGGTTCTTCAAGCTCTCCGCCTTCCAGGAGAAGCTCGAGCAGCTCTACCGGACCAGCCGGAGTTCGTGCGCCCGCGCTCCCGGTACAACGAGGCGCACGCGTTCATCACGGGCGGCCTGAACGACATCAGCCTCAGCCGCTCCAAGCTGACGTGGGGCGTCGAGGTCCCGTGGGACCCGGGCACGTCTTCTACGTCTGGTTCGACGCGCTCCTGAACTACTACACGGCGCTGTCGCTTCGCCGACCCGAGCGAGGACCTGACGCCGAAGTTCTGGCCGGCGTTCCACATCATCGGCAAGGACATCCTGAAGTTCCACGCGGTGTTCTGGCCCGCGATGCTGATGGCGGCGGAGATCGAGCTGCCCGAGGAGATCTTCATCCACGGCTTCCTGCTGATGAAGGACGCCTCGGGCGCCGAGCACAAGATGAGCAAGTCGCTGGGCAACGTGCTGGACCCGTTCGAGGTCATGGACCGCTTCGGGACCGACGCGCTGCGCTACTACTGCTTCCGCGAGGTCTCCTTCGGGCAGGACGGCGGCGTCTCCACCATCACCTTCGGCGAGCGCTACGAGACCGAGCTGGCCAACGAGCTCGGCAACCTCGCGGGCCGCACGACGAACATGGTCGGCCGCTACTGCGACGGCACGGCGCCGACCGTGGATCCGGACCCGGAGCTGGCGAAGGACTTCGACGGCCTCGTCGAGGAGGTCTCGAAGCTGCTCGACCGCGCGGAGATCACGCAGGCGCTGGAGCGGATCTGGCAGCGCGTGCGGCGCCTGAACCGCTACGTCGAAGAGACGGCGCCGTGGCAGCTGGCCAAGGACGAGGCCAAGGCGGACGAGCTGAGCACCGTGCTGCGCTCGCTGGCCGAGGGCCTGCGGGTCGTCACGGTGCTGCTGACGCCCTACATCCCGGAGTCGGCCGAGAAGCTGCTGGCCGCGCTCGGCGCGCCCGACACGGCGATCGACCACGCGCGCTTCGGCGCCCATCCCGGCGGGCAGGCCGTCGAGCAAGCTCGCGCCCCTCTTCCCGAAGCCGGAGTGATCGACAGCCACACCCATCTCGATCGCGGGCCCGCGCCCGAGGCCGAGCTCGTCGCCCAGGCCCGCGACGAGGGCGTCACGCGGATCCTCACGATCGGGATGGACGGCCCGTCCCGGCAGGCCGCGCTGAAGGCGGCCGAGACCTACGACGAGGTCTACGCCGCGATCGGCCACCACCCCAACGAAGCGCACCGGCTACACGGACACCATCACGGAGGAGCTGCGCGAGCTCGCCCAGCACCCGAAGTGCCTGGCGATCGGCGAGACCGGCCTCGACGACTTCCGTGACTACGCGCCCCGCGCGAGACCAGGAACGCGCCTTCGAAGCGCAGATCGCGCTCGCGCACGAGCTCCAGAAACCGCTGATCATCCACACCCGCGCCGCCGAGCAGGACACGATCGACTGGCTGACGACGCAAGGCCGAAGGCCTGCAGGTCGTCATGCACTGCTTCTCGATGCCCGACCGCCTGGAGGAGTGCCTTGAGCACGGCTGGTGGATCTCCTTCGCCGGCAACGTGACGTACCCGAAGGCGCAGGACCTCGCGGAGGCGGCGACGAAGACGCCGCTGGACCGCATCCTGGTGGAGACCGACGCCCCGTATCTGACGCCGCAGGTCGTGCGCAAGGAGCGCAACCGGCCCGCCTACGTCGCCCACACCGCGCGCTTCATCGCCGAGCGCCGCGGGCTGGCCTACGCCGAGCTGGACGCGGCGGTCGAGGCCAACGGCGAGAAACTGTTCGGCTGGTGAGATCAACCGAGCGTCCGCCGGATGCGCGAGTTCGGCGTCCGGCCGAACCGCGAGCTGGGCCAGAACTTCCTCGTCGACTCGAACATCCTCGACGTGATCGGCCGCGCCGCCGAGCTCGATCCGCAGGACGTCGTGCTGGAGGTCGGCGGCGGCCTCGGCGTGCTCAGCGAATACCTCGCCGAGCGCACCGAGCACGTGCACGTCGTCGAGCTCGACCGCGGCCTGGAACCCGCGCTGAGGGACGCGCTGGACCCGCACCCGAACACCACGCTGCACTTCGCCGACGCCGTCAAGCTCGATCTCGCGACGCTCGACCCACCGCCGAACAAGGTCGTGGCCAACCTCCCGTACGGCGTGGCGGCGACGGTGATCCTGCGGACGATCGAGCTCGCCGGCGGTCGACACCTGGGTGGCGATGGTGCAGAAGGAGGTCGGGGAGCGCTTCGCGGCGAGCAAGAGCACGAGCGCGTACGGTGTCCCGTCGGTGCTCGCCCAGCTCGCGTGCGACGTCAGGGTCATCCGCAAGGTGCCGCGCGGGGTCTTCGCGCCGGTGCCGAACGTCGACTCCGTGCTCGTCGGCCTCAAGCGCCACAGCGCGGCGCCGCCGGACAGCCTCAAACAGCTCGTCCAGCACGGCTTCGCGCACCGCCGCAAGGCGCTCGCGAAGTCGCTCTCGCTGGCCCCGAACCCCGCCGAGAGCATCCGCGAGCGCACCCGCGAGGCCCTCACCGCGCTCGGGCACCCCGCCGACGCCCGCGCCGAAGCGCTCTCGCCCGCGCAGTGGCGCGCGCTGTGGGAGCGCCTGTGCTAGCCCCGGGCAAGGTCAACCTCTGCCTGCTGGTCGGCGCGCCGCGCGCCGACGGCCTGCACCCGCTGGTGTCCGTCGTGCAGCCCACGACCCTCGGCGACAAGCTCACGCTGGAACCGGGGGAGGGGGAGGAGGACGTCGTCGTCTGCCCTGGCGTCGAGGGCGACAACCTCGCCGCCCGCGCCCTGCGCGAGTTCCGCGCCGCGACGGGCTGGGACGGCCCGCCGCAGCGGCTGACGATCGCCAAGCGGATCCCGATCGCGGCCGGCATGGCGGGCGGCTCCAGCGACGCCGCGGCCGCGCTGCGACTGATCGTCGCGGGCGGCGAACCTGCCGATCCCGCCGCACCTGCCGATGCTGCTCGGCGCCGACGTGACCGTGATGCTCTACGCCCAGCGCGCGCTGATGACCGGAGCGGGCGAGCACGTCGAGGCGCTGCCCGCCGACCGGCCGCCGCTGATCGTCGTCCCGCTCGAGGCCGAGCTCTCCGCCGGGCAGGTCTACGCCGAGTTCGACGCCCGCGACCGCGCGCGCACCCCGGAGGAGCTCGAGGCCGCCGCGCCGCGCGATCCGCGCCGGCGAGCCCTTCGCGCACGTCAACGACCTCGAGCCCGCCGCGCGCCGCCTGTGCGCGGCGATCGACCCCGCGCTGGAGAGCACTGCGCGAGATCGGGGTAGAGCAGCCGATGGTGACCGGCTCAGGGCCCGACCGTCTTCGGCCTCAGCGACGACCCGGACGCGGTCGCGCGGCTGCACGCCGCGGGCTATCCCGCGTGCCGTAGCGGCATGAAGTACACGTGGCTCGCCGCGGCGGTGGTGCTCGCGGGCTGGCTGATCGCCCGCCGCCACAAGCAGAAGCGCTGGCTGCAGATCGCCGAGCTGGTCGCGATCGCGGCCGCGGTCCTGATCGGCGTCGGCGTGATCAAGCTGCCGAACTTCGAGCAGCTGCTCGAGGACGCCGGCAAGGCGCTCGGCCCGTGGACCTATCTCGCCGTCGGCCTGCTCGCGTTCCTGGAGACGGGCGCCTTCCTCGGCTTCATCGCCCCCGGCGAGACGGCGGTGATCGTCGGCGGCCTGGTCGCCGGCCAGGGCGAGATCTCGCTGCTGGTGCTGATCGCGATCGTCTGGGTCTGCTGCCTGCTCGGCGACCTGACGGCCTATGAGCTCGGCAAGCGCAAGGGGCGCGGCTGGCTGCGTGAAGTACGGCGAGCGGCTGAAGATCACCGAGGAGCGCCTGGACCAGGTCGAGAAGCTGCTGACCAAGCACGGCGCGGTGATGATCGTCGTCGGCCGCTTCCTCGGCTTCGTGCGCCCGCTGATGCCGTTCATCTCCGGCGCCAGCCGGATGCCGCTCAAGCGCTTCCTGCCCTACGACGTGCTCGCCGCCGGCCTGTGGTCGATCACGTTCTGCGTGCTCGGCTTCCTGTTCTGGCGCTCGATCGACCAGCTCACGACCTACGTGTCGCGCGGGCCTGTTCGCGCTCGGGACGCTGGTCGCGCTGATCGCCGGGATCGTCACGCTGATCCACCTGCGGCGCAGCCCCGAGGCGCGCGCGAAGGTGCGCGACTGGATCGACGAGCGCGACGACCGGCGCGGCTGGCGGGTCCTGGCCAAGCTCGGCCGTCCCGTCTGGCACCTGCTGCTGAGGCCGGTCGCCGCGGTCGGTGGACTTCACGGCCCGCTTCAGCCTCGACCGCCTGACGCCCGGCAACCTCGGCCTCGAGCTGACGACGCTCCTCGCGTTCGCGCTCGCCGGCGGCTTCGCGTTCTTCCTGCTCGGAGACGTCGTGCTGCTGCAGGGCGAGCCGCGGATCGACCAGCTGGGCCGAGGACGTCGCCCGGCGCCTGCGCAACGAGACGCTGGTGGACATCGCGAAGGTCGTGACCCACATCGGCTCCTCGCCCGTCACCGCGGCGCTGGTCACGGCCACGGCGATCTTCGCCGCCGTGCGCCGGCGCCCGATCGAGGCCGTCTCGCTCGTCGCCGGCTGGCTGGCCGTCTTCGTCGCTCGTGCACATCACGAAGGTCGCCTACGACCGCGCCCGCCCGCCGGAAGGCCTGGTCGACACGTTCAACGCGGCCTATCCGTCGGGCCACTCGGCGTACGCCGATCGCGCTGATCGCGTGCGCGACGGTGCTGGTGCGCGCGGGCGTCGGCTGGGCGGTCCGGATCGCCGCCGTGACGGTCGCGGTGATCCTCGCCGCGGTCGTCGGCGTCACCCGCATCTACCTGCGCGCGCACTTCCTCACCGACGTCCTGGGCGGGCTCGCGCTGGCGCTGGCGATCTGGTCGATCGTCGGCGTGTTCGCGCTTGTTCGCCGGACGCGTTCGCCACAATGGGCCCGCGATGAGCGACGACGACAAGACCTATCTGATCGCCGGGGCGGCCGCCGCGATCTCGCTGATCGCCTGGCTGTGGCTGGTCGTCGTGCCCGCCTGGAAGTCCTACTGGCGCGTGCGTGACCGGCTCGTGGCGACGCTGCTCAGCGTCTACGTGCTGGCGGCGTTCGTGCTCGCCGGGGCGGGCGTCGGCGCGGCTGTACTTTGGTACTTCAGCGACCGGCTCTAAGACGTCTAACCTCTGTGCCGTGTCCTCGCCCGCCCGCAAAGAGGCGGCGCTGCCCGACCTCGGCGCGCTCAGTGCGATGTCGGACGCGGTGGAGTCCGGCCTCGGGCTCCCGGAAGTCGTCCGGGCGGCTGCGCGTGCGCTCGACGCGTCGCTGGTGCTGATCGATCGCTCGAGCTCCGTGCTCGCGGTCGCCGCGCGCTCGACGGCCGACGAGCGCTCGCTGATGCGCGACGCCGAGGGCGTCGAGACGCACGAGCTGCGCGTGGGCGACGCGGTCGTCGGCCGCCTGCGCGTGCGCCCGCGCAGCGGCGGCACGTCGGCGGCGATCCTGCGGATCGCGACGACGATGATCGCCAGCGAGGTCGAGCGCCTGCGCGCGCCCGACCGCGCCTCCGAGGCCGCCCAGGCCGCGTTCCTGACCGCGCTCTTCCAGCGCAAGGTGACCGACCGCGGCGACATCCTCGCCCGCGCCTCCGAGCTCGGCGCCGACCTGTCCGAGGGCGGCGCGGTGGTGGTCGTGCGCGCGCACCACTACGCGCCCGCCGACGACGACTGGCGCGCCCGCGTGCTGGCCGCCGCCGAGCGCGCCGCGCGCGCCGGCGCCCCCGGCTCGCTCGCCGCGGTGCTCGAGAGCCCGGCCGACCCGCAGGGCCACGTCGTCGTGCTCCTGCCCGACCGCGCAGGACGCCGGCCTGCGCCGCGTCACCGAGGGCATCGCGCGCGAGCTGCACGCGTCGGTGCACGGGTTCACCTTCGCGCTCGGCCACTCGCGCGTCGCGCAGGACCCGGTCGACCTCTACCGCGCGGGCAACGAGGCGCTGCTGGCGGCCAACGTCGCCACCGCGGACACCTCCAGCGACGACGTCGCGATGCTCGCGTTCGAGGACACCGGCGCCTACCGCCTGCTGCTGCCCGCGATGAGCGAGGACCCGGCGGAGCTGCAGCGCTTCTACGAGGAGACGGTCGCGCCGCTGGTGGCCTACGACGACCAGTACGAGACCGACCTGGTACAGACGCTCGAGACCTTCCTGGACGCCGACGGCAACGTCGCCGGCACCGCCGCCCGGCTCTACACGCACCGCCACACCGTCCGCTACCGGCTCGAGCGCGTGCGCGACCTGACGTCGCTGGACGTCTCCTCGACCGACGGCCGCGAGAAGCTCGGGCTCGGCCTGAAGGCGATGCGCGTGCTCGGGATCGCCGCCCCGCGCGGGCCGGCGACCGAGGCGGGGGCGTCCGGCGGTCGTGTCCCGCGCGAGGCGAAGGATCGTTGAGGCGACGGGGCATCGTTGCCCCGCCGCCTCGTGTTCACCGGCCTATCGGCCGGCCTGACCGGCGGCGTCCCTCCGCCGGTGGGGCATCCGGCCCCTCAGGTCTGCGTCGTCAGCCGGATCGACGCGAAGCTGCGTTGCTCGGCGGGAAAGGCCAGGACGCCTTCGCGGGCCGCGCGCTCGGCCTCCTCGGCCGGCACGTCGAAGACGACCGCGGCCGGGGTCGACGCCGCGGCGCGAGCGGGAAGGCGCGCAGCGGGGTCACGGTGTAGGTCGCCTCGCTGTTCTGCTCGTAGAGCGCGTCGCCGACCTGCAGGCGGGCGTCATAGAGCCCGCGCAGCGGCTCGTCGCCGACGTTCTTGAGCTCGACGGCGACGAGCACGAAGCGGCCCTTGGCGCGGCGCACGAGCCCGTAGTCGTTCGGCGGGATCACGACCTGTCCGGTCTGGACCCGCGTCAGCCGCACTTCGATGTTCGGCAGCGTCAGGCGCTGCCCGCGGTCGACGACCGCGTCGAGCCGCTGCGCGGCTTGACGTCGAGCTTGGCGCGGATCTGCTCCGGCGGCTGCCGAGCCCGGTGAGCACCGTGTGCAGGCGCTCGAAGCGGTCGTCGAGCTCGCGCTGGTCGGCGTCCCACGCCAGCACCACGTTGCCGTAGCGCTTCATCGCCGTCCAGGACGGGCCGTCCTTGTGCCAGTAGATGCCACGCGCGTCGGCCATCAGCGGCAGCGCGTCCTCGATCTTGTAGAAGTCCTCGTCATCCGGCTTGCGCATGACGACGATGTAGAAGGAGCCGTAGCGGCCGCTGTCGCCGCGCTCGATCGAGAGCGCGTCGAGCTCGTCGCCCGGCTGGGCCTGCAACGAATCGCCGGTGACGGCGTGGAAGAACTCGGCAACCTGCGCGGTGGAGAACTGCTCGCGCTCGCGGTCGCTTCCGCACCCGGTGGTGAGGAGGGCGCCCGCGAGAGCCACACCGCAGAGAAGGTGTGTGGGACGCATGGGCGGCACTCTCGCCGCACCGGAGTCCGGTCCACAGTGGCCCTAGGGCTCGACGGGCACACCTCAGGTATCGACCTTCGAGACCTGGGTATCGGCAGGCACGATGCATCGCTCCACGCCCGCTGAGCTCAAGGCGCAGCTCGAGGCCGAGCGCGCCGGCACGCCGTTCCTGGTCTTCCGCCGCGACGAGGCGCAGGTCATCCACGCGCTGCCGGCGGGCGGGCGCCTGACGATCGGGCGCGAGATCGCCTGCGACCTCGTCCTTCGGCGAGGACGCCGAGGTCTCGCGCCTGCACGCCGAGCTCGAACGCGTCGGCGGGCACTGGGTGCTGGCCGACCACGGGCTCTCCACCAACGGCACGTTCCTCAACGGCGAGCGGCTGATCGGCGAGCGCGCGCTGCGCGACGGCGACGTCGTCCGCCTCGGCGTGACCGAGCTGCAGTACCGCGCGCCCGGCGAGGCGCCCGCCAGCCCCACGCGGCCCGCGGCGGGCCAGAGCGCCGCCCAGTCGCTGACCCCGATGCAGCGCGCCGTGCTGCTCTCCCTCTGCCGCCCGTTCAAGGACGGGAGCCCGTTCGCCACGCCCGCGTCCAACCAGGACATCGCCGACGAGGTGTCGCTCAGCGTCCCGCGCGTGAAGGCGCATCTGCACGACCTCTTCGAGCGCCTCGGCGTGGGGGACCTGCCCCACAACGCCAAGCGCGCGAAGCTGGTCGAGGTCGCCTTCCAGTCGGGTGCGGTCAGTGTCCGGGAGCTCTGAGCTGCGGATCGGCGAGACGTTCGCCGGCTACCGCGTGGAGGCCGAGGCGGGGCGGGGCGGGATGGGCGTCGTCTACCGCGCGACGCACCTCCGGCTCGAGCGCACGGTGGCGCTGAAGCTGATCGCGCCGGCGCTGGCCTCCGATCCGGCGTTCGTCGCGCGCTTCGAGCGCGAGTGGCGGATGCTGGCCGCGCTCGAGCACCCGAACGTGATCGGCGTCTACGAGGCGGGGGACGTCGACGGGCAGCTCTACCTGGCCATGCGCTGGGTCCCGGGCGGCGACCTGGCGGCGCGGCTGCGGGGGACGGCGGGGCTGGACGCGCGGATCGCGATCGATGCTGCTCTCGCAGGTCGCGGCGGCGCTGGACGCGGCCCACGAGCGCGGCGTCGTGCACCGCGACGTCAAGCCCGCGAACGTCCTGCTCGACGGCGACCACGCCTGGCTGACCGACTTCGGCGCGGGCAAGGACCTCGCCGCCCGCGACACGCGCACGGCGCCGGGGCGCTGGGTCGGGACGGCGGACTACGTCGCCCCGGAGCTGCTCGACGGCACCGAGGCGACGCCGGCCGCCGACGTCTACTCGCTCGGCTGCGTGCTCTTCGAGGCGCTGACCGGCCGCGTGCCGTTCCCGCGCGACACCGAGCTGGCGACGCTGTGGGCGCACCGCTACGAGCCGCCGCCGTCGACGACCGACGAGCGCCCGGGGCTGCCGCGCGCGCTCGACGAGGTGCTGCGGCGGATGCTGGCCAAGGAGCCGGCGGAGCGGCCGGCGAGCGCGGGCGAGGCGATGCGCGCCGCCCGCGCGGCGGTGCTGGCGCCGCCGCCGGGCGCCGCGACGGTCGTCGCCGGCCGAACGCGCCGCCGGCGCGACGCCGACGCGCGCCAGCGCCGCGGACCCGCCGCGGCCGACGCGCCACGATCGCGCGGCGTCCGCGCGCGTCCGTCTCGCGCCGCGCGCTGCTCGCCGCCGGCGCGGTGCTGGTGGCCGGCGCCGGGGTCGCGCTCGGCCTCGTGCTCGCGGACGACGGCGAGCAGGCGCGCACCGCGCGGCCCCCGGCGCTCGCGCCGTTCGTCGAGCGGATCCCGCTCGGCGAGGGCGCCA
This sequence comes from uncultured Actinomycetes bacterium, assembly GCA_963780585.1. Taxonomy (GTDB): domain Bacteria; phylum Actinomycetota; class Thermoleophilia; order Solirubrobacterales; family Solirubrobacteraceae; genus CADCVQ01. The sequence continues at coordinate 27,551 of CAWADD010000022.1, forward strand.
ACGCCGGCCGCGTCGCCGCCAACCCGACCTTCGCCTACGTCGCCGACGGGCCGAACCGCGAGATCATCCAGGTGCTCTCGAGCTCGCGCCAGGTCGTGCGGCGGATCAAGCTGCGCTCACCCCCGCACGACCTCGGGCTGACGCGCGACGGCAAGCACCTCTGGGTCACGCTCGAGGACCGCCAGCTGGTCGACATCGACCTCGAGACGCGCGAGCGCGACCTACGTGCGGCTCGACATCGAGGGCCGCTACGTCGCGGTCACCGACGAGGACGTCGTCGTGCTCTCGCCCGACGGCGACGGGCGCCTGCAGCGCGTCGACCCCGCGACCCATCGCACCGTCGGCGAGCCGTACCACCTCGGCGGCTCGCCGACCGACCTCGACGCGGTCGCCGACCGGGTCGTCGAGGTCACCGCGCTGCCGCCGCAGCTGCACCGCTTCGGGCCCGAGCTGGGCAAGCCGCAGACGATCGACATCGAGACCGACGGCGTGCCCGCCGAGCTGCTGCTGGACGGCCTGGACGGCTGGGTCACGGACTCGCTCTACAACGAGGTCGTCCGCTTCGACGCGACCACCGGCAAGGCGCTGAGCAAGGTCAAGGTGGCGCGCAAGCCGGACGGGATCGCCGAGGGCGGCGACGTCGATCTGGGTCGCCACCCGCAGCGGCATCGTCGAGCGCCTGGACGCCAAGACCGCGAAGCGGCTGGAGCCGATCGACACCAAGGGCCCGCTCTCCGGCGACATCGCCGTCAGCGCCGGCGTCGCGTGGGCCCCTGGTGCCGATGATCTGGTGCGGATCGAGCCGCGCGCTCCTAGTTGACCACCACCGTGTGACGGCCGCCGCGGTCGGCCTCGACGGTGACCTCGACGCCGCGGTTGGTCTCGCGCACGAGCGGCCGCTTGACGCGCCGCCCGTCGAGCGTGACCGAGTCGACCTTCGTCCCGCGCGGCAGCGTCGCGCCGACGCGCAGGTCGTGGAGCCTGAGGTCCGCGCGGACCGTCGTCACGTAGCGCCGGCCGGCCGCTCGGCGCGTACGTCGAGCTCGCCCGTGCCGAGCCGGATCGAGCGCCCTTCGATGCGCGTCTGGCCCGGCGGCAGCTGCGGCACGACCTCGAGCGCGCCGGTGCCCAGCGACGGCCGCACGCCGAGCTGCTGATGCACGACCGGCCACGCCGTGCCGTAGTGGCCCCAGGCCTGCACGAACATCGCGCGGCAGGTCCAGCAGCGGTCGATGTTGCGCGTTGCTGAGTCGCGGTGACGGGCAGGATCTCCGGCAGCGCGCCCGGCATCTCGTCGGGCTCGAACATCGGTGCGGAGTTCGCCCCGGTGTAGCGGCTCGCGTCGCGCCCGTAATTGCCGAGCCCGACGGCCTGGATCGCGGTGTTGAGCGAGAAGATCGTCCGCTCGCCGACGACCGCTCGGGCCGCCTCCGCAGCCGGTGTGGAAGAGGCCGCGGTTGAAGGGCGGCTCGCCGCTGTAGCAGTCGTCTCACGCTCGGCGAGAGCGGCCGTGCCGTGGTCGGGCGGCGCGAGGCCGGGGACGGCGGCGCCGTCGACGGTCAGCTCGGCCTCCATCGGCGTCTGGCCGATCCAGTGCTGCTGCTGGATGCGCACGTTGTGCTCCCCCAGCGAGTCCGCGTACTGGCGGTTGGGCGCGTCCCACCAGGTGGAATCGAAGCGCGCGGCGAGGCGGTCGGCGAGCCCGCGCGCCCAGCGCTCGGTCGCCCGGTCGCGCTTGGCCGCGGCCATGTCGGCCAGGTCGTAGAGGCCGCGCACGTAGTAGACGGTGTTGTCGAGCTTCTCCTCGCCCATGCCCGCGCGCTCGACGTTGCCCAGGCCTTCGGGCCAGCCGTCGTTGTCGTCGTCGAGGGTGGCGGTGACGTACTTCAGGTTGCGGACCGAGAAGTCATAGAGCGCGTCGCGGAAGCGGTCGTCGCCCGTCCAGCGCCACACGAGCGCGACCGCGCTCGGGAACTTCACCGACTCGTCGGTGTTGCCGGGGTCGGTGTTGGCGCCGAACCACACCGAGCCGTCGGTGACGATCTCGTGCGCGACCTTGCCGCTGCGGGCATTGAGCGCGTCGGAGATGTCGCGCAACGCGAGCAGGTGCTCCTTGATCGCCTCGAACTGGCCCACGGCGACCGAGGCGAAGGCCGTGTACTCGCCGTCGGTGGCGAACATCCACGGATAGTCCGGGTAGCCCGCGCCGACGAAGGTGGCCTCGCGGAGCGTGTGACCGGCGCCGGGTACTGCTTGCCCTGGTCGACGAAGCGGACCCGCAGGTCGGTCGCGGTCTGCGTGAGGTCGGCGATGTTCTGCTTGCCCCAGTCGACCGCCTCCTGCAGCTGGCGGTCGCCGGGGAGGTCGACCTGTGAGCGCCTGGAGAGCTCGGCGCGCGAGGCCGCCTTCTGCGCCAGCAGGCCGCCGGGGTCGCGCAGCGTGCCGGCGAGCTCGCGGCGCGCCTCGCCCAAGCCCTTGTCCGAGCCCGCGAGCCCGATCCAGACGAACTCGCGCTCGCGCGGCTTGACGGTGACGCGGTAGCGCAGCTGGCCGCCGGCGCCGTTGCCGAACGGGCCGTCGTCGCAGGCGCGCGGGGCGACCTGGTCGCTGCCCGCGCATCCTTGCCCGGCTGCGGGCCCCAATGGCCCGGGCCGGTCTCGCCGCCAGCGGCCGGCGGTCGGAGCCCGCGAGCATCGCGTAGTCGTGCGGCTCGCCGCCCGGCAGCGTGCCCTTGTCGGTGAAGACCAGCGCCCCGCCGTCATACGCCGCCGTGTCGGCGAGGTTGTCCTTGGCGTTGGGGACGACTCGTCGAAGCCCCACGGGTAGGCGCCCATCAGCTCGGAGCGGACGTCGACCTTGACCGTGACCGTCTTCGCGGCCGGGCCCGGGTTGGAGAGCTCGAGCCCGTACAGCGCGGCCCGGCGGCCGTCCGGGACGACGTCGACGCGGCGCAGCTCGAGGCCGCTCAGCGCCGGCAGGTCGTAACGCGTGTAGCCGCGCCCGCTCGTGAACTTCGTCGCCTGCCCGACCCACTGGTCGTCGACGCCGAACCAGACGCCGTCGGCGAGTTTGAGCGGTGGTGCCCAGATGCCGCCCATCTCGCCGGTGATGTGCCAGCCGTTGGCGTAGAAGCGGCCGTCCTGGAAGCCGACCGAGTACGCCCGCGTGCCCGCGGTCACCTCGCGCCGGTCCTTCAGCCGGTCGCTCACGCTCAGTTCCGGTGCCGCTCCCGCGGTCGCCGGCACGCACAGCATCACGGCGCCCAACGTCGCCGCGCTCTTCCACCGCATGTCTTCCTCCCGTTTCCCCGCCTGCGGTGGGGCGTCTGTACCCCCTACGCCGTCGTGACCACCACCACGTTGCGCCCGTCCTCGTCGGCGGGCACCGTGACCTCGACGCCGCGGTTGGTCTCGCGCACGGTGGGGCGCCGGACGCGGTCGCCGTCGAGCGTGACGGTGTCGACCTCCTCGCCGGCCGGGAGCGTGGCGCCGACGCGCAGGTCGGTGAGCTTCTCGACGTCGTCGACGGTGACCGTCGTCGTGTAGCGGCTGCCGCTGCGCTGCGCGCGGACGTCGATCGCGCCGTCGTCGCCGAGGCGGATGTCGCGGCCGCCGATCCGGGTCTGGCCCTCCGGGATGCTCGGCACGATCTCGACCCGGCCGGTGCCCAGCGACGGGCGCACGCCGAGCTGCTGGTGGATGACCGGCCACGCGGTGCCGTAGTGGCCCCAGGCCTGCATGAACATCGAGCGGCAGGTCCAGCAGCGGTCGATGTTGGCGCTCTGGTCGGGGGACGGGAGGATCTCCGGCAGCGCGCCCGGCATGCTCGTCGGGCTCGAACATCGGATCGGCGTTGGCGTCGCGTGTAGCGGCGCTGCTCGCGCGCGGCCGTAGTTGCCGTCGGCGACGGCCTGGATCGACGGTCGTGAGCGAGAAGACCTTGCGCTCGCCCTTGCCGTCCGGGCCGCCCTCGCAGCCGGTGTGGAAGAGGCCGAGGTTGAGCGGGGCGGCGCCGCTGAAGCAGTCGCTCTCGCGCTCGGCCAGCGCCGGCGGTCGCGTGCTCGTCCGGGCGCGAGGCCCGGGAACGGCGCGGCCGCCGATCGTCAGCTCGGCCTCCATCGGCGTCACGCCGATCCAGTGCTGCTGCTGGACGCGCGTCGCCGGCGCGCGAGCGAGTCCGCGTACTGGATCGAGGCCTCGTCCCACCACGTCGCGTCGAAGCGCGCGCGCAGCGGTCGGCGATGCCGGTCGCCCAGCGCTCGGTGGTGCGGTCGCGCTTGGCGCGCGCCATGTCGGCGAGGTCGTAGAGGCCGCGGATCAGGTAGACGGCGTTGTCGAGCTTCTCCTCGCCCATGCCCTCGCGCTCGACGTTGCCGAGGCCCTTCGGGCCAGCCGTCCTTGTCGGCGTCGAGCTCGTCGGTGACGTAGCGCAGCGTGCGCTTGGAGAAGTCGTAGAGGTCGTCGCGGAAGCGGTTGTCGCCCGTCCAGCGCCAGACGAGCGCGACCGCGCTCGGGAACTTGACCGACTCGTCGGTGTTGCCCGGGTCCTTGTCGGCGCCGAAGTAGACCGAGCCGTCGGTGACGATCTCGTGCGCGACCTTGCCGCTGCGGTCGTTGAGCAGGTCCGAGACGTCGCGCAGCGCGCGCAGGTGCGCCTCGGTCGGTCTCGAACTGGCCGAGCGCGACGGCGGGGAACGCCGTGTACTCGCCGTCGGTGGCGAACAGCCACGGGTAGTCGGGGTAGCCGGCGCCGAAGAACGTCGCGCGCTTGATCGTGCCGTCCGGCGCCGGGTAGGCCTTGCCCTGGTCGACGAAGCGCATCTTCAGGTCGGTGGCCGTCTGCGTCAGGTCGGCGAGGTTCTGCTTGCCCCACTCGACCGCCTCCTGCAGCCGGCGGTCGCCGGGCAGGTCGACGACCGAGCGGGCGGCCAGCTCGTCGCGCGCCTCGATCTTGGCGCGCAGCTGGGCGGCGGGGTCGTGCAGCGCGACGTCGAGCTCCTTGCGGGCGTCGTCGAGGCCGCGGTCGGAGCCGGCGACCGCGATCCAGACCGTCTCGCGCGCGCGCGGCGCGACGGTGACGCGGTAGCGCAGCTGGCCGCCGGCGCCCTTGCCGTGCGGGCCGTCGTCGCACGCGCTCGGCGCGACCTTCTCGTCGGCCTTGCAGACCGTGCCCGGCTGCGGGCCGCGGAAGCCGGCGCCGGTCTCGCCCGCCTCCGGCGCGCGGGTCGGAGCCGACGAGCGCGGCGTAGTCGTGGGCCTCGGCGCCGGGCAGCGTGCCCCGGTCGGTGAAGACGAGCGCGCCGTCCTCGGTAGGCGGCGGTGTCGCTGGAGGTTGTCGGCCGCGGTCGGGTGGCCGTCGCTGCCGGTCCACGGGTAGGCGCCCAGCAGCTCGGAGTGGACGTCGACCTTGACCGTGACGGTCTTGGCCGTCTGCGCGGGGTTGGCGAGCTCAGGCCGAACAGCGCCGCGCGGCGGCCGTCGGGCACGAAGTCGGTGCGGCGCGAGCCGCAGCCCGGCGATGGGCGGGAGGCGTAGCGGATGTAGCCGCGGCCGCTCGTGAAGCGCGTCGCGGGCTCGACCCACTCGTCGTCGACGCCGAACCAGATGCCGTCGGCGAGCTTGAGCGGCGGCGCCCAGATGCCGCCCATCTCGCCGGTGATGTGCCAGCCGTTGGCGTAGAAGCGGCCGTCCTGGAAGCCGATCGCAGTAGGCCCGCGTGCCCGCGGCGACCTCGCGCCGGTCCTTGAGCCGGTCGGTCGTCGAGAGCTCCGTCGCGGCATGGGCGCGTCGCCGGCAGCATGGCGAGCGACGACGCCGCAGCACGAGCGCTCGCATGCAGCGCATGGTTCCCTCGTCCCCTGAAGCTGCGCCGGATTCGGCTACCCGGCGAACCGTGCGCGGGTAGGGCGATCGCGCGAGGCCTCCTGCAGATGCCGCACCCGGATCCAGCCCACACCGCGCCGTCGCCCGACGATCGCCGACGTCGCCCGCCGCGCGGGCGTGTCCGCGGCCGCGGTGTCGTTCGCGGTCAACGACCGGCCGGGCGTCTCGTCCGGGACGCGCGAGCGGATCCTCGAGGCGGCGCGCGAGCTCGGCTGGCGGCCGTCGGCGAGCGCGCGGGCGCTGACGGAGGCGCGCACGCGGGCGATCGGGCTCGTGCTCGCGCGCGAGCGCCGCGCAGCTCGAGGTCGACTCGTTCTTCGTGCGCTTCCTGTCGGGGATCGAGCGCGCGCTGACCGCGGCCGACTACGCGCTGCTGCTGCAGATCGTGCCCGGGCGGGGCGACCGCGGCGCTGCCCGCCTACGAGCGCCTCGCGGCGGCCGGGCGCGTGGACGGCTTCCTGCTGACCGACGTCGAGGTCGACGACCCGCGCTTCGCGCTGCTGGAGGCGGCCGGCGATCCCGGTCGTGCTCGCCGGCCGGCCCGGCGGGCGAGTGCCCGTTCCCGTGGGTGGAGACGCGCCACGACGAGGGCATGGCGCCGGCGGTCGAGCACCTGGCGGCGCTCGGCCACGAGCGGATCGGCGTTCCTCGGCGGGCGGCCGGAGTTCGAGCACGTGCAGGCGCGCGAGGCCGCCTGGCGCGCGGCGCTCGCGGCGCGCGGGCTGGCGCCCGGCCCGGTGGCGTCGGTGCGGGCAGGTCACGCCGTCGGCCGGCGTGGCCGCGAGCGACGCGCGCTCGCCGCGCTGACTGCTGCGCGACGGCGCCGACCGCGGTCGTGTGCGCGAGCGACGCGCTGGCGATCGAGGCGATCGCCGCCGCGCGCTCGGACGCGGGCTCGCGTGCCCGGCGACGTGTCGGTCGACGGGCTTCGACGACTCGCCGCTGGCCGCGCTCGCGGCGCCGGCGCTGACGTCGGTGCGGGTCGACTACGCGGAGTTCGGCGAGGCGGCGGCGCAGTGCGCTGCTGGCCTGCATCGCGGGCGACGGCCGGCGCCCGAGTACTCGCCGGCCGCGCCCGAGCTCGTCGTGCGGGCCTCGACCGGTAGGGTCCCGCCGCGATGGCGATCGGGATCCTCACCGGCTCCGGCACCTACGCGCTTCCCGGCTTCGAGAGCACCGGGCCGCGAGCCGGTGTACACGCCGTGGGGCGAGGCGCTCGTCTCGCACGGCGAGTGGGCGGGCGTCGAGGTGCTGCACATCTCGCGCCACGGCGCCGGGCATCCGCGGCTCTCCAACCACGTCACGCACCGCGCGAACATCGCGGCGCTGAAGGAGCTCGGGCGCGGCCGGCGTGCTCGCCGTGACGGTCTGCGGGGCGGTCGACCCGTCGCGTGGAGCTCGGGCTCGCTGGTCTGCTTCGACGACCTGCACTTCCTGTCCAACCGGCTGCCGGACGGGTCGCTGTGCACGTTCTTCACCGAGCCGGGCGCGCTGGAGCGCGGGCACTGGATCTACGAGGGCCCGTTCTCGTCGGAGCTGCGCGCGGCGCTGCTGGGCGGGCGCCGAGGCGGCGGGCGTCGCCGTGCGCGACGGCGGCTGCTACGGCCACGTCGACGGGCCGCGCTTCAACACCCGCGCCGAGATCCGCGGCCTGGCGGCGTGCCGGCGTCACCGCCGTGTCCCAGACCGCCGGGCCCGGAGACCGTGCTGTGCGGCGAGGCCGAGCTCCCGTACGCGCTGCTCGGCTTCCTCACCGACTACGCCAACGGCGTCAAGGACGAGGCGACGCCGGTCGAGACGCTCGTGGAGATGATGGCCGCCTCGGCCGAGGCGTTCGCCGCCGTGCTGCGCGCGGCGCTGCCGCTGATCGGCGCGCCCGCGCCGCCCGGCATCGTCTACCGCTTCCCGGCCACCGACTGATCAGCGGCGGGACACGCGGACCGTCGTCTCGGCCTGGCCGGAGATGCGGAAGTCGTCGTCGCGGAAGGCCTGCGTCGCGGCTGCGGCCGATGCGCAGCGCTGACGCCGTCGCAGCGCTGCGGTCGCGCGGACCTCTCGGCGAGCTCCTCGAGCGTCGCCGGGCCGGGATCGCCGCCCTCGTTCTCCTCGTCCTCGTCGCCGAGGATGATCGTCGTGAAGGCGCTCTCGCCCTGGTCGGCGTCGGTGCCGACGAAGCGCAGCGCGCTGGTTGCCGCTGCGCAGCGTCGCCGGGGATCCGCAGCGTGTAGGTGCGGGTGAGCGCGGTCGCCGCGGACGCGCTGCAGCGACGACCCGCGCGCGCACCCGCTGGCCGGGCCGCACGCGCGCCGGGCAGCGTGACGTCGCGGATGAACGCCTGGTCGGCGCCGCGGTGGACCTTCAGCAGCACGTTGACGCCGGTCACCGTCGGCGGCTTGCCGGTGTAGGCGTCGATCGTGGCGAGCGCGCCGCCGAGGTCGTTGGACGCGCCGCCGAGCACGGCGTTGGTGACCGAGCCGTCGTCGCCCTGGCCGGCGGAGGTCGAGACGTAGCGGTTGCAGAAGCGCAGCGGCTTCTCGAGCTCGGCGAGCGTGATCCGCGCGCACATGTCGCCGGTGAGCCGCGAGGGCGTGCTGCCGAGCACCGCGCCCGCGGCCTGCGAGACCGCGAGCGGGGCGACGAACGACGTCCACGACCCGCCGCTGGGCAGGTCGACGGCGGCCTCGTCGGCCGCGTTGGTGTTGACCGAGCGCTGGCGCGTCGCTGTCCTCGTCGCGGGCGATCACGCTGACCGGCACCGTGTGCGGCAGCGCGCCGGTGCGGCCGGCGACGGCGCTGAAGCCGTCGCTCGTGACCGTTCCGAGGTCATGGCCGGACGCGGCGAGCTTGTACGTCGACGCCGAGCGCGCCGAGCGACAGCGGGTTGTTGATGATGCGGAAGACGTAGGCGTCCTGCAGCAGCAGCGCGCGCCGGCCGTTGCCCTCGAGCTCGTGGCCGAAGATCCACACGCGGTCGCCGTCGACGTAGGCGACCGTCCCGACCGAGCTCGTCCGCACGTCGCCGTTGGAGTACCCGACCGCGACCGCGGAGCCCGGCTGCAGCGTCTGCGGCGGGAAGGTCCCGAGCGGCCCCGGCGGCACCGCCAGCACCGGCCGCTCCGGCCTTCGCCGCGGCCTTCGTGAGCGCGTTGGCCAGCGGCGTGCTCAGCCCGCTGACCGAGATCGGCGTGACGCAGCGGCTTGGCGCCGGCCATCGCCGCGCTTCATCCGCGCCGACACCTTCGCCTTGCGCCTTCCCGGTCGTCGGCGGCCCGCGCCGGCACGTCGACCGGCGTGCCCAGGATGGCCTCGATCGAGCGTCGCCAGCGCGACCTTGCCGCCGTACTCGTTGACCGACTGCGAGATCGCGCCGATGTTGCGGCTCACGCCCGCGGCGTCCGGGCAGTAGATCGGCGAGCCCGAGAAGCCCGGCCCGATCCCCGTCGCGTCGACCGCCGGGCCCGACACCTGGATCAGGATGTTCCCGACGCCCGACGCCTCACCGCCCGCGACGTCGAGCACCTGCACGTCGAACGAGCTGATCGTCGTTCCCTGGATCACCGAGTAGCCGGTGCAGCGCATCCCGGCCTGCACCTGCGACAGCGGCATCGTCGGATCGCCCGCAAACGCCGGAGCAGCGGGCACGAGAAGGGCCGCGACCGCGGCGGCGAGCGTACGAAAGCGCATGAAGATCGCCAGCCTAGGCGGTCTTCGAACCAATCGACGTCTCCCGGACAAAACTCTTAGCCGCGCCACCTCCCCGGGACCGGCGCGTGCGCCCTCATACGCGCGCATCCACTTGCGCACCGCGTTGTCGCTCACGCCGTACTTCCGCCCGACCGCTCTCCAGCCCAGCGCCGCCACCTCCGCCCGCAGCTCCTCGTACGGCGGCCGCTCCACCCGCCGCGCCCCGGGCCGGCTCTGGCCGGCGCGCGCCCACCGCACGCCGCACTCGCGCGAGCAGTACCGCTGGTGTGAGCTCTTCGGCCGGAATCGCGCCCCACAGCGCAGGCACGTCTGATCGTCGACCGTCCTGCGGTTGGCCCGTCCGCAGTGCGTGTCCAGCGTCGCGGCGCAGTTCGGACACACGATCTGCAGATTCTCGAGGCGATTGTCGTCCGCGACGCCGTTGATGTGATCGAGGATCAGGGACATCCGGCGACCGCGCCACTCCTCACCCTGCCCGCAGAGCTCGCACGCGCGCTGCTTGAGACCGGCGTCGTAGAGCCGCTGCTTGAGCTGGCCCCGCTGATACGTGGAGCCCGGGACCAGGACAGCCTCGAGCGGCGATCGGCTCCCGCCGCAGCGGGCGGCGGTGTGCCGGCGAAGTGGTCGTACGAGATACCCCACTGTCTCCAGCCAGCGCCGCAGGAGCTTGTGATTGCCGCCGGCAGGACGCAGGCCGAAGTGCCGCAGGACCTCGGTCATCGTCCTCGAGCGCGCTACGACCTCTCGGAGTTCGGCCTCGGTGTAGCGCGGCACGAACATATGTTCGCACGGCGCGGACGGATCGAACTGGGGAGCAAGGACTCGAACCCTGATTCCCGGGACCAAAACCCGGTGTCCTGGCCTGTTGGACGACTCCCCATCGAATGGCTGAGCGGCGCCGATACTACGATGCGAGCGGTGTCTGCGCCCACCGTCGTCATCATCGCCGCCGGCGAAGGAACCCGCATGCGCTCCGCGCTGCCCAAGGTTCTGCACCCGCTCTGCGGCCGTCCGCTGATCCTGTGGCCCGTCACGGCCGCGCAAGAGGCCGGGGCCGGGAAGGTCGTCGTCGTCGACAACCCGAAGCGGCGGCTCGAGGATCGGCTGCCCGAGGGCGTCGAGATCGCGATCCAGCAACAGCCCAACGGCACCGGCGACGCGGTGGCCTCCGCCGAACGAGCACATCGACGCCGACGCGACGGTCGTGATCATCAACGGCGACGTTCCGCTGATCACCGCCGAGGCGCTGCAAGCCCTCGTCGACGCCCACGAGGACAGCGGGGCGGCCGGCACCGTGGCCACGATGGAGCTCGACGACCCGACGGGCTACGGGCGCGTCGTCCGCGACAAGCACGGGAACGTCGAGAAGGTCGTCGAGACCAAGGCCGAGGGCGACGCGACGCCCGAGCAGCTCGCGATCCGCGAGGTCAACACCGGCGTCTACGCCTTCGACGGCGGCGCGCTGCAAGCCGGCGCTCGAGCAGATCGACACCGACAACGCCCAGGGCGAGCTCTACCTCCCCGACGTGCTGCCGAAGCTGATCGAGGCCGGGCAAGACGGTCCACGGCGCACGTCGTCACCGATCCGACGCTCACGCTCGGCGTCAACGACCGCGTCGAGCTGGCGAAGGTGCGCAAGCTCGCCCAGCAGCGCATCCACGACTCGCCATCAGCGCAACGGCGTGACGATCATCGACCCCGACAGCACGCTCATCGACGCCGGCGTGACGATCGGCCAGGACACGATCGTCGAGCCGAGCACGTTCATCCGCGGCAACACGACGATCGGCGCCGACTGCGCGATCGGGCCGATGACGACGCTGATCGACGTCCAGCTCGGCGACGGCGTCAGCGTCCCGCACTCCTACCTCGTGCAGGCGCGCGGTCGACGACTTCGGCACGATCGGCCCGTTCGCCTACCTGCGCCCCGACGCCCACCTGCACCCGAAGGCCAAGGCGGGCGCGTTCGTGGAGATCAAGAACTCGACCATCGGCACGGGCTCGAAGGTCCCGCACCTGTCCTACATCGGGGACGCCGACGTCGGCGAGAACACGAACATCGGCGCGGGCAACATCACCGCCAACTACGACGGCAAGAACAAGCACCGCACCAAGATCGGCTCCAACGTCCGCTCGAGCGTCGACACCGCGTTCGTGGCCCCGGTCGAAGTCGGGGATGGCGCCTACACCGGAGCGGGTAGCGTCATCACCGAAGACGTGCCGGCCAACGCGCTTGGCATCGCCCGCAGCCGTCAGAAGAACATCCCGGACTATGCGGAGCGGCGCAAGCAGTGACGACCGCCGCCCCCCGTACACTCCCCCACGCCGTGAGCGCCCTGTCGCCCAGAACCTCATCGGCCACGTCACTGCCGCTCAGCGGCTATGACAAGCGCCTGATGCTGTTCGCGGGCCGCTCGAACCCCGAGCTGGCCGCGAAGATCGCCAACAAGCTGGGCCTCGAGCTCGGCGGAGTCACCCTCAAGACGTTCTCCAACGGCGAGGTCTACTGCCGTTACGAGGAGTCGATCCGAGGCGCTGACGTGTTCATCGTCCAGCCGACGTGCGGCAACCCGGCCACCGGGATCACCGCCAACGACGCGCTGATGGAGCTGTTGGTGATGATCGACGCCGCAGTTGGCGCGTCGGCACACCGCGTGATCGCGGTCACGCCGTGGTTCGGCTACAGCCGCCAGGACAAGAAGTCCGCTCCGCGCGAGCCGATCTCGTCGCGTCTGGTGGCCCACATGCTCGAGGCCGCGGGCGCGGACCGCGTGCTCACGATGGACCTCCACGCCGGCCAGGTGCAGGGCTTCTTCTCCAAGCCCGTGGACCACATGACGGCGATGTTCATCCTCACGCAGTACTTCCGCGACCAGCAGCTCGAGGACCTCGTGGTGGTCAGCCCGGACGCCGGCCGCGTGAAGCTGGCCAAGAAGTTCGCCGAGAAGGTCGGGGCCGAGCTGGCGATCCTCAACAAGGAGCGCCCGGCCCAGCAGGTGGCCGAGATCGCCTACGTGATCGGCGACGTGAAGGACCGGACGGCCGTGATCGTCGACGACATCATCGACACCGCGGGCACCCTGCGGGCGGCGGGGGAGACCGTCAAGGACGAGGGCGCCCGCCGCGTCTACGCGGCGGCCACGCACCCCGTCCTGTCCGGCCTCGCGTTCGAGAACCTGGCGGCGAGCCCGTTCGAGCGGATCGTCGTCACCGACACGATCCCGATGCGAGCCGGGCGCGCCGGACAACATCACCGTGCTGTCCGTGGCCGACCTGCTGACGGACTCGATCCGCCGCATCTTCACCGATGACTCCGTCGCCGAGGTCTTCGGCGGCGAGAACCAGTTGTTCTAAGGCGCTAGCCGTCCATTCCGAGCATCGCGGAGACGGTGCTCACGATCGAGATGTCGACCTCGTCCTTGACGAGTTCGACCTCGAGCGGCCCGGCCCCGACGGTCACGGACGGGCCGACGCGCCAGCCGACGTCGACGGTCCCGTCGCGCTCGGCGTTGACGTACATGCCGGACTTGAAGCCGACCTTGCCGACGCCGCCGTCGGCCTCGCCCTTGACGCCGCCGAAGACGCTGAGCCGGCCGGAGCGGAAGTTGTAGGAGACCTCCGCGTAGGCCTGGACCCACGGGATCACCTCCTCCTTGAAGGACTGCTGGATCCGCTCGCAGGAGACCTTGAGCTTGGTCGGGCCGAGCTCCCAGACGCCGCTGATGGCCTTCAGGAACGGACTGCAGGCAGCCTCGGACTCCGCCCCGGGCGGGTCGGCGCCGGGCGCGGTGGACGGCGGGTCGAGCGCCTCGACGCAGTGGTCGCTGTGGAGCTCGACGCTGTGCGTCCAGTGCTGGGCCCACTGCAGCAGCCGGGAGTAGACGGCCCGCTCGTACTGGCTCACCTGCAGCAGCGCGAGGGCGTGGGCGTCGGGATCGGCGAAGTTGACGGCGTAGCCGCTCATGCGACGGGTGGCGGCGCGGACGAGCGTCTGGGCGGCGCCGTAGGTCTCCTGCAGCTCGTCGCGCCACGCCTGATGGGCGATGCGCAGCTTCGGGCGGCAGGTCTCGTTCATGCGCACCTTGAAGCAGTTCGGGAGCGGATTCCCGGCGCACCACTTCGACGCGGCGTCGGACAGCAGGCGGTACTCGTAGTCCTCGCGCTCGTTGTCGCCCCAGAAGCCGCGCTGGAGCTTGATGACCTCGTCGAGCTTGGTGTCGACGGCCTCGTCGAGGGCGCGGATGTCGGCCTCCTCGGTGGCGTCGTAGATGCGGCCGAAGGTCGCGTTGTAGCGGCGCCGCTGCGCACGGGTCCACTCGTCGCGCTTGGCGCCGATCGCCGTCTCGAGCTGGTTGGCGCGCGTGTTCTGGGCGGTGATCTCGGCCAGCACCTTGGCCGACTGGCGCTGGAAGAACTGCCGCATCTGCGCGGCCTCCTTCGGTACGCCCGGCAGCTCGAGGGCGCGCAGCTCGGTCGCCTTGCCACGCGAGCTGTCGAGTGGCTTCTGCGGCTGGCGATGACGGCCCGCGCGCAGGAACTCCGCGGCCGCTTCGGGGGAGGAACAGACCGTGGTCGCCGCGCGGCTCGTCCGGGCCTCGCTCAGCAGCGGCTCGGCGGCGGAGGCGGCGGCGAGCACCCGGTCGGCCTCGCCGAGCCGCCCGAGCATGGCCAGCGCCGTGCCGCGGTTGTTCAAGGCGACGGCGTGGCGGCCGATGCCCATCGCGGGCCGGTCCGGGTCCTCGAGGCGCTCGGCGGCGTCGAGCATCGCCAGCGCCTCCGAGGGCAAGCCGACCGCGGACGCCACCGCGGCCGCGTTGACGAGGTGCGAGGCCTGCAGCGGCTCCAGCTCGTGCGCCCGCACCAGCGCGGCCAGCGCGGCGCCGGGACGGCCCATGGCGATCGCGCCGCCCGCAGCCTGTTGCGCGAGGGTCGGATCGTTGTAGGCCGCGGTGCCGGCGAACAGCGCGTGGCCGTTCGGGGCGCGCTGGGCGAGGAAGTCGCGCACGGAGGCAAGCGCGGCGGGCAGCGTGCTCACCGTGGCCTGAGCGGGGTTCTTGCAGAAGGTCGGCCCGAAGCGCCGTAGGTCGTCGACGTCATCGGCCACGTCGGGCTGGTCGAAGATGTCCGAGAAGGCGTCGAGGCGGTACTCGCCCTCGGCCTGGATCTGGATCGGCGTCGGGACCTCGACGCCGCCCTCCGGGTGCGTCGCGACGCGGCAGTTGTCGCCCTCGGCGGCCTCGGCCACCGCGGCGCGGTCGTCGGCGCACGCGAGCAGGTGGTAGCGGCCGGGCTGGGTGCCGAGCGGGACCGTGACCAGCGTGGGCGCCTCGCTGCGGGCCTGGGCGCCGAGCGCGGCGAGCTCGCGGACGCCGCCCATGCGCACGTCGCGCAGTGCCGTGTGCGGCGCCGCGGCGCGCTCCTGCAGGCTCTCAGCGGAGTCGGGGGAGAGGTAGAAACGCACGGCGCTGGCACCCGCGGCGGCGTTGCCCTCGTTGACCGTCGCCTCGGTGACCGAGAACTGCGCGCCTTCGCGGGCGACGGCCGGCGGGTCGCTCACGTCGGCCACCGCGAGGTCGACGCCGTCGGTCGGCGGCGCGGGCGCGGGAGTGGGGGCGGACGGGGGCGCGGGCGCGGGTTGCGGGGCCGGAGCGGGCGCGGCGGCCCGCACGACGAGCTTGGCCGTGCGGCAGTTGTTGCGCTCGCTGCGCTCCTTGACCTTGCGGGCGCCGTCGGCGCACGCCTCGAGCGTGTAGGTGCCGGTGGCGCGCGGCGCGGTCAGCGTGGCCGCGCCCGACGCCGTCTTTCCCGCACCCAGCGCCTTGGCGTTCGTGCGCACCGCCTTGCCCAACTTCACGGTCGTGACCGACTTGGCGCTGCGCGCCTTCCCGCTGTTCTTGGTCGTGATCGTGACCTTGACGCTCGCCCCGGGCGCGACGGTCGACGGGGCACTGATGCGGGAGACGACGAGGTCCGGCGACCGTTTCGCCGCCTCGGCACTGGTCGCCAGCAGGGCGAAGATCACACAACACAAGAACAAGCGCATGCGGCGCACTCTGCGGTCCGTACCTTGCCCGGCCGTTGCCGCGAGGTTGCCGCGGTAGCGTTTGACCGCCGATGAGCGCCGCCCGCCTGCAAACGCTGCTCGGCCTCGAGGACGAGGAACTGCTGCAGATCCTCGGCTCCGACCCGATCGCCGTCATCACCGGCGAGGAGGACCTGCGCCAGGAGATCCTGATCCTGCTGCAACTGCTGGGCGACGAGCCGCCGCCGCGCGCGTGGCTGCGCGCCGGCTCACCGAGCCCGCTGCAACGGCTCCTGCAGCAGGACTTCGGCGGCTTCGAGGACGCGCTCGCGGAGTACCGCGAGCGCGGCTTCGTGATCCGGCGCCGGACCTAGTCGTCTTCGGGGTCCGGGCGACGTTCGCCCGGCCAGAACCCGGTGAGATAGCGCCAGCCGATCGCGCCGTAGCGGTCGACGACGACGCGCGTGACCTTGAAGATCACGCCCTGCAGCGCGGCGGCGCCGAGGATCTTCGCCCACGGCGCGATCTCGGTCGTGGCCTTGGGCGGATCCTCGTCGTCGATCTTCGTCCAGGCGAAGTTGAAGAGCTTCTTCCCGGCCAGGCCGGCGAGGATGCCGAGGATGATCCCGAACGGTTTGTAGATGAGTCCCACGAGGCGCGACCTTACCCGTTCCGACGGACTGTCCAATCGGCGGTGGCGTATTCCGACCGGGAGGCGGTAATGATGTTGAGCACAAGCACCGATACTCGTCTCTGGGAAGCACGACATGGACGAACACTCCGACGACCTGCTCAAGCGCGCACTGATCGATGCGGAAGCTGCCGCCTCGGTCGCCCTGCGCGTCACGCCACTCAGCCTCTCCGAGGCGCTGACCGTGGTCTTCCACGGCCGCAAGGACCTCGGGACGATCCAGACCTACGTCGCCCACGGCGGCCGCGGCGCGGGTGAAGCCGTCGGCAAGGACGAGCTGATGCGCGTGCCGCTGCGATCTCGACCTGGCCGCCGCCGAGGACCGCGAGGAGGCCGAGCTGCTGTTCGCCGAGCAGGCCCGCTCGCTCCGTGACGCACTGGTCGGGGCGGACACGGTGCTCGACATCTGGCGCGAGCCGTTCGAGGACCTCGTGCACGACCACATCCGGGTCGACCGCCGGTTGCAGCTCGACGTGCGCCTGCCCGCGCAGCGCCTGCTGCCCACGGCGCTCGTCTCGCCCGAGAAGCAGATCGTCGTGACCGCGGTCTGCAGTGCCCGCTCGCTGGCCGAGGGGCGCCCGCCGATGGGCATCGCCGTCGGCCAGCAGGACGTCGTCCGCATCTATCCGCTCCCGGACGATCCGGAGCGCTGCCTGGACGATTTCCTGACGCTCGCCGCCGAGCACGCGCGCCAGCTCGCGGAGCAGATCGGGCGCCAGGAGGCCTCGGTCCAGCGCTTCCTCGAGCTGTCGGGCGAGGACTTCCCGCAGACGGGTTGACACACTGATCCGCCCATGCGGCGGAAACGGATCCTGATCGTCGCCGGTTTCGGCGTCTTCGTCTTCATCGGCATCTCGCTGATGCTCGCCCGCGCGCTGTCGGCGACCGGGACCGAGCGCTCGCGCGTGCTCGAAATCGCCCAGGCCCAGGCGCGTGGCGACGCGCAAGCGGTGCTCGCCGCGACCCCGGCGTGCGCGCGCGAGCCCGCCTGCGTGGCGGCCACCGAGGCGTTCGTGGCCCGGCTCAAGCGGCCCGGGGACGTCGCGATCCTGCAGTACACGCCGTCGGTCCAGCTGCCGCTGACCAACGCGACCGGAACCGGGCGCGTGGCCTGGCGCGCCGGGCCGACCGGGCTGCCCGTCGTCCAGTGCGTGCGCGTGCGCCGCGACGGGCCCGCTGAGCGGCGCGGGAGTGGAGCTGCTCTCGGTCTCCGCGCCGATCGGCAACGAGGCGAGTTGCCCGACGCTGAGCAACTATCCGCCGCGGCCCGTGTTGAGATTGCCCGTGATGCGTCGATCGCTGCGATTCCTCCTGCCTGCGCTCGCGCTGCTCGTGGCCCTCCCGGCCACCGCGAGCGCCGAGAAGCCGAACGAGCAAGCCCTCTACCAGGACGGTCCAGAGGGCCGGTACCTGCTCGACGGGGACTGGCTGTTCCGGCGCGACAACGACGACCAAGGGGTCAAGCAGCGCTGGATGCGCTCGACGTCGGCCTCGGGGTGGACGAAGGTCCTGGTGCCCAACGTGTGGAACCTCGGCGACTCCTCCAACGAGTCGATGACCGGTGGGATCGGCTGGTACCGCAAGGATTTCGAGCTCCCGAACGCCGACGCCGCGCTGGCCTGGGCGTTCCGCTTCGAGTCGGTCAACTACCGCGCACGGTCTGGCTCAACGGCAAGCCGATCGGCGAGAACACCGGCGCCTACGTGCCGTGGGAGCTGCAGCCGAGCGGCTTCAAGCGCCGCGGGACGAACCGCCTCGTCGTGCGCGTGGACTCCGTGCGCCGCGTCACCGACTTCCCGCCCGCCGGCCTGAACACGGACGGCGTCCCGACCGGCGGCTGGTGGAACTACTCCGGCATCCAGCGCGAGGTCTACCTCAAGAAGCTCGACACGGTCGACTTCCGCAAGGTGCTCGTGCGCCCCGTGCTGCCGTGCGCGAACTGCGACGCGACGATCCAGGCCCGGATCAACCTCAAGAACGTCACCAACCGCGGCCAGCGGGTGACGGTCACGGGCAAGTTCGGCAGCCAGAACCTGCGGCTGGGCACGAAGACGATCGGCCCGGGCGGGATCGCGGAGTTCGCGGACAACATCACCGTCCGCAACCCGCGCCTGTGGGCGCCGGGCAGCCCGAACCTCTACGACGTCAGCTTCACCGTGCGCGTCGGCGACGAGAAGGTCGCGGGCTACGACCTCAAGAGCGGCATCCGCTCGATCAAGGTCTCCAACGGGCGCCTGCTCCTCAACGGGCAGGCGCTCAACACGCGCGGCGCTCGGGATCCACGAGGACTCCAAGACCCAGGGCTTCGCGATCGACAACGCCCGCCGCGAGGAGCTGCTCAACCAGGCCAAGGAGCTCGGCGCGACCTCGATCCGCACGCACTACCCGTTCCACCCCTACACGCACGAGCTGGCGGACCGCATGGGCATCCTGATCTGGTCCGAGATCCCGGTCTACACGGTCAAGACCCAGGTCCTCAAGGAGCCCGCGGTGCGGCGGCTGGCGGTCGAGGAGCTGCGCCGCAACATCGAGGCCAACGAGAACCACCCGTCGGTGATGCTGTGGTCGATCGGCAACGAGCTCTCCTCACAGCCCGGCCCGGTGCAGGTCTCCTACATCAACGCCGCGGTCAAGTTCGCCAAGGAGCTGGACCCGACGCGGCCGGTCGGCATCGCCGTCGCCGCCTACCCGAGCTCGCTCTGCCAGGCCGCGCAGTACAAGTCGGTCGACGTGCTCGGGCTCAACAACTACTTCGGCTGGTATCCGGGGCCGAGCGGGCAGATCTTCGACCGCACGAAGCTCCGCGGCTACCTCGACGCGCGCGCGCCGTGCTACGCCGACAAGGCGCTGATGGTCACCGAGTTCGGCGCCGAGGCCAACCGCGACGGCCCGGTCGAGGAGAAGGGCACGTGGGCCTTCCAGCAGGACTGGGTCAACTACCTGCTCGGCACCTTCGCCACCAAGCCGTGGCTCAGCGGCGCGATGTACTGGGCGCTGAACGAGTTCTGGGTCCGGCCGAGCTGGGAGGGCGGCAACCCGCGTCCGACCCCGCCGGTCCACCAGAAGGGCCTCGTGACCTACGACGGCATCCGCAAGCCGGCCTTCACCGACGTCCAGCGCTCCTACACGACCACCCAGCAGCTGGTCCCTATCGGGAAGTGACGCGGCGGCGCGCCGGCGCGGGCTCGGACGGCTTCCGGGTCCGCACGCGCCGGCGCGACGGGTCGGCGAGCTTGTCGTGACCGGACCGCAGGCGCTGGTCCGACTGCACGGCGAAGGGCAGCGGGATGCCTCCGGACGGGGAGGTCTTGGGCTTGTCGGAGACGCGGTCGTTGCCGCCGCCTCCCGAATCGTCCTCGTCATCGGGGGACCAGTTCGACGCGCCGTCGGAACGAAGGAACATCAGGAAGAGCGCGCCGCCGAGAATCAGGGCCACGAGGTGGAGAACGCCGAAGATCACAAGCAGCTCCGCGTCGGGGGACATTGCACAATGATTACCCACCCCGGCCGCGAGCCGCGCAGACGCCAGGTTCGCTACCATGCTCGGCCGCTCGCCGCGTCGATTTCTCCTGCCCGCGACGACCTCCTAGATATGGCCGACTCCACGAAGCTTTCCCTCAACGCCCGCGATCCCGAGGGTTCGCGCACCGCCCGGCGGCTGCGCCGCTCGGGTGAGGTGCCTGGCGTCATCTACGGCGGCGACGGCGAGCCGTCGCACTTCTCCGTCGACGCGCGCATCCTGCGCAACACGCTCGCGCACTCCGGCGCGATCCTCGACATCAGCATCGACGGCGGCACGGCCGTCGCCGGTGCTGGTCAAGGACCTCCAGCGCCATCCGGTGCGCGGCGAGATCGTCCACGTGGACTTCCTCCGCGTGAACATGAACGAGAAGATCCACACGACGGTCGTGCTGGAGCTCGTCGGCGCGCGAGGACGCGCCCGGCGTCGATCGAGGGCGGCGTGCTCTCCCAGGAGACGCGCGAGGTCAACATCGAGGCGCTGCCCGGCGACATCCCGGACACGATCACGCACGACGTCTCGGCATGCAGATCAACGACACGCTCACGCTGTCGGCGGTCACGGTGCCGGACGGCATCACGCTGCTCGACGACCTCGACGAGACCGTGATCGCCACGATCACCCCGCCGACCGCTCGAGCCGGTCGACGACGAGATCGAGACCGAGACGGCGCTCGTGGGCGAGGACGGCGAGGCCGGCCGAGGGCGAGGCCGCCGAGGAGGCCGGCGGACTCGGGCGAGCCATCGGGCGACGACGTCCTGAAGCTCTTCTCCTCGACACCGGTCGACTGGCTGATCGTCGGGCTCGGCAACCCCGGGCCCGGCTACGCCGAGACGCCGCACAACGTCGGCTTCAAGGTCGCCGACGAGCTCGCTCGCCGCTGGGACCTGGGCAAGCCGAAGAAGAAGTTCGCCGGCGAGCTGTCCGAGGGGCGCACCGGCGTCCTGGCGGCCCTCGCGTCGCGCTGCTCAAGCCGCAGACGTTCATGAACGAGGCGGGCCGCTCGGCCGGGCCCGCCCGCGGCTCGTTCAAGCTCGAGCTCGACCGCGTGCTCGTCCTGCACGACGAGATCGACCTGCCGTTCGGCGACATCCGCTCCGGCTCGGCGGCGGCCTCGCCGGCCACAACGGCCTGAAGTCGCTCAAGCGCGAGTTCGGCGCGCCGGACTTCCATCGCGTCCGGATCGGCGTCGGCCGGCCCGGACTCGACCGACCCGGAGATCGTCGCCGCCTACGTGCTCGGCCGCTGGCGCCAGCCCACCGCCGAGGTCGCGGACCTGGTCTCGCGCGCCGCCGACGAGGCCGAGCGCATCCTCGAGTAGTTCTGGGCACTGCTGTATGCGATAACGTACGGACGTATGCCGCCACGCGAATGGGATGCCAGCTCCTACGACCGTGTCTCGGACCCGCAGCTCGCGATGGCCCGGGACGTGATCGACCGCCTCGACCTCCAGGGCGACGAGCGCGTGCTCGACGCCGGCTGCGGCACCGGCCGCGTCACCGCAGCTGCTCGGCCGCGTCCCGCGCGGCGCCGGTGATCGCCGTCGACGGCAGCGCGGCGATGGTGGAGCGAGACCCGCGCGCTTCGGCGACGCGGTCGACGGCCTTCGCCTCCGACCTGCTCGAGCTCGAGCTCGACGAGCCGGTCGACGCGATCCTCTCGACCGCGACCTTCCACTGGATCGCCGACCACGAGCGCCTGTTCGCGCGGCTGCACGCCGCGCTGAAGCCCGGCGGGCGGCTTCGCCGCCCAGTGCGGCGGCGCGGGCAACATCGCCAACGTCCAGGCCGCGATCGACGCCGTCGACCAGCCCGCCTCCGCGGCTGGGCCGGGCCGTGGAACTACGCGACGCCCGAGGCGACAGCCGAGCGGCTGCGCGCGGCGGGCTTCACCGACGTCTGGACGTGGCTGCAGCCCTGGCCGGTCGAGCCCGCCGACCCGCACGAGTACTTCACGACCGTGATCCTCGGCTCGCACCTGGAGCGTCTGCCCGACGGACGAGCGCGACGCCGTTCGTCGACGCCGTGCTCTGCGCACATGGACGAACCCGGTGCTCGCCAACTACGTGCGGCTCAACATCCTGGCAAGGCGCTGAGCACCTGCCTCGACGCGCTCCTCGACGCTTCCGCGCACCTCGATCCAGGGCGTCGCTGCAGGCGCTCGCGGAAGCGCTCGGTCATCCAGCCGCGCAGGTGCTCGCCGTCGCGCAGGCCGTCCTGCACGAACGGGATGTCGTCGCTCGTGAGGACGCGACAGCGCGTAGGAGCGCGACGCGGCGATCGCCTCGACCGGCGCCGTCGAGCGGCCCATGTAGCGCTCCTGCCAGATGCAGGTGGCGAGCGCGTCGGTGTCGCAGACGAGCACCGGGCCGCCACCCGCGCCGCGCGGTCCTCGTCGCGCTGCTGGCGGCGGGCGATCACCTCGAAGTCGGCGTCGGTCCACGACGTACGGCAGCCCGCGCGCCTCGGTCACCGCGCGGCCCGACCTCGGGCACCCAGACCGTGCCGAGCCGCTCGGCCAGGGCGCGCGCCAGCGTCGTCGTCCCGGTCGACTCCGCGCCGGTGATCACCACGCGCCGGCACAGGTACGCGCGGACGGGCGGGCGTCAGCTGCGACCAGCACGCGGCCGGGATCGGCGCGCACCGCGGTCCCGGAGATCGACGCCGGCGCGCTGGCGGCCGCACGTGCTCGACGCCCCAGCGCTCGGCGAGCAGGTCGCCGTAGGCCTCGCCGGTGAAGACGGCGTCGACCGGCTCGTTCAGCAGCCGCTCCATCAGCGCGATGTGCGGGTCGTGGACGTGCGGGTCGTCGAAGTCGACGGGCAGCTCGTCCCAGCCCGCGACCACGCGCGCGCTCGGGATGGCGCTCGCGCATCCACTCGCGCCGCAGCGCCAGCGGGATCGGCTCCGCGGCCGCCGCCGAGCACGAGCACCGTCACCCGCTCGCAGCGCTCGAGCGCGAAGTCGACCAGCTCGTGGTGCCCGGCGTGCGGCGGCAGGAACTTGCCGAGGACTAGACCGTGACGACGCGCCACTGGCGCCACCCCTGGATGCACAGCGCGAGGAAGACGACGTAGACGAGCGCGGTCAGGTTCAGGTCGCGGCTGAGGTACAGCGGGCACGTAGATCACGTCGACGGCGATCCAGACGTACCAGGTCTCCAGCCGCTTGAGGTTCAGCAGCAGCTGCGCGCCGAGCGACATCGACGTCGTCAGCGCGTCCCACCCGGGCGCGGCGCCGTGCGCCGCGCGCAGGATCGGGACGAGGATCAGCGTCGCGAGCGCCGACCGCCGAGCGTCGATGGCCGAGCAGCAGCTGCGTGCTCGCGCGCCGGACGTCGGCGGGCTCTGCGCGCCCGCGTCGCCCACACCCACCAGCCCATCACGCCGAGCGCGATGTAGACGACCTGCAGCGCCGCGTCGGCGTACAGCCGCGCGTCCGTGAAGAGCACGACGAAGAACACGTTGTTGGCGATTCCGACGGGGAAGGTCTCGATCCGCTGCGTGACCGCCAGCGCGACGCAGGCGATGCCGGTGACGAAGCCCAGCGAGCTCGGCCCAGGTGACCGGCTCCCCGAAGAGCTCGAACACAGTTTTGGTCAACACGACCAGAACTGTAGCGCAGCTGTCCTAGCAGTGCTTGACGCGGGTTGCTCCGAGCCTTTCTCTCAACCACCTCGATCACGATCCCGCGGCCGTCAAGCTGGCCAACGAGGGCGGGTCGGCGTTCGTCAGCCAGTCGCTGCGCCCGTTCGTCGTCGCCGCGCTCGCCGACCAGGACGCCAAGCGCCCGGCGCTGATCGTCGTCGGCGACGATCGCGCGGCGCGTGACCTCGCCGCCGACCTGCGCGCCTGGCTGCGCCCGCGGCCGGTCCGCTACTACCCGAGCCGCGGCGTCGCCTACGAGTCGCACCTGACGCCGCCGCCGCACCTCGTCGGCCTGCGCGTGGCCGCGCTCGACGCGCTGACGGACACGCCCGAGGGCTCCGAGCAGCCGGTCGTGGTGGTCTCGCGCGACCGCGCTGTCGCGAGAAGGTGCCGGACCCGAAGCTGCGCCCGCACGGCTTCATGCTCCGCGTCGGCGAGCTGATCGACCTCGACGAGACCGCGCAGCAGCTCGTCGCCGCCGGCTACCAGCGCGTCGACCAGGTCGAGGACCGCGGCCAGTTCGCGATCCGCGGCGGCCTGCTCGACGTCTATCCGGCGACCGAGGAGCGCGCGGTCCGCGTCGACATGTTCGACATCGAGATCGAGGCGCTGCGCTGGTTCTCGCACCTTCACCCAGCGCAGCCTGGGGGAGACCGAGTGCGTCGAGATCTCGCCCGCCGCCGAGCTCGCGCCCGAGCACCGCGAGCTGGCCGAGATCGCCGCCGACCGACGAGGATCGCCCGGACATCGCCGAGCTGCTGCCGGTCGAGCACTTCCGCGACGCTGCTGGAGCTGATCCCCGAGCACACGCAGGTGATCGTCGCCGCCGAGGAGGACGTCGAGCCGACGCTGCGCGACCACTGGGAGGACGTCTGCACGGCGTTCGACGACCAGGACGCGCGCGACCTCTACGTCAACCCGACGAAGATCAACGCGGCGCTGGCGGAGCGGGCCGAGGCGCGGCTGAGCAGCATCAGCGGCAACCAGTCGATCCAGATCCGCGGCCAGGCCGCCGACTTCGCCGCGCGCAACCTGCACGAGGCCGAGTCCGAGCTCGAGAAGCTCGTGCGCTGCGACTACACGACGGTCGTCGCCTGGCCGCAGCTCGGCGCGGCCGAGCGCGCCGCCTACAACCTCGACCGCATCAAGGCGTCGCTCAACGGCGCGCACGCGCGGGCTGGTCTTCACCGAGGCCAACCTGCGCGACGGCTTCGTCGCGCCCGGCCTGAAGCTCGCCGCCTTCCCCGAGCACCGGCTGATCCACCGCAAGAAGGCGTCGACGCGCCCGACGCGCAAGGGCCGCGGCCTGCTGCGCTCGTTCACCGACCTGCGCACGGGCGACCACATCGTCCACGAGGACCACGGCATCGCGCGCTTCGCCGGCTTCGACACCAAGACCGTCGCCGGCGTCACCCGCGACTACCTGAACCTCGAGTTCCAGGGCGACGACAAGGTCTTCATGCCGGTCGACCAGCTGGCGAAGATCTCGCCGCTACCTGGGCGCCGACGGCGGCGCGCCGACGCTGTCCAAGCTCGGCGGCACGCGCTGGGACAAGGTCAAGGCGCGCGCCCGCCGCGCCGCGCAGGAGCTCGCGGGCGAGCTGCTGAACCTCTACGCCGAGCGCAAGCGCCGCCGCGGCCACGCCTTCCCGGAGTTCTCCGAGGAGCTGCGCGACCTCGAGGACAACTTCCCGTACCGCGAGACGCCGGACCAGCGCGACGCGATCGACAACGTGATCGCCGACATGGAGTCCGAGCGCCCGATGGACCGCCTGATCTGCGGTGACGTCGGCTACGGCAAGACCGAGGTCGCGCTGCGCGCCGCGGTCAAGGCCGCCTCCGACGGCAAGCAGGTGCTGATGCTCGTGCCGACGACGATCCTCGCCCAGCAGCACTACGGCACGTTCGTCGAGCGCCTGCGCGACCAGCCGTTCGAGATCGAGCACGTCTCGCGCTTCCGCTCCACCGCCGACCAGCGCGACGCGGTCAAGCGCTTCTCCGAGGGCAAGATCGACATCCTGATCGGCACGCACCGCCTGCTCTCGCGCGACGTGCGCGCGAAGGAGCTCGGGCTGCTGGTGGTCGACGAGGAGCAGCGCTTCGGCGTCAAGCAGAAGGAGCTGATGCGCCAGCTCAAGCTCAAGGTCGACGTGATCTCGATGAGCGCGACGCCGATCCCGCGCACGCTGCAGATGTCGCTCGCGGGGCTGCGCGACATCTCCGTGATCGAGACGCCGCCCGAGGGCCGGCGGCCGGTCAAGACCTACGTCGGCGAGTACGACGAGCAGCTCGTCAAGCAGGCGCTGCAGCGCGAGGTCGCGCGCGAGGGCCAGGCCTTCTTCCTGCACAACCGCGTCGACGACATCGAGGAGACCGCCGAGCGGCTGCGCGCGCTGTGCCCGAAGCTGACGTTCACCGTCGCGCACGGGCAGATGGACGAGAAGCAGCTCGAGGAGCGGATGATGGCGTTCCTGCGCGGCGAGGCCGACGTGCTCGTCTCGACGTCGATCATCGAGTCCGGGATCGACATCCCGCAGGCCAACACGCTGATCGTCGACCGCGCCGACCTGTTCGGCCTCAGCCAGCTCTACCAGATCCGCGGGCGCGTCGGCCGCTCGCGCGAGCGCGCCTACGCGTACCTGCTGTACCCGAGCGCCGCGGCGCTGACGGCCGAGGCCGCCGACCGCCTCTCGCGCGCTGTCGCGACTACACCGAGCTGGGCGCGGGCTTCAAGGTCGCGATGCGCGACCTCGAGCTGCGCGGCGCGGGCAACCTGCTGGGCGACGAGCAGTCCGGCCACGTCGCCGCGCTCGGCTTCGAGCTCTACATGCAGATGCTCGACGAGGCCGTGCGCGACATGGATCCGGAGGAGGACGGTGCGGAGCCGCCGGAGCCGGTGCGCCTGGACATCAACGTCGACGCCTACGTGCCCGCGGACTACATCCCGTACGAGCAGGCCAAGGTCGACGTGCACCGGCGGATCGCGGGCGCGCGCGAGAACTCCGAGCTGGTCGAGCTGCGGACCGAGCTCGAGGATCGCTTCGGCGAGATCCCGGAGCCGCTGGAGAACCTGATCACGCTCCAGCAGGCGCGGATCAAGCTCGGTCGCGCGGGCGCGACCGCGGTCTCGTTCAAGCAGGGCCGGCTGGCCGTCACGCCGATCGAGCTCGACGCCGCCACCGCCCGCCGCTTGCGCGAGATCCTGCCCGGCGCCAACTACGAGGCGGGGCGCTCTCAGCTCTCGCTCAGAGTGCCCGACGATCCTCTGCAACGGTTCCCCGCGGTGGTGCGCGCAGCCGACGCTTTGTTGAGTGTCCAGGCTGCTGCCTAAAGGTCGCGTCAAAAGATGCGGTGTACCCGGGACCCACCGCTACCATGCCCAGCCGGGAGAAGGTCAATTTCCCTTGCGCCGGGGCGCTTCGCCTCGGTCTCGTACGCCAACGTCCCCTTCTCAAGCGTTACTCAATGATCAAGGCTGCTCGCATCGCTCTTAGCCTCGCCGCCGTCGCTGGCGTCGGCGCAACCTTCGCCGCCTGTGGTGGCGTGCCCGGCAACGCCGTGGCTACGGTCGATGGAGAGGCCATCGACAAGACGGAGTTCACTCACTGGCTGACGGTGGCTGCGAAGTCGTCCGGCCAGGCCGAACGCCGCTGTCCCGGATCCAGCCGAACTACGCCAAGTGCGTCGCTGCCAAGCGCAAGACGACGCCGGCGCCGGCCAAGGGCCAGCCGAAGGTGACGGACACGCAGCTCAAGACCCAGTGCAAGACCGAGTACGACCAGCTGCGCAACCAGGTCCTGCAGCTCCTGATCTCCTTCCAGTGGATCCAGGGCGAGGCCGTCGACGATGGACGTCAAGGTGACGGACGCCGAGGTCAAGAAGTCCTTCGACGAGCAGAAGAAGCAGAGCTTCCCGAAGGACGCGGACTACAAGAAGTTCCTCGCGACGTCCGGCCAGACCGAGGAGGACATCCTCCAGCGCGTCAAGCTCGACCTGCTGTCGAACAAGATCCGCGACAAGGTCGTCAAGGGCAAGGACAAGGTCTCCGACAAGGCGATCGAGGACTTCTACAACAAGAACAAGGCCCGCTTCGCGCAGCCCGAGAAGCGTGACCTGCGCGTCGTGCTGACCAAGGACAAGGCCGACGCCGACAAGGCCAAGGCCGCGCTGGAGTCCGGCGACTCCTGGAGCACCGTCGCCAAGAAGTACTCGATCGACGACACCTCCAAGGCCGCCGGCGGCAAGCTGCCCGCCCAGGCCAAGGGCACGCTCGACAAGGAGCTCGACGACGCCGTCTTCTCCGCCAAGAAGGACGAGCTCGTGGGTCCGATCAAGACCCAGTACGGCTACTACGTCTTCACCGTCTCCGCGATCACCGAGGCCAGCCAGCAGACGCTCGCCGAGGCCAAGGAGACGATCAAGCAGACGCTCGCCTCCCAGGGCCAGCAGAAGGCGCTGGACACCTTCGTGAAGGACTTCACGAAGCGCTGGAAGGAAAAGACCGAGTGCTCCGAGGGCTACAAGACCACGGACTGCAAGAACGGTCCGAAGGCCACGCCGACCCCGGCCACCGGCGCGCCGACCGACGGCACCGGCCCCGCAGACCGCGCTCCCCCGACCGACGGCACGCGCTCGCCCCGACGCCCGAGGCGGACGACGGCTCCGGCGCTCCGCCGACAGCAGGGCTAGCGCCTCAGCTCACTCAGACGTTCGTCGAGACGCCGCCTCCGGGCGGCGTTTCGCGCTTAAGGTGCCGTCGCATGACGAGGCGTGGCCCGGCCGCTCGACGAGGAGAAGGCTCGACGGCTGTCGTCGAGGCCGTGATCGGCGTCGCGATGCTCGTCGCCGCGTTGGCTCCTGGGTGCGAACCCGCTGATGGCTGCTCGCTGCCGCGCGCTTCGAGTCGTGGCCGTCGCTGGCCGTCGGCGACGTCGCCGACTGCGCGGCGTCGCTTGCGCCTGCTCGACGCGGCGGCATCCGCGCGTCCGCCGGAGTTCGCGGCGCATCGCCGTGCGATGAGTCGCTCGCAGGCGACATGCTGCCGCGAGCCGCTCGCCTTCGCCGTCGCCGCTGGTCGCTCGTCGCGGCGTGCACTCGCCGGCCCGGGTTCCTCGGCGCTCTTCGCCGTGCGTGCTCGCTGCTCGGCGCCGTGCTCGGCTTCGCGGCGCGCGCGGGTGATCGCGGCGCTGGGAGCGCGCGCACGGCGGCCGCGCGTGCGTGCGCACGCGGCAATGACCTGTGCAGTACCGTCGCCCACTAGCCTCTGGGCGATGGAATCCTCCGCTTCGGGCGACGCCGTCGCTCGCCTGGACGAGCTGACCCGCAAGCTGCGGCGCGAGTGCCCGTGGGACCGCGAGCAGGACGAGCGCTCGATCGTCCCGCACACCGTCGGCGAGGCCTACGAGCTGGCGCAGGCGGCCGAGGACGGCGACGACGCCAAGCTGCTCGACGAGCTCGGCGACGTGCTCTTCCAGGTGCACTTCCTCTCGCTGCTGCTCGAGGAGCGCGGCGCAGGGGTCGCTGGCCGAGGTCGCCGACCACGTGCACGCCAAGCTCGTGCGCCGGCACCCGCACATCTTCGGCGAGGTCGAGGTCGACGGCGCGGGCGAGGTCCTGAAGAACTGGGATCAGATCAAGAAGGGCGAGGACGGGCGCGAGCCGGGGATCTTCGGCGACGTGCCCGAGAACCTGCCCGGGCCGCTGTACGCGCTCAAGACGCAGCGGCGGGCGGCGTCCACGGGCTTCGACTTCGACCACGTGCCCTACGAGCACGTGCGCGACGAGCTCGACGAGCTCGAGGCGGCGCAAGACGCGCGAGGAGGCTTCCACGAGCTCGGCGACGTGCTGTTCGCGGCGGTCAACGTCGCGCGCAAGCTCAAGGTCGACCCGGAGCTCGCGCTGCGGGCCTCGGCCGAGCGCTTCCGCGGCCGCGTCGAGGGCGCCGAGCAGCTCGCGGAGGCCAACGGCGCGAAGTGGGACGAGCTCGACCCCGACACTCAGGTGGGCTACTACGCGCGAGCCCGGCTCAGCCTGGGCTAGTCGCGTAAGGTGGCTCGCCGACTATGAGCCAGATCGAATCGGTCCACGCACGCCAGATCCTTGACTCCCGCGGCAACCCCACCGTCGAGGTGGAGGTCCAGCTGCGCTCCGGCGCCCACGGGCGCGCCGCGGTC
This sequence comes from uncultured Actinomycetes bacterium, assembly GCA_963780585.1. Taxonomy (GTDB): domain Bacteria; phylum Actinomycetota; class Thermoleophilia; order Solirubrobacterales; family Solirubrobacteraceae; genus CADCVQ01. Next base: position 57,190 of record CAWADD010000022.1, read on the forward strand.
CCCTCGGGCGCCTCGACGGGCGAGTTCGAGGCCACCGAGCTGCGCGACGGCGGCGACGCCTACGGCGGCAAGGGCGTCACGCAGGCCGTCGGCAACGTCAACGGCGAGATCGCCGAGGCGGTCGCCGGCCACGACGCCTCCGACCAGAAGGGGCTCGACGGCAAGCTGATCGAGCTCGACGGCACCGACAACAAGTCGCGCCTGGGCGCGAACGCCATCCTCGGCGTCTCGCTCGCCAACGCGCGCGCGGCGGCGGCCGAGGAGAACCTGCCGCTGTGGCGCTACCTCGGCGGCGACGCGGCGCACATCCTGCCCGTGCCGATGATGAACGTCCTCAACGGCGGCTCGCACGCCGACAACTCCGTCGACTTCCAGGAGTTCATGGTCGTGCCGGTCGGCGCGCCGAGCTTCGCCGAGGGCCTGCGGATGGGCGCCGAGGTCTTCCACGCGCTGAAGTCGACGCTCAAGAAGCGCGGCCTGAACACCGCGGTCGGCGACGAGGGCGGCTTCGCGCCCGACCTGGAGTCCAACGAGGCGGCGCTGCAGGCGCTGATCGAGGGCATCGAGGCCGCGGGCTACAAGCCCGGCGACGACGTCGCGATCGCGCTCGACCCGGCGGTGTCGGAGATCTTCAAGAACGGCGCCTACGAGCTCGAGCACGAGAACCGCACGCTGACGCGCGTCCGAGCTGGCCGCCTACTGGACCGACCTCGCCTCCCGCTACCCGATCCTCTCGCTCGAGGACGGCATGGACGAGGAGGACTGGGACGGCTGGAAGGCGCTCACGGACTCGATCGGCGACAAGGTCCAGCTCGTCGGCGACGACCTCTTCGTCACCAACGTCAAGCGCCTGCAGCGCGGCATCGACGCCGGCACGGCCAACTCGATCCTGATCAAGGTCAACCAGATCGGCACGCTGACCGAGACGCTGGCCGCGATCGACCTCGCGCGCTCCAACGGCTACACGGCCGTGATGAGCCACCGCTCGGGCGAGACCGAGGACACGACGATCGCCGACCTCGCCGTCGCCACCGGCTGCGGCCAGATCAAGACCGGCGCGCCGTCGCGCTCGGACCGCGTCGCGAAGTACAACCAGCTGCTGCGCATCGAGGAGGCCCTCGGCGCCGACGCGCGACGTACCCGGCGGTCCGCGAGCGTCTTCCGCTCGTCGCTGACGCTGCGGATCCCCGCCCTTGCAGAGGAAGGTGGGCGGGCGCGTCGAACGAACGCGTCAGGTATGGACCGCCGTACCACTGGGATCCGCTGGGATCGCCTGGGGCGCTGGGCGCTGATCGGCGTCTTCGCGCTCGTCCTCTACCTCTACATCGGGCCCGGCCGTGAGCTGGATCGAGACCTACCGCGAAGCGGGCCGCCAGCGTGAGGCGGTCGCCGAGCTGCGCGCCGAGAACCAGCGCCTGCGCGAGCGCAAGGAGGAGCTCACCGCGCCGCGGCGCGCTCGAGCGCGAAGCCCGCCGCCTCGGCATGGTCAAGGCCGGCGAGCGCGCCTACATCGTCAAGTAAGCCGGCAGCGCGAAGGGCTCGAAGCTCGCCTCGACGAACCCGGTGATCGCCGCCACGCGCTCACCGCGCAGCGTCAGCACCATGATCCCGTACGGCTGCCCGTCCACGTAGCAGCCGAACGCGGGCTGGGAGTTGGCGCGCGTCGGGACGAGCCGCACCTGCGAGAGGTCACCGCCGGCCGGAACCGTGGACAGGAAGGCGCGGATCGCCTCCGCGCCCTCGTACTCGACCGGGTAGGGCGGCATCGTCAGCCGTGCGTCGGCGGTCAGCAACGCCACGACGCCGTCGACGTCGCCGCCCTCGAAGGCCGCGGTGAAGCGCGCCACGAGCGACCGCTCCTCGCGTGAGCCGGGGGCGGGCGCCTCGTCGCGCGGCACGACGGTCGCCGAGCGGGCACGGTGCAGCGCGCTCGCGACCGCGGACTCGGAGATCTCGAGCATCTCGGCGACCTCGCTCGCGCGGAAGCTCAGCACGTCGCGCAGCACGAGCACCGCGCGCTGGCGCGGTGGCAGGCGCTGCAACGCGGTCAGGAAGGCGAGCCCGACGGCCTCGCGCGCCTCATACGGATACGGGTCCAGCCACAGCGGCTCGCTCTCGCGCGTCGGCTCGGGCGACGGCGGCGGCGCGGGCGGCGGACGCCGCCCGCGGTCGCGCAGCAGGTTCAGCGAGCGGTTCGTCGCGATCCGGTACAGCCACGTGCGCATCGAAGCTCGCTCCTCGAAGCCATCCAGGCCGCGCCAGGCGGCCAGCAGCGTCTCCTGCACGAGATCCTCGGCGTCCTGGAGCGAGCCGACGATCCGATAGCAGTGCAGCTGGAGCTCGCCGGCGGTACGTCGCGGCGAGCTCGCGGAACGCCGTGTCATCCCGTTGCACGCCGCAGCGCCTCGGCGTCGTAGATCAGCTCCCCGCGCACGATCTCGCCTCCCGAGACCTGCAGCAGCTCGGCCGAGGTCATGCGGCCCGGTGCCCGGGATCGCCATCTCCCAGTCGATGATCGAGCAGACCGTGTCGCCGTCGGCGAACTGGCGGCGCACGCTGAAGCTCGTCACCGCCCGGCCGGCCTCGCGCGCCATCGCCCGGAAGCCCTTGGCGTCGTCGAAGCTCGCCACCGGTCCGGTGAACGCGAAGTCCTCGGCCAGCGGCACGTCGGTCATCTCACCCTGCTTGGTCTGCCATGCGTCGTAGTAGCGCGCGACGATCTCGAGTGCGGTCATGCCTCTTCAGACACCGGCGTGCCCGGAACCTGTTCGAACCGGAAGATCGCCACGGTAGTCCCTCAGCTCGGCCGCCGAATAGCCGGTTTCTATCCTCGGGGGGTGCCCTACGACACCGCACGGGAGCAGTGGGAGGCCGGGATGCGCCGTCTGGACGACGCCTTCCCGGAGCAGGCGCCGACGCTCGAGCGCGTGACGCGCGCGGTGCACGGCGAGCTGCGCCGGCGCCTCGGGCGGCCCGTTCACGCTCGACGAGTTGGCCGACCTCTACGACGAGGGCACGGGCTGGTGCACCGACCTCGCCGTCGAGGTCGCGCCGGACGAGCCGTTCGCGTGGGACGCGCGCATCGTCGCCGACGCCGCGTTCGGCCGCTACATGCGCTCGGCGACGGACTTCGCCGGCGGTCGCCGCGTCGGCTGACGCCGGACTGGTACGTTCGCCACAGCAACATCTCCAGCAAGGGGGAGAGATGGCCGGTCCCGCTGTGTTCGCCGCCCCGCTCCGGTATGTCCAGGGCCCAGGAGCCCTCGACACGCTCGCGGAGGAACTGTCCCGCCTGAAGGCCACGAGCCCGCTCGTGCTCTGCGACCCGGCCGTGCGCGGAGCGCTCGAGCACCGGCTCGTCGGGACGGTGATCGACTTCAACGGCGAGGCGTCGCCGGGTGAGATCGACCGCGTGGCGGCGGCGGCGCGCGACGCCGGCGCGGACGCGCTGGTCGGCGTCGGCGGCGGCAAGACGCTCGACACGGCCAAGGCGGTCGCCCACCCGGCGCGGCTGCCGCTGGTGGTCGTCCCGACGATCGCGTCGACCGACGCGCCGACGAGCTCGCTGTCGGTGATCTACGACGATCACGGCGCGTTCCTCGAGTACCGCTTCTACGGGCGCAACCCGGACGTGGTGCTCGTCGACTCGGCGATCATCGCCCAGGCGCCGGTGCGCTTCCTGGTGGCGGGCATCGGCGACGGCCTCTCGACCTTCTTCGAAGCCGACGCGTCCGCGACGACCCGCAAGCCGGCGATGGCCGGCGGGCCGCCGCTGCTGGCCGCCACGACGCTCGCGCGGCTCTGCTACGACACGCTGCTCGCCGACGGCCTCGCGGCCCGCCACGCCGTCGAGCACGGCGTCGTCACGCCGGCGCTCGAGCGCGTGATCGAGGCCAACACGCTGCTGTCGGGGCTCGGCTTCGAGTCCGGCGGCCTCGCGGCCGCGCACTCGATCCACAACGGCCTGACGGTCCTGCACGAGACGCACGACTACTGGCACGGCGAGAAGGTCGCGATCGGCGTGATCGGGCTGCTCGTGCTGGAGGGCAAGCCGCAGGCCCTGATCGACGAGGTGATCGACTTCTGCCTGCGCGTCGGGCTGCCGGTGACGCTGTCGGACATCGGCGTGGACGCCGACGCGGACACGCTCGGCCCCGTGGCCGAGGCGGCCTGCGCCGAGGGCGAGACGATCCATAACGAGCCGTTCGCGGTGACGCCCGACATGGTCGTCTCCGCGCTGCTGGCGGCGGACGCGATCGCGGCCGAGCGGCGAACGCTGCTCGAGCGCACGGTCGAGCTGCCGGCGGTCTGCGCCTGAGTGCTGCTCGGGGTGAGCCGGTTTCGTCAGACGCAGCCGGCTCACCAGCCCTAGGGCTGGCGCACGAACGCGTGCTGGCGCCAGACGGTGACGAAGCCGAGGCGCTCGTAGAGCGCCCGCGCCTTGCCCTCGTCGTCGGCCACGACCCACGCGACGTCGCGCCCGGCCGCGGCCAGCGCGGCCTCGACGAGCCGCCCGCCGAGGCCCCGTGAGCGCGCGTCCGGCGTGACGTAGAGCTGGTCGATCTCGGCCGCGTCCTCGCCCTCGGTCGCGGCCAGCAGCGTGAAGCCGACCGGGACGTCGTTCTCGCGCACGACGAACGCGCGCATCCCGCGCCGGACACGAGATGCGATCCTCGGCGGTGACGATCGCCTCCTGCGTGTCGGCGTCGTGGTCGTAGGACAGGTACCACTCGACGCGCAGCGCGCGCGTGTCCTCGAGCGCGACCTCCTCGACGTCGGCGTGCGGACGCCCGGGGCCCTCGCGGCGCATCACCGCGTTGCGGTCGCAGACCCAGCCCGCCTCGGCGAAGGACGGACGCAGCCGCGCGCCACCGACCTCGTCCTCGACCTCGAGCTTGCGGTGCCGGCAGTCCGCCAGCAGCTCGTCGCACGCCTGCACGAGCGCCTCCGGCGCAAGATCGCTTGCATCGCCCTCGACGCGGACGAAGTTCGCGTCCCAGTAGTTCGGGCGCCGAAGGCGTGCGCAGGACGCTGCCGTGCGCCCACGGCTCGAGCGGTCTCGCAGACCAGCGCGTCCTGCGCTCGCCGCCACGCGATCGCGGCGGCGCGATGCTCAGTCGTTCTCGTCGTCCTCGCCGGCGCCGGCCTTGCGGATCACGATCTGGTCTTCCTCGATCGTGATCTCGACGGGCCGGTGGCCCGACCAGTGCTCGGCGTAGATCGGGTCGTCCTGGACGGCGGGATCGAGCCACAGCCCGTAGCCCTCCTCGCCGTGGTCGAACGTGCCCTCCAGCGGGCCCTGCGGGCGCGCTGCGGCGGCGTGAGCGGCCTCCGCGGCGCCGTGCAGCGCGCTTGGGTTTGTCTTCCGCCTCGGCGGCGGCTGCGGCGCTGCAGCTCGTCTTCGGCCGCCTTACGCGCTGCCTCTTCGGCGGCACGGGCCTCTTCTTCGGCTTTGCGAGCGGCTTCGGCTTCCAGCTCCGCGGCGATCTGCGCATCGTCTTCCGCGCGCAGATCGACCTCTTCGGGGCCGTCGCCGTTTTCTTCGAGATCGGGCTCGAGGCCTTGCTCGCGCTTGAAGGCTTGGATCTGCTGGACGGTGACTTCCAGCTGGTGCGCTATCCACGCATCGGTGCGACCCTGTCGCACCCACCCGCGGATCTGGTTAAGCTGAGGACGCAGGGACCGGCGGCTCATAGGAGGGCCGGAGACTAGCGCATAGGGTCAATCGATCCCGGGGCACTCGGGTGCACGCCCCATACCGGACAACTCCAACAACCACTAGCCTCACCGTGCTCACCTCACGCGCAGATGCGGGTCTGCTGCGGGGGAGAGAGTTCGAAATCGCCAGGGAGGCGGCGTCATGCTGGTACTGACACGCAAGTCCAACCAGTCGATCATGATCGGCGACGATATTGAGGTCTCGGTCCTGTCGATCATGGGCGAGAAGGTCCGTATCGGCATCCAGGCCCCTCGGGACATCCCGGTGTTCCGCAAGGAGGTCTACCTCGAGATCCAGCAGGAGAACGTGGCCGCGGGCGCGAGCGCGCGTGCCGAGGTCGACGACGCCCTCAAGCGTCTGCTCCACGAATAAGTAAGGCGAGGCCCCACGCAATCAAGGTCGGATGATCGGGGCGGGGCGGAGGGGCTGCCCCGCCTTATCCCAAGCACGTAATAGAGCGTCGTGAACATCGCGTAGGTCACGAGGGCCGCGGTCGCCAGCAGGATCAGGACGAGCACCCAGAAGCGCATCGATCCGTGGCGGTGGATGCGATCGCGCTGGCGTTCGACCTGCCGGCGCTCGGCCCGGCGGCGTAGACGTTCGCGCCGCTCGCGGTCCTCTTCGATCTCCTCGAAGAAGGCGTCCTCGATCTCGGCGATGCTCTGGCGCATCCGCATGAGCGGAGAAATCTAACAGCGGCGCTCCATAATCCCTCGCATGTCCAGCCTGCAGGCGCCGGCGGGGCTTCAGCCCTCGGCCTCCTACTCCTTCACGATGCGCATCGAGCTGCGCCAGCTGCCGGGCGCGTTCGCCGCGGTGGCGGGCGCGGTCGGCACCGAGGGCGCGATCCTCGGCGCGATCGACCTCGTCCGGGTCGATCAGCGCGGCGTGACCCGCGACGTCACCGTGGCGTGCGTCGACGCCGCCCACGGCGAGCGCGTGGTCAACGCCGTGCGCGCGCTGGAGGGCGTGAAGGTCACCAGCGTCTCGGACCGCACGTTCCTGATGCACAAGGGCGGCAAGATCGAGATCGTCGGCAAGGTCCCGATCAAGACCCGCGACGACCTCTCGATGGCCTACACGCCCGGCGTCGCCCGCGTCTCGAGCGCGATCCACGAGGACCCCGAGGCGGCCTGGGCGCTGACGATCAAGGGCAACACGGTCGCGGTCGTCTCCGACGGGACCGCGGTGCTCGGGCTGGGGGACATCGGCCCGGAGGCGGCGATGCCCGTGATGGAGGGCAAGGCGATGCTGTTCAAGGAGCTCGCCGGCGTCGACGCCTTCCCGCTGTGCCTGAGCACGACCGACGTCGACGAGATCGTCCGCATCGTCGAGGGCGTGGCGCCGACGTTCGGCGGCATCAACCTCGAGGACATCGCCGCGCCGCGCTGCTTCGAGATCGAGGCGCGGCTGAAGGAGTCACTCGACATCCCGGTCTTCCACGACGACCAGCACGGCACCGCGGTCGTCGTCCTGGCGGCGCTGCTGAACGCGCTGAAGGTCGTCGGCAAGGACGCGTGCGACGTGCGCGTGGTGATGGTCGGCGCCGGCGCCGCGGGCCTGGCCTGCGCGAAGATCATCCTCGAGCACGGCGTCCGCGACCTCGTCGTCTGCGACATCGGCGGCATCCTGCACCCGGACCGCGAGGACCTGCACGGCGAGCTGGCGGCGATGGCCGCGCGCACCAACCCGCGCGGGCTGAAGGGCATGCGCGGACGACGCGCTGGTGGGCGCCGACGTCGTCGTCGGCGTGTCCGCCCCGGGCGCCTTCACCGCCGCGGGCGTGCGCACGATGGCCAAGGACGCGATCGTCTTCGCGATGGCCAACCCGACGCCCGAGGTGCAGCCCGAGGAGGTCTGGGAGCACGTCGCGATCATGGCCACCGGCCGCAGCGACTACCCGAACCAGATCAACAACGTGCTGGCCTTCCCGGGCATCTTCCGCGGCGCGCTGGACGTCCGCGCGCGCGGCATCGACGAGGCGATGAAGCTCGCCGCCGCGCGCGCGATCGCGAGCGCGATCCCGGAGTCCGACCTCGGGCCCGAGTACATCATCCCGAGCGTCTTCAACCGCGCCGTCGCGCCCGCCGTGGCGGACGCGGTGGCCAACGCGGCCATGGAGTCGGGGATCGCCCGCCGCGAGCGTGCGTCGCGGCAGGCGGAGATCCCGACGGGCCTCGTTCGACGCGCTGCTAGGCGGTGACGGAGCTCGCGGCCTCGTCGTAGACCTTGATGAAGCGCAGGTAGTTGTCGGCGATCTGGGTCGCGGCGGCTTCGCGATCCAGCTCCTTGTCCAGGTACGCCTTCAGCGGGTTCCACCAGATCGAGCGGCCGATGGCGAAGCCGATGAAGCCTTCGACCGGCGCGGCCTCGCGCAGCCAGTGGTCGACCTTGTCGTCGGAGGCGCCGCGGCCGAGCAGCACGCTCTTGACGTTCTCGCGGCCCTCGCCCTTGCGCGCCTGGTCGGAGAGCATCTGCGCGTCCTCGCGCGTGTCGACGCCCTCGATCTTCCAGATGTCGACCTCGACGCCCTCGTTCTGGTAGTGCTCGATCACGCGCCGCATCAGCTCGGGGCGCAGCTCGGCGTCGTAGCGGTCGCTGTCGCCGCCGACGGACTCCAGCTGCGCGTCCTCGGCGGGGACCAGCAGCTCGAAGAGGAACTTGCGGTCGTTGGCGTGCAGCCAGTCCGCGAGCTCCTTCAGGCGCTTGGTCTGGCGCTCGTTCATCCCGGCGTCGCCGTCCGGGTTGTGACGGACGAGCACCTTGGTCGCGAGCAGGTCGTACTTCTCGATGTGCGCGGGGAAGTCCTCGCCGTACTGGAAGTCGAACTCGTTCTGGCCGGACTTCTCCGCCGGCATCGTCAGCGAGAGGCCCTCCTTGGGCGCGAGCTCGGGGATGTCGGAGCCGAACTGCTCGTCGACCAGCACGCCCGCCGAGGCGGGGTCGAGGCCACGCTCGACGGCCTTCTCCATGCCCTCGTAGATCAGCTTCTTGGCGTCGGAGATCGTCTCGGTCTCCTCGGGCGTCGGGTCGCCCTCGATCCCGAACATCTTCTTCTGGAACGAGCCCCGGTGGTCAAAGGCCAGGATGTACAGCTTGCCGTCGTAACCGAGGGCCATCTTCTCTACCTCGCGTAGTCGTGCTGAAACGGGAAGCTCGTACTGTACGCGGCCACATGGAGCCGAAGTTCAGCGGCCCCGCGTACACGGTCGGCATCGAGGAAGAGCTGATGATCCTCGACCCGGACACGCTACGCGCTGGTCAACGCGATCGACGACCTGCTCGAGGATTCGCCCGAGGGCGAGATCAAGCCCGAGCTGATGGAGTCGGTGCTCGAGATCTCGACCAAGCCGTGCGCGGACATGCGCGAGGCCGGCGCCGGCGCTGCGCGCGCTGCGGCGTCAGGTTCGCGACATCGCCGACAAGAAGGGCCTGTGCATCGGCTCCGCGGGCACGCACCCGCTCGCGCGCTGGGAGGACCAGCGCATCACGGCCGCGCCGCGCTACCGCGACCTCGTCGACGCGCTGCGCTTCGTCGCGCGCCAGGAGATCATCTTCGGGCTGCACGTCCACATCGGGCTCGACGACCCCGACAAGGCCATCCACGTCGCCAACGGGATGCGCGTGCACGTGCCGATCCTGCTCGCGCTGAGCGCGAACTCGCCCTTCTGGCGCGGCGACGACTCCGGCCTGGCCTCGGTGCGGATGCCGATCTTCCGCGCCTTCCCGCGCGTCGGCATCCCGCCGTACTACGACGGCTGGGACGACTTCGAGCGGCGGATCGACTTCATGGTCGAGGCGGGCGTGATGGAGGACTACACCTGGCTCTGGTACGACGTCCGCCCGCACCCGAACTTCGGCACCGTCGAGATCCGCGCGATGGACGCGCAGACGCACGTCGAGCACACGCTCGGCCTGGCGGCGCTGATCCAGGCGATGGTCAAGGAGCTCGCCGAGCACTACGACGAGGGCAAGGACCTCAGCGACTACCCGTACGAGATGCTCGACGAGAACAAGTGGCTCGCGTCGCGGCACGGGCTCGAGGGCGAGCTGGTCGACCTGCCGACGCGCGAGACCGTGACCGCGAAGGCGCTGGCGAAGCGGCTCTACGACCGGCTGCGCGAGCACGCGCAGGATCTCGGGGCGGCCGACGAGCTCGAGGGCGTGCTCGACCTGCTCGAGCACGGAAACGGGGCCTACCGGCAGCGCAAGGTGTACGAGGCGAACCGCGACTTCACCGAGCTCTTGCAGGACATCGTGGCCGCCTCGGCGCCGTGACGTCCATAAAGGTTCGGCGCGGGACCTCCAGCGGCGTATCCTTGACTGTCCCTCATGTCGAGCGGTCCAGACCTGTACCTCGTCTGCAAGAGCTGCGGCGCAGAGGTGTCTCCGTACATCACGGAGTGCCCCTACTGCGGAACGCGGATTCAGAAGCGCGCGCCCAAGCTCGATCGCGGCGGGGTTCCGAAGGCGCCGCGGCGCGCTCGTTCGCGGCCGCAGCTGCCGCGGCTGCGCCCCGGCGAGATCCCCGGCATCCGCGCCGACCATCGCCCGTGGGCGGTGTGGGCGCTCGTGCTGGCCTCGGTCCTGGTCACGATCGGGCTCAAGTCCGCGCTGCTCAGCCCGCTCGACTTCGCGTACACGGGCCGCCTGGACGACCCGTGGCGCGCGTTCACGACGCTGTTCGCCTACGACTCGACCGGCTATGAGGTCGTCAGCCTCGGGACCATCGCGCTGTTCGGGTTCCTGCTCGAGCGCCGCCACGGGTTGGTGGGCGCCGCTGCTGGTCTTCCTGCTCGCGGGCGCCGGCGGCGCGTACGTCGCGGTCGAGGTCGCGGGCGAGGGCCTCGGCGATGGGAGCCAACGGCGCCGCGCTGGGCATGCTCGCCGCGTGGACGATGCGCGACGTGCTCGGCCGCCGCAAGGGCTATGAGGACGACAGCGACCTGCTGGGCGTGCTGGCGATCGCCGCCGTCCTGGTGCTGCTCCCGCTCGCGACCGACGAGGCCAGCGGCGTGGCCGGGGTCGTCGGCGGCGTCATCGGCATCCTGCTCGGCCTGATCTTCGCCCGGATGCGCGAGCGCTAAGGCCTGCAGGCCTAGTCGCGCGTCACTCCGCGCGCAGCACCGCCGCCGCGCTCGCGCGGGCGGCGCCGCGCGCGGGCAGCGAGCTCGCGAGCGCGGTCACGGCGAGCACGAACGGGACGATCAGCGCCAGCGCGAACGGGCCGGGCGTGCCGACGATGTCGGCGCCCTCGCTCGGGCTCATCGCCGTCATCAGCATGCGGAAGAGCACGATCCCGATCGGGATCCCGACCGCGATCGCGATCAGCGCCAGCGCCGCGCCGCCGGACGTGACGACGCCCAGCACGCCGCGCGGGGTGAGCCCGATCGCCTTCAGGATCCCGAAGTCGCGTGCGCGCTCGCGGGTGACGAGCAGCAGCGTCGTCAGCAGGTTCACGAGGCCGACGGCGACCAGCAGCGCGCTCGAGCCGTAGACGATCGGGCGCATGTCGTCGCGCTCCTGGCGGACCTCGTCGCTCGATCAGCTCGGCTTCGACGGCGTTGCGTTCGCAGCGCGCGTGCGACGGCGGCGCCGTCGGTGCCCGGGGCGAAGTCGGCGATCACGTCGCCGTCGCCGACGTCGACGCCCGCGGGCAGCGTGGCGCGGCGGGAAGATCACGACCTCGCCGTCGTTGTCGGGCTCGACGTGGCGGCCGACGAGCGTGACTTCGAACGGCCGGCCGCCGGCGCGGAGGGTGACCGTGTCGCCGATCTCCACGCCGAGCGCCTCGTAGAGGCCGCGGCCGGCGATCGCCTCGCCGGGGCGGGCGAACATGCGCCCGTCGGGGACGGCGTAGGCGAAGCGCTCGAAGCCGTCGCCGAGCGCGCGCGGCCTGGAGCTCGAGGCCGCCGCGCGCGGTCACCTGGAGGCCGGCGATCGTCGTCGCGCGCTCGACGCCGGGCTGCTCGCGCACGAGCTCCAGCGCCTGCTCGCCGCGGCGCCGGGCTGGACGCGCACGTCCCACGGCTTGGCGCGCAGCGCCGGGTCGTCGATCACGCGGTCGTAGGTCGCCTCCATCGAGAGCGCGGCGACGAGCGTGATCACCATCATCGTCAAGCGCGCCGACGGTCAGCGTCGCGCGCGAGCGGCTCGTGAACGCGTCCTTGACGCCGAGCCGGGCGGTCGCGGGCAGGTGCAGCGCGGCGGCGACGCGGGCGGCGCGGCTCGCCCCGCCGGACAGCGAGGCGCGGCCGAGCGCGAGCGCGTCGACGGTGTTCAGGCGGCCGGCGCGCAGCGCGGGGACGGCGGCGAAGAGCGCGACGGCGGCGACGATCAGCGCGAGCGCGGCCACGAGCGTGCGCGGGCTGGAACGCGCTCGGGGTCGGCGTGGCGAGCAGGTTGGACATCGGCTTCAGCAGCGCGGGCGCGATCAGCGTTCCGGCGACCAGGCCGAGCAGCCCGGCGGCGAGCGCGAGCGCGACGTACTCGGCGACCAGCAGCGCGACGACGCCGCGCGGCGTGACGCCGATCGCCTTCAGCAGCCCGATCTCGCGCCGCTGCGCGAGCACGCGCCCGCTGATCACGGTGGCGACGGTGAAGCCGACGGCGATCAGCGCCAGCAGCGTGTTGACGCCGATGATGATCGTGTTGGTGCGCGCCTGGTCGGTGATCGTGTCGCGCACGTCGTGCCAGTCCGTGAAGCCGGCGCCGCGCAGCGCGGGCGCGACCGCGGCGATGTAGGCGCTCGACGCCTCGGGGTCGGCGAGGCGCACGCCGACGCGCGTGCCGGTCCCGGCGCCGCCGAGCCGCTGCACGGTGCTCGGCGCGCCCACGCCAGGCCCGGGTCCCAGTGCGGGTAGTCGGCCTGCTGGGTGGTGACGGCGAGGCCGGCGACGCGCAGCGTCGCGTCGGCCCGTCCCGGCGTGCGGCGATCGTCAGCGTGCTGGCCGACGCGCAGCCCGGTCTCGCGCGCGAAGCTGCGCTCGAGCAGCACCTCGCCGGCGCCGGCCGGCCGCCGGCCGTCGGTGACGCGCGGGACGTCGACGGCGGCGTCGCGCGGCCGGCAGGCCTGGACGCCGGACGTCGATCGTCGCCGCCGCGCAGCGTGGTCGTGCCGAACGTCTCCGGGCGCTCGTCGCTCGCGATCACGCCGGGCGCGGTCGTCAGCCGCGTCGATCTGCGCGTCGTCGAGCGTCGCGCGCGAGATCCCGACGTGCGCGCCGCGGGTCGCCTCCTGCGCCTGGGCGAACGGGTCGTCGAGGCCGGAGCGCAGCGCCAGCGTGACGACGAGGGCGGTGGCGGCGGCGAAGATCGCGGGCGCGCGGTCAGCGCCGGTCTGGCGACGCGGCCGCGCGCGGCGAGGTCGGCGCCGCAGCGACGCCGCGCGCGCGGCGCGGCGCCCAGGCGCGGCGTGCGCGTCATCGTCACACCCCCAGCTGCATCAGGCGCGAGACGGTGGCGGCGACGTCGCCGCGATCCGTGTCGAGGCGCGTCTCGTTGGCGATCGCGCCGTCGCGCATCGTGATCACGCGGTCGGCGCGGGCGGCGACGCGGGCGTCGTGGGTGACGAGCACGATCGTCTGGCCGCGCTCGTCGTGCATCGTGCGCAGCAGCGCCATCACGTCGCGCGCGCTCGCGGAGTCGAGGTTGCCGGTCGGCTCGTCGGCGAGCAGGACGCGCGGGCGGTTGATCAGCGCGCGGGCGATCGCGACGCGCTGCTGCTGGCCGCCCGAGAGGCGCGCCGGGCGGCTGCTGCGCGTGCTCGGCGATCCCGAGCGTCTCGAGCAGCTCGGTCGCGGCGGGCTCCGCGCCTCACGCGCCGACAGGCCCGCCAGCAGCCCGGGCAGCTCGACGTTGTCGGCGACCGAGAGGTTGCCGATCAGGTTGAAGAACTGGAACACGAAGCCGATCTCGCTGCGGCGCACGTGCGCCCACTTGGCCTCGCTGAAGGCGTCCACGCGCCGGCCGCCGAGCTCGATCTCGCCCGCGGTCGGCCGGTCGAGGCCGCCGAGCAGGTTCAGCAGCGTGGACTTGCCGCAGCCGCTCGGGCCGGTGACGGCGACGAACTCGCCCTCCGGCACCTCGGTGTCCACCCCGTCGCAGGGCGCGGACGCCGCCGTCGTATTCCCGTGTGAGGCCGCGCGCGACGATCACCATCGGTCGCTCCCATTCGTCATTCGTTGTTCGCAGAGGTCGAGCCACTTGAGGTCGGCCTCGAGGTGCAGCGCGGCGCCCTCGACGAGCAGCGCTGCGGTCGTCCGTCGGCCTGGGCCGCGACGTCGTCCAGTTCGCGCAGCGCCTGCAGGTACGCAGTGCGCTGGCGGTTGATCAGCTCGAGCGGGTCCGCGATCTCCGCGGCCCGGGCGAGCACCAGCTTGATGAAGAAGTCGTCCTTGAGCCGGGGCTGCGGCGTCGAGTCCGCGACCCAGCCGCTCAGCTCGATCTGCGCCCTTGTCGGTCAGCCGGTAGACGCGCTTGTTCGGGCGCCCGTTCTGCGCCACCGCGTCGTCGTCCACGAGCCCGTCGCGCTCCAGGCGCGAGAGCGTCGTGTAGATCTGGCCCGCGTTCAGCGGCGGCAGCACCGCGCCGAACTGCTGCTCCATGCGCCTGCTTGAGCTCATACCCATGCGCCGGCCCTCCGGCGAGCAGTGCGAGCAGCGGAAACCGCATCTAGATACTCGTTATACATATCGAGTATCTAGCTGTCAAACCGCGGCACATTCGGCTCCGAATCTAAAGGGGCCAGGCCCCTTTAGATGACGTTTATGTGTGCCGGGGGTGCCCGGCGACGAGGCGGCCGACGACCCAGCCGTCGATGCCGGTCGGGTCGGCGACGGCGGCGAGCAGGCCACCGGAGGTCATCGCGTCGCAGACGAGGCGGCGCAGCGGGTCCGGGGATGTCGTCCCAGGTGGTGAAGGTGTCGGCGTCGGCGCGGTTGCGCTTGGAGCCGCCGGCGAGGGCGCGCTCGTCGGCCAGCAGCTCGAGGACGCCTTCGATCGCGGGGACGGCGCGCGGCGTCGATCTCGGCGGCCAGGCCCGAGGCGGCGGCGAGCTCGTGGGTGTGGCCGAGCAGGCCGAAGCCGGTCACGTCGGTCAGCGCGTGCGCGCCCGCCGCGCGGGCCTGCCGCGCCGCGCGGGCGTTCAGCGTCGTCATGACCTCGATCCCGCGCTCGACCAGCTCCGGCGAGGCCAGGCCGCGCTTCGAGCGCGGTCGCGATCGTGCCCGCGCCGAGCGGCTTGGTCAGCACGAGCACGTCGCCCTCACGCCCGCCGGCGTTGGTGAGCACCTCGCGCGGGTGCACGATCGCCGGTGACCGCGAGGCCGTACTTGGGCTCGGGGTCGTCGATCGAGTGCCCGCCGACGATCGAGGCGCCCGCCTCGGCCACCGCGTCCGCGCCGCCGCGCAGGATCTCGCGCAGCACGTCCGGCCCGAGCGTCTCGAGCGGAAGGCGACGAGGTTCAGCGCGCTCACCGGCTCGCCGCCCATCGCGTACACGTCCGAAAGCGCGTTCGTGGCCGCGATCCGCCCGAACGCGTACGGGTCGTCGACGATCGGCGTGAAGAAGTCGACCGTCTGCACGATCGCGAGCGACTCGGTCAGCTGGACCACGCCGGCGTCGTCGGCGGTGTCGGTCGCGACCAGCACGCGCGGGTCGGTGGGGCGCGCGAGCCCGGCGACGATCGGGCGCAGGTCGGCGGCGGACAGCTTGCAGCCGCAGCCCGCGCCGTGACTCAACGAAGTGAGAGGAACCGCCATGCGTTCGTATGATGGCTGGCCAGTGGCCCCCCGCCGCGAATACACCGACGCCGAGGTCGACGCGGCCGTCCAGGCCCTCACCGACCCGGAGCGGCTCGCGCAGGCGCAGCGCGTCGTCGAGGCGAACGCGCCCGCGCTGCAGCGCATCCTCAACTCCGCGCTCGACGAGGAGAACTGGTTCGACACCGCGCATCAGCAGCAGGTGCTCGAGGCGGCCGGCAAGGCCGAGATCGAGGAGCGGCTGAACGCCGTGCGGCGGCTGCTGGCGGAGGAGACGCGCGTCGCGATGCTGATCGGCGTCGCGGTCGGCTTCGAGCTGGCCCACGAGCTCATCGACCACGAGGAGACCTGATGGCTGCGGACGTACGCTGGCTCGGTCACGCGTCGTTCCACCTCTCCGGAGGCGGCGCGGACGTGCTGATCGACCCCTGGCTGACCGGCAACCCGAAGGCGGCCGCGACCGCGGACGAGCTGCCGGCGGACGTGATCGCGCTCACGCACGGCCACGGCGACCACCTCGGCGACACCGTCGACATCGCCAAGCGCACCGGCGCCAAGGTGCTGGCGATCGTCGAGCTGGCGGGCGAGATCGAGGGCGACGGCGTCGAGGACGTCGTCGGCTTCAACTTCGGCGGCACCGTGGCCTTTGATTGGGGCTGGATCAAGATGGTCCCGGCCTGGCACACCGCGGTCTCGCCCAAGGGGACCGCGCACATGCCCGCCGGGCTGCTGATCCACTACGGCGGCCACCTGATCTACCACCTCGGCGACACCGCGCTGTTCGGCGACCTGAAGCTGATCGCCGGCCGCGGCGACCGCGTCGAGCTGGCGCTGGTGCCGATCGGCGGCCACTACACGATGGACCGCTTCGACGCCGTCACCGCCGTCGAGCTGATCAGCCCGTTCCAGACGATCCCGATCCACTACGGCACCTTCCCGCCGATCGAGACCGACGCGCAAGCCTTCAAGTCCGACGTCCAGAACGCGGGGTTCAGCGAAGTGATCGTGCTCAATCCCGGCGACACCCACACACTGCGATGACCCACGCCGTCGTCCTGATCGGTGCCGAGCGCCACGTCGATCCCCGAGCTCGGGGGCCAGCTGGCCGACGTCGAAGGCGTCGCCGAGGCCTACAGCGTCACCGGCGAGTGGGACTTCGTCGCGATCCTGCGCGTGCGCAACCCCGAAGAGGTCGCGCAGGTCGTCACGCACCGCTTCGCCGACATCTCCGGCATCGAGCGCACCCACACGATGGTCGCGTTCGAGGTCTTCTCCAAGCACGACCTCGAGGCGCTCTTCAGCATCGGGAACTAGTGCCCGTCGTCGCCCCCGAACACCGCCCGACGCTGCGCGAGGAGCTCGCGCCGCTGCCCAAGCGCACGCGCTGGGCGGTGCTCGCCGTGCTCGGCCTCCTGCTCGCCGCGCTGCTGGTCGCGCTCACGCGCGAGGCGAGCGTGAGCGGCACGCGCGTGGTCGTCAACGGGCCGGACTTCGACTTCAACCTGCGCTACCCGGACGGGTTCGAGCGCGTCGACCCGGCTCCGGGCGAGCTGTTCAAGGTGCAGCGGCCGGACCTCGACTCGCTCGTCGTCGAGCCGCTGCGAGCTGCCCGCCTACAAGGGCGACGTCGGCGGCGTGCTGCCGATCGTCGCCGCGCGCGAGCTCGACGCGCTCAAAGAGCGCTTCCCGCAGCTCGAGCCGGTCGAGGAGGGCAAGGCGCGCATCAACAAGGTCGCGGGCTACACGCTCGCGTTCCGCGCCTCGCGCAGCCCGCGGCTCTACGGCCGCCTGACGCTGCTGCCCGAGCCGGTGCCCGGCGCGCGCACCGGCGTGAAGCTGCTGATGCTGGCCACGCCCCGACGCGGGCGCGGCCAACGCGCGCGAGGTCGGCACCAGCGGCGCGGTGAAGACGCCGTACCGCAGCTTCCGCTTCGGGACGGAGAGCCCGTGACGATCGACTTCGACCAGTTCCTCGCGGTCGACATGCGCGTCGGCCGGATCGTCGAAGGTCGAGGACTTCCCGGAGGCGCGCAAGCCGGCCTGGAAGCTGACGATCGACTTCGGCGACGAGATCGGCACCAAGCGCTGCTCGGCGCAGGTCACCAACTACACCCGCGAGCAGCTCGAAGGCCGCTTGATCGTGGCCGTCGTGAACTTCCCGCCGCGCCAGATCGGCCCCGTCCGCTCGGAAGTGCTCACGCTCGGCGCGTCCGACGAGGAGGGTCGTGTGATCCTCCTGTCACCGGACAGCTGAAGTTCCGCTCGGCTCGCGGATTCACTGACCGCAAAGCAGGGAATCAGGTAGGTCCGTGGCCACGGACCTCCAAGCGACACAGGTCGACCTCGCCGGGCTGATGAGCGTGCTCGGCGGGCACCTCTACTCCACCCCCGCGGTGGCGGTGCGCGAGCTCGTCCAGAACGCGCACGACTCGATCATGCGCCGCCGGATCGAGGACCCGGCGTTCGACGGCGGGCGCATCGACGTGCTCGGCGACCCGGCGACCGGGACGCTGACCGTGCGCGACGACGGCGCCGGCATGACCCGCGACGAGATCGACCTGTTCCTGGCCACGGTCGGCGTCGGCTACACGCGCGGGCTGCGCGAGCAGTCGGATTCGCTGATCGGGCAGTTCGGGCTCGGCTTCCTGTCGGCGTTCATCATCGGCGAGCGCACCGCGGTCCGCACCTGCTCCTACCAGGCGCCCGACGAGGCCTACGAGTACCGCAGCACCACCGGCGAGCGCTACACGGTCGAGGCGATCGAACCCGCGCGAGATCGGGACCGAGGTCGAGCTCAAGCTCGCCGCCGAGCACCGCGGGCTGGCCGAGGCCCTCGACACGGTCGCGCGCCACTACTGCGCGCTGCTGGGCATCCCGGTCTTCGTCAACGGCGAGCAGGTCAACGGCGAGCCGCCGCCCTGGCGCGAGCGAGGGTCAGCCCTGCACCCGGTCCAGCGCGCGCAAGCAGGCGCTGGCCTTCGCCGAGCGCATGGACACGGCCTTCAAGCCGCTGTGCACGCTCGACGGTCGACGGCGGCGGCGTGCGCGGCCTGCTGTGGATCCAGGACGCGCTGACCTACGGCTCCTGGGACAACCGCCGGCTGGCGGTCTACGTGCGCGGGATGCTGCTCGACGAGGACGCCCGCGACCTGCTGCCGCGCTGGGCCGGCTTCGTCTCGGGCGCGATCGAGTCCGACGTGCTGACGCCCACCGCCAGCCGCGAGGACCTGCAACGCGACGACGGCCTACGGCGCCGCCCGCGAGGCGCTGCGCGACGCGCTGGTGAGCGGCCTGGCGAAGGTGGCGAGCGAGGAGCCGGAGGCGTGGGCGCGCGTGCTCACGCGCCACAACGAGGCCCTGCTCGGCGCCGCGCTCGCCGACGACCGGCTCGACGCCCTGCTCGCCGACGACCTCCAGGTCCCGACCAGCGAGGGCGACATGACCGTCCGCGAGCTCGTCGACGCCGGCGGCGGCAGCGCGCACCTCGGGCTCGGCACGGGCGGCTTCGAGGAGATGCGCTTCCGCGCGCTCAAGCGGCCGATCGCCACCGGCACGCGCTACGGCGTGCTGCCGTTCGTGCGCCGCTGGTGCCACGCGCGCGGGATCGCCGTCGTCGAGCTGGGCACGAGCTCCGGCGACCGCGCGCTGTTCAAGCGCGTGCCGCTGCCGGAGCAGGAGTGGCTGGCGGGCGAGCTCGCCGACGAGCGCGTGGAGCTCGTCCCGGCGCGCTTCGAGCCGGAGGCGATGCCGTTCGTGCTCGTCCCGGACCGCGAGGCCGAGCTGAAGGCGCGCATCGAGGCCGACGAAGCCCGCGAGCGCATCAGCTCCGCGGTCCTGCACCTCGCGCGCGAGCACACCGCGTCGATCGACGGCCGCCATGACGCGCGGCTGTACGTCAACGTCGGCGCGCCGGCGATCGCCGCCCTGCTCGACGCGCACCGCGACGGGCGCGACACGACCGTCGCGCTCGGGCTGCTGAAGCGCCGTGCTCGCCCTGATGGCCGCGGGCGAGCGCGAGACCCGCGCCGGCGTCGACCTCGACGCGGCGCTGAAAGGCATCGGCGACGCCGTCAAGGAGCTGCTGTGAACATCTGGGAGTGGGTCAACCAGGCGATGCGCGAGCTCGACGAGCAGGGCCACCACCGGCTCGCGGCGCTGATGGACCGGCTGCCGAGCGCGGTCATCGAGGTCGAGAAGGACGAGGTCGAGGCGATCGTCCCCGAGGCGCTCGCGCTGGCCCGCTCGCTGGAGCTGCCGTGGGTCGAGATCTACATCCGCCACTGGGAGCGCCAGTCGATCTGGGGCGGCTTCGAGACGCTGCAGGGCGCGATCGAGCTGCTCGAGTTCAGCCACCGGCCCGAGCACGTCGACTGCCCGCAGTCGGTCTGCACGGTGCAGGACGTCTCGATCGCCTACGCCGAGTCCGACGGCCCGGGCTTCGCCGAGCAGCGGCTGGCGATCTGCGAGGAGACGCTGGAGCGCATCGACCCGTCGTGGGCCTGCTTCGACTGCATCCTGTCGGAGAAGATCGGCGCGCTGAACGACCTCGACCGCCACGAGGACGCACTGGAGGTCGCGCAGGCGGGCCGCGAGGCGCTGGCCGCGGCGGGCAAGGACCCCGACGACTACGACCACCTCTCGAGCACGCTGCTGCGGCTGGGACGCCCCGAGGAGGCGCTGAAGGAGGCGCGGCGGCGGGAGAACGAGAAGGAGAACGGCACGTTCGCGTACGCCCGCCGGCAGAAGCGGACGCGGGCGCTGCTGGACCTGGGCCGGGTCGAGGAGGCGAGCGAGGAGCACCTCCCGCTCGAGATCGCCCTGCGCGACCCGAAGTACCACGAGTCGTGGGCGCGCAGCACGCGGTCGCTGGTCGAGGCGGGCAAGTACGCGAACGACTGGGAGCTCGGCGCCGCGCTGAACGCGATGGTCGCCGACCACGTCCGCGACGGGCGCGCGTCCGACGGCGTCGACGTCGCGGAGATCCACGCGCAGCTGGCGCTTGAGCGCGGGGCGCCGAGCACCGCCCGGCACGCGCTGGCGGCGCTGCGGGCACTGGCGGAGCGGCTGCGCGACCCATCCCGGATGGACGAGCGGATCGCGGCCCTGGAGGCGGCGATCGAGGAGGCCCCGGCTCCATCCGAGGAGCTGGGTGACGACGCCGAGGCCTGGGTCGAGGCACTGCTGGCCGAGCCGGGCGAGACGTCGGACCCGGAGCGCGACGTCGAGCGCCTGCTCGCCGCGCGCCGCCGCTGGCCGGACTCACAGCGCGTGGTCGAGGTGCTCTACTCGGGGTTGCGCTACCTCGGCCGCCCGGATGACGCGCTCGCGCTCGCCCGCGACTTCGCCGACGAGCAGCCCGACAACACGGACGCGCAGCTCGCCTACGGGCACAGCCTGATCGGCGTGGGTGACGTCGAGGCGGCCCGCGAGGTCGCCGAGCAGCGCCTCGAAGGCGCGGTCCGCCACTGGCTGCTGGCGCGGGCGGCGTACGCCGAGGGCGACCTCGCGGCCACGCGCGAGCACGGCGAGCGGATCGTCGAGACCGACCCCGACGCCCGCAACGCCCGCCGGCTGCTCGCGCAGGCCTGCGAGGACCTGGAGGACTGGGCGGCCGGGCTCGAGCACCGCTCAGCGCTCGCCGCCGCCACCGACGAGGAGGGCGACCACTGGGACCGGCTGATCCCCGCGACCGTCGTCGGCGACTGGGCCGCGGTGCGCGAGTCCGGCGAAGCGGCTCGAGATGGAGTTCGAGCACGACGACGGCCCGGTCGACGAGGCCTGGGCCTTCGTGCGCCTGCGCTTCGACGCCCGCGACATCGTGCTCGGCCTGCGCACCGGCCCGGTCAGCGCGCGCGTGCTGACCGTCTCGGCTCCCGACAAGCCCCAGCACGCCGGCGACCGCGTGGTCTTCCGCCCGACCGCGATCGGCGAGACGGCCGAGGGCGAGCTGTACCTGTTCGACGTCGTGACCGTGCTCGAGGAGGGCCCGCGCCGCGCGTTCCCGTTCGACGGGCTCTACCCGGGCGAGGAGGCCTTCGACGCGCTGATCGAGCCGCTGCGCGAGGACGGCTGGATCGTCGACGTCCGCTCCTCGCGCGAGTACGAGCTCGAGGTCGACGGCGAGAAGCGGCCCGCGGTCTACGGCTTCCTGGCGCTGCCCGACGGCCTGGCGCTCCGAGGACGCCCACGAGCGGCTGCGCGCGGCCGACCGCCGACTGGGAGCAGCCGTTCACGTGGCTGCCGCTGGCCGAGGCCGCGGGCGACGCGGACGTGGTCGCCGCCAGCGCGAGCACGACCGAGGAGTTCGCCCTCTACTGACCGGCGGGCGGCGTCGCGACCGGCGGCGTCTCGGCCACGGGCGGCGTCGGCGTGGCCGTCGGCGTGGGCGTCGGGGTCGCCGTGACCGGCGTCGGGACGGGCGTCGGAGCGGGCGGCGCCGTCGGGCGTCGCGCTCTGCTCGGGGGCGGTCACCGGGACGGTGGCCGGCGGCGTCGCGACCGGCGTGGGGGAAGCGGAGGACAGCGTCGGGCCGGTGTCGGTGGCGGGCGGCGTGTAGGAGCCGCTGCCGGGCTGCGCGGTGCCGAGCGTGTCGGTCGGCAGCGCGGTCGTGTCGCCGCCGTGACCCTCGCCGCGGCGTCGGGGTCGGCGTCGGCGTGCCGGTCGGGGTCGCGCCCGGCGTCGAGGTCGGCGTCGCGTCGGGCGCCGCGAGCTTGCGCTCGTTCTCGGGCGTCAGCTTGACCTTGCGCGCGCCGCGCTCGTTCTCGGTGGCCTGCGGAGCGTCAGAGGTGAGCGACGGGCGCGGCCGTCGCGACCGCGGTCGGCGCGGGCGGCGACCGCGGTCTGCACCGGCTTGACCTGCGCCACGCTGGGTCTTCGCGCGCTCGGCGCGCGGCTTGGCGGCGTGCTGGACCTCGACCGCGCCGGCGGTGACGATCGCGGCGGCGGCCAGGCCCGCGGCGGCCTTGGAGGCGACGGTGCCGAAGCCGACCTGCAGCGCCGCGCCCGCGCCCGCCGAGCCGGCGGCCGCGCCGGCCGTCCCCGCGCTGCTCGCCGGCGGCCGCCGGCGCCGAGGTGCGTCAGCAGCAGCTTCTTGAGCAGGACGAGCGGGCCGATCGGGTACAGCGCGGCCATCGCGCGGTTGTTGGAGCGCAGCGCCTTGCGGAACGCCGCGCAGCGCTCGCAGGTGCGCAGGTGGCGGCGCACCGGCGCGCTCGTGCGCGTCAGGCCCTCGGCGACCTCGCCGAGCTCGAGCCGGACCTCCTCGCAGGACAGCAGGCGCGCCTCGGCGGCCTCGGCGAGCGACACGCGCGCGCGGACGAGCAGCGACTTCACCGACGGGACCGTGGTCTCCATCGCCTCGGCGATCTGGTCGTAGGACAGCGCGTCGATCTCGCGCAGCAGCAGCGCCGTGCGCTGCGTCTCCGGCAGGTCCTGGACGTCGGCGATCAGGAGCCGGAACTCCTCGCGCTTGTGGACCTTGTCCGCGGTCGTGAGTCCGCCCTCGGACAAATGGACGTCCATCGAGTCCATCCCGACCGCCTGCGTGCGGCGCAGGTGGTTGAGCGAGCGGTTGCGGGCGATCCGGTACAGCCACGGGCGCACGTTGATCTCGCGCTCGTCGGCCAGCATCGCGTTGAACGCGGCGGCGAAGACCTCCTGCAGCACGTCCTCCGCGTCCTCGCGCGAGGACGAGCATGTGCCGGCAGAACGCCAGCAGCCGCGACTGGTAGCGCGCCACCAGCGCCTCGAAGGCGTGATGGTTGCCGCGCCGGATCAGCACGACGAGACGCTCGTCGGACTGCAGGCGAAGCAGCGGCGAACGGCCGTGGAGGCCGGCGGCGCCGGCGTGTTGTAGAGCGGAGGCTTCCAAGGACTTCGTGGACGAGCGGTTGCGGCCCACTCGCGAGAACCACTGGCGAGCGGGGAAGTTGCGGCGAAACCAGCGTAGCGACGCGCCGTCTACGATCCTCGGCGGCCCGGGTGGCGGAATTGGTCAGACGCGATCGGCTTAAACCCGATTGTCCTCAGGGGCGTGTGGGTTCGAGTCCCACCCCGGGCATCACCAGGTGAGCGTCTTTCACCGGGGTGAACCTCGGGCTCCGATGACCGATCTCTCGATCCGTCTTCAGCCGCGAGCTCGCCGCGACGAGGTCGTCGGCGAGCGCGGCGGGGCGATCGTGATCCGGGTGACCGCCCCGCCGGTCGACGGGAAGGCGAACGCGGCACTGTGCGCGTTCGTGGCAGCGCGGCAGGCGTGTCAGCCTCGCAGCGTCAGCGTGGTCCGAGGTCAGACGTCGCGCGACAAGGTCGTGCGGGTCGATGGAGTCTCCGCGCTGACCTTGCGCGAGACGTTGTTAAGTCAGAGCGCGAACTAGGCGGCAGCCGTGGCTGCACGCGACCTTGCATGAGTGAACCCGTCGAGCACCGCGCCCGCCAGGCCGTCACGGCCGGAGATCTGCAGCGACTCGGTCGAGCCCTCCGGCCCGAGCGCGCGCACCCAGGCCGGCGACCGTGCCGCGCACGGTGGCCGTCGGCTGCGCTCCGCCGACCTCGGAGATCTCCGACGCGACCGCCGCCGAGCGTGACCAGGTACTGGCGCTCGGGCGCGTCGCCCTCGGCCTCCACGATCAGCTCGACAGTGCCCTCGAGCCCCGCCGGCGGCGTCAGCATTCCCGGCGCCAGGCGGAAGATCGCGCCGACGTTGACGTCCTCTCCCGGCCGCGGCGCGGACCACGTCCAGTCGTAGCCCCACCGCGCCAGAGCGCCGAGCACGGGGATCAACTCACGCGACCGCTCGGTCAGTTCGTAGTCCACGCGCGGCGGTACCTCGCGGTAGCGCTGGCGGGTGAGCAGGCCGTCGGCCACCATGCGGTTCAGCCGCGAGCGCAGCTGTTCCGTCGAGATGCCCGGAAGCACGCGCTGCAGCTCGACGAACCGGCGCGGGCCAGCGGCAAGATCACGGATGATGAGCAGCGTCCACTTGTCGCCCACGAGATCGAGCGCGCGGGCGTCCGGCGACCACTGATCGTATGGGTGACGTTTGGGCGGTGGGACAGGTGGTATGAGAGGCCTCCCTGGTGCGGCCTGGGGTGTCGGCAGAATACTCGTTTCAACGACGGAAGGTTGCTGGTATCGACAATCTTGGCCGATGACAGGGATGTGAACACGAGCGCAAGTTCCCGGCCGCTCGCGCGTTATATGGCTGCGACGGGGGCTAGCTGCTCTCGCGTCTGGGGAACGACACGAGACTGAGGATGTTCGGAATGGGTGAGGTCATACGGCTGGAGGACCGCCGCCGCGGCGCCGGCCGGAGGCGGTGATGGGAGACCCGGTGCGGGCCGAGTTCCTGTACGACCTCGCGTCGCCTTTCACGTATCTGGCGGCGGAGCGAGTAGACCGCGCGTTCGACGAGGTGACGCTGGACGCCGGCGTGCTCGCGCACGCTGCGCTGCCGCTCGCTGCCGGCGAACGACCGTGAAGTCGATGCGGTGATGGAGCACGCCGAGGAGCGCGCCGCCGCGCTGCGCCTGCCGCTGGAGTGGCCCGAGCGCTGGCCGATGCCGGTGCCGGCCGCGATGCGCGTCGCGCACTACGCCGACCAGCAGGGTCGCGGCGCCGCGTTCGTGCTCGCCGCGACGCGGCTCGCGTTCGCCGGCGGCTTCGACCTCGACGACCTCGAGATCCTGACCGAGGCCGCGGCCGCCGCCGGCCTGCGGCTCGACCAGTGCCTGCGCGCCGCGCGCGAGGAGCGCCGTGATGGCGCGATGGAGGCGGCGTCCCGTCGCCTGCTCGGCGCCGGCGCCGACCGGCTGCCGGCGCTCTGCCGTCGCCCGGGGCGTGTTCTGGGGCGAGGATCGCGTCGGCGACGCGGCCGCGACCGCGCGCCTGCACGCCGCCGCCTCAGCCGCTAGGCCCGACGTCACCCGGCCCGTCAGGTCGGATGATCGGGGTGGGGCGGAGGGGATGCCGCTACGGGCTGACGAGGCCCGCGAGGATCTGCGAGTCCAGCGACTCGCGCGGCTCGTCCGCGTCCTCGTGCGCGGCGCGCTCAGGATCGGATCGTCGCGGTCGGCCTCGCGCAGCAGCAGCTCGAGGTCGGCGTCGGTGAAGGTGCGGCTTGGGGTCGGGCATGCGTCGGCTCCTCTTCTCGCTCCGGCATCGACGCTAGACCTGTGCGCGCCGCGTGGTCAGCGCCGCGAGCGGCGCTACCCCCCGGGCGGGGGGATAGATTGCGCCGCCTGATGAACGACGAGCCGACCCGGCTGCACGGCGGTCGCCTGATCGCCCAGCGCCTGAAAGCGCACGGCGTCACCCGCCTGTTCACCCTCTCCGGCGGGCACCTGTTCTCGCTCTACGAAGGCTGCCGGCACGAGGGCGTCGAGCTCGTCGACGTCCGCCACGAGGCCACCGCGACGTTCGCCGCCGAGGGCTGGGCGAAGGTCACGCGCGAGCCCGGCGTCGCCGCGCTGACCGCCGGCCC
This sequence comes from uncultured Actinomycetes bacterium, assembly GCA_963780585.1. GTDB lineage: Bacteria > Actinomycetota > Thermoleophilia > Solirubrobacterales > Solirubrobacteraceae > CADCVQ01. The sequence goes on from CAWADD010000022.1 coordinate 83,151, forward strand.
GGGCGTGACCAACGGCATGAGCGGGATGGCCTCGGCGCAGCAGAACCACTCGCCGATCGTCGTGCTCGGCGGCCGCGCGCCCGCGTTCCGCTGGGGGCAGGGCTCGCTGCAGGAGATCGACCACGTGCCGTTCGTGCGGCCGCTGGTCAAGCTCGCCGCCACCGCGGGCGCGACGCCGGAGATCCCGGGCCTGGTGGACGAGGCGTTCGCGGTCGCGCGCCGGCCGCACACCGGGCCGGTGTTCCTCGACTTCCCGCTCGACGTCGTCTTCTCCGAGGCCGACGCCGAGGAGCTCCGGACGTCCCGGTCGCCGCGCGCGCTGCAGGCCGACGGCGCCGCGCTCGACCGCGCGCTGCGCGCTGCTGCACGACGCCGAGCGGCCGGTGATCATGGCCGGCACGAACCTCTACTGGGGGCGCGGCGAGGGCGCGCTGCAGGAGCTGGCCGAGCGCGCGCGGGATCCCGGTCTTCCTCAACGGGCTCGCGCGCGGCTGCGTGCCCGCCGACCACGCGCTGGCGTTCGCGCGCGCCCGCCGGACCGCGCTGGGCGAGGCCGACGTCGCGCTCGTCGTCGGCGTGCCGATGGACTTCCGGCTCGGCTTCGGCGCCGCCTTCGCGCGAGGACTGCCGAGATCGTCGCGATCGACGTCGCCGAGCCCGAGCGCGACCACCCGCGCGCGGTCGCCGCCGAGCTCTACGGCGACCTGCCCGTCGACGCTGCGCGCGCTCGCCGGCGCCGGCCCGGACACGACGGCGCTGGGTCGAGCAAGCTGCGCGACGATCGAGACCGCCAAGCGCGCGGCCGAGCGCGCCGAGCTCGAGGACGCCGCGCGCGCCGCTGCACCCGATGCGCGTCTACGGCGAGCTCGCGCAGATGCTCGACCGCGACGCGATCGTGATCGGCGACGGCGGCGACTTCGTCTCCTTCGCCGGCCGCGTCGTCGACTCCTACCAGCCGGGCTGCTGGCTCGACCCCGGCCCGTACGGCTGCCTCGGCAGCGGCCCGGGCTACGCGCTGGCGGCCAAGCTCGCCCACCCGGACCGCCAGGTCGTGCTGCTGCTCGGCGACGGCGCGTTCGGCTTCTCACGGGATGGAGTACGACACGCTCGCCCGCCACGGCGTCAACGTCGTCGGCGTGATGGGCAACAACGGCATCTGGGCGCTCGAGAAGCACCCGATGGAGTTCCTCTACGACGGCTGGTCGGTCGCCGCCGACCTGCGGCCCGAGACGCGCTACGACACGGTCGTCGAGGCGCTCGGCGGCCACGGCGAGCTGGTGCGCACGCCGGACGAGCTGCGCCCCGCGCTGGAGCGCGCGTTCGCGGCCGGCAAGCCCGCGCTGGTGAACGTGCTCACGGACCCGTCGGTCGCCTACCCGCGCTCGTCGAACCTCGCGTAGACGGCCGTTAAAAGCAGCCGCCCGCGGCGGGGGCGGGCGGCTACCAAGTGGCCCCGTCAGGACGGGCAGGGGTACGTGCCTTGAGGGGCCTATTGAGTGGTCCAGGCGGCGGGAGGCGCCGATGATGCGGCATCGCCCGGACCTATGTGTCGGTGGACGGCGGCGGGAGGCACGACCGCCCTTCCGACAGGCGGGATTCTCCACCTTGATCGAGCGCCGGGGCAATCGAACAGATGTCCATGGGCGGACAATCTGGACGTTGACATCAGATTTCGCGATGTGGTTGAGAGCGCGAGGCCGACGAGGATGTCGCGCTCAGAGGCCTCGACGTGGTCGAGGCCGAAGTGATGCACCACTTCTAGCAGGATCGCGATACCAGCGACGATTACCGGGGCGCGGGCGGGGTCGACGCCGCGGATCGCGCGCCGCTGCGCCAGCGGCACGCGCGGCGACCCGGTCCAGCAGCTCGCGCAGGCGCTCGACGGTGAGGACGTGGCCCTCGATCCGCGCGGGGTCGTACGGCTCGAGTCCGAGGTCGATCGCCGCGCACTGCGTCGGGCGTTCCGGCGACGGCGATCGCGCGCGGCGGCTCGCGCGCGCACGCACCGGGACGTGCGCCTTGAGGTCTCGCGCACGTCGTCGCGCGAGCGCGGCGCAGCTCCGCGGCGTCGGCGGGTCGGCGTGCAGGTGCCGCTCGCTGTGGCGGACGACGCCGATCTGGGTGGAGACGTGGAAGCCCGCAGCCGAGCACGAGCTCGGTCGAGCCGCCGCCGATGTCGATCACCAGGTACTCGCCGGCTCGCGCGCCGTAGGTCGCGCCGCGCGTAGGTCAGCCGCGCCTCGTCGTCGCCGCTCAGGATCCGGGCCGCGAAGCCGAGCGTCGTCGCTCACGCGGGCGGCGAACGCCGCGCCGTTGGCGGCGTCGCGCACGGCCGAGGTCATCACCGCCGCGGCGCGCTCGCAGCCGTGCGCCTCGATCGTCGCCGCGGAAGCGCTGCCAGCACGTCGAGCACGCGCTGCATCGGCGCCTCGCCCAGGCGGCCGGTCGCGTCGACGCCCTCGCCGAGCCGCGGTGACGATCGACTCGCGCGCCAGCGCCCGCCGGCCGTCGGTGATCAGCAGCCGCGTGGAGTTCGAGCCGATGTCGACCGCGGCGACCGGCGTCACGACGCCGGATGCGGCATCTCGCGGCCGGCGAGCGCGGCGAGCAGGTTGTCGACGGCCATGTCGGCCATGCGCGAGCGCGTGCGGGTGGTGGCCGAGCCGACGTGCGGCACGACGAGCAGGTTCGGCGCGGTCAGCAGCGGGTCGTCGGCGGGCAGCGGCTCGGGCTCGGTGACGTCGAGCCCGGCGCCGGCGATCTCGCCGGCCACGAGCGCCTCGCGCAGCGCGACCTGGTCGACCACGCCGCCGCGGGCGGTGTTGATCAGGTACGCGGTGTGCTTCATGCGCGCGAACTGCGGCGTGCTCATCAGGTGGCGGGTCTCGGGCGTCAGCGGCGTGTGCAGGGAGACGTAGTCGGCGCGCTCGAGCAGCTCGTCCAGCGGGACGCCCGACGAGCGCGAGCTGTGGACGATCTCCATCCCGAAGCCCTCGCCGCGGCGCGCCATCGCCTGGCCGATGCGGCCCCAGCCGACGATCCCGAGCGTCGTGCCCGGCGGTGTCGCCGCCGATCATGTGCGTCGGGTACCACGGCTCCCACTCGCCGGCGCGGACCTGGCGCTCGCCCTCGTTGATGCGGCGCGCGATCGCCGAGCAGCAGCGCGAAGGCGATGTCGGCGGTGGCGTCGGTCAGCACGCCCGGCGTGTTGCCGACCGGGATGCCGCGCTCGCGCCGCCTCCTCGAGGTCGATGTTGTCGGTGCCGACGGCCAGGTTGGCGACGGCCTTGACCGACGGCGCGGCGTCGAAGAGCTCGGCGTCGACGCGCTCGGTGATGATCGTCAGCAGCGCGTCGGCCTGCGCGGCGCGCTCGAGCAGCGACGTCGCGCGGCGGCGGCGCGTTGTCGTCCCAGACGTCGACCTCGTGCTCGGCCTTGAGGCGCTCGAGCGCGTCGAACGGGAACGCGCGCGTGATGAAGATCCTTGCCACGGGCCCCATCATGGCGGTTAGGGTTGCGCCGATGACCCTCCTCACGTCTCTCGTCTCGGTCGCTCGCGGCCGGCGTCCTGCTGTTCGCCGCCGGTTCTGCGCAGGCCGCCAGCGGCATCACGCCGCTCTCGCCCAAGGCCAGCGCGACCGTCGCCGGCCGGCAAGAGCCCGACGTTCAAGATGCGCGTCAAGGGCTCGGGCCAGGTCTGGGTGCACGTCTGCAAGTCCAAGAAGAAGGACTCCGACGGCGTGATCTGCCACGACGAGTCGATCGGCCGGGCCAAGAAGAAGGGCGGCACCTTCTCCTACAAGCCGAAGTTCTTCGACTTCGACGAGTTCTGGCTGAACACGCCGGGCACCTACTACTGGCAGGCCTTCCGCATCGCCTGCGAGGGCGGGGACCTGAGCGATTGCCGGCAGGAGAGCCAGATCGTCAAGTTCAAGGTCGGCTGAGGCCGGCCGCACATCGGCTGCTCGGGCTGGCAGTACCGCGACTGGCGCGACGGGGCGTTCTACCCGCCCAAGCTGCCGCAGCGGCGCTGGCTCGAGCACTACTCGACGGTCTTCGACACCGTCGAGGTCAACAGCACCTTCTACCGGCTCGCCAAGCCCGAGGCGGTCGCGCGCTGGGTCGCCGAGACCCCGCCGGACTTCGTCTTCACGGTCAAGGCGAGCCGCTACATCACGCACATCAAGCGGCTGCGCGACCTCGACGCAGGCGCTCGCGCGCTACTACGAGGCGATCGAGCCGCTGCGCGGCGTCGCCGCAAGCTCGGCCCGGTGCTGTGGCAGCTGCCGGGCAACTTCAAGCGCGACGAGGACCGGCTCGCCGACGCGCTCGCGCTGCTCCCGCCGGGCCGCCACTGCTTCGAGTTCCGCCACGAGTCCTGGTTCACCGACGACGTGCTCGCGATCCTGCGCGCGTACGGCGCCGCGCTGGTCTACGGCGACCATCCCGAGCGGCCGTGGCAGCCGCTGGAGCTGACGACCGACTGGACCTTCGTCCGCTTCCACTACGGCCACCGCGGCCGGCGCGGCAACTACTCCGAGACCGAGCTGCGCGAGTGGGCCGCGCGGCTGCGCGAGGTGCGCCGCGAGGCCGAGGTCTTCGCCTACTTCAACAACGACTGGGAGGCGTTCGCGCCGCGCAACGCGCTGCGGCTGCGTGCGATGCTCGAGGGCGATGACGGACGTCGAGTTCATCCTGCGCAACCTGCGCACGTGGGCGGTCGTCGGCTGCTCGCCGGACCCGCTGCGCGACTCGCACCGGATCGCCGCGCTGCTGCAGCGCGCGGCTACCGCGTGATCCCGGTCAACCCCGAGGCCGACGAGGTGCTGGGCGAGCGCTGCCACCCGGTCCTGCCCGGCCGGCCAGGGGATCGAGGTCGTCGACCTCTTCCGCCGCTCCAGCGCGGTCTCCGCGCACGTCGACGAGGCGATCGCGATCGGCGCCAAGGCGGTCTGGATGCAGCTCGGCGTGATCGACCACGAGGCCGCCGAGCGGGCCCGCGCGGCCGGCCTGCGGGTGGTCGTGAATCGGTGCCCGGCGATCGAGCTTCCGCGCCTTGAACGTGCCGTAGAGCGGTGCTATTGTTTTCTGTCCGCCGCGGGGTGGAGCAGTCAGGTAGCTCGTCGGGCTCATAACCCGAAGGTCGCAGGTTCGAATCCTGCCCCCGCTATCGAGAAAGGTCCCGGAAACGGGGCCTTTTTTCGTTTTCGGGACCAGCCTGATCCGAGGGGCTAGGGCGGGGTGGCAACGGAAATGGCAATACGAGGCCGTCCTGGGGACCGCCCCCACCCAATTCCTCTCGACCCCCGTCTCGCTCCACAGCGCGCCGGGGTACAGCGGCGGGCTTGGGTTAGGTGGGCCTCAATCCCGAGCTAGACCCACTGGCCGTCGAGCGCGCGGGCGGGATCGGCGACGATCGCCAGCACGTAGAGCAACGACCAACTCCGGGAAGGCGACGCTGATGTGCCCAGTGTGCGTGTCCAGGAGGTCCCGCTGCGCCTTCTCTTGGAGTTCATAGCCGTGGTGCGTGTTGCGGAGCTGGTGCAGGATCTTTGCCACGTAGGGGTCCTTGTTGATCGGCTTTCGCTTGTGCCCGACCCGCACCGCACACTTGACGAAGCGGCCGGGCACGACCGCCTGGATGGTCTCCTCCCTGAGCTTCGACGTAACCTTGATCGCGCGCTCGGTGAGCACCGACTTGATCGGCTCCGGCGCGTCGGCGAAGGCGACCGTGAGGGTCTTCAACGCCGCCTTGGGATCTCCGAGCGCGACCAAAGGCGCTTCGCATCGTTGCCCGGTGGCAACAGGTTCGGGAAGAGGTCGAAGAACTCGAACGCGGCGGCGACGCGACCAACGTGATCCTCGGTGTTCGCCTGAATTCTCACGCAGTTGCCGATGATGCGGTCAAGCGTCCTCAACTCTCGGTAGGCATTCCGCGCGTCCAGCAGACCGTCGTCGTCGCGGTAACGGCCAAGGTCCGTGACCTCGGTGAACAGCTCGTCGAGCTGGTCGGTCCACCACTCAACTAGAAGGCGGGCGGGGAGGTCTCCTGCGGGAGCGTTCAGCTGCATGATCCACCGCGAGTCCGCCAGTCCGAGGTCTCGGAGCGTCGGGAGGCCGCTCTCGAACACCTTCGACCAGGTCGGCACGTCTCGATCAAGCGGTGCGGTGTGCCCGGCGCGTGCAACGCCACGAGGGTGTGGGACTCCGTCGCCTCCGGGATGATGCGCCCGGCGGTAAATCCCCGGATGAACGGCGACGGGAGGAGGACCGCCGGGGCGTACAGGTAGTGGTGCAGGCTGTCGCTGCCTGGGGAGTGCTCTTCAAGCGGCTGAGCCTCTCCGTTGAGGTCCTCGAACGACCGGTCGGGCTGTGCCTGCGCCGCGTGTAGAACTCGGATCATCGCCTTGCGCCGTTGGAGGCGTTTGCCGGTCTGTATGAGGAAGACCCCGCCAGCCTTGGCGGCGAACTCGCTCTTCAACGTGCTCAGCATCGTGTTGACCTTCGCGGGGTGCTCAAGGAGGAAGGCTGCTTGGAGCGCCTGCAACTTGGTGGGCCAATGGTCACTGGCAGCACGTTTTGCGATCTCGGGCGTGCCCTCGTCCGGGCCGAGTTCCTCGTTGAAGTGGGCATCGTCGCCCATCAGCTCGAAGTAGGGACAGGGGATTCCCGAGGCCGTGCTCCTCGAACAGGACCTCGGGGTCACGCGGGTCTCCGCCGGGGATGACCGCGATCCCGGTCGCGTCCTCGTGGAGGCCGATGGCCTTCTCGAAGACGTAGTCCGAGCCATGCTTCCCGAGGCGGACGGCGTGCCGAGTGCGGATCGAGGAGGGGGCGTGCCCATCGCCGGGAAGCTAAGACCGGGGCCGGACGATTGGCCGAAACGAAGTTAGGAAACCCCTGGTGTCGTCACCCGGGACGTCCCCAGTTCGATGACGTCGCCGCGCTTGAGCGACTGCGGGCCCTGCACGCGACAGCAGGCGTAGTAGTGATGCTCCTTGCGCGTCTTGCCCTGCATCGACAACGGCTGGTGGCCGGTCGCGCAGTGGACCATGCCGGCGAACAGGTAGCGGCCGTTGCCGACGCCCGTGGCCTGGCGTCGCGGGCGCTGCTCAATCGCGCCTGGCTTGCGGCGAAGGTGGCCTCGGAGACGAGCGGCGTGTGCGCCTGCTCGGACACGACCCACTCCTCCTGGTCGCGGAGGCGCGCTCCGCCGTGCTGACGGCCAGCGCCGGCCCCGGCGGGAGTCGAGCTGCGCTACGACTCGCCGACCGGCCCGCTGCTGGGCAAGACGGCGATGATCACGCCGACCGGCAACTGGCAGACCTACAAGAACGTCTCGCTGCCGCTCACGAGCATCCCGGCGGGCACGCACGACCTCTACCTGATCACCCGCAACCCGGGCCAGACGGCGTCGCTGCTGAACATCAACTGGGTCGACTTCATCGGCAAGGGCGCCGCGCAGACGGCCGCGCCCGACGTCTCAGCGACCGCCACGCCGGCCTCCGGCGCCGCGCCGCTGCCGGTGGCCTTCGACTCCACGGCCAGCGACCCGGACGGGGGCACGCTCGCCTACGCGTGGGACTTCGGCGTGCCCGGCACGACGACGGACACCTCGACGCTGCCCGACCCGACGTACACCTACGTCAACCAGGGCAACTACACGGCCACGCTCACCGTCACCGACGGCCAGGGCGGCACCACGGTCAAGACGTTCGCGATCCGCGTCACCGCCGCGGCGGGCTGCGGCACGAGCTACCGCGACAACTTCGACGGCGCCGACCTCGGCGCCGGCTGGGACGTGGTGGACGCGACCAGGGCCTCGTTGTCGGCGGCGGGACGCTGAAGATCCCGACCGCCCCCGGCGACGTCTACGGCGGTGACAACAACGCCAAGAACATCACCCTGCGTGCGGCACCGTCCGGGCCTTGGACGATCACGGCCAAGATCGAGCACGCCGGCAACCGCCAGTACCGCCAGGCGGGCCTGATCGTCTACGGCGACGACGACAACTACACGAAGTTCGACCGCCTGGCCGACAACCAGCCGGCCAACCCGGCCACCGAGCACTTCGAGTTCATCAACGAGGTCGCCGGCACGCCGCGCAACACCTCCGAGGACGCAGGGCCGCAGCTCGGCGCCGCCTACCCGCAGGACTTCTTCATGAAGATCGAGTCCGACGGGACGCAGCTCCGCGGCTACCAGTCCACCAACGGCACCGACTGGACCGTCGTCGGGCGCCTGGCGGACCTGCCCACCGGCACCGTGCGCGTGGGCGTGTTCTCGCTCGGCAACGCGGCGGCGACGACGGTGACGTCCGAGTTCGACTGGTTCACGCTGACCACCCCGGGCGGGGGCAGCGGCGGGGCCGGCGACGAGTTCAACGGCACCGCGCTCGACAAGACCCGCTGGAACGCGATCCAGCGCGAGGACACCTCGCTCTACGCGGTCGGCAGCGGCGGCCTGACGATGACCCTGGTCCAGGCGGATGTGGCCTCCGGCAACAAGAACTACATCCTCCAGACCGCCGACCACACGTCGCCGGACTACGTGCTCGAGACGAAGCTCTCGGCGTGGACGTTCGTCGGCCAGTTCCGCCAGGCCGGGATCCTGATCTGGCAGGACGACAACAACTACGTCAAGTTCAACGCGATCTCGGACGGGACCAACACCCGCATCAACCGCTTCGAGAACCGCTCGAAGGTGGGCGGGACGGTCCAGCCCAGCGGCCCGAATCTCAACGCGCCCGAGAACCTCACGGCGATCTGGCTGCGGATGACCAAGTCGGGCACCAGCTACCAGGCCGAGGTGTCCTTCAACGGCACCACCTGGCAGAACGTCGGCGCGGCCGTCACCAACCCGACGGCGGACATGAAGTTCGGCCTCTACACGGCCGGCGTCGACGGCGCGGGCGGGACGGTGACCTTCGACTCCTTCAAGGTCAACGGCTCGACGGGCTGCGAGCCCGGCACCAACACGCCGCCGGTCATCACCTCCGCGACGGCGACGCCGACCGGGGCTTCGCGCCCCTGGCCGTGGGGCCGGCGGCCGTGGCCACCGACGCCAACGGCGACGCGCTCACGTACGCGTGGGACTTCGACGGCAACGGCACCACCGACGCGACGGGCGCCAACGCGTCAACCACCTACAACACCGCGGGCAACCGCACGGTGAAGCTGACGGTCAGCGACGGCAAGGGCGGAACCGCCACCCGCGACATCGGAGTGCAGGTGCTGGCCGCCGACGACCCGGCCAAGAAGCTGCGGGCGCTGGTGTTCTCCAAGACCGCCGGCTTCCGGCACGACTCGATCGGAGCGGGCATCACCGCCACGCTCCATCGCGACGAATGCAGGCATGACAGCGCGGACGGAGAGCTTGTGCACGTCGCCGCCGAAGATGCCACTGAGCAGCGGCGCGGCGATGCGGTGGAGGACTTCGGGGCCGAAGTGGCGGAGGGTGAAATCGGCTACGGATTCGTCTCCCGGCGGGATGGAGGCGAGGAGTTCGGCGGCGCGGGCCGGTTCGGCGCGATAGGCGGCGATGGCGGCGGGGTGAAGAGGAGCGGCGAGTCCTGTAGAGGGCGTCGAGATTCGTCGGGACCATCATGTGGAAGCCGTCCGGCATGGGAACCAGCGCGCCGGAGATCTGTGGGGTGGGCAGGAAAATATGGTGCGGCGCGTGGCGTCGTTCGAGCGGATCAGTTCGTCGGTTCAAGGCCAAGCTCGATCGCGAGCTCCCGAGCCCAGGGCTTGGCGGAAAGCCATGCGTCGGGGCCGCATTCCATCGTGAAGCCGCCTTCGCGGACAGTCTCCACGATGCCGCCGAAGCGGCGGAGGACTCATAAAGGACGGCTTCGACCTCGGCGCCTTCACGAGCCAGCCGCGCCAGTTCATACGCGGCGGTGAGGCCGGCGATGCCTCCGCCGATGATGGCGATGCGCTTCATAGAGGCAGGTGTACTAGGTTCTAGCAGTTGAGAGTACGGGTGGCGAGGTATTCGGTGACGACATTCAGCAGCGCTTCGGTCAGCAGAGGCGAAGCGTTGAGAGATTCGGGGCGGTAGAGGCGGAGGCCGAGGGTGCGGGCGGTTTCGGTGAAGGCGATGTCGATGTCGTAGAGGATCTCGACGTGGTCGCAGAGGAAGCCGATGGGCTGCAGGATGACGCCGGTGTGGCCTTCGTCGCGGAGGGCCGCGAGCGTGTCTTCGACCGTAGGGCCGATCCAGGGGCCGCCGGCGACGCCCTGGCTCTGGAAGGCGAAGAACCATTGCTTCGAGGCTCGGAGATCTCGCGGGCGGCGCGACTCGAAAACGAGGGCGGCGGTGCGCTTGGCTTCGACGGGGTAGGGGTCGGGGGTGGCCTGCATGGGGGTGCCGGGGCGTGCACCGGCGATGGAGGCTTCGCCGGTCATGATGGTGCGGCAGGGGACGGAGTGGGCGGTGAAGAGGATGGGTGGAACCCAGGGCGGCGGTGAGTGTCGCTGGGGCACCCGAATTTGGAGGAGAGCAGCGCTTCGAGACGCTGCGCGAAGGCTTCGATGAGGGCGGGCTCTTCCGGCCACTTTCCACAAAGGTGAGCGCGATCCGCGGGCGGCGGCATCGGCTTCGAGGCGGCGATGAGGGCGCGGCGATAGAGGCCGATGCTGGTCCGCGAGTTTTGCGGCGCGAGGCAGATGGCGATCAGCCGGGTGATGCCTCGGCGCGGATTTCGGCGACCACGTCCGCGATGAAGGGGTGCCAGTTGCGCATCGCGGCGTAGACGCGGAAGCGGTGTGCCGGCGGCCGCGAGCGCCTGTTCCAGCAGGTGCGCCTGGGTCAGGGTCCAGCGGGTGAGCGGAGGAGCTTGGTCGCCGGGAGTTTCGCCGAGGCCGATCTGGGCGTAGCGATGCTGGAGCTCCTCGACGACCTCGTCGGCAGCGCACGGCCTCCGGTGACTTTGCCCAGGTAGGCGGCCATCTCGCCCAGAAATTCGGGGTGCCATGGGCGAGCAGAAGGACGGCTGTGGTCGCATTTGGGTGAGGCATTGTGTGTGTTTATCGTACCTCTTTCCCGCAAGGCGATTGTTGGATGAAAGCGCACAGGTATAATCGGTGAATCCCGGCGCTTCGATCAGGAGTCGCGGGGATGGGTCAGGAGAGGTGGCCGAGTGGCTGAAGGCGGCGGTTTGCTAAACCGTTGTAGGGTCAAAAGCTCTACCGGGGGTTCGAATCCCCCCCTCTCCGCCAGCCATCTTCTGAGTCATTCATAATAGCCAACTTTGGAGTATGAATTGCTTCGCTTACCGGCGAATTGGGCGAATTTCCTTTCTCGGTACAGAAAGAGAGATAGGCTTACACAAAAAATAAAAGCAGGACTGACGCGGTTATTCTCTGGTCGGACGAGATCGTGTGAATCTCTGAAAAGTTCAGCGAGGCGATCTCGGCACGGCGAAGTCCCACCTTCAACCCGACAGCGATTCCTAACTCAATAAAATACATTATCGTGTTTGCTCCGGATCGGACGGGCTATTCAACCCACATTTTCCTTGCTGTCGAGCAGCAGATGGGCGACCGTGGAGGTGAGAGCGACCCCGTTGGTGCTGGCGGGCGTCGTCACCCATCGATAAAGACCACGAGGATCCCGGGACAGCTCAGAGTGGGGCGGAAGCACATGCAGAGCGGAACAGACTTCCGGCCAGCATGTGGGAGATCAACAACTGCAGTATCCGGATCAGCGACGGGTTCCGGACACAACTGGATGCTATCTTCCGGATTGGAATCCGGTTGCGAGACCTTCGGATCAGGAGACGAAGTGCCCTGGAGGCTAAGGGCCGACTATCGTTCTCCCCGCTGGACGACGCGTTGGGATGAGCTGCCGAAGGCGCGGGCACGATGAGAGGCTGGGAATCTTCCTCCTGTCGCACGCGCGGACTAATATCGGCTTTTTTGAAGAAGCGTTGCGAGGGAAGAAGCGATTCAGCTTCGTCATCTTCGCGGCCGCTGATCGCTTCATAGACTCTTCTTCAGAATTTGGAAGCGACTCTGCGCGTAGAACAGTCAAAGCACGCCCGTATTCGCCAAGTCCAATCACTTCCTCGCTCATCTCAACGACCGGTCCATCGAACCAATCTTCCAGGGTGCATTCCCCAGCCGCCGTTCGCGCATTTTGCACGTTGGCGCTATCGGAAGTAAATCGATGAGTAAGGGTGCCAGTCGGAAGCCCGGCCCCTTTCTTGAGCCACGTCAGACTCCGCTGCCTACGAAGCGGAGGTGACATGACGGAGAACAAGACCTTCTGATTCATAGAAAAGACGACCGCTACAGGCTCCTCGACCAACCTAGCGTACCGAATAGCCGTTGATGTGAGAGACATCTCACACAAATCGGAGAGCGCTTTGATGGCATTTAGTCCTTCGACTCCGAGGTTGGCCGCAGCTTCGAGTAATAGCGGTTTAGGCATTAGCAAACTCGCCGAGAATGCGTCCGCCTCCTGCTCGTAGCGATCGTCGGAGACGAAGCCAGTCGTCGAGAAGTGTCGATCACAACCGTTCTTAAAAAGATGCTCCGGGTGACCTTCAAGGAAGTAATGGCCCAACTCGTGTCCAACCGTGAAACGCCGAAAACCGTTACTCGGATATCGTGAGCTATACATGATGCCGAAGTTGTCTCCAACCCTCATGAGGCACCCGGAAATGCCGGACTCCAACGATGGATTCTCTGGTGTCGTATCTCTTTAGCGTCTGCAATTTGAAAGGGATTCATCTGTAGCTTCGTTATCGCTTGCTGCTTGAGCACGTCTGCAGCAGAGGCTTCTGCTTTCCACCAAGCGTCGACAGCCATATCAGTCCTTCTTCTTAGGGTCGGTTTTCTGAGCGAGCATTGCGGCGAACGATGTCAAAGTATCAAGATCATTCTTCGACATGTTTTCTGCGTGGCGGAACAACTCGTCTCGTGTTGCCCCGGTCAGCGTTGGTGATTCTGTTCGTCCAAGAAGATAGTCAGTTGGAACGTTCAGAACATTGGCAATCGTCTTCAGATTATCGAAAGAGGGGGATCTGCGATCATTTTCGAAGTGTGAAATGGCAGACGGCTGGAGCCCAGCTTTCTCTGCCAACTCGGACTGGCTCAACTTTCGGAGCTGTCTCGCGGATTGAAGGCGTGATGCAAAAATTGCTGACATAGGTGTTGACGCTCTATAGACGAAATCGTATAGTCGTTTGTGACGAACCCCACGACGTGGAGCTCGTCTGCTTTCGGCCCTTGCCCTATACGTTCTCGTCATACCTTAGATGACTGATACGCAAAAGCGCAAGTTTATCTGTGAGTGAATTGGAGGACGTCAAATGATGGATGGATTTGTTGGCCACAGCGAGATCGTTGGGTTTTGCGATGACCGCGTCAACCTAAAGCGGGACGACGTGAGCGAATACCGGGAACAGGTAAACCGGCTCCGGAAAAAGCTCACGGACTACATCGCCGCACATCCTGGCTTCGATCTGGTCAAGATGCTGCACTCCGGGAGCGTAGCAAAAAGGCACAGCGCTGAAGATCATCGGGGACATGGACGTTGCTGTCTATGTAAGAAAAGGGAAGGCGCCGGAGGACGAGGCAAAGCTATTGCAATGGACAGCGGATCGCATCCGCGAAGCCTATGGCGACACGCTGAACTCGGAGCAGATCGATCATCAGCCATCACTGTATAACCGTGAGCTTCAAAGGAACTGGCCTTGATGTGGATGTTGTTCCCGTTTCTACGAAGGCGATCCGGAGGATCGCGGCTATCTGATTCCTCCCAGCACAGGGAAGCGGGTCCTGACGAGCATCACACTGCACCTCAAATTCACCCGTAAGCGCAAGAAGGATCATGCAGTTCACTACCGTCAAATGGTGCGTCTCGTAAAGTGGTGGGCGAGAATCCAAGAAGGGTCAGCGAGACGGGTTCCGCTTCAAGAGCTTCATGACCGAACTGCTGCTGGCGCACCTGTTCGACAACGGGTTCCTCGGAGACGACTACGCCGAAGCGTTGTTCAATTTCTTCTCATATATCGTCCGTACTCGTCTCTCCGAGCGCATCGTTTTCAGCGATTACTACAAAGCCTCGGATGCGAAAGATGACGGAAAGCCCATCAAGATCTCGACCCTGTAAACCCGGCTAACAATGTGGCTCAAGTCTACTCAGCAGCGGGCCGAGACATTATCGTCGACGCCGCAGAGGAGGCGCTGGATGCTATCGCCTTCGCTCGCCGCGCAAATACCAAAGGGGATGCGGTGACGTACTGGCAGAATTCTTGGAACTGGATGTAAGGGGCATAGATGAGCACACAGGCACACAGACTCAAGCGTTCACCATAACGACAGCGCGCTACGTCACAAGCAAGATAGCTGCTGATTTAGATGTTCTTCGCAGCCACTACCAGCTGCCGTCCCAGGCGGACGTGACTGCTTATGCCGAAGAAGCCGCGCAGTTGCTGGCGAAACGGTATCTCGGCACTGTCGAGTTCGGGTTCAAGAGGAATGGCACCGTGGTATTTGCCTTGAAATACGAAACCAGGGCAGATGGCTCGCTGGCCGACGACCGTCCCGGCAAAGTAACGGCCAACTTGGATTTGAGTGGAACGACGTTCTACTCGTGGCTCACCTATTCAGACAAGTGGGACGCATTGGATGCGGCAAAACGAGCGGCGTTCAAGAGCGATCTGCCGGTGCAACGCACGGGCGGCCAGTCGCCGACGATGGGGAATGGTTACTGGGAAGGCGGGAAGAGTTATTCATCCAACGGAGGGGCGTCGATCGACGGGTCTTCAAGTCACTATGAGCGAAAGTATCTTTGAAGCAAGCTTAGAATTTCCGGATCCGAATGCCTCTCGACGGCTCGCTTCCTTGGTAGGTATCGACGATCAGAAAGCGCGCCTTGAAAAGGGCCTGCGCCTAATGCTCGATAAGAATTCCATCGAACGCTGGTCTGAGAAACACCACGAGAAGAAGCTGCCGATTGTCAGCTATTTCCAGAGCAGGCCACCACTGTTTATTCTGGCCGGCGATGTGGGAACCGGCAAAACGGCATTGGCCGAGAACATCGGCGATGCTGTAGCAAGATCTGAAAAGCTCGACGTAACTCTGCATCGCCTTAGCCTCGCTGCTCGTGGGACGGGCATGGTTGGAGAAATGACGAAACTCGTCAGCGCAGCATTCAACCAGGTCGGGGACTTCGCCAGGAAGGCGAAGTCAGCTAGCGGCAAAGCGAAGTCCGGACACATCCTAATGATTGATGAGGCAGATGCCCTCGCTCAGTCTCGCGAGACAGCACAGATGCATCATGAGGATCGTGCCGGTGTTAACGCTTCTGATAAGGGGCATTAATGAGTTTGCGGAAGCCGAACTTCCAGTAGCCGTAATCATGTGTACAAACAGGTTGAGCGCGATCGATCCAGCCGTTCGACGGCGGGCAGCAGAAATTCTGTCGTTTGGTCGTCCTGGATCCGAGCAGAGGAGGATCGTCCTGACCGCGGGTCTGGCGGGCACTGGAGTAACAGCGACTGAGATTCAGCGTTTGGTTGAGGCTACTGGGGAGCGAGTGGACAGTCCGGCGTTTACGTATTCAGACCTAACGCAGCGACTAATTCCCAACATCGCCCTCGACGCCTATCCCGACCAGCCAATCAAATTCACCCGTGCTCTGAAACTGGCAGCGGAAATGGTGGCTGCTTCGAAATTCGACGAGGGTAAATGACCGATCCAACTGGCGTATGTTTTCTGAGCTATAAACGCGATCGCGCTGACGAGGCGCGGCTGGTACTGCATGCCCTTATGGATCGCGGCGTACCCACTTGGCAGGATGTTTCTGACCTTCCTCGAGGCGTTACCGAGAGTGAGTTGAAATCTTTGCTGGACAGCGATACCACTTCCAGCGCCGTCATGCTGATCACGCCGGAAGTAGAACACTCTCCTGTTATCAGGGACGTCGAGGCCCCGATGATCCTAAAACGGCATAATCGCGGGGATGGCTTCTTCGCCGTCCCTGTTGCCGCTGGCGGTCTAGGTTATGCCGATATTGCGAGAGTGATTGGGCCGAGAGCGGAACTCGTGGATTTGTCCATGTTCAACGTTCATAAAGAGACCACAGATCCATTGAACGGCGAAGCAGCCGCTCGAATCAGTAGGGTGGCGCTCGAGGAAAGAATCGCTGCCATCTGTAAAGCCACTTCTAAAGACGAACCTTTACGTATACAGATCAGCACACGCCGTCCGCTACCGAAGGAGCCTGGCCACGTTTTGCGAGTGGATATGTGCCATCGCTTTACGGGTCGGATCGCAGTTTCGGGGGCTTGGTCTGAACACATCCTGCCCGCATTCGCAGACATTGTTCAGGTCCTTCAACGAAAGGCTTCGGGTAGGAGAATTCGACTCTTCGGGATTTCTTGTCTTACCGGCAGCGGTTGCACTTGGAACGGCGTTCTTGTCCGTGAATGGTGTTAAGTCTAGCTGGCTTCAAAGAGCAGGAAACATTCGGTCGTGATCCCGAAGTTTGGGATCTAAGCGTACTCCCATCGCGAGCGGTTTCTCTGCAAAGGAGCATCCGCAATCTCATCTGGAGTGGACTACGCACTTCTAGTTTCTGTGACCAACGATGTGACAGACGACTACAGCGTATCGAAAATGGGGCTTCCGCTTAGGTCTGCAGTACACGTGGCTCCGACGGAACCGCGCGAAGGCAGAATTCAGGTCGGGTCTGGTGAGGCGACCCATATAGCTCGCCTAGCCGTGGACAGCTTGCGTGCAGCCTGGACAGATCACGGAAAGCGCGGAACCATCCACCTCTTCTTGGCGGCTCCCGCGGGCTTGCCTTTCTGATTGGTCAACAGCTGAATACCTTCGCCAAAGTCCAGACCTACGAGCATGTACCTGGCGATCCGATTCCCTACAAGCCAGCAGCTCTGCTAACTCCCTCTATCTAAATTGCGAGATTCTCAGTCAGCTTCGCCCTGGGCCTGGTTATTGGGGTGACCCAACATTGCTGTCACCAGGGGCAATCTGTCACCCGATCAGTTAATCGTAGCCGAGCAGGAGCTAGGCTCCGAGCGATTGCGGCCCGAAACGCGGCGGGTCGAGAGGTAAGCGGGTGCTGAGGTCAAGCCGGAAACTGCCATAGTGCAGGTAGCGACAGAGGAAGATGGTCTTGGTAGCTTTACCCAGCTCACGTCGCTAAATGATCAACGGTCGATCTGGAGCTATGCGCGCTTTATCGAAGGACCGACGATGTCAAGGCTGGGGGCATCAATGATTGATCAGTTGATCGCGTTGTGCCGCCCATGTCGTTGCTGATGGCCGGCAAAGTGATCCCGGCGCTGGCGACCGCGCTGCTGACGGTCGTCCTGATCGGGGCGGCGGCGGCGTTCTTCGCCTCGCGCGACGATGCGACGGTGCCGCGATCGGCGTCCAGCGAACCCGGGCTCGCGCGCGGCGCCAACACCGATCCGAACGTCGCTCCCGGCAACGTCGTGTTGCTGTTCAGCGACGAGCGCCTGACGCGCGAGCTGCGCGAGCTCGCCGAGCGCACCGCGGGCCCGCCCGATCCCGCGCTCGTCGCCGCCGGCCAAGCGGTCGTCGTCGAGCGCCGCCCGAACCTGAAGGTACCCGTCACGGCGGTGACCGCGACGCGCAGGCTCGAGGCCGCCGGCCCGAGCGATCCCAAGCTCGAGGGGTTCATCGAACACTGGCTCGGGCGCGCCCGGTAGCGGGCACGGAGATGCTGCGGATCGCGCTCGCGCAGATGAACGCAGTCGTCGGCGACATCGCCGGCAACGAGCAGCAGATCGCCGACGCGATCGCGGCGGCGCGCGACGCAGGCGCCCAGCTCGTCTGCTTCCCCGAGCTCGCGCTGACCGGCTACCCGCCGGAGGACCTGCTGCTCAAGGAGCACTTCCTGGCCGACGCCCGCGCGGCCCTCGAGCGGCTCGCGGAGGGCACGCACGGGATCGTCGCGCTCGTCGGCTACCCCGAACGCGCCGAGGACGTCCACAACTCGGCCGCGATCCTGGCCGACGGCGCGATCCAGGCCAGCTACCGCAAGCAGCACCTGCCGAACTACGGCGTCTTCGACGAGCTGCGCTACTTCCAGCCGGGTCAGCGCGGGGCGACGATCGAGGTCGGCGGCGTGACCGTCGGGCTGACGATCTGCGAGGACATCTGGCAGCCGGGCCCGCCGCTGTCCGACGAGGCGCTGTCGGGCGCGCACGTGATCGTCAACCTGTCGGCGTCGCCGTACCACGCCGGCAAGGGGATGATCCGCGAGCGGATGATCCAGCAACGCGCGCGCGACGAGCTCGCCGCGGTCGCGTTCTGCGCGCTCGTCGGCGGGCAGGACGAGCTCGTCTTCGACGGCCACTCGCTCGTCGTCGACCACGAGGGCACGGTGCTCGCGCGCGCGCCGCAGTTCGAGGAGGCGCTGCTGATCGCCGACGTCGACGCGGTCACCGTCGGCTCGGCGCGGCTGCGCGACACCCGTCGCCGCGCCCCGGCGGCGCACGCCGCCGACAGCGTCGACCGGCTCGGCTCGTTCGACGTCCGTCGCCCGGCCGACACGCCGCCGCTCGCTGCGGCGCTCGCGCCGCTGCGGGTCGGTGAGGACGGCGTCGTCGAGGAGGTCTACGGCGCGCTCGTGCTCGGCACGCGCGACTACGCGCGCAAGAACGGCTTCACGCACGTCGTGCTCGGCCTCAGCGGAGGGATCGACTCGACGCTCGTCGCCGTGATCGCCGTCGACGCGCTCGGCGCCGACTGCGTGACGTGCGTGACGATGCCCTCGCCGTACTCCTCGGAGGGGACGCGTGGCGATGCCCGTCGCCTCGCGGAGAACCTCGGCGTCGAGCTGCTCGAGCTGCCGATCGCGCCGATGATGGAGCGCTTCGACGCGGCACTCGGCGACGTCTTCGCGAGTCGCGAGCCCGACCTCACCGAGGAGAACCTGCAGGCCCGCATCCGCGGCAACCTGCTGATGGCGCTGTCGAACAAGTTCGGCTGGCTCGTGCTGACGACCGGCAACAAGTCCGAGATGTCGGTCGGCTACTCGACGCTGTACGGCGACAGCGCGGGCGGCTTCGCGGTCATCAAGGACGTGCCCAAGCAGCTCGTCTACCGGCTCACGCGCCACCGCGACGAGCGCGCCGGCGGCGGGCTCGTGCCGCCCGAGCTGTTCACGCGCCCGCCGTCGGCCGAGCTGCGCCCGGACCAGCGCGACGACGACGCGCTGCCGCCCTACGACGTGCTCGACGCGATCCTCGAGGGCTACGTCGAGCACGACCTCGGTCGCGAGCAGCTGATCGCGCGCGGCCTGCCCGCCGTCGACGTCGACCGCGTGATCGGGCTCGTCGACGCCGCCGAGTACAAGCGCCGCCAGCAGCCGCCCGGCATCAAGATCACGACGCGGGCCTTCGGCCGCGACCGGCGCGTGCCGATCACGAACCGCTATCGGGGGTAGGGCCGCGCCGGAGTCCCGTGCCGCGCGCGCGTGGTGCGCTCGGGTGGCTGGTGGGCGCTCGCTCGCTCGTGTACGGCATCACTGAGCAAACGGGTCGGGCTTAGCGGGTCGCGCAGCGCATGGAGAAGTGACATCCGTGGCGCGCTCGCCGCCAAGGTGTCGCTTTTCCGCGCATGCCATGGAGAAGTGACACCCGTCGGGCCAGGGTTGCTCGAGGTGTCAGTTCTCCATGCGAATCGCCAAGCGCGCGCCGTCGACCACTGGCGCGCGGACCCGCCTTCCTCAGTGATGCCGTTCGCCAACGCGGACACCCACCGAGCGGCCGATGGCAAGCCCACAAACCCCCCGCGGCCGGCGGCGACCGCGAGCTACCCCCCGCGCCCCGCCCCACCCGGCATCGGCCGCACAGCGATCGTCATCCGCGTCAGCGCGCACAGCCGCCCGTCGTCGTCGGTGATCTCGACGTCCCAGATCCAGGTCGTGCGACCGCGGTGGCGGCGCAGCGCGCGCGCATGGATCGTCCCGGCGACGATCGGGCGCAGGAACGACGTGCTGTTCGCCAAGCCCATCGCGGCGTTGCCCTCGGGCACGACGACGACCGCGGTTCCCAGCGAGGCGAGCGTCTCGGCGATCGAGGCGAACACGCCGCCGTGGACGAGCCCGAACGGCTGCAGGATCTCGTCGCGGACGACGACCTGCCCGGTGACGACGTCGTCGCTGATCTCGCGCACCTCGAGCCCGTAGAGGGCGTCGAACCCCTGCGGGTGTCGCATGCGGGGATCGAGCGCCATCGACACGGAGGCTAGTGGGCCGAGCGGCGTGGTTCACCGTCCGCGGTCGGCCTTCATCGGTCCTTACGCGCCCTCGCTAGGGTTGCGCCGGCATGGCGCCGCTCGACACGCTCACCGAAGACCAGCGCGCCGTGCTGCAGATGCTGCTGCGCCGCGACAACTCCTACGAGGATCTCGCGCTTCTGCTGAAGACCGATATCGGCGTCGTGCGCAAGCGCGCTCGCGCGGCGATCGCGGCGATCGGTCCTGACGCGAGCGAGATCGGCAGCGAACGGCGGGACGAGCTCGCCGACTACCTGCTCGGCCAGCAGACCGTCGCGCGTCACGAGGCGACGCGCGAGTACCTGCGCGGGTCGTCTCCCGGTCGCGCCTGGGCGACGGACGTCGCGACGACGTTGAGCCCCCTCGCCGGCGGCACGCTGCCCGACATCCCCGGCGACGGCGCCGATACCCCGACCGCCGACGCCGCCCCGAGCGCCGCCCCCAGCGCCGCTCCCACCGCCGCGCCGGCGGCGGCCCCCGAAGCCCCCAAGCGCAACCCGCACCTCGGCAGCCGCCTGATCGCCGCCGGGATCGGCCTCGTGCTGGCGATCGCGATCATCGTCGTGATCAGCCTCGGCGGCGATGACGACGACCCGACGGCGAACGACACGCCGACGCAGACGTCGACGACGACGCGGACGACGCCGAGCGGAGACCAGTACAACGTCGTCGCCGCGGCCAGCCTGCTGCCCCCCAAGGGCGTCCAGTCGACCGCCAAGGGCGACGTCGCGATCTTCCAGTTCCCGGCCACCGGCCAGTACCGGCTCGGGCTTCAGGCGCGCGGGCTGCCGCCGAGCAGCACGCGCGGGTCCGCCTACGGCGTGTGGCTGTACACGTCTGCAGCCAAGAAGCGGTTCCTCGGCTTCTCGCAGGGCAACGTCGGCAAGGACGGCAAGCTCGCGACGGTCAGCGACCTGTCACCGGATACGCCGAACTACGGCGCCGTCCTGCTGACGCGCGAGACCGTCGACGAGCCGAAGACGCCGGGAAGGATCATCCTCGTCGGGCGGTTGGTCACCGCCGCGGACGAGCAGCAGGCGGGCGGGACGTCGACGACACCGTCCACGACGGCGCCGTCCACGACGACGCCGACGACCACGACGCCCTGACTACTCCGAGTCGTAGCTGATCAGCGCGTGCACGTCGTGCGGGGCCAGCGCCGCGCGGCCCTGCAGGAACGCCAGCTCGATCAGGAACGCGCAGCCGACGACCTCGCCGCCGAGCTGCTCGACGAGCGCGCACAGCGCGCTCGCGGTCCCGCCCGTCGCCAGCAGGTCGTCGTGGACGAGCACGCGCGCGCCCGGCGTGATCGCGTCGACGTGCAGCTCGAGCACGCTCGCCCCGTACTCGAGCGCGTACTCGGTGCGGATCGTCTCGTGCGGGAGCGCGCCGGGCTTGCGCGCGAGCACGAAGCCGGCGCCGAGCTCGCGGGCGAGCATCGGGCCGAACAAGAAGCCGCGCGCCTCGGCGCCGATGACGATCTGCGGACGCAGCTCGCGCGTCGCGTCGCTGAGCGCCCGCAGCGAAGCGTCGAGCCCCTCCGGGCTGGCGAGCAGCGGCGTGATGTCGCGAAACATGATCCCCGGCTTGGGGAAGTCGGGAATCGAGCGAATGTAGCTCTCCAGCGAAGCGGTGGTTGGCCCTTCGGTCCCCGCAAGCTCGGATCCGCGGTCGACGTCGCTCACTTGGCGATCTTGCGCAGGTCGCGTATCAGCAGCAGGTGCTTGAGGTGCGTCGCGACCGCAGCGAGGTTCTCGAGCGCCTCGAGCGCCTCCTTGCGGCGCTCGGGGTTGCGGGAGCGCAGCGCCGGCGCGAGGATCTGCTGCAGCAGCGCGGCCTCGCGGTCGGCGGAGGAGCGAAAGACGCGCAGGTTGCGCCCGCCGACGCCGTAGCGCGCGAGCTCGGTGACGGCGCCGATGATCTCGCGCTCGGTCTCGTCGTAGTAGTGCTTGCCGGCGCGCATCTCGCTCTTGATGACGCCGTAGTCCTCGAGCTCGCGGACGAGCTCGGGGTCGGCGCGCGTCTCCTCGAGCACGTCCTCGAGCGCATACATCGCGCCGCCGTCGGTCACCGAGACGCTCGCGCGTCGCTTGCGCTTGCTCGCCATCGCCGCCTGGCTGGCCTCCGGCGTGCCGACCTTGTCGTCGCCGTCGCCGGCACGGCCGGACGCGAGCTCCTGGCGGATCACCCGCAGCGGCAGGAATTCGTCGCGCTGCAGGCGCAGGATCGTGCGCAGGCGGACCATGTCGGAGGGCGAGTACAGGCGGTAGCCGCCCGCGGTCCGCCGCGGGTTGAGCAGCTTCTGGTCCTCGAGGTAGCGGATCTTCGAGATCGAGATGTCCGGGAACTCCTGCGCGAGCCCCTTGCAGACGACGCCGATCGTCATGCCCTTCGGCGGCCGGCCGTCCGCGGCGCCCTGTGCCGCCTGCCCGTCGGTGTTCTGGGTCGTGGCCATCAGCGCGAGAGGAACGTGAGCTTGTACTTGCCGACCTGCAGCTCGTCGCCGTCCTCGAGGCGGTGCGTCTCGATGCGGTGGCGGTTGACGTACGTGCCGTTCAGCGAGCCGAGGTCGTCGAGGTGCCAATCGCCGCCGCGGCGCACGATCAGCGCGTGATCGCGCGACACCGTCACGTCGTCGAGGAAGACGGCGCTGTCGGGGCGGCGACCGATCGGCATCCGCTCGCCTTCCAGCGCGAAGCTCTCGCCGACGCGCCCGCCGCCCGCGCGGATGACGAGCGCCGCGCCCTGCGCGACGACGTCCTCGAGCTCGACCGGGATGACATCACCGGTATCGTCGATCCTGTACGTCGCGGTGACGGGATCCGTCGGAGGCTCGGGGGTCCCGATGAACGCCCCGCACTTCTGACAGTAGTTGGCACCCTCGGCGTTGAGGAATCCACATTCGGGGCAGTGGTGCGCCATTACTCCTGCGTGTTGCGTCCCGCGAGGATGTCCGTCAGGCGCTGAACGTCGGCGCCGGAGATCAGATCCTCGCCGGTTTCGTGCTTCTTCTGCAGCCGATTGACGAGCTCGGCGCGCAGGATGTCGATCTTGCCGTGCAGGATCCGGCGGCGATAGGAGACCTCGTTCTCCTCATCGGACAGCTGCCGAATGAGATCCTTGAGCTCGTCGTCGGCAAGCGAGCCGAGGTCGGGAAACGTATCCATCAAGCGGTCTCCTCCGTAAGGGATGCCAGCCGGCGCGGTCGGGCGAGCATACCAGCGCAGGTCTTGCCTTCAAGCTGAGCTTGAGACTCGGGCTGCCGCGCGGCCGCCGAGTGGCCGACGTCCGGCAATGTGACTACTCTGTATCATGCTGCCTGCTAGTTTAGGCTGCCCTAACGGATCGCCCGTAGCGATGCTGCCGCCGAACACCATCCGAGCCCACCTTCCGACGCTGCTGGACCCCGCCGCCTGCGACGACTGTTGTCTGGCGCCAGGATCGCTCCAGCGCGTGCGCCAGATGCAGGCCCTTCGCGAGCAGGGCTGGAGCCTGGACGAGATCGCGCTGCGCTTCGGGGTCTCGCGCGAGCGCGTGCGCCAGATCATGCGCGCCCACGGCGGCCCCGCCCCGCAGGACATCGCCGAGGCCCGCCGCCGCCGCGCCGAGGCGCTCGCCGAGGCGCGGATCGACGAGCTGCTGGCTCGCTGGCGCGCCGGCGAGCAGCCGCGCGTCGCCGCCAGCGAGCTCGGTCTGCAGGCCGTCGCCTGCCGCAGCACGATCGAGCGCTTCGCGACCGACGCCGACCGCGCCGCGCGCAAGGCGAGCATCGCCGGCGCGCGCCGTGCCCAGACGTACTCCGACCGCGACATCATCCTCGCGCTGACGTCGGTCTCCACGCGCGTCGGTCGCGTGCCGAGCGCGAAGGAGTACGCGGCGCACGCGCGCAAGCTCAACTATCCGAGCCTGCCGACCGTGCTGAACCGCATGGGCGGCTGGACGCAGGCGCTGCTCGCCACCGGCCTGGAGCCGGTGACGATGCCGGGCCGCGCCCGCACGCGGCGCTGGACCGAGGAGGCCTGCTGGACGGCGCTGCGCAGGGTCGTCGCGGAGTGCGGCGAGATCCCGACCGTGCTCGCCTACGAGCGCCACGCCGCGGGCCGCGCGGACCTGCCATCGTCGGCGACGCTGCGCAACCGGCTCGGCCGCTGGAGCGCGATCACGGCACGGCTCGCCGCTCAGCGCGAGCTCACGCAGGTCGAAGCGCGCGTGCCCGTGCCCGTGCCCGCCTCAGCCGGCGTCGCGTAGGACGCGCAGCTGCGCGATCGCGTCGCGGACGTACAGCACGACCGCGTACCACGCGAGCGCGAGGCCGACGTAGAGCAGCACCTCGGCGAGCGTGCCGAGCCCGACGAGCGCGAAGAAGATCGCCGACATCGTCGGCCACACGGCGAGCCGGCCGGGCCAGTTGATCGTCAGCTGCAGCCCGCGGCGCTGGCCGAGCGCGCTGAACACGAGCAGGAACAGCTCGCGGACGACGAGCACGGCGATCGCCCAGCGCGGCAAGAGCTCGAAATGCCAGCAGACGACGAGCCCCGAGACGACGAGCAGGCGATCGACGAACGGATCGAGCAGCGCGCCGAAGCGGCTGTACTGGCCGGTGATCCGCGCTGCCATCCCGTCGAAGTAATCGCTCCACGAGATGACCGCGAAGATCACGGCCGGGAGCGCGTCGGTGCCGCTGTCGGAGCCGAGCGCGAGCACGAGGAAGACGGGGAGCAGCGCCAGCCGGACGAAGCCGATCGCGTTCGGGATCGTCGCGACGTTCCAGGGCTGTCCGGCGAGCGTCTGGGGCGGCGGCGGCCCGGAACGATCGAGCCCGGCGAGCCGGCGCAACGTCAGGCGCGCCCGCTCGAGCGATTCCTCGCCTACGGGAGCGTCTGCCACAGCTCGGCCACCGCCTCGGCCGCTCCTTCGAGCGGAACCCCGCCCTCGATGTCCTGCAGCCCGCGGCGCCGCTGCGCCTCGGCGCGCCCTTCCTGCAGCGAGCGGCGCCCGACGGTCAGCCGCAGCGGGCAGCCGAGCAGCTCCGCATCGGCGAACTTCGACCCCGGCCCGATCTCGCGATCGTCGAGCAGCACCTCGAGGCCGATCGCGCGCAGCTCGCGGTAGAGCCCCTCGGCGGCGGCGAGCTCGTCGCTGCCGGGCTTGCCGAGCGCGACGACCTCGACGTCCCACGGCGCGAGTGCGCGCGGCCACGAGATCCCCTTCTCGTCGGCGAACTGCTCGACCGCGGCGGCGACGATGCGCGCCGGCCCGATCCCGTAGGAGCCCATCACGATCGGGCGCTGCGAACCGTCGACGTCGAGGTACGTCGCGCCGAGCGGCACCGAGTAGCGCGTCCCGAGCTGGAAGATGTTGCCGACCTCGATCGCCGGCTCGATCGTGATCGGCTGCCCGCCGACGGTGTCGCCGGCCTCGACCTTGCGCACGTCGACGCGCTCGAAGGCGAAGTCGCGACCCGGCTCGACGCCGCGCAGGTGGTGGTCGCGCTCGTTGGCGCCGACGACGTAGCCGCCGTCGCCGACCGCCTCGTCGAGCAGCACGGGGACGTTCGCCCCGACCGGGCCGATGAAGCCCGCCGGGCCGATGCGGTCGCCGACCTCGTCGTCGCGCGCCGGCCGCCAGCGTGCGCCGAGCGCGTTCGTCAGCTTGATCTCGTTGACGCGGTGGTCGCCGCGCACGAGCACGAGCACGAGCCCGCGGCCGGCGTGCGGCCCGTGGCCGCCCTCGACGACGACCGGGAACGCCTTCAGCAGCGCCCCCGCGGGCACGCCGAGCATCCGCGCGACCTCGTCGATCGTCGTCGCTCCGGGCGTATGGGCCAGCTCCGGCGCCGCCAGCGGCGAGGGCAGCTCGACGGACCGCGGATCGGCGCTCGCGACCTCGACGTTGGCGGCGTAGCCGGGCGCGAGCGCGACCTCGTTCTCGCCTGCGGCACACGGCGCCATGTACTCGTGCGCGCCGGAGCCGCCCATCATCCCGACGTCGGACTCGACGCTGTACCACTCCAGCCCGGCGCGCTCGAAGATCCGGTCATAGGCCTCGGAGAAGCGAGCGTAGCTCGCCCGCAGGCCATCCTCGTCGCGGTCGAAGCTGTAGGCGTCCTTCATGACGAACTCGCGCGTGCGCAGCACGCCGGCCCGCGGGCGTGGCTCGTCACGCTCCTTGATCTGGAAGTGGTAGAGCAGCAACGGCAGGTCGCGATAGGAGCGCACGACCTGCGCGACGTGCGTCGTGACGCATTCCTCGTGCGTCATCGCGAGGACCATGTCGGCGCCCTTGCGGTCCTTGAGCTTGAACAGCTCGTCGATCTCGTAGCGCTCCGTCCGGCGCCACGGCTCGGCGGGCTGCAGGACGGGCATCAGCATCTCCTGGGCGCCGATCGCGTCGATCTCCTCGCGCACGATCCGGACGACCTTCTGGTGCACGCGCCAGCCCGCGGGCAGCCACGTCCACAGGCCCGCGCCGAGCTGGCGCACGAGCCCGGCGCGCACCATCAGCTTGTGCGACAGCGCCTCGGCGTCGGCCGGTGGCTCGCGTTCGGTCGGCAGCAGCAGGTGTGAGAGGCGCGTCAAGAGTTCGTCATCCGGTAGCGCCCAAGCCTACGCGGGTAGAGTCCGAAGCGACTGCACCGAACAGAGGAGAACAGCCCAATGGCCTTTGAGGTTCCGCCCCTGCCGTACGCCCCAGACGCGCTGGAGCCGCACATCGACGCGCAGACGATGTCGATCCATCACGACAAGCATCATCAGGCGTACGTCGACAAGCTCAACGCCGCGCTTGAGGGCACGGACCATGCGGACTCGACGATCGAGGACATCATCGCCAACCTGGACGCGATCCCCGAGGACAAGCGCACGGCCGTGCGCAACAACGGCGGCGGTCACTACAACCACTCCCTCTTCTGGCCGTCGATGAGCGCCGACGGCGGCGGCGCGCCCGACGGCGACCTCGGCGCCGCGATCGACGAGGCGTTCGGCTCCTTCGACGCGTTCAAGGAGAAGTTCGAGGCAGCCGGCGTCGGCCAGTTCGGCTCGGGCTGGGCCTGGCTCGTGCTCGACGGCGGCGCGCTCGCGGTGACGAGCACTCCCAACCAGGACAGCCCGCTCAGCGCCGGCAAGACCCCGCTGGTCGGCAACGACGTCTGGGAGCACGCCTACTACCTGAAGTACCAGAACAAGCGCCCGGACTACCTGAAGGCCTGGTGGGACACGGTCGATTGGACGGAGATCGGCCGGCGCTTCAGCGCTGCAAGCGGCTGATCGACCGCTCGCCGCGCTACTTTGGCGCCGCTGATCGTGTTGTAGAGCGAAGCGGGATGGACCCCGTTTCGCTCTTCGCGTCTTAAATCACCCTACGTCTGGCAGGAGCTCCATGTCGCCCAGCTTCCGTTCGATCGTCCTCGCGCTCGTCCTCGCAGCGGTGCTCTCCCCCACGGCGGCGCAGGCGAGCCCGCAACAGATGTCGATCATGATGGACGACGACCTGCTCGTGTACCGCAGCGACGCCATCGCCGCGCGCACCCTGACGCAGATGAAGGCGCTCGGCGTCGACACGATCCGCGTGACGGTCCTGTGGGAGACGGTCGCGGAGTTCTCGAAGTTCACGAAGGCCGACCTGGCCAAGCTCAAGGGCAAGAAGAACACCCGTGCCCGCGAAGCGGCACGGCGCCAGAACCGGCGCTTCAAGCCCGCCAATCCGTCGACCTATCCGATCCGCAACTGGGACCGCTACGACAACCTCGTGCGCGCCGCGACCGAACGTGGGATCCGCGTGTACTTCAACATCACCGGACCCGGTCCGAAGTGGGCGCACGTCAAGAAGCCGAAGGGATCGACTGCCCTTCAGCGGAGCTTCAAGCCGCGCGCGCGCGAGTTCAAGCTGTTCGTGACGGCTGTCGGCAGGCGCTTCGATGGCACCTTCAGGGACGAGAACGGTTCGCGGTCGGCGCTGCCGCGCGTCAGCATGTGGTCGCTGTGGAACGAGCCCAACCAGGCGGGCTGGCTGTCTCCGCAGTGGGAGAACGGGAGGCCCGCCTCGCCGGCGCTGTACCGCGCGCTGCACCAGATGGGCTACGCGGGCCTCGTCGCGTCCGGGCACCGCGTCGACAACGACATCATCCTGATGGGCGAGACGGCTCCCCTGGGCAGCGACGCCAAGACCGCGAAGTCGCCGATCCGGCCCAAGCTGTTCCTCCGCGAGCTGTTCTCGGGCGATCTCGGGGGCGGGATGCCGGCGACGGGCTACGCCCACCACCCGTACACGAAGAACCTCTCGCCGACGCTGCGTGACGCGAATCCGGATTCGGTGACGATGGCGAACATCGGCGAACTTGGGACGCTGCTCGACGAGCTCTCGGCGTCGACCGGCAAGGTCGCCGCGAACCTGCCGCTGTTCATGACCGAGTACGGCTTCGAGACCAACCCGCCGGATCCGTTCTCGGGCATCGCGCCGGAGCTGCAGTCGAAGTTCAACACGCTCGGCGAGTACATCGCCTACCAGAACCCGCGCATCCTCTCGCAGGCCCAGTTCCTGCTCGTCGACGTCGCGCCGGTCAGGACCAGGACGAAGAACACCAAGTCGTACTGGTTCACGTACCAGTCCGGCCTCTACACGAACAGGCTCGCCGCCAAGCCGGCGGCGTACGCCTACCAGTTCCCGTTCCTCGTCATCCCGATCGGGGTCGACTCGCTGACGGGGGCAGCGGCCGTCCACATCTGGGGCCAGCTGCGCTTCCTGCCCAACGGCGCGGCGAGCGAGGTGCTGATCCAGTGGAAGCCGAAGGACAACTCGGCCGACTGGGTGACCGTCGGCGACCCGGTGCCGACGGAGCCCGAGAAGGGCTACTTCGAGACCGACCGCATCGCGCCGGTCGCCGCACCCGGCGACTTCCGCGCGGTCTGGCTGCAGCCGGACGGCAGCGTCGGCCTGTTCACCGGAGGCTATGACGGCAGCTGAGTGAGGGGGCGGCGGCGAGCGGCCCTCGAGAACGGCATCACTGAGGAAGGCGGGTTCGGTCGCCGAGTGGGGTACGGGGGCACGCACGTGTCGCACGTTGTCCGCGATATCCGCGGATAACGTACGGCACCCCCCGATCCCACCTGTCCCTCCCGCGCGTCGTGTCGACGCACGTGCGATATGCGCCCCCAACGCGCCAGGACGCTCGATCCACCCCTTCCTCATCGATGCCGTTCGCGAGCGCCGCGCTCCACCGCGAGCGCGAAGCGACCTCGGCGCTAGGTGAGCCGCGCGGGCGCCCGCGCCGGACGGACGCCCCGTCAGGCGCGGGTGAAGCGCCGGCCGGCGACGGGCGAGGCGTCTTCGTCGATCTCGAGCGCGCGCAGGACGTCGTCGCCGCCGTCGTGCGCGGCGGCCTCGGCGGCCTCGAGCGCCGCCAGGCGCTCCGGGGTCATCGCCGTGGCGTCCTCGTTGGCCTGCAGCCAGCGCGCGCCCTCGGCGGCGGCGCGCTCGTCGACGTCGATGCGCTTGGAGGTCGCGTACTTGTCGATCTCCTCGAAGAGGACGTCGACGAGCTGGGCTGTCGGCACCTTGCGCAGGGGCTTGCCGCGGCTGAAGATCAGGCCCTCGTCCTTGGCTCCCGTGATGCCGAAGTCCGCGTGCGACGCCTCGCCGATGCCGTTGACCGCGCAGCCGAGCACGGCCACCTCGATCGGGTCCTCGTAGGCCTCCAGGCGGCGCTCGATCTCCGCGACGACGGTGTCCATGTCGAACTGCAGGCGCCCGCAGGTCGGGCAGGCGATCAGCACCGGGCCGCGCTCGCGCAGCTGCAGCGCCTTGAGGATCTCCCAGGCGACCTTGACCTCCTCCTCGGCGTGGAACGTCGAGAGGCTGATGCGAATCGTGTCGCCGATCCCGTCGGCGAGCAGCGTTCCGAGGCCGACGGAGGACTTCAGGCTGCCGGACCACTTCGTCCCCGCCTCGGTGATCCCGAGGTGCAGCGGGTGGTCGATCTTCTCGCTCAGCAGGCGGTTGGAGGCGATCGTGTTCGGCACGTTCGTCGACTTGATCGAGACCTTGAAGTCGTAGAAGTCCAAGCGGTGCATGAGCTCGACGAACTCCGTCGCGGCGGTCGTCAGCGCCTCGACCGGGTTGTCGCGCTCGAGGACGTGCAGATGCTTGGGCAGCGAGCCCGAGTTGACGCCGATCCGCATCGGCGTGCCGGCGGCGCGCGCGCGCGCGACGACCTCGGCGACCTTGTCCGGACCGCCGATGTTGCCGGGGTTCAGGCGGATGCAGTGCGCGCCGGCGTCGATCGCCTTGAGCGCGAGCGTGTGGTTGAAGTGGATGTCGGCGATGACCGGGATCGGCGACTGCACGACGATCGTCTTGAGTGCCTCGATGTCCGAGTCGCGCGGAACGGCGACGCGCACGATGTCGGCGCCCGCCTCCGCGACCTTGTGGATCTGGTCCATCGTCGCCTGCAGGTTGGCGGTCTCGGTCTTCGTCATCGTCTGGACGGCGACGGGTGCGCCGCCGCCGACCGGGACGCTGCCGACCATGATCTGTCGCGCGGAAGCCATTGCGCTGATTCTACGGAGGGTCACCCGCCGCCCGATCACTGCCCGGCGCCACGCGAACCAGGTTAGGGTCGCGTCATGAGCGACTACACGATCATCGCGGCCGAGGACGTCGACGACGTGCTCGGCGACTACCCGGGCGAGATGCGCATGTTCACCGAGGCGATCGGCGCGCAGCAGGTCGCCTTCACGTTCCGGCGGATGCCCGCCGAGACCGGCGGCAAGGGCAGCTACGGCCACTCGCACAAGACCCAGGAGGAGGTCTACTTCGTGATCTCCGGCACGCTGCAGTTCAAGCTCGGCGACGAGATCGTCGACGTCGTCCCGCAGACGGCCGTGCGGGTCGCGCCGGAGACCGTGCGCTCGGTCTGGAACGAGGGCCCGGACGACGCCGAGCTCGTGATCTGCTCGCTCCGGCTGACGGGCACCGAGGGCGACCACGAGCTGCACGAGGGCTTCTGGCCCGAGTAGAGGTGGCCGAGCAGCAGTTCGTCTTCGCGTACGGCTCGCTCGTCGCCGATCACGGCGGCCGCCCGGCGCGGCTCGGCGGGCACCGCCGCGTGTGGGGCGTGGCGATGGACAACGCCGTCGACGTCCCGGGCTACAAGTCCTACCGCATGCGGGCAGACGGCCGCCGGCCGCTCGTCTTCGTCGCGTTCCTCGACGTCGAGCCGGCGCCGGACTGCGCGACGGTCGGCGCCCTGCTGGCCGTCGACGACGCCGCGCTGGCCGTGCTCGACGCGCGCGAGCGCAACTACGAGCGGATCGACGTGACCGCGGCCGTCGCGGGCGCCCGCGGCACCGTCTGGACCTACCGCGGCAGCGCGGCCGGTCGCGCGCGGCTGCGACGTGGCCTGCGCGACGGCGTCGCGGTCGTCGACCGCGGCTACCTCGACGCGGTGCGCGTCGCGTTCGCGGCGCTCGGGCTCGACGACGACGCCGATCCCGGCGCGCTGCCGATCGTCGACCTCGAGCGCATCGACCTGCCGCGTGTGCCGTAGCGCGCCCTAGCGGACGCCGAAGCCCTCGCCGCTCGTCAATCGGCCGATGTCGTTCGACAGGCCGACGTAAAACAGAAACAGCACGAGCATGAAGCCGACGATCGACGCGCGCTCCATGACGCGGAAGGAGATCGCACGGCCGCGGACCTTCTCGGCCAGCGCCCAGAAGATGTGCCCGCCGTCGAGCGGCAGGAACGGGAACAGGTTGATGATCCCCAGCGACAGCGAGATCAGCGCGAGCACGCTGACCGCCTGCACCGTGTCGAACTCGAAGCTCTGACGCGTGGCCTCATAGGAGCCGACGACGCCGGAGACCTCGCTGCGCGCCTGCTTGTCGTAGAACAGCCGCACGATCCGGTCGACGGTCTGCGTCGTGACGTTCCACATCCCGGTCACGCTGAGCTGCGCCGCCTCGGCGAAGCCGACGTCGACGCCCTGGCGGCCGAAGCCGAACCCGATCAGCAGCCGCTTGGCGCCGTCGTCGTAGCGCGGGACGACCTCGAGCGTGCGCTGCGTTCCGTCGCGCAGGACGACGAGCGTGACCGATTCGGTCGCCTTGCAGCCCTGGCGCGGCTTACCGGCGCAGGAGTGGCTGCGGATCGAGTCCTGCAGCGCCTGCACGCGATCCTGGCCCTGCTGCGCCGTCAGGCCTGCGGCATACCCCTGCTTGTCGTCGACCGACACGATCCGGTCGCCGGGCATCAGCACGCCCTGCGCGGGGCTGCCCTTCTCGACGCGCTCGACGACCGGCTGCGCGTACTGCATCGGCCGTGACGCGAACAGCACCCACAGGATCAGGAACGCCAGCACGATGTTGACGGCCGGACCCGCGGCGATGACGACGACGCGCTTCCAGACCTTCTGGCGAAAGTACGCGCGATGGGCTTCCTCCGGAGGAATCTCCTCGTCCGGGTTCATCCCGGTGATCTTCACGTAGCCGCCGAGCGGGATCGCCCCGAGGCCGTACTCCGTCTCACTGCCCTTCGGCCGCCACTTGGCGATCAGCGGCGGGAAGAACAGGGCGAAGCGCTCCACGCGCATGCCGACCGCCTTCGCCGCGACGAAGTGCCCGAACTCGTGGAGGATGATCAGCGCGGCGAAACCCGCGAACGCGAGGAGGTAACTCACTCGTTCAGTGTAGGAGCCGCTCGGGCGCGCTTCGCCGGGCCCTGGACGCGCGACGCACTCAGCGGACGAGCCGCTGCGACCAGACCTCGACGAGCTCGGCGGCGATTGCGCGCGCCTCGCGGTCGGCCTCGTAGAGCGACTCGAAGGCGCGCACGGGCGCCGCCGGCAGCCGCTCGAGCGCCCCTTCGATGACCGCCGGGATGCCGAGGAAGCTCAGCCGGCCGGCGAGGAACGCGTGCACGGCGACCTCGTTGGCGGCGTTCAGCACGCACGGCGCGGTGCCGCCCGCGAACGCCGCCGCGCGCGCGAGCCCGAGCGCCGGGAACGCGTCGATGTCGACGGGTTCGAACGTCAGCGCGCCGATCTCCGCGAGGTCGAGCGGGCGGACCGGGACGTCGACGCGCTCGGGGTAGTGCAGCGCGTAGGAGATCGGCACGGCCATGTCGGGGTGGCCGAGGTGAGCGAGCGCGGCGCCGTCGCACAGCGTGATCATGCTGTGGATGATCGACTGCGGGTGCACGACGACCTCGATGCGCTCGTACGGCAAACCGAAGAGGTGAAAGGCCTCGATCACCTCGAGGCCCTTGTTCATCAGCGTCGCCGAGTCGATCGAGATCTTGCCGCCCATGTCCCACGTCGGGTGGGCGAGCGCCTGCTCGACGGTGACCTCCGCCAGCTCGGCTCGCGTGCGCCCGCGGAACGGGCCGCCCGAGGCGGTCAGGACGAGCTTCTCGACGGTGCCCGGCCGTTCGCCCGCGAGCAGCTGGTGCAGGGCGGAGTGCTCGGAGTCGACCGGCAGGATCTGCGCGCCGGTGGCCTCGGCGAGCGCCATCACGAGCTCGCCGCCGACGACGAGCGACTCCTTGTTGGCGAGCGCGAGGTCGATGCCCTCGCCGAGCGTCGCGACCGTCGGACCGAGGCCGGCCGAGCCGACGAGGCCGTTGAGCACGAGGTCGGCGCCCGACTCGACGACGAGCCGCACGAGCCCCTCGGCGCCGACGAGGACCTCGCCGTCGGTCCACGCCTCCGCCGCACGCGCGCCCGCGTCGGCGTCGGCGAGCGCGATCCGATCGACGCCGAAGGCCTGCGCCTGGGCGATCAGCGCGTCCGCGGAGCGCTCCGCGCTGAGGCCGACGAGCTCGAGCTCGGGATCGCGCTCGACGATGTCGAGCGCCTGCGTGCCGATCGACCCGGTCGAGCCGAGGATGAGGAGACGGCGGGGCATGCGCGAGGGATTACAGCAGCGCCAGCCAGATGTAGTAGCCGACGACCGCGGTGAACAGGACGGCGTCGATGCGGTCCAGCGCGCCGCCGTGCGGGCCGAACAGGCGCCCGGTGTCCTTCGTGCCCGCGTCGCGCTTGACGAACGACTCGAAGAGGTCGCCGAGCGGTGCGGCGAGCGCGACGCCGAGGCCGAGCAGGAGCGCGTCGGTGCCCGACAGCCAGTCCTGGTACGTCCCGGCGAGCCAGGTCGCGAGCAGCGCCGTCGCCATCCCGATCGCCAGCCCCTCGACGGTCTTGTTCGGCGACACCTGCGGGGCGAGCTTGCGCTGGCCGAACCAGCGCCCGCCGAGATACGCGCCCGAGTCCCCGACGAACGTGCCGACGAGGATGTCGATGATGATGCCGCCGCCGTGCGGCAGGTCGCGCAGCAGGACGCCATGGGCAATCGCGACGCCGATCCAGACGACGCCGAAGACCGTCAGCGCCATCCCGACGGTGCCGGTCTTCTGCTGCATGAGCGTGATCGCGAACAGCAGCGGAAAGAACGCCAGCAGCGTGAGCAGGACGTGGAAGCCGTCGCCGAAGTAGGCCGCGAGGATCAGCGCGGCAACGCCGAGAAAGCCGGCCAGGCGGACCGGCTCGGCGTCGGCGTAGAGATCGAACAGCTCGCCGAGCGCGATGATCGCGAGCGGCAGGATGCCGAGCGCGAACCAGATGCCGCCGAGCGAGATGATCGCGATCGCATAGGCGATCGCGGGAATCGCGACGAGCAGGCGGCCGACGAGCTCGGAGCGCTGCGCGTCGCGCGGCTCGCGACGGGGTCGCGCGCTCGAGACCCTGGATCGCGCGGGACGGCGCGGCAGGCGTGCTCGCGGGTCGCGCTCGTCGTCCCATCCGCCGGCGGCCATCAGCGCCCCCCGAAGCGCCGG
This sequence comes from uncultured Actinomycetes bacterium, assembly GCA_963780585.1. Lineage (GTDB taxonomy): Bacteria > Actinomycetota > Thermoleophilia > Solirubrobacterales > Solirubrobacteraceae > CADCVQ01. The sequence goes on from CAWADD010000022.1 coordinate 118,259, forward strand.
CGGCGGGCGCTGTACTCCATCATCGCCGCCTCGAACGCGCGGCGATCGAAGTCCGGCCACAGCTCGTCGGTGAAGACGAGCTCGGAGTAGGCCGACTGCCACATGAGGTAGTTGCTGAGCCGCTTCTCGCCGCTCGTTCGGATGATGAGGTCGGGGTCATGCAGCTCGGGCGCGTAGAGCAGCGCCCGGAAGTCGTCCTCGTCGCCGCCGTCGAAGCGCTGCGCCGCATCGATGATCTCGGCCCGGCCCCCGTAGTTGAACGCGACGCAGAGCGTGATCTTGTCGTTGGCCCCGGTCAGCTCCTCGGCCCACTCGATCTGCTCGACGAGCTTGACGTCGATTCCCGCGCGGCGACCGATGAAGCGCATCCGCACGCCGCTCTCGTGCAGCTCCGGCGTCTCGGCCACGATCCGCTCGGCGAACATCGCCATCAGCGCGTTGACCTCGTCCTGCGGGCGCGACCAGTTCTCGGTCGAGAACGAGTAGACGGTCAGCTCCTTGACGCCGAGATCGCCCGCGTCGCGCAGGCGCGCCTTGAGGTTGTCGGCCCCGGCGCGGTGGCCCTCGACGACCGGCAGCCCGCGGGCCTTCGCCCAGCGCCCGTTCCCATCCGTGATGATCGCGACGTAGCGCGCCGCCTCGCCGCGCTCGCTCACGGCGCACTAGACCTCGAGGATCTCTTCTTCTTTGCCCTTCAGGAGCGCGTCGAGCTCGGCGATCTTGTCGTTCGTGAGTTTCTGCAGTCCGGTCTCGGCGCGATGCTCCTCGTCGGCTCCGACGTCGCCCCCATCCTTCAGCTCGCGCAGGTCGTGCATGACGTCGCGGCGCACGTTGCGGATCGCGATCCGCCCCTCCTCGGCGATGTGGCGCACCATCTTCACGAACTCGCGGCGGCGCTCCTCGGTCAGCTGCGGGATGACGAGCCGGATGAGGTTGCCGTCGTTGCTCGGGGTGAGGCCGAGGTTGGCCTCCGTGATGCCCTTCTCGATCGCCTTCATCGACGACTTGTCGTAGGGCTGGACGGTGAGCAGCTGGGCCTCGGCGGCGTTGATCGTCGCGAGCTGCTTGAGCGGCGTCGAGGCGCCGTAGTAGTCGACGTGCACGCGGTCCAGCAGCGCCGGGCTCGCACGCCCCGTCCGGACGGTCGAGAACTCGTGGTTCGTCGCGTCGACGGACTTGCTCATCCGCTCCCCGGCGTCGGCCAACAGCTCGTCGATCAGCTCACTCATCTCGCGTCACCACCACCGTTCCCACCTGTTCGCCGGACACTATCCGCTCGATGTTGCGTTCGTCGTTCATGTTGAACACGTACAGCGGCATGTGGTTCTCCGCGCAGAGCGTGAGCGCCGTGTAGTCCATCACGCGCAGGCCGCGGCGCAGCGCATCCATGTGGCTGATCTCGGGGATCAGCGTCGCCTCGGCATCCTCGCGGGGGTCGCCGGTGAGGACGCCCTCGACGCCGTTCTTCGCCATCAGGATCGCCTCGGCGTGGATCTCGACGGCGCGCAGCGCGGCGGCCGTGTCGGTCGTGAAGAACGGGTTGCCCGTGCCCGCCGCGAAGATCACGATCCGCCCCTTCTCGAGGTGGCGCATCGCGCGCCGGCGGATGTACGGCTCGGCGACCTCGGAGATCGTGATCGCCGACTGCACGCGCGTGTCCGAGCCCTCCTTCTCGAGCGCATCCTGCATCGTCAGCGCGTTGAGGACCGTCGCCATCATGCCCATGTAGTCGGCGGTCGCGCGATCCATCCCGGCGGCTGCGCCGCGCAGGCCGCGGTAGATGTTGCCCGCGCCGACGACGATCGCGATCTCGATCCCGCGTGCGTGGACGGCGTGGATCTGCGCCGCGACGGCGCGGACCCGCTCGGGATCCGTGCCGTACTCGAGGCCGCCCATCAGCGCCTCGCCGGACAGCTTGAGCAGGACCCGCCGGAACACGGGCTCGAAGGTCATTGCCAGTCGAGCCTACTCGCCGACGGCGAAGCGGGCGAAGCGCCGGATGACGACGTTCTCACCGGTCTTCGCCGACAGGTCGGCGCGGAGCTGCTCGATCGTCTTGCCGTCGAACTTGTCGCCGTTGACGTGCGGCTGGTTCAGCAGGACGGTCTCCGCCATCCACTTGCGCAGCTTGCCCTCGGCGATCTTCGTGCGCACGTTCTCGGGCTTGTCGGCGGCCTGCCCCTCGAACACCCGCAGCTCGGCGTCGCGGGCCTCGGCGGGGATCTCGTCCTCGGCGACGTAGAGCGTCGACGGCGAGCCGGCGATGTGGAGCGCGACGTCCTTCGCGAACGTGACGAACTCCTCGTTGCGCGCGACGAAGTCGGTGTTGCAGTCGACCTCGACGAGCACGCCGACCTTGCCGTTGGCATGGATGTAGGACTGCACGGTGCCCTCGGTCGCGTCGCGGCCGGCGAGCTTGCCGATCTTGTTGCCGAGCTGCACGCGCAGCAGCTCGACCGCCGCGTCGAAGTCGCCGCCGGTCTCCACCAGGGCGCGCTTGCAATCCATCATGCCGGCGCCGGTCTGCTCGCGCAGGGCCTTGACGTCCTTGGCGCTGATCGCACTCACTTGCTGACTTCCTCCGTCTCGGGAACGTCGACCGTCTCGGCCTCCGGGACCGGCTCGGTCGCCGTCTCCACGGGCACCTCGGCGGCGGGCTCGGCCGGCGCCTCGACGGCGGGCTCAGCGGGGGCCTCCGGAGTGGGCTCAGCGGGGGCCTCGGCGGCTGGTGCCTCGGCGGCCTTCTTGCGGCGCCGGCGCGCCGGCTTCGCGGGCGCCTCCTCGGCGGCAGGGGCCGGCGGCGCGGGCGCCTCCTCCGGGGCCGTGGGTGCGGGCTCGGGCGCGGCCGCGGTCGTCTCTTCCGGCGCTGGCGCGGCTGGTGCGGCCTCCGCGGTCTCGGCGGCCTCCGCCGGTGCCTCGGCGGCCGGGGCCGGTGCCTCTGCTGCCGCCGGTGCCGCCGCAGCGGCCTCGGCCGCCTCGGCCTCGGCGGCTGCCGCCGCCGCGCGGGCCGCCTCGGCGGCGTCGCGCTCGGCCTGCGCGGCCGCCTCGCGGGCCGCCTGCTGCTCGGCTTCGCGGCGTGCGCGCTCCTCGGCGTCGCGGCGCGCCTGCTCCTCGGCCTCCTTGCGCGCCGTCTCCTCGCGCTCGCGGAAGAGGGCGTTGCCCTCGCCGACGACGTCGCCGATCGCTCGCGTGATCAGCGCGCACGAGCGGATCGCGTCGTCGTTGCCCGGGATCACGTAGTCGATGCCGTCCGGATCGCAGTTCGTGTCGACGAGGCCGATGACCGGAATCCGCAGGCGCTGGGCCTCGCGAACGGCGATCTCCTCGACCTTGAGGTCGATGACGACCATCGCGTTCGGCGTGCGGGTCATGTTCTTGACACCGCCGAGGTTCGCGCGCAGCTTCGCGAGGTCGGCCTCCGCGGCCATCCGCTCGCGCGTCGGCAGCAGCGCGAGCTGCCCCTCGGCCTCGAAGCGCTCGAGGTCGTGCAGGCGCTTGATGCGCTGGTTGATCGTCTGGAAGTTCGTCAGCAGACCGCCGAGCCAGCGGTGGTTGACGTACGGCATGCCGGCCGCCTCGGCGGTGTCCTTGATCGCGTCGCGCGCCTGCTTCTTCGTGCCGACGAACAGCACCGTGCCGCCGCGGTGGGCGACCGCCGATGCGAACTCCTGCGCCTCGCGCAGCAGCCGCTCGGTCTTCAAGAGGTCGATGACGTAGATGCCGCCGGTCTCGCCGTGGATGAAACGGCGCATCTTGGGGTTCCAGCGACGAGTCTGGTGGCCGAAGTGCACGCCGGCCTCCAGCAGCTCCTTGATCCCGATCTGGGCCATGGGCTTGAGCTCCTTAACGATGACGCTGCTTGGCTGAAATCCCGCCGGCACGCGCGGGACCCGGCCTCGAGGACCGGGCAGGACCGCGTCGCGAACCCCGGCGGGGTCGTAGGACGTTTGAACTGGGAACGGACAAGTTTACGCAAGCCCGCGCGGGCTGCGGATACGTTACGAGCGTTGCGAGGCGGGCCCTCCCTTCCCCTACCTCCGGTGGGCTCGATTCGTGACGTGGGGCGGCGGGGCGGCCTCTGGACGGGTCGCCCCGCTGCGACTAGCTGGCGGCCTCGGCCAACGCGGCTTGGAGATCCTCGGGCAGCGGCGAGCTGACGTCGATGTCCTCCCCGGTGACCGGGTGCGTAAACGCCAGCCGGGCGGCGTGCAGGAACTGGCGCGGGAGCCCGTAGAGATCCTTGCGGCCGTACTCGCGGTCACCGCAGACGGGGTGCCCGATCGCGCGCATGTGGACGCGGATCTGATGCGTGCGCCCGGTCTGCAGGCGCACGCGCAGGAGCGTCGCCTGCGGCAGCGCGCGCTCGATCTCGAAGTGGGTGATCGCGTCCTTCGGGGCGTCCGTGTCGGTCGACATCAGGATCCGCACGCGGCGGTCGCGTCCGATCGGCGCCTCGATCGTCCCGCTGCGCGCGGGCGGCCGCCCCTCGACGAGCGCGAGGTACTCGCGCCGGATCTCGTGCCGGCCGAGGGCCGCCTTCAGCCCGCGGTGGACGGTGTCGTTCTTGGCGACGACGAGCAGGCCCGACGTGTTGCGGTCCAGGCGATGGACGATCCCCGCCCGCCACGGGTCCTCGCCGCCGCCGGCGCGACCCGCGAGCGCCTGCGCCAGCGTGCCGTCGCGGTGGCCGCGCGCGGGATGCACGACGACGCCCGCCGGCTTGTCGACGACGATCAGATGCTCGTCCTCGAACGCGACTGCGAACGGCGCCACCGGCGCGTCCGGATCCGGCGCGATGCTCGCCTCCGGCGACTCGTCGACGGTGATCCGCTCGCCACCGGCGACGCGGTGGTTCTTGCGCACGGTCGCGCCGTCGACGAGCACGCGGCCGGCGACGATCTGGCGCTGCGCCCGCGAGCGCGAGCCGAGCGCCTGCGCGAGCAGCACGTCGAGCCGCTCGCCGGCCGACTCAGGCCCGATCTCGAGCTCGTTCGCCACGCTCCACCACCACCAGGAGGATGACGACGCCGACGGTGATCGAGGCGTCCGCGACGTTGAACGCCGGCCAGTGCGGCAGCTTGAGGAAGTCGATCACCGCGCCCTCGCGGACGCGGTCGACGATGTTGCCGAGCGCGCCGCCGAGCAACATGCCGGTCGGCAGCCAGATCAGCGGGCGAGCGACGTTGCGGGCGAAGTAGACGAGCAGCGCCGCGAGCGCGAACGCGATCACGACGGTGACGATCACGCCGCCGTCTTGCAGCTGACCGAACGCGACCCCGGTGTTGCGCGTGTTGACGAGCTTGATCGGGCCCAGCAGGTCGCGCTGCTCGCCGCGCACGAGCGCGTCGGCGACGAGCGCCTTGACGATCTGGTCGGCCGCCAGGACGACGACGAGAACGACGCCCGCACGCGCCCACGCGCCACGCAGCGACGGCGCGGCTGTCGTCAGGCTCACCCGCGGATCAGGCCGATGACGATGCCGCCGACGATCTGCAGCAACAGGATCCCGACGATCGGGCTCACGTCGACCGGGCCGATCGGCGGGATGAAGCGCCGGAAGATCGAGAGGTACGGCTCGGTGACGTCGCGCAGGAATCCGAGCACCGCGCTCGACCAGCGCGAGTACGGGATCCGCCCGCCGAACGCGAAGATCAGCGACGTCACGATGTAGGCGAAGATCAGGATCAGGTAGACGATCAGCAGCGCGTTGAGGAAGTCGGCGATCGACTCGCGCGCGGTCGCCACGATGAGGAAGTCCGTCATCGCGCCAGCACCGCCTGCATCGCGTCGTCGAACGCCGCGCGCACGCCGGCGTGCTCGAGCGCGGCGAGGCCACGCGCGGTGATGCCGCCGGGCGAGGTGACCGAGCGCCGCACGGCGAGCGTGTCCATCCCGCGCGCCTGCAGCAACGCGGCGGTGCCGCCGATGCTCGCCGCCACGAGCTCGCCCGCGATGTCGGCCGGCAGCCCGGCCCGCACGCCGGCGTCGACCTGCGCCTCGGCGACGAGCGCGATGTAGGCCGGAGCGCAGCTCATCAGCCCGGTCGCGACCTCGAACTGCGACTCGTCGAGATCGACGACGATCCCGACGCGCTCGAAGAGCTCGATCGCCTGCTCTTCGAGCTCGACGTCGGCCTGCGGATCGCGCGCGTGGCACGTGACGCCCTCGCGCACCTCGACGGGAACGCTCGGGATCATGCGAACGACCGGGGTCACGCCGTAGGCCTCGCGCAGCGCGGCGAGCCGAACGCCGCCGAGGATCGAGATGACGCCCTTCGCGCTGCCCGCGACCTCGGCGGCGACGCGTGCGAGCCCGGCGGGCTTGTGTGCGAGCAGGAGCGCGTCGGCGCGCTCGGCAAGCTCGGCGTTGGAGCCCACGACCTCGCCCCCGAGCTCGGCGACGAGCGCCTCGGCGCGCGGACGGTAGGCGTCGAAGACGAGCACCGGATCACCCCAGCCGCGCGCGAGCGCAGTGGCCATGTTTCCTGCGCCGATGAGGCCGAGTTGCATATCAGGAGTATGTAGGAGCCCAAGACGACGTTGTCGTGAGGAGTCGATCGTGGATGCCTGGGTGGGTCGGCGAGAGTGGGACAGTGCTTCGCACGGACCGCTCTCGCCGGGCCGCCCAGGCGCCGCGAGCGGCCCTCACGACTGGTTGAAGAATCCCTTTTCGATGAGCTCGGCCTTCTCCTCGGCCGAGATCTGCACGTTGCGCGGGGTGAGCATGAAGACCTTGTGCGCGATGCGCTGCATGCCGCCGTCGAGCGCGTACGTCAGACCGCTGGCGAAGTCGATCAGCCGCTTCGCGAGATCGTTGTCCGTCGCCTGCAGGTTGAGCACGACGGGAATCGACTGCTTGAACTTGTCCGCGACCTGCTGGGCGTCGTTGAACGACTTCGGAATCACCAGGTGCACACGCACATCTCCGCCGTTGCGGGCTCGCTCGACTCGTTCCACGGGGCGCAGGACCGCCGTCGGCCTCGCGCGCGGCTCGTCGTCGGCGAAGATGTCGTCGATCTCGTCGCGACGGCGGCGGGACGCGAGCCGGCGCACGTTGGGCCGCTCGCGGTAGCGATCCTCCATCTCGGCCTCGGGCTCGGGCGCCATCCGCGACGGTGGCGCCATCCGCGCCTCGTCGCGCTCTCGCGCCAGCTCGGCGGCCTGATGACGCTGGCGCTCGAGCTCGTACTCGTCGACGTAGGCGCGCTCCTCGGCGAGACCGAAGTAGACCAGCGCGCGATGCCATGAGTCTCTGAACGCCATGCCAGACGAAAGGTTAGACCCCGCGAAGCGTTCTCCTGCACGCTCAGGCAAACAACCTCGTGCCGATCCGCACCAGCGTGGCGCCTTCCTCGACCGCGACCTCGTAGTCCTGCGTGGTCCCCATCGACAGCTCGCGCAGGCCGCGCGCGGCCGCGAGCTCGCGCAGCGCCGCAAACCAGCGCCGGCTGTCCTCCGGGTCGCGCGCCAGCGGCGGCATCGTCATCAGCCCCGCGACCGGCACGGGACAGCGCTCGACGAACGCGTCGAGCGCCGCGGGAGCGATCCCGTCCTTGCCCTCCTCTCCCGCGACGTTGACCTCGACGAGGACACGCAGGTCCCGCGGCGCGTGGCGGCCGAGCTGCTTGAGCACCGAGTCCGTCGAGACCGAATGGATCAGCCGCACGAGCGGGGCGATCTGCTTGACCTTGCGGCTCTGCACGTGGCCGATGAAGTCCCACGTGAAGGCGTCGCCATAAGCGGCGACCTTGGCCTGCAGGTCCTGCGCCTGGTTGCAGCCGGCGATTGCGACGCCGGCCTCGGCGAGCGCGGCGAGGTCGTCGAGCGCGACGTACTTGACGGCCGCGACGAGATCCACCTCGGCGCCGTCGCGCCCGCCGCGCGCCGCCGCCGTCGCGATCCGCTCGCGGACCTCGCCGAGGTTGGCGCGCACGCGTGCGGCCTCCAGGCCGCTGACGTGATCGGTCAATCGCCGCTGTCGGTGACGCGCCAGACGGCGCTCGCCTGACGGCCGGTGTCGCGCGGGTCGCCGCCGTAATCGCGGCGGTGCGAATGAAAGAGGCTGCGCGACGCGCACATCGTGCAGATGTCGACGTCGTGGACGAGCTCGAGCGGGATGCCGGCCGACTGCAGCTGCAGGCGCGCGACGTTCTTCAGGTGCGCGTGGTTGCTGAGCCGCGCGACGCCGCGCGGATAGCGCATGAAGGCGCGGTGCACCCACGTGTTGACCTCGTAGCAGCAGACGCCGATGCTCGGCCCGATCGCGGCCTGGACCTCGCTCGCGCCCGCCTTTCGCAATGCCTCGACCCCCTTCTTGAGGACGTCCGTCGACAGACCGCGCCAGCCGGCGTGGATCATCGCGACGCCTTCGGGCGCGATCAGCGCGACCGGCAGGCAGTCGGCGGTCACGACGACGGCGGCGACGTCCTCGAGCGTCGTCGCGACGCCGTCGGCCTCGACCGGATCGCTGCCGGGCTCGGGCAGCTCGGTGACGACGCGCACGGTCGATCCGTGGACCTGCTTGGACTCCACCCAGCGCTCGCGCGGGATTCCGATCAGCTGCGCGACGCGCTCGCGGTTCTCCTCGACGGCGGGCATGTAGTCGTTCGTGTCGAGGCCGACGTTGAGCTCCTCGAACGGCTCCCCCGAGACGCCGCCGCGGCGCGTGAAGAACATCGCGCGTCCGCCGGGCAGCTCGACGCCGATGTGATCGCCGACCGCGCGGAACGGGGGCTTGAGGCGATCACCCCAGACGTTGCGCGACGTCATCGGCGTGGTGCGGGGCTTCTGTGTGGCTGCCATGCACCTCAGTTCTAGCACGCCGTCACGATCGGTCTGCGCCCGGCCGGCAGGCGAGCGCGGCGCGCAGCTCGGCCTCGCGACCCGCGCCCAAAGCACCGTCCAGGCGCATCTCCAGCACCGCCTCCAGGCGCCGGCCGAGCTCGGGTCCCTCCGCGACGCCCGCGGCGCGCAGATCCTCGCCGCTGATCTGCAGGCGGACGTGACGCAGGTCGTCGAGCCAGCGACGGGCGGGGTCGGCCGCGCCCCGTGCACCGGCCAGCGCGACCGCCTCGACCGGCAGACCGCGCAGCTCGCGTGCCAGCTCCGACGGCGTGCGCGGCGCGTCGTCCAGCGCCGGCGCTGCGCAGGCCGCGCGCACGATCGCGCGCTCGGCCGAGCTGAACTCGAGCTCGGCGAGCCCGTCGGCGGGCGCGGCCAGCGAGGCCGCGAGCACGAGCAGATCGGCGCGCCCCTCGCCGGCCGGCAGCAGCTCGATCGCGCGCTCGATCAGCGCGCGATCGGGCAGCAGCCCCGGGGCGACGCCGATCTCGACCGCCGCGGCAAGCGCCGCGACCGGGTCCGGCTCGGCGAGCGCGAGGCGCAGCTCGTTGCCGATCCGCACGCCGGAGACGGTGTCCTGCGCGCCGCCGCGGACGGCCTCCGCGGCGAGCCTCGCGGTGTGCTCCTCGATCTCGAAGCCCAGCCGCGCGGCGTAGCGCGCGACGCGCCACAGCCGTGTCGGGTCGTCGACGAAGCTCGCGTCGTGCAGGACGCGCACGCGACCGGCGCGCAGGTCGTCCTCGGCGTGCGGCACCGAGTGCAGCTCGCCGCTGGCGAGATCGAGCGCGAACGCGTTGATCGTCACGTCGCGGCGCAGCAGGTCCTGCTCGACCCCCGCGGCGCACACGTCGGGCAGGGCGCCGGGCTGCGCGTACGTCTCGGCGCGCGCCGCCGCGAGATCCCAGCGGCAGTCGCCGCCGCGCACCGTCGCCGTCCCGAAGCGCTCGTGCGCGACGGTGTCGGCGCCGAGCCGATCGGCGAGCGCGTCGATCTCGCCGTCGACGACGACGTCGAGCTCGCGCGGCTGGCGGCCGAGCAGGAGGTCGCGGACCGCGCCGCCGACGAGATACACGCCGGTCATGCCGTCGGCGGCCTCGAGCAGGCGCCGGCCGCAGGGCAGCTCGCGCAGGCGCTGGCGCAGATCGTCCATCGCGACAGTCTCGCGCCCGCGGCGATCGCGCGGCGTACCGGCGAGTGCGACCTGCCCGCTGTCTACCATTGTCCGCGTGAGCCCTCCGCCCCGCGGTGAGCGTCCGCTGCCGCGGCTCGCGATCGGGGCCGTGGTCCTCGTGCTCGTGATCGGCATCGCTGTCGGCCTCGCGCTGACGGTGTTCGACCGCAACGACAACGCGTTCAATCCCGACGTCGGATTCGTTGACACGGACGAGGACAGGCCCCCCGCGACCGCGCCCCGCGCCCGCTCGACCGGCCATCCGGCCGACGACGGCTTCTCCTGGCCGATCTACGGCTTCTCGAAGCGACGCACGCACCAGCTCGTGACGCGGCCGACTCCGCGGCCGCCGTACCGGCAAGCCTGGGCCCGGCGCGGGCGCGTCCTGCTCGAGTTCTCCCCCGTCCTCTGCGGCCGGCGGCTGTACCTGCTGAAGAACAACGGGGCGCTGTACGCGATCTCGCGCACGACGGGGCGCGTGAGCTGGAAGCGCCGGCTCGGAGCGCTTGCCGCGGCGGCCCCCGCCTGCAGCCGTGGGACGATCTACGCGGTCCTGCTCAAGCGCAGCCGCAACACCGAGGCCGGCCGCGTCGTCGCCGTCTCGGCGAAGCACGGGCGCACGCGCTGGTCGCGCAAGCTGCCGAGCCGCTCGGAGTCCTCGCCGCTGATCGATCGTGGCCGCCTCTACATCGGCTCCGAGGATGGGACCGTCTACGCGCTGGACGCCAGCAACGGCGAGGTCCGCTGGCGCGCGAAGGCGGCGGGCGCGGTGAAGGGCGCGATCGCGCTCGCCGACGACAAGCTGTACTTCGGCGACTACGGCGGCAAGGTCCATGCGATCCGCCGGTCGGACGGCAAGAAGGTCTGGGAGACGTCGCCGAGCAGCGGTCCGCTCGGGCTCGGCGACGGCAACTTCTACTCGTCCGCCGCCGTCCAGTACGGGCGCGTCTACATCGGCAGCACGAACGGCAACGTCTACTCGCTGTCGAGCGCCGACGGCGAGCTGGCGTGGAGCCGGAGCACCGGCGGCTTCGTCTACGCGTCGCCGGCGGTCGGCGAGGTGCGCGGCGGACGGCCGACCGTCTACATCGGCTCCTACGACGGTCACTTCTACGCGCTCGACGCGCGCACCGGACGCCCGCGCTGGGTCCGCTCGCTCGGCACGAAGATCTCGGGTGCCGCGACGATCATCGGCGACCTCGTGTTCGTCTCCGACCTCGGCACGCGCACGACGTGGGCGCTGGGCGCCCGCACCGGCAGGACCGTCTGGCGCACGAACCGCGGCGCCTTCAACCCCGCGATCAGCGACGGGCGGCGGATCTACTTCACGGCCTACACGTCGCTGTTCGCGCTCGACCCGAAGGGGCGCCCGTTCGACCGCCCGGCGGCGAGCGCGCGGTCGGCCGCCGAGCGCCGCGCCGCCGATCGCAAGCGCTCCGAGCGCCGCAAGGCCGCGCGCGCCCGTACGCGCCACAAGCGCCACATCAAGTACCGCTTCGCGACGCACGGCCACCGCCACAGCGCGAAGATCGGCTACCGGCGCAGCTGCCATCCGCACAGGCACGTCTACAAGGTGCGCGGCAAGACGATCGTGCTGAAACACAACCACTGCCACACGCACACGCGCGCGCGCGCTGACGGGGGTGCGGAGGGCTAGGCGCGGAGCGCCGCAGCGCGCCGCGCCGCAGCGCGCCGCGCGGAGCGTTGTTGGGAGGCTCCGTCGCCTCAGAATGGCATCGATGAGAAAAGGGAAGGTCGAGCCCCGCGGCGGGACGCATGGCGATGTACCCCCAATAGCGGGGCAAATCCGCCACGATCCACGGGTACGGCACGATCGTGTCGAGTTTGGGGCGATATCCGCCCTCAACGCGCCACGATGGCAAGGCGGTCCGCTCACGCCTGCAGCACAGCGTCGACGCCACCACAGACGGCGGACCGCCCGATCAACCACCTACGCCCGGACGGCGATGCCGGCGGCGGCGAGGTGCTGCTTGGCGTCGCGGATCGCGAACGTGCCGTAATGGAAGATCGAAGCCGCGAGCGCGGCGTCGGCGCCGGCGTGCAGCGCGGCAGCGAGATGCTCGAGCGTGCCGGCGCCACCCGACGCGATCACCGGCACGCCGACGGCCTCGGCGACGGCGCGCGTCAGCTCGAGGTCGTAGCCGTCGTTCGTGCCGTCGCGGTCCATGCTCGTGAGCAGGATCTCGCCCGCGCCGCGCTCGACGCCCTCGCGTGCCCATGTGACGACGTCGATGCCGGTGGCCGTGCGCCCGCCGGCGACGAACACCTCCCAGCTGCGTGAGGGCGCCGGCAGCTCGCCGTTCGAGCCCGCTCGATGGCCGGCGCGCTGCTTGGCGTCGATCGCCAGCACGACGCACTGCGCGCCGAAGACGTCCGCCAGCTCGCCGATCAGCTCCGGGCGCGCGACCGCCGCGGAGTTCACCGACACCTTGTCCGCGCCGGCGTCGAGCACGGCCTGGGCGTCGTCGACCGAACGGATCCCGCCGCCGATCGTGAACGGGATGAAGCACTCGTCCGCGACGCGGCGCGCGAGCTCGACGACCGTGTCACGCTTGTCGCTCGTCGCCGTGATGTCGAGGAAGACGAGCTCGTCGGCGCCCTCGGCGTCGTAGCGCGCGGCGAACTCGACGGGGTCGCCCGCGTCACGAATGTCGATGAAGTTCGTGCCCTTCACGACTCGGCCATCATCGACGTCCAAACAGGGTATGACGCGCTTGAGATGCACAAGACCGAGCCTAGTGACTTGACAACAGCCGGCCTGCTCAACGAGTGCACTGCTCCTGCCGATAACCCGAGCATGACGATCCGCTCGCTGATCAAGGTTTCGCTCGCCGCGATCGCCGTCCCGCCAGCGCTGTGGCTGGCCGGCGTCGCCCCCGTCGTCGCGTCCGCCGCCGGCCTCTTTGCCGCCGTCGTGCTCGTCGCATGGGCGTGCGTGGAGTTCACGGCCCGCCACAACGCCCGGCTGAAGGCCGCCGCCGCGCCTCGCTCTCCGGCCACGGTGCCGGTCTCCGCGCCCGCGCCTGCTCCTGCCCCCGAGTTCGAGCTCGAGTTCCCCGCTCCCCGACTTGATCGCACGCCGTCCGGCCGTCAGGCGCGCGACGTGCGCTGCCCGGCGCACAGCGCCAGCCGCATGACGCCGCGCCTGCCTCGCTCCGGGCGCCGCTCGACGCGGCGCTAGGCGCGAGCGCCCGCGAGCGCCGCCTGGCCCTCGCCGACGCTGAAGCGGCGCTCATAGAGCGCTTTGCCGACGATCACGCCGTCGAGGTTGTCGAGCGCCAGCGCCGCGAGCGCCTCGAGATCCTCGCGACGACCGATGCCGCCCGAGTACATCAGGCTGCCGCTCACGGCGGCCGCGACCTGCCGGACCTCGTCGAGGTCCGGTCCGCCGAGCAGCCCGTCCTTGTCGACGTTCGTGAAGACGAACGTGCGTACGCCGCGCTCCTGCAGGCGCTCGACCGCCGCGCCGGTGGCGAGCGTCGTCGTCTCGGTCCAGCCGGCGGTCGAGACGAAGCCGCCACGCGTGTCGATGCTGACGACGATCCGCTCGCCGTAGCGGCCCACGACGTCGTCGAGGAAGTCGGCGTCGCCGAACGCCGCGGTGCCGAGGATCGCGCGCGCGGCGCCCGCCTCGATCGCCCCGGCGACGGCCTCGACGCAGCGCAGTCCGCCGCCGTACTGGACCGGTACGCCGAGCTCGCCGGCGATGCGCTCGAGCTGGTGCAGGTTCTGCGGCGCCCCGGTCCGCGCGCCGTCGAGGTCGACGACGTGCAGGTGCGTCGCGCCCGCATCGACCCATGCGCGCGCGGCCTCCAGCGGGCTGTCGGCGTAGACCGTCTCGGCGTCGAAGTCGCCCTGCACGAGCCGCACCGCCCGGCCGCCGGCGATGTCGATCGCCGGATAGAGGATCACGACGGCAGCTGGACCGACGCGCAGATGCCGACGAAGTTGCGCAGCAGCGCGAGCCCGTGCTTGGAGGACTTCTCGGGGTGACACTGCGCGCCGAAGACGTTGCCGGACTCGACGAAGGAGCAGAACGGCGAGCCGTACTCGCCCGTCCCGAGCACGATCGAAGGGTCGTCGGGCTGCGCGACGAACGTGTGCACGTGGTAGAAGGCCGCCGGGCCCGGCAGGCCGTCGGTCAGCGCCGACGAACGCTCCCAGCGCACCGCGTTCCAGCCGATGTGCGGCAGCTTCAGGCCGCGCGGGTCGAGCCGCACGACCTGGCCCGCCAGCAGCCCCAGTCCGTCGGCGCCCTCGTGCTCGACGGAGCGCTCGAACAGCAGCTGCATCCCGAGGCACAGGCCGATGACCGGCACGCCGGCCTCGGCACGCTCTCGCACGACGTCGTCGAGGCCGAGCGCGCGCAGCCGCCGCATCGCCTCGGGGAAGGCGCCGACGCCGGGCACGACGAGCCCGTCGGCCGCGCGCAGCGCGTCGGGGTCGGAGGTCTGGGCGATCGGCGCGCCGACGTGCTCGAAGGCCTTCGCGACCGAGCGCCGGTTGCCCATCCCGTAGTCGACCATCGCGATCGCGGTCATCCCGTCAGCGTGCCCTTCGTCGAGGGGACGCCGGTCTCGGTCGGATCGATCGCGATCGCGGCGCGCAGCGCCCGCGCGAACGCCTTGAAGGAGGCCTCGATCATGTGGTGCGCGTTGCTGCCCGCCTGGACCTCGAGGTGCAGCGTCATGCGCGCGTTGTTGGCGACCGCGCGGAAGAACTCCTCGAGCAGCTCGTGCTCGAAGCCGCCGGTCTCGCCGGCGGGCAGGCCACCGTCGTCGAGCGCGAGGAACGGGCGGCCCGAGACGTCGATCGCGCACATCGCGCGCGCCTCGTCCATCGGCACGACGGCGTGGCCGTAGCGGTAGATGCCGCTGCGGTCGCCGAGCGCCGCGTCGAGCGCCTGGCCGAAGACGATGCCGACGTCCTCGACCGTGTGGTGCGAGCCGGTCTGCAGGTCGCCCGTCGCGGCGATGACGAGATCCAGGCGTCCGTGGCGGGCGAGCAGGTCGAGCATGTGGTCGAGGAAGCCGACGCCCGTCTGGCGGCTGCCGGCGCCGCTGCCGTCGAGCCCGAGCTCGAGCGTGATGTCGGTCTCGCCGGTGCGCCGCTGCTTGCGTGCTGTGCGCAGGTCAGTCATGTGCGCGCATTCTCCCCCACGCGCGCCTCCATCGACTCGGCGTGCACGACGAAGCCCTCGGCGCGCGCGATCGGCGCGCCCGCGACGGCGAGCGCGGCGGCCGCGTCGCCGACGTGCACCTCGCTCATGCGGCGGCGGAACTGGCGCGGCGAGAGACCGGACGCAAAGCGCGCCGAGCCGCCCGTCGGAAGGCTGTGGTTCGAGCCCGCGACGTAGTCGCCGAACGCGGTCGCGCCGGCCGCGCCGACGAAGATGCAGCCGGCCGATCGCACGCGCGGCGCGAGCCGCTCGGCGGAGGGGCCGACGAGCTCGAGGTGCTCGGGCGCGAACGCCTCGGTGAACGCGAGCGCGTCGAGCAGCGAGCGCACGTGCACGAGCACGAACGCGGCCGGATCGGAGTGCTCGCGCCCCTCGCCGAGCAGCTCGAGCTCGTCCGCGACCTCCTGCAGCAGCGGCGACGAGCCGCTGACGGCGACGACCGGAGCGCCCGGGCCGTGCTCGCCCTGGGCGAGCAGGTCGAGCGCGATCAGGCGCGGCTCCGCCGCGGCGTCGGCGAGCACGAGCACGTCGCTCGGACCGTAGAAGCCGTCGATGCCGACGGCGTCGGAGACCTGCCGCTTGGCCTCCTGCACGATCAGGCTGCCGGGGCCGGCGATGACGTCGACGCGCTCGATCGACTCCGTGCCGTAGGCGAGCGCGGCGATCCCGTGCGCGCCACCCATCGCGTAGACCTCGTGCACGCCGCACAGCGCGCAGGCGCCCCTGATGACGGGATCGATCGGCGGCGGCGTCAGCACGACGACCTCCTCGACGCCGGCCGCGCGCGCGGTGACGACGCCCATCACGACCGTCGACGGGTACGGCGCGCGGCCGCCCGGCACGTAGATCGCGGCGCGGCGCACCGGCACCTCGCGCAGCACGATCCGCTGGCCCTGCGGCAGCGTGACCTCGACGTCGCCGCCGATCGCCGCGTCGGCGACAAGCGCGACGTTCGTGATCGCGACCTCGAGGCCCGCGCGGACGTCGTCGTCGAGCAGGCCGGCGTCGAGCTCCTCGGGCGCCACGCGCAGCGTTGGCGGCGCGGGGGCTCCGCCCATGTCGAAGCGCGCGACGAGCTCGCTGAGGGCGCGATCGCCGCCGTCGCGGACCGCAGCGACGATCTCGGCGACGGCCTCGCTCACCGAAGCCGGGGGTGGCGCGAGCGCGCGCACCGCGGCGGCGGCGCCAGCGACGTCGTCGTCCACGGTGATGCGCTCAATGCGCACGCAACTTCTCCAGCATGCTGTCGATCGCCGCGGCCTTGAGCTTGTGCGAGACCGGGTTGGCGATCAGCCGCGCGGTCGACACGAAGATCTCCTCGCGGATGACGAGGTTGTTCTCGCGCAGCGTCGAACCGGTCGCGGTCAGGTCGACGATCGCCTCGACGAGCCCCGTCAGCGGCGCGAGCTCGACCGAGCCCTTGACCTCGACGATCTCCGCCTGGCGCCCGGTGCGCTCGAAGTACGCCGCGGCGGTCTTGTAGTACTTCGTCGCGACGCGCATGACGCCGAGCCGGCGCAGCGCCTCGACGGACGGGTCGGGGCCATCGACGGTGGCGAGCACCATCGTGCAGGCGCCGTAGCCGAGGTCCATCAGCTCGTAGACCTCGCGGTCGGGCTGCTCGGTGAGCACGTCCTTGCCCGTGATACCGACGTCGGCGGCGCCGGCCTCGACGTAGGTCGGCACATCGGACGGGCGCATCGTGACGACGCCGATGTCGGCGAACAGGAGCTTGCGGTCGTTGGAGCGCACCTCGCTCGTGTCGATGCCGATCGCGTCGAGCCGGTCGAGCGTCTCCTTCAGCAGCGCGCCGCGCGGCACGGCGATCGTCAGGCCGTTTGCCGTGCTCATCGGTCGACGACCTTCTCCTCGCCGGCGAGCGCGATGTGCAGCCGGTCGATCGTCAGCGCGAAGCCGACGGCGGGCAGCGGACGGCCGAAGCGGCCGAGCAGGTCGTCATAACGGCCGCCGCCGCCGAGCGGCGCGCCGAGCGCGGGGTCGTAGACCTCGAACACCGCGCCCGTGTAGTAGCCCATCTTGCGCACGAGGCCGAGATCGATGATCACGCGCGCCGCGACCTCCGGGGCGAGCAGCTCGTAGACGCCGCTCAGCCCGGCGACGGCGACGGCGACGCGACCGTCGGCCGCGCTCAGGACCTCCGGCCCGCCGCGCACCTGCGGCACGCGCAGCAGCAGCTCGGCGTCGGCGTCGGCGAGCCCGATCCGTCCGAGCTGCGCCTCCAGCGCTACGAAGTCGCGGCCCGCGAGCGCGTCCATCAGCGTGTCGACGGCGTCCTCCGGGACTTCGAGCGAGCGCAGCAGCGTCGGGTAGAGCGATGCGTCGCCGAGACCGATCCGGTAGTCGCGCAGCCCGACCGCCTCGAGCGCGTGGCAGAGCACGCTCAGCGCCTCCGCCGTGCCCTGCGGCGCGGGCGCGCCGATCAGCTCGATCCCCGCCTGCAGGAACTCGCGCATCTGCCCGCGATGCGGGCGCACGCCGCGGTAGGCGTGGGCGAAGTAGCAGAAGCGCAGCGGCGGATCGGCCGACGGGTAGCGCGTCGCCACGAGCCGCGCGATCGGCACGGTCATGTCCGTGCGCAGCGCCAGCACCTCGCCGTGATCGTCGAACACGCGGTACGCCGGCGGCTCGCCGCCACCGCGCGCCAGCACCTGCTCGTACTCGAGCGCCGGTGTCCACACCTCGCCGTAGCCGTCGTGCTCGAAGATGCCGCGGATCGCCTCGGTGATGTCGCGCAGCTCGCGCATCTCGTCGGGCAGCACGTCGCGCGTGCCGGAGGGAATCGGATGGATCTGGGGGCGCAAGGGTGCTGCCAATCTAGAAGGCTCGGGGCGCAGGACGTCCGGCGGCTGGATGATCTAGTGACGGAGCGGCTCGGTGGCGACGCGCTCGATGCGGGCGCCGAGCGCCCGCAGGCGCTCGTCGATGCGCTCATAGCCGCGGTCGATCTGGCGGATGTTGCCGATCTCCGAGCGCCCGTCGGCGCACAGCGCGGCGATCAGCATCGCCATCCCGGCGCGGATGTCGGGCGACTCGACGCGCTCGCCGCGCAGCCGCGAGGGGCCGGTGACGATCGCCCGATGCGGGTCGCAGAGCGTGATGTCGGCGCCCATCAGCACGAGCTTGTCGGTGAAGATCATGCGGTTCTCGAACATCCACTCGTGGATCAGGGCGGAGCCCGAGCACTGCGTCGCGAGCGCGACGGCGATCGACGTGAGGTCGGCCGGGAACGCCGGCCACGGTCCGTCCTGGACGGTGATCTTGTGCTCGCCGACGTCGCGCGAGATCACGAGGTCCTGGCCGCCGGGCACGATGACGTCGTTGCCGTCGAGCTCGCTGCGCAGGCCGAGGCGGTCGAAGACGAGGCGGATCATGCGCAGGTCGCGCGGGATCGTGTCGCGGATCCGCAGCTCGCCGCCGGTGACACCCGCCAGCGCCATGAACGAGCCGATCTCTATGTGGTCGGGGCCGATCGTGTGATCGCAGGCGTGCAGATCGGCGCTGCCGTGGACCGTGAGCATGTTCGAGCCGATGCCCTCGACGCCGGCGCCCATGCTGACGAGCATCCGCGCGAGGTCCTGGACGTGGGGTTCGCAGGCGGCGTTGCCGATCACGGTCAGCCCGGGGGTGCGCGCGGCCGCCAGCAGCGCGTTCTCGGTCGCCATCACCGACGGCTCGTCCATGAAGACGTCGCCGGCACGCAGCCCGCCCGGAGCCTTGAGGTCGATGTCGCGCGCGTGCTCGACGGTGGCGCCAAGCGCGACGAACGCGTCGAGGTGCGGATCGAGCCGGCGGCGGCCGATGACGTCGCCGCCGGGCGGCGGCATGCGAGCGCGCCCGAAACGGGCGAGCAGCGGGCCGGCGAGCAGGAACGACGCGCGGATGCGCTCCGACAGACGGCGGTCGATGACGGCCTCGTCGGCCGTCAGGTCGGCCGCGCAGAGCGCGACGTCGTGCTCGGACAGCCACCGGATGCGGACCCCGAGCGCCTCGAGGATCGCGAGCATCGCGCCGACGTCGTTGATCTTCGGGACGTTGCGGACAACGACCTCCTCCTCGGTCAGGACCGAGGCGGCAAGAATAGGGAGGGCACCGTTCTTGTTACCGGCCGGCACGATCGTGCCCGACAGCGCGGTGCCTCCGTCAATGACGAACTTCTCCATGAGCGCGTGCCTTCCGGCGACGGGAGCAGGGCCGGAGGGCTGGGCTAGGGTAACAGCCATGCCCGCCCGGATTTCGCGTGACGAGGCGTGGTCCCTGCTCACCGAATGGGTCCATTCAGAATCGCTGCGACGCCACTGCCTGGCCGTCGAGGCCGCGATGGTCGCGTTTGCCCAGCGCGGCGGGCACGATGCCGAGCTGTGGGGCGTGACCGGCCTGCTGCACGATGCCGACTACGAGCGCTTCCCGGACATGGACGACGCCGAGCGCGGCCACCCGCGCACGATCATGGCCGAGCTCGAGCGCCGCGATGCCCCGGCCGAGATGGTGCGGGCGATCGCCACGCATGCCGACTTCCTCGGCGTGCCACCCGAGTCCGAGCTCGAGCGCACGCTCGTCGCCGTCGACGAGCTGTGCGGGTTTCTCGTCGCGTGCGCGTACGTGCGCCCGGAAGGCATCCACGGGCTGACGCCCAAGTCGGTGAAGAAGAAGCTCAAGCAGCCCTCGTTCGCCGCGGCGGTCAGCCGCTCGGACGTCCGCCGCGGGGCGGAGCTGCTCGAGGTCGAGTTCGACGAGCACGTCGCGTTCGTGATCGCGGCGCTCGAAGCGCGCGCGGACGAGCTCGACCTGCACGGGCGCGACGGCGGCCGCGGGGCGTCGGCGGCGTAGCCGCTGGGCTTCGGGCCCGGCTGCTCGTTGCGCCGTTCGTCCTGCTGTGTGCGGCGGGAGGCCGAAGCGCCCTGCAGGATCTGTTGCAGCTCGTAGGGCCCGTTTCCCCTGCATAGAAGCGATATCCGCATACGTACACCTGTTCCGTCCGCGGGCCTGCGTACTGTCGAACCTATGTTCGCTTCCATCATTTCTCGCCTGAGCACGCGCCTGCGCCGCGCGCTCCGCTACACCAAAGCCTTTGCGCTGCTCGAGGATCCCGTGGCGCCAGTCGGGTCATCGCCATCCTGTCCCGCTGACACGCCCGTCGGGCGCGCCTGTCTCGGCGATCGCCGGCGGCCAGTCGGCCTGCCGGCGCGGAGCTCGGGATCGAGCGCCGCTGGGGCTGGCGGGGCCGGTCGCTGCGGGGTCGCTTCGGCGACCGGGCGCCGTGCCGGGGCCGTCGCCCGTGGCGCTCAGCCGTGCGCTCATCCGACGACCGCCGAGGGACGCGATCCGGGTGGCCCCGGCGCGTCTGCTCCGGGGAGCCACGGCGCTCGCCGGGCGCTGCGGGCGTAGGGACGTTGCGTCGGGCGAGCTGACGGCTCGCCGGGGGCGCGTTGGCTCAGCGCTCCGCCGGCGGAGACCGCGGGCGCCCCCGGTGGTGAGGAGGAGACCACGGGCGCCCCCGGGTGGTGGGCGGAGACCGCCGGCGCACCACGGGTGGTTGGCGGAGACCGCGGGCTCCCCCGGGTGAACGGAGACCGCGGGGGCCCCGGGTGGTGAGACGGTTGGATTGCCGTTTCAGGCGGCATTGCAACCGTCTCGGCGACGGCGAGGGATTCGGACCGCCGGGGGCGGAGATCGGTGAGGTCACGGCACCTCTGCTATGGCCGTTCCGCGTCGAGAGGTGACATGGCAGCTGCCGACATGTCGGTTTTCGTTGGCATCCGTCGGAACCAGACAGCACGCCGCACCGGCGCCGGCACCACGCGGCCCCGCGGCGGACACGAAGCCACCACCCTGGCCACGCCCATCGACCAACCACGCGGCCCTACCGTGGCCACGAAGCCGCCACCCTGGCCACGCCGATTGACCACCACGCGCCCCAGCGGGGCCACGAAGCCGCCACGCTGCCACCCCGCGCCAGCAACCACAACCCGCACCGAGCCCCCAGGCGCCGGCCCGACCGCGACGAGGACCGCGCCGCACGACGACAAACGGGCCGCCCTTGCGGACGGCCCGTTCATGAAGAAACCGGCGGCGACCTACTCTCCCGGGCCCTTGCGGGCCAAGTACCATCGGCGCTGAGGGGCTTAACTGCTCTGTTCGGAATGGGAAGAGGTGTCTCCCCCTCGCCATAGCCACCGGAAAACGGTGAGAGCCCCCCTGGGCCCTTCAAAACTGCACAGTAGCCTTGCGTTTGCTGCGACGGATACCAAAAAGTCATCCGTCAAGCCCTCGACCCATTAGTACCGGTCTCCTTCACACATTGCTGTGCGTCCAGATCCGGCCTATCAACCTGGTGGTCTACCAGGGGTCTTACTCCCTCTAGGGGATGGGAGAGTTTATCTCGAGGTCGGCTTCCCGCTTAGATGCCTTCAGCGGTTATCCGATCCGCACGTAGCTAACCTGCTATGCCCTTGGCAGGACAACAGATACACCAGAGGTGCGTTCATCCCGGTCCTCTCGTACTAGGGACAACTCCTCTCAACTCTCCAACGCCCACGGCAGATAGGGACCGAACTGTCTCACGACGTTCTGAACCCAGCTCGCGTACCGCTTTAATGGGCGAACAGCCCAACCCTTGGGACCTACTACAGCC
Source organism: uncultured Actinomycetes bacterium (assembly GCA_963780585.1). Classification (GTDB taxonomy): domain Bacteria; phylum Actinomycetota; class Thermoleophilia; order Solirubrobacterales; family Solirubrobacteraceae; genus CADCVQ01. Next base: position 140,122 of record CAWADD010000022.1, read on the forward strand.
CCAGGATGCGACGAGCCGACATCGAGGTGCCAAACCGGGCCGTCGATGTGGACTCTTGGGCCCGATAAGCCTGTTATCCCCGGCGTACCTTTTGTCCGTTGAGCGACGGCACTTCCACTTGTTACCGCCGGATCACTAAGACCAGCTTTCGCTCCTGCTCGACTTGTCAGTCTCGCAGTCAAGCTCCCTTACTGCCTTTACACTCTACGCACGATTTCCAACCGTGCTGAGGGAACCTTTGTGCGCCTCCGTTACATTTTGGGAGGCGACCGCCCCAGTCAAACTACCCGCCTGGCACTGTCCACCGCCCGGATTCACGGCGCAGTGTTAGAAACACAATACATCAAGGGTGGTATCTCAAGGTTGACTCCACACCAGCCGCAGCCGGTGCTTCAAAGCCTCCCACCTATCCTGAGCGAGATGCACCGCATTCCAATACCAGGTTGTAGTAAAGGTGCACGGGGTCTTTCCGTCTAGCCGCGGGTACTCGGCATCTTCACCGAGACTGCAATTTCACCGAGCCCCTCGTTGAGACAGCGCCCAAGTCGTTACGCCATTCGTGCAGGTCGGAACTTACCCGACAAGGAATTTCGCTACCTTAGGACCGTTATAGTTACGGCCGCCGTTTACCGGGGCTTAGCTTCGCTGCTTCGGCTTGCGCCTAACAACTCCACGTAACCTTCCGGCACCGGGCAGGCGTCAGCCCCTATACGTCGTCTTTCGACTTAGCAGAGACCTGTGTTTTTGGTAAACAGTCGCTTGGGCCAATTCACTGCGGCCCCCTCAGGCTCAGCGAGCAAGTCGCTTTACCTTACCGGGGCGCTCCTTATCCCGAAGTTACGGAGCCATTTTGCCGAGTTCCTTAACGAGGGTTATCTCGATCACCTTAGTATTCTCTACTTGCCCACCTGTGTCGGTTTTGGTACGGGCACGCGCAACCTCCCTAGAGGATTTTCTAGGAGGCATGGCGTCAGGGACTCGCCGGCTTAGAGCCAGCTGGCATCGCGCCTCAGGTTATGCAGCCCCGCATTTCACAGGGGCCGCCCCTACACGCTTACCCCAGGACGACCATCGCCTGGGTTCCCCTAGCCTTCCTCGTCCCCCCATCGGTCAAACGGTTGCGACGTGGTACAGGAATATCAACCTGTTGGCCATCGACTACGCCTTTCGGCCTCGCCTTAGGTCCCGACTAACCCTGAGCAGACGAACTTTACTCAGGAATCCTTGGGCAATCGGCGGAGGGGATTCTCACCCCTCTTTCGTTACTCATGCCGGCATTCTCACTTCCCAGGCCTCCACGGCTGGCTTCCGCCGCCGCTTCACTGGCCTGGGAACGCTCTCCTACCGCGCGATCCGAAGATCGCACCCGCAGCTTCGGTGATTAGCTTGAGCCCCGTTACATTATCCGCGCCCGAGCACTTGACCAGTGAGCTGTTACGCACTCTTTCAAGGGTGGCTGCCTCTAAGCCAACCTCCTGGTTGTCTGTGCACTCGGACATCGTTTGCCACTTAGCTAATACTTGGGGACCTTAGCTGGCGGTCTGGGCTGTTTCCCTTTTGACGCTGAAGTTTATCCCCCAGCAACTGACTCCCGGAGTAAACGGAATGGTCTTCGGAGTTTGCCTGAAGTCGGTAACCTGGTAGGGCCCCTAGTTCAAACAGTGCTCTACGGCCAAAACGCAATTGATCCGAGGCTATACCTAAATATATTTCGGAGAGAACCAGATATCACTTGGTTTGATTAGCCTTTCACTCCGACCCACAGGTCATCCGCCCAGTTTTCAACCTAGGTCGGTTCGGTCCTCCACGAGGTCTTACCCCCGCTTCAACCTGCCCATGGGTAGCTCACCAAGTTTCGGGTCTAGCGCCTACGACTCAAATCGCCCTATTTGGACTCGCTTTCGCTTCGGCTCCGCTCATCGCTTAACCTTGCCGCAGACGGCTAACTCGCCGGCTCGTTATGCAAAAAGCACGCGGTCACATTCGAAAATGCTCCCACCGCTTGTAGGCACGTGGTTTCAGGTACTATTTCACTCCCCTTCCGGGGTACTTTTCACCTTTCCCTCACGGTACTAGTCCGCTATCGGTCACCTAGGAGTACTTAGCCTTGGAGGGTGGTCCCCCCAGATTCAGTCCGCGTTTCACGGGTGCGGACTTACTCAGGAACATATGACAGGAGGCTGTGCAGTTTCGTCTACGGGACGGTTGCCCTCTATGGTGCGCGGTTCCACACGCTTCGACTACCACACAACTTTGTAACTCCTGCCGAGCCGGTCATGGCTCGGAACATACGTCCTACAACCCCAGATGTGCAACGCATGACCGCTTACACACACCCGGTTTGGGCTGATCCCTTTTCGCTCGCCACTACTCAGGGAG
>CAWADD010000022.1:145000-304905 GCA_963780585.1 uncultured Actinomycetes bacterium
ATAGACAGCTTGCCCGGACGGCACGCGCCGCGGGCGACACGGGCGCGAACGCCCCTGGCCGGACGAGCCGCGGCGCAGCACCGCCCGGGCGGCTATGGCAGCCGGCGCATGCGGCGAAACTGCCGCTTGCCGACCTGCAGGATCGCCCCGTCGAGGCGCTCGGGCGCGAGATCGAGGTCCTCCGGGCCGAGCGCCGTGCCGTCGAGCTTGACGGCCCCCTGACCGATCTTGCGGCGCGCGTCCGAGCGCGAGCCGCCGAAGCTCTCCGCGATCACCGCGGGCATGTGGACGGCGCCGTCGTGCGCCGCGAACGTCGCATCGTCGATCTGCTCGGGCATGTCGCCCTGGATGACGACGCGCTCGAAATGCGCGGCGGCGGCGTCCGCGGCGGCGGCGGAGTGCAGGCGCTCGACGAGCCGTCGCGCGAGCGCGTGCTTGCCGTCGCGCGCCGACAGGCCGGCGGGCAGCGGCTCGCCGAGCAGGAGCTCATACCAGCTGCCCATCGCGGCGTCGGGCAGGCTCAGCGTCCTACCGTACATCTGCTCCGGCGCGTCCGTCACGCCGATCTGGTTGCCGAGCGACTTCGACATCTTGCGCGTGCCGTCGAGGCCCGGCAGGATCGGCATCGTCAGCGCGACCTGCTCGTCGATCCCATAGGCACGCTGCACATCGCGCCCCAGCAGGAGGTTGAACTTCTGGTCGGTGCCGCCGAGCTCGACGTCCGCGCGCACGGCGACGGAGTCATAGGCCTGCATCAGCGGATAGAGCAGCTCGAGCACCGAGATCGGCTCGCGTTTGACGTAGCGCTTGGCGAAGTCGTCGCGTTCGAGCAGCTGCGCGACGGTCGTCGTGCGCGTCAGCGCGAACAGCTGCTCCATCGACATGTCGAGCCATTCGGCGTTGTGGCGCAGCTCGATGCGGTCGGCGTCGAGCACCTTCGCGGCCTGCTCGACGTACGTGCGGGCGTTGGCGTCGATCTCCTCACCCGACAGCCGCGGACGCGTCGACGAGCGGCCGCTGGGATCGCCGACCCGCGCGGTGTAGTCGCCGATGATCAGCACGACGACATGCCCGCGGTCCTGAAACTCACGCAGTTTGCGCAGGACGACGGTGTGGCCGAGGTGGACGTCGGGCGCGGTCGGGTCCAGGCCCAGCTTGACCCGCAGCGGACGGCCCAGCGCGAGCTTCCGCTCGAGGCCGCCTTCGGGCAGGCAGTCGACTGCGTCGCGGGCCAGGAAGCGGGCGTCGGCGGCCGCGCGAGTCGTCATAACTCCAATGCTAGAGTCCGCCTCGCCCTGGGCGTGTCCGCCGCCTGCTGTCATCGGGGCGCCACGGGGTCGCGCACCGCGCGGAGCGGCACCGTATTCGCATGAGCGAATCCGATCGTCCCGACATCCTGGTCCTCGCGGACCCCCCGCTCGGTCGCCCACGACTGAAGCGGCTTCGGCTCGCGTTCATCCTCTTCGGGCTCGGGCTGCTCGCGCTCGTCTCGACCGCCTTCGGGATGATGATGGCGGTCGCCGCCGACCTCCCGCAGCTCGAGAACCGCACGGAGTTCCGGCCGTCCCAGAACTCGGTCCTCGTCGACGTCCGCGGCAAGTACCTGGCGACGCTCTCCGACCAGGGCCGGATCATCGTGCCGACGAAGGACATCGCGCTGTCGATGCAGCACGCGATCATCGCGATCGAGGACGAGCGCTTCTACGAGAACGACGGCGTCGACCTGCGCGGCATCGGGCGCGCCCTCTTCCGGGACCTCTCGAGCCGGCGCGCCGCGCAGGGCGGTTCGACGATCACGCAGCAGTTCGTCAAGAACGCGACGCAGGCGCAGAGCCGCCGCACGGTCCTGGAGAAGATCCGCGAGGCGGCGCTCGCCTACCACCTGACGCGCAAGTGGTCCAAGCAGAAGATCCTCACCGAGTACCTCAACTCGATCTACTTCGGCAACGGCGCCTACGGCATCGAATCGGCGGCGCGGACGTACTTCGGCCGCGACATCGACCACCTCGGCTGCGGCAAGCCGCAGGACCGCTGCGCGAGCGAGCTGATGCCGCACGAGGCCGCGCTGCTGGCCGGGATGGTCGCGTCGCCGAACGGCTATGACCCGATCGTCAACCGCGACGCGGCGACGAGGCGGCGCGACGTCGTGCTGGCGAAGATGCTCGAGCAGGGCTACCTGACACGCGCCGAGTACGAGCGCGACATCCAGGAGCCCGTGCCCTCGCGCGACATGATCCGCCCGCCGCAGGCGCAGGCGGCGAGCAAGTCCTCGGCCTACTTCGCGACCTGGGTGCGCCAGCAGGTGATCGACCGCTTCGGCCCGCGCGAGGCGCTGCTCGGCGGGCTGCGCGTGCAGACGACGCTCGACCTCGGCATGCAGCGCCGCGCCGAGGACGCGATCAGGAAGTGGCTCGGAGATCCGCCGACGGGCCCGCAGGCCGCGCTCGTCGCGATCAACAACACGACCGGCGAGGTGCGCGCGATGGTCGGCGGCAACGACTACGACCGGGTCCCCTTCAACCTCGCGACGCAGGGCCAGCGCCAGCCCGGGTCGGCATTCAAGCCGTTCGTCCTCGCGTCCGCGCTACGCGCCGGGATCTCGCCGAGCTCGACCTGGGTGTCCAAGCGCCAGGTCATCAAGGTGCCGGGCAGCATCGAGAAGTTCACCGTAAACAACTACGACGACGCGTATTCCGGGGTCACGACGCTGGCGCGCGCGACGACGTTCTCCGACAACGCCGTCTATGCCCAGGTCGGGATCAGGACGGGGACGAAGAAGATCGCCCGCACCGCGGAGCGAATGGGGATCCGCACGCCCGTCTCTGACAACTACGCGATCTCGCTCGGCGGCCTCAAGCACGGCGTGACGCCGCTCGACATGGCGCACGCCTACCAGACGCTCGCGACCGGCGGGCTGCTGATCACCGGCACGCTCGGCACCGGACCGCGAGGACCTGTCGCCATGCGCAAGGTCACGCTGCGCAACCATCGCGATCGCGTCCTGCGCCGCAACCGCAAGCGCAGCGAGCGGATCATTCCGCAGGACGTCGCACAGACGACGACGAAGATCCTCGAGTCCGTCCTCAAGGTCGGCACCGCCCGCGTGGCGGACCTCGACAAGGTGCGCGCCTGGGGCAAGACCGGCACGACCGAGAACTACGGCGACGCCTGGTTCGTCGGCGCGACCGACAAGTACACGGTCGCCGTCTGGGTCGGCTATCCGAACGGGCTGAAGTCGATGCGCACCGAGTACCGCGGCCAGCCCGTCGCGGGCGGCACGTATCCCGCGCAGATCTGGCACGACTTCATGCTCGCCGTGCTCGAGGCCGACCAGCTGCGGGCGGAGAAGCGCTGCGCTCGCCAGGAGGCGAAGCTCAAGCCCGGCGATCCGCCGCCCAAGGTCTGTATCGACGCCGGCATCGCGGTCGACCCATCGAAGCAGGCGGACGCGACGACGCTCCCCTCGACGACGACGCCAACCGAGACGACGCCGGCCGAAGAGCAGGCCGACGGAGGCACGCCGACCGACGAGGGCGACACGACCGGCGACGGTGGCGCCGACGGGGAGGCGGCGCCGCTGGATCCTGCCGCGCCGCAGGACCCCGCAGCGGCAGCGCCCGCGCCCGTGACACCGCCGGCGGGCCCGGTCGTTCCCAGCGCGCCGTCCGGCGGAGCGACGCCGCAGCCCTGACGCGGACGCCGCGCATCGCGCGTTCGCGCCGCGCGTCGGGCCGGCTGTGGCGGCGACGCCGTCAGCGAAGCAGCCCGGGCGGCCATGGACGCGACACGTGGCGGCTGCCGGCCGCGCAGAAGCGCCACGGCAGCTCGACGGCGCGGGTGATCCCGACGCGGCGACCGACGACGAGCGGTGGGTCGGCGCTCGCGTCCGGCGGTGGCGGCCCGAGCTCGATCGGACCGCCGAGCAGCGGCGTCGCGTTGAGGTGAAGGCCGATCGCCAGCGCCTGCGTGAGCTTGCCGGGGCCCGAGCACAGCTCCGTCGGCCGGTCGCGGCCGCGCCGCGCGCGCATGCGCTGCTCGCCGGTCAGGGGCTCGAGCGCGCGGATCAGCACGGCGGCGCCGACGCCCGCGGGCTCGACGACGATGTTCAGCAGCGCGTGAACGCCGTACGAGCGGTAGACGTACGCGATCCCGGGCGCCTCGAACAGCGTCCGCGTACGCGGAGTGAGGCCGACGAACGCGTGGCAGGCCGGCTCGCTGTCGTGGTAGGCCTCGGTCTCGACGATCCGCCCGCTGCAGTCGCCGTGCGTGATCGTGCAGCCGACGAGCGCCGCGGCGGCCTCGACGACCGGCAGCTCGAGCGCGCGCAGGTGCCGGTCGGCGGCGGAGGACCGCGTCACACCGGCGTCAGGGCAGCGCGCGCGGCGGCGAGCTGCTCGCGCACCCGCACGAGCGCAGTGCCGCCCGCGCTGACCTTCGACTCCAGCCACGCGCTCTGCGCGAGCAGCGCGCGAAAGGCGCCCGGTTCGAGCTGCTCGGAGGCGCTGGCGAGCTCCGCGTCGGTGAGCTGCGCGAGTGAGCGTCCGGAGTCGACCGCGACGCGCACGAGCCCGGCGACGACCCCGTGGCACTCGCGAAACGGCACGCCCTGCGTGACGAGATGGTCGGCGACGTCGGTCGCCGCGATCAGGTCGTCGGACGCGGCGGCGGACATCCGCTCGCGGTCGAAGCGCGCGCCGCGGATCATCCCGGTCGCGGCGGCGAGGCAGAGGTCGAGCGTGTCGACCGTGTCGAAGAGCGGCTCCTTGTCCTCCTGCAGGTCCTTGTTGTACGTGAGCGGCAGGCCGTGCATGACGCCGTGCAGCGCGCCGAAGTGCGCCACGATCCGGGGCGCCTTCGCGCGCAGCAGCTCGGCGGCGTCGGGGTTCTTCTTCTGCGGCATGATCGAGGAGCCCGAGGTCCAGGCATCCGGCAGCGTGACGAAGCCGAACTCCTCGCTGGACCACAGCACGAGCTCGCCGCCGAGGCGGCTGAGGTGCGTCGCGCAGGTCGCCGCGGCGGACAGGTAGTCGAGCACGAAGTCGCGGTTGGAGACCGCGTCGATCGAGTTCGCGGCGACGCGCTCGAAGCCGAGCTCGGCAGCGACGGCGTCGCGGTCGGTGACGAAGTTCACGCCGGCCAGCGCGCCCGCGCCGAGCGGCAGCGCGGCCGTCTGCGACCCGGCGAAGACGAAGCGCTCGCGATCGCGCAGCAGCATCCAGACGTACGCGAGTAGGTGATGGGAGAGGTACACCGGCTGCGCGCGCTGGAGGTGCGTGTAGCCGGGCAGCGCCCAGTCGAGGTGCTGCTCGGCGGCGTCGACGAGCGCCAGCGTGAGCGCGTCGATCGCGCGCGTCGCGTGGCCGGCGGCGTCGCGCGTGAAGAGCGCGACGTCGGTCGCGACCTGGTCGTTGCGCGAGCGAGCGGTGTGCAGCTTGCCGCCGACGGCGCCGGCGAGCTCGGTCACGCGGCGCTCGATCGCCATATGGATGTCCTCGTCGCCGTCGGCGAACGGGAAGCTGCCGTCCGCGAGCTCGTCCTCGACGTCCGTCAGGGCGGCGAGCAGCGCGTCGCGATCGTCGTCTCCGATGATGTCTTGCGCGGCGAGCATGCGGGCGTGCGCGCGCGACTGCGCGATGTCGTGCGGCCACAGCCGCTGGTCGAAGGACAGCGACGCGTTGAGGCGATGGAAGACCGGATCCTGCGGCTCGGAGAAGCGCGACATCGCGGCGAGTGTAGGTGACCGACGGTCGCAGATCGGCGGCGGCGTTGCCGCGACGAACGGTCCCACTAGCCTTGCCGCCGTGACGGCCCGGGAATACCCGCAGCAGGACTACTCGCGGCCGGCCGAAGCGATCGAGGTCGTGCTCGTGCGCCACGGCGCGTCGCAGGCGGCCGTCGACGGACAGGCCTTCGAGCTGCTCGAGGGACAGGCCGACCCGGCGCTCGCGCCGGCCGGCGAGCGCCAGGCCGAGGCGGTCGCGCGCCTCGGCGAGCTCGACGGCGGGGCCTTCCGGATCGCCGTCGCGCAGCGCGACCCGCGCGTCACCGAGGTCTTCGCGCAGCAGCGCTGGGACGTGATCCCGGGCGCCGAGACGATGGACGCCTTCGCCGCGCGCACGAGCGCCGGCCTCGCGCGGATGATCGACGGCCTGCAGTCCGGCGCGACGGTCGCCGCCGTCCTGCACGGCGGCGTCATCGGCGAGCTGTGCCGGCAGGCCAGCGGCAGCCGCCCGTTCGCCTTCATGCACGCCGACAACGGATCGCTGACGCGGCTCGTCGTGCTGCCCGACGGCCGCCGCTGGGTGCGGACGTTCAACGAGGGCGCGCACTTGCGGTAGCTGCCGTTCGTGGGCGCCGGACCCGCCGCCCGCGCCGCGATGCGCCGCTACCGCCCGAGCACCTCGCGCAGCCCAACCGCCACACGCTCGATCTGGCCCTCCGACAGCTGCGGGAAGAAGGGCAGCGCGATCGAGCGCCGGGCGACGTCCTCGCAGACCGGGAACTCGCCCTCGCGGTGGCCGAACGTCTCGCGGTAGTACGTCATCAGGTGGATCGCCGGCAGATACGGCTTGGACTGCACGCCGCGCTCGCGCAGCGCCCGCACGGTGGCGTCACGATCGGCGTCGCGCGGCAGCTGGACGACGAAGACGAACCAGCCGCGGCGGTCGCCGCCGCTGTCCTCGCACGGCAGCTCGAGCCCCTCGATCCCGGCGAGCGCATCGTGGTACAGCGCGGCGACACGGGCGCGCGCGGCGAGCATCTCGTCGAGGTGCTCGAGCTGTGCAAGCCCAAGCGCGCAGGCGAGGTCGGTGAGCCGGTAGTTGAAGCCGAGGCGGTCGTGGTCGAGCCAGCCCATGTCCGGCGCGCGGCCCTGGTTGCGCTCGGAGTCGATGCGCGCCTTGACGTCCTCGTCGGCGGTCGTGACGATGCCGCCCTCGCCAGTCGTGAGCTGCTTGTTGGCGTAGAAGCCGAAGACGGCGGGGTTGCCGCGGCCGCCGACCGGCGTGCCGTCGGCGTGGACCGCGCCGAGCGCCTCGCAGGCGTCCTCGACGATCGGCAGGCCGAGGCGCTCGAAGGCGGGCAGGTCGGCGGGGTAACCGAAGATGTGCACCGGCAGCAGCGCGGTCGTGCGCTCCGTGACAGCGGCGGCGGCCGCGGCGGGATCGAGGTTCAGCGTGCGCGGGTCGATGTCGGCGAAGACCGGCTGCGCACGCTCGAAGACGGCCGCGTTCGCGCTCGCGACGAACGAGAACGGCGATGTCACGACCTCGTCGCCGTCGCGCACGCCCGCGGCGCGCAGCGCGAGATGCAGTCCCGCGGTGCCGCTCGACACCGCGCATGCGTGCGCGACGCCCAGGCGCGCGGCGAACGCCTGCTCGAAGGCCGGCACGCGCGGGCCCAGCGAGAGCTGGCCGGAGCGCAGCACCTCGAGCACGGCCGCCTCCTCGGCCGCGCCGAGGACGGGCCGGGCGAGCGGGATCACCTCGCTGGCGCTGGCAGGCTCGACGGCGGACATCGGCTCGGGCGCTTCCCGCACTACGGCGCCGCTGCGCCGCGCACGCGGCTGGGCTGCTCGGCGTATTCGAGCGAGTCGACGAGCGCCATCCAGGACGCCGCGATGAGGTTCGTCGAGACGCCGATCGACCCCCACGTCTGGTCGCCGTCGGTGGCGTCGATCAGGACTCTGATCGTCGCGTCCGAGCCCTTCGTCTCGTCGAGGATGCGGACCTTGAAGTTCGTCAGCCAGGTGTCGGCGAGGTGGGGGTGGGCCTCGGTCAGGACCGCGCGCAGCGCGGCGTCCAGCGCGTGGACCGGGCCGTTGCCCTCGGCGTAGCTCACGAAGCGCTCGCCGTCGACCCAGATCTTGATCGTCGCCTCGGTCTTCACCTCGCCATCGGCGTGCTGCTCGGCGGTGACGCGCCAGGACTCGAGGCGGAAGAGCGGTTCGTAGTCGCCGGCTTCCTTGCGCAGCAGCAGCTCAAACGAGCCGTCGGCGGCCTCGAACTGGTAGCCGTCGTGCTCGAGCGCCTTCATCCGCTCCAGCACCCGCGCGGCCGTCGCGTCGTCGAGCTCGAGGCCCGCGCGCTCGGCCTTGTCGGCGACGGTGCCGCGGCCCGCCAGCTCGGAGATCAGCAGGTCGCGGCGGTTGCCGACGAGCGCGGGGTCGATGTGCTCGAACGTCGTCGCGTCGGCGCGGATGCCGGCGGCGTGCAGGCCGGCCTTGTGGGCGAACGCGTTCTTGCCGACGTACGGCTGGTGGGCGTCGGGCTGGCGGTTGAGCAGCTCGTCGGCGAAGTGCGCGGTCGGCGTCAGCAGGGCGAGCTGCTCGTCGCTGAGGACGCGGTGGCCCATCTTCAACTGCAGGTTGGCGATGATCGTGATGAGGTTCGCGTTGCCGGTGCGCTCGCCGATGCCGTTGATCGTGCCCTGCACCTGGGTCGCGCCCGCCTCGACGGCCATCAGCGAGTTGGCGACCGCGCAGCCTCCGTCGTCGTGGCAGTGGATGCCGATCGCCACGCCGGGCAGCGCGAGGCCGACCGCCGCGACCTGGCGCGCGATGTCGCTCGGCAACGAGGGACCGTTCGTGTCGCACAGCACGATGCGCTCGGCGCCGGCCGCGGCCGCCGTGCGCAGGCACTGCAGCGCGTAGTCGCGATCCTCGCGCAGGCCGTCGAAGACGTGCTCGGCGTCGAAGATCACGCGCTTGCCCTGCGCCACGAGGAAGGCGACGGAATCGGCGATCATCGCGAGGTTCTCGTCGCGCGAGACGCGGACGACCTTCTCGACGTGGTGGATCGAGGTCTTGCCGACGATCGTGCAGATCGGCGCGAAGCAGTCCGCGAGCACGCGCAGGCCGCCGTCCTCGTCGGCCTTCACGCCGCGGCGGCGGGTCATGCCGAAGGCGGCGATCGCGGCGTTGGAGAGCAGCTCGCGCTCGAGCAGCGCGAACAGCTCGCCCTCCTTCGGGTTGGAGGCCGGGAAGCCGGCCTCGATGATCCGCACGCCGAGCGCGTCCAGGCGGCGGACGAGGCGCACCTTCTCCTCGGCCGTCAGCGACATGCCGCCGCCGCCCATGCCGTCGCGAAGCGTGGCGTCGTAGAGCTCGATCTGGGTCATGAAGTGCGTGGTCCTTTCGACGTCGGGGGCGAGATTCCGTGTGTCAGGGCGACCGGGACGCGCATGTGCGCGTCAGGTCGCCTACGGAATTCGCCGCCCGGCCGTCATCCGACCTTCGCCTCGGCGCGCGCGGGAACGGGGTCCAGCCAGTCGCGGTAGCGCTCGTCGCGACCGTGCAGCGCATCCTCGAACGCCTGCTGGACGGCGCGCGTGACCTCGCCCGGCGTGCCGGCGCCGACGACGTGATCGTCGATCTCGCGGACCGGCACGAGCTCGGCCGCCGTCCCGGTCATGAAGACCTCGTCGGCGAGGTAGAGCTCGGCGCGGGCGATGTCGCGCTCGATCACCTCGATGCCGAGGTCGCGCGCGATCTGGACCGCGGACTTGCGCGTGATCCCGTCGAGGATCGAGGCGGCCGCCGGCGGCGTGATCATGCGGCCCTCCCAGACGACGAAGATGTTCTCGCCCGAGCCCTCGCAGACGTGGTCGTGGTCGTCGAGCAGGATCGCTTCCTCGTAGCCCGCCTTGAGCGACTCGATCTTCGCGAGCACGCTGTTGAGGTACTGGCCCGAGGCCTTGGCGCTCGGGATCAACGACGCCGGGCTGATCCGCCGCCAGCTCGAGACCTTCGCGCGGATGCCGTTGCGCTTGCCCTCCTCGCCGAGATAGGCGCCCCACTCCCAGACGGCGATCGTCACCTCGACCGGCGCCTCGAGCGGGTTGAGCCCCATCTGGCCGTAGCCGCGGAAGGCGAGCGGACGGATGTAGCACGAGCGCAGCCGGTTGCGGCCGATCAGCTCGTGCGTCGCGGCGCGCAGCGCCTCGACGTCGTACGGCAGCGGCATGTAGTAGAGCTCGGCCGAGCGGGCGAGGCGCTGCAGGTGCTCGCGGTGGCGAAAGACGGCGGGACCGATCTCGGTGTCGTAGCAGCGGATCCCCTCGAAGACGCCCGTGCCGTAGTGCAGGCCGTGCGTCAGCACGTGAACCTTGGCGTCCTCCCAGGCGACGAACTCCCCGTTCATCCAGATGAGGTCCGCTTGCTTCACTGAACGCTCCTTAGATGGCGGATTCCGCGGCCCGCGCCGACATATGGCCGTGCATCGCGGATGCAGGGCGCGGCGGGCCGAAGGTGGACAGTGGCGGAGCCACGGCCGCCTTCGGCGCGTGGCGATCCTGCGCCGAGAGGCGCGGGCAGATGGTGGTGTGGGTCGTGGGATTCGCCATCTAATCTAGGTTGTCGATTACGGCCCGGGTCGCCTCGGCTGTCGTCGCGTCGCCACCCAGGTCGCGCGTGCGCAGACCGGCATCGAGCGCGCGGTCCACCGCCGATTCTACGGCCGCGGCCTCGGTTTCCCAACCCAACCCGCTGCGCAGCATCAGCGCGACCGACAGGAACATCGCGAGCGGGTTCGCCGCGCCCGTCCCGGCGATGTCGGGCGCCGAGCCGTGGACCGGCTCGAAGAGGCCGGGCGTGCCGGGCTCGCCGAGGCTTGCGCTGGGCAGCATCCCGATCGAGCCAGTGATCATCGCGGCCTCGTCGCTGAGGATGTCGCCGAACAGGTTCTCGGTGACGATGACATCGAACTCGGCGGGCCGCGCGACCAACTGCATCGCCGCGTTGTCGACGAGCACGTCGGTCAGCGCGATGTCGTTGTAGCGCGCCTTGTGGACGATGTGGACGACCTCGCGCCACTGACGCGAGGTCTCGAGGACGTTCGCCTTGTCGACGCTCGCGACGCGCTTGCGCCGCAGGCGCGCCGCGTCGAAGGCGACGCGCGCGATCCGGTCGACCTCGTCGACCGAGTACTCGCAGAGGTCGCTCGCGCTGCGCGCCGTGCGCGTCTTCTGCCCGAAGTAGATCCCGCCGGTCAGCTCGCGCACGACGAGCAGGTCCGTGCCCTCGATGCGCTCGCGCTTGAGCGGGCTGGCGTCGTACAGCGCCGGAAAGGGCCGCACGGGCCGCAGGTTCGCGAACAGGCCCAGGCCCTTGCGCAACCCGAGCAGGCCCTGCTCGGGACGCGGCGCGTCGGGATCCGTCGTGTCCCATTTCGGGCCGCCGACCGCCGCCAGCAGGACGGCGTCGGCGCGCCTGCAGGCGGCGAGCGTCGCGTCGGTCAGCGCGCTGCCGTGCACGTCGATCGCGGCGCCGCCGAAGAGGTGCTCGTCGAACGTGAAGTCCTCGCTGATCGTGCGCAGCAGCTCGAGCGCCGGCTTCATGATCTCGGGGCCGATCCCGTCGCCGGGGAGCGTGACGATGCTTGGCATGGCGTGGCAGGCTATCCGGCGCTAGGCCGAGCCGGTCGAGACGCCGCGTCGGTCGGCACGCCGTCCGTCTCGATCAGGGGCTGGGGCTGAGCCGCGCGCGTCCGGCGATCGTCACGGCGTGACCCCGAAGCTGCCGACGGGATTCATCTAGGCAGACGCGGCGATCGCGCCGTTTGGGTGCGTCGTCGTCGAGCAGTTGGCCCCCTTCGGCAGCGAAGCTTGTGCGCTGGTCGCTCCGCCGAGGGCGCCGAGGCGGACGGCGCCACCGATCCGTCGTCAGATCCCGCGTTACGACGTCCTGGCGGCCCGCCGCGCGACGATGTTCAGCCGCACGTAGTCGAGCGTCGGCGCGCCGCCGAAGCGCGCCATGACGGCGTCCAGGAAGCGCTCCTGGTGCGCGGGATCCAGCCGCTCCAGGTGCGGGCCGAGGCAGACCGTCTCGAGGTACGCGCGCGGCTCCTCGGGCGCGACGGGGTAGGGCTGCAGCCAGCACTCGATCCGCTCGAAGCCGGCGCCGCGCAGGCGCGCCTCGGTCCGCTCCGTGCCGGCGAAGTTCCACGGCCTGGGCCAGCCCTCGAAGTGCTCGCTGAGGCCGGCGTCGGCGGCCGCCAGCAGCGCCGTCTCGTGAACCGCGGCGACGTTACCCTGTCCCCCGCATTGCGTGCTGATCCGGCCACCCGGGCGCAGCGCCGCCGCGAGCCGCGCGAAGAGCGCGTCGTGGTCGGGGACCCAGTGGAAGGTCGCGTTGGAGAAGACCGCGTCGACCTGTTCGCCGGGCTCGAGCTCGAGCTCGACGAGATCGCATCTGCGCACGTCGGCGCGCTCGCCCGCGAGCTCGACGCGCGCACGGGCGATCATGTCGGCCGAGGCGTCGACGGCGATCACGCGACCCCGCGGCAGCCGCTCGAGCAGGAGTCGCGTCACGCGCCCCGATCCGCAGCCGGCATCGAGCACCGTCTCGTCACCCGTCAGCTCGAGCCGGTCGAGAACGGCCCGCGCCATCTCGACGAGCGGGGTCGAGACGCGGTGATAGGAGTCGGCGTTCCAGTCGCGCAGCTCGGGAGTCATAACGCCGTCGTGACCGGCCCGCCGCGCTCGCGCTCGGCCTCGTAGGCCGAGATCGCGTCGTCCTGGGCGAGCGTCAGCGCGATGTCGTCGAGCCCGTTGAAGAGGCGGTGCTTCGTCTCGGGGTCGATCTCGAACGACGCGACGCTGTCGCCGAAGCGGACCTCCTGGGCGTCGAGGTCGATCTCGCACTCGCCGGCGGCCATGATCGCGCGCACGTCGGCCTCCGGGAGCGCGACCGGCAGCAGCCCGATCTTCGTGCAGTTCGAGGCGAAGATGTCGGCGAACGACGGCGCGATGACGGCCTTGAAGCCGTAGTCCTCCAGGCCCCAGGGGGCGTGCTCGCGGCTCGAGCCGCAGCCGAAGTTGCGCCCCGTCACGAGGATCGGGTTGTGCGGCAGGTCCCAGCCGGGCTGCTTGGCCCAGTCGTGGAAGAGGAACTCGCCGAAGCCCGTGCGCTCGACGCGCTTGAGGAACTGCTTGGGCATGATCTGGTCGGTGTCGACGTCGCTGCGGTCGAGCACGCTGACGGCACCGCTGATCGTCGTGATCGCCTCCATCAGCTCCACTCCCTGATGTCGACGAAGCGGCCCTCGATCGCGGCGGCCGCCGCCATCTGCGGCGACACGAGGTGGGTGCGCCCGCCGCGGCCTTGACGGCCCTCGAAGTTGCGATTCGACGTCGACGCGCAGCGTTCGCCGGGCTCGAGCGTGTCGGGGTTCATGCCGAGGCACATCGAGCAGCCGGCGCCGCGCCAGTCGAAGCCGGCGGCGCGGAAGATCTCGTCGAGCCCCTCGCGCTCGGCCTGCGCCTTGACCTGGGCCGAGCCCGGCACGACCATCGCGCTGACGCTCGCGGCGACCGTGCGCCCCTTGACGACCTCGGCCGCGACCCGCAGGTCGCCGATCCGGCTGTTCGTGCACGAGCCGATGAAGACGCGGTCGAGCGCGATCTCCTGGATCGGCGTGCCCGCCTCGAGCCCCATGTAGGCGAGCGCGCGCTCGTGGCCCTCGGTCGACGGCTGTGGAACGGCCTCGGCGACGCCGGCGACCATGTCGGGCGCCGTGCCCCAGGTCACCTGCGGGCTGATCGCGCTCGCGTCGACGGTGATCTCGCGGTCGAACGTCGCGCCCTCGTCGGTGCGCAGCGCGCGCCAGTCGTCGGGGATCTCGATCCCCGCGTGCTCGGCGACCCAGGCGAAGGTCGTCTCGTCGGGCGCGATCATGCCCGCGCGGCCGCCGCCCTCGATCGTCATGTTGCAGACGGTCATCCGGCCCTCCATCGAGAGCGCCTCGATCGCCGGCCCAGCGAACTCGACGACGTGACCGGCGGCGCCGTCGACGCCCATCTGGCCGATCGTCGCAAGGATCAGGTCCTTCGCGGTGACCCCGAAGCCGAGCTCGCCGGCGTAGCTGATCCGCATCGAGCGTGGCTTCGGCGCGACGAGGCACTGCGTCGCGAGCACGTGCTCGACCTCGCTCGTGCCGATCCCGAACGCGAGCGCGCCGAACGCCCCGTGCGTCGCCGTGTGGCTGTCGCCGCAGACGATCGTCATGCCCGGCTGCGTGACGCCGAGCTCCGGGCCGATGACGTGGACGATGCCCTGGTGCTCGGAGCCCAGCGAGTAGACGGGGACGCCGAACTCCTCGCAGTTGCGCTCGAGCGTCTGGACCTGCACGCGCGACAGCTCGTCCTTGATCAGCGCGACGGTCGGCGTGCCGTCGGTCGGCACGTTGTGGTCGGCGGTCGCGAGCGTGCGGTCGGGGCGCCGCACGGTGCGCACGGCGAGCCGCAGCCCGTCGAACGCCTGCGGGCTCGTGACCTCGTGGACGAGGTGCAGGTCGATCCACAGCAGGCCCGGCGCGACCTCGTGGGCGGCCCAGATCTTCTCGAACAACGTCGTCGGCGCGGGTGGTTGCATGCGGGTCAGCTCCTGCGTAGGCCGGCGGAGACGACGGCGAGCAGGATCGCGTCCTCCGAACCGGGGTTCTCGAAGTGGTGGGACAGGTCGGCGTCGAACGTCACGCAGTCCCCCTCGCCGAGCTCGTGGCGCTCGCCGTCGATCAGCAGCGCGACGCGCCCCGCCTGCACGAGCGCGGTCTCACGGCTGCCGGGCTCGTGCATCGGCGGGTCGCCGGGGCCACCGGTGCTCGCGCCGCCCGACAGGACGTGGCGCGACAGCTCGGCGCGCTGGCCGGGCAACGGCGGCGTCAGGATCTCGGCGACGTGCCCGGACGCGGGGTCGCTCGTGCCGGGGCGCCGCTCGCCGGAGCGCACGATCGCGACCTGGCCGCCCTCGTCGAGCCGCAGCAGCTGCGACAGGCGCAGGTCCAGGCCCTTGGCGATCCGCTCGGCGACGGCCAGCGTCGGGCTCGTCTCGCCGCGCTCGACCTGGCTGAGCATCGGCGCGCTGACGCCGCTGCGCTGGGCAAGGTCGCGCAGGCTGAGCTCCATCGCGTCGCGCAGGGCTCGAACGCGGCGACCGATCGGGTTCGGGTGCTCGATCGTCGTCGCCATTACGCTTGTACGTTATCACGTACAAGGCGGCGCGGCTACGGAGGAAACGGCACGGCGAACGGCCTGAGGAAGCGGTCCGGGCCGCCTTGGCAGCCCCGAGGCGCGCGATCGGGGTCCCCGAGAAAACGTCCCGTATGTGGACGCTTTCTCGGGGACCCCTCGGCCGCGCCCACACCCGACGCCGCGCCCGCGCCAGCGCCACTGACCCGCCGCCCCTCGCGGGTACCCTCCATTGCACGTGCCGGACTCGGCCCTCCTGCGCCCTGATGTGCTCGTCCTCGCCAGCGGCGGGACGCTCGGCGAGGCCTGGATGAGCGGCGTGCTGGCGGGGATCGAGGACGCCACCGGGCATGACTTCCGCGGCACGGAGTCGCTCGTCGGGACGTCCGCGGGCTCGCTCGTCGCGGCGGCGCTGGCGGCCGGCGAACGCCCGCGCCGGCCGCGCCCCGAGACCGAGCGCCTCGCGTTGCCGCCGGGCGAGACGAGCGGCGACGTCGCATCCGAGACGTCGTCGCGGCTGGCGGCGCAATGGCTGCCGATCCCGCGCACGATCCTGCAGAGCGTCGCGCGCGAGGCGGTCCGACTGGCGGGAGCGGCGGCGACGCCGCTGGCGCCGATCGCGCTCGCCGCGGGCTCGAACGGCAGCACGGCGCTGCGCGCGGCGCTGCTCGGCCGCACACCCGGCAAGGACACGTCGCTGACGGCGATCCGCGAGCGCGTCGACAAGGCGGGCGCGCGCTTCGACGGGCGCCTGCGCGTCGTCGCGGTCGACCGCGCGAACGGCCGCCGCGTCGTGTTCGGCGCGCCCGGCGCTCCCGATGCGAGCGTCGCCGAGGCCGTGCAGGCGTCCTGCTCGGTGCCGTGGATCTTCGCCCCGGTCCGGATCGGTGGGCGCGACTATGTCGACGGCGGCGTCTGGAGCAACACGAACCTCGACATCGCGCCGGCTGGGCGTGCGACCCAGGTCCTCTGCCTGAACCCGATCGCCAGCCTCGACATCGCGATGGCGTCGCCGCTCGGGATGCTGCGCGCGGTCGCCGGCGGCACCGCGGCACTCGAGACGCTCGCGCTGCGCAGCCGCGGCGCGACGGTGCGGATGATCGGACCGGCGCACGAGATCGCGCGCGTGATGGCGCCGAACCTGATGGACGCGCGACGACGTGATGAGGTGCTGAGCGGAGGCTATGCGCAGGGACTGGAGCTCACGTGAACCCATCACCACCGACCGCCCGTTCCAAGACGATGATCGCCGTGCGCTACGGGCTGCCGGCCGTGATCGTCCTCGCCGGCATGCTGGCGCTGATCTTCAACCGGTCGATCACCGGGCTCGAGGGGCTGGCGATGGGCATCGGGGTCGCCGCCTCGGTCCTGCTGCTCAACGTCCTGTACCGCGTCGGCGTCAGCGGAGACCGCGAGCGCGACGTCGAGGAGGCCGCGCGCGTCTACTTCGACGAGCACGGCCGCTGGCCCGACGACAGCTGAGACCGGGCGAATCAACCATCTAGCCCGCCTGCAGACGCGGGGTCCAGCGGAAGAACCGCACGGCGAGCACGAGCCCGACGAGCCCCCACGCCGCCAGCACCGCGAGGTCGCCGCCGGCGAAGCCGGCCCCCACGGTGCGCGGATCGAAGGTGGCCGTCAGCGCGTCGACGAACGGCTTGACCGGGAAGAAGCCCGCGAACGTGCGCAGGCCCTCGGGCAGCTCGCTGGTCGGCACGAAGACGCCCGAGATGAAGTACAGCGGCAGCACGATCGCGTTCGTCATCGCCGGCCCCGCGTCCTCGCTGGGGACGAGCGCCGTGTAGGCGATCCCCAGCGCGCAGAACGAGGCCGCTCCGACGGCAAGCGTGACGACGAGGCCGGGCAGCGTCGCGGTCGGGAGCGTCACGCCGAATGCGAGCGCGCCGATCGCGCAGAGGACCACCGTGACGACCGCGGCGCTCACGAAGGCCGTCGCGACGCGGCCGGCGAAGACCATCCAGGGTGCCACCGGCGTCGCGCGGATCCGCTTCAGGACGCCGTCCTCACGCAGGCTCACGAGCCCCATGACGATCCCGACGAACGAGGCCGAGACGACCGCGAGCACGATGAACGCCGGCACCTGCAGCGTCGAGACGCGCATGTCCCCGTACTCGCCGCCGGCGCGCGCGTTGCCGAAGATCGAGACGAACAGCGTCAGGAAGATGACCGGCAGGATCGCCGTGAAGAAGAGCGCCGCCGGGTTGCGGACGAAGACCTTCAGGTCCGAGCGCAGCTGGACGACGAACGTGCGCGCGTCGCTCATGGCGTTGCGGCGGGGGCACCCGCATCGGACTGCACGAGCTCGATGTAGACGTCCTCCAGCGTCGGGCGCGTGACCTCGAGTCGCTTGAGCTCGATCCCACGCGAGGCGGCCCAGCCGCAGAGCTCCGCCAGCACGCGCGTCGGCAGCTCCGTGCGCAACGTGGCAAGGCCGCCCGCGAGCTCCAGCGCCGGCGCGCCGGGCAGCTCGCGCAGGTCGACGCCGGCCGGCGCCACGAACGTGATCTCGCTCACCGCCGAGCCCGCCGCGAGCGACTGCGGCGAGCCCTCGGCGACGATCACGCCGGCCTTGATGATCGCCACCCGATCGGCGAGCTCCTGCGCCTCGTCGAGGTAGTGCGTCGTCAGGAAGACGGTCTTGCCGAGCTCGCGCAGCCCGGCGATCACCGCCCAGGCGGCGCGGCGGGCGACGGGATCGAAGCCGGTCGTCGGCTCGTCGAGGAAGATCAGGTCGGGATCGCCGACGAGCGCCAGGCCGACGTCGAGCCGCCGCCGCTGCCCGCCCGACAGGCGCGCGACCCGCTCGTCGACCTTCTCCTCGAGACCGACGAGCGCGATCGTCTCGGCGACCGGCTTCGGGTGCGGGTAGTACGCCGACCACAGCTCGAGCGTCTCGCGCACCGTCAGGTTGGGCTGCGCGCGGCCCTCCTGCAGGACGATCCCGATCCGCGCGCGCCAGTCGCGCCCGCCGCGCGCGGGGTCGACGCCGAGCACGCGCACGTCGCCGCCGTCGCGCCGGCGAAAGCCCTCGAGGATCTCGACCGTCGTCGTCTTGCCGGCCCCGTTGGGGCCGAGGAACGCGAAGATCTCGCCGCTGCGCACGCGCAGCGACACGCCGCGGACGGCCTCGGCGCGTCCATACGACTTGCGCAACCCCTCGACTTCGATCGCGATCTCGCCGTTGGAGTCGGCGGCCATCGCCGATCCCTACGGCGTCGCGACCGGCTCGTTGGCCCCGACGTCGATGATCTGCGATGCCGCCTGCGCCTTGCGGACGGCGTTGGAGAGCGCGCGCACGTACGCGATCCCGGCCGCCTCGATGATGTCCGTCGCGACGCCCTGGCCGGAGGCCGACTGGCCCTCGAACTCGAGCACGACGGAGGTCTCACCGAGCGCGTCCTGACCGCCCGTGACGGCGTCGACGCGGAACGCGCGTAGCTGCGCGTCGAGCCCCGTCGCGGCGTTGATCGCCTCGAAGACGGAGTCGATCGGCCCGTCGCCCGCGAACTCGGCCGTCACGACCTCGCCGTCGGGCAGCACGACCGCGACCGTCGCGTGCGGTGGGCGACCGGAGCCCGCCTCGACCTCGAAGGACTGCAGCGTGTAGCTGGCGAGCTCGTCGCGCAGGTCGTCGGTGACGAGCGCCTCGAGGTCCATCGCCGTGACCTGCTTCTTCTTGTCGGCGATCTGCTTGAAGCGCTTGAAGGCGGCGTTCAGCGCCGCGCCCTCGACGGTGAAGCCGAGCTCGGCGAGCGTCTGCTTCAGCGCGGCGCGGCCAGAGTGCTTGCCGAGCACGAGCGAGTTCGCATCGAGGCCGACGCTCGTCGCATCCATGATCTCGTATGTCGTGCGCTCCTTGATGACGCCGTCCTGGTGGATGCCCGACTCGTGCGCGAAGGCGTTGCGCCCGACGATCGCCTTGTTGGGCTGCACGACGTAGCCGGTCAGCCGCGAGACGAGCCGCGACGTGCGCGCCAGCTCGGTCGTGACGACGTTCGTGTGCAGGCCCGAGACGTCGCCGCGCGTGTGCAGCAGCATCACGATCTCCTCGAGCGACGCGTTGCCGGCGCGCTCGCCGATCCCGTTGATCGCGCATTCGACCTGGCGCGCGCCGGCGAGCGTCCCGGCGTACGAGTTCGCGACCGCGAGGCCGAGGTCGTCGTGGCAGTGCGTCGAGACGATGACGTCCTTGAGCTGTGGGATCAGCCGGTACAAGCCCTCCAGGTAGGCCGTGTACTCCTCGGGCGTCGTGTAGCCGACGGTGTCGGGGATGTTGATCGTCGTAGCGCCCTCTTCGATCGCCGCCGCGCAGACCTCGGCGGTGTATTCGAGCTCGGCGCGGGTGGCGTCCATCGGCGAGAACTCGACGTCGTCGACGAACGACTTCGCGTGCGCGACGGCCGCGCGCGCCTGGGCGAGGACGTCCTCGCGCGTCGAGCGGAACTGGTGCACGATGTGGATGTCCGAGGTCGAGATGAACGTGTGGATCCTAGGTCGCTCGGCGTCGCGTACAGCTCGCGCTGCGGCCTCCACGTCGGGCGCTTGAGCGCGCGCGAGGCCCGCGATGATCGGGCCGTGGACCTCGCGAGAGATCGCCTCGACGGCCTCGAAGTCACCCGGTGAGGCGATCGGGAAGCCGGCCTCGATGATGTCGACGTTGAGGCGCGCGAGCTGGTGGGCGATCTCCAGCTTCTCGGCGGTGTTCAGGGAGATGCCGGGCGACTGCTCGCCGTCGCGCAGTGTCGTGTCGAAGATCCGGACGTGGTTTGGGTCGTGCTCGTTGCTGCTCATGACGTTGCTCCTTGCTGAAGGCTCGAGGTGTACTGCTTCTCAGTCGTTTGCGGCAGTGCGGCCGCCACGCGTAACGCTCCCCCTAGCGGGGGAGCAGGAGAAGAAGCAGAGACAGCTCGAGCGCGTGCGTCATGCGCGACGGAGTGTAGGCGATGACGCCGCGGTTGCCCAGGCCTGCGGGCCTCGTCGTGTCGGACCGGCCGAAGGCGGGCATCCTGGGCTCGTATGCAGCGAGAACCAGCAGCGGCGGGCGTGGCCGAGGTCGCGGTCGCCTACGAGGAGCGCTACTGGTATCCCGACGACGGCGGCGCCGTCTGGGTCGCCGGCTACGCGGTCGTCGATCCCGCCTCCGGTCGCTACCTCGCGCGCGACGATCGCGCCCTCGCCGCGCGCGGGCTCGTCGTCGCGGGCGTCGCCGGCGCCGCGCACGCCGAGCGCGAGTCGCTGCAGTCCGACGAGCTCGCGCCCGGCAACGTGCTGACCTTGCGTCGCGAGCCGGCCAACGCGCACGACCCCAACGCGATCGCCGTCCTGGCGTCCGGCGGCGCGCAGATCGGCTGGGTTGCGCGCGGGCTCGCGCAACGCCTCGCCGCCGAGCTCGATGGCGGTGCGCGCTGGTCGGCCGTCGTCCTGCGCGAGCGGCGCGCCTCGCCGCGCGACCCGCGCAGCGGCCTGACGATGCTGCTCGCGCGCGCCGAGACGATCACGCTGCACGATCGCGCGCGGCGCTGAGCGGCCGGGATCGGATGGCGCGCGGCACCGGCTTCCCCACGCGCGACGCGCAGGACGACTTCCTGCGCGGCCGCCGTCGCCGCCTGCTGGCTCAGCTGAGCGCGCTCCTGCGCCTGCAGCGCAGAGCCGTCGGCGACGCGCTCTCCTTCGACGAGGTCATCCGATCGCTCGGGCGCGTCGGTGAGCGGGACCTCGGGATCCAGCCGATCCCGATCGAGTCGGTCGTCGGCACCGTCGGCCGCCCGAAGGAGTTCGACCGCGGCTTTCGCCCGACGTCCTCGCGCACGCGGACGCGCTTCGAGCGGATCGCCGAGGCCGCGCGCCGCGGGGCCTCGCTACCGCCGATCGACGTGTACCGGATCGGCGATCGGCATTTCGTCCGCGACGGCCACCACCGCGTCGCGGTTGCTCGCTCGCAGGGGCACGCCACGATCGACGCGCACGTCGTCGAGGTCACGACGCGCGAGCCGCTCGACGGATCGCTCACGCGCCGTCGCGGCCCCTGATGGCGCGGGCGCTGTCTGGGTGTCCTTGGCTGGTCGGCGATGTGTCAGGCGAGCGCGCGGGCCTTCGTCGCGCGGCTGCTCCATGCCCCTGCGTTCTAGCGCTGTGCGATCCCGTCGCGCCGCATCGCCCGCAGGATCAGGTTCGTGGCGATGTGGACACCGGCGTTCGCCAGGTGCATGCCGTCGGTCTCGCGCACGACGACGCGCTTGCCCCGGTACGTGATCGCGTCGACGAAGCGGTCGCCGGGCGAGATCAGCGGGGCGATGTCGACGAGCGTGACGCCGTCGGCGAAGGCGCCCGCAGCCCGCGTGATCGCGGCGTTGATCGCATGGATCGACTCGACCCGCGCGAGGTCGCGCGGCGCCGGCAGCAGGACCCAGTAGACGAGCCCGTGGCCGTTGCGCAGATACGCCGTCATCACCGCGCGCACGCGGCGCTCGTACTCCGCCACCCACAACGGCCCGCAGCAGTCCGCGCTCGCGCCGGCCGCCGTCATGACGGGAAACGCGTCGATCGCGCCGCCGAGGAAGACGACGGTCGCGTCGGGACGCCCACGCCGCGCCGACGAGGCCGCGTGCAGGGGCCAGTTGACGAGCGCGGGCTTCGTGATCCCCGTTCCCGCGTTCGCGTCGCCGCGCAGCGTGCCGCCGGTCGCGCGTACCGAGCGGCCGAGCACGTCGATGATCCCGAAGGCCATCGAGTCGCCGGCGACGAGCACCTGGTAGCGGGCCTTCGCGCTGACATCGACGCGGCGAACGAGCCGCTCGTCCGACCCGGCGCGCACGACGATCGTCCAGCGCCCGGCGCGCGGCAGCCGCACGCGCACGCGGGTCTTCGCGGTCCCGCCGCGCAGACGCACGCTGCGGCACGGTGTCGAGCGCGCGGCGGAGCGCGCACAGACCGTCGCCGACAGCCCGCCGCGGCGCCGCGCGTCGGCGATCCGCACGTTCGTGAGCCGGCCCGGCCGCACGCGCGCCGGGCTGACGATCACCCGCAGGCGCGAGGCGCCTGGGCGCGCGTCGCTCGTTGCCGCCGGCTGCGCCGTGGTCTCGTGGGCCGGGCCGGCGGCGTGGCCGCCCGTCGCGAACAGGCCCGCGATGACGAGGCAGCCCAGCAGGGAACGGCGCGCGCGACGACCCACCGGCGGAGCGTCAGCCGGCGGGGGCGCCGGCGGCGTGCAGCTCGATGTTGAGGATCGCGCTGCCCGCGGCCGAGTAGAGGCGCAGCCACAGCGGCAGGTACATCTCCATCCCGCGCGCGCCGCTGATGTCGCCGAGGTCGAGGATCGAGTCCGCGGGCCAGCCGAGCTCCTCGAGCAGCGCCGTCACCTGCGCCTTCGCCGGCGCGTCGTCGCCGGCGACGAAGATCGTGTGGCTGCCGGGCACGCTCGCCGGATCGACCATCACGGCGGCCGTGACCGTGTTCAGCGTCTTGACGACGCGCACGTCGGGGAAGGCACGCTGGATCTGCTCGGCCAGCGAGTCGTCGTTGCAGACGGTCAGCGTCGGCGGCATCCCGCGCGAGACGTCCAGCGGGTTGGCGACGTCGACGAGCACCTTGCCCGCGAGCTGCTCGTGGCCCGCGAGCTCGAGCGCGTCGAGCGAGGCGGCGCCGTTCGTGGCGTTGATGACGAGCTCGCCGAAGCCGGCCGCATCGGCGAACGTGCCCTCGCTCGCCGGTCCGCCGACCTCCGTCGCCCACGCGACCGCCGCCTCGCTGCCCGCGCTGCGCGAGCCCAGCCGCACCTCGTGACCGTTTCGCAGCAGGGCGCTGCCGAGCGTTCTGCCGACGATGCCGGTGCCGAGGACCGCGATGCGCATCCCGTGAACGCTACTTGGGCGTGGCGTCCTCGTCCTGCTGCTCGTCGGCAGCCTCGGGCTGTTCGGCAGCGTCGGGCTCGGGCTCGGGCTCGGGCTCGGGCTCCGGGCACGTCGTCGGCGACCTCGTCCTCGGCGTCAACCTCGGCCTCGGCCGCGATCGCCTCCTCGGTCGCCTGCGCCGCCGCCTCCTGCTCGCGCTTGCCGCGGCGCAGGCTCGATCCGTCGGCGGGGTCGAACAGGTGCAGCTTCGCGCCGTCGAACCAGAGCTTCGCCTTCTGCCCTTCGCTGACGTCGGACTCAGGGTTCAGCCGCGCGACGGCGAGCCCGGCGCCGGCGCCCGGCGTCTCCGCCACGCCCGAGTCGCGCGCCAGCTCGGCGAGTTCGTCGGAGCTCACCTCGCCGCCGGAGAAGGAGAAGTAGACGTAGATCTCCGAGCCCATCGACTCGAGGACCTCGATCGGTGCGTCGAACTGGACGCCCGCGTCGTGCCCGGCGGGCGCGAAGGCCGCGTCCTCGAAGTCCTCGGGACGGATGCCGACGATGACGTCGCCGGAGTGGTCGACGCCATCCGGCAGCGGCACCTCGCCGAACGGCAGCTTGATCTTCGCGCCGCTCACGGTCGCGGAGAAGAAGTTCATCGCCGGCGAGCCGATGAAGCCGGCGACGAAGATGTTGACCGGGTCGTTGTAGAGCACGCGCGGTGGGTCGACCTGCTGCAGCACGCCCGAGCGCATGACCGCGACGCGGTCGCCCAGCGTCATCGCCTCGGTCTGGTCGTGGGTGACGTAGACCATCGTCGTCGAGAGGCGCCGCTGCAGCCGCGAGACCTCGGTGCGCGTCTGCACGCGCAGCTTCGCATCGAGGTTCGAGAGCGGCTCGTCCATCAGGAAGGCCTGCGGGTCGCGCACGATCGCGCGGCCCATCGCGACGCGCTGGCGCTGGCCGCCGGAGAGGTTGGCCGGCTTGCGGTCGAGGTGCTCGGTGAGGTCGAGGATGCGCGCCGCCTCCTCGACCTTCTTGTTGATCTCCGCCTCCGGAACCTTGGCGAGCTTGAGCGCGAAGCCCATGTTCGCCCGCACCGTCATGTGCGGATAGAGCGCGTAGTTCTGGAACACCATCGCGATGTCGCGGTCGCGCGGCGCGAGGTCGTTGACGACACGGTCGCCGATCGACAGCTCGCCCTCGGAGATGTCCTCCAGCCCGGCGATCATCCGCAGCGCCGTCGACTTCCCGCAGCCCGACGGGCCGACGAGGATCATGAACTCGCCGTCCTTGATCTCGAGGTTCATCTTCTTGACGGCCTCGGTGCCATCGGCGTAGCGCTTCGTCACGTCGTGCAGCTTGATCTCTGCCATATCCCCTATCCCTTGACGGCGCCCGCCGTGAGCCCGGCCACGATGCGGCGCTGGAAGATGAGCACGAAGACGATGATCGGGATCGTCACCAGCACGGCGGCGGCCGCGATGCTGCCGGTCGGCGCCGTGAACTGCGATTCGCCCTGAAAGAACGCGAGTGCGGCCGGTACGGTCCGTGCCGAGTCCGAGGACGTCAGCGTGATCGCGAAGACGAAGTCGTTCCAGGCGAAAATGAAGACGAGGATCGCCGCCGTGAACACGCCCGGCGCGGCGAGCGGCAGGATGATCTTGCGAAAGGCCTGCCACGGCGTCGCGCCGTCGACCTGCGCCGCCTGTTCGAGCTCCCACGGGATCTCGCGGAAGAACGCGACGAGCGTGTAGATCGCGAGCGGCAGCGCAAACGTCAGATACGGGATGACGAGCCCCGGATAGGTGTCGTACAGGCCGAGCGTGCGCCACATGTCGAACAGCGGACCGACGACCGAGATCGGCGGGAACATCGCGATCGCCAGCGCGCCGGCGAGGATGACCGTCTTGCCCGGGAAGTCCAGCCGCGCGATCGCGTACGCCGTGAACGACGCGAGCGTGACGGCGATGACCGTCGCGATCAGCGCGATCGCGACCGAGTTGATCAGTGGCCGCAGCAGCGGCGAGTCGAAGCCGCCCTGAAAGAGCACCGAGTAGTTGTCGAGCGTCAGCTGCTCGGGGATGAAGCGCTTGTCGTTCACCGTCGCCGGCGTCTTGAACGACAGCGAGACGAGCCAGAGGACCGGGATCAGCGCATAGAAGAGGACGATGACGATCGCCGCCGTCCAGCCCAGCCGTGCGCGTCCCCCACGATTCTGCATCAGCGCTTCGCCCCCTGCGTGCCCGGCGTCGCGGTCCCGAAGCCGCGCACGAAGAGGAAGGCGATCACCAGCACGAGCACGAAGATCAGCACCGACACGGCCGAGCCGAGGCCGAGGTTCAGGCGCGAGATGAGCTGGTTGTAGCCGAGGATCGAGACCGATTCGGTGTCCTGCGCGCCCCGCGTCATGACGAAGATCGAGTCGAACACGCGGAAGGCGTCGAGCGTGCGGAACAGCAGCGCGACGAGCAGCGCCGGCTTGAGCAGCGGCAGCGTGATCTTGAAGAAGCGCTGGACCGCGTTGGCGCCGTCGACCTTCGCGGCCTCGTAGAGGCCCTCGTCGATCGTCGCGAGACCGGCCAGCAGCAGCAGCGCCATGAACGGCGTCGTCTTCCAGACCTCGGTCAGGATGATCACGCTGAACGCGCTCCCGCGGCTGCCGAACCAGGCCTTGTCGTCGGCGATGAACGGCAGCCCGTTGACGAAGCCGAACTCGGGATCGAAGGCGAAGAACCAGGCGAAGGCGGCGACGACCGTGACGATCCCGTAGGGGATCAGCACCGACGTGCGGATCAGCCCGCGGCCGAACAGCGCGCGGTGCATGACGAGCGCCAGCGTCAGGCCGAGCACGAGCTCGATCGAGACCGAGACGACCGTCACGAGCGTCGTGTTGAAGACGTCCTGCCACCAGAGCGGGGAGGACAAGACCGCGGCGTAGTTGTCGAGGCCGACGAACCCGCTCTCCTCGGGGAAGCGCAGGTCGACCTTCTGCACCGACAGGACGATCGCGTAGACGATCGGATAGACCGTCACGAGCAGCATCGCGATCACCGCCGGCGCACAGAGCATGAGGGCGAGCTTGCGCTCGGCCTTCGTCCGATCGCTCACAGCAGGCCCTCACGCTTGATCGCCTTGACGACGTAGTCGCGCAGGGTCGCGTACGCGGAGTCGAGGTCCTTCGGGTCGAGCTTCGTCGACGGGTGCAGCGCGCGCTGGATCGCGAGCGACAGGTCCTGGTACGCCGGCGACTGCGACGGCCGCGGAGCGGCGTCGCGGATCGCGACCCTTATCTCCTCCGAGAAGCCGGGGAACGCCGACTTCACCTCCGGCGAATCGAACAGGTCCGACCGCACCGGCGGCAGCCCCTCGAGCTTGGTGACCTCGCGCTGGTTGGCCGGGGAGACGAGGCAGCGCGCGGCGTCGAAGGCGAGGTCGCGGTGGCGCGAGTAGGCCGACACGGCGAGGTTGAAGCCGCCGATCGGTGGTGCGCTCGGGCGGTTCGGGTCGACCCGCGGGAAGTTCGCCGCGGCCATCTGCTTGAAGACGCTCGGCTTGTTGGCCTTCGCCGACGCGTAGACGAACGTGTAGTTGATCATGAAGCTCGAGTTGCCCGACTCGAACCCCTGCCGGGCGGTGTCCTCGGTCGACGTCGTCAGGTTCGGCGGGGCGACCGGCGACTGCGACAGCCGGGCGAGGATGCCGAGCGCTCGTTCGGTCGGCGCCTTGTCGAGCTTGACCTGCGTCGGCCCCGCCAGGATCGAGGTGCCGGCCGACTCGATCAGCTGGTTGGCCAGCACGACGAGGCCTTCGTAGCGGTTGGCCTGGACCTGGATGCGGCCCTCCTTGGGACCGATCCGCTCGGCCTCGTCGAGCATCTCGTCCCAGGTCGCAGGCGCCTTCGCAACGCGGTCCTTGCGGTACCACAGCAGCTGCGTGTTGGACCAGATCGGGACGGTGTAGAGCCTGTTGCGGAAGCGTGCGGTCTGCAGGACCGAGTCGAAGACCTGCTCGCTGACGACCTTCGCGGTGCTCGCCGGCACGGGTGCGATCCAGCCGGCGTTGGCGAACTCGCCGGTCCACACGACGTCGAGTCCCATCAGGTCGATCGAGTCGTCTTTCGCGCCGAGCCGGCGGACGAGCTGCTCGCGCTGCTGATCGGCCTGCGATGGAAGCAGCTCGACGCGGATGCGGTAGCGACCGGCCGAGCGCTGCGAGCAGCTCGCCGCGAGCTTCTCGACCGCCCCGCCGGGCTGGCGCGCGATGAACCAGGTGAGCTCTTCGCGCGCGCCGGCGTTGTCCTCGTCGCCGCAACCAGCGCCTCCGACGACGAGAACAACGGCCGCCATGATCAGCATCCCCCGGCGCATGGCGGACCAGTACCCCACCGCGTTCGTTGCGAATCTCACGAACTCGCATCGGGCGAGGTGGGCGTCGGGCGAGGTGGGGCCCGAGCCCCCGGCCCCGTTCAGTCGAGCGTTACGGTGCGCCCGGCGACGAAAAGGTCCGACGAGGCGATGATCTCGTCGACGAGCGCCTGCGGGACCTGGGCGTCGGTCGTCATGATCATCACCGCGTGCTGCTGCTCGCCGTTGTCCGGCGAGTGGCCGACCGCGGCCGAGCCGATGTTGAACCCGCGCTCGCCGAAGATCGTGCCGACGCGGCCGATCACGCCGGGACGGTCGACGTAGCGAAACAGCGACAGGTGCGGCTCGAGCTGGAGGTTGAAGCGCTGGCCCCAGGCCTGCAGGAGATGCGGGCGGTTGCGGTTGCCGATCGTCGTGCCGGCGACCATCGTCTTGTCGCAGCCGCAGACGACGTTGACGCGCACGAGGTCGGTGAAGTCGTGCGCGGTCGTGCTCGACGTCTCGCGCACGCGGATGCCGCGCTCCTCGGCGAGCGCGTGCGCGTTGACCTCGTTGATGTGCTCCTCGGTGTGACCGTGCAAGGCGCCGAGCAGGACCGCGGTCACGAGCGGGCGCGTGTCGCGCTCGGCGATCCGGCCGAGGCACTCGACCTCGATGCCGTCGATCGAGCCGCACAGCGCGAGCTGCGTGCCGAGCCGGCCGAGATGGCGGCAGAGCGGCAGGAACGGTCCCAGCTCCTCGATGTCCTCGGGCTTGATCGTCGCCGCGTTGACCGCGGTCGTGACGCTGCCGCCCTGCAGCGCGGCGACGATCTGCTCGGCCGCCTGGTAGCCCGCGCGGTCGTTGGCCTCGGTCGTCGAGGCGCCGAGATGCGGCGTGACGATGACGTTGGGATAGCCGAACAGCGGGTGGTCGGTCATCGGCTCGCTGCGGAAGACGTCGAGCGCCGCGCCCGCGACCCTGCCGCTGTCGATCGCGTCCTTGAGGTCGGCATCGACGATCAGCGAGCCGCGCGCGACGTTGAGGATCCGCACGCCGTCGCGCATCTTCGCGAACGCCGCCGCGTCGAGCCAGCCGTCCGTCTCGGGCGTGTTGGGCAGGTGCACGGTGATGAAGTCCGCGCCCGCGTAGAGCGCCGCCGAGGTGTCGCACTTCTCGACGCCGAGGTTGTCGTAGAGCTCGCTGGCGACGTACGGGTCGTAGGCGATCACGCGCATGCCGAACGCCTTCGCGCGCGTCGCGACGAGCTGGCCGATGCGCCCGAAGCCGAGCACGCCGAGCGTCTTGTCCATCAGCTCGGTGCCGTTGAAGTCCTTGCGCGCCCAGCGGCCGGCGGTCAGCGCGCCGTGCGCCTGCGGGATGTTGCGCGCCAGCGCGAGCAGCAGCGCCATCGTGTGCTCGGCCGCCGTGACGATGTTCGAGCGCGGCGCGTTGGCGACGATGATGCCGCGCTTCGTCGCGGCGGGGACGTCGATGTTGTCGATCCCGACGCCGGCGCGGGCGATCACGCGCAGGTTCGTCGCGCGCGCGATCAGCTCGGCGTCGACCTTCGTCGCGGAGCGCACGAGGATCCCGGCGAAGTCGCCGATCCGCTGCTCGAGCTCCTCGCGCGACCAGCCGACGCCGACCTCGGTGTCGAAGCCGGCGACCTGCAGCAGATCGACACCGGAGTCGCCGACGGCCTCGGCGACGAGCACGCGCTCGGCCGTCATGCGGACTCCGTGCGCTCGACGACCCAGTCGACGCAGGCGGTCAGGGCCCGTACGTCGGCCGGCTCGATCGCGGGGAACATCGCGACGCGCAGCTGGTTGCGGCCGAGCTTGCGGTACGGCTCGACGTCGACGATCCCGTTGCAGCGCAGCGTCGCGGCGACGCTCGCCGCATCGACGCTGTCGTCGAAGTCGATCGTGCCGACGACGAGCGAGCGCTTCGCCGGATCGCGCACGAACGGCGTCGTGTAGGTCGAGGCCTCGGCCCAGCCGTAGAGCGCATCGGAGGACTCGGTCGTGCGGGCGACGCACCACTCGAGGCCACCGCCCGAGAGCATCCAGTCGAGCTGCTCGGCGAGCAGGACGAGCGTCGCGAGCGCGGGCGTGTTGAGCGTCTGGTCGAGGCGCGAGTTGGCGAGCGCCGTGTGCAGGCTGAGGAACTCGGGGATCCAGCGTGGCGTCGCCGCGATCTGCTCGATGCGCTCGATCGCGGCCGGGCTCAGCAGCGCGAGCCACAACCCGCCGTCGGAGCCGAAGCTCTTCTGCGGCGCGAAGTAGTAGGCGTCGGCCTGAGCGGCGTCGAGCGGCAGGCCGCCGGCGCCCGAGGTCGCATCGATCAGGACGAGCGCGTCGCCGGCGCTGGCCGGGCGGAGTACCGGCACCATGACGCCGGTCGAGGTCTCGTTGTGCGCCCAGGCGATCGCGTCGATCGCCGGATCGCCGATCGGCTCCGGTGCGTCGCCGGGCTCGGCCTGCAGGACGATCGGGTCGCCGAGGAACGGCGCGTTGCGCGTCACGTCGGCGAACTTGCGGCTGAACTCGCCGTACGTCAGGTGCAGCGCGCGCTCGCGGACGAGCGACAGCGCAGCGGCGTCCCAGAACGCGGTCGTGCCGCCGTTGCCGAGCGCGATCTCATAGCCCTCGGGGGCGCCGAGCAGGTCGGCCAGCCCGCTGCGCACGCGCCCGACGAGCGCCCGCACCGGCTTCTGGCGATGCGACGTGCCGAGCAGCGCGGCGTGCTCGCCGGCCAGCGCGGAGAGCTGCGCGGGGCGGATCTTCGAGGGTCCGCAGCCGAACCGGCCATCGGACGGCTTGAGCGCTTCGGGAATCTTCAACTGCGTGCTCGTCGTCATGTGGGCAGACGTCCCAGTTGTCGCGGGTGAAGGTCTGTGCCCAGGCGTGCGGCGGCGAACTGCTCCGCCGCTCCCCGGTGGTGTGCTCCACCCGAACGCCAGTCGCGACGGCGGGTCGCAGTCTAGTACAGGGCTCGCTGGTCGACGTGGTGATCTCGTGCTCCAGCGGGCTCAGGCGTTCGTGAACGGCATCACCGAAGGAGGACAGGTCAAGCCCTCGCCAGCTGCCGCGTCGCGGTCGTGGCACGTTGAGGGCTATATCCGCCCCCAAGTCGCCACGCGCATGACGCCCGCGCGGTCGTGGCGCGTTTGGGGCTATATCCGCCCCCAAGTCGCCACGAGTCTTCGACCTCGCACTCCTTCATCGACGACGTTCGCAAGCGGCTGCGCGACCGCGAGCTTGACGCGACCCGCAGCGCCCGGCGCCTCACCACCACGGCGCTGCCTACCGCCCCGCTACTCGCTGAAGTCCGTGTCGATCCAGTCCATCATCGCGCGCAGGTCCTTGCCGGTCGTCTCGACCTTCGAGACGGCCTGCTCGGCGCGCATGCGCTTGAAGTTCTCCTGGCCCGCGCGGTTCTCGGCGATCCACTCGCGGGCGAAGTCGCCGGACTGGATCTCGGCGAGGATCTGCTTCATGTTCGCCCGCGTCTCGTCGGTGATGACGCGCTTGCCGCGCGTGTAGTCGCCGTACTCGGCGGTGTTGGAGATCGAGTAGCGCATCCCCGCCAGGCCCTTCTCGTACATCAGGTCGACGATCAGCTTGAGCTCATGCAGGCACTCGAAGTACGCCATCTGCGGGTCGTAGCCGGCCTCGACGAGCGTCTCGAAACCGGCCTGGACGAGCTCCGACGCGCCGCCGCAGAGGACCGCCTGCTCGCCGAAGAGATCGGTCTCGGTCTCGTCCTTGAACGAGGTCTCGATCACGCCGCCGCGCGTGCAGCCGATGCCCTTCGCGTAGGCCAGCGCGAGCGCGAGCGCGTTGCCGCTCGCGTCCTGCTCGATGCCGACGAGCCCGGGCACGCCGGAGCC
The DNA here is from genome assembly GCA_963780585.1 of uncultured Actinomycetes bacterium. Classification (GTDB taxonomy): domain Bacteria; phylum Actinomycetota; class Thermoleophilia; order Solirubrobacterales; family Solirubrobacteraceae; genus CADCVQ01. Next base: position 176,056 of record CAWADD010000022.1, read on the forward strand.
CTCGAGGTACTGGCGCCGCACGAGGTGGCCCGGGCCCTTCGGCGCGACGAGCGCGACGTCGACGCCGGCGGGCGCCTGCACCTCGTCGTAGTGGATCGAGAAGCCGTGGCCGAAGAGCAGCATGTTGCCCTCGGCGACGCCGTCGCGGACCTCGCCCTCGTAGACGGCGCGATGCAGCTCGTCGGGGACGAGCATCATCACGAGGTCGCCGCGGCTGGCGGCGTCGGCGATCGGCAGCACCTCGAGGCCATGCTCGGCGGCCTTGGCGGCCGATGCCGAGTCCTCGCGCAGGCCTACGACGACGTCGACCCCCGAGTCCTGGAGATTCAGCGAGTGGGCGTGGCCCTGCGAGCCGTAGCCGATGATCGCGACGGTCTTGCCGTCGAGGAGCGTGAGGTCTGCGTCGTCGTCGTAGTACATGGCGCGTGATCCTACGCACCGGCCGCGGCGACGTGCGTGAGGCCCGGCAGGACCACGCTGCCGTCGTCCGCCACGTGCTGCTGCAGGCGCGCGTCGATCGCGTCGCGCAGGTCGTCGCGCTGCGCGGGCGTCAGCGCCCCGACCCCGCGCGAGAGGCTCGTCGAGAGATCGAGCTGCACGTCCCACCAGTCGTCGAGGCTCGCGAACGAGAAGCTGATCGGGATCTGCTCGACGACGATGTCCTCGAAGCCGGCGTTCTCGAGCAGCTCGACGATCTGCTGCGGGTCGCGGAAGGCGAACATGTTCGGCTGATCGAGATCGGGCGGCTCGACTGCTCCGATCGCGACGAGCTCCCCCGCCGGCACCGCGGCCCACGGGTTGTCCTCCGGCCGCGCCCAGGCGGCGAGGGCGAGCCGCCCCCCCGGGCGCAGGACGCGGCGCGTCTCGCGCAGCGCCGTCGCCGGATCGGCCAGCAGCATGTAGCACCAGCGGGCCAGCACGCCGTCGACGTCGGCGGTCGCGAGGTCGATCCACTCGGCGTCGATCGTCGCGAACTCGACGTTCGTGACGCCAAGCTCGGTGGCACGCGCGCGCGCCTGGTCGACCATCTCGGGCACGGCGTCCGAGCTGATCAGCGTGCCGCCGGGCGCGATCAGCTCGGCGGCGAGGAAACCCGTGTCGCCGGGGCCGGCGGCGAGCTCGAGCACGCGGTGGCCGGGCTGCGGCGTGATCGCTTCGACCATCCACTGCGAGACCGGCTCCGCGGCGCCCTGCATGACGCGGCGATGCGTCCCCCAGCCGCCGGCGACGGCCGCCCAGCGCTCGCGGCTGGCGGCGCGGTACTCGTCGGGATCGGCGGGTGGCACGGGCGACGTCCGTGCAGCGCTACCGGAGCGTGAACCGCACGATGCGGCTCCGCGTCGGAGCGGTGTTGCCGAACGAGCCGCTGGCGTCCACGCCGTAGACGCTGACGCGGTAGCTGCCCTTCGTGAGCCTGATGCTGCTGGCCACCGTGTAGCTCCACGTGCCCGGCCTGATCTTGGTGTTGATCAGCACCGGCCGCGAGCAGACGCCCTTGATCAGCCCCTGCTTCTTGTCCAGCCAGGTGCACGTCTTCTTCGACGTGCCGAGCTTCTCGATCGTCAGCACGACGTTGCGGATCCCGGCCTCGGCCTTCGCGGTGCCCGAGAACGTGATCTTCGCGCGCTTGCGCTGCTTCGTGCGCAGCGCGATCTTCGCGCTCGGCTTCGGCTTCGTGATCAGGACCGTCGGCGGCGTCGCGTTGGCGAGCTGGAAGGAGACGCTCGCCGGGGCGCTGACCCCACCGTTGCGATCTGCGACGACGAGCTCCGCGACGACCGCGCCCGGACCGCCGTACGCGTGCTCGACGGTCGGCGTCGTCGTCGTCTGCGTGACGCCGTCTCCGAACGTCCAGCGATACTCGGTGATCGGGCCGCCGATGCCGGCTTCGCGATCGCTCGATTCGCTGCCGTCCAGCGTGATCGGCTGGCCGGCGCGCGGGCTCGGCGTCTTCATCGCGATCTTCGCCGTCGGCGGCGAGTTGACGAACTCGTCGGCGCCGAGGTCGCTCGCTGCGCCCGACGTGCGCGGCTGGCTGTCGACGTCGGTCGGCGAGTCGCTCGCCGTGACCTGGCCCTTGTCGATCACCGGGGCGTCGGCGCGCAGGTGATAGTTGCGCCTGGCGGGATTCGCGAAGAGCGCCTCGGGCGCGCTCGTCTGGTCCGTCCGCGTCAGGCTGAGCGAGGCCGTGTTCGGCGGGAGGACGAGCAGGCCGGGGTTCGTCACCGCCGGGTTGGAGCCGAGCACGATCGCGTCGCGCACGGTGACGGCGATGTTGCCGACCGGCGAGAGGAGGCCGGCCGCATCGCTGGAGTCGAGCGAGATCGCGGTCGCGGATCCGGCGATCGTCACATGGCGCGCGGTGATGTTCGCCGACCCGGCTCCGCCGAGTGGGAGCGTGCCAACCCCGGTCTTCACGAACAGGCCGACGCCGGACGCGCCGCCGCTGAGGACGCTCGAGTCGATCGAGAGGTTGGCGGGCGAGGTGCCGAGCTGCATCTCGACGGCCCGGCCGCTGGCGGCCGCCGCCAGCACGGTGCTGCGGACAAGCTCGTTCGCGCTGCCGTTCGTGATCGACAGCCCGCTGCCGTCGGCCCCGATCACGACCGCGTCGCGGATCGCCGCGCCGCCGGCTGCGCTGATCGCGACGGCCGACGCGCCGCCGCCGGGCGCCGCCACGATGAGCTTCTCGAGCACGCTCGGCGTCGCGCCGGCGCCGCCGAAGGTGAGCGTCCCCGTGACGACGACGCCCGGTGACTCGGTCGAGCCGCGGACGGTGACGCCGGCCGCGAACGTCGCGCTCTCGCTGTAGGACCCGGGCGAGATCAGCACGGTGTCGCCGCTGCCTGCAGCGCCGGCCGCGCCGGCGATCGAGCCGCACGACAGGTCACCCCCGCCGCACGCCCCGCCGCCGCCGGCGACGTTGTAGGTCGCCGCGCCCGCCACCGCCGGCGCCGCGAGGGCGGCGACGACCGACGTCGCAACGGCGGCGAATGCGGCCTTCGCGCTCACTTCGATCAGCACCTCACCGGCGAGCTACTTCTTCATCGTGAAGCTGATCTTCGCGAGCTTCGCCTCGGCCGAGTTGCCGAAGGCACCCGCCCCGTCGACGCCGTACGCGGACACCGTGTACCTGCCGGCAAACAGCGGGCGCTGGATCGTGTACGTCCACCGACCGTTCTTGTCGTCCTTGATCAGCCGGGCCGTGATCAGCTTCGGCTTCGTGCAGCTTACGAGCTGGAATCCCTTCTTCGGGTCATAGAAGCGACAGCGCGCCGTCGCGCCCGCCTTCGGCTTGGCGGTCGTCGTGCCGGCCTTCTCGAGCGTCAGAACGATCCTCGCCACGCCGGACTTGTCGGCGGACAGGCCGCCGATCTGGATCTTCGCGCGCGTGCGCTTCGTGACCTTCGTCTTCTTGCCGTTCTTCGTCACGGTCGTCGTCTTCGACGTGAACAGCCGGAACGTCTGGTTGGCCTTCGGCTTGGCGATCCCGACCGCCGGCGGAACGCCGTCGACGAGCTTGAAGGACACGGCCACCTCGGGGCTGACGGCGCCCTGCTTGTCGATCACGATCAGCCCGGCCGCAGCATCGCCCTCGTCCGCGAACACGTGCTCGACGGTCGGGACCGTCGTGACGTCGCTGCCGCCGTCGCTGTAACGCCAGCGGTACTCGGCGATGCCGCCCGCGGCGGTGCCCTCGCGGTCGCTCGAGGCGGATGCGTCGAACCTGACCGGCTGCGTGTTGCGTGGGGTCGGCGTCGCGACGACGAACTTCGCCGTCGGCGCGGCGTTGTTGTACTCGTCGGCGCCCTGGTCGGTCGGGGCGGCCGAGCGATCCTCACCGTCGATGTCGGTCGTCGACTCGCCGGCTACGAATCCGCCCTTGCCGATCGCCGGCGAGTCGGGCCGCAGGCGGTAGTTGCCCTTCAACGGGTCGAGGAAGAGCGCCTTGACGTCGCCCGACTGCAGGCTGCGCGCCGCGTTGATCTCGGCGCTGTTGGCGCCGAGGCCGGCGACGCCGGCATTGCGCTTCGTCGCGTTGTTGAGCGCGATCGAGTCCGTCAGCGTCGCCGCGATGTTTCCCGAGCTGCCGAGCAGCTGCCCGGCAGCGCTCGAGTCGAGGCTGATCCCGTTCGTCGAGGCGGCGGCCGTGATGTGCCGCAGCGTGAGCTGGATGTCCGGGGCCGTCGCGCCCGACGTCGTCGCGCCGACGCCCGCGGCGCCGCCGACGAGGATCGTCGACTCGATCGTCAGGCCCTTGGGGTTGCCGGCGGTCGAGTTGACCTTCACGGCGCTCGCCTGCGCGCCGCCAGTGACGATCGCCGAGCGCACGATCTTGTTCAGCGTGCCGTTCGCGACGTGCACGCCGTCGCCGTCCTTGCTGGCGATCGCGCTGTCGGTGATCTCGACGCCGGAGGACCCGGTGATGAGCACGCCGGGACCGGCCGCCGCCGCCTGGGCGACGATGACCCGCGCGAACTTCGACACGCCGCCGACGGCGCCGCGGAACTCCACCGTGCTGTTGATCGTCACGCCGATGTCGCCGGTGATCGTGAGGCCGCCGCTGACGAAGACCGCTCCGGAATATGTGCCCGCACCGATCGTGAGGCTGTCTCCGGGCCCCATCACCTCGGCCGCCTCGACGAGCCCGCCGCAGGCGAGATCGCCTGCGCCGCACGCCCCATCACCCGGCTTGGCGGTGTAGGCCGCGCCGTGCGCGGCCGCAGGGGCGACCAGGGCCACCAGCACGGCGGCAGAGGCAACGGTTAACGAGCGACGACGGCTCGGGCGTGACATTCAATCCTCCAAAGATCGGCGCAACAGCTTCCCTGAGACCGTTCTCGGCAACTCTCGGGCGAACCTGATGACTCTGGGCACCTTGTACCCGGCGAGCCGGACACGACAATAACCGCGTAGCTCGTCCACTGTTGCGGTCTGCGCGTCGCGGAGGACGATTGTTGCGACCACACGTTCGCCCCACTCGGCGTCCAGAGCGCCGTGGACCGCCGCCTCGGCGACCGCCGGATGGCTCTCGAGCACGGCCTCGACGTCCGCCGGCGCGATGTTCTCGCCGCCGCTGATGATCGTGTCGCCGGCGCGGCCCGTGACGATGAGGTTGCCGTCGGCGTCGAGCTCGCCCTCGTCGCCGGTGTGCAGCCAGCCGTCCTCCGCCAGCGCGGCGGGCGCGACCGTCGGCCCCGCGACGAGGATCTCGCGGCCGGGACCGATCCGCACGCGCGTGCAGAACAGCGGCGGTCCACCGCTCGTGACCTGCGAGCACGCCTCCGTGAGGCCGTACGTGCTGACGGCCGGCACACCCGCCGTGGCTGCACGCTCGAGCAGCGCCGGCGCGATCGGGGCGCCGCCGACCAGGGCCGCGCGCAAGTGCGGCGGATGACGCAACCCGGCATCGAGCAGCCGCGCAAGCGTCGTCGGCACGACCGAGACGAGCGTCGCCCGCGTCGCGATCTCGTCGGCCGCCGCGTCGGCCTCGAAGCGCTCGTGCAGGACGACCTTCGTCCCGTAGATCGCGCTGCGGACGAGGATCGAGAGGCCGCCGACGTGCGACAGCGGCAGCACGCACAGCCAGGCGTCGGCGCGATCGACGCCGAGCGCAGCGGCCGACCCGAGCGCGCTCCACAGCCAGTTGCCGTACGTCAGCTCGACCGCGCGCGGCCCGCTCGTCGTACCCGACGTGTGCATCACGATCGCCGGCGCGGCGAGGTCGTGGGTGCCGCTCAGCGCGGCGCCCGCGTCGACGAGCCCGTCGAGCGGGGCGCTGACGACGGTCGCGCAGCCGGCGTGGCGCGCGCGTCGCTCGGCCGCCTTCAGGCGCAGGTCGATCGGGACCGCGAGCGCGCCGAGCAGCAGGCAGCCGTGCAGCGTCTCGACGAACGCGCGCCGAGCGGGCAGCGCGATCCCGACGCGGTCGCCCGCGCGGACGCCGAGCGCGCCGAGGCGCTGCGCGGCGAGCGTCGCCGCAGCGTGCAGCTCGGCGTACGTCAGCGCGCCGTCGTCGGCCCGCAGCGCGATCGCGTCAGGGCGCGTGCGCGCGGCGCGACCGAGCCAGGATTCGACGAGCACGAACGCAACGTAGCCGACGGAAAGTAGCCTGCACGGCATGTCGATTGCGTGGACTGCGGGCAAGGGCGAGTACGACGACATCCGCTACGAGCTCAGCGGCGACGGGATCGCGAAGATCACGATCGATCGTCCGCACGTGCGCAACGCGTTCCGGCCGCAGACGATCATCGAGATCTCCGCCGCGCTCGAGCGCGCGCGCGAGGACACCGCGATCGGCGTCATCGTCCTGACCGGAGCGGGCGAGCTCGCCTTCTGCTCCGGTGGCGACCAGAACGTGCGCGGCGACACCGGCTACCTCACCGAGCCCGGCAAGGCCGGCGCCGTCGGGCGCTTCCACGTCACCGACCTGCACATCCAGATCCGCCGCCTGCCCAAGCCGGTCGTCGCGATGATCGCCGGCTACGCGATCGGGGGCGGGCACGTCCTGCACCTCGTCTGCGACCTCTCGATCGCCGCCGACAACGCGCGCTTCGGCCAGGTCGGCCCGCGCGTCGGATCATTCGACGGCGGCTTCGGCGCGGGGCTGCTGGCGTCGCTCGTGGGTCCCAAGAGGGCGAAGGAGATGTGGTTTCTCTGCCGCCAGTACGACGCCGGCGAGGCGCTCGCGATGGGGCTCGTCAACGCGGTCGTGCCGCTCGCGTCGCTCGAGCGGGAGACGGTCGCCTGGTGCCACGAGATGCTCGCGATGTCGCCGTTCGCGCTACGGCTCGTGAAGGCGAGCTTCAACGCCGGCGAGGACGGCTTCAGCGGCATCCAGCAGCTCGCGCACGACGCGAACCTCCTGTTCTACGAGAACGCCGAGGCCCAGGAGGGCCGCGACGCCTACCGCGAGAAGCGCGCGCCCGACTTCTCGAAGTTCCCGAAGCGCCCGTAGGCGCCGTGCGCGTTCGTCGGGGTGGGACGAACGGCAATCACTGAGGGAAGCGGGTTCGGGCCTCGCAGAGGGTCCCGCGAAGGGGTCCCCGACGTTCCGTCCCCAATATGGACGAAAACTCCGGGACCCCCTGCGCGATCCACGACGGCTTCGGCCCTTCCCTCATCGATGCCGTTCACGAGGGCCGGTCGACCACTCGCCGACGAGCTGAGCCGCGGCCCGGACCGCGGGGCCTCCCCACCCACCAGTCGACCCACTAGGTTCTGCGCCATGGCCAGCGTCGCCTCGAGCACCCCCGCCGTGCGCATCTGGCTGATGGCCGCGCGCGTGCGCACGCTGCCGGCCGCGGTCGCGCCCGTGCTCGTCGGCACGTCGCTGGCGGCCCAGGGCGACGTCTTCCGGCCGGGGGCGTTCGTCGCCGCGCTGCTGGGCTCGATCCTGATCCAGATCGGCACGAACCTCGCCAACGACTACTCCGACGCACGCCGCGGCGCCGACGCCGACGACCGCGTCGGACCGGTGCGCGTGACCGCCGGTGGGCTCGTCCCGCCGCGCCAGGTGCTGATCGCGACGTACGTCACGTTCGGGCTCGCGGTCGTCTGCGGTCTGTATCTCGTGGTCGTCGCCGGGGTCGAGCTGCTGATCGTCGGGGTCGCGTCGATCGCCGCCGGCGTGCTCTACACCGGCGGGCCGAAGCCGTACGGCTACGAGGGGCTCGGCGAGATCTTCGTCTTCGTCTTCTTCGGCCTCGTCGCCGTCACCGGCTCGACATTCGCGCAGCTCGAGTCCTGGCCCACAGAGGCGTTCTTCCTCGGCGTACCGGTCGGTCTGCTCGCCGCGGCGATCCTCGTCGTCAACAACGTCCGTGACATCGAGTCCGACAAGCGCGCCGGCAAGCGCACGCTCGCCGTCCGCCTCGGGCGCGAGCGGACGCGCACGGTCTACGGCCTGATGGTCTACGCCGCCTACCTCGTCGCGCCGCTGCCGTGGCTGGTCGGGACGCTGTCGCCGTGGCTGCTGCTGCCCTGGCTGACGCTGCCGCTCGCGGTCCGACTGACGCGCACCGTGCGCACCCACGCCGACGGTCCGACGCTGAACGAGGCGCTCGCCCAGACCGGGATGCTCCAGCTTGCGTTCTGCGTCCTGCTCAGCGCGGGCGTGCTGGCGAGCTGAGCGCCGGGTAGCCCGCGTGCGCGTCACCATCGAGGAGCGCACGCTTCGCTTCCGCAGCCCGCTTCAGACCTCGTACGGGGCGATCGCGCAACGCGACGTCTTCGAGCTCGAGATCGAGGGCGACGACGGCGTGCCCGGGCGCGGCGAGGCGGCGCCCCTCGAGCCCTACGACGGCGTGCCGGCCGCTCGCGCGCGCGCCGCGCTCGAGCGCTATCGCCCGATCCTCGAGGACGGCGACGGCCGCGCGGGCGGTGAGCTGCTCGACGCCTGTCGCGCCGCCGACGACCTGCCGCAGGCGCTCGCCGCCGTCGACATCGCGCTCTGGGACCGCGCCGGGCGCCGCGCCGGCCGGCCGGTCGCGCGGCTGCTGACCGATCACGTGCTCGACGAGGTGGCGGTCAACGCGACGATCGGCGCCGAGGACCGCACGCAGGCGGCCGCCTGCGCCGACGCCGCCCGCCAGGCCGGCTTTCGCTGCGTCAAGCTCAAGGTAGGCAGCGGCGACGACGCCGGCCGCGTTGCGGCCGTGCGGGCCGCGCTCGGACCCGAGCCGCAGCTGCGGCTCGACGCCAACGGCGCCTGGACCGTCGAGCAGGCGATCCGCGCGATCGAGGCGCTCGCGTCGGCGGGGCTCGAGCTCGTCGAGGAGCCCGTCCACGGGCTGCGCGAGCTGAGCGAGCTGCGCGGGCGCGTCGCGGTGCGCATCGCGATGGACGAGACCGCCGCCGAGCCGGGCGCGCTGGCCTCGGGCGCGGCCGACGCCGTCTGCCTCAAGCTTGCGCGCTGCGGCGGCATCTCCGGGCTGCTCGCGTGCGCGTCGCTCGTGCGCGCATCCGGCGCCGAGCCGTACGTCGCATCGACGTTCGACGGCCCGCTCGGGATCGCCGCCGCGCTGCACGCCGCCGCCGCGCTGCGCATCGACGCGGCCTGCGGGCTCGCGACGCTCGACCTCTTCGCCGACGTCGATCACACGCTCGTCGCACGCGACGGCGCGATCGCGGTGCCGCACGGTCCCGGGCTGCTCGGGTGACGTCGCTCGCGCTGCGCATCGCCCGCGCCGCCCTGCGCCGGCCGCCCGAGCGCCATCACTACGGCGTCGATCCGCGCCAGCTCGCCGACCTGCACCCCGCGGCCGGGCCGGGGCCGCATCCAGTCGTCGTCGTGCTACACGGCGGCTACTGGCAGCCGCCGTACACGCGGCTCATCATGCGGCCGATGTGCGTCGATCTCGCGCGCAAGGGGTTCGCCGCCTGGAACGTCGAGTACCGCCGGCTCGGGCGCGACGGCGGCGGCTGGCCGCAGACGTTCGACGACGTCGCAGCCGCGGTCGACCATCTCGCCGAGCTGCGCGACCACGCGCTCGACCTCGATCGCGTCACGCTGCTGGGCCATTCCGCCGGCGGTCAGCTGGCGTTGTGGGCCGGCGCGCGCGCGGCGCTGCCGGCGGGAGCCGTCGGCGCGGCGCCGCGCGTCCTGGCGCAGCGCGTGCTCGCCATGTCGGCGGTCAGCGACCTGCGTCGCGTCGGCGAGGTCGCGCGCCAGCTGCTCGGCGGCGGGCCGGACTCCGTCCCCGACCGCTGGGCTCAAGCCGACCCGCTCGAACGCATCCCGCTGCCTGTGCCCGTCGGGCTCCTGCACGCCGTCGACGACGCCACGGTCTCGGTGCAGCGCTCGCGCGACTACGCGGCGGCGACGCGCGCGGCCGGCGGCGACGTCACGCTGATCGAGGCACCGGGCGGCCATCGCGACCCGATCGATCCGGCCAGCGTGGCCTGGGCGCTGGCGCTGCGCTGGCTGTCGAATGCGGACGCAGGCTCCCGCTCAGCGCGCGATCCGCGCCCGTAGCGCCAGCACCCGCCGCGCCTGTTCGCGCAGCGTGCCGGCGTCGAGCGAGCCGTCGCGCGCGGCCGCGAGCAGGCCTTCGGCCGCCTGCGCGCCGGCCCTGTAGCTGGCGGCGAACAGCGGCATGTCGATCCCGGCGTCGACGGCGAGCACCGCGCGCCGCGCGAGCGAGCCGAACGAGGCGACCGCCGGGGTGCCGAGGTCGTCGGTGATCGTGACCCCGCGAAAGCGCAGGCGTCCGCGCAGCTCGGCGCCGATCCAGCGCGCCGAGAACGCCGCCGGACGCTCGTCGAGCGCCGGATAGACGGCGGTCGAGAGCATCACGGCGTCGACGCCGCCGGCGATCAGCCGGGCGAACGGGGCCCCGTCGACCGTGCGCAGCGTCGCCAGCGAGAGGCCGATCCGCTGTGGCGCGTTGTCGGTGTTCAGCGTCGCCGCGCCGAAGCCTGGGTAGTGCTTTGCGGTCGCTCTGACGCCGCCGGCGCGCAGCCCGTCGGCGAACGCCCGCGCGCGTGTCGCGACGGTGCTCGCCGAGCTCGAGTACGTGCGCCGCTCGCGCTCGAGCGCGGCGCCCGGCCGCGCGACGTCGGCGACCGGCGCGAGGTCCATGTTCACGCCCGCGCCGCGCAGCGTGCGCGCCGCGGCCTCGCCGTCGGCGCGCGCCTGGCCCGGGGTCTCGACGCTGGCGGCCGCGCGCCGCGGCGCGCCCGGGATGCGCCGCACCGGGCCGCCCTCCTGGTCGGCCATCACGATCAGCGGCGCGCGCAGCCCCGGCGGGCGGCGGATCGCCTGCAGGCTGCGCATCGTCGCGCGCAGCTGCCCGGCCGAGCGCACGTTGCGCGCGAAGAGGATCACGCCCGCGGCCTCGCCGCGGGCGATCCGGCGCCGCAGCGCCGCCGGCGGCCGCAAGCCGTCGTAGGCGAAGACCATGTGCTGGCCGACCGCCTGGCGGATCGTCAGCTGCGGGTTCGCAGCCGTGGCCGAGACGCGAGCGACGGGCGGCTGTCCGAAGGCCGTCAGCGCGACGGCCGCCGTGAGCAGGAGGTTGAGCACAGACCGCCTCTACCCCGCGACGAGCGCCGCCGCAACGGCGGCCGGCGCCTCGAGTGGGAGCGCATGCCCGGCGCCGGGGACGATCGTCAGCTCCGCCCGCGGAAGCGCGGCGGCGAGCCGCCGGCCGAGCGCGACGTACTTCTCGTCGAGCTCCCCGGCGAGCACGGCGACCGGCATCGTGAGCTCACCGAGGCGCTCCCAGAGCGGCGCCATGACGCCGGTGCCGATCCCGCGCAGGGCGGCCGCGAGATGCTCCGGCGCGTTCGACAGGCGGTCGGCGCGGGCGGCCGCCGCGACCTGCGCCGGCTGCCCGGCGAACAGCGGCTGCCCGCCCCAGCGGTCGGCGACCTCGCTCATGAGGCGCCCGTCCGCGTCGATCCAGGACGCGAGCGCCTCGTCATCAGCCCGCCGGCGCGCCCGCTCGGCGTCATCCTCGATGCCCGCCGTCGCCGACACGAGCACGAGCCGCGTCACGCGCTCGGGGTGGGTGAGCGCGACGTGCAACGCCAACCGCCCGCCCTGCGAGTAACCGGCGAGCGCGAACGCACCGCCGGCCAGTCCGACGACGTCGCGCACGCAGGCGTCGAAATCGATCGGCCGCCGCGCCGCCGCCGCTCCGTGTCCGCGGATGTCGGGCGCGAGCGGGCGATAGCGTTCGCCACCGAGGTGGCGCACCACCTCGTCCCAGCCGCGTCCGGTCTGCGTGAAGCCATGCAGGAGGAGGAGCGGCTCGGGCACCTCGATCATCATGCCCGTCCGCCCCGACACCCACCTGCTGCTGCGCGCGTTCGTCGACGAGCTCGCGCGCTGCGGCGTGCGCGAGGCGGGCACGTCGCCGGGCTCGCGCTCGTCCCCGCTCGTTTTGGCGCTCGCGCGCGACGGACGTCTGCGGTGCTTCTCGCACATCGACGAACGCTGCGCCGGATTCTTCGCGCTCGGCGCGGCGAAGCACAGCGGCCGACCGGTCGTCGTCACGTGTACGTCGGGCACGGCGGCCGCGAACCTCGCCCCGGCGGTCATCGAGGCGCACCATGCACGGGTCGCGCTCGTCGTGCTGACCGCCGACCGGCCACCCGAGCTGCGCGATGTCGGCGCCGGTCAGACGATCGATCAGATCGGCCTCTACGGCAGCGCCGCGAAGTGGTTCTTCGAGGTCGGCACGCACGAGGCGACAGCCGAGCGCATGCGCTGGATGCGCGCGCTGGCCTGCCGCGCCGCCTGGACCGCGCTCGAGGGGAGACCGGGACCCGTGCACCTGAACTTCGCGCTGCGCGAGCCGCTGCTGCCGCCGGCGCAGCTCGGCGAGGACCCGCAGGCCGGCCGCAGCGACGGCCGCCCGTGGGTACTGCGCTCGACGCCCGGCGAGGACGCCGCCGCCGCGGGGCGCGCGCTCGCCGTCGTCGCGCGCGACGCGCACCGGCCGGTCGTCGTAGCCGGTCGCGCCGAGCCTGGCATGGCGGCCGTCGCCGCCGCCTGCGAGCAGCTCGGCTGGCCGCTGCTCGCCGATCCGCTCAGCGGCGCGCGGCGCGGCGGCGCCGCGATCGCGCACTACGACGCGCTGCTGCGGGTCGCCGCGTTCGCGCCGGCCCAGCGCCCCGACCTCGTCGTACGCTGCGGCGATCTGCCGACCTCCAAGCCGCTGCGCGCCTGGCTCGACGGCCTCGGCGTCGACGTCGCGCAGATCGGCTTCGATCCGCACGGCGCGTGGCAGGATCCCGGGTCCTCGCTGCAGCTCGTGCTCGCGGCAGACGCGGCGCGCACGCTGAGCGCCGCTGCGGCTCACACGCCGACGGCGGACCCCGACTGGCTCGCCGCCTGGCGCGATGCCGACGCCGCTGCCGCGGCGGCGATCGACGGGGTGCTCGGCGACTACGCGCTGTCCGAGCCGCTCGTGGCGCGTGCGCTGACCGCCGAGCTGCCGCCCGACGCGACGCTGTTCGTGGCCTCGTCGATGCCCGTGCGCGACGTCGAGGCGTTCACCGCACCGCGCGACGACGCGCCGCGCGTGCTCTGCAACCGCGGGGCGAACGGGATCGACGGCACGATCTCGAGCGCGTTCGGCGCCGCCGCCGTGGCGAGCGGGCGCGTCGTGGCCCTGCTCGGCGACGTCGCGCTGGCGCACGACATCGGCGGCCTGCTCGCCGCCCGGCGCCTGGGCCTGGGCCTGACCGTCGTGCTGGTCGACAACGACGGCGGCGGCATCTTCGAGTTCCTGCCGATCGCCGCCGAACGCGACGTCTTCGAACAGCACGTCGCGACGCCGCACGGGCTGGACTTCGAGCATGCCGCGCGGCTCTACGGCAGCGCCTATGCCGACGTCGCGGACCTCGCGGGCCTGCGCGGGGCGCTCGCCGCGTCGCTCGCCCGCGACGGCACGACGATCATCCGCGTCGCGACGGACCGCGCCGCGAACGTCGCCTTGCACCGCGAGCTGCAGGCCGCGGTCGCGCGGACGCTGCCGGAGTAGCGGCACGGGCGAGGCGCAGATGGCCGACGGCTACCGGCTCGCGCTGCTGGATTGGCTCGCCTGCGCCGCCCGCGGCGCCCGTGAGCCCGCGGCGGTCGCCGCGCGCGCGACCGGCGACGGGCTGCTCGAACGCGTCGCGGCGGCCGGCGCCGCGGGCCACGTGCTCGACTTCGACGACACGTACGCCCCGGGCCTCGCGCACCTCAGCGCCGCGACGGCGCCCGCCGCGGTCGTGCTCGGGGCCGAGCTCGGCGCCGACGTCGGGGCGGTGCTCGACGCGTACGCCGCCGGCTTCGAGGCGATGGGCGCGCTCGCGCGCACCTGCCACCCGGCGCTCTACGACGGCGGCTGGCATCCGACGAGCGTCTGCGGCCCGGCCGGCGCGGCTGTTGCGGCCGCGCGCCTGCTCGGACTCGACGGCGAGCGTGCCCGCGTCGCGATCGGGCTCGCGCTGCTGCGCTCCGGCGGCCTGCGCGCGGCGTTCGGCGCGGACGCCAAGGCGCTACAGGTCGGGCTCGCCGCCGCCGCCGGCGTGCAGGCGGCGCGCCTCGCGGCGGCCGGCGCGAGCGCCGATGCCGCGGCGATCACCGGTGCCCGCGCCGGCTTCGCCGAGGCGTTCGGCGTCGCGACGAGCGCGGCGACGCTCGACGCCCTGCTCGAGGCGGAGGGCGCGATCGACGAGAACTGGATCAAGGCCTACCCCAGCTGCCTGCAGACGCACGCCGCGATCGACGCGGCGCTCGCCGCCGGCGCGGCGCCCGGCGGCGAGGCGACGATCACGGTCGCCGTACACCCCGTCTCGCGGCAGGCCGCGGCGCTCGACGCGGTCGGCGACGGCCTCGAGGCGAAGTTCTCGATCCCCTACCTGACGGCCTACGCGCTGCTGCACGGCGCGCCGGACGTCGAGGCGTTCGCGGGCGTCGACGCCGATGCCGCCGCGCTTGGCGAACGGATCGCCGTCCGCACCGACGAGCGGCTCGCGCCGGACGAGGCGCTGCTCGCGTTCGACGGCGCGGTCGTCGCGCGCGTACGCGCGCCACGCGGCTCGCCCGTGAACCCACTCGACGCCGGATCGCTCGCGGCCAAGGTCCGCGCGCTCGCCGGCGACCAGCTCCACGGGGCGCTCGACGACAGCTCGGCGCCGGCCACGCGCCTGCTGCTCTGACCGGCTCCGGACATGCAAACGGGCGGGCGCCCTGGCCCGCCCGTCGAACCCAGGCTCGAGCGTTGCTACGCCAAGCCGCGCTTCTTCGCCTGCGCTGCGCTCGCGCTGCTCGACAGCAGCCCGACGACCAGCAGCGTCACGCCGCTGAGCAGATGGAAGAAGTTCGCCGGATCGCCCTCGCCGCGCATGCCGATGATCGTGAGGTTGTCCGCCGAGATGACGCCGATCACGAAGGCCACGACGTAGAAGAGCCCGACGCCCATGACCGCACCTTCGGCGGCCGCGTCGTTCTTCTGCAGAGACATGATCAGCAGGAACGCGCCGATGCCCAGATGCACGATGTTGTGGAACTGATTGATGCTGATGCCGAGAATCGCATCGCCTTGCTCACCCGTCAACGCGCCGCCGAAGCCGGTCACAGCGAAGCCGACCACCCCAAGAACGACATAGAACGCGCCAAACGCCACGCCGACCTTCGCCGCAAGGGTCGTGCCCATTGGATACCTCCCCACTCGAATGTTGACTGCCGGCACCGCGAGGCACCGAACTGCTCCCCTGAGTCCGCATCGCAGACCGTACGCAAATCCGCGCGAATGTCAACGCGCCAGGCCGAACCCTACCGCTGCCTCACCCCGGAAGCGTTGACGCGCCAGCCGATCGGCGATCGGCCAGCAGTCGGGGCCGCCGCGCGGCCGCGGCCCGCGCCCCGCTCACCCGGCGAGGACGGGCAGCAACGCGCCAAGTTTCACGTCGGTCTCGGCGAGCTCCGCGGCCGGATCGGAGTCGCCCACGACGCCGACGCCGGCGTAGCAGCGCGCGAGCGGACCGCGCAGCAGCGCGCAGCGCAGCGCGACGCAGAACTCGCCGTCCTCGTTCGTGTCCGTCCAGCCGACGGGCCCGGCGTACCACCCACGATCGAGGCCCTCGAGCGCGGGGATCATCGGCTCGGCGACCGCGAACGGCTCGCCGCCGACGGCCGGCGTCGGATGCAGCAGCCCGGCCAGGCGCACCGCGCCGACGGGCCGCGCCAGCTGGGCGCGGATCGGCGACGCGAGATGCTGGATGTTCGCCATCCGCACGATCACCGGCTCGTCGGCGGTCGCGACCCAGAGGCTGTGCGGGCGCAGCGCGCGCTCGATCCGGCGCACGACGATCGCCTGCTCGACGCGGTCCTTGTCGGAGCGCAGCAGCTGCTCGCCGAGGTGGTCGTCAACGGACGGATCGGCGCTGCGGCGCGTCGAGCCGGCGAGCGCGAGCGTGCTCGCGCGCATCCCCTCGCGGCGGATCAGCAGCTCGGGGCTGGCGGCGACGAAGGCCGCATCGCCGCGCCCGGCGCAGAAGCAGAAGCAGGACGGGAAGCCCTCACGCAGGACAGCGTAGATCGCGGCGGCGTCGTGCGCCAGCGGCGCGTGCACCTGGACCTCGCGCGCGAGCACGATCTTCTCGAGCTCACCGGCGCGGATGCGCTCGACGGCGCGGGCGACGGCGGCCTCGTAGTGCTCGGGCGGCGTGCTCGCCGCGACCTGATAGCGGCCGACGGGGTCGGGATCGAGCAGCGGCAGCGGCCGGCTGCGCAGCTCGCCGAGGCGGCGCTCGATTGCCGCCAGCAGCCCGTCGGCGGTGTCGTCGGCCTGCGCGAGCGCGGCGACCGTAAGATGCACGTCGTCGCCCGCGCGCGCGAGCGCGACCTCGGGCACGTGCATCGAAGCCGGCGCGAAGCCCGCCCAGTGCGGGCTGGCGCCGCCGTCGGGCGCAAAGGCAAAGCCGCCGCTGGCGATCAGGCCCGCGCCGCGCGCGTCGGCGGCGTCGCAGAGCGCCGCCGAGGCCAGAGCGCGCCAGCGCGCAGCGACCGCCTCGAAGCGATCGGGCCCGCGCGCCTCGAGCTCGACGACGCAGCCGAGCGTGGCAATCGCGATGCGGTCGCGCTCGGGCTGCTCGCTGCAGAACCACGGCTCCCCGGCGCGCCGCGAGGCGAACACGACCGCCGACGGGTCGACGTCGCGTGCGACCGCGACCGTGACCGCGGCGAGCACGCCGCCCGCCGACCCGCCGGCGCGCCGCGCGCGCTTGACGGCCTGCTCGAGGCGCTTGCGCAGGCGCCGGCGGTCGCCGGCGTCGAGCGCGAACAATCCGGCTGCGGGCGGCGTGCCCGTCGTGGGCGCGCCGGCGCGCCGTCGCCACGCATCGGCGCCCGGCGGCGGCGAGGCGCCACGGGCCATCGGCTAGGTCTCCCCGCGGCCCCGGCTGATCGCGATCTCGCCCGTGCGCATCATCTCGATCAGCCCGTACGGCCTGACCATGCGCTCGAATGCCTCGATCTTGTCGGTCGTGCCGGTGATCTCGACGATCACCGAGCGACGTGTCACGTCGACGACCTTGCCGCGGAAGATCTCCGAGATCTGCATGACCTCCGCACGCTGCGCACCCTCGACGGCGACCTTGAACAGCGCGAGCTCGCGCGCGACCGTGTCGGCCGGCTCGAGATCGCGGATCTTCAGCACGTTGATGAGCTTGTGCAGTTGCTTGGTGACCTGGTCGACCGAGTGCATCGCGCCGTCGAACGTCAGCGTGATGCGCGAGTACTGCTCGTCCTCGGTCGGCCCGACCGTCAGCGTGTCGATGTTGTAGCCGCGCCGCGCGAACAGCCCGGCGACCCTCGCCAGGACGCCGAACTTGTTCTCGACGAGGATCGAGAGGATGTGCTTGCGACCGCTGTGCAGGTTGCCGGCCGCCTCGAGCTCGTCGAGGCTGAGCAGCTCCTTCGTTCCTGGCTCGCCCATGATCGCCATCACCCCACCATCTCGCGCGCTGCCTGGCCCGGCGCGATCATCGGATACGTGTTCTCCTCGCGCGTGACGCGCACGTCGCAGACGACGGGACCGTCGGTCGCGAGCGCCGCCTTCATGTCGTCGACGAGCGTCCCCTTGTCGGTCAGGCGCATGCCGGTCGCGCCATAGGCCTCCGCGAGCTTGACGAAGTCCGGGAAGGAGCCCATGTCGACGTGCGAGTAGCGCTTGTCCCAGAACAGCTCCTGCCACTGGCGGACCATGCCGAGGTAGCCGTTGTTCATGATGAACACCTTCACCGGGATCTTGTCCTGCGCGCAGGTCGCGAGCTCCTGGATGTTCATCTGGATCGAGCCGTCGCCGGCGATGCAGACGACCGTCGCATCGGGGCAGCCGACCTGCGCGCCGAGCGCGGCCGGCAGGCCGAAGCCCATCGTCCCCAGGCCACCGGAGTTGATCCAGCGGCGCGGCTGGTTGAAGTGGTAGTACTGCGCCGCCCACATCTGGTGCTGGCCGACGTCGGACGTGACGATCGCGTCGCCGCCGGTCGCCTCGTAGAGCGCCTGGACCATGTACTGCGGCTTGATCTCCGCATCGGTCGAGTCGGTGTAGCCGAGCGGGTGCTTCTTCTGCCAGGCGGCGATCTTCTGCCACCACTCGTCGGTCCGGCTGCGATCGATCTCCAGCGCGCGGTACTCCTTGATCAGCTTGCGCAGCACGTTCATCGCGTCACCGACGATCGGGATGTGCGCCGGCACGGTCTTCGAGATCTCGGCCGGGTCGACGTCGATGTGGATGAACTTCGCGTGCGGCGCGAACTCCGACAGCTTGCCGGTGATGCGATCGTCGAAGCGGGCGCCGACGCAGCAGATCAGATCGGCCTCGTCCATCGCGTAGTTCGCCGTCCGCGTGCCGTGCATCCCGAGCATCCCGAGCCACTGCGGGTGCGGGGCGGGGAAGCCGCCGAGTCCCATCAGCGTGCAGGTCACCGGGAAGCGGTCGCAGGTCGCGAACTCGACGAGCTCCTTGGACGCGTTCGCGTTGACGACGCCGCCGCCTGCGTAGATCACCGGCCGGCGCGCGGAGGCCATCGCCTTCGCGGCCTGGCGGATCTGCTTCGTGTTGCCGTCCGTCGTCGGCTGATAGCCGGGCAGGTGCAGGTCGGTGACCGGCTCGTAGGCGATGTCGGCGCGGCTGAGGTCGACGGGGATGTCGACGACGACCGGCCCCGGGCGCCCGCTGCGCGCCAGGTGGAAGGCCTCGTGGATCGCGCGCGGGATCTCCAGCGGCGAGCGGATCTGGAAGGAGTGCTTGACGACCGGCATCGTGATGCCGAGCGTGTCGGTCTCCTGGAAGCCGTCGGTGCCGATCAGGTCGGTGCGGACCTGGCCGGTGATGAACACCGTCGGCACGGAGTCCATCATCGCGTCGACGATCGGGGTGACGACGTTCGTCGCACCCGGGCCGGAGGTCGCGAACGCGACGCCGACCTTGCCGGTCGCCTTTGCGTAGCCCTCGGCGGCGTGTCCGCCGCCGGCCTCGTGGCGCACGAGCACGTGGCGGATGCCGGCGTCGACGAAGGCGTCGTACGTCGGAAGGTTGGCACCGCCCGGGAGGCCGAATACGACCTCCACACCCTCTGCCTTCAGGCACTCCATGATGGCTTCGACCGCGCGCATATCACGACCTCCTCTCCGCATGTGAACGAGCCGGCCCCGGCGGCCGGCGTGGACGAAGGAGATTAGCGGGCCAGAGGGAGCGCGCTCTCGGGTGCAAGCGGCTCGTCGGGGAACTCCAGCTCGGTGCCGCAGCGCACGCAGAGCGCGTCATAGGCCTTGCAGACGCGCCCGCAGGTGGGACAGAGGCGGCGCAGCTCGTCGCGCTCGGAGCGATAGACGATCGCGGTGACGAGCCCGATCACCGGCACGACCGTCGCGACGATGAACCAGATGAAGAACGAGCTGCCCTTGATCTTGCCGATGATCCCGCCGGCGAGGCCAAAGCTCAGCGCGATCACGACATAGGCGGCCCCGGCCATTCGTGGGTCCTGGCCTCGCTATAGGACCCGGATCGCCCAGATCACGGCGAAGATCGCGAGCACGATGACGGCGACGGTGGCGACCGCGGTGACGAACCCGATGACGACCTTGAAGAGGATCCAGGCCGCGACCAGGAGGACGAGCAGCGCGATTGCCCGCTTGCCGAGGGAGGTACTGCTCGAAGGAGTTGAGGAGGTCATGCCTTCAAGCGTACCTGCCCGGCGAGCGGGGTCGCGAGGGAGGGCGGGTCGGCGGTCGGGGAGTCAGTCGTAGCTTCTGCGCAGGTGCGCGAAGCGATCCAGCGCGGGCACCGTTCTGGTGTAGATCGGCACTCGCGCCAGCCGGTAACGGCGAACGACCGGGCCCTTCGAAGGCGCGAGCTGGGCGCTCGATACTTCGATCAGGGCGCGGCGGGTGAGGTCGAGGCTGGCGTCAGGCATGCCAAGCATGGTGCCGGCGTCGCGCCCGGCGGGCATTGGCCCGCTGTCCGGGATTCAGCGGGCGCCGCTCGACCCGCTGTCGAGCCTGGGCAGCGCGTCATGTACCGCGGCATCGAACGCCGACCGCATCTCCTTGCGCATCCGCCGCCGCAGCCGCCAGCGCGCACCGGCGAAGGAGAGGTTGGCGACGGTCGCGAAGCCCTGCTCGTCGCTGCGCAGCGCGAGCAGCAGGTGGGCGATGCGGTCGCCGCCGGGCAGCTCGCCGGCCGCGGGCAGGCGCGGGTCGACCTTGACGCAGTAGCAGTAGGCGCGCCCGCGACGTCCCGGCAGCAGTACCGCGCCGGCCTCGCCGAGGATCCAGTGGCCGAGCCCACCCGGCTCGAGCACGAGCCCCGTGCGCGCATGCAGCTCGCGGGCGTCGTCGTCGACGAGATCGCCGAGCAGGCCGACGGAGCGCTGCTCTGCGCCGGCGTCGTTGGCGCCCTGCGCCGCCGCCCGCGCGGCGCGAGCCCGCGGGCACAGCACGTTCGCGCCGCGTTGCGCGTAAAGCTCGGGGATGATCCAGGCGTGCGCCAGGCACGCGAGCGCGACCGGCAGCGCGAGCGGCTGCAGCAGCATCAACATCGTCGCGGCGCCGACGAACGGCACGATGTGCGCGACCGTCGTCAACGTCCACAGGCGGCCTTGGCGACGCAGCTGCGCGGCATCGACGCGCGGGCGCCAGTGCAGCGCCTCGGTCTCCGGCAGAACCTCGAGCGTCGCCATCGGGATGCGGGTGTTCAGCCCCCGGAGATCGGCAGGCGCATGATCACGAGCTCGGCGTCGACCGGCAGCTCGCGGACGTGCTCGGCGTGGCCGGGCCCGCTCGAGACCATCCCCAGATAGCCGCGCTCGAGCTCGGCGCGGAACGCCTCGACCGCCGCCTCGACGGCGGCCGGATCGTCCGGCGTCCATTCCGCGAGCGTCGAATGACCGGTGTGGTCCATGCGGATCAGCTTCGACATCAGGGCCTCCTTCGGGCGCCGCCAGGTCTACGCGGATGGTACGCCGCGCTGCCGCCGTCGCGCCCTTCCTGGCACCGCTGCGTTCAACGCAGAGCGGTCGCCCGCGGCGGAGGCGGCGGGAGGGACCTGCGTGGCGTGACGGGTTGCGGCCAGCTCGTGCGCCTGACGCCCTGGCCGCCTGAGACGTGTTGAGGCTGGCGTAGATTCGTCGTCCTGGGGGCGCCAAACTCGGCGCCATGACTGGGCTCCGGGGTCGATCGCCACGAGCTGTCGTCAGCCGACCAGGAGTTGATGATCATCATGCCGCCGCTGCTGAGAGCGACCGCGACCGCGGTCAACAGGAGCGACGAGCCCCGGCTGCGCTTGCCGGCGGCCTGCCGAGGACGCTGTGCGCGCGTCGAGCGCGACCTGCGATCGGGTCCGCGCCGCGTGCGCGCTCTCGCGATCTTCGGCCGCTCGAGCCGCGCCATGCCGGCCGCGGCGCTGCTGTGCGTCGGCGCACCTGCCGTGAGCGCGAACAGTCGCAGGACGTCGGCGCGAACGGCGTTCGGTTCGGCGGTGTGCGGCCGTAGCGGTGCCGCGTATACGAGCGCCAGCACGACCTCCTCGACGACAGCCGCAGGGAGCGGTACGCGGGGAGGTCGCTTGAACGCGCGCTCGCCGGCCTCGAGGCGTCGCCGCAGCGCACAGCAGGCATCGCACTCCGCGACGTGCTCGTCGAGCATCCGCAGGGCGGCCGGTGAGAGCGCGTCCTCGACGCGCGCGACGAGCTCCGCGCCGCGACCCGGACACCGGTCTTCCTCGTGGCGTCCGTCGGACGCCGCGGCTGGGGTGGCCTCGCACGCGATCGCCGCACGACGGGTGATGCGGCGCAGGATCGCCTCGGCATCGCGTGGCGCGGCGCCGTATAGCCCCGCTCCCGCGGCGCGAAACTGCCCCAGGGCGCGGGATGCCGCGACGACGCCCTGGCCGGAGCTCGCGACGTGCTCGCAGTATGCGAACACCGGTCTGGCCCAGCGATTGCACAGCGCCGCCAACGCGACCGGCTCCCCGTCGCGGACCCGCGACCAATAGGGGTCAAGCGCGTCGGACACGCGCCCATCCTAACCGGCCGCGCGGCCGTTTCGGCAGCGTCAGACGCCGAGCTTTTCGCGCACGATCCGCGTCACCTCGGCGCCGTCCGCGCGGCCCTTCGTCTCGCGCATGACGTGGCCGATGATCGCGCCGATCGCCTTCATGTTGCCGGCCCTGATCTTCTCGGCGGCGCCGGCGTTCGCCGCCAGCGCGGCATCGACGATCGGCTCGAGCGCGTCGTCGCCGCCGGCCATCGCGCCGAGCCCCTCGGCCTCGACGATCCGCGCCGGCTCGCCGCCCGCGGCGACGAGCCGGTCGAGCACGAGCTTGGCGTTGCCGACCGTGACGGCCTTGGAGCCGACCAGCGCGACGAGCTTGGCGAGCGCGTCGGGTGTCACCCTTGAGGCGTTCGGGTCGTCCTCGCCGACGCGCGCGACGAGCTCGTTGCAAACCCAGTTGGCGAGCGCCTGCGGCTCGGCGCCGTCGCTCGCCAGCGCGGCCTCGAAGTAGTCGCCGAGCTCCGTGCGCCAGGCCAGCTGACGCGCGCTCGCAGCGCTCACGCCGAGCTGCTGCAGGCGCTGCTCGCGGGCGGCGGGCAGCTCGGGCATCGCCGCCTGCGCCGCCTCGAGCATCGCCGCGGACGTCGCGACCGGCACGAGGTCGGGCTCGGGGAAGTAGCGGTAGTCGTGCGCCTCCTCCTTGGAGCGCAACGACGTGATGCGCTCGCTCTGCGGATCGAAGTGCAGCGTCTCCTGCACGACCTGCCCGCCGGCCCGTAGCAGCGCCTCCTGGCGGGCGATCTCGGCGTTGACGCCGCGCTCCAGATAGCGAAAGGAGTTCATGTTCTTCAGCTCGGTCTTCGTGCCGAGCTCGGTCGAGCCGACCGGCCGGATCGAGATGTTCGCGTCGCAGCGCAGCGAGCCCTCCTCCATGTTCACGTCGCTGACGCCGAGGCGCCGCAGCGTCGTGCGCAGCAGCGTCAGCCACTCGCGCGCCTGCGCGGCGGAGCGCACGTCGGGCTCCGTGACGATCTCCGCGAGCGGCGTGCCGCCGCGGTTGAAGTCGACGACCGACGCCTCGGAGCCGTGGATCCGCCCGCTCGAGCCGGCGTGGACGAGCTTCGCGGCGTCCTCCTCGAGGTGCACGCGATGGATTCGCACCTCGCCGAGCCGCCCGCCGCGGCACAGCGGTTCGTCGTACTGGCTGATCTGGTAGCCCTTGGGCAGGTCCGGATAGAAGTAGTTCTTGCGATGGAAGATCGAGCGCGGCGCCAGCTCGGAGCCGAGCGCGAGCCCGATCATCAGACCGAAGTGGATCGCCTGGGCGTTGGCGCGCGGCAGCGTGCCGGGCAGGCCGAGGCAGACGGGGCAGGTCAGCGTGTTCGGCGGCTCGCCGAACGAGAGCGCGCAGCCGCAGAACATCTTCGTCTTCGTCGACAGCTGGACGTGGATCTCCAGGCCGATGACGGGCTCGAACTCGCTCGTCACGGCGCTGCGCTCCGCCCCGCGCTGCCGTCGAAGCCGATCGCGCGCTCGAGCGCATGGGCGGCCTCGAGGATGCGGTTCTCGCTGAAGGCCGGCCCGGCGAGCTGGAAGCCGGTCGGCAGGCCCTCGCTGAGCCCGTTGGGGATCGAGATCGCCGGGATCCCGGCGAGCGACATCGGCACCGTGCAGTAGTCGTTGAGGTACATCGACATCGGGTCGGCGGTCTTCTCGCCGAGCTTGAAGGCGACCGACGGCGAGGTCGGCGTGACGACGAAGTCGAAGTCGTCGAAGGCTGCTCGGAAGTCCTCGGCGATCTTCGTGCGCACGCGCTGCGCGCGGCCGTAGTAGGCGTCGTAGTAGCCGCTCGACAGCGAGTACGTGCCGAGCATGATGCGCCGCTTGACCTCGGCGCCGAAGCCCTGGCTGCGGGTCTTCGTGTACATCCCGACCAGCCCGCCGTTGGAGACCCGCGGTCCATAGCGCACGCCGTCGTAGCGGGCGAGGTTCGACGACGCCTCGGCCGGCGCGAGCACGTAGTACGCGCTGAGCGCGTGCGGCGCATGCGGCAGGTGGCAGGTGTGGACCGACGCGCCGAGCTGCTCGGAGAGGGCGAGCGTCGCGTTGAACGCGTCGAGCACGCCGGGATCGATGCCGACGCCCTCGCCGGAGAGTTCCTCGGGCACACCGAGGCGGATCCCATCGAGCGTCGTCGCCGAGGGCACCGCGATGCTGCCCGGAAAGCCGATCGACGTGCTGTCGCGCGGGTCCTTGCCGACCATGTGGCTGAGTAGCAGCGCGGCGTCGGCGACGTCGCGCGTGAGCGGGCCGGCCTGGTCGAGCGACGAGGCGAAGGCGATCATGCCGTAGCGGCTGACGGTGCCGTACGTCGGCTTCAGGCCGACGATGCCGCACAGCGCGGCCGGCTGGCGGATCGAGCCGCCGGTGTCGGTGCCGAGCGCCCAGGGCGCGATCCCGGCCGCGACCGCGGCCGCGCTGCCGCCGCTCGAGCCGCCCGGCACGCGGGTGTGGTCCCACGGGTTGAGCACGGGGCCGAAGGCCGAGTTCTCGTTCGAGGAGCCCATCGCGAACTCGTCCTGGTTCGTCTTGCCGAGCAGCGGTGCTCCGGCGGCGGCGAGCCGCGCGACGACCGTCGCTGTGTACGGCGGGCGGTAGCCCTCGAGGATCTTCGAGCCCGCCTGGCTCGGCACGCCCTCGGTGCAGAACAGGTCCTTGACGGCGAGCGGCACGCCGGCCAGCGGGCTGCGATCGGGCGAGGCAGCCGGTGCGTCCTCGGCGACCCAGAGGTACGCGTTGAGGTCGTCGGCTGCGGCGGCGGCGCGGTAGGCCTCGAACAGCTCGGCGGCGCTGATGTCGCCGCGACCGATCGCGTCGATGGCGGCGGTGGCGGTCAGGCTCGTCAGGTCAGGGGGGTTTCGTCCTACGGTCATCGCAAGCTCTGACCTTCGGACGACGTCACCATCGCGACCGCGTCGGCCTGCGGGCTCGGGACGAGAAACCCGCCGTCGGCGACCGCGGGCGCGCACGCGAGCGCGATCTCGCGCGGCAGCGAGGGCTCGACGACATCGGGGCGCAGCGCGTTTGAGACCTCGACGACGTGCGTCGTCGGCGGGACGCCGGCGAGGTCGAGCTCGCCGATCTTCTCGATGTGCTCGAGCACGTTCGACAGCTCGGCGCTCATCCGCTCGACCTCGTCGTCGGACAGCTCGAGCCGTGCGAGGCGGGCGACGTGCAGCACTTGCTCGCGATCGATCATCGGCGACGATTCTAGGAGGCGCCGCCGACCCGACCGCACGCACCTGCGGCCGGTCGGCCCGCCCACCCGTCGCGATGCCGGGCGTTCAGGTGCGACAGCGCTGCTTCTCGAATGCCTGGATCCGCTCCTCGGCGGCGGAGGCCTGCGCCTCACTGACCGCGATCGCCGGCCTCAGGCCGGCGCGCTCGCGCATGCCGGCGAACATCTTCTGCACGTCGGAACCGATCGCGGCCGGCGCTACGCGACCGAGCTCATCCAGATCGGCGGAGTGGGCCTCGATGAATCGCCGCTCGGCGGCCTCGTACTGCGTCGGGCTCGCGTCCTCGCCGAGGCCGGCGAAGAACTTCTCGCCCTCGGCATCGAGCTCACGCGTCAACGCGCAGTAGCGGTCGACATCGCCCGCGGCCGCGACCGTCGCAGTGGTCGTCTCGCTCGCGGCGCCCTCGTCGCTGTCGTCCCCGCAGGCCACGAGGGCGAGGGCGGCGAGGGCAGCGAGGGTGATGATCGATCGGCGAAGCATGCGGAATCTCCTGGCTCGAGGTGGACCAGCCGACCGTACATGCGGCCCGCGCCGCGTTCCTCCACCAGCCGGTGCTCGTCGCCTCGCCCGCGCGGACGATCTTTGCGCGGTGAAGATCGTCCGCGCGGTCGAGGTACCTGCGCCTGCGGCGGGGCTAGGCTCGCGCCATGCAGCCCGGCTTGGTGGGATCGCCCTCTCTTCGCAGGCCGCGGCCTGCCGACCTCCTGCTCGCCGCAGGCATCGCGCTGCTCGCCCAGGCCGAGACGTGGGCGACCCGGGAGTACGAGCCCAAGCTCGCATTCGCAACGGTCGCGCTCGCGATCTGCGTCCCACTCGCCTGGCGCCGGGTCGCGCCGATCGGCGTGTTGATCGCTGTGTTCGTCCCCCTGCTCTCGCTCGCGACCACCGGCGAGCGCATGAACTCCAGCTACGTCATGCTCGTGCTGCTCGTGGCGTTCGGGACCGTCGGCGTCGTCTGCCCGCGCCGGCTGGCGGTTGCCGGCCTCGGCATCGGCCTGTCGCTGCTGGCCGCGCTGCTGGCCGTGGAGAACGTCGCGCTCGCCGGAGGCGAGCCGCCGCCCGGGCTCGGCGACCTCCTCTTCCTCGGCGGCATCCTCTCGATCGTCTGGGCCCTCGCCGTCGGGCTGCGCGAGCGCTCCGTACGGGCCGGCGAGCTCGAGCAGCGAGCCGACCGGCTGGAGCGTGAGCGCGAGGAAAAGGCCCGCGCCGCCGTCGCCGCCGAGCGAGCCCGGATCGCGCGCGAGCTGCATGACGTCGTCGCCCACTCGGTCAGCGTGATCGCCGTGCAGACGGGCTCGATGCGCCGCCGGCTGCGGCACGAGCGCCCGCAGGACACCGCGGAGCTGGCGGCGATCGAGCAGACCGCGCGCCAGGCGCTCGCCGAGATGCGCCGGATGCTGGGGCTCCTGCGCACCGACGACGAAGGTCCGGTGCTCGCGCCCCAGCCCGGCATCGGACAGGTGAGCCAGCTCGTCGAGAACGCGCGCCGGACTGGCCTCGCGGTCGAGCTGCAGATCGAGGGCGAGCCGCGGCCGCTGCCGCCCGGCGTCGACCTGGCCGCCTACCGCATCGTCCAGGAGGCGCTGACGAACGTGCGCAAGCACGCGGGCCCCGCGCACGCCCATGTCGGCGTGCGCTTCCGCGAGCGCGATCTCGAGATCGAGGTCACCGACGACGGCCGCGGGACGAGCAGCGCGCGGCACAACGACGGGGGGCACGGCCTCGTCGGCATGCGCGAGCGCGTAGCGCTCTATGGCGGCACGCTGGCCACCGGACCGGACAACGGCGGCGGGTTCGCGGTCAGGGCGCGCCTGCCGATCGGAGGCCCATGAGCGTGCGCGTCGTCATCGCCGACGACCAGGCGATGGTCCGCGCCGGGTTTCGCTCCCTGCTCAAGGAGGAGCCCGGCATCGACGTCGTGGGCGAGGCGGCCGACGGCGAGCAGGCGGTGGCAGCCGTCCGGCGCTTCTCGCCCGACGTCGCGCTGATGGACGTCCGCATGCCCAACGTCGACGGCCTCGAGGCCACCCGGCGGATCGTGGCGACGGGGGCGTCGACGCGGATCCTCATCCTCACGACGTTCGACATCGACGAGTATGTCTACGAGGGCCTGCGGGCCGGCGCGAGCGGCTTCTTGCTCAAGGACGCCACACCCGAGCAGCTCATCGCGGCGATCCACCTCGTCGCCGAGGGGGAGGCGGTGTTGGCACCGACGGTGACGCGGCGCGTGATCGAGGCGTTCGCCGGACTGCCGGTCGCGCCCGAGGCGCTTCAGCGCGCGCTCGAGTCTTTGACCCCGCGCGAGCGCGACGTCCTCAAACTCCTCGCCAGGGGCCACGCGAACAGCGAGATCGCGCGCGACCTCGTCGTCAGCCACGCCACAGCCAAGACCCATGTGCGCAACGTCCTGGCCAAGCTCGAGCTCCGCGACCGCGTCCACGCCGTGGTCTTCGCCTACGAATCCGGGCTCGTTCGCCCGGGCGTGGAGTGAGGTGCGAACGACGGCCGCGGTACCCGCGCCGCCGCCATCACCGTCGCGGCTCGTCGCGCGCGGCGTCGCGGGCCGGCGGCGCCGGTCGCGCTGCACCGCGCACGGCGAGCACGCGCTCGGTCTGCTTCAGCGAGATCGCGCTGCCGGCGCGCTCGTCGGCGATCGCCCGCCAGGCGCCGATGATGATCGCGACCACGCCGAGCACACCGAGGTAGGCGCCGAGATCGACGCTGACGAGCGCGTTGACGCCTGGCTCGTCGAGCCCCACGCGGAAGAGCAGGTAGAGCAGCGTCAGGCTGCCGAAGGCGACCGTGACCGTCGCCGAGGACGTCGCCATCGACACGGCGCGCGCGCTCAGCGTGATGAAGACGAACGTCAGCGCGAGCGCGATCGTCAGCACGAGCAGCACGCGGCCGACGGTCAACGTCGACCAACCCGACTGCCCGCCGAACCAGTCGATGAACAGCACGACGGCGAGACCGATCGCGCCCGCCGCGCTGAGAAGCTCCCCGCTGCGCAGCCGGCGCGGGTCCATCACGCGGGCCCCGCTGCGGCGCGCTGCAGGCGCGCGGCCTTGAGGCTGTTGCGCAGCAGAAACGCGATCGTCATCGGGCCGACCCCGCCGGGCACCGGCGTGATCGCCCGCGCGACCTCCTTGACCGCGTCAAAGTCGACGTCGCCGACGAGCTTGCCGTCGTCCCGGCGGTTCATCCCGACATCGATGACCGTAGCGCCCGGCTTCACCCAGTCGGCCTTGACCATCTGCGCACGACCGACCGCGGCGATCAGCACGTCCGCGCGGCGGCAGACGGCGGCAAGGTCGCGCGTGCGTGAGTGACAGATCGTGACGGTCGCGTTCGCGCCGAGCAGCAGCTGGGCCATCGGCTTGCCGAACAGGTTCGAGCGGCCGATCACGACCGCCTCGGCGCCCTCCAGAGCGGTGCCGGCGGCGTCGATCAGCGTCATCACGCCCGACGGGGTGCAGGGACGCAGGCCCTCGCGTCCGAGCGCGAGCAGTCCGGCGCTGACCGGGGTCAGCCCATCGACGTCCTTGAGCGGATCGATCATACCGGTCAGCTCGACGCCGTCGAGCTGGCCGGGGACGGGCAGCTGGAGCACGATCCCGCTGACCTCGGGGTCGGCGTTGAGACGCTCGATCAGGGCGACGACCTGCTCGCGCGGGGCATCCGCTGCGAGCGGGAAGTTGAAGCCCTGCATGCCGACCTCGCGGCAGGCCTTCTGCTTGCCGCCGACGTAGACGGCCGACGCGGGATCGTCGCCGACCAGGATCGTCGCCAGCCCGGGCCGGGCTCCGTCGAACTCCTCGACGAACGCCGCGACGTCGCGCGCGACGCCGATCCGGACGCGGCCGGCGATCATCTTCCCGTCAATAATCTCGGCTGGCATTCGCGAGCGAGTCCCCTTCTCAGAGCTTCGTGATCGGCGCGTACTCGGCCATCAGCTTGCGTTCGCTTCCGTCGCCGGCAAAGCGGACCACCACGATCCCGCCCGGCTCGACGCCCGTGACGACCCCCGCGCCGAACGCGGCGTGCGACACATCGTCGCCGAGCCGGAAGGCGGGCGTCGGCTGCTCGGAGCGAACGCTCGACGACGCCCACGAGCCGGGCCGCTGCGCCGCCAACCCAGGGCGGATGCGCGGCTCGTCGGCGCGGTCGGTCAGGTCATGCGGGACCTCGTCGAGGAACCGTGACCGCATCCCGTACTGCGTCGCGCCGAAGACCGCCCGGCGCCGCGCGCTCGTGAGGTACAGCGAGCGCATCGCCCGTGTCACGCCGACGTAGGCGAGCCGCCGTTCCTCCTCGAGGCCGCCCTCGTCGAGCGCACGCGAGTGTGGGAAGACGCCCTCCTCCATGCCGGCGATGAACACGATCGGGTATTCGAGACCTTTCGCGTTATGGATCGTCATCAGCGTGACGAGACCGTCGTCGTCGGTGCGCGTGTCGGCGTCGGCGACGAGCGCGACGCCCTGCAGGAAGACGTCGAGCGTGTTCGCGTCGTCCTCGGCGCTGGCGTCGAACTCGCGCGCGACCTCGACGAGCTCGGCGAGGTTCTCCTCGCGCCCCTGGGCCTCGATCGTGCGCTCGGCCTTGAGCGCGTCGATGTAGCCGCTGTCGTGCAGCAGCGACTCGAGCAGGTCGCCGATCGGCACGCGCTGCTCGGCGCGCTCGCGCAGCACGGTCATCGCGTCCATGAAGCGGCCGAGCGCGCGCACGGCGGCGGTGCCGAGTCCGGGCACGGTGTCGGCGTTCGCCGCCGCCTCCCAGATCGAGATCCCGATCGCGTCGGCGTACGCGATGACGCGACCGAGCGAGGTCTGCCCGATCCCGCGCCGTGGGGAGTTGACGATCCGCGTGAAGGAGACGACGTCCTGCGGGTTGCCGAGCACCGTCAGGTAGGCGATCGCGTCCTTGATCTCGGCACGCTCGTAGAACTTCGTGCCGCCGATCACCTGATAGGAGATGTCGCGGCGGACGAGCGTGTCCTCGATCACCCGCGATTGCGCGTTCGTGCGGTAGAAGACGGCGATCTCCGCGCGGCTCGCGCCCTCGTCGACGAGCCGCTCGATCTCACCCACGACGTAGCGGCCCTCGGCGTGCTCGTCGTCGAGCTCGCGGATCCGGATCGGCTCGCCCTCGCCGCGGTTCGTCCACAGCGACTTGTGCTTCTGGTCGCGGTTGTGCGCGATGACGGCGTTGGCGGCGCTGAGGATCGTCTGCGTCGAGCGGTAGTTCTGCTCGAGCTTGACGACGTGAGCGTCGGGGAAGGTGTCCTCGAACGAAAGAATATTTTGGATGTCAGCGCCGCGGAATCCGTAGATCGACTGTGCGTCGTCGCCAACAACCGCCAGATTCCGATGCTCGCCGGCCAGCAGCTGCAGCCAGCGGTACTGGACGGCGTTCGTGTCCTGGTACTCGTCGACGAGCACGTGGCGAAAGGCGGTGGAGTAGCGGTCGCGGACCTCCTGGAAGAGCTGGAGGACGTTGACGGCGTTGACGAGCAGGTCGTCGAAGTCCATCGCGTTCATGCGATGCAGGTCGCGCTCGTACAGGCGATAGGCGTCGGCGACCGTCTGCTCGAAATATGACCCGACGAGCTGGCCGTAGGCCTCGGCGTCGCGCAGCTTGTTCTTCGCGTCGGAGATCTGGTGGTGGACGGCGCCCGGCGTGTAGCGCTTCGTGTCGACCCCGAGCTCATCGAGGTTGCGCTTGACGAGCCGCCGCGCGTCGGCCTGGTCGTAGATCGTGAACTGGCGCGTGTAGCCGAGCTTGTCGCCGTCGGCGCGCAGCATCCGCGCGCAGGCGGCGTGGAACGTCATGACCCACATCGCGCGCGTGCGTCGGCCGAGCAGCAGCTCGACGCGCTCGCGCATCTCCTGCGCCGCCTTGTTCGTGAACGTGATCGCGAGGATCTCGTTCGCGCGCGCCATCCCGGTGCCCTCGAGGTAGGCGATCCGATGGGTCAGAACGCGCGTCTTGCCGGTGCCCGCGCCCGCGAGGATCAGCAGCGGACCCTCGCCGTGCGTGACCGCCTCGCGCTGGGGTGGGTTGAGCCCCGCGAGGAGGTCCTCGATCCGCTCATTTGAGGCCGTGTCGGGCATCTCACCTTGAGCATAGGCGTGGGATCGGAGCCACCCCGAATGGCCGCTGGACCGATCGCGCGACCGTATACTCGGCGCCCCCAAACCAGGGAGGGCGAATGTCGCGCAGGCTGACGATCGCGGCAGCGGTGGCGGTGTTGTTCGGAGGCGCGCTCGGCTTCGCAAGCGCTACCGCAGCCGAACCCAGCTGCGCGTACGCCTCCGACCCGCCGGCACCCGCGACGCTGCAGGCGGCAAACGACGCCGTCCTGTGCCTTATCAACGCCGAGCGCGCGAAGCGCGGGATCGCGCGCCTGAAGGTCGCATCGGCGCTGACGCGCGCCGCGCAGGCGCACAGCGCCGACATGGTCAAGCGTCAGTACTTCTCGCATGTCACCCCGGGCGGCTGGACGCCGCGCCGGCGCATCCAGCGCGCGGGCTATGTCCGCAAGCGCGCCGGCAGCGTGAACGAGACGATCGCGATCGGCGTCGCGGAGCGCTCCGCGCCAGCCGCGCTCGTGCGTTCGCTGCTCGACGACCTGCCCCATCGGCGGATCGTGCTCAGCAGGCGCTACCGCAACATCGGGGTTGGTCTCGTGCTCGGCTATCCGACCGTCGACCCGCCGGGCCAGAGCACGACGCTGACCGTCACCTACGGGCGCCGCTGAGCAGGCGGCAACGGAGATGAAGGCCGGCATCAGCGACGAGGTCCGCGCGACGTGCGCACGGATCGCGGCGACGGCCCAGTCGGTGCGCATCGACCTCGATGCGCTCGCGCACGTCGAACCCGGCCCGCCGCCCGCGATCGACCCGCTGCGCCACTACCTCGAAGGCTCGGCGAGCGAGGTCGCCGCGTACTTCCTGACGCTCGACACGTTGAACTTCGGCTCGGGATGGTTTCCCACGCTGCGCAAGCGCAGCGGCTCGTCGGGCTACTTCACCGTCTCGTGGGCGCTCGCCGATCGCTTCCGCGCGCATGGAGCGTGGACGCCGGCGCAGCTGCGCGCGATGCGCGCCGAGGAGATCGCCGACACGCTCGGCCAGCGCGCCGATCACGAGCTGATGGCCCTGTTCGCGCAGGCGCTGCGCGAGCTCGGCAGGTTCCTCGGTGAGCGCGACGCGCTCGACGTTGCGCGCTCGGCGCGCGGATCGGCGCAGGGACTCGCGGCGCAGCTGGCACGCGGCATGACGCTGTTCGCCGATCGCGGGTTCTACAAGCGCGCGCAGATCGTGCCTACGAACCTGGCTCTCGCCGGCGTCGTGCGCTTCAAGGACCTGCACCGGTTGACGATCTTCGCCGACAACCTCGTCCCGCATGTGCTGCGCACCGACGGCGTCCTGATCTACGACGAGCGCCTGGCCGCGCACATCGACGGCGGCCTGCTGCTGCCTGCCGGTCGCCACGAACGCGAGATCCGTGCCTGCGCGGTGCACGCCTGCGAGCTCATCGCCCGACGCGCCGGCGCATCCGAGCACGAGCTCGACAACTGGTTGTGGAGCAGCGGCCAGGCCGGGCGGTACAAGGCGCAGCCGCGACACAGGACCCGCACGGTCTACTACTGACGCTCAGCCGCCGGCCCCGGAACGAGCATCGCCCCGGAACGCAGCCCGGGGCGATGCGCCAACACGAACGTCGGGCCGCGTCAGCAGCCGGTAATCGTGCTCAGCACTTGAGCGTCCCGGCCTGGCCGCCCGTGCCGGGCTTGCCGCTCGAGACACCGGCCCCAGCGTTGCCTCCGGCGCCGCCGGCCCCGGGCAGACGACCGCTGCCGCCGTTGCCGCCGTTGCCGCCGTTGCCACCCTTGCCGGACGTACCGTTGCCCCCGTTGCCGCCGTCGCCGCCGTCGCCGCCGCCCTTCGTCAGGCCGGACGCGGGGGCCTTGCCGCCATCGCCACCGGAGCCGCCGTTGCCACCGTTGCCGCCGTTCACGGCACCGTTGCCCCCATTGCCGCCGTCACCGCCGCGGCCGCCGGTCCCGACTGCCGTCGGATCGCAACCGGGAATCGCGTCCGCGGGCGCGCGGCAGGTGCCACCGTTGCCGCCCTTGCCGCCGTTGCCGCCGCCACCGCCGTTGCCGGTCGTGCCATCGCCGCCGTCGCCACCGTGGCCGCCCACGCCGCCCGTGCTGTCGTCGAAGATGGAACCGCAGTCCCCGTTGCACTTCGAAACGTCGCCGCCATCGCCGCCATTGCCACCGGCACCACCGGCGGCACCATTCGTACTGCCGCTCCCACCCGCGCCACCCGCACCGCCATCGCCGCCGGGCGACACACCACATGTTCCCCCGTTACAGCTGCCGAACGACGTGCCCTTGCCGCCCTTTTCCGCCGTTGCCGCCCTTACCGCTCAAATTGGCATCGCCATCGGCGCCGGAGCCGCCGCTTCCGCCGGGGTTGTTGCTGATGCATATGACGCCCGGTCCGCACGTCACCTTGCCCCCGCCGGCGCCGCTCGAGCCGTTGGAGCCGCTACCGGCAAGGCTCAGCGCCGGACCGCCGCACAGCAACGCGAACGCGGAGGCCACAGCACGGAATCTCCGACGCGAAGAGATCCAGACATGACGCACCCCCAAGGAAGGTCGCGGCGCCTGATGCCCGCGACGTAGCACAGGAGCTGCTCACAAGCGGCAGTCTCATCCCAAGCGAGGGGCAGCGCAATTCTAATGCCCGGGCCGGGTCAAGCTGGGCGATCCGGTGTGAGCGCGGCGCTTCTCAGCCGCCGGCCGGGCTCGGGCCTCGAGCCGGTCGCAGTGGGCGCACGTCCGCGACGTCCTCGGGCTCGGCCCCCGACAGCCCGGCGACCTCCCGCTCGAGCTCGGCGATCCGTGCCGACAGCCGCGCGATCGCGTCGGCGATCGGGTCGGGCAGGTGGATCCAGTCGGTGTCCGGGCCTTCCGGACGCTTGCCGTCGACGCGCACCGGATGGCCCGGATTGCCGACGACCGTCGTGTTCGGCGGGACGTCGTTGATGACGACCGAGTTGGCGCCGACCTTGGCGCCGTGCCCGACGGTGATCGCGCCGAGCAGCTTCGCGCCCGCGCCGACGGTCACGTTGTCCTCGAGCGTCGGATGGCGCTTGCCGGTCTGAAAGCCGGTGCCACCGAGCGTGACGCCCTGGTAGAGCGTCACGTCGTTGCCGATCTGCGCCGTCTCGCCGATCACGACGCCGGCGCCGTGGTCGATGAAGAAGCCCTGGCCGATCTGCGCCGCCGGATGGATCTCGATGCCCGTCCAGACGCGCGCGACCATCGAAACGGTGCGCGGCACGACCGGCACGCCGACCGTGTGCAGCCCGTGCGCGACCCGATGCGCCAGCAGGGCCTGCACGCCGGGCCAGGTCGTCAGGATCTCGCCGCTGCCGGCGCCGCGCGCCGCCGGATCGCGGGCGTGTGCCGCCGCGACGTCCCGCCGGACCTCGCCGAGCACGCCTGCCAGGGTGCCAAGACCGAGCATGTCGCACAGCGTACCGGCGGCGAACGCGGACTTTGCGGGCGGCTGGTCCGCGCTACGGCGCGAAGAACGGCGTCGACACGTAGCGCTCACCGGAGTCCGGCAGCACGACCGCGATCCGCATTCCCTTCGACTCAGGGCGCCTGCCGACCTCGATCGCGGCGGCAAGCGCCGCGCCGCAGGAGATGCCGACGAGCACGCCCTCGCGCCGAGCAACGTCGCGCGCGGTCTGGATCGCATCCTCGTCGAGGACGGCGATCACCTCGTCGATGATCTCGCGGTTGAGCACGGGCGGGACGAAGCCGGCGCCGATGCCCTGGATCTTGTGCGGCCCCGGCGCGCCGCCGGAGAGCACCGCCGAGGTCGCCGGCTCGACGGCGACGACCGAGATCGCCGGGTTGCGCGCCTTCAGCAGCTCGCCCGCGCCGGTGATCGTGCCGCCGGTCCCGACGCCGCAGACGAGGACGTCGATCCGGCCGTCGAGCGCGTCCCACAGCTCGGGGCCGGTCGTGCGGCGGTGGGCCTCCGGGTTCGCGGGATTCGAGAACTGATCGGGCAGGAAGACGTCTGGCTGCGCCGCCATCGCGCGCGCCGCATCGACGGCCTCGTTCATCCCGCCGAGCGACTCGGTGATCTCCACGCGCGCCCCGTACAGGCGCAGCAGGCCCTCGCGCTCACGGCTCATTCCCTGCGGCAGCGTCAGCACGAGGTCATAGCCCTTCGCCGCGCAGACGAACGCCAGCGCGATCCCGGTGTTGCCCGATGTCGCCTCGACGATCGTCGTGCGGCCTGGCTCGATCAGCCCGTCGGCCTCAGCGGCCTCGATCATCGCGACGCCGATCCGGTCCTTGACGCTGCCGCCGGGATTGAACGACTCGAGCTTGCCGAACAGCCGGACGCCTGGAGGCGCGATCCGCGTCAGCTCGAGCATCGGGGTCTTGCCGACATAGTCGGCAATGCTGACCGGGATTCTCGCCATCCCGACACCGTACCCCGCCGTGCGACGTCGTGGTGCCCCGTCGATGATGTTGAGCGCGGGGATCTGCGGGTACGTCCCCACCATGTCGGTGATCGATCACGAGCAGACCGCGCTGGACGTCTTCTATCCGGCGCGGCCGTCGCAGCTCGCCGCGATCCGTCACGCGGTCGAAGACGTCGCGCGGCGCTTTGGCGCCGACGACACCGCGGTGCTGCGGATCAACCTCGCAGTCGGCGAGGCGGCGACGAACGTCATCGTGCACGCCTACCGCGATCGTCCCGCCGCCGATGCTGGTCCCATGCGCCTCGTCGTCCGCGCGGGCGGGAGCCGCTGGCTCGCCGTCCACGTCCAGGACGACGGGATGGGTCTGATTCCACGCTCGGACAGCCCCGGCCTGGGGCTCGGGCTGTGCCTGATGGCGCACGAGACCGACCGTTTCGAGATTCGCGGCGCGCCGGGCGGCGGCACCGAGGTCGTCCTGCGCTTCCGCATCTGACGCGATCGCAAGGGTAGCTGTGTGCGATTGGTCACACGAGGCGCCGCCGGCTCATCACGTGAGCGGTCTCGCGCGAGCGCCGGGGCTGTTCGCGTAGCCGGCCGGAACCACGACGAGCCCGTCCGAAGACGGGCTCGTCATGTGGCTCTCATGGCCGGCATCCGTGCGTTCGTTATCCGTGCGCTTGGCCCAGAGAACCCGCGGGATCGATCGAAGGTGCGGTGTCGCGGACGGCAACTCGCGGCTTCCCCTTTCGCGTCTTAACAAGCGCGCCCGGCCGTGAGGCCGGGCGCTTGGTGCCGGGAGCAGTAGGAGGGCGGGGGATATGGGCCCGAACCTGGCTCCCTGCGGATCCAGTAACAGTCGTTCCCAAACTCGCGACGACTAAACACGGAAGCGACTGGTACGGTCCCGATCTCGCGCGTTGCAGCGGCCTTCTGGGGGGAACGGCCGCTCCGCGTCGAGCGCTCATCAGCAAGCGGGAACCGCGTATTCGTGCCACTCGGGGCGAATACCGGGGCCCGTGCTCCGCGCGCCGACGCGAGCGTCGCTCGCGGCGGCCCTCATCGCCCCTGACGGCCGCTGACGAGCGCGCGGTCGGCGCGCGCGATCAGCTCGGTCGGCGTCTCGTCGCCCGTGAACTCCGCGCAGCCGATCGCGATCACACCGTCGGCGTCCGCGGACGCCGCGAGCTGCTCGAAGCGTTCACGTGCAACGGGCACGCTGATCGTCGAGATCGCGCACAAGAACTCGTCGCTGTCCAGCCGGATGATGAGGTCGTAGGAACGCAGGTGCGCTCGGGTCAGGGCCACGAGGCGCCCGAGCAGCTCGTCGCGGGCAGTATCCGTGCGTTCGTCATCGGCGCCCTCCAGGCCCACGACCTCGACGAGCGCGATGACGAGCCCGGCTCCGGTGCGGCGGCAGCGATCCAGCTCGCGATCGAGATCGACGAGGCCGGCGATGCGCGTGCGCGCTCCGGTCAAGGGGTCCGTCTCGGCGGCCACCAGCTGGCGCACGAAGATCTCGCGGTCGGTGAGCGCATGCCGGCGCTCGAACGCCGCCTGTTCGCGATCGCGTGCCGCCGCGCGGCGGTCCTCGGCAGCCTGCGTGCGCTGCTCGGCCGCCTCCGCGCGGCGCGCGGCTGCGCGCTCTCGCAGCCCATCGCCGCTGGCGGTGTCGTCTGCGACGGGAGTCCGCTCCGGGCCGTCCGACCGCTGATCGACGGCTTCCTGCTGAGCACTCGCGAGGTCGCGCGCCTCCGCGGCGCGGTCACGCGAACGCGCGACCATGTCGCGCGCGTCGGCGATCGCGTCACGTTGGCCGGCGGCGGTCAGGCGCGCGCGCGACGTGGGCGTGCGCGGCGGGCGCGGACGCCTGCGGCGCTCACCCTGCCGCGTCCCCTCGAGCGGAGCGACGTTCGTGGTCTCCTGCTGTCCCTCGATCGCCCCGTCGCGCGTGTCCGCAGGGTGATCGCCTGACGATCGGTCGGCCACGCTGGGCCTCCAGAACGGCCGGGCCGCGAGTCTCGGCGAGCCCCATGCCTGTCCATTGACACCGTCAGCCTAGCGTGATGAGCGGGCCGGGCGCAGGGCATGCGCACCTGATCGGCCCCGAATGCCGCGATGACGTCCAGGGCGGGATCCGACGGCTTGCCGGGTCCCGCCCCGGGACGACGCTCACCCAGCGTGATCGGTCGCCGTGGTGTTGACGCAGTGAACCCGTCGGGCGCAGAGGTGATGCGGTGGGTCAACGGATGCAGGAACGCTTGTGGGTCTGGCGGTTCTAGATGTGGTACATCGTGACGCCCGCCGCGCGCACCTCGCGCTCGACGACGTCGGCGATCGTGGTTGCCGCGAGCACCTCGCGTGCCGCGGCAGCGGCGTCGGAGAAGATGCCGGCGGCGTCGCGGCCGAGCGGGCCCTCGAGCAGCTCGACGACCTCGAGCACGGTGATCTCGGCGGGCGGACGGGCGAACGTGTAGCCGCCCTTCACCCCGCGCTGTGACTTCAGCAGGCCCGCGCGGCGCAGCGTCGCGAAGAGTTGCTCGAGGAACTGGACCGGGATCCCGCGGCGGCGCGCCAGCTCGCCGATCGGCACGGGGCCGTCGCCACCCGAGCGGCCGAGCTCGGTCAGCGCCTGGAGCGCGTAGGGCGACTTCGTCGTGATCGAAAGCATCGGGCTAGGCTCAGCCTATGGGACCGGTCAGCCGCTATGGGCCGCCGATCGTCGTGATGGCGGTGATCTTCGCGCTCTCTGCGACGCCCGACCTGAGCTCGGGCCTCGGCGGCTGGGATCTCGCGCTGCGCAAGCTCGCGCACATCACGATCTTCGCCGTCCTGTGGCTCACGATCGCGCGGGCGACCGATTGGCGCCGGCCGCTGCTGGCGAGCGTGCTGACGCTGCTCTACGCGATCAGCGACGAGGTCCACCAGTCGTTCGTGGAGGGCCGCAACGGCACCCCCGTCGACGTCATGATCGACGCGATCGGGATCGGACTGGCGGCGCTTGCGATGCTCCTGACGGCGCGCCAGCGCGGGCGGCCTGGCCCTCCGTGGCCGCTGCGGGCTACAGCCAGCCGCGCTCAGTAGCCATCAGCACGGCCTGCGCGCGATCGACCGCGCCGAGCTTGCCGTAGATGTTGTGCAGGTGCGTGCGCACCGTCGACGTCGAGAGCTGCAGCTCGGCCGCGATCTGCTTGTAGACCTTGCCCTCGGCGAGGCGCTTGAGCACCTCGACCTCGCGTCCGGACAGCGGACAGGGATCGATCTGGCGCGGGCGCCCGGAGGTCGGGTACGGCAGGTCGTACATGACGGCGCGCAGCTCGGTCGGGCCGAGCCCGATCGTGCGCGCGACCTTGAGCAGGGCGTTCGGCGAGACGTGCCCGCCGTGCGCATAGTGGGCGAGCATGTCGGCGAGGCGCACGAACGCGGCCTCTCCCTGGGCATCCTCGGAGTGGTGACGCTCGATCGCCGACGCGATCGCGCTCGGCAGGCCCCAGCGACGGGCGAGGACGCCGCCGACGAGCGCATGGTCGACGCCGAGATCGCGCCGCTCGCGGTGCACCCGCTCCTCGGGCGTGCGGGCGTCGCCGTGGACCTGTGCGGGGTAGCCGGGGTAGGCGTGCGTCAGGACGAGCTTGCCGATGTCGTGCAGCAGCGCCGTGACCATCAGGCGGTCGCGATGCTCGTAGCCCGCCTCGTGGGCGAGACGATCGGCCGCGCGCTGCGTCGCGACGCCGTGCAGGCGGAAGCGCTCGGGCGCATTGTCCCAGACCGACGAGCGCTCGAAGAAGTCAAACGTCCGCGCGCGGCTGGCGAGCGCCTGGACGGATTCCGGCGACAGGATCTCGACCGCCTGGACGACCGACTCGACGCGCCCGCGACGGCGCTCGTCGAGCTGGTTGGCCATCCGCAGCACGCTGATCACGAGCGCGATGTCGGACTCGACGGTGGCGACGATGTCAGCAGGCGAGACGCGCTCGGCACGGACGAGACGCAGCAGGCGGTTGCGGGACTCGGCGAGCGCCGGAAAGGCTTCGAGCGCCTCGAACGCGGCCGTCAGACGGCGGCCGTGCCCTTCGTT
This sequence comes from uncultured Actinomycetes bacterium, assembly GCA_963780585.1. Classification (GTDB taxonomy): domain Bacteria; phylum Actinomycetota; class Thermoleophilia; order Solirubrobacterales; family Solirubrobacteraceae; genus CADCVQ01. Next base: position 215,951 of record CAWADD010000022.1, read on the forward strand.
GTGATGGCGCTGAACAGACGCGTTGCCTTGTTCTGCTACGCGAGCGGTCGTCCTGATCATTCCGGCGCTCCCTGCTTTCAAATCGGGATTCTTGAGCACTCCCGGTATCGGCAGCTGTAGACGAATGGTTGAGACCCAGTTCGCGGTTTGTTAGCGACGCAGCGCGTCGTCGATCCGCGCCAGCGCCTGCGTGCGGCCGAGCACGTCGAGCGTCTCGAAGATCCCCGGCGAGACGGCCGTCCCCGCGAGCGCGACGCGGATCGGCTGGAAGACCTGCTTCGGCTTTGCGCCGCGCGCGGCGACGACGCCCTCGAGCGCCTGCTGCACGGTCTCGAGCGTGAACGGATCGAGCGGCTCGAGCGCGCCGCGTACGTCGGTGAGCGCCGCGCGCCCGTCCTCGTCGAGCCACTTCTCGCGCGCCGCCGGATCGTCGGCCGGGCCGTCCAGGATGAACCCGGCCAGCGGCCAGAAGTCCGCCAGCGTCTGCATCTTCTCGCGCGAGATCTCGACCGCGTCGCGCAGGCCGGTGCGTCCGGTGAAGGCCTCCAGGCGCGCGGTCAGGTCGTCGATCGCCAGCGCCCGCACGTAGCGCCCGTTGAGCCAGCGCAGCTTGCGCTCGTCGAACTGCGCCGGGTTGCGCGACACGCGCTCGAGGCTGAAGCGCTCGACGAGCTGCTCGGTCGAGAGGATCGTCTCGTCGTCGGCATCGCCCCAGCCGAGCAGCGCGAGGTAGTTGCGCACCGCCTCGGGCAGATAGCCGGCGTCGCGCAGGTCCTGCACGGAGGCGGCGCCGTGGCGCTTGGAGAGCTTCTTGCCGTCGGGACCGTGCAGCAGCGGCAGGTGCGCGTAGAGCGGCGGTTCTGCCGCGAGCGCCTCCAGCACGAGCAGCTGCTTGGGGGTGTTCGACAGGTGATCCTCGCCCCGCACGACGTGCGTGATGCCGGCGTCGAGATCGTCGACCGCGACCGCGAAGTTGTAGAGCACGCTGCCGTCGGCACGGGCGATGACGGGATCGTCGAGATGCACGTGGGCGAACGTCGTCTCGCCGCGTATGACGTCGTGCACGACGCTCGCGCCGTCGTCGGGGACGCGCAGGCGCACCGCGCCGTCCGCCTCGTCCGTCCCGCGAAACCCGCGATCGGCGCCATGCTCGGCCTTGTAGGCGCGGACGTCGTCGGCCGTCGCGGTCGACCGGTACGCATGGCCGGAATCGAGCAGACGCTGCAAGATCTCCTGGTGGCGATCGCTGCGCGCGACCTGGCTGATCGGCCCCTCGTCGTAGTCGATCTGCAGCCAGTCGAGCGCCTCGAGGATCTGCTCGACGTTCTCCGGGGTCGAGCGCTCGCGGTCGGTATCTTCGATCCGCAGCACGAGGGTCCCGCCGGCGCCCCGAGCGAGCAGCCAGTTGTAGAGCGCGGTGCGCGCGCCGCCGATGTGCAGCGCGCCGGTTGGAGAAGGAGCAAAGCGGACTCTCATGACTGCCGATCACCCTAGAAGGTCGATCTCGACATGCTGATCGGCGCCCACGTCTCGCCCGCCGGCGGGCCCGCGAAGGCGGTTGCGCGCGGCGTCGAGCGCGGTGCGCAGGCGATTCAGATCTTCAACCAGAACCCGCGCGCCTGGAAGCCGCGCGACTACTCCGACGACGAGGTCGCCGAGTTTCGCGTAGCGATCGCGGCGTCCGACGTCGACGCGCTGCTGATCCACGCCGTCTACCTGCTCAACTGCGCCTCCGAGGACGAGACGATCCGCGCCAACTCACTGCGCTCGCTGATCGCTTCGCTGCAGGCCGGCGCCGCGCTCGGCGCCCACGCGGTCGTCCTGCATCCCGGCTCGGCGAAGACCGGCGACGTCGGCGAGGCGATCGCGCGCGCCGGCGGCGTCATCGCGGAGGCGCTCGCGGAGACCGCGGGCTGCGCGCTGCACCTCGAGAACACCGCCGGCTCCGGGGGCACGCTCGGGCGCTCGTTCGGCGAGCTCGCCGCGCTGATCGACGCCGCCGGCGGCGACGCGCGGCTCGGGCTTTGCCTGGACTCCTGCCATCTGCTCGCGTCCGGTCATGAGATCCGCAGCGCGGAGGCGCTCAGCGCCGTGCTCGACGACTGCGCCGCGCAGGTCGGCATCGAGCGCCTCGGCTCGCTGCATCTCAACGACTCGCAGACGCCGCTGGGCTCGAACGTCGACCGCCACGCGAACGTCGGCGCCGGCGAGCTCGGCGAGGACGGCTGCGCGGCGTTCCTCTCCGAGCCGCGCTTCGAGGGCCTGCCGCTCGTGCTCGAGACGCCCGGTCCGAAGCACAGCGGCCCGACGTCCGAGGAGATCGTGCTGACGCGGGCGTTGCGCGAGCGCGGGCTCGCCGCGCGGCGCTGACGGCGCTGTCCGGTTAGCGCAACGCCCGCGCGGCGCGCAGCGCCTCGCGGATCTTCAGCGGCTTGCCCATCCGCAGCACAGCGCCCTCGTAGATGCGCGCGCCGAGCGGCACCAGCAGCCCGATCGCCAGCACGAGCACGCCCAACGAGGCGGCGATCTCGACGCCGCTCGCCTCTCCCACGGCAACCCGCACCGGCATCACGATCGGCGCCGTGAACGGCACCATCGAGCTGATCACGGCGAGCGACGAGCCCGGATCCTCGAGCACCGGGAACGCGACGAGATAGCCGGCGACGAGGACCATCGTGACCGGCGTGCTGGAGGACTGCAGATCCTCCTGGCGCGAGACGATCACGCCGGAGATCGCGTAGATCGCCGAGTAGAACAGGTAGCCGAGCAGGAACCACAGCAGCACGACGGCGAGTACGCCGGCATCCGCCGAACCGAGCTCGATCGCCCCGCTGGCGGCGGCGACCCCGAGCCCGACGACGGCCGTCAGCGCGAGCTGCATGAGCCCGAGTACGCCGATGCCGAGGATCTTCCCCGCGAGCAGGGCACGGGCCGGCACCGCGGCGAGCAGGACCTCGACGACGCGCGAGGACTTCTCCTCGACGACTCCCGACGCGACCGCGAGACCGAAGATGATCAGCTGCATGTAGAGCAGCAGCGAGGCGACGAACGCGACGCCCTTGCGCGATTCCTCGTCGCCCGCGCCGAGCGAGCGCACGTCGAGCGCGGGCGGCGCCAGCGCGCGCCGCGCGTCGGCCGCCTGCAGCCCCGCGCGGCGCAGGATCTCGCCGGCGCGCACCTCGCGCGCCGCCGCCTGCAGCACCTGCTCGAGCTCGAGCGGGGGGCTGTCCTTGCTGACGATCTGATCGCCGACGATCGCGGCATCGACGTCCTCCGCCTTCGCGGCCGCGCGCGCCTCGGCGGCGTTCGCGAAGCGCCGCAGCTCGATCCGGATGTCGAACGGCCGCGCCGACGCCTGCGCTGCGGTGGCGATCGCGACCGCCTCGGCGCCCTGCGCGCCGACCTTGAAGTCCTGCGGGCCGTCGTCGCCGAGCAGCCCCGCGGCGAGCGCGATCGCGGCGACGATCAACACCGTCACGAGCGTCGAGATCTGAAACGCGCGCTGGCGGATCCGCTCGCCGAACTCGCGCCGCGCGACGAGCATCGTCGCCCGTCTCAGGCTCATCGCTCGACCACCTCGCGAAACAGCTCCGCGAGCGTCGGGCGCGCCGGCGCGAAGCGGAGCACGCGTCCGGCCCGGCGCGCGGCGTCGAGCACCTGCTGGTCGTCGCTGCCGTCGCTCAGCTCGAGCAGCACGCCGCGGTCGTCGCGGGCCACGACGCGCACGCCCGCGAGGCCCTCGGCCCAGCCGTTCGGGGCGCCCTCGAGCTTGACGCGCAGGCGCGGCCGCGTGCGCTCGGCGCGCAGGTCGTCGACGCGGCCGGCGGCGACGTTGCGCCCGCGGTTGACGATCCCCACGCGGTCGCAGATGCGCTCCACGAGCTCGAGCTGATGCGAGGAGAAGATCACCGCCGCGCCGGCCGCTGCGCGCTCGCGCAACACCTCGGACATGACGTCGGTGCCGATCGGGTCAAGGCCGGAGAACGGCTCGTCGAGGATCAGCACGGGCGCGTCGTGGACCAGCGCGGCGGCGAGCTGGACGCGCTGCTGGTTGCCGAGCGAGAGCTCCTCGACGCGCTGCTCGGCGCGCTCGGCGAGCCCGAGGCGATCGATCCAGTGCGCCGCCGCCGCGTCGGCCGCGGCGGCGTCGTGCCCGTGCAGCATCGCCAGATAGCGCAGGTGGCGATCGACGCGCATCTTCGGATATAGCCCGCGCTCCTCGGGCATGTAGCCGAACAGGCGCTGGTGCTCGCGCGTCACCGGCGCCCCGCGCCAGAGCACCTCTCCACCATCGGGCTCGAGCACGCCGAGCGCGATCCGCATGGCCGTCGTCTTGCCCGCGCCGTTGGGGCCCACGAAGCCGACGACCTCACCCTCGGGTACGTCGAGGGTCAGGCCGTCAAGCGCAACGGTCTGCCCGTAGCGTCGCGACAAGTCGCGGAGCTCAAGCATCGGCGTCGCTCTCCCCCGAGCGGACGCGCGCTACACCGCGCACGGCGAAGCTTCATCTCTTGGTAACGAGAACGCCGGGCCGGGTACGGCCACGAGATGCCTTCCGTACGAGAGAGCTACGACCTTCCCAAACGCCCGCCGCTGCCGTTCCGCCAGGCGGTCGTGATGTTCGTGACCCCCGCGCTCGCGCTGGGCCTCTGGCTGCTGCTGCCGAGCTCGCCGATCACCGTCGGGCTGCTCGCGATCGCCCTGCTCGTCGCGGTCTTCACCGGCGTCGGCACGGTACTGCGCTCGCGCGAGCTCGACGAGAAGCCCGGCCGTCACCCGGTCACTCCGCCGAGCATCGACACGTAGACGCCTACAACGCCAGCGCGGCCGGGCCGAGGACCTGTTCGAGCTCGGCTCGCAACGTGGGCGTCGTCGCGACCTTGTAGGACGGGCCGAGGCGCAGCATGCGCGGGTCGCCGCTGCTCATCTGCACCTCGAGCAGGACCTCCGAGTCGCCGGGATAGCTGGCCAGCAGGCTCTTGAGGTCGTCGATCACCGAGGCCGGCAGGCCGGCCGCCTCGACGCGGACGTGCAGCGGCGCCGGGCCGACCCGGCGGGTCGCAGCGCTCGCGTGCGCGTGTTCGACCTCCTCGGGCGTCGGCGCGAACGGCTCGACGGTCTGCACGACGAGGCACGTCTTGTCGGCGTCCTTGTGATCGACCCGCCCGCGCACGAGCACGACCGAGTCGACGCCGAGCGCGCCCTCGTACTCGGCCAGCGCCTTGCCGAAGACGAGGATCTCGATTGATCCTTCGAGGTCGTCGAGCGTCGCGAACATCATCGGCTCGCCGTTGCGCGTGCGGATCTTCTTTGCGGCGGTGATGATGCCGCCGGCGTTGACCCAGTCCTTGTCCTTGCGCTCGTGCAGCTCGGCGAGCGGGCAGTCGACGCGCTGGCGCAGCGCCTCGCGCACCTGCTTGAGCGGGTGCGCGGAGATGAACAGGCCGATCGACTCCTTCTCGATCGCGAGCAGCTCGGGCTGCTCGAACTCCTCGGTCGGGATCGGTTGGTGCTGTGGCGCTGCGAAGGCGGCCGCGGCGCGCGACTCATCGGCGTCGCCGCCACCCCAGTCGAAGCCGTCGAAGATCGAGCCCTGCCCGATCTCGGCGTCCTGCTGGACCTTCTGACCGGCGCCCTGGGCCTGCTCGAGCACCGCGAGCATGCCCTTACGCGTCGCGCCGGTCGATCCGAATGCGCCGCACTTGATGAGCGCCTCGATCGCCTTCTTGTTGACCGTGCGCGCGTCGACGCGGGCGCAGAAGTCCCACAGTGAACCGAAGGGTCCTGCGTCGGACCGCGCGGCCTTGATCGCCTCGACAGCCGCGTAGCCGACGCCCTTGACGGCATCGAGGCCGAAGCGGATGTTGCCGTCGCTGACGACGAAGTCGTGGTCGGAGACGTTGACGTCCGGCGGCAGGATCTCGATCCCCATCTGCTCGGCCTGCGTCGCGAAGAACGGAACCTTGTCCTTCGTCGACATGACCGAGCTGATCAGCGCCGCCATGTACTCGGCCGGATAGTTCGCCTTCAGCCAGGCGGTGCGGTAGGCGATCAGCCCGTAACAGGCAGCGTGGGATTTGTTGAACGAGTAGTCGGCTGACTTCTCGTTCGTCGTCCAGAGCTGCTCGGTGACCGCCGGGCTCGTGCCGGACGCCTGGCAGCCGCGGAAGAACTCGGGCTTGAGCTTGGCCATCGCCTCGCGGTTCTTCTTGCCGATCGCCTTGCGCAGGTCGTCGGCCTTGGCGCCGCTGAAGCCGGCGATCGTCTTGGCGATCTGCATCGCCTGCTCCTGGTAGAGGATCACGCCCTTCGTCGGCTCCGTGATCGGGCGCAGCCGCTCGTCCGCGAAGAAGATCGTCTCCGGGTTGCGCTTGCCGCGCGCGTACGTCGGGATCTGGTCCATCGCGCCCGGGCGGTACAGCGCGTTGAGCGCGACGAGGTCGTCGAACTCCGTCGGGCGGACGTTGCGCAGCGCCTTCTGCATCCCCTCGGACTCGAACTGGAAGACGCCGATCGAGTCGCCGGCGGCGAGCATGTCGTACGTCCGCTGGTCGTCGAGCGGCAGGTTCGCCATGTCCGGACGCACGCCGGTCGAGCGCTCGATGATGTCCAGCGCGTCCTCGATCACGTCGAGGTTGCGCAGGCCGAGGAAGTCCATCTTCAGCAGCCCGAGCTGCTCGACGGGCTTCATCGAGAACTGCGTCACGATCTTGAAGATCTTGTTGCCGTCCTCGTCGACCTGGTTGGAGTCGGCGAGCTGCAGCGGCACGATGTCGGTCAGCGGCCCCTCGGCGATGACGACCGCGGCGGCATGGATCGAGGAGTTGCGCACGATCCCCTCGAGGCCCTGCGCGACGTCGACGATCTGCTTGGCGATCGGGTCGGAGTCGTAGGCCAGGCGCAGCGGCTGACCCGGCGCCAGGCAGTCCTGAAACGACGGTGAGCGACCCATGATCGGGTCGGGGATCAGCTTCGCGAGGCGGTCGCCGACGCCGTAGTCGTGCTCGAGCACGCGCGCCGCGTCACGCGTCGCCGCGCGCGGGAACATCTTGCCGAAGGTGACGATCTGCGCGACCGACTCGCGACCGTACTTGTCGACGACGTAGCGCATGACGCGCTCGCGCCCGCGGACCGAGAAGTCGATGTCGATGTCCGGCATCGAGACGCGCTCGGGGTTGAGGAAGCGCTCGAAGAGCAGCCCGTAGCGCAGCGGGTCGACGTCGGTGATCTGCAGGCAGTAGGCGACGATCGAGCCGGCGGCCGAGCCGCGGCCGGGCCCGACGGCGATGCCGTTGTCCTTCGCGTAGCGGATGAAGTCCCACACGATCAGGAAGTAGGCGTCGAAGCCCATCCGCGTGATGACCTCGAGCTCCATCTCCATGCGCTCGCGCGCCTCGGCGGGCGCGGGGTCGCCGTAGCGCTCGCGAAGGCCCTCCTCGACGCGAGCGCGCAGGTAGTCGTTCTCCGCCTCGCCGCCGGGCGTCGGATAGGCCGGGATCAGCTGCTTGTCGAGCTCGATCTCGACGTTGCAGCGCTCGGCGATCTCAAGCGTCGAGGCGATCGCCTCGGGCCACAGCGCGAAGGACTGCTCCATCTCCTCGTTGGACTTCAGGAAGAACTCGTTCGTGTCGAATGTCATCTTCGGCGCCCGCAGCGTCGACTTCGTCTGCACGCACAGCAGCGCCGTGTGGTGGTGGTAGTCCTCCTTGCGCAGGTAGTGCACGTCGGCCGTGCCGACGAGCGGCCGTCCGAGCTCGCGGGCGATCCGCACGATCCCCTCGTTGGCCTTGTTCTGCTCCGGGAGCCCGTTGCGCTGGACCTCGAAGTAGACGTCCTCGGGCCCGAAGACCCCGAGCAGGTCGTCGGCATGGGCGCGCGCGTCCTGGTCGCGCTCGGCGATCAGGCGCTGGCAGAAGCGCGAGGCCAGGCAGCCGGTCAGCGCGATGATCCCGTCGGCATAGGGCTCGATGACGCTGAGATCGAGCGTCGGCTTGCCGCGGTTGAGACCGTCGAGGAAGCCGGCGCTGGAGAGCTTGACGAGGTTGCGGTAGCCGGCGTCGGTGGCGGCCAGCAGCGTCAGGTGGTTGTGCTCGTGGCGGCCGCGCTGCGTCTGGTCGTCGACGAGGTAGATCTCACAGCCGAGGATCGGCTTGATGCCGTGCTTGCGGGCGGCCTTGAAATGCTCGATCGCGCCGTTCATGACGCCGTGATCGGTTAGGCCAAGCGCCGGCTGGCCGAATGCCGCGGCGCGCTCGGCGAGCGCCTCGATCTTGCATGCCCCGTCGAGCAGCGAGTACTCGGAGTGGACGTGCAGATGGGCGCAGGCGGGAGGCGTCACGGCGGTCCAGGATAGGTGCGGTGGCAGACGTTCCTCGGTCGCGATCGCGAGCAGTTCCCGCACGTTGCGAGGCGAATTCGTCGCGAACCACGCTTCTCATGTGACGACCGCGCTGCCACGCTCGTCGGGTGGAGATCGACACGGCTGTCAAGCCGACTGAGGCGGCTAACCATCCGTCTCGGCGGCGCGGGCTGCTTGGCGACCTGGCGCTGAGCCAGCACGGCGCGGTCGCCCGCCGGCAGCTCGTCGAGCTCGGGTTCACCCGCCACGAGATCACGGGCATGGTCAGCGCCGGCTGGCTTCATCGAGTCCACTACGGGGTCTATGCCGTCGGTCGTCGCTCGCTCGGACCCCGTGGGCGCTGGATGGCGGCGGTGCTCGCCTGTGGGCCGGGCGCACTGCTGAGCCATCGTTCGTCGGCCGCGCATCGCCGTCTTCGCGCCAGCGCTCAGCGTGACGTCGAGGTGACGGTGCCGCGCGACCGCGGGCGACGCCTGCAGGGCGTGCGGGTATACGTCGTGGGCGACCTCGGCCCGGCCGACGGCCACGTCCACGAGGGGATCCCGTGCGTGACCGTCGCTCGCACGCTCCTTGGGCTCGCCGCAGTGCTGCCGAGACGGGCGGTCGAACGCGCCTGCGACGAGGCGGAGCTGCGGCGCGTCTTCGATCTCGCGGCGACCGAGGAGCTGCTCGCCCGTTCGACCGGGCGCCGCGGAGCGGCCGTGCTGCGCGCGGTCCTTGACGAGCACGAGATCGGCACGACGCTGACGCGTGAGGGCTTGGAAGAGCGCGTGCTGAACGTGCTCGACCGCCGCGGCGTCGCCCGGCCGGAGGTCAACGCATGGTTCGTGTGCCGGCCCGGCGTTGCGTTCGAGGTCGATTTCCTCTGGCGTGACGAGCGGCTCGTGCTCGAGGCCGACGGCGGCCCCTTCCACAGCACGCGGGCGGCGATCGAGCGCGATCGCCGCAAGGAGGCCGAGCTCACCTGCGCGGGCGTGCGTGTCCTGCGCTGCACGTGGCTGCAGGCCCAGCGCGAGCCGCACCGCCTGGCGGCGATGGTGCGCGCAGCGCTCGCGCAGGATCGCGACGCCGGCGCAGCGCGCCCGCGCCCCGCGCCCGCGGTCGGCCGAGACGGACGCCGTGCCGCCTGAGGCGGCAGTTCAACCGTCTCGGTGCCGCTAAAGCCCGCTGGAGCTACTCCGAGTCGCGCTTAACCGCCGCGGCGACGGCGATCGTCGCCACCGCGCTGCCGACGAGCGCCGCAATCGCGATGCGGCGCGACGGCAGGGCCTTGCTCACGCGCCGGCGGGTGTACCACCGGGCGCCGTGCCACACGACGAATCCAAGCATCTTGTATCCCATGCGCTCGATGCTACCCAGGCCGGCGCGCTAGGACTCAGCGTCTTCGTCGAGACGCTCGCGCAGGCGGTAGGCCATCCGCGACTGCAGCGACCACAGCTCGATGAAGCCGGGCGAGGCCTGCTGCGAGAAAAGGCCGCCCGATTCGCCGAACGAGGCGAGCGCCTGGTCGTAGACGGCGTTCGGACTCTGACGCGTCACGACGCGCGCCGAGCCCTTGTAGAGCTTGACGCCGATCGTGCCGCTGACCTGCTCGTTGACGCGCTCCATGAACGCGTCGATGTCGCCGCGCAGCGGCTCCCACCACAGCCCCGCGTAGACGAGGTAGGCCCACTGGCGCTCGAGGGCGGGCTTGAACTGGTTCTGGTGGATGGTGCCGACGAGCTTCTCGAGCTCGGCGTGCGCGGGCAGGATGATCGCCGCGGCCGGCACCTCGTAGATGTCGCGCACCTTCAGGCCGACGATCCGGTCCTCGATGTGGTCGACGATCCCGACGCCGTGGCGGCAGCCGATCGTCGCGACGCGCTCGAGCAGCTCGACGAGCCCGAGGCGCTCGCCGTCGAGCCCGACCGGCACGCCGCGCTCGAACTCGATCTGCACGACCTGCGCCTCGTCGGGCGCGCGCTCCGGCGGCGTGACGAGCTGGAAGACGTCGTCCTCGGGCGCGTGCGAGAGATCCTCGATCCAGCGGCCCTCCGACGAGCGCCCCCAGAGGTTGTCGTCGATCGAGTACGGCGCGACCTCGGTCCCCTGGGATGGGTGGGTCTTAATCGGTATCCCGTGCTTGCGCGCGTACTCGATCTCCTCGTCGCGGCCCATCTGCCAGCCGCGCACGGGCGCGATCACCTTCAGCTCGGGCGCCAGCGTCGCGATCGTCGCCTCGATGCGGACCTGGTCGTTGCCCTTGCCCGTGCAGCCGTGCGCGATCGTGTCGCAGCCGGCGCGGCGGGCGTAGTCGACGGCGAGCTTGGCGATCAGCGGGCGTCCGAGCGCCGTGAAGAGCGGATAGCCGCCGCCGTAGAGCGCGTTGGCCTTGATCGCGGGCAGGACGAAGTCGCGCGCGAACTCCTCGCGGGCGTCGACCGTGAAGCACTCGACGGCGCCGATCTGGCGCGCCTTGCCCTCGATCACCTCGTAGTCCTCGCCCGGCTGGCCGAGGTTGACCGTCAGCGTGACGACCTCCGCCTCGTACTCGTCGGCGATCCACTTCAGCATCACGCTCGTGTCCAGGCCGCCGGAGTAGAGCAGCAGGACGCGCCCGACCTCGCTCGGTTCGGCGAGGTACGAGGCGGTGCGCGTGTGCGGTGTCTGTTCGGTGGTCTCGGCCATACGAGCGTGCAAGCCTACGACGCCAGCAGCGCGCGCAGCCGCGCCAGCGCCTCGTCGGCCTCGGCCTCGCCGATCGTCAGCGGCGGAAGCAGCCGCACCGTGGCCGGGCCGGTCGCGTTGAGCACGAGGCGCTGCTCGAGCAGCGCGCGGCGCACGAGCTCGGGCGCGCCGCCGTCGGCGAAGTCGCAGGCGAGCATCAGCCCGCGCCCGCGGACCTCGACGACGCCCGGCAGCTGCGCCATCCCCTCCGCGAGGCGCGCGCCCAGCGCCCGCACGCGCGCGAGCAGCCGCGGGTCGCTGACGACGTCGAGGACGGCGTGCGCCGCCGCGCACGGGACCGGCCCGCCGGCGAACGTCGAGCCGTGGTCGCCGGGCTCGAAGACGTCGGCGTAGCGCGGCGAGCAGACGAGCGCGCCGATCGGCAAGCCGCCACCGAGCGCCTTCGCGAGCGTCATCAGGTCCGGCGCGACGCCGGCGTCCTCGTAGGCCCACAGCGTCCCCGTGCGCCCGAGGCCACACTGGACCTCGTCGAAGATCAATGCCGCGCCGTGCTCGTCGCAGGCCGCGCGCGCGGCGTGCAGGAGCTCGTCGTCGAGCACCCAGACCCCGCTCTCGCCCTGCACCGGCTCGAGGATCACCGCCGCGGTGCGCTCGTCGACCGCGCCCGCGACGGCCTGCGCCGTCGGCGCGACGGCGACGAAGCCCGGCACGAGCGGCGCGAACGGCGCCTGCTTGGCCTCCTGCGGCGTGGCCGACAGCGAGCCGTACGTACGCCCGTGGAAGCCGCGCTGGACGGAGACGATCGTGCCCTGCGGCTTGGCCTTGCGAGCGACCTTGAGCGCGGCCTCGTTGGCCTCCGTGCCCGAGTTCGCGAAATGCACCTTTCCGCCGAGCGACGCCTCCGACAGCCGCTGGGCGAGCCGCATCCCGGGCTCGCTGTAGAAGAGGTTGCCGACGTGCACGAGCTGCGCCGCCTGCTGCTCGATCGCGGCGACGACGGCCGGATGGGAGTGGCCGAGCGACGTGACCGCGAGGCCGGTCTGGAAGTCGAGGTACTCGTTGCCGTCGTCGTCCCACAGCCGTGCGCCCTCGCCGCGCACGAACTGCACCGGCTGGCGCGCGTAGGCCGGGACGACATGCTCGCGCTCGAGCGCCTGGAGCTCGGCGAGCGTCATCGCGCCGGGCTGATCTTCGTACCGCTGCCCGCGTCCGTGAAGAGCTCGAGCAGGAGCGTGTGCGCGACGCGGCCGTCGACGATGTGGGCAGCGCTGACGCCGCCGTGGATCGCGTCGACGCAGGCCTGCAGCTTGGGCCGCATGCCGCCGCCGACCTCCGGCAGCGCCGCGATGACCTCGTCGGCGCCGGCCTGCGTGATCCGCGAGTCGGGGTCGGCCGGGTCGCGCAGCCAGCCCGCGACGTCGGTCAGGAAGACGATCTTGTAGGCGCCGAGCTCGCGCGCGATCGCGCCCGCCGCCTCGTCGGCGTTGATGTTGTAGGAGTTGCCCTCGGCGTCGGCGCCGACGGAGGCGATCACCGGGATGTAGTCCTGCGCGATGTGCTCGAGCACGTCGACGTTGACGCGCTCGATGCGGCCGACGAAGCCGATGTCCTGGCCCGACGGCGCCGCCTGGCGTTCGACGCGCAGCAGCCGCCCGTCGTCGCCGCAGAGGCCGACGGCCGGCTGGCCGTGGCGCCCGAGGCGCAGCACGATGTCCTTGTTGACCTTTCCTACGAGGACCATCTTCGCGATCTCGACCGTCGCCTCGTCGCTGACGCGCAGGCCGGCGACGAACTCGACCGGCATCCCGAGGCGCTCCATGTAGGACGTGATGTCGGGCCCGCCGCCGTGCACGACGACCGGGTTCATGCCGACGTACTTGAGCAGCACGACGTCGCGTGCGAACTCCTCGCGCAGGTCGGGCTCGGTCATCGCCGCGCCGCCGTACTTGATGACGACGGTGCGCCCGTGGAACTCGCGGATGTACGGCAGCGCCTCGAGAAGAGTGCCGATGTCCCTCATGTCGCAGCGTCCCTCATGTCGTGTACTCGGCGTTGATCGTCACGTATTCGTGGCTGAGGTCGGAGAACAGCACCTCGGCCTCCGCGCCATCGCCCGGCAGCCCGACCTCGTACTCGATCTCGACCCCCTCGGCGGCGGCCTGCAGCGCCGCTTCGTCGTGCGCGACGGCGACGCCGCCGGCGCACACGCTGATCTGCTCGATCGCGATGTCGAGCGCCAGCGGCGACGAAGACGGCCCCGCCCGCCCGAGCGCCGCGCCGACGGCCTGCGCGATTCGCCCCCAGTTCGGATCGGCGCCGTGCAGCGCGGTCTTCACGAGCGGCGAGTTGGCGACCGCGCGCGCGCAGCGCTCGACGAGCTCGCCCCCGCCCCCGCGCACGACGACGCGACCGATCCGCCGCGCGCCCTCGCCGTCGCGCACGATCAGGATCGCGAGCATCCGCAGCAGCGCGTCGAGCGCCTCGCCGAGGCGCAGCTCGTCCTCGCTCTCGGGCGCGACCGCGACGCCGCTGGCACCCGAGCAGATCAGGATGACGGTGTCGTTCGTCGACAGCTGGCCGTCGACGGAGATGCGGTCGAACGAGCGCTTGACGCAGACGCCGAGCAGCAGTTCGGCCGTCTCGGGCGCGAGCGCGGCATCGGTCTGCACGAAGCAGAGCATCGTCGCGAACGCCGGCTCGATCATCCCGGCGCCCTTGCACTGCCCGCTCAGCCGCACGGTGCCGGACGGCAGCGCCACCTCGAGCGTCGCGCGCTTGGCGAAGGCGTCCGTCGTCATGATCGCCTCGCCGAAGGCCGCGTCGGCGCCGGGATCGAGCGCCGCGGCGGCGGCGGCGATCCCGGCCTCGAGGCCGTCGGTCGGCAGCTCCACGCCGATCACGCCGGTCGAGGCGACCGCGACGCGACCGGGCTCGACGCCGATCGCTGCCGCGGTCGTGCGCTGCATCGTGCGCGCGTCGTCGATCCCCTGCGCGCCGGTCGCGGCGTTCGCGTTGCCGGAGTTCGCGATCACGGCGGACAGGCCGTTGGGAACCGTCTCGTCGCGCGTGACGAGCACCGGCGCCGCGAGCACGCCCGAGCGCGTGAAGCGCGCAGCGCTGACGGGCGCGGTCGCGTCGCAGACGAGCAGCCCGAGGTCGATCGCGCCGTCGTCCTTGATGCCGGCGGCGGCGGCCGCGGCGCGAAAGCCGGCCGGCAGGCCGCCGTCGAGCTCGCGCACGTGCGCGGGGCACTCGACCCAGCGCGAGCTGAAGAACGCGCCGCTCACGGCTCGATCCCCAGCGTCTCGTCGAAGGCGAACATGAGGTTGAGGTTCTGGACCGCCTGCGAGGCCGAGCCCTTCCAGAGGTTGTCGATCGCCGAGAAGACGAGCACCTTGCCGGTGCGCGGATCGGCCCGCGCATGCAGGGCGCAGACGTTCGTGTCGCGCACGTCGCGCACGCCCGGCGGCATGTCGGACAGCTCGATGAACGGGTGCGCGGCGCTCCACTCGGCGTAGGCGCCGTCGAGCTCATCCTGCCCCCACGGGCGCGTCGTCGTGACGTAGCAGGAGACGAGCTCGCCCTGGTCGATCGGCAGCAGGTGCGGCTGCACGGTAGCGGTCACCGCCGCGCCGAGCAGCGCGAGCTCCTGGTCGACCTCGGGCGCGTGGCGATGGCCCGCGACGCCGTACGCGACGACGTTCTCGTCGACGCTGACGAAGTGCGTGCGCTGCGTCGCGGCGCGCCCGGCGCCGGAGACGCCGGACTTCACGTCGACGACGACGTCGGCGATCGCCCCGGCGCGCGCCAGCGGGGCGAGCGCGAGCAGCGTCGCGATCGGAAAGCAGCCCGGGTTCGCGACGAGATCGGCGTCGACCAGCTCGTCGGCGTACAGCTCGGAGAGGCCGTAGACCGCGGTCCCGAACAGGTCCGGCGCGCCATGCTCGCCGTACCAGGCGGCGTACGTCTCGCGGTCGCGCAGGCGAAAGTCGGCCGACAGGTCGACGACGCGCACCCCGCGCGCCCGCAGCGCGGCGACGACGGGCGCCGACGCGCCGTGCGGGTAGGCGACGATCGCCGCGTCGACGTCGCCGTGGCGCTCGATGTCGAGCTCCTCGAGGACCGCGTCGACGCGGTGGTGCGGATAGAGCGCGGTCAGCTTGCGGCCGCTGTCGCTGCGGCTCGTGATCGCCTCGAGCGCGAAGCGCGGGTGGCGTTCGATCAGGCGCGCCGCGAGCGCGCCGGTGTAGCCCGAGGCGCCGGCCACGAGCACGCTGGGCGCGTTTGACGAACCCCTAGCCACGTAGCTCACCGCCCAGCTCGTCGGCGAGCCGCGCGACGATCCGCTCGCGGACGGGCGCGACGTCGGCGTCGGTCAGCGTGCGGTCGGGGGCTCGGAACGTCAGCGCGATCGCCAGCGAGATGCGCCCGGCCGGGATCTGCTCGCCGCGGTAGACGTCGAAGACCTCCGCGCCGGCGAGCAGCCGCCCGCCGGACGCGCGCACCGCGTCGAGCACGGTCGCCGCCGGCACGCCGGCGTCGACGATCACCGCGATGTCCTCGCGCAGCTCGGGGAAGGACGTCAGGTCCTCGTACGCCGGGACGAGCCCGGCGTGCGCGATCACCGCGCCGATGTCGAGCTCGAAGGCGGCGACGGCGTCGAGGTCCCATTCGCGCGCGACGAGCGGATGGACGTCGCCGAGCCAGCCGACGACCTCGCCGCCGACGCTGACCGCGGCGCTGCGCCCCGGGTGCAGGAACGGCTGGGACGCGTTTGCGAACGACGACCCCTCCACCTTCAACGCGGACAGCAGCGCCTCCAGGTAGCCCTTCGCGGTGAAGATGTCGCCGGGCACGAGCGCGGCGAGCGCGTGGTGCTCGGCGGGCAGCGTGCCGCCGCCCGCGAAGTACACGCGACCGGACTCGAAGAAGCCAGCGGCGCCGCCCTGTCCGCGGGCCGCGTTGTGGCGCGCGGTGTCCAGCAGCGAGCCGAGCAGCGTCGTGCGCATGACCGACTCGTCCTCGCTCATCGGGTTGACGATCGCGACGTGCGAACGGCGCCGATCGTCGCCGGGCAGGCGCAGCTGCGCGTCGCGCGCCGTCGACTCGAAGCTCCAGCCGACGACCTCGAGCAGCCCGCGCCCGGCGAGCACGTCCTCGGCGCGACGGCGCAGGCGCTGCTCGGGCGTCAGCAGGCCGACCGCGCCGCGGCGCCGCGGCAGCGTCGCCGGCAGCTGATCGTTGAAGCCGTGCAGCCGCGCGACCTCCTCGATCAGGTCCGCCTCGCGGCTGACGTCGTTGCGCCGGAACGGGGGCACCGTGACGTCGAGGCCGTTCGGGCGCTCGGCGGTCTCGAAGCCGAGCCGGCTGAGGTGCAGCGCGCTCTCCGAGCGCGTGATGCCGACGCCGAGCAGCGCGCCGACCTTCGCGTCGCGCAGCCGGATGACGGCCGGCGCCATGGACTCGTACGCGCGAAGCGCCACGTCGATGGTGCCGGGGACGAGCCGCGCGCCGGTCAGCTCGAGCATCAGCTGCGTCGCGACCGCCTGTCCTTCGAGCGCCTGCTCGGGCGCGAGGCCCTTCTCGAAGCGCGCGCTGGCCTCGCTGCGCAGCCCGAGCTGCAGCGCCGTCGCGTGGATGTTCGCCGCGTCCCAGTTGGCGGCCTCCATCAGGACCGCGGTCGTATCGTCCTGCACCTCGGAGCGGTTGCCGCCCATCACGCCGGCGATCGACGTCGGGCCGTCGTCGTCGGCGATCAGGACGACGTCCTCGTCGACGACGCGCGTCTGGTCGTCGAGCGTGACGACCTGCTCGCCCGGGGTCGCTCGGCGCACGACGAGCCGGCGCCCGGCGATGCGGTCGAGGTCGAAGGCGTGCAGCGGCTGCCCGGTCAGCAGCATCACGTAGTTCGTGATGTCGACGACGTTGTTGATCGGGCGCTGGCCGGCGGCCATCAGGCGCGCCTTCAGCCAGGGCGGCGAGGGGCCGATCGTGACGTCGTGGAAGGCGCGCGCCGTGAAGCGCGGGCAGAGGTCGGTCGCCTCGACGACGATCTCGACACCGATACCGGAGGTCTCGGACTCGAACGAGCCGGGGTCCTCCGACCACGGCGGCGGGGCGAGCGGCGCGCCGGTCGCGGCGTGTGCCTCGCGCGCGACGCCGTAGACGGCGAGGCAGTCGGGCCGGTTCGGCGTGATCTCGAGCTCGAGCACGTCGGTCGAGATCGGCAGCGCGCCCTCCAGCGGCGAGCCGACCGCGAGCCGGTCGTCGAGCACCATCGTGCCGTCGTGATCGGTCCCGATGCCGAGCTCGTCCTCGGCGAGGATCATCCCCTCCGAGACGACGCCGCGCAGCTTCGCGCTCTTGAGCTTCGCGCCATCGGGCATGACGGCCCCCGGACGGCCGACCGCGACGGTCTGCCCGGCGGCGACGTTCGGCGCGCCGCAGACGATCTGCGCCTCGACGCCGCCGCCGACGTCGACGACGCAGACCGTGAGCCGGTCCGCGTCGGGGTGCTGTTCGGCCGAAAGCACGCGCCCGACGACGAAGTGCTCGAGCTCGCGCACGCCGTGGTGGTCGACGCGGTCGACCTCGGTGCCGGTCATCGCCAGCCGCGTCGCGAGTTCGTCGACGGGCAGGTCCGGTGCGCAGTACTCGTTCAGCCAGGCGACCGGGACCCTCATCCGAACTGCTCCAAAAAGCGCCGGTCGTTGTCGTACAACAGCCGCAGGTCGGGCACGCGGTGCTTGAGCATCGCGATCCGCTCGATCCCCATGCCGAACGCGAAGCCCTGCACGCGCTCTGGGTCATAGCCGTACTCGGCGACGTAGCCGAAGACGTTCGGGTCGACCATGCCGGAGCCGAGGATCTCGACCCAGCCGGTGTCCTTGCAGACGCGACAGCGCCCGCCGCCGGCCGCGTGCGGCATGAAGCAGGAGACGTCGACCTCGACCGACGGCTCGGTGAAGGGGAAGAAGTGCGGCCGCAGCCGGATCTCGCGGTCGGGGCCGAAGATCGCCCGCGCGAACGCCAGCAGCGTGCCCTTGAGGTCGGCGAGCGTGATGTCCACGTCGACCGCGAGCCCCTCGATCTGATGAAACTGCGGCGTGTGCGTGGCGTCGGAGTCGCGGCGGTAGACGCGGCCGGGCACGATCACGTAGAGCGGCGGCGGCTGGGCCTCCATCACGCGGATCTGCATCGGCGAGGTGTGCGTGCGCAGCACGACGTCGCCCGTCTGCGAGCCGCGGTCGACGTAGAACGTGTCGAGGCGGTCGCGCGCGGGGTGCGTCGGGGAGTGGTTGAGCGCGTCGAAGTTGTAGTAGACGGTCTCGACCTCGGGACCCTCGGCGATCTGGAAGCCGAGGCCGAGGAAGACGTCCTCGATCTCGCGCCGCGTCGCCGTCAGCAGGTGCAGGTGCCCGACCGGCTGCGGCGGCGCGCCCGGCAGCGTGACGTCGACGACGTCGCTGCGCAGCCGCCGCTCGAGCTCGCCGCCGGCGAGCTGCTCGGTGCGCTCGGCGATCAGCGCCTCGAGCGCCTGACGGGCCTCGTTGGCCGCCTTGCCGGTCGGCCCGCGCTCGCTCGGCTGCAGCTGCGCGATCCCGCGCAGGACGTTGGGCAGCTCGGCCTTGCGCCCGAGGTAGCGCACCCGCAGCTGCTCGAGCTCAGCGCTTGAGGTGGCCGCGCCGATCGCCGCCTCGGCCGCCTCGCGCAGCGCTGCGATGCGGGCGATCATGCGGGCGCCATCCTAGGCTCAGGCATCGGCGATCGCCCCCCGCGTGACCTCGTAGAGCGCGACCGTCGCCGCCATCGCGGCGTTCAGCGACTCCGTCGCGATCGGGATATGGGCGACGCGATCGCAGGCGGCCACGACGTCCTCGGGCAGCCCGCCGCGCTCCGCGCCGACGATGACCGTCGCATCGGCGCCGACGGCGGGCGACAGGATCTCGCCGGCATGGGCCGCGAGCGCGACGCGCTCGCCGGGCAGCTCGTCGATGCTCGTGACCCGAGCAAGCGGCAGCTCGAAGATCGCGCCCATCGAGGCACGCACGGCCTTGGGGCCGAAGGGATCGGCGCAGCCCGGGCCGATCGCGACCGAGGCGGCGCCGAAGGCGAGCGCCGAGCGCAGGATCGTGCCGACGTTGCCCGGGTCCCCGACGCCCCACAGCGCGACGCAGAGCGGTCCGAGCGGCGCCGACCAGCGCTGCTCGTAGACGCCGAGCTGCCGGGTGCCGGACCCGAGCCCCGAGACCGACGCCAGCAGCGACGGCTCGATCTCGTCGCCGTCCAAGCCGCTGTCGGCTTCGCAGAGCAGGTGCACGGGACGCCATCCCGCCGCGCCGGCCGCCGCGACGAGATCCTCGCCCTCGGCGACGAAGCGCGACGAGCCGTCGCGCGACCGCCGCCGCGCGAGCTTGCGGATCTCCTTGAGCTTGTCGTTGTGTGCGCTGGTGATCGTCATGAGCGAAAAAAAGGGCGCCGTCCTCTGAGAGGAAGCGGCGCCCGGGAGGTCGGTGTGGCTCGGCGGCTGGTTGTCAGGCAGCCGACGCCTCGCGGGCGGCGTCGACAAATCGGCGGAAGGTCTCGGGATCGCGCACGGCGATGTCGGCCAGCACCTTGCGGTCAAGCTCGATGCCGGCGACCTGCAGGCCGTGGATGAAGGTCGAGTACGTCATGCCCTCCTGGCGCGCGGCGGCATTGATGCGCGTGACCCAGAGGCGGCGGAAGTCGCGCTTGCGATTGCGGCGGTCACGGTACTGGTACGCCTCCGCCTTCATCAGCGCTTCCTTGGCGCGCTTGTAGTTCGAGTTCGCCTCGCCGCGGAAGCCCTTCGTGCGCTCGAGCGTGGCGCGGCGCTTCTTGCGGGCGTGGACGGAGCGCTTGACGCGGGTCATCTACTGGCCCTTGCTCGAAGTCCGCAGCAGCTTGTTGATCCGCGGCGAGTCGTCGGCCGACATGATCACGGGCTTGCCGAGATGGCGCTTGTGGTTGGCGGACTTCTTCTCGAGGATGTGGCTCGTGAAGGCATGGCGGCCGCGGACCTTGCCCGTCGCGGTCTTCGTGAAGCGCTTCTTGGCGCCGGAGTGGGTCTTCATTTTCGGCATGCGAGCGGGTCAGTATAGGAGACCCGCAGGTGCCGGTCCTGGCGGCCTAGGTGGGCTTGTCAGCCTCGGCGGCGACCGGTGCGCTGGGCTCGGCCGCCGTCTCTGCCGCAGCGCTCTCCGCCACCGCGGGCGCCGCACCGTCCTGCGAGCGCTCGGCCTCGCCGCTCAGCACGGCCTTGGACGGCCCCAGCATCATCGTCATGTTGCGGCCGTCCTGGATCGGGCGCTGCTCGACGGTGCCGACGTCGGCGAGCTCCTCGGCGAGGCGGTCGAGGATCATCACGCCGCGCTCGGGGTGCGTCACCTCGCGGCCGCGGAACATGATCGTGACCTTGACCTTGTCCTTGTGGCGCAGGAAGCGCTCGACGTGGCCCTTCTTCGTCTTGTAGTCGTTCTCCGCGATCTTCGGCCGGAACTTGATCTCGCGGATCGTGATCTGCTGCTGGTGCTTGCGCGCCTGCTTGAGCTTCTGGGCCTGCTCGTACTTGTACTTCGAGTAGTCCAGCACGCGGCAGACCGGCGGCCGGGCCTCGGGCGCAACCTCGACGAGGTCGAGATCGCGGTCCTGGGCGTAGCGCAGCGCGTCGGTCGTGCGCATGACGCCGATCTGGTTGCCGGTCTCGTCGATCAGGCGTACCTCGGGCACGCGGATGCGATCGTTGATGCGTGTCGAGTCCCGCTCGGGCGGGCGCCGGTCGAACCTGCGAGGGACCGGCACTATGAAATGGTGCCGCGCGTCAAGCTGTGAGCAAGCGCGACAGTGAGATCTGAGTCTGGGTCAACCTGGCGAGTATAGCCCGGCTCAGGCCTCGCGGCGAGCCGACCTGGCCATAAGTTGCGCGACGAGCTCGGCGACCGGCATGCTGCCGCTGTCGCCGACGCGGTGCTCGCGCACGGAGACGGTGCCGCCCTCGGCCTCGCGATCGCCGATCACGAGCATGTACGGGATCTTGCGCAGCTCGGCGTCGCGGATCTTGCGTCCGACCGATTCGGTGCGGTCGTCGAGCTCCGCGCGCAGCCCGGCGTCCTGCAGCGCGGCGAGCACGCCGGACGCGGCGTCGACATGGCGATCGGCGATCGGCAGCACGATCGCCTGCAGCGGCGCCAGCCAGAGCGGGAACTCGCCCGCGTAGTGCTCGATCAGGATCCCGATGAAGCGCTCGAAGGAACCCAGCAGCGCGCGGTGGATCATCACCGGGCGATGGTCGGCGTCGTCGGCGCCGGTGTACTGCAGGTCGAAGCGCTCGGGCATCGAGTAGTCCAGCTGGACGGTCCCGAGCTGCCATGAGCGCCCGATCGAATCGGTCATGTGGAGGTCGATCTTCGGGCCGTAGAAGGCACCGTCGCCGGCGTTGATCTCGTACGTCAGCCCGCGCGTGTCGAGCGCGTCCTGCAGCGCCACCTCGGCGCGGTCCCACATCTCGTCCGATCCGATCCGCTTCGCCGGCCGCGTCGAGAGCTCCAGGCGCGGCTCGAAGCCGAACAGGTCGTAGAGGAAGAAGCCGAAGTCCAGCGCGTCGATGACCTCGTCGCGGATCTGCTCCTCGGTGCAGAAGATGTGGGCGTCGTCCTGCGTGATGTGGCGCACGCGCATCAGGCCGTGCAGCGTCCCGCTCGGCTCGTGGCGGTGGACGAGGCCGGCCTCGGAGTAGCGGATCGGCAGGTCGCGGTAGGAGCGCCGGTCATCCTTGAAGAGCTGGATGTGGGCCGGGCAGTTCATCGGCTTGAGCCCCATCGGCCGGTCCTCGACGTCCGTGAAGTACATGTTCTCGCGGTACGTGTCCCAGTGGCCGGACTGCTTGAAGAGGTCGACGTCGTAGAGGATCGGCGTCTTGACCTCGCGGTAGCCGCGGCGCAGCGTTCTCCTCGCGCCAGAGCTTCGACAGCTCGTTCCAGATCGCCATCCCGGCCGGCTGCCAGAACGGCGAGCCGGGCGACAGCTCGCTGAACATGAACAGACCGAGCTCCTTGCCGAGCTTGCGGTGATCGCGCGCGCGGGCCTGCTCGAGCCGCTCGAGGTGCTGCGCGAGGTCGTCCTTGGAGAAGAACGCGGTGCCGTAGATGCGCGTCAGCTGCTGGCGCTTCGCGTCGCCGCGCCAGTAGGCGCCGGCGACGGACTGCAGCTTGACGGCCTTGATCCGCTTCGTGCCGGGGCCGTGCGGGCCGCGGCAGAGGTCGGTGAACGGGCCGTTCGTGTAGAGGCTGACGGTCGTCAGCGGATCGCCGGGGTCGGCGGCGGCGACGAGGTCCTCGATCAGCTCGACCTTGTAGTCCTGACCCTCGGCGCGGAAGCGCTCGAGCGCGGCCTCGATGCTTACGTCCTCGCGCACGAACTGCTCGTCGGCGTTGATGTGCTGGCGCATCCGCTGCTCGATGCGGTCGAAGTCGGCATCGGAGACGGTCACGCCCGCGGGGAACTCGAAGTCGTAGTAGAAGCCGTTCTCGATCGGCGGCCCGATCGAGATCTTCACGCCGGGATAGAGCTCCATCACGGCCGCGGCGAGCACGTGGGCCGCGTCATGGCGGATGACGTCGAGCGCGCCGGGTGTCTTCGGCGTGATGATCTCCAGCGGCTGGCCGGCGACGAGCGGGCGCGCGAGGTCGCGCAGCTCACCGTTCTGGCGTACCGCGAGCGCGGCGCGCGCGAGGCCCGAGCCGATCGCCGCGGCGGCGTCGGCGCCGGTGGCGCCGTCGGGAAGCTCGAGCTCGTTGCCGTCTGGGAGCGTGACGTTCACGCGCACCATTGTCACAGCACGCCCGTTCGCGAGCGCGCCGCTGGCCTCGCCCGCAGCGGCGGCCGCGGGGGCCGTTCGCGGCCGAACCGAACAGCCGTTCGCTTTCTTGCTAGGGTCTTGCCTTCCCGCGGGTGAGTTCGCGGCGTTGCGACGCCTCCACCCGCCGTAATCGACCGGCCACCTGCGTCGCGCGCACGTCGCGTGCCGCCTTCGGGCCGCTGGAAGGACTACACAACCGAATGCGTCTCAGAACCCTGGGCGCCGTCTGCGCGTCGTGCGCTGTCGCGGCGTCCACGCCCGGCAGTCGCGCAATCCCCCACGCCGCTTGATTCGCCGGTCGCCACGCCGCCGATCACGCCCCCGACGATCCCCGATCGCGCTGCGAGGCAGCCAGCTGATCGAGCGCCATCTCTTCCTCGCCCGGCGCCTCGCGCACCTGCGCGGCGACCCGCTGTCGCGCGCCCAGCGCAGCCGCAAGTGGGATCACCTGCACCGCCTGGCGATGTCCGATCTGCGCGAATCGACGCGCGAGCTGCGGCACGACGTCCGGCGCGCACGAGCGCGCCGCTTCGGCGGGGCGCCGAACGTCCCGATCCCCGCGGTGCTCGACTCGATCGCCCAGTGCGAGTCGCGCGACAACCCGCGCGCGATCTCGCCCGGCGGGACGTACCGCGGCAAGTACCAGTTCTCGCGCACGACCTGGCAGTCGGTCGGCGGCGACGGCGATCCCGCCGCCGCCTCGGAGACCGAGCAGGACCGGCGCGCCGCCGTGCTGTACCGCACCGGCGGCCCCGGCCACTGGCCCGTCTGCGGACGCTGACGCACCCGCGAGTAGCCTGGCGGGGTGTGAACCCCGCCAGGCTGCGCGCCGAGTTTCCCGTCCTCGAGCGCTTCGCGTACCTCAACGCCGGGACCTGCGGCCCGCTTCCGAGCGCCGCCGAGCAGGTCGTCGCCGAGGTGCTCGCCGACGGCCGTCCGTGACGGCCGCGGCGGCGCCTACTTCGCCGCCCGCCGCGAAGGACGCGCGCGCCTGCGCGCGGGCTACGCCGCGCTGCTCGGCGCGGCCGCCGACGACGTCGCGCTGACGACGTCGACGAGCGAGGGCATCGCGCGCGTCATCGCCGCGCTCGAGCTCGCGCCCGGCGACGAGGTGCTCACCTCCGACGAGGAGCATCCCGGGCTTCAGGGTCCGCTCGCCGCCGCGCGCGCCCAGCGCGGGATCACGGTCCGCGCGGTCCCGTTTGCGCTGATCGCCGACGCGATCACCCCCAGCACGCGCCTCGTCGCGTGCTCGCACGTGAGCTGGGTCAGCGGGCGCCTCGTGCCGGACCTGTCGGCGGCCGGCGACATCCCGGTCCTGCTCGACGGCGCACAGGGCATCGGCGCGGTGCCGACCGATGTCGCCGCGCTCGGCTGCGCGTTCTACGCCGGCTCGGGCCAGAAGTGGCTCTGCGGGCCGGTCGGCAGCGGGATGCTGTGGGTGTCTCCGGAATGGCTCGAGCGGCTGCCCGCGAGCGGGCCGTCGTACCTCAACCTCGCCGACCCCGGCGCCGGCCTGGACGCATCCGCGCACGCGAGCGCCGCGCGCCACGACGCCCCCGCGCAGAGCGTCGAGACGATCGCCGCCGCCGAACGCCGCGCTCGACGTGCTCGGCGGCGCCGGCTGGGACGCCGTCCACGAGCGCGCCGCGACGCTCGCCGGCGAGCTCGCGACGGCGCTCGAGCAGCGCGGCCGCGAGGTCGCGCCGCGCGACCGCACGACGCTCGTCGCGTGGACCGACCCCGAGCCGGCGGCGACGCGCGAGCTGCTCGCCCGGGCCGGCGTCCTGGTCCGCGACATCCCCGGCACCGGTCTGCTGCGCGCCTCCGTCGGCGCCTGGAACGACAGCCTCGGACATCGATCGGTTGCTCTCCGCGTTGCCGTGATCGGCGACCTCTTCCGCGCTCGCGCGGCCTTGCTGGAACGCGCCGGGCGCTCGCGGCTGTACGTCGAGCTGATGCGCGGCGCGGGCGCCGACGCCGACGCGGGCGGGATCGTCGCGGAGATCTTCGACGGCGACCCGGCAACGCCGGAGTCGGTCCCCGAGCTGCGCCTGCTCGCCGCGCTCCATCAGCTCGTGCTCAGCGGCACGGCGCCCGCGCTCGCGCGCCACTTCCCGAGCGCCGGCGGCGAGCAGTCGCCGGCCGAGCGCGTGGGCCGTCGCCCGCGACACGATCGCCGAGCACCGCGACCGCATCGCCGAGCTCGTGCAACGGACCGTGCAGACGAACGAGCCCGGCCGCTGCGTGTCGCTGTACGGCGGCCTGCTGTGGCTCTCCGAGCGTCACCGGCTGCCGATCCGCCTGCTCGAGATCGGCGCGAGCGCGGGGCTCAACCTCAACGTCGATCGCTTCCGCTACGTCGTCGGCGGCGAGCCGCTCGGCGACCGCTCGAGCGCGCTCGAGTTCCGCGAGCCCTGGGTCGGCGCTGCCCGTGGCCGATCCGCCTGCCGCGGCGGCTCGCCTGACCGTGGCCGAGCGCGCCGGCTGCGACCGGGCCCCGATCGACCCGCGTTCGCGCGAGGGCCGCCTCGAGCTGCAGTCCTACATCTGGCCCGACGAGCCCGAGCGCCTCGCGCGCGTCGCGCAGGCGGCGCAGATCGCCGCCGAGCACCCGATCGCGATCGATCGGCGCAGCGCGGCGGCGTGGCTCGTCGACCGGCTCGGCGAGCCACGCGGCGAGCTGCTGACCGTCGTCTGGCAGTCGGTCGTCAACCAGTACCTCGACGACGGCGAGCGCGCCGCGATCGTGAGCGCGTTCACGAGCGCCGGCAGCGGCCCGCTCGCCTGGCTGACGCTCGAGCCGCCGCAGCGACGGCACGCGACGCCGAGCGGCTCGAGCTGCGCTGCCGCGAGCGTCCGGAGGACAACGGCAGCGGCGAGGCGCGCCTGCTCGCGAACGCCGCCCACCACGGGCCGCCCGTCGTCTGGCGCGTCGCGGCGGCGGGTGGTGGCTAGTTGATGTCGCGGCGCGTTCGCCGGCGTGCGCGCAGGGGCTGGTCGGTGGTCGGTCCTGGCGCCCGCCTGGGCGCCGGCGCTCGCGCACGGCGCGATGTCCGTTCACCCCCCTGCGGAGCGATCGATGTCGCCTTTACCCCGCATGGAGGGGTCAAGGCGACACGCTCGCGCGGTCCGGCGGCGCGACTCCGCCGACCACGACCACAGCACCTTCCCTTATCGATGCCGTTCCCGCGAGCGCGCCGCGCGGCCCTCCAGCGCCCCGCGCGGAGCTCCACGACCGCAGCGCAGCTCGCCTAGCGCTCCGCCCAGGCGCGCGGGTCGCCGGTCAGCTGCGACACCTGCGCCGGCAGCTCGCCGGCCGCCACATCGGCGAGGCTGACCTCCTCGAGCAGCCCGCGCAGCGTCGCGCGCACGGCGATCCAGACGTCCTTCATCGGCGCCGCGCTGCCGCCGTACTCGAGCTCGTGGGGGCGCCGTCCGCCGACGCCGGCGAGCGGTCCGTCGATCGCGCGGATCACGTCGGCGATCGAGATCTCCGCCGCCGGGCGGGCGAGCAGATGCCCGCCCTCGGGACCGCGGCGACTCTCGACGATCCCGGCCTGGCGCAGCCCCTGGAGGATGTTCTCGAGGAACTTCAGCGGGATGTCCTGGGCGCGCGCGAGCGCCTCGGCCTTGACGGGGCGCGGCGGGCCCTCGCGCTCCTGGGCAACCGCCAGCTCGATGCTGGCGCGGACGGCGTAGTCGACCTTCGCGGAGACCCTCACGCGGTCATCATGCCGCGAACTCGCGCGTCAGGTGCACACGGAGCCAGACGATCTGGCCCGCCTGCAGCTCGAGCTCGTCGGCCTGCTGGCGCGTGACGAGGATCGGGACCGGGGTTCCGTCGCCGAGCGCGGCCTCGATGCGGACCTCGAATCCGACGCGCGCGACGCGCTCGATGATCGCCTGCACCGCGCCGTCGGCCTCGTCCTCGAGCACCTCGATGTCGTGCGGGCGCACCCACGACTCGCCGAGCCGGCTGACCGGGCCGACGAAGCCCATCACGAACGGGTTGGCCGGCCGCTCGTAGAGGTCGTCGGGCGTGCCGGTCTGCTCGATCCGGCCGGCGTTGATGACCGCCACCTGCTGGGCGACCTCGAGCGCCTCCTCCTGGTCGTGCGTGACGAAGATCGTCGTCACGTGGACCTCGTCGTGGAGCTTGCGCAGCCAGTCGCGCAGCTCCTTGCGGACCGTCGCGTCGAGCGCCCCGAACGGCTCGTCGAGCAGCAGCACCTTCGGCTGCACGGCGAGCGCGCGCGCCAGCGCCATCCGCTGGCGCTGGCCGCCGGACAGCTGCGCCGGGTAGCGATGCGCCCAGCCGCCGAGATGGACGAGCGCGAGCAGCTCGTCGACGCGCTCGCGGACCTCGTCCTTCGGGCGCTTGCGGATCTTCAGGCCGAAGGCGATGTTGTCGCGCACGGTCATGTGCTTGAAGGCGGCGTAGTGCTGGAAGACGAAGCCGACGCCGCGCTCCTGCGCGGGCAGCGTCGTGACGGCCTCGCCGGAGAACAGGACCTCGCCGCTGTCCGGCGTCTCGAGGCCGGCGATGACCCGCAGCAGCGTCGACTTGCCGCCGCCCGACGGGCCCAGCAGCGCCGTCAGCGAGCCGTCGGGGACGTTCAGCGAGACGTCCTCGAGGGCCTGGAAGCCGTTGAACGACTTGCTGACGTTGCGCACGTCGATCGCCATCGGTCACGATCTCCTTGCGTCGGTCCAGCAGGGTCATGGTGCCGATCACGATCAGCGCAAGCAAGGCAAGCACGACCGAGGCCGCGTAGGCGCCGGTCAGGTCGAATGCCTGGAAGCGCTGCTCGACGAACAGCGTCATCGTCTCGGTCTGGCCCTCGATCTTGCCCGACACGACCGCGACGGCGCCGAACTCGCCGAGCGCTCGCGCCGTCGTCAGGATCACGCCGTAGGCGACGCCCCAGCGGATCGCCGGCAGCGTGATGCGCCAGAACGTCTGCACGGCGAGGCGCCGAGCGTGCGCGCCGCGTCCTCCTGCTCGACGCCGATCTCGCGCAGCACGGGCACGACCTCGCGCACGACGAACGGCAGCGAGACGAAGATCGTCGCCAGCACCATGCCCGGCGTCGAGAAGATGATCCGGATCCCGTTGTCGGCGAACCACGTGCCGATCCAGCCCTTGTTGCCGTAGACGAGGATCAGCGCGAGCCCGACGACGACCGGCGAGACCGCGAACGGCAGGTCGACGATCGCCGACACGAGCGTCTTGCCGCGCCAGCGCCCGCGCACGAGCGCGAGCGCGAGGCCGATCCCGAAGATCGTGTTCAGCGGCACGGCGATCGCGACCATCAGGCACGTCAGCCAGAAGGCATGCTGCGCCGGCGGCGTCGTGACGGCGTCGAAGGCCGCGCCGAAGCCGTGCTCGAACGTCCGGTAGAAGACCATCGCGACGGGAATCGCCAGCAGCGCGGCGAGATAGCCGAGCGCGGCGAAGCGCAGCGTCAGGCGCGATCCGCGCGAGCTATTCGGCACGGCGCTGCCCCCGCGTCGAGACCCAGCTGACGAACAGCAGCAAGACGAACGACAGCACGAGCAGGACGACGCTGACCGCCGCGGCGCCGGCGGTGTTGTCGGACTCGATCTGGCCGAACAGGAAGACCGACGCGACCTCGGTGTTGAACGGGATGTTGCCGGAGATCAGCACGACCGAGCCGAACTCGCCGAGCGCGCGGGCGAACGCGAGCCCGGCGCCGGCGGCGATCGCCGGCACGAGGTTCGGCAGGACGATCCGCGCGAAGACCGTGCGCGGTCGCGCGCCGAGCGACGTCGCCGCCTCCTCCATCTCGCGGTCGAGCTCCATCAGGACCGGCTGGACGGAGCGCACGACGAACGGCAGCGTCACGAACAGCAGCGCGAGCGCGACCGCGGTCCGCGTGAAGCCGATGTCGAACGGCGCCGGTCCCTTCGGCCCGTAGAGGGCGAGCAGCACGAGCCCCGCGACGATCGTCGGCAGCGCGAACGGCAGGTCGATCAGCGCGTTGATGAAGCGCTTGCCGGGGAACTCGTCGCGCACGAGCACCCAGGCGATCAGCGTGCCGGTGACGATGTTGATCGCGACGACGACGAGCGAGACGATCACCGTGAAGCGCATCGCCGCGAACGCCTGGGCGCTCGTCACGGCGTCCCAGAACGCCGCCGCGCCGCCGGTCGTCGACTCGGCGACGACGGCGGCGAGCGGGATCAGGACGACGAGGCTGAGGTACGCCGTCGCCAGCGCACCACCGACCGCGGGGCCGGCGAGTCGCCGGCCCCGGGACCTTCTACGCGGTGCTGCGAGCGGCTCAGCTGGTGCTGACGCCAAGGCTCTTCTCGACGCGTTGCATGACCGAGTCCTTCGGGTCGAAGAACTTCGTCATGACCGCATCCCAGCCGCCGAACTTCGTGATCTCGAACTGCTTCGGCGGATCGGGGTACTTCGTCTTGTCGACGAGCGCCGGGATCACCGAGCGGTAGCCCTTGGCGGCGAAGATCTTCTGCGCCGGCTCGGAGGTCGCGAACTCGATGAACGCCTGCGCCTTGTCGCCGGCCGTCTCCGTCGCCGCGATCGGGTTCTCGATCAGGATCGTCTCGTCGGGGACGACGTAGTCGAGCTTCTCGCCCTTCTGCTGGGCCGTGATCGCCTCGTTCTCGTAGGAGATCAGCACGTCGCCCTTGCCGCCGGTGAAGTTCTGCAGCGCCTCACGCGCGGACTTGTCCTGCACGACGACGTTCTTGAACAGCTTGTTGAGGTAGTCGGTCGCCTGCGCCTCGGTCTTGCCCTGCTCGATCTGCGCGCCGTAGGCGGCCATGATGTTCCAGCGTGCGCCACCGGACGTGAACGGGTTCGGCGTCAGCACCTCGACGCCGGGCTTGACGAGATCGGCCCAGCCCTTGATGTTCTTCGGGTTGCCCTTGCGGACGGCGAGCGCGACGACCGAGTGCGTGACGATGCCCTTCGTCGCGGTCGCGTTCCAGGCCGGCGCGACGAGCTTCTCCTTGACGAGCTTCGTGACGTCGGGCTCGAGCGAGAGCGCCGCGATGTCCGTCGGCAGCCCGGAGATGACGGCGCGCGCCTGGTCGCCGGAGTTCCCGTAGGACTGCGAGAAGGTCACGCCGTCTCCGGCCGTCGTCTTCGCGAAGGCCGGGATGATCTCCTCGTAGGCCTCCTTCGGCGTCGAGTAGGCGACGAGGTTGAGCTTCGAGCCGCCCGATCCGCCGCCATCCGACCCGCCGCAGGCGGCAAGACCGACGGAGAGCGCGAGCACGGCAAGGCCGGTGGCAGTGCTGATCGTCCTGTTCATGGACCGTAAAATACACAAACTGCATCGCCTTTGTGCTGTTTACTCGAGCCAGTCGATCCAACCGGCCTCGAGGATGAGTTGCGCGAGCGCCGAGTAGCCGCCGGCGCCTGGGTGCGCGCCATCGTTCGCGGCCGCTTCGGCGGTCCAGGCCGGCGTCGTGGACAGCGCGCTCAGCGTGTCGACGTACGCGACTGCACGCTCGCTCGCGACGATCGCGAAGGCGCGCCGACAGCTCGCCGACGCGTTCGTCATGCGCCGGCATCGCCGACCGGCGGCGGGCCGACGACGAGGACGTCCAGCTCGAGCGCGCGGGCGTCGTCGATCATCCGCGCGAGGTTGTCGACCGAGCGGTCGGCGGCGACCCGCAGGGCGCCGTCCTGCTCGGTCGCGTCGTTCGTGCCGAACGAGAACACGACGCCGAAGCGGGCGTCCGCGACGCCGAGGCGCGCGTCGGCCTCCGCCCGCCAGCGCTTCGCGACGTCCGACGAGGTGTCGCGCTCGCACGCCGAGGTTGTAGGCGGTGATCGGGCCGCCCGGCGGCGTCCGACGCGGCCACGACACGACCGACCCAGCCCAGCCCGGTCGGATCGCCGACGCCGGCGACGAACGAGTCGCCGAAGCAGAGGATGCGCCGGTCCTGGGCCATCGGCGACAGCAGCGTATGGCGCGCCCGTCGCGACGAGCGCGGGCGCGCCGATCTTCACCCGCCAAGCAAATCTACCTTTTGTTGATCGAGATTCGTCTGTATCGTGCGGGAGATGACGACACCCCACCCCAAGAACGGAGCTTCACATGTCCGTCCTCGATGACGTTCTGACCGCCAACGACGCCTACGCGTCCGACTTCGGCTCCAAGGGCGAGCTTGCGCTCCCGCCCGCCCGGCGATTCGCGATCCTGACGTGCATGGACGCGCGCCTGGACCCGGCCAAGTACGCCGGCCTCAGCGAGGGCGACGCGCACGTGATCCGCAACGCCGGCGGCCGCGCCAGCGACGACGCGATCCGCTCGCTCGTGATCTCCTACAAGCTGCTCGGCACGGCTGAGTGGTTCGTCGTGCACCACACCGACTGCGGAATGGAGTTCTTCACCGACGAGGTCATCCGCGGCCTGCTCGCCAACAGCCTCGAGACCGCGGCGCTCGGCGCCGACGGCTTCTACGACGTCGGCGACGGCCCCGGTTCGGCGGAAGCGCAGTACATCGACTGGCTGACGATCTCCGACTCGGCCCAGAGCGTCGTCGACGACGTCGCGCGGATCCGCTCGCACCCGCTCGTGCCGGCCGGAATCCCGATCTACGGCTACATCTACGACGTCAAGACCGGACGGCTCGTCGAGAGTTCCGGAAGCGACGACCGCAGGCCGCGCCGCCGAGACTGCGCGGACAGCGCCGCCTAGACAGAGCGCCGACGGCCGGGGAGCGCCCTGCTCCCGGCCGCGCCGCTGCGCCGATCGCGGCCGCCGTCCGCCGTCCGCGAAGATGACGGCGTGACCGCGATCACGCACCTGCGCGACATCCCCGCGCTGCGTCCGCTGCGAGGGCGCCACCCCGCCGTCGTCGTCTGCCTCGACGACCCCGCGCCCTACGAGGCCCGCGCCGACGAGCTCGCCGGCGCTCGATGCGGAGCTCGTCGTCGAGCGCCGGCCAGGCGATCTCTCGGCGCGCCTGGGCCGCCCCTCGGTGACGGTCTCCGACCGCTACCTGGAGGTCGCGCTGCACGGCTCGGACGCGGAGCCCGACGAGGTCGTCAAGCTCGTTCGCTGGCTCGAGATGCGCTGCGAGGAGTGCCCGCAATCGGGCGTCGACATGTTCTGCGACTGGGGCTGAGCGCGATCGCCCTCGAGCTCGACACGCCATGCGGCGTTGCCCGCGTGCACCTGCATCCCGCCGACGATCCGGTCGCCGCGCTCGTCCTCGGCCACGGCGCCGGCGGCGGCGTGGCCGCGCCGGATCTCGGCGCCGCGACGAAGGCGCGCGCTCGCTGCGAACGTCAGCGTGGCCCTCGTCGAACAGCCCTACCGCGTCGCCGGCCGGCGCTCGCCGCCGCGCGCGCCCGTCCTCGACGTCGCGCTGGACCGCCGTCGTCGGCCAGCTGCGCGACGGCCCGCTCGCCGGGCTGGCGCTGATCACGGGCGGGCGCTCGTCGGGCGCGCGCGTCGCCTGCCGCACGGCCGCCGCGACCGGCGCGACGGCGGTGCTCTGCCTCGCGTTCCCGCTCGTCTCGCCCTCCGGCGTCAGCCGCCAGGAGGAGCTCGACGGCGCCGGCGTGTCCGTGCTCGTCGTGCAGGGCGCGAGCGACCGCTTCGGGATCCCGGAGCCCGGATGGCGTGCGCTCCGTCGTCGTCGTGCGCGGCGATCACGGGCTGAAGTCCGACCTGCCCGGCATCGCCGACGCCGTCGCGAGCTGGCTGATGGTGATCGTCGCGCGGCTGCATCTAGCGGCCTCGACCGTTCACGCCTTTGAACTCATCGATGACGGCGTCGAGCTTCGCCTTCGCCGCGCCCGCCTCGCTGTACTCGCCCTTGCGCAGCGCGCATCTTGAACGCCCGGGACTCGGCCTCGAGGCTGCGCCCTTCAGCGTCGCAGCCCATTCCTTGGCGTAGCGCTGGTGGGCGGCCTGCTTGGAGACGCCGAGCGCCTCGCCGATCGGTCCGCCGACATGAGTGCCGCCGGCGCAGGTGGACGCGCACCGCGTCGCGCTGATGCACGGCGCATCATCGCGTTGAACGGAGTACCGATCGTCACGTCAGCGCCGCCAGCGGATTCGAGCCGGACTGTCGCGCGCGTGCAATCGTGGTCGAGAACGTCGAGTTCAGCCTTCGTGATGTCATCCATTCCGTCGAGATAGCGTTGACGGCCGTGTAGTTCGTCAAGGCATGCTTGACGCTCTACATCCGGTACACCGGCCGCATCGACCGGCCCGAGCGGGGCGTTCGCGCAGACCGACAGCGCGTGGCCGACGACGTCGCGCGTCGACAGCGGGTCGATGATGCCGTCGTCCCACAGGCGCGCGGTCGAGTAGTACGGGTTTCCCTGCGTCGCGAACTGCGCGCGGGTGCGCTCGCGCAGCGCCTCGACCTCGGCCGGATCGCGGTCCGATGCGACCGAGCTGAGGACCGTCGCCGCCTGCTCGCCGCCCATCACCGAGATCCGCGCGTTCGGCCACATCCAGAGGAAGCGGGGCTCGTACGCGCGCCCGCACATCGCGTAGTTGCCGGCCCCGTGCGACCCGCCGACGATGACGGTCAGCTTCGGCACCCGCACGCACGAGACCGCCGCGACGAGCTTCGCGCCGTCGCGCGCGATGCCGGACGCCTCGGCCTCGCGCCCGACCATGAAGCCCGCGACGTTCTGCAGGAACAGCAGCGGGATCCCGCGCTGGTCGCAGAGCTCGACGAAGTGCGCGGCCTTGCGGGCGGTGTCGGAGAACATCACGCCGCGGTTGGCGACGATCCCGACGGGGTGGCCGTGGATGTGCGCGAAGCCGCAGACGATCGTCGTCGCGTAGAGCGCCTTGAACTCGTGCAAGCGCGAGCCGTCGACGATGCGGGCGATGATCTCGCGCGGGTCGTAGCCGATCCGCGGCTCGACGGGCACGGCGCCGTAGAGCTCCTGCGGGTCGACCGCGGGCTCCTCGGCTGCGCGCCGCTCCCATGGCGGCGCGGGCGCCGGCCCGAGCGTGGCGACGATCGAGCGCACGATCTGCAGCGCCTCGGCGTCGTCGGCGGCGACGTGGTCGACGACGCCCGAGCGGCGGGCGTGCATGTCGGCGCCGCCGAGCTCCTCGGCCGTGACGTCCTCCCCGGTCGCGGCCTTCACGAGCGGCGGTCCGCCGAGGTAGATCGTGCCCTGCCCGCGCACGATCACGGTCTCGTCGCTCATCGCCGGCACGTACGCGCCGCCCGCGGTGCACGAGCCCATCACCGCCGCGATCTGCGCGATCCCGGCCGCCGACAGGTTCGCCTGGTTGAAGAAGATCCGCCCGAAGCCCTCGTGCCCGGGGAAGATCTGATCCTGCAGCGGCAGGAACGCGCCGCCGGAGTCGACGAGGTAGATGCAGGGCAGCCGGTTGCGCAGCGCGATCTCCTGCGCGCGCAGGTGCTTGGCGACGCTGAGCGGGAAGTAGGCGCCGCCCTTGACCGTCGCGTCGTTGGCCGCGATCACGCACTCGCGGCCCTCGACGCGGCCGATCGCGGCGACGATTCCCGCGCCCGGCGCGGCGTCGTCGTAGATGCCGTTCGCGGCCAGCGGCGAGAGCTCGAGCAGCGGCGAGCCAGCGTCGAGCAGGCGCGTCACGCGCTCGCGCGCGCAGCAGCTTGCCGCGCGCGACGTGGCGCTCGCGAGCGCGCTCGCCGCCGCCGGCGCGGACGCGCTCGAGCCGCGCCTCGAGCTCGGCGACGAGCGCGCGGTGGGCGGCCTCGTTGGTGGCGAACGAGCGAGAGCGCGTCCGCACCGAGCTCGTCAGCGTGGCGCTCACGGGTGCCAGTCGATCGGACCGGCGACGAGCGTATGCGAGCCCAGCCGGCGTCCGAGCACGCGCTGCGCCGCGCCGGCGGCGGCGAGCAGCGCGTCGAGCTCGATCCCGGTCTCGATCCCCATCTCGTGCAGCATCGAGACGAGGTCCTCGCTGGCGATGTTGCCGGTCGCGCCCGCCGGCACCGGGCAGCCGCCGAGCTCGCCGAAGCTCGACTCGAACGACGCGCAGCCGGCCTGCAGCGCCGCGAGCACGTTCGCGAGCCCCTGCCCGCGCGTGTTGTGGAAGTGCGCGGTCAGCTGCACGTCGCCGCCGAGCGCCGCCGCGGCGCGCTCGAAGTGCTCGCCGACCTGGACCGGGTTCGCCATCCCCGTCGTGTCGCCGAAGGCGACCTCGGCTGGCGCCGGCGTCGACGAGCCGTCGCGCGATCGCCAGCACGCGCTCGCGGTCGACGGCGCCCTCGTAGGGACAGCCGAAGCTCGTCGCGATCACGGCCTCGACGCGCAGCCCGGCCTCGCAGGCCCGCGCGATGACGCGGTCCAGCCCGTCGAGCGACTCCTCGACGCTGCGGTTGAGGTTGGCGCGGTTGTGCGTCTCGCTCGCCGAGACGACGACGCCGACCTCCTCGAAGTGCTCGCGCAGCGCCAGCGCGTCGTCGAGGCCGCGCTCGTTGGGGATCAGCACGCTGCGCGCCACCCCCTCCGGGACGTCGATCGCCTTCAGCACCTCGCGCGCGTCGGCGAGCTGCGGGATGACGTCCGCGCGCACGAAGCTCGTGACCTCGATGCGCCGCACGCCGGTGCGCGCGAGCGCGTCGATCAGCGCCACCTTGTCGGCCGTGGCGATCGTCTCGGGCTCGTTCTGAAAGCCGTCGCGCGGCCCGACCTCGCGGATCTCGACCGACGTTGGATAGGAATTTCGTCCTCCGATCATCGGAACCGCCCGCGCACACCCTCACGTGGATGTTTCATCGGTTCCGCTGACCTCCGGACGACGTCACCCGACCAAAGCCCGCGCGATCACCATCTGCTGGATCTCGTCCGTGCCCTCGCCGATCGTGAGGATCTTCGCGTCGCGGTACATGCGGCAGACCGGGTACTCCTCGATGTAGCCGTAGCCGCCGTGGATCTGCACGGCCTCTTCGGCGCAGCGCACGGCGAGGCGACCGGTCTTCAGCTTCGCCTGCGCCGCCGCGAGGCTGAAGTCGCGGCCCGCGTCCTTCAGCAGCGCGGCGCGGTAGACGAGCAGCCGCGACGCCTCGATCTCCGTCGCCATGTCGGCGAGCTTGATCTGGATCGCCTGAAAGGACGAGATCGCCCGACCGAACGCGCGCCGCTGCTTGGCATACGCGAGCGCCTGGTCGAACGCTCCCTGGGCGAGGCCGAGCCCCATCGCCGCGACGCCGATGCGGCCGATCGCGAGCACGTGCAGGAACTGCTTGAAGCCGTTGCCGCGCGGACCGAGCAGGTTGGACTCGGGCACGCGGCAGTCGTCGAACGTCAGCGGCCGCGTGTCGGAGGCGTTCCAGCCCATCTTGCGATACGGCTCGCCCTGCTCGTAGCCCGGCGTCCCGTTCGCGACGAGCAGGTTGGAGATCTCCCCCGCGCCCGTCAGCGCGGTGATCGTGACGACGCCCGAGATGTCCGTGCCGGCGTTCGTGATGAACTGCTTGGCGCCGTCGATCACCCACTCGCCGTGCTCGAGGCGCGCGCGCGTCTTCGTGTTCGCCGCGTCCGAGCCGGCCTCGGCCTCGGTCAGCCCGAACGCGCCGAGGATCTCGCCGCTGCACAGCCGCGGCATCCAGTCGCGGCGCTGCTGCTCGGTCCCGAAGAGGTAGATCGGCTGCGTGCCGAGCGACGTGTGCGCGCAGAGCGTGATCGCGACCGACGAGTCGACGCGCGTCAGCTCCTCGACGGCGAGCGCGTAGGCGAGCGTGTCGCCGCCGCCGCCGCCGTACTCCTCGGGAAACGGGATCCCCATCAGGTTCAGGGCGCCGAGCTTGGCGATGATGTCGTAGGGGATCGCCTTCGTGCGGTCGAGCTCCTCGGCGACGGGCGCGACCTCGGCGTCGGCGAACTCGCGCACCGTCCGGCGCAGCAGCTCGTGGTCGTCAGAGAGCTCGAAGTTCATCGGCCGCGAGTATGAACGCTTGTTCACTCGTGAGCAAGACTCCGTTGTGGCCTGGCGTAGAATGCCGCGAATGTCGGTGAACGTTCGCTCATCGAGCGACACCCGCGAGCGCATCCACGAGGCCGGCCTGACGCTCTTCAACGAGCGCGGCTACACCGGCACGACGGTGCGCGAGCTGGCCGATGCCAGCGGCTTGACGCCAGGCGCGATCTACAACCATTACGCCTCCAAGGACGCCCTGCTGTTCGCGATCGTCGACCGCGTCCACGACGAGGCCGATGCCGTCCTGAGCGAGACGCTGCGCGGCGTCGGAAACGAGCCCGCCGAGCAGCTCGAGGCGCTCGCCGCGGACTTCACCGCGTTTCACATTTCGCGCCCGCGCGAAACGCGCGTCGCCAACCGCGACTACATCTACCTGTCCGACGGCGAGCGCGACAGCATCGTCCGCCGCCGCCGCCGCGTGCGCGCGCTGTTCGCCGACGTCCTACGGGAGGGCGAGCGCGACGGCAGCTTCTCGTTCGGCGAGCTGGCCAGCGACGACGCGCTGCAGGCCGCCAGCATGGCGATCCTCAACATGGTCGTGCTCGTCGCCGAGTGGTTCGACCCGGCGGGACCGCGCAGCGCGCAGGAGACCGCCGCGCTGCACGGCCGGCTCGCGTTGCGGATCGCGCGAGCGCGCCGGTCAGGCGCGACGGGCGCTGGGTGATCGCCTGCACGGGCTGCGACGCGCGCGTCGGCGTGCGACAAATGGACCGGACCGGCCTGGACAACCGGTAGCGTCGCGTCAGCGCTCGACTCAGCGAGCGGCCGGCGGGCGCGGGCCGAGGAGCTGCGCCAGCGCCTGTCCCACCCCTTCAATGATCTGCTCCACAACCGTGCCGACATCGCCAACCGTCTGCTTCAGCCCCTCGGTGATCTCCGTCGCCGTCTCGTCGAGCGCCGGTAGCAGCGGAGCGGGCGCGGGCTTCGGCGCCGGCTTCGGCTCAGGCTCGGCCGGCGGGCGGCGGCGGGGGCGGTGGTGGCGGCGGCGGCTTGGGCGCCGCGGGTGGCGGCGGCGGTTGCGGCGCCACCGGCGGCGGCACGACGACGGGCGGCGGTGGTGGCGGCGGCGGCGCGGCGGCGCGCACCGGTCGCCTCGGCGACTCGCTCCTCCACGGCCGGCGACAGGGGCGCGAGCTCGGGCTCGCGCGCGGCGGCCACCTCGATCGGCAGGATCTGCGGCCCGGCGACGAGCTGGCTCAGCGAGCCGAGCCCACCAAAGCCGCCAGCGCCGACGATCACGACGACGAGCGCGGCGACCATCGCAGCCGGCACGATCGCCGCGGCCGTCCCGGCCTTCAGCAGCTGGCGCAGCCATGCGCCGACGAGATCCATACACCGATGATAGGCCCGCTGCGGACAAGCGAGGCCCGGTCAATTGCCCGCACGCTGCAGATCGCATTGCTCGGGCTGACGGTCGCGCTCGCGGTCATCGGCGCGGGCGGGATCGCGGCGCTCTACAACGCCCGCCAGAACTACGAGGACCGCCTCCACGAGGCATCGGCGCTCGAGGTCGAGGCGGCCAATCTGCAGACGTCGACGGTCGCGCTGCAGGCGAACCTCGCGCGGCCGCGCTCGCGCGACGCGGCAACATTCGTCCAGCGCGCCGCGCGCAGCTTCCTCAACGAAGTCAGCAAGGTGCAGCAGAACGTGGCGGAGGACGGGCGAAGCCGTGCGCTCGCCGCGCCGATCGCGCCCGCGCGTCCGCGACGCGCGAGCGCTCGCGGAGCATCCCACGTTCCGGTCCCACGCGTGCATCTGCCGACGCCAACTGCAGGCCGTGCGCGGCGCCCTGCCGCGCCTCGCCAGGCGCCAGCAGGTCCGCCGCGACGAAGCGCACGACGACGTCACGAGCAGCTCGCACGCGGCGTTGCTGACGATCGGCGTCGCAGGCTTTCTCGCGCTCGTCGGCGTGCTCGCCTTCCTCACGATGCTGATTCGCACGATGCGACGCCCGCTCGACGACCTCGTCGGCGCCGCGCGGCGGATGTCCTCGGGCGACCTCAGCGCGCGCGTCGAGGCCGGCGGACCGAAGGAGCTGGAGGCCGTCGGCATCGCCTTCAACGCGATGGGCGCCGATCTCTCGAACGCGAGCGCGCGCCTGGAGACCCAGCGTCAGCGCC
The DNA here is from genome assembly GCA_963780585.1 of uncultured Actinomycetes bacterium. GTDB lineage: Bacteria > Actinomycetota > Thermoleophilia > Solirubrobacterales > Solirubrobacteraceae > CADCVQ01. The sequence continues at coordinate 254,927 of CAWADD010000022.1, forward strand.
TGGCGACGACGATCCAGAGCCTCGGCGACGGCCTCGTCATGTGCGACAACAACGACCGCATCACGTCGCTGAACCCGCGCGCGAGCGAGCTCGTCGCCGACGCTGCGCGTCGGCGCCTCCGCGCACGGCCAGCACAGCCCCCTGCCGCAGGTCTCAGATGCGCTCGCGCGCGAGGTCACCTTGCGCCGCGAGGGCGACCTCGCGCTCGCGGTCACGGCCGCGCGCCTCGCCGGACCTGACGGCGGCGTCGTGTGGACGCTGCGCGACATCACCGAGCGCGCCCGGCTCGAGCAGGCGAAGAGCGATTTCGTGGCCACCGCGTCACATGAGCTGCGCAGCCCGTTGACGTCGATCAAGGGCTTCATCGAGCTGCTCGAGACGACGAACGCCGAGAACCTCACCGAGCGCCAGCGGGAGTTCATCCGGATCGCCCTGGAGTCGACCGACCGGCTCGTCGAGCTCGTCAACGACCTGCTCGACATCGCGCGCATCGAGTCCGGCCAGTTCGAGATCCATCCCCAGAGCGTCGACCTGCGCGACACGCTGACCGAGGTCGCGGCCCTGATCCAGCCGCGGCTGCAGTCCAAGCGCCAGCGCCTGGACGTGCAGATCTTCGACCCCCGTCCGGCCGCGCTCGCCGATCCGGCGCGGATCCGCCAGGTCGTGACGAACCTCGTCACGAACGCGCACCTGTATACGCCCGAGGACGGCTCGATCACGCTGCGCCTCGAGGGCGACGACCAGAAGACGACGATCACGGTCGCCGACACCGGTCAAGGCGTCTCGCCGGAGGAGGCGCGCAGGCTGTTCGATCGCTTCTTCCGCGGCTCGACGGACGAGCGCCGCAGCCCCGGCACCGGGCTGGGCCTGTCGATCGTCAAGTCGCTCGTCGACCTGCACGGCGGCACGATCGACGTCCAGAGCACGGTCGGGCGCGGGACGACGTTCACCGTCCGGATCCCCTCCGCGCGGGGCAACGGCGCCTTCATGTCGAGGCGATGACGTCCGTGCACGCGGGCATGGAGACGATGCGCGCGACGCTTGGCGGCAACCTCGTATGGGGTCGGCGCGATCGTCGTTGCGTCATCCTGTTTCGACGATGGTGAGCGCCGAGCAACTGCAGGAGCGGGTGACGGAGCTCGCCGCCGAGCTCGCCGATCGGACCCGCGAGGCCGCAGCGAAGGAGCGCCAGCTCGAGCGCTACGCGGCCGACCTTCGCGAGACGTTCAAGGAGGAGCGCGCCCGCGCCCAGGAGCTGCGCCGGTCCTACATGCTCACCGTCCGCGCCCTCGCCAGCGCCGTCGAGGCGCGCGACGCGTACACGGGACGCCACGCCGAGCGCGTCGCGGCCTACGGGCTGCGGCTCGCCGAGTCCTACGGCGTGCGGCTCGGGGACCACCCCGAGATGGAGTTCGGCTTTCTCCTGCACGACGTCGGCAAGGTCGCGGTGCCGGACGCGATCCTCTTCAAGCCCGGACCACTGACGGGCGCCGAGCGGCTGATCATGCAGCAGCACCCGATCACGGGCTGGGAGATCGTTCGCGACATCGACTTCCTCGGCGCGGCGCGCGACGTCATCCGCCACCACCACGAGCGCTGGGACGGCGACGGCTACCCGGACCGGCTGGCCGGCGACGCGATCCCGGTTTCGGCGCGGATCTTCGCGCTCGCGGACACGATCGACGCGCTGACGACCGACCGCCCGTACCGGCAGGCATCGACGTTCGCCGACGCCCGCGTGCTGATCGAGCAGGACGACGGCACGCATTTCGATCCGGCCGCCGTCGCCGCGTTCGCGTCGCTGCCGGACGAGGAGCTCGAGCGCATCCGGTCGGAGATCGGATAGCCGTGGCTCAGCGCACGAGGGACCTGTAGATGTCCGACCACCGCGTCGTGCTGATCGTCGATGACGATCCGTTCATCCGCAGGCTGATCACGACGACGCTGGAGGGCGTCTCGGCCTTCGACCTCTTCCAGGCCGCCGATGGCGAGGAGGCCGTCGAGATGGCGCGTCGCGAGGGCCCGCGGCTCGTCTTCCTGGACATCGACATGCCGCGCATGGACGGCATCGAGGCCTGCCGCCAGATGCGCAACGAGCCCGCGATGGTGGGCGCGAAGATCGTCATGCTGACGGCCTCGGTCGAGGACTCGTCGCGCACGCGCGCCGCCGAGGCAGGTGCCGACCGGTTCCTGACGAAGCCGTTCAGCCCGCTGGACCTGCTGCGGCTCGTCGACGAACTCGGGTCCTAGCCGGCGCGCAGCCGGCTCACGCCCCGAGCGGCCTGCGCAGCTCGGGGTCCGGGCCTTGCACGGTCGCCTCGACGCGCAGCGCGCGCGATCGCAGCAGCTCGGGCAAGATCGCCTCGACGACCTCGGACGCGCGCAGCACGGCCTGCCACGCGCTCGGCGCCTGCAGCTCGAGCCAGCTGAGCGTCAGGTCAGCGCGGTCGATGTCCATCCTCAGATCGGTTGCCGGCAGCTCCTGAATCGGGCGCTCGGAGGCGGCGTCGGACAGCAGCCAGTCGTCGATCACGCCCTTGGCGCGCATCGCCCAGCGCAGCTCGGCCGGGACCGCGAGGTTCACCTGAAAGACGCGGGGCGGAACGGTTGCCATCGCGACGTGAGGCTAGTCGCTCGCTCGCTATGACCGCGGGCCTACTTGAACAGCCCGCCGGTGATCTTCCACCTGCCGGAGATCTTCTCGAGCTCGACGTCCATCCCGGCGCCGACGACGTGTACGACCGCCGTGTCGCCGTCAACCCTGGCGTCGTCGACCTCGCCGTCCTCGAGCACCGCACGAATCGGCGCCGACAGCGCGTCGTGGAGCTTCGTGATCGCCGCCTCGCACGTCTCGGCGCGGATGTCTGGAAAGCCGAGCGGGTTGTCGGCGAGCACGGCGAGGAGCTGCTTCTCGGCGCCGGCAGTGAGCTGCGCGCAGACCTTCTGCTCGTCGCCCGTCGCGAGGCCGCTGATTGCCGCGCTGACGGTCTCCTGCGCGTCGGCGGCATCGCCGCCGCAACCGGCGATCAGGACCGCGACGAGGGCTGCGGCAAGCACGGCAGCGCGCATCGTCGCGAAATTCAACCATCTGGCGCGCTTCGGCCCACGCACGGCCTGCGTTTCCCGGTACGTTTGCGCCCGGTTGCGATGACGCTCGACGAAGCCCTCTTGACCCTCAACGACCGCCTTGGCCAGGAAGTCACCGCCTGGGTCGAGGTCACGCACGAGACGCCGCTGCTGATCGCGACCGGCCTGCTGGAGAACTGGAGCAACGAGACGCTCGGCGCGGGGATGGCCGATCCGGCCCAGCATTTCGATCTGCGCGGGCACTACTCGATCGCCGACGCGCGCTTTGACCTCAGCGACGCGCCCGTCGAGATCGTCAGCGAGCGCGCGGACGGGCTGACGTTCCGGCTCGAGGGCGGCGCGCGCCTCGTCGTGACGTGGATGCCCAAGGTCGAGGGCGACCTCGTCTAGCTCACATCGCGGCGATGTCGCCGCCGCGAACCGCGACGACGAACGCGGCGACGCGCTCGGCGAGCGCCCGGCACTCCTCGTCGCCGAGCCCGGCAAGGCGCTCGGCGAGCGGGCCAAGCGATTCGGTCGCAGCGAGCAGATGCGCAGCGACGCCGCGTTTGAAGCTCGTCTCGACGCGCAGCAGCTCACGCGGCCCGAGCGTGTCGGGCAAGAACGGAAGCGGCTCGTCGACGACGATCGCGACGTCGTACGTGACGCCCTCCGGCAGCTGCGCCTCCGCATCGGCGGCGAGCTCGGCAAGCTCCGTGCGCAGTGCGCGGATCGTCTCGCTCTGCGAGTTCGCGGCCGCGCGCGCGTCTTTGAGGTCGTCGTCGCCGCCGGCGACGGACTGTCCGAAGGCCTCGGCCGCCTCCCTCAACCACGCGACGTGATGCTGGGTGTGGCGATCGACGGCGAAGAGCGCGCTGAGACCGCCGCTGGCGTCGGCAAGCGTCAGGAGCGCCTGATCCGATGGAACGTGGAAGCGCAGGACCGACATCGCGTGGCCGCGACGGTACTGCGCGCCGCGCTCGTGGTACCCCCTCGATCTTGACATGCGGGCTTGCGCGGGATTGAGTTGCCCCGCCCGAACGCCCACGATCCACAGGGAGAATTCTCATGCGACGCACCGCCGTTATCTCCGGTTCCGTCATCGCAGCGCTGGCCGCAGGCGGCGTGCTCGCCGTCAGCGGCGGAGCCCAGGCTCCGGGCGCACAGACGCTGAAGTACGTCACGAAGAACTGCCAGTTCAAGTTCACCGACGTGGCCCCGAAGTCGCGCGGCCGCGATCCGCTGCCAGGGCCGGGTGACGGCTTCTTCATCTCCTGTCGCGCGTTCAACGAAGCCGGCGCGCGCGTCGGGACGCTCGATGCCAAGTGCGGGTTCACGAAGGGCGGAAAGGCGTCGCGCGGCGTCTGCGAAGGCGTCTACGACCTCCCCGACGGCAACATCTTCCTCGCCGCGCTGTTCGTCGGCGACGGCGATGCGGCGGGCGCGGTCGTCGGCGGCGACGGCGTGTATGCCGGCGCCCACGGGACGTTCGTCTCGGTTGACCGACCGGGCGAGGCCGGCGGAGACCCGAGCGACGACACGCTCACGTTGCTGCCGTGAGCTGAGCGCATCGCCGATCGCGCGGGTCCGGCTGCTGGTTCGGCCGGCCCGCGCGGCGGCGTCCGCGCCTAGCGCCGCGGCTACTACCCTTCACGCGTGCCGCGTCGCCGACACGCCGCTCTCGTGGCACTCGCGCTGTCCGTGCTCGCAGGCTGCGGCGATGTCGGCACGAGCGGCGACGAGAACAACGCGGCGGAGCTCAACCAGTCCGCGGAGACCTCCCAGCCGGCGGTGCCCACGTGCCAGGAGCCCTCGGGCCAGGAGAAGTTCGCATTGCGCTCGGCGGTCCGCGCGCATGAGCGAGAGCTCAAGGACGACCCCTGGGTGCGGGTGCACTACAAGGGCGCCTACTACATGGCGGCCGAGATCGAAGGCCCGGCGACCGAGCGACTCGTGGTGCTCGTCAACTTCCCCGAGCGCGGCAAGTACCTCGAGGGCATGCAGGCCCTGAATGCGACCGCTCGCGCGTTCACCGATCTTCCGGAGGTCCACGAGCCGATCTCGAGGGGCGGCGGGCAGGTGCTGCGCTGCATGTCCGAACGCGCGACGGCGAGCCGCTGACCGCGCTCGCGCGGTCTCAGACCCGGCGCATCTGCGGAGGGTGTTCGGCGAGCTCGATCATCACGGTGGCGCTGTCGTTCTCGATCATCGCCGTGCCTGGCGTCCTGCCCTCGAGGCCTCGACAGGGGGTCCGCACCCAGGTCGAGAGGGCGACCATCGAACCGGACCACGCCACGAGCAGCTCCACCAATCCGGGCAGCGGTCCCGATCCGATGAACTGCCAGGCGGGGAAATACCAATCGCCCCGGTCCATCAGCGCCGCCAGATGCCGGCGGTCGGCCATCCGTATCACCGCCCCGATCTCGAGCCCGAGCCGAAGCGCGACCTCGTCGACCGTGAGCGCGCCGTCGAGCGCGGCTCGGCGACCCTGAAATCGGGACGGCGTGCTGGGGTCGAGCTGCATACGTGACAATAGGCACAATGCAGGTGGCGCCGTATTAAGGGCGGGGCGGGCGCCCGGATCGCTTCGAGCCGCTGTTTGGCGTTTCGGGGGGCTGTAGGGTCGTGCCGTGAACCGCCTGGGAACCGGCGCCGCGCTGGCCGTCGCCGCAGCCCTGCTACAGCCGGCGGTCGCGAACGGCGCTGACGCGCGGACCGTGTTCGCGGACGCACCGCTGATCGCGCCGATCGGTCCGGCCGCGGCGCCGGACGGGAGCGTCTGGTTCGGCGAGGCGGGCGCCTCGCGGCTCGGCAGGATCGCCTCCGACGGGACGCTGACCGAGGTTCCCGTTCCGGCCGCGCAGCATCCGAGCTCTGCGAGCGATGGCTTGCGGGTGGAGGCGGTCGGGGCCGACGGCCGCGTCTGGTTCATCCGCGACGCCGAGTCGCGCGTCGGCGTGCTGGATCCCGCGTCCGGGCTCGTGCAGCTCGATGAAACCGCTCTCGAGAACGCTGCGGTGACCGTCACGGCCGACGGCGCCGTCTGGATCGCCGGCGACGACCCCGACCGCGGCGACCACTCGGCCGTCCTGCGGGTCGCCCCGGACGGGACCCGCACGACGACCGATACGGGGTCTGACCGCGTGTCGTTCGCGATCGCGCCCGCCGGCGAGCCGGGCGCGGTCGTCATCGTCCTCAAGGACCTCGGGTCGCTCGATGTCGTGCAGGTCGATGCCGCCGGTACCACGCGGCCGATCGCCCTGCCGCCGGGGACGCAGGCAGGCGCACACATCACGGTCGCGTCCGGGCCGGCGGGCACGTTCATCGCCGCCGATGGCAAGCTGCTGCGCGTCGATGCCGACCTCGTCGCACGCCCGGTCGCGGGGGTGCGGGCGGCCGACCATCGTCGCGCGGTCGGTCTGGCGCCTGACGGGAGCATCTGGCTGACCGGTGACGCCCCGGTCGATCCCGTCGTCCGACTGAGCCCCGGCTCGCCGCTCGGGCGCTTCGCGCCGCTGGCGAGCCTGTTCAAGGAGCGAGCGTTCCTCTCGCCCGAGGGGATCGCGGTCGCGGCCTCGAACGACGCCTGGGTGGCGGTCTCCGGGGATGGATCGCCGGCGCGCGAGCGCCTGCTTCGCATCAGCCCGGCGGGAGCCGTCAGCGAGCTCGTGCTCGGGACTCCGCCCGCGGCAAGCGCCACGGTCCTGACGGGCGGCAACGCCGACCTCCAGGCGGGCGCTCTCGCGCGCGGCGCGCGCACCCGGCTGCGCGTCCGCGTCCGCTGCACGGCCGCGTGTTCGGTCCGCGTCGCGGCGCGCGACGGCTTCGGCGCACGCGGCACGAGGATCTACGCGCAGCGCACCGTTCGCCTGCTGCGCGCCGGAACGCGGATCGTGACGTTGCGCGCCACGCGCCGTGCTCCGCGCACATCCGCGAGCAAGGACTTCAGGCTGGAAGTGCGCCTGCAGGACCGCTCCGGCTATCGACGCCAGACCGTCGCCGAGCGCGGCGCGGGGAGGATCCTGGAGCAACCGCCGCCGCCGAGGTGACAACGCCAGCCGACAGGTGCATGATCGGCGCATGAGAACGACTCTGCTCTGCGCCAGCGCCAGCGTCATCGGCGTCCTGATCAGCGGGTGCGGTGACGGAGCGACGAAGACCGTCACCGTGCCGGCTGCGCCGCCGCCCGCGGCGGAAACGTCGCCACCGGCCGGCACGGCGCCGGCGGAGACCACGCCGGCAGCGGCGGCCGAGCCACCGGCCGCCGAGGCACCGGCCGCCGAGCAGACCCGCAAGGACGCGATCACGGTCAGGGGCCGCAAGGGCGACACGCTTGCTCTGCTCGGCCAGTACGCCACATCGGTGTCTGGCGCGCCGAAGGCCAGAGTCGAGGTGAAGGTCACGCTGAAGGGCGTCCGCGGCCCGTTCACCGGCTTCAACCTCGCCGCCGGACACAAGCTGATCGGCTTCGACGTCCGCATCACGAACGTCGGCGACAAGACGTTCGTGGACCCGCAACCGAACGGCACGCTGATCCTGATCGGCGGCGAGAACGGCAAGCCGACCAACCTGATCACGGCCGGCGGCACCAACCCCTGCCAGAACCCGAGCCTCAAGCTCAAGAAGGGCCAGTCGGCCATCTCGTGCATGGCGTTCGACGTCCCGAAGACCGCCAAGCTCCAGACCTTCCAGTACGCGACCGACTCGGGCTTCGGCGACACCGGGCTGTGGCGGCTGACGTAGGCGACGCGTCGCTCGGGGCGGGACCCGGCAGGGGGCCCGATCCCGCCCCGTCACGACGCCACCCAGCGTGATCGGACGCTGGGTGTGGCTGCATCGACACTCAAGGAGGCGTCGAGGTCGCGGCCTGATCAACAAGCGACGGCCGCTACGTCATGAATACCGGCCGGCTCACGAGATCGCGACCGTTGGATCGCATCCTGCAGGACTCTCGTCCGGGACCCAGCAGGTTCCGCGCTACAGCTCGGCGGCCCGAGCGCGGGCGGCCTGACGGACCAGGTGATCGCGCTCGGCGACGTTCGTCGCGCGCCGGGCTGCCTCGACGTACGCCGCAGCGGCAGCGGGCAGGTCGCCGTCGAGCTCGTGCAGGTGGCCGCGCACGGCATGCCAGCGGTGGCGGTCGCCGAGCACCTCGCGCAGCCGATCGGTCTCGAGCAGCCCCGCGGCGGGACCGAGGACGTGGCCGACCGCGACCGCGCGGCCGAGCACGGCGGCGGGGTCCTGGCGCACCGGGTCGTCGGTGAGGGCGACGAGGTCGTCGTACCAGGCGAGGATCTGCGGCCAGTCGGTCTCCTCGGCGCTGGCCGCGTCGTCGTGCAGGGCGGCGATGGCGGCCTCGAACTGGTAGCGCGCGGGGCGCTGAACGGCGAGCGCCGATTGCAGGACGCGCACACCCTCGGCGATCTCGCGGGTGTCCCACAGGCGACGGTCCTGCCGGTCGAGCGTGACGATGCGACCCTCTGCGTCCAGTCGAGCCGGGAGGCGGGCGTGGTTGAGGAGCATGAGCGCGAGCAGCCCGCGCGCCTCCGGTTCCTCGGTGGCGAGGGTGAGTTGGCGGGCGAGCCGGATCGCCTCGCGCGCCAGGTCCACCCGGGCGGGCGGGCGCGTATGACCGGCCGTGTAGACGAGGTAGAGCACGCGCAGCACGACGGCGAGGTCACCGGGCTGGTCCAGGCGGCGGGCGGGCGGGCCGGCCAGAGCGCGCTTGGCCCGGCTGATCCGCTGCGCCATCGTCGCCTCCGGCACGTAGAAGGCGTCGGCGATCTCTTGGGTCGTGAGGCCGCCGACGGCGCGCAGGGTCAGCGCCACCTGGGAGGCGGGCGCAAGGTCGGGGTGGCAGCAGCAGAAGAGCAGGAAGAGCGTGTCGTCGCCCTGCTCGGGGATGACAGGCCCGCCCGCCCGCGGCTCGGGCCATCCGGCGCCCGTCTCTTCGCGACGGCGACGGGCGGCCTCGCTGCGGCGGGCGTCGACGAGCCGCCGGGTCGCGACCGTCGCCAGCCACGCGCGCGGATCGCGCGGCGGGTGCTCGGGCCACACCCGCAGCGCCTCCAGCAGCGCCTCCTGCAGCGCGTCCTCAGCGGCATCGAAGTCCTCGCCCCGCCGGACCAGGCCCGCGAGCACCCGAGGGACGAGGCCGCGCAGCGCGCCCTCGTCCAGCCGTCGCGTCGGCTCGTCGATCACGCCGCGTCAGTCGTCCGAGGACGCTCCCACATGACCTCCCGGACGCCGATCCACTCGTACAGCGGCTCCCCGCCCGGGCCGGGCTCGGAGGAGACGTAGGCCGCGAGCTCGACCGCACGCTCGTGCGAATCGACGTCGATCATCCACCAGCCGGCGACCAGGTCGCTGGTTTCGGGGTGCGGGCCGTCGGTGGTGACGGGGGCGCCGTCCGGGCCGCCGTAGCGCACCCAGGTGCGCGCCGGCGCGAGCGCCTGCGCATCGACGTACTCGCCGTTCTCCTCGAGCAGCTCGCTGACGTGGTGCTGGAAGGCCATATGCGCCTCCACGTCCTCGGGGGCCCACTGGTCGATCGGCGGCACGGGACGGTGCGGCTCCGGGCCGCCGCGGTAGTGCTTGAGCAGCAGGTACTTCGGCATCGGGATCTCCTGGTGTCGTGGGCCGCGCCTGTCGAGGCCCTTTACCTGGTGAGCGGAGCCGGTCGGAGCTTCTCGACATGGAATCACTCATTCAGCCCCAGATCCGTCGCGTAGCGGGAACCCCTTGCAGGCGTTGTGCCTGAAGATCGTCCCGATGGCGAGCTACCGTGCGGGGCATGAACGAGAGCGAGCACGACTACATCTCCATCGAAGTTCTGTCGAACTTCGGCAAGACCCTAGGCCGATCCGAGGTCGATCCCGACCGGCTGCGCGAGGTGTTGAAGATCGCCATCGCGCAGCACCCCGATCAGGCCGAGATCGCCGAGCTCCGCGAGATCGGCGCGCACTACTTCGTCGTGCCGGCCGACGGCGACGGCTTCGAGCTGCGGCTCGGCTACCACGAACTCGCCGCGCTCAACCCGCCGGGCACGGTCGCCGGCGAGTACCTGACACTCGGTGTCGTCCGAACCGACGACATCAAGGCGCGACTCTGAGTGGGCGATACTGGGCTCGAACCAGTGACCTCCGCCTTGTCGAGACGGCGCTCTCCCAGCTGAGCTAATCGCCCTGGGAGCGGCGAGGATATCAATGCCGCGCGGGCTGGCCGATCGCGCTCACGGCCCCCGCCGCGGGCGCGGGGACGGCGCTGGCACCGTAACAGTGCTCGGCGTCGGGACCGTCATCGTGGTCAGCGTTCGCGGTGCACGCGGGCGCGGCGCCCGTGGCGCGACGACGACCGGAGCGGGCTGCGCGGGCGACAGCATCGGTGCGATCAGCGAGGTCACCGCTCCGCCCGGGCAGGAGCCCATCGGCAGCGGCGGTGGGACCGCGAACAGCGCACCGCGCGGGGGCACGGGTCGCGGCGGACGCGCGGGTCGCGCGGGAGCGCTCGATCGCGACGGTCGCCGTGGCGGCGCCACCGCGCGCGGCGCTCGGGCCCGCGCCCGAGCCCGGGCTCGGGCTCGGGCGCGCGTCCGAGCCAGCGCCCGGGCGCGGGACGTCGCCCGCTTCAGGGTCGACAGGACGGCTGGCACCGGAGCGCATGCCGAGCCAACGGGAACGGGCGTGATGCGCGGGGCCGTCGCGCGGCGCGAGACGTCGATCAGCTGGCAGAGGTCCGCTTGGATCCTGGGCGCGCCGAGCATGTACGGCAGCGGCTGCACGTGCGGTGTGCCGTCGCTCCCTGTCCAGACGACGAATCGCTGCTCGAGCCGCCGCGGCCACGGGAGCACGAAGGCAAAGCTGTTGTCGTCGACGTCGGCGCGCGTCGCGGTTCCGTCTGCGCCTGTGACGAAGACGGCCTCGACGCCGTCCGGCACGATCCCGGAGATGCCGAGCATGTTGCGGCCGGTTCCGGCGCAGGGATCGAGGCTCGCCGGCGCGAGCCCGCGCTGCAGATCGCGCGACGCGCCGCCGCCGCCTGCCGGCGCCTCGCCGACGGAGACGACGGCGAGACCTTCGCGGACCGCGGGGCGCGGCTCGATGCATCCGAACGGGCCGATCGCACCGACGTCCGGGACCGGCACGACCCAAGCCCGCGCCGCACCATCCGAACGCAGCAGCCGCGCCGACTCCGGGTCGACGGGCGCGAGCCCGGCGGACTTCAGCGACGCAAGCGCCCGCGCGGGGAGCGCGTCCTCGTCCTTGCGATCGCGGCGCAGGATGCCGAACGCGTCCAACAGCTCTTCGCTGGGGACCTTGCGCGATGCGCCCGGACGGCCACCCGGGGTGCAAGCCCCGGGGCCAGCCGGCGGCGGCAGCGCCGAGGACATCGATGTGATCGTGCCGGCGTACTGGACGCCCGGGTAGACCGGCGCGTAGGCCATCGGCGCTGGTGCGTGCAGGACCGACATGATCTGCCCGTTCGCGAGCATCGCTATGACCGCCGAGGCCGGCAGTGGCGGCGCCGCGGTCGCCGTCGTCACCGTCCGGGGCGCCTGCGGAGGATCGGGCGCGGTCGCCGTCCCGCCGCTGCCGGCGGCCTGCGCGACGGCCGCACCCGCGACCAGCGCGAGTGCCCCGATCGGCACGAGTCGGCGGACGCTCCAGAGCTTGCGGGTCATTGCGATCCCTCCTTGGGCTGAGCTGCACAGCGGCCGTCGCGGCAGATGAGAAGCACGGCGCCCGACGCGTCGCGAGCGGTGACGAGCGGCACGTCGCGGGCACCGTCGAGCGCGGCGACGAACACGCGCATGCTCGCCGGCAGACCGCCCTTGCCGATCGCCTCGGCATCGGCAGGCGTCGACGCGACACGCACGCGCGCGCCGGTCGCCGCGACCTCGACGCTGCGCGCCGCGGCGGGCAGCGCCCCGAACGCCCAGGTGCGATTGGCGACCGGATCGAAGTACGTCTGGACGAGGCGCTCGGCGAGGATCCGCGGGCTCAGACCGCCGGCGCCGTCACCGGACGCGATATCGCAGCGAGCCCCTCCGCCACCGCCGGGCACGGTCAGGAACACGCCGACGGCTCGCACGGCCGCGTAGTCGCAGGCCGACGCGCTCAGTCGCCAGGTGACGCCGCGCAGCTGACCGCCGGCCACGTAGACCTGGTCGCCCGCATGCTCGGGCGTGACGGCACCGGGCGGTCGCGCGGAGTCCGGCAGGGTCGCGGGCGCAGGCGCCCAGATCGCGTCGCGCGCGGCGATCGCGGTCGGGACGAGGACCAGCATCGCGACCGCGATGACGGCGCTGCGCCGCCAGCCGGCCAGCAGCGACCGGCGCGGGGGCCGCCGCCAGGCACCGTGCAGGTCGCGACCGAGCTCGCCGAGGATCTCGTTGGCGTCGCGCGTGGTCTTCACAGCGTCGCCTCCGTCGGCGTGAACCCATCCAGCGCGCTGGCGATCGCCCGTAGCCCGCGCGAGACTCGCGCCCGCGCTGCCTGCTCGCTGATGCCCAGCCGGCCGGCGACGTCGGCGTAGTCGAGCTCCTCGACGACGCGCAGGCGGACGGCGTCGCGTTGCTCGGCAGCCAGCTCGGCGAGCGCCCCGGCGACCGCCGAGCGCAGCTCGCCCAGCGCCGCAAGCTCCTCGATCCGGGCGAGCTCCTCGCCGGCGAGCGTCGGTGCCTGCACCCCTGCGCGGCGCATCGCGCGGCGTTCAGCGGCGCCACGGCGCAGCGACTCGTTCAGCACGTTGCGCGCGATGCCGAAGACCCATTTGGCGAGCGCATCGGCGTCGAGCGCGTCGCCGGCAAAGCGGCGCCGGACCTCGAACGCGCGGGCGTAGGTCTCCCCGACGAGATCCACCGCGAGCTGCGCGTCGTACGTCCGGCGGGTGAAGAAGACGAGCAACCGCCGGGCGTCGCGCTCGTACGCAGCAGCAAGCAGATCGGCGTCGAGTCGGCGGGTCCGTGCCATGTGATGATCTTGTCGCGAGCGGGCAGGCCTGTGACTGGCGCTACCCTACGCCCGCCCTCGGCGCCGTGGCGGAGTGGCTACGCAGCGGCCTGCAAAGCCGTTTACTCCGGTTCGAGTCCGGACGGCGCCTCTACCACTCAGAGCTTGAGCCTGAGCTGCCGGGTCAGCGTTCGCGTGTTTCCGGCCTCATCCGCGACGCGGACGCGGAGTTGCACGACGATCTTCCTGCCGGCACGCAGCGCGCGGCGGATCGCTCTGCGCGCCGTGCTCGACAGGCTCAGATGGAGCGTGATCTTCCTGCCCTCGGTGATCGTCCTGGTGGCCATCGGAAGGCGATAGGTCCGTGCCTTCGATCCGCCGAGCTTGGGGACCCGGACGTAGGCGGTCGTCGTGGCCTCGCAGTCCTCGTCGGAGCACGAGATGCCGACGGCGACGTTCCTGGCGAGCTTCTGCGTGGCAGCGGTGAGCTTCGCGGCGGGCGCGCTGTCATCCGTGCTGGCCGGCGGGGATGGCAGGCGCGCGGGCGCCTGAGGCTGCGGCGCGCTGGTGCCGAGTACGAGCGGAACCACCGCTACCGGCTTGGGACTCGGGCTCGCGGGAGGATCGGCTGGTAGCGCTCGCAGCGCGATGAACTGTCCAGCTTCGCCCGGCCCGGCGCCCTGCGAGAAGAGGTAGCCGGTGAACAGCAGCACCGGCCGCCCGGATGCCGGCGCCGGGAGTATGCGCACGGTCGGGTTGCCCAGCGCGTACGAGCCGGACGGGGCGCGCCACGCGAGCAGCCGAGCTTCGTTGCGGTCGCGGTCGTAGAGAAACCAGCGCCACGTTCCGAAGTTCGCCTTGATCGATTGCGCTTCGAGAACGGCGAAGCGACGGCCCTCGAACAGCAAATCGGCGCGATCGCCGAGGTTGCCGCGCGTGCCGAGGCCGATGAAGAGGTTGTTGACCTGAGCGTCGGGTTGCGGTGCCCACGTCGCCGCGTCGAAGTTCGTCAGCACCCCCGCCGCTTGGCGATCGACGCTGATGTTCTTCAGATAGTGAAAGGTGATCGCGATCTCCGAAGCCTCGGGGCCGTTCCAACTTCGGACATCGAGCGCCGGGGTTCCCTCTGCGGTCTCAGCCAGCGTGCGCGGGAGGTCCCGGCTGCGATCGAACGTGCCCGCCGCCAGCGCTGCCCAGCTGGCGTAATGACGCACCACGAGACTCGAGCGCGAGACGTACTGCGGATCGGGCGCGTCGCGCTCCAATGCGACGACGAATCCACCATCGGGCAACGCTGCGATCGACGCCTGTGAAGCGTGGCTGTCCAGGTCGGCGCGGTGCCTCCACGTCGTCAGGTCATCCGACGTGGCGAGCTTGAGCGCGAACACCCCGCCGACGAGCGTGTGATGGACGCCGATGTACCGACCCGGGACGCCCTGACCGGCCGGCGCGACGATGACGTCGAGCGCGTCAAGCGATGAGCCGAGATCATCACGCGCGTGGCCGACGAACGTGTCGGCCGCCTGTGGATCCAGCAGACCCGCGAGCTTCGTCGCAGCCGCGTCGTCGGGCGTGATCACGAGCTGCGGTGCGTCGGGCCCCTCACGGGAGGAGAAGCTCGCCGGATCCGCCAACGGCCCGCCGACGAGCAGCCCGATTTCGCCGTCGCCCTGAACCGCGGAGGTCACGTCCCACTCGGCCCACGTCCCGACCTGCGCGTTCGAGACGTCGGCGATCACGCCGGCTGCGGGCTCAAGCGACGACGGCGTGCCGTCGTCCTCGCCGAACGCCGGCGGCAGGGCACGGACCGCGAGATTCTCCACCGTCGCGGCCGTCACGCGCAGTCGTAGCATCGCCCGCGCCGGCGGGCCCCCGAGACCGCGAACGCTGAACCTCAGGAGCGCCTGAGAGCCGGCGCCGGCGGTGAGCGTCGCGGCGCGCCCCGCCGCCAACGGGTCGGCGCCCTGCGAGCGGGTCGTATCCGCCGCCACGGTTGCCACCGCGTGCGCCGGCGCGGCCAGGACGAGCGCGAGACCGCACACAACCAGCGTCTGCAAGAGCCCACAGGTCATCGCGCGCGCCATCCGTGGCTTCACATGGCCAGCATCGCAGAGATCGAACGTGCACAGGCGCACTACGAACGACGAGGCGCGCATCAGCCGGAGAGTGAAATCCGATGAAACGCGTTCCTCGCCACTGCCGCGCCGCGGCTTCGTCCGGAGAACTCCGTCAGCCGGGCGGCTGCGGGGGAACGAACCTTGCCCGGCGATGCCCCGTCACCAAAGCCGTTGCGCCCCGTCAACGTACTGCACGCCACGGCGCGGCTACCGCGCCGTATCTCCCACGGACGCGAGTGCGCAGGTCACCCCGATGGCGCGCCTCGCGTCCGCGGCGATGATCGAGTCATGACCGAATCCACGCACGCCGCACCAATGCGCGTCGTCATCGTCGGCGGCGGCATCGCCGCGCTCGAGGCCGTGCTCGCGCTCCACGAGCTGGCACAGGGGCGGGTGCGCGTCACGCTGATTGCGCCGGAATCCGATTTCGTCATGCGGCCGCTTGGCGTGGCCGCGCCCTTCAGCCGTGGTCATGTCAATGATTTGCCGCTCGCGCAGGCGATGACGGAGCATTCCGGCCGATTCGTCCGCGGCGTCGTGGCGCGGGTCGACGCCGAGCTGCACACCGTCACGCTCGTTGACAGGACGGCGCTGGACTACGACCTGCTCGTGCTGGCGCAGGGTGCTAGGCCTGTTCCCGCGTTCACCCAGGCGATCGCGTTCGGCTCGTACCCGGGCGAGCTGAACGGCGTCCTCGCCGACCTCGAGCAGGGCTGGATGCATTCGGTCGCGTTCGTCGTCCCGCCCGGATGCACGTGGCCGCTGCCGCTCTATGAGCTCGCGCTGATGACCGCCGAAAGTGCGTGGTCGATGAACATGGACCGCGTCGAGCTGCACCTGGTGACCCCCGAGCGCAGGCCGCTGGAGATCTTCGGTACCGAGGCGAGTGATGCCGTCGAGGAGTTGCTCAGCGACGCAGGCATCACACCGTACTACGGCGCGCGCCCCCAGATCCATCACGGCGGGCGGATCGAGACCGGGCCGGGATCGGAGATCGTCGTCGATCGCGCGGTCGCTCTCCCGCTGCTCGAGGGCCTCCAGCTGGACGGCGTTCCCGCGAGCGCGAACGGCTTCATCCCGGTCGACGACATCGGCCGGGTCAGCGGGCTGCCGGACATCTACGCCGTCGGTGACGCAACCGACCGCCCGATCAAGCAAGGCGGCCTGGCCTGCCAGCAGGCCGATGTCACCGCGGCCCACATTGCGGCCCGGGCCGGTGCCGACGTCGAGGTTCCGCCGCTGCAGCAGGTGCTGAGCGGCCGCTTGCTGACCGGCAAACGCGACCGCTCCCTGCAGCGGACACCGGGTGACGTTGCCGGCAGCGCGACCGATGAAGCGCCCTGGTGGACGCCGACGAAGGTCAACGGCAGGTACCTCTCGCCCTACCTGATCGCAAAGGACATCGTGCATCTGCCTGCGCGCGAACGTCCTGCCGGACCTGGCGTCGACGTGCACGTGCCGCTGACGTGGGCAACGGCCTGAGAGTGCTGGCGCCTCACCGGCTGCATCGGCCCGCCGTCACGACGGTTGAACTGCCGCCTGACACGGCATGGAGTCCGTTGGCGAGGCGACCACGACTTCGGCGCTCTCCGACAGCAGCAGGGCCGTCTCGCGCGCGATCACGATCTCCTCGCCGGCTCGAACCACGAGCACGGCGACGGCGCTGCCCGCAGCGCCGATCCGTTCGGCATCCTCGAGATTGCTGTCCTCGTCGAGCGCGACGCCGAGCTGGCCAAGTCGCGCGCAGATCGCCGCGCGCAGCAGCGGCGATCGCTCGCCCACGCCGGCGCTGAAGACGATCGCGTCGACGCCGCGCAACGACGTCGTCATCGCCGCGATCGCGCTGCTGACCCCTCGGACGAGGACGTCGAGCGCGAGCTGCGCGCGCTCGTCGCCGGCGGTCGCGGCGCGCTCGACCTCGCGCACGCCGGACAGCCCGGTCATCCCGAGCAGGCCGGAGCGGTGGTTGAGCGCGTCGCCGAGCTCCTCGCGCTCGATACCGGAAGCGAGCAGGTAGAGCAGCAGCCCCGGGTCGACCGACCCCGAGCGCGTGGCCATCGGCACGCCGTCGAGCGGCGTGAAGCCCATCGTCGTGTCGATCGAGCGACCGTCGAGCACCGCGGTGACCGAGCAGCCGCTGCCGAGATGGCACACGACGAGCCGCCGGCAGCGCTCGGCGCCGAGGATCCGCGCCGCCTGCTCGTGACACCAGCTGACGTTCAGACCGTGGAAGCCGTAGCGCCGCAGCGTGCAGTCGCTCGGTCCACTCGCGCGGGAGCGCGTAGGTCGCGGCCTCGGGAGCGAGCGTGCTGTGAAACGCGGTGTCGAAGCAGGCGACCTGCGGCAGCCCGGGTAGCGCCGCGTTGGCGGCATCGATGCCCTCCAGCGCGGCGCGCGTGTGCAGCGGCGCGAGCGGCGCGAGCTCGGCGATCGCGGCGCGTACCTCCGGATCGACGCGCACCGGATCGGTGAACCGCGGCCCGCCGTGCACGACGCGGTGGCCGACCGCGTCGGCCTGCCCGCCGGCGTCGGCGAGCGCGGCGCGCAGCGCGTCGGCGTGTCGCCCGGCGCCGGCGCCGGGTCCCAGCGCTCTTCGCCGCGCGTCAGGATCGCCTCATCGACGGAGTCGACGAGCGCGTGCTTGAGGCTGCTCGAGCCCGCGTTGACGACGAGGACGCGCACGCGTGCGACCGCTACGCGGCCTGGTCCGTCCAGGTCCAGTCGCGCACCTCGGGCATGTCTTCCAGGTGCTCGCGGATGTACGCGTGGTGGCGCACGAGCATCGCCTCGCAGTGGCGCTCGAGCGCGGCGGCGCCCGGCGCGATCCTGCGCGCGCGGCGCAGCGCGTTGAGCACGAGGTGGTAGCGGCTCATCTCGTTGAGCACGACCATGTCGAACGGCGTCGTCGTCGTGCCCTGCTCGCTGTAGCCGTGGACGTGGAAGCGCCCGGCGCTCGGCCGCCCGTGCAGGAGCTGATGCAGCGCACGGGCGTAGCCGTGAAACGCGCAGACGACCTCGGTCGTGTCGCCGAACAGCTCCTCGAAGCGGTCGCGCGACATCCCGTGCGGGTGCGATCTGCGGGGGCGCGATCGTCATCAGGTCGACGACGTTGACGACGCGGAAGCGCAGCTCGGGGACGTGCTCGCGCAGCAGCGCCGCGGCAGCGATCGTCTCCTGCGTCGGGACGTCGCCGATGCAGGCAAGCACGACGTCGGGCTCCTCGTGCCCGGACGCGTTGCCGGCCCACCGCCACTCCGACGCGCCGCGCGCGCAGTGCTCGCGCGCCGCGTCGATGTCGAGGTACTGCAGCTCGGGCTGCTTGTCGATCACGACGAGGTTGACGTAGTCGCGGCTGCGCAGGCAGTGGTCGGCCGTCCACAGCAGGCAGTTCGCGTCCGGCGGCAGGTAGACCCGCACGACGTTGCCGCTCAGCGAGATCATCGTGTCGATCAGGCCCGGGCCCTGGTGGCTGAAGCCGTTGTTGTCGTTGCGCCAGCAGGTCGAGGTGAGCAGCACGTTGAGCGAGGCGACGGGCGCGCGCCAGGCGAGCTCGCGCCCGTGCTGGAGCCACTTCGCGTGCTGGATCGCCATCGACGCCGACACCATCGCGAACGCCTCGTAGGTCGCGAACAGCCCGTGGCGGCCGGTCAGCAGGTAGCCCTCGAGCCAGCCCTGGCAGTTGTGCTCGGACAGGACCTCCATCACGCGCCCGTGCGGCGAGACGTGCTCGTCGCCGGGCACGCGCGTCGCGCAGCATGCGGTCCTCGACGTCGAACACCGCGCCGAGCCGGTTGGAGTTCGTCTCGTCGGGACAGAACAGGCGGAAGTTGCGCGCGTCGGCGTTGCGCGCGTAGACGTCGCGCAGCAGCTCGCCGAGCTGGCGCGTGGACTCGGCGCGCGTGCTGGCCGGCCGGCTCGACAGGCAGCGCGTACGCGGCGGGATCCGGCAGGTCGAGCGCGGCGAGCGCGCGGCCGCCGTTGGCCTCCGGCAGCGCGCCCATGCGCAGATCGCCGTCGGGCGCGAGCGCCGCGAGCTCCGGGACGAGCGCACCGCGATCGATCGAAGCGCTCCTGCGGGCGGTAGCTGCGCAGCCAGCGCTCGAGCTGCGCGAGGTGCGCGGGGTTGTCGCGCACCCCGGCGAGCGGGACCTGGTGCGAGCGAAAGGTCCCCTCGACCGCGACGCCGTCGACCTCGTGCGGACCGGTCCAGCCCTTCGGCGTGCGCAGCACGATCGCCGGCCAGCGCGGCGTTCCAGCCGGCGTCGCCGCCCGAGCGCGCGTCGCGCTGGATCGCGCGGATCTCGGCGTGCGCGGCGTCGAGCGCGCGCGGCGAAGTCACGATGCACCTGCCGCGGGTCGTCGCCTGCGACCACGCGCGGGCGCGTAGCCGTGGCCGCGCAGCAGCGCGAGCACGTCCTCCTCGGGTGCGCGCCCGAGCACGGTCGGACCGGAGATCTTGTGCTCGTTGAGGTGCAGGATCGGGAGCACGGCGCCATCGCGCGCCGGATCGAGGAAGCGGATGCCCTTCCACGAGCCCTCGAGCGGCGCCGTCTCGGCCTCGCCGTCGCCGATCACGCACGCGACGAGCAGGTCCGGGTTGTCGAACGCCGCGCCGAACGCGTGCATCAGGGCGTAGCCGAGCTCGCCGCCCTCGTGGATCGAGCCCGGCGTCGGGACACCGACGTGGCTCGGGATGCCGCCCGGCGTCGAGAACTGCCGCACGAGCGCGAGCAGGCCGGCCTCGTCGCCGGAGATGTCGCGGATAGATCTCCGAGTACGTGCCCTCGAGATAGACGTTCGCGACGACGGCCGGCCCGCCGTGCCCCGGTCCGGCGACGTACAGCACCCGCTGGCCGGTGCGGCGGATCAGCCGGTTGAGCTGCACGTAGACGAGGTTGAGGCCGGGCGACGTGCCCCAGTGGCCGAGCAGGCGCGGCTTGATGTGCTCGGCGCGCAGCGGCTCGCGCAGCAGCGGGTTCTCGAGCAGGTAGATCTGCGCGACCGTGAGGTAGTTCGCGGCGTCCCAGTAGGCGAGCAGGCTGTCGAGCTGGGCGCCGTCGAGCGCGCTCGTCGACCTCCAGGTCGTCGAGGACCGCGCGTTCTGTCGTCGTCATGGCACAACCCTGTCGCGCCGGCCGACTCGTCACATCCGCAGCAACGGCGGGCGCTCCGCCGGTAGTTCCCCGCAGCGGCTGCTGCGCGGGTGACCCGCGGCGTCGAGCCGTGGCCCCTACGCGACCGTGCCGACCAGCGCACCGATCGCGGCGGTGATCGTCATCGCGACGGCGCCCCAGACGACGACGCGGATCGCCGCCGGGCGGCGCGGCGCTCCTCCCAGCCGTGCTCCGATGTCGCCGAGCAGCCCGAGCGCGACCAGCGTGACCCCCACCGCGACGACGATCCGCGCCCCGGCCGGCGTCGCCGCGACGGCGAGCAGCGGAAGCGCCGCACCCGCCGCGAACGACAGCGCCGAGGTCCACGCCGCCTGGACCGGGCGCGCCAGGTGGAGCTGGTCGAGGCCGAGCTCGTCGCGCGTGTGCGCCTCGAGCGCGCCACGACGGGACATCGCCCGCGCGACCTCGTCGGCGAGCGCCGGCTCGAGGCCGCGTTGCTCGTAGATCCCGGCGAGCTCGCGCAGCTCTCCGGCGGGATCGCGGCGAAGCCCGCGCTCCTCCAAGCGGATGTCGGCCTGCTCGGCATCGCGCTGGGAGCTGACCGAGACGTACTCGCCGGCGGCCATCGACAACGCGCCCGCCACGAGCCCGGCGATCCCCGCGGTGACGATCGCTGCACCAGAGGCGCCGGACGCGGCCACACCCAGCACGAGGCTCGCCGTCGACAGGATGCCGTCGTTGGCGCCGAGCACCGCCGCGCGCAGCCAGTTGGACCGCTGGCTGAGATGGACCGATGCATCGGACCGGCCGAAGGCGGCTCGACGCAACGCCACCGCGCTGCTACGCGATCGCCGGCCGCGCGCAGCCGATGACGAGCGGGCGGATGAACGCGGGGCCCTTCGGAAGCCGGCTGTGCTCGACGGAGTCGGTTCGAAAGCCGGCCGCACGGATCGCGGCGAGCGTGTCGCGATTGCAGTGGCACCCGTGCCCGACGTGGCCCCAGAGCGGTTGCACGCGGTCCTGCCAGCGGCTCAGGCGGGGGCTGTCGGCACGCACGTGCTCCAGGAACAGCAGCCGGCCTTCCGCTGTGAGCACGCGCCGGATCTCGACCAGCGCGGCGCGCTGGTCGGGCACCGTGCAGAGCACGAGCGTCGACACGACCGAGTCGAAGCTGCCGTCGGCGAACGGAAGCTGATCGGCCGCTGCGCGCACGACGCTGGCGTTCGAACGCGCTTCGTGCACGCGGCGCTCGAGGCGGCGCGCCATCGGCTCCTCGGGCTCCGTCACGACGAGGTCGACCCCGTCGCGGGGGTAGTGGCGCAGGTTCAATCCGGTGCCCGCGCCCAGCTCCAGCGTTCGTCCTCGCATGTCCCTCAGCAGCGCCGCTCGCATCGCTGAGAGGCCCGCGCGCTCAATGGCGTCGAAAGCACGGTCATATCCGGCCGCGAAGACACGGCCGTAGAGGCTCATGTCATCCAGTGTGGTCGATCGACCCGACCGCTCACGCAAATCGGCGCGCTGCGCGTCCGCCGACCTGCGTGAAAGTACGCACGAGGCTGCGGTCCACCCCGGTTCTGCGCGGCCGTTTCGCGACCGATGCTGTACCCATGGCGATCCGCTTCATCTTCCGGTGTCAGTTCTGCGACGAGACACCTGACCCGCTGACGCAGCTGAGCCTCGTCAAGGCGATGCGCGAGAGCACGTGGGGCGCCTACCAGGACGCGCTTCCCGGCCGCTGGCTCATCTTTCACGCACGCGGGCTGTACGGGCCGGCGCGGTACGCCTGCCCGGAGCATCGCGGCGATCTCGTCGCGTACCTGCGCGAGCACTACGGCTCGATCGGATTTCACGTCTGGAAACGCCCCCCGTATGAATCCAGCCTGGCGCACGCCGACACCGACAATGCGTGGAACATGGCGACGCGCCGCCAAGGTGGCTGGGGTGCATGAGCCGCCGCAGCGCGGTTGCGGCACGCAGGTTCAGGGTCTGACAGCCGGTGACGATCGCGCTCGCTGTCGCGATCGCACTCGCCTTTGCGTTTGCTGCAACCAACGGCCTGCATGACGCGTCGAACGCGATCGCCACGCTCGTCGCCACGCGCGCGGCGCGTCCGCGGCACGCGCTGGCCCTCGCCGCGGTCTTCAACCTGCTCGGCCCGCTTCTCGTCGGCGCCGCCGTCGCACGCGCGATCGGCGGCATCGTCGTCATCGGAGCGAGCGAGGCCGTCGAGGTCATCGGCGCCGGCCTGCTTGCCGCGGTCGTCTGGAATCTGCTCACCTGGCATTGGGGTCTGCCGTCGAGCTCCGGTCACGCGCTCATCGGCGGTCTCGTCGGCGCGGCACTCGTCGCGGGCGGTGTCGACGCCGTGCGCTGGGGTGGCCTCGACGGGATCCATCCGGTCGGTGTCCTGGGCGCATGCGTCGCGCTCGCGCTCTCGCCACCGCTCGGCGCACTGGCGGCATTTCTGCTCGTGCGGGGCGTGCGCCGCGGCGCGCGGCGCGCGAGCCGCCGCTGGCGCGAGTTCGCACAGGCGGCACAGTGGGCGACTTCCGCCACACTGGCCTTCAGTCACGGCGCCAACGACGCCCAGAAGTCGGCCGGCGTCATCGCCGCCCTGCTGCTCGCGGACGGACAGATCGATTCGCTGTCGGCGCCGCTGTGGGCGACGATCGGCTGCGCCGCCGCGCTCACGCTCGGCACCGCGGCGGGCGGCTGGAACATCGTGCGCACGGTCGGCCGGCGCATCTACCATCTGCACCCCGTCGACGGACTCTGCAGCCAGGGAGCTTCGGCGGCCGTGATCCTCGGAGCTTCGCTGCTCGGCGCGCCGACATCGACGACGCAGGTCGTCTCCTCGTCGGTCGTCGGCGTCGGTGGCGGACGGCGCCGCTGGCACCACGTGCGCTGGCGCGTCGTGCGCCAGATGAGCCTCGCCTGGGTGGTCACGATGCCGGCGAGCGCCGCGATCGCAGCACTCGCGCTGCTCGGCTTGCGATGGGCGACATGAGCCGCCATCACTGGTTCCTCCCCGACGTGCCGGACGTCCTCGGGCTGCTGCGCGGCCAGGTCGCACTCACGGTCCGAGGAATGGACGCGTTCACGGCCTGGGCCGCGAGCGGCGGCGACCCACAGGCCGCCGCAACGGTCCACGCGCTCGAGCACGAGGCCGATACGGCCAAGCGAAACCTGCGCGGCGCGCTGCGAGACGCCTTCGTCACACCGCTCGATCCTGAGGACCTGTTCGCCCTGTCACGCGGGATCGACTGGATCCTCAATCACGCCAAGGACGCGATCGGCGAATCGGAGGTGATGGGCTGCGCGCCGGATGATGCGACGGCCACGATGGCGGCCCTGCTCGCCCAGTCGGTTCGCCACATCGAGGAGGGCGTGGCTCAGATCGCCAGCCGATCCGGCGACGCCACGGAGCCCGCCGATGCTGCCCTCAAGGCCGAGCGCAAGCTCGAGAAGGTCTACCGCGCCGCGATGGGAGCGCTCGCTGACGTCGAGGACGTGCGTGCCGTGATGGGCCGCCAGGAGCTCTACCGGCGCTGTTCGCGGATCGGCGAGACGGTCGTCGACGTCGCCGAGCGGCTGATCTACGCGGTGATCAAGGAGAGCTGACGGCGCCGGCTGGTAGTTCCCCGCACCACCGTGCGGCACTCACCCGATGCGCGACCGCCGACGCTGGTCGATGCTCACCGAACAGTGATGATCACCACGTCCAACGTCATCGAGACCGGACGCCTGACCAAGCGCTATGGCAGCTCACGCGGGGTCGAGGACATCTCCCTGACGGTGCTGCCCGGCGAGGTCTTCGGCTTTCTCGGCCCGAACGGCGCGGGCAAGACGACGACGATCCGGACGCTGCTGGATCTGCTGCATCCGACGAGCGGCAGCGCGCGCCTGTTCGGTCTCGACAGCCATCGCGACTCGCTCGCGATCCGCGCGCGGATCGGCAACCTGCCGGGCGACTTCGCCTGCGACCCGCGGCGCACTGGGCGCGAGATCGTCGAACACTTCGCCGCCCTGCGTGGGATGCGCGGGCTCGGGCGGTCGGCCGCGCTCGCGGAGCGCTTCTCCGCCGATCTCGACCGACCGGTCGGCCACCTCTCGCGCGGCAACCGTCAGAAGATCGGGCTCATCCAGGCGCTGTTTCACGAACCCGAGCTGCTGATCCTCGACGAGCCGACGGGCGGGCTCGATCCGCTCATGCAGGAGCAATTCCACGCGCTGATGGCGGAGGAGCACGATCGTGGGATCACGATCCTGCTGTCCTCGCACGACCTCGACGAGGTCGAACGCCTGTGCGATCGAGTCGCGATCATCCGCGACGGGCGGCTGATCGGCGTCGAGCACATCGCCGACCTCGCCCGCCGTCGCTACCGGCACGTCAAGGTCGAGTTCGCCGACCCCGTCGTCCCGTCCGATCTGCTCGCGCTGCCGGGGCTGCGCGAGCTTGACACCGACGGCACGGTGGCACGCTTCGGCGTCGCCCCTGACGATCTCGACGGCGTCATCAAAGAGCTCGCGCGGCATACGATCGTCGACCTCGAGCTCGCCCATCCGAGCCTCGAGGAGATCTTCCTGACCTATTACGCCGACGAGCAGCAGGCGGCATGAGCGTCGTCGCGATCCTGACCGCAAGCGCGCCGGTCTCCGACGCGGCTCGCCCGCCGGTCATCGTGCCGCCGGCGCGCGCCACGCTGCTCGCGCTGCTACGCCGCGGACTGCTTGACCACCGCCGCGCGCCGCTCGTCTGGGGACTGCCGCTGGGAGCGATGGGCGCCATGATCGTCGCGCTGTACCCATCGATCCGCGGCTCGATCGCAACCACGGTCGAGGGCTATCCGGCGGGCCTCAAGGAGGCATTCGGCATCACCGACCTGGGGACGGTCGAGGCCTTCCTCAACGCCGAGATCTTCAGCCTGTTCCTGCCGCTCGCAGCCGCCTACTTCGCGATCCGCTGCATCGCCGCGGCGATCTCCGGGGCGGAGGAGCACGGCGTCCTGGACACGCTGCTCGCGACCCCCGTTTCACGCAGCATGCTCGTCGGCGGCGCGTTCGCCACGACCGCGATCGTGGTCGCGGCGGTGCTGCTCGTCGCCGGCGGGCTGACCGCCGCAGCCGCAGCCGTCGTCGGCGAGGGACTCGCGATCGACCACCTCGTCGCGGCGCTCGCCGGCGTCTGGGCGCTCGCACTGTTCTTCGCCGGCTGCGCCACGCTGGCGGCTGGGCTGGTGCACCGGACCGCAGCGGTCCTCGGCACCGGCGGCGCGCTGCTCGCCGCGATGTACCTGCTCGACGTGCTCGGCAAGCTCGCCGACCCAGTCGAGTTCCTGCGTTGGCTGTCGGCGTTTCGCTACTACGGCGCACCGCTGCTGGACGGTCTCGACGTGCTCGGGTTCGCGCTGCTCGTCTGCGCCGGTGGGCTGCTCGCCGCCGCGGGCGCCGCGTGCTACGAGCGCCGCGACATCACCGGCTCGTGAACTCCTCGATGCACGCGCCGCGACGTTCAGCACTCGACCGCCGCGCAGGCGCGGAGAAACCCTGATGGCCGCGAAGAGTTCGGCGGCTATCGTCGTCCTGATGGAGGCCTCTGCCGCGGAGATTGCGACGATCAGGATCGTGCTCGCCGACGACCATGCCGTCGTTCGCCGAGGCCTTGAGCTGCTGCTCGGGGCCGAGGACGGCATCGAGGTGGTCGCCTCGGTCGGCGACGTCGATGCCGCGATCCGCACGACCCGCGGCCACAAGCCCGACGTGCTCGTGCTCGACCTCAACATGCCCGGCGGCTCGAGCCTCGACGCGATACCGACGATCCTCGAGGCCTCGCCCGGGACACAGGTCGTAGTGCTGACGATGCAGAACGAGCCCGCCTTCGCGCGCCAGGCGCTCGGCGCCGGCGCTCTCGCCTACGTGCTCAAGGAGGCGGCCGACGACGAGCTCGTCGAGGCCGTGCGGCGCGCAGCGGCCGGCGAGACGTATCTCAACCCGCAGCTCGGCGCGCGCATGGCGACCGAGCCGCAGCAACCGCCCGGACCGCCCGACGACCTCTCCGCGCGCGAAGTGGAGGTCCTTCGGATGATCGCGCTGGGCCACACGAACGCGGAGATCGCCGATCAGCTCTACCTCTCGATCCGCACCGTCGAGAGCCACCGCGCGCACATCCAGCAGAAGCTCTGCCGCTCGTCACGCGCCGACCTCGTCCGCTACGCCCTCGATCACGGCCTCGTCGAGGTCTAAGACAGGGATCACCGCGCGGACGACCGTCCCAACCGCGCCCGGCGTGACCGTCAGCTGACCGCCCGCCAGCTGAACACGCTCGCGCATGCCCGCCAAGCCGAACCCGCTCGTCGCCGCGCTGCCGTCGAAGCCGCGCCCATCGTCGCTGACCTCGATCTGCAGGCGGCCTCCGGTCGCGCCGATCGCGACCCGCGCATGCTCTGCCTGCGCATGCTTGGCGACGTTCGTGAGCGCCTCCTGGACGAGCCGGTAGGCCGTCGTCTCGAGCTCCTGCGCGAACCGTGTGCCGTCATCGGGAATGTCGAGCCGGCAATCGATCGTCAGCCCCTCGACCGTGCTGACGCGGGCGACGAGCGCCTCGATCGCCGGTACGAGGCCGAGCTCGTCGAGCGCTGCCGGGCGCAGCTCGGTGATGATCGCGCGCAGGTTCTCGATCTCGCGCTCGACCTGGCCGACGCCCTGACTGAGCAGCTCGGCGGCCTCGCCCGGTTCTACTCGCCGCAGCGCGGCAGACAGGATGACCCGCAGTCCGCCCAATCCCTGCAGTGTCTCGTCGTGCAGCTCGCGCGCCCAGCGACGCCGTTCGGCCTCGGCCGCGTCGAGCGAGCGACGCAGGCGCTCGTGCTGGACCGTCTGGGCCAGCACGACGGCGGTCGCGCCGCTGGCGGCGAACGCACGTAGCGTCATCTCGTCGTCCTCGGAGAAGCCGGCCGACTGGGCGCCGCGATCGAACGCGGCGAGCACGCCGAGACCGCGGCCGCGGTAGACGAGCGGCACGAGCAGCGCGGTCCGCGCCCCGACGACGCCGAGCTGGGCCGCCGAGATCCGCAGGTGTGCGCCGACGTCGGCGATCCGCTGGACGGTGTGCGACTCGAGCACCTGACCCGTCGTCGAGCCCTCGACCGGCACGCGCACGCCGGTTGCACGCTCGGTGGCGCCCGCGCTGGCCGCAACGACGAGGTCGGCGTTCTCGCGCAGCAGGATCACGAGACTGCGGGCTCCGACGAGCGCCCGGCCACGCTTGGCGATGAGCTCGAGGATCCGCTCGAGCTCCATCTCGGCGCCGACCGCGACCGCGATCGTGTGGGCGGCCTCCAGGCGTCGCGCGGACTGCTCGAGCTCATCGCGCCGCGCCGCGCCGGCCTCGTGCAGGCGGGCGTTCTCGATCGCGATCGCGGCCCACGCCGCGAGAATTCCGACCGACTCCTCGTCGACGGCGTCGAACTCCCCGCCGCCTGCTTTCTCGGTCAGGTAGAGATTGCCCCAGACCTGCCCGCGCACGATCACAGGCACACCGAGGAAGCTCGACATCGGTGGATGGCCAGGCGGAAAGCCATAGGACTCCGCGTGATCGCCGACGTTGGGAACACGCAGCGCCCGCGGACTGTCGATCAGCACGCCGAGGATGCCGCGCCCACGCGGGAGATCGCCGATCGCGCGATGCGTCTCGTCGTCGATGCCGCGCGTGATGAAGCGCTCCAGCTCGCGTCGCTCGCGATCGAGAATCCCGAGCGCCGCATAGCGCGCTCCCGTGATGTCGCATGCCTCCTCGAGAACCTGGTCGAGCACGGACTCGGGATCGAGCTCAGACAGCAACCCACGACCGACGTCGATCAAGCGGCGCAGCCGTCGTTCGTCGAGACGGCTGGCAGTGGAGGGGTGGTCCGGCATCCGGGGCCTCGAACCAGTCTCGCACGTGACGCGTGTCACCCATGGACGCACCGGCTGATCAAGCGCCGACGGGAACCCCCGCGAGCTCCGCGATCTCGCGCCCGAGGCGATCGACGCCGCGCCAGTCGGTGTAGTCGTAGTCCCGCGAGGCGTCGGTCGGATGGTGCCCATGACGCATGAGCAGCCGCATCAGCTGACGCGTGAACGGGTCGTACTCGCGGTACTGAAGACAGCCGGCGATCGCCTCGGTCTGCCCCGGAGTCCAGCCGGTCTGCGCGCAGAACTCGTCGATGCAGTCCCGGGCAGCGGCCCGCGACTGCGCGCTGTCGTCCGCCGCCGCCAGCGATACGGAGAAGAAGACCGACGGGCGGCGCTCGAGCGCGGCGCGGCGCGCGCTGACCCAGTCGGCAATGTCCTGCTGATGGTGACCGCGGTGCAGCGAGCCGCCCACGACCACGACGTCGTAGCTGCCGGGGTCGACGCCTGCGGCGTTGGCGACCGCGAGCACGTCGACCGCGAGCCCCCGCTCGCCGACGACCCGAGCGATGCGGCCGGCGATCTTCGCGGTGTGTCCGTGCGTGCTGGCGTAGACGACAAGCGCGCTCGGCGCACTGGCGGCCGGGTTCGGTGAAGCGGTGGATTCGGTCATGACGACAGCCAATCAGCGTCGCGAAGGCGTCACATCCGCAGCGGCCGCGGACGCGGCCTGCGGACAACCACGGACCTGCCGCCTACAGCTGGGGCTTGGGGGAACCCGGTCCGCCGGCGACGCGACGCGTCTCGCGGCCGGCGCTACCGGCGACGAGCGAGCTGCGGAACGTGTCGGCGTGCTCGATCGCCTGCCTGGCGGCGGCGTCCGCGTCGGCGGCAGCGCGATCGACGATCTCGCGCAGCTTGCCGGGAGCACCGACCTGACCACCCCGCAGCGGCAGTGCGAGCGGACCGATGCTGAGGCTGCCCTCGGCCCCTATCCGACTGCCTTGGCCTGCGCCCGACACCTCGACGTGGGCCTCGCCCATCAGGCCGCGCAGAGCCAGCGGGAGGTTCTGCTCGAGCCAGCGGGCCTGCCAGTCGCGCAGCACGTGAGGCACGTGCAACGTGAAACGGCTCCCGTCCCACTCCACCTCGAGGTCGTCCCAGTGGATGTCGTCCGCAGCCACGCTGCGAACCATACGCGGCGCTAGGCCTGGCACGCCCACTCACCGCGATGCGACGGGTAGAAGCGGGCCGTCCGCACATCCTGCTCGGCGGGCGACGCAAGGTCGGGCCGCACGCGGAAGCCGGCGCGGGCGCCGGCGCTACCGGGCCCCCACGTGTACTGGTAGGCGCCGAAGTGATGGCCGCGCGCGCGGTAGTTGTGCGGAAACGAGATCCCCCGCGTTTCGCAGCCGCGCAGCCGTCCGAGCATCTGCTTCGCCTCCGGCGACAGCTGCGCCTGCAGATGGCGCCACTCCTTGGCCTTGACTCGCTCCTCGCAGGAGCGGGTCTCGCAGCTGGTTCGTGCTTCAGCCGATGTGCTGATCAGGACCGCGACGAACGCGGCGAGAGACAATCGTGCGATACATCAGACCTCCTACGAGGGATGCGCGGCCACCCGGGCGACGCCGAACCGGCTCCCGATGGAGCCTCTCCACGGCCATCGCGCCCCAAGCCCGATGGCTCTCGACGTCACGGCGCGGCGAGAAACGTACACGACCGGACGGCGATTGTTCATTCGGATGTTACGAGGTGCGGCGCTTGACCTCGGGAGCACGTGCAGCCGGCGCTCCCCGGAACAGGATCACGAGCGTCCGGGCCGCATCCGGGCGAGACGCCCGGCCACCCGCCGCGGCAGCGCCCGCGCGGCAGCGAGCGCGAGCGCGTCACGTTGCGCCCGCAACGACGCCGACTCGCCGTGCAGCAGCGCCACCTGCCGGCGCAGCGCGTCGATCTCGCGCGGCTCGCGCGGGTCGATCCGCTCCAGCAGCGCGGGCGTGACGCTGACCTCGCGGCGGCGCAGCAGCACGAGCCCGTGCTCACGCGGCGCGCTGCCCTCGCGCATCTGCACGATCTCGAACGCTCGCCCCCAGTGCTCGCGCAGCCACCATGGCGAGTGAAACACCGTCGGGCCGCCGCGTTCCCAGCCCTGGCTGTGGTCGAGCACGGTCATGCCGATCCGGTCGGGCTCCCACGGCTCGTGCGTCCAGACCTCGTACATCGCGCCGCCGAGAAACGAGATGATCGCCAGGCCGCCCGGCCGCAGGACGCGGTGCAGCTCGGCCAGCCAACCGGCCCAGTGGTCGGTCAGATGCGTGAAGACCGAGACGGACCAGATCAGGTCAAACGATGACGACGGCCGCTCGAGCGGCGGCGCCTCGGCGTTGACGAACGCGTGCAGCGGCGGCCTCAGCTCGGCGTTGATCCAGTCGATCGAGCGGTCGTCGATGTCGCAGCCCCACAGCTCGCATTCGTCGGCCTCGGGCAGGAAGTGGCGCATCACCTTGCCCGAACCGCAGCCGAAGTCGAGCACGCGCTTGCCGGCGAACGAGAACGCGCCGTCGCCCGCCGCGAGCAACTCCAGGATCGTCGTGCGCGAGTCGCGGCCGACCGCGCGATAGGAGGCGATCACATCGGCCGGGTCCGGCACCCCCGCTCGAAGCGCGAGCGCGCGCGGCGGCAGCGGGGCGGCCCGTTCACGTTCGAGCGCGGCATCGCTCACCCGCGCCACACTATGGATCGTGGGAGTCATCACGCTGCACTGCGGCGACATCACGACCGACGCCGACGCCGACGCGATCGTCAACGCCGCGAACGAGAGCCTGCTGGGCGGCGGCGGGGTCGATGGCGCGATCCACCGCGCGGCCGGCGCGCAGCTGCTCGAGGAGTGCCGTGCCCTCGGCGGCTGCGCGACCGGCGACGCGAAGATCACCGGCGCCGGCCGCCTGCCGGCGACGTACGTCATCCACGCCGTCGGCCCGGTCTGGCGCGGCGGCGACGACGGCGAGCAGGACCTGCTCGCCTCCTGCTACCGCCGCGCGATCGAGCTGGCAGCCGAGCATGGCTGCGCTCGCGTCGCGTTTCCGGCGATCTCGGCCGGCGTCTACCGCTACCCGCTCGACCGCGCGGCGGCGACGGCGATCGCTGCCACCCGCGAGGCGCTCGATCGCCACCCGGCGGTCGAGGAGGCGCGCTTCTGGCTGTTCGGCGACGGGGCGCTGCGCGCGTTCGACAGCGCGCTCGGCGAGTGACCGTGACGACGACCGCGGCGATCGTCCTCGCCGGCGGACGCTCGACGCGCATGGGCTCATCGAAGGCGTGGCTCGAGTGGCACGGATCGACGCTCCTGCGCCGCGCCGTCGGGATCGCCGGCACGCGCCGTCGACGGACCGGTCGTCGTCGTCCATGCGGCGGGTCAAGAACTGCCGCCGCTGCCGACCGACGTCGAGCTCGCCGTCGACGCGCGCGCGGCGCGCGGCCCGCTACAGGCGCTGGCGGCGGGCCTGGCCGCGATCGGCGACCGTGCCGACGTCGTCTTCATGACCGGCCTCGATACGCCGTTGCTGCACCCCGCGCTGATCGGTCTCGTGATCGCGTCGCTCGGACCCGAGCACGACGTCGCGTTGCCGCAGGCGCATGGGTTCGCGCATCCGCTCGCGGCCGCGTACCGCCGATCGACGATCGCACCGCTGCTCGACGAGCTGCTTGCCGACGACCTGCTCGGCACGCGGTCGCTGCTGCAGCGCTGCCGCGTGCATGAACTCGACGAAGCCGCGCTGCGCGCCGACCCCGCCGTCGCCGCGCACGATCCCGCCCTCGACTCGCTGCTGAACCTCAACGAAGCGCACGAGTACACGGCCGCTCGCGCGCGCGCGGCGCCCGAGGTGACGGTCTCCGGACGAGGCGTCTTGCGTGCCGCGACGCTGGCCGCCGCGCGCGCGGCGGCCGGCGCCGACGCCGGCGTGTGCGCGGCGACCGTGAACGGCCGCGCGGCGAGCGATCCGTGAGGAGCCACTCGTCGCCGGCGACGTCGTGGTACTTTGCGGCGCGCCCATGGAGACGATCGCCAGCGAACCCGTGCAGGTCGGCGGGCCCTATTGGGAGGAGCTGTCCGTCGGCGATCTCTACGTCGAGTTTCCCGCGATGACGCTCAACGAGGGGCACGCCGCCTTGCACCAGTCGATCGTCGGCGACCGCCTGCGCCTGGCGCTCGACGCGACGCTCTCCGAGCACGTCGCCGGACGCCGCCTCGCGCATCCGAAGCTCGTCTGCGACGTCTCGATCGGCCAGTCGACGCTGCCGACCCAGCGCGTCATCGGCAACCTCTTCTACCGCCGCCTCATGCTGCGCCGCCTGCCGGCGATCGGCGACACGCTGCGCACGACGACCGAGATCGTCGCCCTGAAGCGAAACTCCGTGAAGGAGGGCCGCAAGCCGACCGGGCTCGCGGTCCTGCACATCGTCACGACGGACCAGGAGGACCGCGCGATCCTCGACTACTGGCGCTGCGCGATGCTGCCGATCCGCGACCTCGACGCCTCGCAGCCGCACGCCGACGACCTCGACCAGTTCCCAGCCGACCTGCCGGCCGACGCGCTGCACGCGACGCTCGACGGCATCGACCTCGACGCCTACCGCAACGTCGTGCCCGGCGAGCACTTCGCCGACCTCACCGCTCCGACGACGTGGGTCCTCGACGGCGGCGACAGCGTCACCGCCGCCCCCGAGCTCGTGCGCCTGTCGCTGAACATCGCCAAGGCGCACACCGACCCCGGCTCGCACCACTCCGGCCAGCGCCTCGTCTACGGCGGGCACACGATCGGGATCGCGGCGGCGCACCTGACGAAGGCGCTGCCCAACCTCGTGACGATCATCGGCTGGCATCACTGCAACCACCTCGGCCCGGTCTTCGAGGGCGACGTCCTGCGCAGCACCGTGCACCTCGAGGAGACCGAGGCGCTGCCCGACGGCGGCGGGCTCGTGACGCTGCGCATCGAGGTGTCCGCTCAGCGCGCCGACGGCGCGCTCGATGCGGTCTTGGACTGGCGACTCGTGGGAGCGATGGCATGAAGCGAGGGAATCCTCAACGGCGTGCGCGTGATCGAGGGCTCGGCGTTCGTCGCCGCGCCGACCGCCGGAATGACGCTCGCCCAGCTCGGCGCGGACGTGATCCGCTTCGACGCTCCGGGCGGCGGGCTGGACTGGAAGCGCTGGCCGCTGAACTCCGCCGGCGAGAGCCTGTTCTGGTCGGGCCTGCAGAAGGGCAAGCGCTCGATCGAGATCGACCTGCGCTCCGAGGAGGGCCGCGAGCAGCTCTCGCAGCTCATCACGATGCCGGGCCCCGGCAACGGCATCTTCATGACGAACTTCCCCGCCCGCGGCTGGATGAGCTACGAGAAGCTGCGCGAGCGCCGCGAGGACCTGATCATGGTCGTCATGACGGGCAACCACGACGGCTCGTCGGAGGTCGACTACACCGTCAACCCGTCGGTCGGCTTCCCCGAGGCGATGGGCCCGCGCGACTCCGCCGTGCCGACGAACAGCCTGATGCCGGCATGGGACACCGCGATGGGCGGCCTTGCCGTCGTCGGCCTGCTCGCCGCGCTGCGCCACCGCGACGCGACCGGCGAGGGCCAGCTCGTCGAGATCGCGCTGTCGGACGTCGCGATCGCGACGGTCGGCAACCTCGGCCGGATCGCCGAGGTGCAGCTCGAGGGCCGCGACCAGCCGCGCGACGGCAACTACCTCTACGGCGCGTTCGGCGGCGACTTCCCGACCTCGGACGGGCGTCGCGTGATGGTCGTCGCGCTGACCGGACGCCAGTGGAAGGCGCTCAAGGAGGCGACCGGTACCGAGGAGCTCTTCGACACGGTCGCCGCCGCGACCGGCCACGACTTCCGCGGCGAGGCCGGGCGCTACAAGGGCCGCGACCTGATCCGCGAGCTGCTGACGCCGTGGTTCGGCGCGCGCACGCTGGAGGAGATCCGCGAGACGTTCGCGGGCACCGGCGTCTCGTGGGGTCCCTACCAGACCTTCAAGCAGCTCGTCGACGAGGACGCGCGCTGCTCGACGGAGAACCCGATGTTCTCGATGGTCGAGCATCCCGTCGGCACGTACCTCACGCCGGCCTCGCCGCTACGTCTTCAGCAAGCACGGCCGGGTCCCGGCGAAGCCCTCGCCGCGGCTCGGCGAGCACACCGAGGCCGTCCTGGCGGAGCTCGAGCAGGCCGCGCAGCCGGCGTCGTAGCCGCAGTTCTCGCCGGTCGCGAGTCGCGCTCGTGGCCGCACGCCCGGTGGCCGCAGCTATAATCGGCCGGCCTCGCGGATGTAGCTCAGTTGGCTAGAGCGTCTGCTTGCCATGCAGAAGGTCGAGGGTTCGAGTCCCTTCATCCGCTTCAAGGAAACCCCCGCACATGCGGGGGTTTTTTGATGCCTGGCGGACGGCTCAGCCGTCGTCGATGCCCGAGTCGACGTTCTCGAGCGCGGCCTCGAGCTCCTCGATCACGAGGCGCTTGCGTGTCTCGCCGACGGTGTCGCGAGGCAGCTTTGGAAGTTGGAACGTCGTGATGCCGAAGTGGCTGGCGAGCTCGCCCTGCGCCGCGTCATACGCCGCGCGCGCGCGGGTCCAGTCGCTGCCGTACCCATTGAGCTGCAGCCGGTCGCCGCTGTAGTTCAGCGTCACGCGCGCTTCGTCCTCGTCGATGTGGGAGATGATGATGTCCATCGACCGGACGCGGTTGTGCCTCAGGTGCTCGCGCGCCTCCTCGAGCGTGTAGACCGTGAACGGGTCGTACTCCTCGTCGAACACGACCTCGCAGATCAGCGGGTCAAACGGTCCGGCTTCGATGGCTGCACTGGCGGCGGTGAAGATCACGTCGACACCTTTCCAGCCGCACCACCGCTCGCTGAGCGCAAAGCGGTCCACGCCGAGAGGATACGAGCTCATCGTCGGATCGAAAACCCCGCGCGCCCTCAGGGCGAGATCGCCGGCCGTGGGCCCTCTCGCTATGACTACGCAGGATGAGCCTCCACGTAGACGCGCTCGCATCGGCCGAGGCGCAGGTCGCGGCCGTGCGCGACGAGCCGGCGGCGCGCCTTGCATTGATGGCGCGGGTGTTCCGCGGGCCCACGGGCCGCGCACCGCGACACCTGCCGTTCCGGCGGGCGGCGTTGTCGTTCATGCGCTGGCAGGCGCGCCGCGGTGTGCTGAACCCGCTCGATGCGTCGCTGCCCGGCAGCGCGTGGTGGCGGGCGATCAACGAGCGACTGCTGCGGGACGGATGCGAAACGGTCGCCCTCCTCGGTGGGCTGGCGGGCGAGCCGTCCTCGCGGGCCGTGCGCCTGTGGCTGGGGTTCAGCGCCAGACCGGCGGGGCGCAACTGGTACCGAGCGCACAACGCGAGCATCGTGGCCGGATACCTGGAGCACCGGAGCCTCGCCGAAGCGGAGAGCGCGCCGGAGCGCTTCTTCATGAACGTCGCGCTGGTGCGCGTGCTGTACGCGCACGCACTCGCCGCGGCGCCGCGCCTGGCGCTCGGACGGCTCGCTCCGCTCGGCCGCCTGCTCGGCGATCCCAGGCTCGGGATGGCCGGGGTGTTCCTCTCGTTTCCTGCCGTGTTGCCAACCCGCTACCCGCTCGCACACGACGTGGAGCGCTATCTCGCCGACGAGCAGCGTCTTGGACGGATACTCGACTACGCGGTGATCGTGCCACGGCTGCAATGCCTGTACGAGTGGTCGGCCGAGGAGCTCGGAGAACCATGCCTGCTCGAACTGGTGCGCGACGGCAACCCGATCTACGCCTGGCCCTTCGAGCAACGACACGTATGGCGCACCCCAAGGATGAAGCTCACAGGCCGCGTCCTCGAACGCGTCACACGGGCGCGCTGAAGGCGAGGCGCACACCACGGCTTGCCCTGTGCGCGGGCGGGTACTGTCCGACTGGAACCGATCGCGACGAAAGGAACTGGCATGGCGGAGGAGACATGCGCACACTCAGGGTGTGCTTGCGTTGCTCGCGAGGATGGCTACTGCTCGGATTACTGCGCGGGTCACGGCGCTCAGGAGGGGCACGCGGAGCACGCGTGTCATTGCGGGCATTCGATCTGCGACGCCGAGCCGGCAGGGCAGGCGAGCGGCGCCTAGCCATGTGACACGCCGCGGTCGGGGACCGACCACGGCGCCATGAGCACGATCGAGGGCTGGTGGGCCACCGGCGAGCGGACGCCCATCCGGGTGCGCGGCCGCGAGCGTGAGATCTTCGTCAGACGGGCCGGCTCGGGATCGCCGATGACCTTGCTGCACGGCTTTCCGAGCTCCTCGCACGACTGGGCGAGGGTGGTGTCGCCGCTCGCCGCGCACCACGCGATGCTGCTGCCCGACCTGCTTGGCTTCGGGGCGTCGGACAAGCCGGCCGACCATGACTACTCGCTGCATGAGCAGGCCGATCTCGTCGAGGCCCTGTGGGCGCAGGAGGGCGTGACCTGGACGGTGCTCGTGGCGCATGACTACGCGGTCTCCGTCACGCAGGAGCTGCTCGCCCGGCGCGCGGAGGGAGCGCTCGCCGTCGAGCTGACCGCAGTCCATCTGCTCAACGGCGGCCTGTATCCCGACCTGCACCGACCCGAGCCGATCCAGACCGCCCTGCTCGATCCCGAACAGGGACCGAGGATCAGCGCGGCGCTCAGCGAGGAGCTGCTGAGCCGGGCGCTCGCACCGACGTTTGCGCCAGGCTTCGATGCGACCGCGGATTGCGTCGACATCTGGCGCGCGCTGAGCCGCGACCATGGGCAGCTGATCGCGCACCGGTTGATTCGCTACATGGCCGACCGCGTGCTCCATGCCGAGCGCTGGGTGAGCGCGCTGGAGACGACCGATGTCCCGCTCTCCTTCGTGTGGGGCATGCTCGACCCGATCTCGGGCGCGCACGTCGCAGACCGCATCCGCGAGCGCATCCCCAACGCGCCGTTCAGCGCGCTCGCGGACGTTGCGCACTGGCCACCGCTCGAGGCCCCGCAACGGGTGGCGGCCGCGATCCTCGCCGTCTAGAGGAGGTCGTCGAGCGGGTTCTGCATCGTTTGCCGGTGCGGGCTGAGGTACACCGTTGGCGGGTCGACGACGAGAAGGACCATTTCGCCGGAGTCCAGGCCGAACAACGCGACCGGCGCCCAGCCGATGAGCACGTCGTCTCCCGCATTCGCGCAGGCGGCCTCATAGGAGGCGTGAGTCGTGATACGCGTGCCGTTGTGCCCGTTTGCGCATTCTCGAGAGACGAGCGCGAACGCCTCGCCGGCGTAGCCGCTGGCGGCATGCTCGACCTGACGATCGGGTTGGTAGTGGTCGATCAGCGAACGCAGTCGCTGCGCGCGCGATCGCATCGTCGGGTGGATGCGCTCGACGGTCTCGACCAGCAGCGCGAGGGCGTCGTGCCCACCGTCTTCGTTGCCCTCGGCAAGCGCGGCGTTGGCGTTCGCGAGCGCAATTCTGAGCGCCTCGATGTTGCCGCTCACGTCCCCAGCGGAGTGCATATCACCGCGCTGCTGTGGCTCAGGCTCGCCGTTCCCAGACGTTGGCCGATCAGGTGCGACAGTTGACTCGGGCATAAAGCCCGCTCCGGTCTCGCCGTCCTCAGATCCAGCGCTGCCTATCGGCGAGGAAGACGACTAAGACCGATGAGCCACGAACGCTGCACCCCGACTGTACCCACCGGGGCGCCGACCCGGACCCAACGTTCGTCCATCGCACAACTCTCTCGGCCGCGGCTCGTTTCGATTGATGCAAATGGCGACCACGACCACGACGCTGCTACGGATCGCGCTGGCGACAGCGATGCTCGCGTCGGCGCTCCCGGCGCCAGCGAGTGCGCGCGTCATCGCGCAATCCGCACCGGGCTTCGAGGGCGGTCCGGGGATCGGAGCTGACGGCCGCGTCGTCGTCGGCGAGCGGCGCGGCAACGGCGCGCTTGCCGTCCTGGCGATCGATCCCGCCACGAACGCACGGACGGAGCCGACCGCGTTCGAGCCGCTCGCCGATCCGAAGACGTTCTCGAAGCTCGCGATCGCCGGCACCGGCGGCATCGTCACCGCGACCCGAAAGGTCCTCGGCACGACAGCGCAGCTCCCGTTCGCCGTCCGCACGCTGACGGTGCTGCCGAGGGTCGCGCCGCTCGCCGAGTGCTTGGGCCCGCCGCGGATCGGCCCCAACCTCGAGTCCGCCGGCGGAGACGGCTTCATCGCCACGATCAGGGACGACTGCGGTGCCACTCCGCCCTTCGTCCGTGTTCGCACCGCAAGCACGAGGATCACGATCCCGCTTGCGATCGTCGCCGACGAGCGCACGTTCGGCGCCGAGATGTTCAGCCTGCGCGCGGCGGGCCCGATGGTCGGCTGGATCGAGACCCACTACCCGGGCGGGCTTCCGGCCTCGTCGATCGTCGTCGCCCGCGCCGAGACCGGCCAGGTGCTGCTGCGCGCGCCGCTCCCGGGTGACCCGTTCGTCTTCTCGGCGCTCGCGTCCGACGGCACCGTCGTGTTCATCACCGGCAGCTGCGCGATGAGCGTCGTGTCGCCGTCCGCAGCGGTGCCGCGCACGTTCGCGCTCCCGGCGCAGCTGTGCCCGGTGATCGGCGCCGACCCGAGCGCGCTCAGCGTGGCCGGCGGTCGCGTCGTCTACGCGGCGACGAGCACCGGCTCCCCGCTCGCCGACCGCTATGCCGTCACCGACCTGCAGGGCGCCGCGCATGCGCTCGCCGAGATCAGCACGGGCCCGCGCAGTGCACCGTCGCAGACCGCCTTCGACGGGCGTACGGCATACGTCGTGCGGATCGACTGCGATGCCGACCGGTTGCTCGCGATCGAGGCGGACGCGGCGACCGCGTTGCCGCCCGCGATTCGCACGACCGCCGAGCGCTGCCCGGTGCGGCGCGCGAGCTCCGCGCGGCTGCGGATCGCACGGGACGGCCGCGTCAAGATCGTGCTGCGCTGTGCGCATGGCTGTCGCGGCACGCTGCGCCTCGTCCAGCAGCGCCGCGGCCGGCGCGAGCGGCTGGTCGGCCAGGCGCACTATCTCTCCGCTGCGGGCAGCGTCGTGATCCGGCCGCGGATCGCGCGCTACGCCCGCTCGCTCGCCGGCTGCTCAGGTGGATTGCGCCTCGCCGCGATCGTGCATCCGATCGGCGACCGGACCGGACCCGCGACGAGCGACCTCGGTCGTGGCCTCGGCGCGTTCACCCTGCTGTCGCGGTCGCCCTGCCGGAGCACGGGCGGGCCGGCCTTCACGAAGCGTCAGCGCGGGCCGCGGCCATGAGCCGGCGCCGGCGCACCATCGTGTGGGCCTTCGTCGCGGCCGCGCTGCTCGTGCCCGGCTCTGCGCTGGCGGGAACCGTCGCGCTGACGGACCTGCCCCAGGCGGGCGGCGTCTACAGCACGATCCGCGCGCCGCATTGCGCCCTCAAGGGGGCGCGAACGCTGGCGGCCAACCGCCACGTGCGCGTCCTCGAGGGGACCGTCAAGCGGCGCGGCTACGCGCTCGCCTGCCTGCGCAGCTCCAACCGCGCCTACGTGATCGGCGACCCCGCCGAGTGCCAGAACAGCGCCGCGATCGACACGGCCGTCGTGGCTGGGACGTTCGCGGCGATCAACGTGCGAACGTGCAGCCTGACGCACTCGGACTCGGGAATCGGGCTCGTGAACGTGCGCAACGGCCACGTCGTGTTCTCCTCGCGCGCGCTGACGTCGCCGTCGCTCGAAGGCCAGACCGATGGGATCCGCGCGATGGTCGTCTCGCCGAAGGGCCGGCTCGCGTGGCTGGCCGTGCGCCGCTCCGGCACGACGGTCGTCAGCGTCGAGGTGCGCCGCCGCGCCCATGGGCCCGACCGCCAGTCGGTGCTGCTCGACAGCGGCGCCGACATCGATCCGCGCTCGCTGATGCGCGACGGCGGGCGCGTCGTGTGGGTGAAGGCGGGCGCCGTCCGGTCCGCCTCGATGTAGCGTTGCTAGTGGCCCACTAGGAGCGGTGTTCGGGCTCGAACCCCGCCATCGTCTCGCGATCGGGCCGTGGCACCGCTCCCTGATCGGGTGGCGGCACGCGCGTGCCAGGTGGCACGTCGGTGTTCGCCTCGTTGGAGGTCAACGACCGGATGAGCTTCGACAGACGGGCGATGATCGACACAGTCGACTCCTCGTTTCTTGCGGTTGCGGCGCTCGCGGCGAGCGAGCGAGCGTCCGAGCGCTGACGTGAGCATCTCGGCTGGCCTCCTACCCGCTGCGCGGGCCACCGAACGCGCGCATTCGAACGCGTGAGTCAGCGGTAGCCGGTCGGGTCCGGTGGGAGGCCCGCGTCCTGGACCTCGACCATGTAGCGCCAGCAGTCGGGTTGGGATCCGTCGACATCGGTGAAGCCGTACGCGCGTGCGAGACCGCCGGACGAGAACGAGCCGCCGTTGCGGCGCTCCAGCTGCGGGTCGGCGGCGAGGGCGGCGACCGCCCGTCCGACGAAGCGCGGCGACTCGGAGATCGCGGTGAAGTGCGGGTTGCCGCCGGCCGCGTCGCGCCAGGTCGCCTCGCTGACCTGGTAGATGTCGAGCATCATCTCCGAGCGCATCCAGCCCGGCGTCAGCGCCAGTGCGGTGCAGCCGTGCGGCGCGAGCTCCTTGGCCTGCGCGAACGCGAGCCGGATGACCGCCGTCTTGGCAAGGTCATAGAACGTCGACAGCCGGTAGTTGGCGGCGTTGTAGTCCAGCGTCCCGTCCGTCATCTCGACGAGCAGGCCGCCCCGCCGCTTGATCAGCAGCGCGAGCGCGAAGTGACTCGTGATCAGGTGCGTGTCGATCGCCAGGCGCAGCAGCCGCAGCCCG
Organism: uncultured Actinomycetes bacterium; assembly: GCA_963780585.1. GTDB lineage: Bacteria > Actinomycetota > Thermoleophilia > Solirubrobacterales > Solirubrobacteraceae > CADCVQ01. The sequence goes on from CAWADD010000022.1 coordinate 295,917, forward strand.
CGATCGAGGTCGTGCTCCCAGATCGGCGTGTTCCACTGGGCGAGCTTCTCGCCGCCCCAGATGTCGTTGACCAACACGTCGAGGCGGCCCTGCTCGGCCTCGATGCGCTCGACGAGGGCCTCGACCTGCGCCGGCTGCAGGTGGTCGACCTCGACCGCGATGCCCTTGCCGCCGGCGGCGTCGACGAGCTCGGCGGTCTCCTCGATCGTCTCTGGCCGGTCGTACTCCGATCGCCTGCTGCGCGTCGTGCGGCCGGTGCAGTAGACCGTCGCGCCCGCCTCCCCCAGCGCGACCGCGGTGCCGCGCCCTGCCCCGCGAGTCGCGCCCGCGACGAGCGCCACCTTTCCGGTCAGCGGACCCGACACCGCTCGCATTCTAGGTCTGCAACGATCGCCCGATGCACTCGCTTCCGGCGTTTCTCGCGGTCGCCGCGGTTCTGACGCTGAGCCCGGGTCCCGCGCTCGCGCTTCTGCTGCAGGTCTCGGCGCTGCACGGCCGCCGCGCGGCGTTCGCGAACATCCTCGGCAACTCACTTGGGGTGCTCGTGTGGGGCGCTATCGCGGCCGTCGGCGTGTCGGCGCTCGTGGCGGCCAACGAGCTCGCCTACGACGCGCTGCGCGCAGCGGGGGCGATGTTCCTGCTCTGCCTGGGCGTCCGCGCGCTCTTCGCGAGGCCCGGCGGCCATCGACCCGTGGGCGGCGGGCCGGGCGCCGCTGTGTTGCCGCCGCGAGCGACGAGGTCCGTGGTCTGGCGGGCGGGCCGCCGAGGTCTCGTCAACAGCCTCGCGAACCCGAAGCTCGCCGTGTTCTTCTGCTCGCTGTTTCCTCAGTTCCTGACTCCCGACGCCGCGGTGCTGCCCGCTGCGCTTGCAATGGCGGGCGTGATCGTGGTGCTCGACATCGTCTGGTACGGCTCGCTGGCGCTCGCCGTCGACCGCCTTCGCGCACGCTGGCGCCCGCGCCTGCTCCGTCGACTCGAGCAGATCAGCGGCACCGTCCTGATCGCGTTCGGTCTGCGCCTCGCGACCGAGTCACGCTAGCCTCGCCGGATGCCCTTCAACCTCGGTCCCGTCGAACTGCTCATCGTGCTGGCGATCCTGTTCTCGATCGGAATGTTCCTGCGGGCGATCCTCAGGTAGCGGGCACCTCGCGCGGTTCGTACTCGTCGCGCTTTCGCCACCACGAGTAGGGCGGCGTCTGCGGGCGCCCGGGCGGGGAGTCCTCCCATTCCTCCTGGCGACCGAAGGGCGTCAGGTCGAGGAAGGTCCAGACGCTGCCGAGCGCCTCGACGCCGCGGCCGGTCGTCGCATACGTGAGAAACACGCGGTCGCCGTCGCGCAGGAACACATCGAGCGCGAAGTACTCGCTCGTCCCGCAAACGCGCTGGAAGTCCTCGCCGACGACCGTGTACCAGGGGATCGTCCAGCCCATGCGGCGCTTGAACTGCTCGATCTGCGGCTGCGGCGCTTTCGACACGAGCACCATCGACGTGTCGCGCGCGTTGAGATGGGCGAGTGGGCTGACCTGGTCGGTGAACATCGTGCAGCCGCCGCAGGGGGCGCCGTCCGGCGCAAACCAGAAGTGGTAGACGATCAGCTGCGAGCGCCCCTCGAAGAGATCGGCCAGCGTGACGACTCCGTCGGGCCCCTCGAACTCGTGTGCCGCCGAGAACTCCATCATCGGCTGCCGGCGGCGCTCGGCGGCGAGCGCGTCGCGCGCCCTCGTCGCAGTCTTCTCCTTCGCCAGCAGAGCCTCGTGAGTGCGTTGCCATTCCTCCTCGTTGACGATCGGTGGTAGCTGCATCGTCACCTCCTCCTCTGGCGGCATGGCCATCGTTCGTTCCTTCGGGGAACGGACCGTAGCCACTAGGTTCCCTCAGGGAACTGATATATCCTTTAGCCAGTGCCCCGAACCGATTTCGCGCAGATGTCGTGCTCGATCGCCCGCAGCCTCGCGATCGCGGGCGCGCCGTGGTCGCCACTCGTCATCCGCAACGTCTACATCGGCATCAACCGCTTCGACGACCTTCAGCGCGACCTCGGCATCTCGCGCAAGGTGCTTGCCGAGCGCCTTCGACACCTCGTCGACGCCGGCATGCTCGAGCGCCGCCCGTACTCTGATCGCCCTCCGCGATACGAGTACCTGCTAACCCGGATGGGGTCGGAGTTCGTCGACGTGCTGATGGCGATGGTCGCGTGGGGCGATCGCTGGACCGCGGGCGACGGCGGCCCGCCGATCCTCTACCGCCATCGCAGCTGCGGCCAGATCACCCACGTCGAGCCGCATTGCGCCGCCTGCGGCGAGATCCTTCGCTCGACGGACGTCGACGTCGAGCTCGGACCCGGCTTGGCGTAATGCTCACGGGCCGCAGTGGTCACTCCTAACGCCCGCTCTGAGACACTAATCGTCCGCTCAGCGCGTGAATGTCCGGACGGAGGACCGGTCGGTCTCGTAGGAGTGCACTGATTCAGACAGTAATGTACGGGTTGTGTCTATAACTCTGACGCAATTGCGTAGCTTTCTTGCAGTCATGCGCGGCGGGTCGGTCACCGCGGCCGCCGACGAGCTCGTCGTTACGCAGCCTTCGGTCTCCGCCGCCGTCGCGGCGCTCTCGCGTGAGCTCGGCACGCCGGTCACCGAGCGCGAGGGTCGCGGCATCAGGCCGACCGCGGCCGGCAACGCGTTCGCCCCGTTCGCGGCTGACGTCATCGGCCTGCTCGAGGAGGGTCGCCGGGCCGCGCGCGAGGCCGCGCAGCTGGCCGACCGCCGTCTGCGCCTGGCTGCGGTGACGACCGCCGCCGAATCCTTCGTCCCGCCCCTGATGCGCGCCTTCTCGCAGAGCCACGAGTCGATCGGCCTGACGCTGGCCGTCGGCAACCGCGAGCAGGTGCTCGACCTCGTCCTCGACCACCGCGCGGACGTCGCGATCGGCGGGCGCCCGCCGCGCGACCCGCGCGTGCAGGCGATCCCGATCCTGCCCAACGAGTTCGTGCTGATCACGGCGCCGGACGATCCGCACGCCGACGGCGGGGCCGATCGACGGCGCCGAGCTCGAGCACCGCGATATGGCTGATGCGCGAGCCGGGCTCAGGCACGCGGATCGTCAACGAGGAGTTCCTCGCCGCCGCCGGCCTCGAGCCGCAGACGCTGACGCTCGGCTCCAACGGCGCGATCAAGCAGGCCGCGCGCGCCGGGCTCGGCATCGCCTTCATCTCGCGGGCCGCGGTGGCGCTCGAGCTCGAGCATGGGCTGCTGGCCTCGCTGCCGGTCCGCCATCGTCCTGCGGCGCGCCGCTGGTATGCGATGTGCTCGACCGTCGGCCCGCGCCGGGCGGCCGTCGAGCGCTTCATGACGTTCGCCGCCGCGCCGACTCGCGCGCGAGGCACTGGCCGAGGCCGCCGGCCTCGATCAGGCCGCCGTGAAGGCGATGCGCACGCGGTAGCGCCGGCGGGCTACGCCGCCCTGCCGCCGATCACGACGGGGTCTCCGCCGCGTCTTCGTCGTCGACGGCCGCGACCGCCTCGACATGCGTGACGGGCTTGCCCAGCCCGCGGACCTTGCTCGGCAGGTCGAGGTGAACCCAGCGCGAGAGACGGCGCGGCAGCGTCGAGATGATGATCTCGTCGATCTCGTGCTCGTGGAGCGTGTCGGAGATCGCCGCCATCGGGTCCGCGTCGCCGACATGACCCGAGACCTCCGCCCCGGCCGCCTCTCGCAGGTGCTCGAGCGCAAGCTCGAGCTGCGCCGCAGCCTCCTGCCGGCCGGCGACCTCGGGGTCGACGACGCGATGCAGTCCGCGCGGCGTAGCTGGTACGAGCAGGTGGAACGTCGCCGGGCCCGCCTGCGCTCGCCGCCGCACCGCGTCCAGCAGCCGCTCCGTGGCGGCGGTGCGGTTGGCGACGATGAGAACGCGCGCGGTGCCGGTCATATGTGCTCCTCTGTTCGTAACAATTGGTACGAGCGACCAGCTGTTGCACACATGTGCGGATCGTCACATCGGAAATTCGTTGGACTCCGGGCGTTCTCAGCGACCGAGCGCGTCATGGAGCGGACCGCAGCGCTGGACGCCGGCAGCGTCCGGCGGGCAGCGCTACGCTGTCTGCGCGCGTGCCCTCGCCACCGAGCGCCACGGTCGCGCGGGCCGTGACGAGGTGGTAGAGCACGAGGACCTGGACGATCGCGAGCGACTCGGAGCGGTGCAGCTCGGTCCCGACGGTGAACTCGCCGAGGCGCTCGGAGCGCAGGTGGCTGGCGAAGTGCATCCGCTCCCAGACGGCCTCCTCGATCTCCGAGCCGCGCCCGGGATCGATGTCGCCGGGCACGAACAGGCGGTGCTCCGTGCTCGCTCTCGTCGAGCGTGATGCCGCGCCTCGGCTCGGCGAAGTCCGAGAGGTCCGGGTGGTCGAGGTCCTTGCGCAGGACGATCTCGGCGTCGAGGTGCTCCTGGTCGCCGCGCTTGCCGGGCATGAACGAGACGACGAGATCGGCCCAGCGCTGCTGCGGGCGGATGTACAGCTCGGAGTCCGGCTCGCGCCGGTCGAGCTCCTCGAGCACCTGGTCGGTCGTGTAGCCGCGCCGCGAGCAGTCGCGCTGGACCTTCCAGGCGCGGCGCAGCTTCTCGGGCGGGGCGAGGAAGACGCGCACGTCGTAGGAATCGCGCAGCGCCTCGGTGTGGTAGCCGAGCAGGCCCTCGATCAGCGTGAACTGCGCGGGCTTCGTGTAGACCGGCGGGCCGAACGTGCCGTCCTTGTGCTGGTAGACGGGCTTGAGGATCGCGTTGCCGGCGCGCAGCTCGGCGAAATGGCGCTCCATGATGTCGATGTAGTTGCAGTCCGGATGCAGCGGCGTGATGCCGTGCTCGGCGCGCTGGCGACGGTCGTAGCGGTGGTAGTCGTCGGCCGCCACGTGCGTGACGTTGTTCTCGCCGAGCATGCGGACCAGCCCGCGCGAGAGCGTGGTCTTGCCGGTCGCGGAATCGCCGACGACGCCGAGGATGATCGGACGGGGCACGGGGCTGGCTCCTCGAGCTAGCTCTGGTTGCCGGGGGCGTTCTTCTTCGCCGCCGTCCGACGGAGTTCGGCCTTCTCGTCGTCGGGCGATTCGCCCTCTTCGTCGCCGAACAGCGAGCTCGCCAGGATGTCCTCGGCCTTGATCGTCATGAGGTCTTCCTTGCTCAGGTTGTCGCGGTTGTCGTACAGCCGGCCCGGCCTGACGCATGCGCGCACGGTCGATCGCGTTGCGGATGCTGCGCCCGTAGGCGAAGCGCGGCCGCTCGAGGCGTCGGTTGATGTACTCCTCGAACGCCTCGCGGGCCTCCGGCTCGAACTTGTACTGCTGCTGCTCCATCATGAGATCGGCGATCTGCACGAGCTCCTCGGGCGTGAAGTCCGGGAAGTGCAGGTGGTGGGCGACGCGCGAGCCCATGCCGGGGTTGGAGCGGAAGAACGTCTCCATCCGGTCCTTGTAGCCGGCGAGGATGACGACGAGGTCCTCGCGCTCGGTCTCCATGACCTGCAGCAGGATCTCGATCGACTCCTGGCCGTAGTCGCGCTCGTTCTCGGGGCGATAGAGGTAGTACGCCTCGTCGATGAACAGCACGCCGCCCTTGGCGCGCTTGAGCACGTCGCGCGTCTTGGGCGCCGTGTGTCCGACGTACTGCCCGACGAGGTCGTCGCGCGTGACGGAGACCACCTTCGGCTTGTCGATGTAGCCAAGCCGATGGAGGATCTCCGCCATCTTCAGCGCGACGGTGGTCTTGCCGGTACCGGGGTTGCCGGTGAACGTCATGTGCAGCGATGGGCGTGACGACTCGAGCCCTGCCTCGCGGCGCAGCTTGTCGATGACCAGCAGCGCCGCCATCTCGCGGATGCGCTCCTTGACAGGGCCGAGACCGACGAAGTCGCGGTCCATCTCGTAGAGCACCGCCTCGACGGCGTCTGCGCCGTCGGGGAGCTCCTCGATCTTCTCGGGCAGGGTCTCGAGCGTCTGTGCCATTAGTCTGCCGACTTGCCGTTCGACTTGCCCTTGGACGCGCTGACGACCGGCGCGAGCTCGCCGCCCTCGCCGCCGTAGCGCTCGCCGGCCGGCGTGTTGAGGCCGGCGTACGAATGGATCGTGTAGCGGATCACGCGGTCGTGGGTCTCCTGGCGCTCCAGGCGGAAGCCGGGCTCGTGCTCCGGACGGTTGACGATGAACGACATCGCCGACGTCTGGCGCCCCAGGGAGCGGTCGTACGCGACGACCTTCACGTAGAGGTGCGAGTGCGCCTCGCGGCACGCGCGCACGTCGCGCATCACCACGTCGGCGTCGCCCTCGTCGAGGTCGAACATCGGCGGCGACCACATGTCCCACAGCCCGTTGCGCGGGTGCGGGTCGTCGGTGTACTCGACCATGATCGACCAGCCGTTGGAGAGCGCGTACTTGATCTGCGCCTCGATCTGCTCGTCGGTCAGGTCCGGCAGGAACGAGAACTGTCCTTGTGTGAGTCTCATGTCGTGTCTCTCCCCTACGCCGACGTCGGCGTGACTTCGACGTCAGCCGTGTCGGTCGAGGTGTAATTGAACGTGATGTCCTTCCAGACCTCGAGCGCGGCGTTCAGCTCGGGGCAGCCCTTGGCAGCCTCGACGAGGATGTCCGGACCCTCGGTGTAGTAGTCGCGACCCTCGTTGCGGGCCTGGATGATCGCCTCGACGGCGGTGCGGTTGGCGCTGGCGCCCGCCGCGATGCCCATCGGGTGGCCGATCGTGCCGCCACCGAACTGGAGGATCGAGTCCTCGCCGAGGTAGTGCAGCAGCTGGTGCATCTGGCCGGCGTGGATGCCGCCCGACGCGACCGGGAAGACGCCCGGCAGCGAGGCCCAGTCCTGGTCGAAGTAGAGCCCCTGCTGGAGATCCTTCTTGGTGTAGCCGTCGCGCAGGGTCTTGTAGTAGCCCATGATCATCGCCGGGTCGCCCTCGAGCTTGCCGACGACGGTGCCCGCGTGGATGTGGTCGACGCCCAGCAGGCGACACCACTTCGCGATCACGCGGAACGACACGCCGTGCGTCTTCTGGCGCGTGTACGTGCCGTGGCCGGCGCGGTGCAGGTGCAGGATCATGCCGTTGGCGCGGGCCCAGTTCGACATCGAGCGACATCGCCGTGTAGCCGACGGTGAGGTCCTGCATGATGATGACCGAGCCGAACTCCTTGGCGAACTCGGCGCGCTCGTACATGTCCTCCATCGTCGCCGCGGTGACGTTGAGGTAGTGACCCTTGACCTCGCCCGTGGCGGCCTGTGCGCGCTGCACGGCCTCCATCGACGTGGACGTAGCGGTCACGCCAGCGCATGAAGGGCTGCGAGTTGATGTTCTCGTCGTCCTTCGTGAAGTCCAGGCCGCCGCGCAGCGCCTCGTAGACGACGCGGCCGTAGTTCTTCGCGGACAGGCCGAGCTTCGGCTTCGTCGTCGCGCCGATCAGCGGGCGGCCGAACTTGTCGAGGTACTCGCGCTCCATGACGATGCCGTGCGGGGGGCCCGGGAAGGTCTTGACGTAGGCGACCGGGATGCGCATGTCCTCGAGGCGCAGCGCCTTGAGCGGCTTGAAGCCGAAGACGTTGCCGATGATCGACGACGTGAGGTTCGCGATCGAGCCCTCTTCGAAGAGGTCGATGTCGTAGGCGATCAGCGCGATGTACTGGCCCGGGGTGCCCGGGACCTCTTCGACGCTGTAGGCCTTGGCCTGGTAGTGCTCGTAGGAGGTGAGGCGGTCGGTCCAGACGACGGTCCACGTCGCGGTCGAGGACTCGCCGGCGACGGCTGCCGCGGCCTCGATCGGGTCGACGCCCTCCTGCGGGGTGATCCGGAAGGCGCAGAGGACGTCGGTGTCCTTGGGCTCGTAGTCCGGGTCCCAGTAGCCCATCTCGGCATACGGCGTGACGCCGGAGTCCCAGCGGCTCTTGGTCTTCTTCTGTCCGTCCTTCTCAGTGGTGCTCATTCCATCCTCTCTAGTGTGCGCTCGTAGCGACACTAACCGCTTGATCCAAAGAGATAAAGCAAAAGATCGAGGCTTTTACATCGGGCTTGTTTATGTCTCTGCGGGTGCGTCGGCGCTCGCGGCACGGCGACCTCGGCGGCCGTCAGCACCGCGGCGCCGTCGACCATCTCGGTCAGCCGTCCGACGACGTCGACGATCGACTCCTGCGCGCAGAAGGCGATGTCCGATTCGAGTCCTTCGCGACGCAGCCCGATCGCTCCGCCGCTGGCCTCCAGCGCGTCGCGAGCGCTCGGATAGGCGGCCGCGACGGCCTCGGCGACCTGGGCCGCGTCGGTGCGCGGGCCCTCGAGCATGGCGCTCAGGCGCCCCGCGAGGTAGACGTCCTCGATGCTCACACGCCCATCGGTTCCAGCGCAGACGAGCAACACGTCCTCCTTACCCGCAAGCTGCGCGCACACTGCATCGATGTTCAGCAGCGAGGCGATCGAGCACCTCGTCGGCGACGGCCGCGCGCGGCGACGATCGCCGGCGCGCCGTTCGTCGTGGCGAGCACGAGCTCCGGCGCGCGCGGGTCGCGCGTCTCCTCGGGCGAGTTGCCGAGATCGAAGCCCGGCGCCCGCGCGCAGCCCACCTCGCCGGCGAGCACGCGGCCGTGGCGCGCAGGGCGCCCGCCGCATCGATGCTGCCCGCGACGAGCACGCGCTCATAGCCGGAGGCCAGCGCCAGCGTGATCGTCGACGTCGCGCGCAGAACGTCGATGACCACCGCCGTACCTGCCGGGCGGACGGCCGTGCCGAGAAAGGCGACGTCGATCATGCGCGCTGGCTCGTGAGACGGACGTCGAGGCTCAGAGCGGGCGATCGGACACCCGCCGCGTAGCGCGCCGCCATGTCCTCGAGCGACATCGCCTCGTAGTCACCGGCGTGGCCGGCCATGCCGAGCTCCTGCATGCGCTGCATGCAGATGTAGCTTCTGTCCGGCCCGCGCCGCCTTGCCGGCACCGCGCGGATCCCAGTCGC
>CAWADD010000023.1:0-27568 GCA_963780585.1 uncultured Actinomycetes bacterium
TGACGGGCGACGCCGAGCGCGGCGAAGCCGCCGGCTTTCGCGGCCTGGACGCCCGAGACCGCGTCCTCGACGACGAACGCCGCCGCGGGTTCGACCCCGAGCTCGCGGCCGGCCGTCAGGAAGATCTCCGGGTGCGGCTTGCCCTGCTCGAAATGGCGGCCCGAGATGTCGACGTCGAAGGCGCCGAGCAGCGTCAGGCCGGGCTCGACCCAGTCGTAGCTCAGGCCCTCCCGCTCGGCGAACTCGTCGAGGCGGATCTGTCGCAAGAAGAGCCCGGCGTTCTTCGACGACGACGCCGCGGCGACGGCGATCCCCGCGTCCTTGACGGCGAGCAGGAAGCGCAGCGCGTCGGGGTAGGCGGAGAACCTGCCGGCCGTGATGAGCTCGACGACCATGTCCTGCTTGCGCTCGGCGTAGGCGTGCACGCGGACCTCGGGCTCGGGCACGCCGAAGTACTCGAGCGCGGCGAGCGCGCCCTCCATCCGCGGCCGGCCGGACAGCACCTGCTGGTAGACGGCGCTCGTGAACGCGTCCGGCGACCACGACGTCTGGCCGCGGATGTCGGCCCAGTCGCTCTCCATCAGCTGCTGGAAGGTGTCACGCCAGGCAGCCTCGTGCGGCGAGTCGACCAGCACCCCGTCGACGTCGAAGATCGCGCCGCGAAATCCGTTCTGCATGCTCAACTGGCTCCCTTGGCCGTGGTGCGCGCCGGCGGGGGTCGCCAGCCTGAACGTGCAGCGCTCGCTGGCGCCGAGTTCGCGCACATCGTCGCCGATGCCGACCTTGACCGGGCGGCTGGAGCCGCCGGTGATGACGACCGTCAGCTCGCCGCCCGAGACGCTGACACGGATCGGCGTGCCCCGCATCTGCATCGGGAACGACAGGCCGTCGAGCCGATCGGTCAGCGTCGGCGCGAAGTACAGGACGCCGTCGCGGATGTGCGCGCCCGTGTAGGCGCGCTGGATAAGGTCGAGCGTGCCGGCCATCACGCCGAGGTGGATTCCCTCCTTCGTCGTGCCGCCCTGAACGTCGCCGACGTCGCTCTCGAGCGCGACGAGGAAGCGCTCCCACGAGTGCTCGGGATCGTGATGCGCGAGCACGCCGGCGTGCGCGATGTAGCTCAGCGTCGAGCCATGCGACGTGCGCCGGTCGTAGTAGTCGATGTTGCGCTGCGCGCTGTCGGGACCCCACTCGTAGCCGAGGCGCTCGAACAGCCGCTGGATCTCGTCCGGCTCGAAGAGGAAGAACAGCAGCACGGTGTCGGCCTGCTTGGCGAGCTTGTAGCGGTCGGGGTCGTCGCCGGCGGCGCGCAGGATCCGGTCGAGCCGCTGGATGTTGCCGTGGCGGGCGCGCAGGCCGTCCCAGTCGAGCTCCTCGAGCTCCTCGTAGCCCTCGAACTGGCTGATGATTCCGTCGTCGTGGAAGGGCACGAACATCTTGCGGCTCATCTGCTGCCAGAGCCCGATCTCCTCGTCCGTCAGGCCGATCTTCGCGCGCAGCGTGTCGCGCCGGCGCTCGGTCAGGAGGTCGAGCACCTTGACGGCCGTCTCGCAGATCCAGGCCACCATCACGTTCGTGTAGGCGTTGTTGCGCAGGCCCGACTCGTCGGCGCCCGGGTACTTCTCGTGAAACTCGTCGGGGCCCATGACGCCGTGGATCTCGAAGCAGTCGCGGTCGGGGTTGTAGTGCGCGATCGAGGACCAGAATCGCGCGATCTCGAGCATCATCTCGGCGCCTTCCTCGCGCAGGAAGCCGACGTCGTCGGTCGCCTGGTGGTAGTGCCAGACGTTGTAGAAGATCGCGACGTTGACGTGGCGCTGACGGTGGCTGAGGTCGGGATCCCACTGGCCCGAGAGCGGGTTGAGATGGACGACCTGCGTCTCCTCGCTGCCGTCGCTGCCGCTCTGCCAGGGGAACATCGCGCCGCTGTAGCCCGCCGCACGGGCCGCCGCGCGCGCCTCGCCGAGGCGCCTGTAGCGGTACATCAGCAGCTCCCGCGTGACCTCCGGCAGGCGCGACGTGAGATAGCGGAACACGTACAGCTCGTCCCAGAAGACGTGGCCGCGATAGGCCTCGCCGTTGAGCCCGCGCGCCGGGACGCCGGCGTCGTGGTTCGTCGTGTGCAGCGAGCAGACCTGGAGGATGTGGGAGATGTGCAGCCGCAGCAGGTGCTGCACGCGCTCGTTGCCGGGCAGGTAGATGTCGCTCGAGCGCCACAGCTCATCCCACGCGCGCGTGTGACGCTGCAGCGCCTCGTCGAAGTCCGGATAGCGCGCGACCGACTTGCCGGCGTTGCCGAGCGGCTCGTTGATCGCGCGGTCGCGCGAGGTGTAGAAGGAGACGAGCTTCTCGACGCGCAGCGCGACGCCCCGCTCGACGTCGAAGCGCAGGACCTGCTGGATGTAGTCGTCCATCTGGTACAGCGAGCGCTCGACGTCGTGCTGCTCGGAGGCGTGGAAGACGCGCGTGCGCGCGGCCTGCGCGACGTAGAGGTTCGACTGGCGCGTCTCGACCTTCAGCGCGATGACCTCGGGCCCGAACGTGCGCGGCGAGATCGGGTCGAGGTGACGTCCCTCGAGCGTCTGGTAGCGGGCGACGCCGGCGTTCGTGACGCGCCCGTCGATCGCCGACACGAGCTCGACGCTGCCGGACCAGTTCTCGGCCGTGATCGTCCACTCGATCGCCGCCTGGTGGGAGTGCGCCATGCTCGCGAAGCGCCGGCTGCGCAGCGATGTCTCGCGCCCCGAGCGGTCGCGGAAGCGCAGCTCGCGGATGACCATCGCCGTGCCGATGTCGTAGGCGTGGCGATAGCTCAGCAGCTCGACGTTGCCGAGCCGGATCGCGTCCTCGCCCTCGATCTTCAGCTTCAGCACGAGCCAGTTCGGGAGGTTGACGAGATCCTCGTTGAGCACCGGGCGCCCGCCCATGATCGTCGTCTCGCGGTTGTAGAGGCCGTGCGCGTACGTGCCCGGGTAGTGGACGTTTCCGGCGTCCTCCCACTCGGCCGTGCCGCGGGCGCAGAAGTAGCCGTTGCCGGTCGACGTCAGCGCCTCGCGCAAGCCCTCCTCGGCGGGGTCGAACGCGTCGTACTCCAACAGCCGCTCATCCATCGTCGGGGGGCTCCTGATCGGCTCGCGCGTTCGTCTCGTCGCCGCCGACCGCGACGGCCGCCTTGGCGGTGACGAGGTGGTAGAGGATCAGCACCTGGACGATCGCGAGCGACTCCGAGCGGTGACGGTCGTCGCCGATCTTGAACTCGCCGAGACGCTCCGTGCGCAGCTGCTGGGCAAACTGCATCTTGTCCCAGACGGCTTCCTCGATCGCGGCGCCGTGGTCCGGATCGAGATCGCCCGGGATGTTCAGGTGCAGCGTGCCGGAGCGCTCCTCCAGCGTGATCCCGTGGCCGTCGTGCTCGTCGAGGACGACGGAGAGGTCGGGATGGGTGAGGCCCTCGGACAGCGTCAGCTCGGCGTCGAGCTTCTCGCTGTCGTCGCCGGGCTGGAAGCAGACCACCATGTCGGCGTTGCGCCGCTGCGGGCGGATGAACGACTCGGAGTCCGGCTCACGCTTGTCGAGCTCGGCGAGCACCTGCTCCTCGGTGTAGCCGCGCTTGGCCGTGTCGCGCTTGATCTTCCAGCTGCGACGCAGCTCCTCGGGCGGCGCGAGGTAGACGCGCACGTCATAGGCGTCGTAGAGCTCCTTCGTGTGGTAGCCGAGCAGGCCCTCGATCACCACGAAGCGATTGGGGACGACGTAGACGGGCGGGCCGAAGGTCCCGTCCTTGTGCTTGTAGACGGGCTTCAGCACGGGGTCGCCGTCGCGCAGGTGGCGGACGTGCTGGGCCATGATGTCGATGTAGTTGCAGTCCGGATGCAGCGGTGTGATGTCGCGTTCCGCGCGCTGCTTGCGGTCGTAGCGGTGGTAGTCGTCGGTGCCGATGTGCGTGACGTTCGAGCTGCCGAGAATTTCCACGAGGCCGCGCGAGATCGTCGTTTTCCCAGCTGCCGAGTCACCTACGACGCCAAGGATGATGGGGCGGGCCATGCAACTCCTCCAAGTCGGCGTGCACTGCTGCGCACGATCAAGACGCTGGCCGGACCGCGATCACGGTCGCGAGTGGCCGATCGAACCGAACATATAACAGTCGCGAGCAACCATCGATGGCTCTGAATGGCATTGAGGTGTCACGCTTAGAACCCGATGCTCGAGTTCCGTGCCTGCCCCGTCGACGAAGAGCCTGCCGCAGGGCTTGCCCAAGCAATGCGCGACGAGATCGCCGCGCTCTACGACGGTCTGGAGCTCGACAGCCCGCAGATGCCGAAGGCCGGACCGAAGGAGCTCGGCGCCCCGCGAGGGACGTTCATCGTCGGCTTCGAGGACGACGTCCCGGTCTGCTGCGGCGGCCTCAAGTCGCTGCCTGACGGCGCCTGCGAGATCAAGAAGATGTTCGTCGTCACGGAGTCCCGCGGCCGCGGCGTGGCGCGCGCGCTGCTCGTCGAGCTCGAGCAGCGGGCGCGCGATCTCGGCTACGCGGTCGTGCGGCTCGACACCGGCCCGCGCCAGCCACGCGCGCAGCGGATGTACGAGCGCGCCGGCTACGCCGCGATCGCGAACTTCAACGGCAACCCGGTGGCCACGTTCTTCGGCGAGAAGCGGTTCTGATGCGGTCGGCGCTGCGGGCCTGCCGCGCGTCGCGGGACCTCGGCACCCCCGCCCGCCGTATGACGTGGTGTGGGCCCTCTCGACCCTGGAGCCGCCGAGGTCGCGTTCGCGCCTTCGGCGGGCGCCGGTAGCGTCGCGGCGGTGCAGGCGCCCGCGGAGATCGCGGGCCGGAGACGGCCTCTGACGCTCCCCGGCAGGGTCGGCGAGGCGGCGCTCGTGCGGGCTGCGCAGCGCGGATCGTCCGACGCCGTCGAGGAGCTCTTCGCGCGCCACTGGCGGGGCGCGTACCGCGCGGCGCTGCTCGTCACCGGCGACCGCGCAGCCGCCGAGGACATCACGCAGGAGGCGTTCCTCGCCGCCCTGCGGGCGCTGCCGCGCTTCGACCTGCGGCGCCCGCTGAAGCCCTGGCTGCACCGGATCGTCATCAACCGCGCGATCGACTGGTCGCGCGCGCGAGCGCACCGCGCCGAGGTGCCGGCCGAGAGCGCGCCGGACGCGGCCGCGGCGGCGGAGGTCGGAGCGGGCGGCGGAGCCGGCGCGCTCGGTGAGGACATCGTCGACGCGCTGCTGCGGCTCGGACCGGAGCAGCGCGCGGTCGTCGTTCTGCGCTACGTGCTCGATCTCACGCCCGGCGAGATCGCCGCCGCGCTCGACCTGCCGCGCGGAACCGTCAACTCCCGCCTGCGGCGGGGGCTCGACGCGCTCGGTGAATGGGTCGATGAGGAGCGCGCATGAGCCTGCGCCGCGAGCTCGAGCGCGCCGCTCGCGAGCGCGAGGACCCGGCCGCTCGCGAGCGCGCGCTCGGCGTCGTGCGCGCGGCGTTCGAGGAGCTCGAGCCACGCTCGCGAGCGCGCCGGCGTCCGTGGCCGGCGTTCGTCGCCGCGGCGCTCGCGACGCTGGCCGGCGCGGCGGGTGTGGCGGCGGCGAGCGCACCGCGCAGCGACGTCGGGCGCCTCGTGCGCAGCGTGCTCGGCGTCGGCGAGCCGCGCGCGCGATCGGCGCTCGTGAACGTCCCTGGTGGCGGGCGACTGCTCGTCGCCGCCGGCGACGCCGCCTGGGTCGTCGCGACGGACGGCGCGAAGCGGCGGCTGGGCGAGTACGCCGGGGCGTCGTGGTCGCCGCACGGGAAGTTCGCCGTCGTCTGGCGCGGGCGCGAGCTGACGGCCGTCGATCCGGCCGGCGGGGTGCGCTGGTCCGTGCCCGCGCCCGCGCGGATCAGCGCCGCCCGCTGGGCGCCGGGCGACGGCTATCTCGTCGCCTACCACGCGGGCGACTCGCTGCGCGTCGTCGGCGGCGACGGCGCCGGCGAGCGGCGCCTGGCGATGGCACGCCCGGGGGTCGCCCCGGCGTGGCGGCCGGGCGCGACGCACACGCTCGCCTACGCCGACGCACGCGGCCGCGTCGCGGTCCTCGATGCCGACACGGGCGCGCGCGCGTGGCGCTCGGCGCCGATCACCGGCATCCGTGAGCTGGTCTGGTCGCCGCACGGCGACCGCCTGCTCGCGCTCAGCGCACGACGCGTCGTGCTGTACGGCGACGGCGGCGCGCGCCTGGCCTCACGCGAGCTGCCGCGCGGCACGAGCGCCGAGCACGTCGCGTGGGCGCCGCGCGGGACGCGCGTCGCGCTCGTGCGCAGCGGGGCGCGCTCGACGCGGAGTGAGGTCGTCCTGCTCGACGCGGCGCGCGGCCTGCGCGAACGGCCGCTGTTCGCGCGCCTCGGGCGCTTCGGCGCGCCCGCCTGGTCGCCGAACGGCCGCTGGTTGCTCGTGCCCTGGTCCGACGCCGACCAGTGGGTCTTCCTGCGCCCGGACGGTACGGCGGCGCGCCGCACGGCGGTGGCGAACATCGCGCGACAGTTCGCGCCCGGCGCCGCGGCCGGGGCCTATCCGCACTCGGTGCAGTGGTGCTGCCCGTGAGCTCGTAGCCAGCTCAGCCGGCGATGAACGCGACCGCGGTCTGCCACGGATCGCGCACGAGGAAGCCGCTGTCGTGGTCGTGCGCCTCGAGACCGGCGTCGATGACGCGCGCCCGCACGGCCTGGACGTCATCGCGCGAGGGGAGGATCACGGTCCACTCGCGCAGCCCGGCGGTGTGCGGCGGCAGCGGCTTGACGTCGGGTCCGAGCCAGACGTTGAAGCTGACGTGATGGTGGTAGCCGCCGGCCGAGACGAACGCCGCGCTGCCGATGTTCGCCATCGCCTCGAAGCCGAGCACGTCGCGGTAGAAGCCCAGGCTCTGCTCGATGTCGCCGACGTGCAGGTGCACGTGTCCCATCACGAGCCCGGCGCCCCGCCTGCGCTTGTGGCTCCTCGTCCTCGACGTCGCGCATCAGGTCCTCGACATCGAGCGCGATCGTGATGATGTCGTAGCGGTCGCGCTCGCTGCGCGGCGACGGCCACTGCTCGCGCGGCCGGTCGGCGCACAGCTCGACCCCGTGGTTGTCGGGGTCACGCAGGTAGATCGCTTCCGAGACGCCGTGGTCGGACAAGCCCTCGAGTGGGGTGTGCGTGTCGCCAATGCGCTTGAGCGCGCGGGCGAGCTCCCGGCGCGTCGGAAACAGCAGCGCGAAATGGAACAGACCCGCGTGGTGCCCGCTGGGCGCCGCGCCAGGATCCTCGACGAGCACGAGCAGATCCTCCTCGCCGGCGCCGAGCGTCGCGACGTCGCGATCGCGGTCATGGACCTGGAGGCCGATCGAGCGCTCGTAGAAGGCGATCGAACCGTCGAGGTTCGAGACCGTCAGGTGGGCGGGGCCCAGCCGCAGGGTGTCCGGCAGCGGGGGTCGCGTGAGGGCGGGGTCAGAGGCGGTGCTCATCAGTTGATTCTAGGCACGCTTCGCCGCGGCGAGATCGCCACGGTGCCGCTACCCTCAGCAACGCTTGGGGCACTAGCTCAACTGGCTGAGCGCCGGTCTCCAAAACCGGAGGTTGCAGGTTCGAGTCCTGCGTGCCCCGCTGATGGGTCCGCGAGGGTCGAGTTCCGTCCATGCGGGATGCGAACATGTGTTCGTGGCGCGCAGCGAACAAGATCGTGCAGCAGCGCGCTTCTGGCTCGCGGCTGCTCGGATCGGGAGGCGCCGAGCTCACCAATGTGCCCCAGAACACCATCGGGCGATGGCGGCGCTCGTGGCCGGAGATCGAGGTCGCGTGGGTACCGGCTCACGAGGCCTCGTACTCATACCTGTTGGGGATGTATCTCGGCGACGGGTGTCTGTCGGTAAACCGCGGTCGCGTACTGCTGCGGATCGCGCTGGACCTGCGCTACCTGCGCGTCATCGACGGTTGTTGGGCCGCGATGGTTCTGACGATGCCGAAGCATCGTCCGGGATTCGTCCGTTCCTCCAGTGGTGAGTGCGTCCATGTCCAGGCCTGCGACAAGCTCTGGCTGCACGCGTTCCCGCAGCACGGACCCGGTCGCAAACACGAGCGCACGATCGCGCTCGAGCCCTGGCAGCAGGAGATCGTCACGCGATACCCAGGCGACTTCGTGCGTGGCCTGATCCATTCCGACGGCTGCCGGACGACGAATCGCTTTCGCACGAGGCTGCCCAGCGGGCGCGTCGCGGAGTACGCGTACACGCGCTACTTCTTCTCGAACCTCTCGGCCGACATCCGCGCCCTGTTCTGCGCGACATGCGATGCGCTCGACGTGCGTTGGACGCTGTCGAACCCCCGCAACGTGTCGGTGGCGCACCGACCGAGCGTCGCACGGCTCGACGCACTCCGATGCGCGAAGGACTGAGGCGCCGCCCGGCTCAGCCCGCGCTCGCTCAGCCCTTCGATCGGTACAGCCGCGCCGTCAGCGGCGCGAAGACCGCCGTCATCACGCCCGCCTCGGCGAGCGCGAGCCCGATGTCGTCCGCCGCCGGGTCGCCGTCCATCAGGCCGCGGGTGGCGGTGACGACGTGCGACATCGGGTTGACGTCGACGAACGCCTCGAGCCAGCCCGGCAGCGTGCTCGGATCGACGAAGATGTTGCTCAGGAAGATCAGCGGGAAGAGCACCATGAAGCCGGTGTTCATGACCGCGCTCGGTGAGCGCAGCGCGAGCCCGAGCGTCGTGAAGATCCACGACAGCGCGAACGCGAAGACGACGACGAGCAGCATCGCGGCGAGCACGCCGCCGACGCCTCCATCGGGCCGATATCCCATCACGAGGCCGAGCAGCACGACGACGATCGCCGCCAGCGCGAAGCGTACGCAGTCGCCGAGCACGGCGCCGACGAGCGGCGCCGGACGCCAGATCGGCAGCGATCGGAAGCGGTCAACGACGCCCTTCGTCATGTCCGTGTTGAGCGCGACGCCGGAGTAGACGGCCGTGAACAGCACCGACTGGACGAGCATGCCCGGCAGGAGGTAGTGCAGGTACTCGCTCGTCGAGCCCGAGACGGCGCCGCCGAAGAGGTACGTGAACATCAGCAGGAACAGCACCGGCGTGATCGTCACGTCGAGCAGCTGCTCGGGCACGTGCTTGATCTTCAGCATCCCGCGCCAGCCGAACGTCAGCGCCGCCGACAGCGGCCCAGGCCGCGGCGGGCGCTCGCCGGAGGCGAGCACCGCGTGCAGCGCTTCGCGCGCCGCCGGCGCGGATCGGGTCGTCGACGCGCTCATGCCACCGCCTCCGCCTCCGCCTCGTCCTCGTCCTCGGCGGGATGGCCGGTGAGCGCGAGGAAGACCTCGTCGAGGCTCGGCTGGGAGAGCGCGAAGTTCGCCAGGCCGAGCCCGGCGCGTGACAGCTCGGCGACCGCTTCGGCGGCGCGCTCGGCGTCGTCGATCCGCACCGACAGCGCGCTCGGATCGCCCTCCAGATGTGGTTCGGCGTCGAGCAGCCGGCCGAGCATGCGCGCGGCCTCGGGGCGATCCGCGGGGTCGAGCAGGCGCACGTGGAGCGCGCCCTGCCCGACCGACGCCTTCAACAGCGCCGGCGTGCCCTCCGCTATGACCTTGCCGCGGTCGATGACGGCGATCCGGTCGGCGAGTTGGTCGGCCTCGTCGAGGTACTGCGTGCACAGCAGAACCGTCGTGCCCTGCGCGACGAGCGCGCGGATGATGTCCCACACCTGGTTGCGCGAGCGCGGGTCGAGGCCCGTCGTGGGCTCGTCGAGGAACATGAGCTCGGGGGTGACGACGATGCTCGCGGCGATGTCGATCCGCCGTCGCATGCCGCCGGAGTAGTTCTTCACGAGCCGGCCGGCCGCGTCCGCGAGCCCGAAGGCGTCGAGCAGCTCGTCCGCGCGTACGCGCGCCTGCTTGGTCCGGTAGCCGAGCAGCCGGCCGAGCAGGATGAGGTTCTCGCGGCCGGTGAGATCGTCGTCGACCGAGGCCAGCTGGCCGGTCAGGGTGACGAGCGCCCGCACCTCGTCGGACTCGCTGACGATGTCGTGCCCCAGCACCCGCGCGCTGCCGGCGTCCGGGCGCAGGAGCGTCGCGAGCATGCGGATCGTCGTCGTCTTGCCGGCGCCGTTGGGCCCCAGCACCCCGTAGACGGAGCCCCGCGCGACCGCGAGGTCGACGCCGTCGACGGCGCGGGTCTTCCCGAAGCTCTTGACGAGCCCGGAGGCCTCGATGGCGGGCGACGCGGTCACAGCTCTACAGACCGTCGCCTTCGCCCAAACTCATCGCGCCTGCTCCGTACGGCCCGGTCATCGCGTGAGAGCCTAGTGGTACGCCGGGGGCGCGCCACCGGGGCGATAAGCTCCGTGCCGGGCGTGCGGGCGAAGTGTTGTGGCTGCACAGAAGCCTTCCAAGCTTCTAGGGCGGGTTCGATTCCCGTCGCCCGCTTCAAGGCCACGGGGAGTGGCGCAGTCTGGTAGCGCACCCGGCTGGGGGCCGGGCGGTCGCAGGTTCAAATCCTGTCTCCCCGATACCCACGACGATGGCGAACGCGAAGCGCTCAACGCCACGCCGCTGCCGCGCCGCGACGCCCGGCGCAAGCACCCGCCAAGACGCCTCACGGAGGCGAGCACGCCGGCCACTCGACCCGTCCCGGCCGGACAAGAAACCGCTGCAGACGCGGGCAGTCGCGGGCCGATCCCCCGCGCCGCGGCAGCGCTCCAGAAATCTGCGTGGGCGCAGGCTTGCCGAGATATAAGTCGTCGTGAGGCTCTGATAGGGTCCGGCCCGCCCAGCCTTGGCGGTGGCCGCATGACCGTCGTGTCTCGGAATACCGAGTTCAGCGGGCGCCCCGCTTATGTCGCTATTCCCCAAGCGAGATCACGGACGTGTGCGTTCTTGTCGTCGACGAGATCGCATCGTAGGAATCGACGCTGCAGGTGAACTGCACCGCGCCGCGAAATCGGTATCCCGACCGGGGGTGCGCCCCGAACCCGCGGATCGCTCAGGGGGATCACACGTATGACCGCAGCGATTATCTCGTCGAGACACAAGTCGACTCTGGCCCTCGTGCTGGCGCTTGTCGCCACGTTCGCGACCTTCCCGGCTGCCGCCTCGGCCGAGATCGAGACCTTCTCGGCTTCGTGCCTGCCGTCTCATGTGGCCAATGACGACCCGATCGTCTTCCCCGGCCTGCCGGGGGCTGCCCACGCGCACGAATTCAGCGGAGCGTTCTCGACCGACGCGTTCTCGACCGCGCAGAGCCTGAGGGAGTCCGGCACCACGTGTGATCCGGCGGGCGACACCGCCGCATATTGGACGCCGGTCCTCTACGTCAAGGGCCAGCGGGCTGAGATCGACCACACGACCGCCTACTACGCCCCGGGACGCAAGGACAACGCGAGCATCAAGGCATGGCCGCAGGGGTTCAAGATGATCGCGGACATCAAGAACAACACGTACGCGATCTCGGGCTACGAGCACGCCGGCTGGAGTTGCGGCAGCGAGCAGGTCAAATGGGGCTACCAGTCCTCGCTCGAGGACATCAGGTACCACTGTCCCTACGGTCTGCAGGTGCGGGTCATCTTCCCCGAATGCTGGGACGGCAAGAACCTCGACACGGTGAACCCCGATGGCACGCCGGCGAAGAACCCGGTGACGGACAAGACGTATCCCAACGACCATCGCAGCCACGTGGTCTACGTGCCGCCGCCGCCGGCGCCGGGCACGTGCCCCGCCAGTCATCCGGTCGCCACCCCCAGAATCGACCTGAAGATCAACTTCGAGACGCAAGGCCTGGTTGACAGCAAGGAGAACAGGCCGACGAATTTCACGTCGGAGAGCAAGATCCAGAGCAACACGCCGTACGACGCGCGTGAGCCCAACGAAGGTGACAAGTCGTCGGATTTCACGGTTGCGGGCGGCGACATGAACTCGTCGATCAACAACAACTACGACGTCAACACCTTCCACGCCGACTTCTACAACGGCTGGCGCCAAGCGGATCTGGAGTACCTGATCGACTACTGCATCAAGCAGCGCAAGGGCCAGGAGAACACGAGGCCGTGCCTGAACCCGGATCCCACCCCGGGAGGCGAGCCCAACCCCAACTTCCCCTACGCCACCCAGCCGGATGGGTCGACGCTCGCCCCGCCGCTCGAAACGACGATCACCGAGAGCCCTGTCGATCCAATTGCCAGCAACGTGGCCAGCGCCTTCAAGTTCGAGTCCAATAGGCCCGATGCGACCTTCGCCTGCAAGCTCGACGGCGGCAGCTTCGGGAGCTGTACCTCGCCGAAGAGCTACGCCAACCTGACGCCCGGCACACATACGTTCAGCGTGCGATCCAGCTATGCCGGCAAGACCGATGAATCTCCGGCGACCCGTTCCTGGACCGTGGCGGCCCCGCCCCCTGGCGAGGAGACGGACACGACCGCCCCGACCACGCCGAAGGATCTGAAGGGCGTCGCCGCGGCTGCACAGATCAACCTCACGTGGAGCGCGAGCACGGACGACGGCGGCTCCGGGCTGAAGGGGTACAACCTCTATCGCGACGGCACGCTGCAGAACATCGCCGGGCCACTTGAGGGAACGTCCTATGGCGACGGCGAGGTCACGCCCGGCCGGACGTACAAGTACGAGCTCCAAGCCGTCGACGGCGCAGGCCACACGAGCGGGAAGGCATCGGTCACCGTCACGTTCCCCGGTGGGACGGGAGACGACACGACCGTCCCCACGAGGCCGACGGACTTTAGGGGCACGCCGAGCAGCGACCAGATCGACCTGCGGTGGTCCCCAAGCACCGACAAGGGCGGATCGGGACTTCTCGGTTACAACATCTTCCGTGCAGGATCGACGGTGTCGCTGAACCAGAACATGATCACCGGCACGAAGTACAGCAATCTCAACCTACAGCCCAACACCACGTACAACTACGAGCTCGTCGCGGTAGACAACGCCGGCAACAAGAGTGGCAAGGCGACGACGAAGCTCAAGACGCTGGCGAGCGGGACGACGCCACCGCCGCCTCCGCCTCCGCCTCCGCCGGGACCGCCACCGCCGCCGCCTCCGCCATCGGGGTCGACCGACAAGACGCCGCCGTCGCAGCCGCAGAACCTCAAGGGCGTGGCGGAGAGCCCCACCCAGGTCAGGCTGACGTGGAACGCGAGCACCGACAACGTCGGGGTGAAGGACTACGTCCTGAAGCGCAACGGCAGCGACTTCGAGACCGTGGCTGCCGGAACGCTCACCCACACCGATACGGCCGCGCTACCAGGTGCGGCCAACAACTACCGCGTCGTCGCGCGCGACGCGGCGGGCAACGTCAGCACCGCATCCACCACGGTCAAGGTCATCACGCCCGCGAGCTAACGCCGGATCGGCTGCGCCGTACGGATCGCGTTCCAGAGTTCGCTGGACGCCCGCTTCTCCTCAGCCAGATCGGCGACGGCGGTGCCGGGTGCGCGTGCGGCGCAGGACTGCGTGACCGCTCGATACGTCGTGTGAAAGCCGGGGTAGTCGAGCGTCGCCATCGTGTGGCCGGCGTGGTCGCGCATCGCGGCTGATGGGCCGTCGTAGCGCGTCAGCGTCCCGAGCCAGCCCCGCGCCCCGTCGGCGAGGCAGGCGCCGTCCTCGCCCGATAGCGCTTTCGTCGCGAACGAGATGCTCGTCGACCGGCGCGTCGGATCGGCGCCCGGTACGCCGACGAGTCCCTGGTTCGCGAGCTCGGCGGCGACCGTCAGCGTCAGCCCCAGATCGTCCAAGACGATGCGCCCGCGAGCGTCCGCGGTGAGGTCGATCGCGCGACCACGGGCGACGAAAGCGGAGGCGGAGCCGCGCGCGGAGCGGGCGTCGGCGTGCCCATGCTGGGGAGTGACCTTCGAATCACGCGACAGCACAAAGCCGGCGACGAGAGCGACGAGCACGACGCCGGCCAGCGCGGGGTATCTCCACGGGAAGCGGCGGTTCGGTGTGGTGGGCGTGCTCACGGGCGCCATGGACGAGATCGACCCTGAACGGGCTGCGGTCAGGATAGGGCGCGCCGGGGAAGCGTCATCCGGGGGCCCTGCCGCGGCGTCTGCGCGCGGGCTAGACTGAGGCGACAGCTTCGTTTCGCCCCTGGGTTTCGTCCCCTCTGCCTTCGCGCGAACCATTGTTTCGGAGGGGTACGGAAGGCGTGCATGAGACGAGCGTCGAACACATGAGCGCGTCTGGAAGGTCCAGCCGCCTCGCCCAGGTCGAGTCGCAGGTCAACTACCACCGCCAGCGGCTCGCGCTCTACGTTCGCCTGCACAGCGACAAGCCCTGCCAGCGGCTGACGCAACTCCAGGAAGCCGTGCGCGGCGCCGAGGACCGCCTGGCGCAGCATGCGGCCAAGGAGCAAGCGACGGGCGACTGAGGGTCGTTCGCTACCCTTGTCGCGATCATGTCGGGCGCATGTAGCTCGATGACACCGTGTTACGCGCCCGCAGTCGTTGCAATGGAAGCACCTCCGCGCTCGCAGTACACATACGTAGTGGAGGAATTCACATGGCAACTGGAACCGTTAAGTGGTTCAACGACGACAAGGGCTTCGGCTTCATCACGCCGGACGACAACAGCAAGGATCTGTTCGTCCACCACAGCGGGATCAACTCCAGCGGCTTTAAGTCGCTCGCCGAGGGCGCGAAGGTCTCCTATGACGCCGAGGCCGGCGACAAGGGCCCCAAGGCCGTCAACGTCACCACTCTCTAGCAAGGCGGCGCTCGAGCTCGAGCGCCTCGAGGCGGAGGCGCGCCATCACCGCAACCGCCTGGCGCTCTACAACGCGCGGATCCTGACCGGCAAGCCGTCCAGCCCTCAGCGGCTGGACGAGCTGCGGCGGATCTCCGCGAGCGCCGACGCGCGGCTCGCGCACGCCAAGACGCAGGCCTAGCTTCCCGGGCCGCTCTTGCGAGCGGCCCGTTCGCGGTCCTCGCCGCGACCGATCGCGTAGAACGTCGCCGCGAGCAGGAGCACGAACGCCGTGCCACCGAAGACGATGCCCGTCGCGATGACGAGCTGCGAGCCGCTCAGTCCGATCAGCAGCGCGCACGCCGCGGTGCAGACGATCGTCCCGATCACGAGCCATTTCATGATCGGATCCGCCGGCCTGGTGGAGGCACGGATGTCGGGCTCGCTCGGGTCGTCCTGGCGCATCTCTTCCAGGGATGGTGAGGCATCGCGGATCTCGGCGCGCGCGCACCCGCCCGCGGTGGACCGCGAGCCACGCGAGGGCGTAAGCTCGCGGCGATGCAGGATGGAGAGCATCGCGAGCTGATGATCGCCGCAATCGCGGCCGAGGGCGAGGCGCACGCCGCGCTCGTGGCGGGCCACGCCGACGCCGCCCGCGCAGCCTACGCGCGCGCGGTCGAGGCCTACCGCGCGTCCTGGGCGCTGGCGCCGCCGCGCAGCTACGGGCGGCTCGTCGGGCTGCTCAAGGCGGCCGTGCTCGGCGGCGATGCGATGCCCGCCGCCGCGGAGGTCCGCGCGGCGCTCGAGGGCGATCCCGATGCCCCGGGCTCGCCGGTGGCCTCGTACGTGCTCGCCGTCGCCGCGCTGATCGCGGGCGACGACGACGCGGTCGCGCCGCTCGCCGACGTGATGGATCCGCGCGGCGGCGCATTCGAGCGAACCGCCACCGCGCTGCGCGCGCTGGCGGCCGGCGACGGCGCGGGGTACGCCGTCGCGGTCGGCGCGATCGCGGACGATTTCGCATCGCGCGAGGAGCACCTGACCGGCGTCGCGATCGCCGACACCGCGATGATGCTCGAGGTCATCGCGCGTGGACGCGGGCTCGCGGCGGACGTCGACAGCCCGCTTGTTCCGATCCCGTGACGGCGGCCGGCCGCTACGCGGCCCCCGGATCAAACGGCGGCCAGTCCTCGGTGATGAGGTAGAAGTACGAGTTCGCGCGCACGTAGTAGGCCATCGGCATGCGCATCGCCTCCATCAGCCCCGAGCTCGTGCGGCCAGTGATCACGGCGACGAACCAGATCGCGATCGCGACCACGAGCAGCCACAGCGAGAAGATGTACTGCATCACGTAGATCGGGATCGCGAGGATGATCCGGAACAGCACCTTCAGCCGGCTGTAGGAGGGCTTCGGCGGGGCGATGACGATCTGCACCGGATACTCAGGATGCTCGCCGCCGTCGAACGGCGGATAGGTGTCGGCGATGAGGTAGATGTACGCCTGCAGCCGTCCCGAGTAGCGCAGGAAGCCCGCCGCGAAGTTGTAGAGGCCCTCTGGCCAGCGAGCGGTGAAGAGGATCGCGAACCACGCGATCACGACGGCGAAGAAGAACGCGATTCCGTAGATGAACGCGAGAATGAAATGCGGGATCGCGAGCAGGATCCGGAAGAAGACGGTCAGGCGGCTGCGCTTCTCCGGCGCGTCCTGGCCGTAGACGACGGGGTAGCTGGCCATGCTGATGTGTACTCCGCGTGCTCAGAACAATCAAGGCGCATCCGCGCACCCTGCGCTCAACCGCTCTGCACGCGTTCGTCACCGCTGTAGACGTTGACGCTGGTGCCGCGCGCGAAGCCCGCGAGCGTCATCCCGCGGTCGGCGGCGAGCGCGACCGCGAGCGATGTCGGCGCGCCGACGCCGACGAGGATCGGCGCCCCCGCGACGGCCGCCTTCTGGACGAGCTCGAACGACAGCCGGCCGCTGACGCAGAGGATCCGCCCGGCGAGCGGCAGCAGCCCCTCGAGCAGGGCGCGGCCGACGACCTTGTCCATCGCGTTGTGGCGCCCGACGTCCTCGCGGACGAGCAGGGGCTCGCCGGCGGCGTCGAACAGCCCGGTCGCATGCATGCCGCCGGTGCGCTCGAACGCCGGCTGGCGCAGGCGGTCGGGCAGCGCGGCGAGCAGAGCGCGCGAAACGTGCGGGCCGACCGGCAGCAGCGGCGCATGGACCGCGACCTGCTCGAGCGAGCCCTTGCCGCAGACGCCGCACGACGACGTCGTGTAGAAGCGCCGCGCGCCGGGGTCGCGCAGCAGCGGGCCGCGCACGTCGACGACGTTCGCCGCGAGATCGTCGGTCGGGCCGGCGGCGTGCGGCGCGTCGATCAGCCCCTCGCCGTAGAGGAAGCCGAGCGCGAGCTCGTCGTCGTGGCCGGGCGTGCGCATCGTCACCGTCAACGCCACACCGTCGACGCGGATCTCGAGCGGCTCCTCGACGGCGACCTCGTCGCGCTCGCCGTCGCGCCGCAGGGAGGCGGTCATCCGGCCCGCGACGGGAGCGCCGTCGGCCGTCACGGCATCACGACGACGTCGCGATCGCCGGCGTCCGGCTGGCCTGCTCGGCGACCGGCCGCACGTCGACGGCGACGACCTTGTACTCGGGGCACGACGTGTTCACGTCGGCCGCGGCGCCGACGAGGACGTTCGTGCGGATCTCCGGGAAGTGAAACGCCGTGAAGACGTGCCCCGGCTCGATCCGCTCGGTCAGCCGTGCGGGCAGCTCGATGCGCCCGTAGGCGCTGCGCACGGAGACGAGGGCGCCGTCGGTCACCCACAGCCGCGCCGCGTCGTCGGGGTGAAGCTCGAGCCAGTCGCTGCCGAGCAGGTCGAGGTTGCCCGTGCGGCGCGTCATCGTGCCCGCGTTGTAGTGCTCCAGGCGCCGGCCGGTGACGAGCACGAGCGGGAACTCCTCGCTGCACTCGCTGCCCGGCGGCTTGTAGGGCAGGGCGGCCAGGCGCGCGCGGCCGCCCGGCAGCTCGAAGCGCTCGCGATAGAGGATCGGCGAGTCGGTCCCGTCGGCGGCGACCGGCCATTGCAGCCCGCCGCGCCCGACGCGCTCGTGCGAGACGCCGGCCCAGTCGGGCGTCAGCGCAGCGACCTCGTCCATGACGTCGGCCGGGGACGCAAAGCCCATCTCGTGGCCGAGCGCCGCCGACAGCGTCGTGAGGATGTCGAAGTCCGTGCGCGCCTCGCCGGGCGGCTCGATCGCCGGCGCGACGAGCTGGATGCGTCGCTCGGCGTTCGTGAAGGTGCCGCTCTTCTCGAGGAACGACGAGGCCGGCAGGATCACGTCGGCGTACTTCGAGGTCTCGTTCTCGAAGATGTCCTGCACGACGAGGAACTCCAGCGCCCGCAGCGCGGCGACGACGTGCGTCGTGTTCGGGTCGGTCTGCGCGACGTCCTCGCCGAAGATGTACATCGCCTTCAGCTCGCCGGCGACCGCCGCGTCGAACATCTCGGGGATCTTCAGGCCGCCCGCGCGCTTCATCCGCACGCCCCAGCGCGCCTCGAAGCGGCGCGCGACGGCCTCGTCGGTGACGGGCTGGTAGCCGGTGAACGTGTCCGGCAGCGCGCCCATGTCCGACGAGCCCTGGACGTTGTTCTGCCCGCGCAGCGGCAGCAGCGCCGAGCCCGGCCGCCCGACCTTGCCGCAGATCAGCGCGAGGTTGCAGATCAGCCGCACGACCTCCGAGCCGTACGTGTGCTCGGTCACGCCCAGGCCCCACAGGATGCTGGCCTCGCCGGCCTCGGC
The DNA here is from genome assembly GCA_963780585.1 of uncultured Actinomycetes bacterium. Classification (GTDB taxonomy): domain Bacteria; phylum Actinomycetota; class Thermoleophilia; order Solirubrobacterales; family Solirubrobacteraceae; genus CADCVQ01. The sequence continues at coordinate 18,510 of CAWADD010000023.1, forward strand.
GTAGATGTGCGCGGCGCGCTCGATGTCGGCGGCCGCGACGCCGCTGATGCGCTCGACGTCGCGGGGCGTGTAGTCGCTCAGCAGGTCCGCGACGGCATCCCAGCCCTCGGTGCGAGCGTCGATGAAGGCTTGGTCGACGAGCCCGTCGCGCGCGACGACGTGCGCGAGCCCCAGCATCACGGCCGCGTTCGAGCCCGGTCGCGGGCTGAGGTGCAGGACGGCGTAGTCCGACAGCTCGATCCGCCGCGGGTCGATGGTGACGAGCCGCAGGCCGCGCAGCGTCGCCTGCTTGATCCGCGCGCCGACGACCGGATGGCCCTCGGTCGGGTTGGCCCCGATGACGATCGCGGCATCGGCGGCCTCGATGTCGGCAAACGAGCCGGTGGCGCCGGACAGGCCGAGCGACTGGCGCATCGCCCACGAGGTGGGGGAGTGGCAGACGCGCGAGCAGTTGTCGATGTTGTGCGTGCCGATCGCGGCGCGCATCAGGCGCTGCATGACGTAGCAGTCCTCGTTCGTCGCCCGCGAGGAGGCGAGGCCGGCGATCGCGTCGGGGCCGGCGCTGGAGCGGATCCGCGTCAGCTCGGAGACGACGAGCGCGATCGCCTCGTCCCAGGACGCTGCGCGGAAGCTCCCGTCGTCGTTGCGGATCAGCGGCGTGCGCAGGCGGTCGCGCTTGCGCGAGAAGCCGTGCGCGAAACGGCCCTTCAGGCACGTGTGACCCTGATTCGCGGGGCCGTCGAGCGCCGGGCCGATCGAGACGACGCGGCCCTCGACGGCGTGCGTTTCGAGCCTGCAGCCGACGCCGCAGTAGCCGCAGGTCGTCGTGATCTCGCGGTCGAAGCGCTCGCCGGCCATCGCTATCGCTCCGCCAGGGCGAGCAGGGAGATCTCCGTGATCGCGTCGGTCGGACAGGTGTCGGCGCAGGCGCCGCACGACACGCACGCCGAGTCGCGGAAGCCCTGATCCAGGCCGGCGGCGATGTTCGCGCCGAAGCCGCGCCCGGTGGCGGTCAGCGCAAACGCGCCCTGGATCTCGTCGCAGGCGCGCACGCAGCGCCCGCAGGAGATGCACAGCTCGTGCTGCAGCGCGAGGTACGGGTGGCGCTCGTCATGGGCTCGGACGTGCTGCTCGCCGGGCCAGCGCAGCGGACCGTCGACGTCGATCTCGAACATGCGCGCCACGGCCGCCAGCTCGGTGTGCGGGGCCGGCGCCGCGGGCAGCTCGGAGAGCACGAGCTCGACCGTCGCGGCGGCGATCCGCCGCGCCGTCGCGTCGCGCGTGTCGATCCGCATGCCGTCGCGGCACGGCGTCGTGCAGGCGGCGACCGGGCCGGGCGCGCCGGCGACGCCGACCATGCAGATGCGGCAGGCGCCGAACGGCTCCTGGCGCTCGTCGAAGCAGAGCGTCGCGACGTCGCCGCCGAGCGAGCGGACGGCCTGCAGCACCGTCGTGCCGGGCGCGACCTCGGTCGGTGTTCCGTCGATGTCGATTGCGAGCATGCTCACGCCGCCAACCCCAGCTCCTGCGGAAAGTGTGCCAGCAGGCTGCGGATCGGCGCCGGCATCGCCCCGCCGTGGGCGCACAGGCTGCCGAGCTCGAGCGTCTCGAGCAGCGCCTCGAGCGTCGCGCGCTCGACCGGCAGGCCCGACGCGAACATCTCGTGCGCGCGACGCAGCCCGATCCGGCAGGGAAAGCACTTGCCGCAGCTCTCGGCCGCGCCGAAGTGCAGCAGGTGGATCGCGAGCGCGCGCATGTCGGTCGTGTCGTCGAAGGCGACGATCCCGCCGTGACCGAGCATGCAGCCCTCGGCCGCGAGCTCGTCGAAGTCAAACGGCGTGTCGAGCTTCCAGCCCGGCAGGATCCCGCCCAGCGGGCCGCCGATCTGCAGCGCCTTGATCGCGCGGCCGTCGACGAGCCCGCCGGCGACGTCCTCGCACAGCTCGCGCATTGTCGTCCCGAAGCGCACCTCGTAGACGCCGGGGCGCGCGAAGCGCTCGTTGAAGCAGACGAGCTTCGTGCCGGTCGTCGGGCTGGTCGGGCTCAGCGCGCGGTAGGCATCGGCCCCGCCGCGCGCGACGAGCGGGATGTTGCAGAGCGTCTCGACGTTGTTGACGACCGTCGGCAGCCCGTGCAGGCCGCGCTGGGCGGGAAACGGAGGCCGCGCGGAGACCGTCCCGCGCAGCCCCTGCAGGCAGGCGAGCAGCGCCGTCTCCTCGCCGACGACGTAGGAGCCCGCGCCCTCGACGATCGTGACATCGAAGGCGAAGTCGCTGCCGAGCACGGCCGTGCCCAGGATCCCGTCGCGGCGCGCCCGCGCGACCGCCGCCTCGAGCAGCGGCTTGGAGCGCGGGTACTCCGAGCGCGTCAGGACGAAGCCGTGGTCGGCGCCGACGGCGTAGCCGGCCAGCGCCATCCCCTCGATCAGCAGCGCGGGGTGAGCCTCCATCAGGACCTTGTCGATGTACGAGCCGGGGTCGCCCTCGTCGCCGTTGGCGACGATGAAGCGCCGCTCGCCGGGCGCGTTGCGCGCGAACTCCCACTTGTCTCCGGCCGGGAAGCCGGCGCCGCCGCGGCCACGGACGGTCGCCGCCTTGACGTGCGCGAGCAGCTGCTCGGGGGTCATCGTGGCGAGCGCGTGGCGCAGGCCCTGCCAGTCGCGCCCGCCGGCGAGCAGCACCGGCCCGCCGTCGAGCACGCTGCGCGGGTCGGGCTCGTCCGCCGCGGTCGCGGCGCCGGCGAGGACGCGCGCGATCGCGCCCGGCCCGGCGTCGATCACGTCGCCGTCGCGAATCGCCGGCGAGCTGTGGCAGAAGCCCAGGCAGACGGTCTCTGCGAGCGAGATCTCGCCGTCCGCGCTGCGCTCGCCGAGCGCCAGCCCGAGGCCGTCGCGGATCGCGTCGACGTGGCCGTCGGCGGTCGCCGCGAAGCACGCCGTGCCGGTGCAGACGCGCACGTGGCAGCTGCGTCCGCGCGGCTGGAGCAGGTCGTCGTAGAACGTCGAGACGCCGTGCACGGCGGCCTCGGGCAGGCCCGAGCGCTCGGCGGCGAGGCGGCGGTCGTCGTCGCTGATCTCGCCGCGCTGCTCGATCGCCTGCTTGAGGACCTCGAGCGCCGTCGGCGCGCCGACTTCGTGATGGCGGCGGACGAGCTCGACGAGATTGCGCGACATTGCACTACACGATGGCCCCTGCGCGACGAAGAGTCCACCCGTGGCTGGCCGCTGGCGCCGCGTTCGCGCTGCTCGCCGGCTGCGGCGCGGAGAAGCCGCCGCCGACCGCCGCCGACGTGCGCGCGGCGCAGCGCGCGGCGGCGTATCCGCTCTACTGGGCCGGCAGCACCGTCGTCGGCCTGCCGCTGACCGGCATCTCGCGCGGCGCCGGCAACGTGAGCTTCCTCTACGGCACGTGCAAGCCGTCCGGCGACAGCGGCTGCGCGTTGCCGGTCAGCATCCAGACGAGCTCGATCTGCGATCGCAACGCGCTCGTGCTCGATCTGCCGCCACCGACGAGCACGCGCGTGCGCGGCAGCGTTGCCCGCGACTACGGCGAGGGCACGTATGGACTCGCGATCGGGACCTCGACCGTGACGGTCTTCACGAACGGCTCGGTTCCCCGCGCGCGCGTGCTGGCCGCGCTGCGGCCGGTCGTCGGCGCGCGCGGCGATCGGCTGCCGCGGGCGCGCTATCCGCGCGCGTACGTGCTCGAGCTGCGGCGCGTACGCGACGCGTATCGACGCTCGGGCAGCGTCCGCGCGGTGCGCGACGAGCTCGGGATCTCGCAGCGCGCCGTGCGCTACCGGCTCGCGCTCGCCCGCGAGCTCGGCTCAGCGCGGCTGCGGCGACCGGCGGCCGAGTTCGGCGGGCGCCCGTGCGCGGTCGAGCCCGCCGCGTAGCTGTCATCGATGAGGAAGTGGGAGGGTCGAGGCGCCGCTGCGGGACGCGCGGCGGATTTGCCCCGAATAGCGGGGTAAATCCGCCAACGATCCACGCGCGCGACACGATCGTGGCGAGTTTGGGGCGATATCCGCCCTCAAAGCGCCACGATGGCAGGGCGGTCCGCTCACGCCTACAGCACGTCTCCGTCATCGATGCCGTTCCCGCGTGGCGCCCGCGCACTCCTCCGGCCACGCGCGGCACGCCGCCGCCGAGAGTTCACGCCACGCGGCAGACCGCGGAGTCAACCTCCCGAGCCCGCGCACTAGCTCGGCCCGGCGATCCAGAGCAGCAGCAGGGTCATCGCGACGAGGAAAAAGAAGCCGTAGAGCGCGAAGACGTACTTGCTCACCGGCGCGTCCTTGTCCAAGCCCGCGAGCGACTTGAACAGCCGCGCGGGTGCCTCTCCCATGCGCTCCATCGAACGCCCTCTACGCGCGCTCGGCGGTGCCGGTTACACAGTTGGCGTCACAGGACTCGCGTTCGCGGCACTCTTGATCCGATGCATGATGCTGACGAGTTCGCGGCGCTCTACGAACGGGAGGCCGAGACGGTGCTGCTGTTCGTGACCCGACGCACGCTCGACGCCGAGGTCGCGCTCGACATCACGGCCGAGACGTTCGCGCAGGCGTTTCGCGGCCGGCGTGGCTTTCGCGGCACGACGCGGCCCGAGCAGCGCGCCTGGCTGTTCACCATCGCCCGCCGCCAGATCGGCCGCTATCTGCGCCGCGGCCATGTCGAGCAGCGCGCGTTGCGCGAGCTCGGCGCGACTGTGCCGACGATGCACGAGGACGACCTGCGAGCGATCGAGGAGGCCGCGCAGCTGGCAGAGCTGCGCGCCGCGCTGGGCGCCGAGCTCGACCGGCTCAGCGGCAACCAGCGCGAGGCGCTGCGCCTGCGCGTCGTCGAGGAGCGCCCGTACGACGAGGTCGCGCACGTGCTCGGGATCTCCGAGCAGACCGCGCGGGCACGCGTCTCGCGCGGCCTGCGGACGCTCGCGCGGGCGCTGGAGCCGCGTCCGGTCGTGGGGCGCTCATGAGCCCGCGGCCGAAGATCCTCGACGAGCTCGGCCGCGAGCTCGTGCGCGCGGCGCGTGCGGCGGAGGCCAACGGCGCGCGTGGCGCGATCCGCGCCCGTACGCCGCGGGCGTTCGTGATCGGCCTGCTGGCGCTGCTCGGGCTGGCGGCGGCCGCGACCGCCGCGACGCTGATCATCGGCCGCGGCGACCCGATCCCGCCCGCGCGCTCGGGCGACGTGCCGCTCGAGCTGCGCCCGGTCGCCGGCAGCGCGCGCCTCAACGGACTGAACGTCGCCGATCCCGACGGCGGTCCGCTGTGGGACGTGCGCACCTCGCGCAGCCGCACCGGCGCCGTCTGCACGACCGTCGGCCAGGTGCTCGACGGCGAGCTCGGCCTGGTCGGGCTCGATCGTCGCTTCCGCGCGCTTCCCGCCGGGGCGGCCGACACCTGCAGCACGCCGCAGAGACGCGGCGCGACGCTGGCCGGCGCGCGGGCCTTTCGCGGTGGCGCCAAGCTCACCGCGCTGACCGTCGTCAACGGCGTCGCCGCGCCCGCGGTGCGCCGCGCGACCGCCGTCGCCGGCGGGCGCACGGTGCGCATGCGCCTCGGTCCCGGTCACGCCTTCCTCGCGGTCTTCCGTGGGCTGCCCGAGCAGGTGCGCCCGCGCGTCGTGCTGACCGAGGCAGACGGCCGTCGCACGACGCTGCGCTTCGCCGACCGTGGCGAGTTCATCGCCGCCGACCCGTCCGGCGGAGCGCCGTGGGCGCTGAAGTACTCGGTCGGCGGACCAGGACTGCGCTGCGTCGCGGCGCAGCGCCAGCGCGGCGTGGATTCTCCGCTGCCGAGCGTGCCGGGGGCCCTCAACCTCCTGCCCTCGTCGGTGCCACCGCGCTGCGGGCGCAGGACCCGGGCGTTCGTCGCGATCCGTCGCTTCGTGCCACGCAACCAGCGCACCGGACGCGCGTTCTGGTGGGGTCTGAACCCGTCTCGCACCGTTATCTGGGGAGCCGTCCCGTCCGCGACCCGTGCCGTCGTCCTGACCGGCGCCGGCGCGCCGCAGCCGATCACCGTCGACGCGCGCCGTGGCGGCTTCCTCGCCGTTCTCAACGGGCGCGTGGACCCACGCCGGCTGCGCGTCAGCGCCGACGGCCGGGCGCTCGACCCGACCGCGGCCGTCGGCACGAAGGGCCAGCCGATCGCGCCCGCGCCCGTTCCCGCGTGGCGCTCGGTCGCCTCCGTCGCGACGCGCGTGGCGATTCCCGAGCCGTACCTCACCAAGCGCGGGAGCGTCGCGATCAGCCGGCGCGCCGACGATCCGACCGGCGGTCCCGCGTGGGCGTTGCGCAGCTGGGCGGCGCGGATCAACCCGCGCGTGCGCGTCAGCGGCGGCGGCGGCGCGCGCGACCTGCTGTGCTTCGCGATCGGCATCGAGCGCGGCGACCGGCTCGTCGAGCCGCGCGCGGGCGGCGCGACCCGAACTGTCGGCACAGGCCTGCGCGACGGGCGCTGCAACGCACCGGACTGGCTGACCAGGCACGCTGCGGGCAGTGCGGTGCGCACCTATGTCGACGATCCGGAGTCACCCGATCCCAAGCCGGTCCGCCTCGTGATCTCCGGGCTGCTCGGGTACGGCGTGCGTTCCGCCGAGCTGCTCGGCGCCGGTGCCCCGCGTGCGCTCGAGCTGGGGCCACGCGGCACGTTCCTGCTCGTGCTCGGACCACAGCACGCGGGCGCTGCGTTGCGCGTCCGCCAGGTCCGATCCAACGGGCGCGTCGAGACCTCGACCGCCGGCGAGTTCGGAATCGAGTGCAAGCCGCGTCGCGGGCTGTCGATGCGGGTCGCCGACCCCGACGGCGCCCAATCGTGGGTTGCCGGCGTCGGCGACGTCGTCGAGCTGACGCCTGGGCTTCGCATGGGCGGAGGCGGCGGCTGCCGCTACGTCGGACGCGCCGTCGGCACTCGCCTCGGGTCGATCCACGAGGGTGACACGTGGCTGCGCTACGGCGCCGACGGCTTCTCGGGGGCGGCGATCGGCCGGCCCGGAACGGCATGGCGCCGCTCGCTGACGCTCGACGTCCGCGGACCCGGCTACGGCCCCTCGCGAGAGCCCGCCGGCCCCGTCTCGCGGGCGCAGGTCGCGCGCCGCACGCTGCCCGGTCGGACCGTCGTGTCGGGGCGCGTCAGCCCCGACGTGACGTCGGTCACGCTGCGCACGCCGCGCGACGTGCGCACGATCCGTCCGGCCCCGGGCGGCGCCTTCATCGCCGTCTACGACGGCCCCTTCTACGGCGGCGCGGTGCGCGCGACGGCGCATCTGCGCGGCGGCGGCGGCGTCATCACGCGCAGCGCCCCGGTCACCCCATTCGGCTGAGCGACGCGCGTCGCCGCGTCACACCACGCGCACGCGCTCGCCGCCGGCCTCGACGAGGTCGCCGCGATGCAGCTGGCGCCCGCGCCGGCGCTCGACGTCGCCGTTGACGCGGACGAGCCCCTTCTGCGCGAGCGCGCGCGCCTCGGCGCCGGAGTCGGCGAGGCCGGCGAGCTTGAGCAGCTGGCCGAGACGGATCATGTCCTCGCTGATCGTGACGTCGCGCGGCGTCGGGCTCATGGCGTCGCCGCGGCGGTCGCGCGCGCGAGCCGGTCGAGCCCCTCCGCGATCTCGGCCGGGACGTGCGTCGTGAACGACAGGCGCAGCGTGCGCGGGTCGGGCTCGAGCGCGAAGAACGGGGAGCCGGGCACGAACGCGACGTCGTGGACCAGCGCGGCGCGCAGCAGCGCTTCGGCGTCCCAGCCCGGCGGCAGGCGCGCCCAGACGAACATCCCGCCGTCGGGGCGGTTGAAGGTCGATCCCTCCGGCAGCGCCGCGGCGAGGCCGTCGAGCAGGGCGTCGCGGCGGCGGCGGTACTCCGTGCACAGGCCGGCGATGTGCACGTCGAGGTCGACCGCCTGCAGCGCGGTGCGCGCGGCCAGCTGGTCGACCGTCGAGGTGTGCAGGTCGGCGGCCTGCTTGGCGATCGTCAGCGGCCCGAGGATCGGGTCGGGCGCGCGCAGCCAGCCGATCCGCAGGCCCGGCGCGAGCACCTTCGACAGCGAGGAGACCGTCACCGTGCGGTCGATCGCAGCGGGGTGGGAGCCGATCGGCGCGAGCGGCTCGCCGTCGTAGCGCAGCTCGCCGTAGGGATCGTCCTCGACGATCCAGAGGCCATGCTCGGCGGCGACCTCGGCGAGCCGGGCACGGCGCTCGGCGGGCAGCGTGCGCCCGGTCGGGTTCTGAAACGTCGGCACGACGTAGAGGAACTTCGGCGCGTGCTCGGCGATCAGCGCGGGCAGCGCCTCGGGATCGAGCCCCTGCTCGTCGCAGGCGACCGGCACGAGCTGCGCGCCCGCGAAGCCGAAGCACTGCAATGCGGCGAGGTAGGACGGGTTCTCGACGAGCACGGCGTCGCCGGGATCGAGCAGCACCGCCGAGATCAGGCCGAGCGCCTGCTGTGAGCCGGTCGTGACGAGCAGCTCGCCGGCCTCGCACGTCAGGCCGCGGCCGCGGAAGCGCACGGCGAGCAACGCGCGCAGCTGCTCGTCGCCCTCCGTCGCGGAGTACTGCAGCGCGCGGGCGGCGACGGGTGGCGCGAGCGCGCGCGCGAACGCATCGGCGATCAGCTCAGCAGGGAACAGCTCGGGCGCGGGCAGGCCGCCCGCGAACGAGATCACCTCGGCGCGCTGGGTGAGCTCGAGGATGTCGCGAACTGGGGAGGAGCGCACGTCGCCCAGGCGCGAGGAGAGCGAGGGCGGCGGCACGGCCATCGCGCTCATCATGGCGACTGCGCTCGGGCGTGCAAAAGAGTCCCTGCGTCCGCCGACAATCTCGAGCTTGCTACCGTCTTGGCCACGGGCAGCGCCGCTGTCCATGAGGTTCTTGTCTTGAGGGTGCGCTCTGTCGTGCGGTTCGGGCCAGTCGAATCTCCCGAATACGCAGTTCACAGGAGCAACATGCCCCAGCAGTCCTTCGCCGATCTCGGCGTATCCAACGTCGTGTCCGGCGTGCTCGCAAAGCGCGGGATCACCGACCCCTTCGCGATCCAGACGCTCGTCGTACCCGACGTCCTCGC
>CAWADD010000024.1:0-80708 GCA_963780585.1 uncultured Actinomycetes bacterium
GCGCGCCACCCCCCGATGGCGCGCCGGAGCTGAGCTGGGAGCCTGCGGCTACGCGGCCTGCGCGCTGAGGCCGGCGGCCTCGCGCAGCAGGTCGGCCTTGCCGGTCTGCTCCCACGTGAAGTCGGCGTCGTCGCGGCCGAAGTGGCCGTACGCGGCGGTCTTCTGGTAGATCGGGCGATGCAGGTCCAGCTCCTGCCTGAACGCGCCGGGGCGCAGGTCGAAGTGCTCGTCGACGAGGGCGGCGATCTTCTCGCGGCCGATCTTCTCGGTGCCGAACGTCTCGACCATCACGCTGACGGGGTGCGCGACGCCGATCGCGTACGCCACCTGAACCTCGATGCGATCGGCGAGGCCGGCGGCGACGAGGTTCTTCGCGACCCAGCGGGCGGCGTAGGCGGCCGAGCGGTCGACCTTCGAGGGGTCCTTGCCGCTGAACGCGCCACCGCCATGGCGTGCCATGCCGCCGTACGTGTCGACGATGATCTTGCGTCCGGTCAGCCCGCAGTCTCCGACCGGGCCGCCGATCACGAAACGGCCGGTCGGGTTGACGAGGAAGTCGCGGCGCAGCGCGTCTGCGTCGAACAGGTCGGCCGGCAGGATCGGCAGCACGACGTGCTCCCAGAGGTCGGCCGCGATCTGGTCACGGGTCGCGCTCTCGGCGTGCTGCGTGGAGATCAGCAGCTTCTCGATGCCGACCGGTCCGCCGTCGGCGTAGCGCACCGAGACCTGCGTCTTGCCGTCCGGGCGCAGGTAGTCGAGCGTGCCGTCGTGACGCACTGCGGCGAGCTGCTTGGCGAGCTTGTGGGCCAGCGAGATCGGCAGCGGCATGAGCTCGGGCGTCTCGTTGCACGCGTAGCCGAACATCATGCCCTGATCGCCCGCGCCTGCGACGTCGAGCTCGTCGTTGTCGGACGGGTCGGTCTGCGTCTCGTAGGAGCGATCGACGCCCTGGGCGATATCGGGCGACTGCTTGTCGATCGCGTTGAGCACCGCGCAGGAGTCGGCGGAGAACCCCAGGTCAGCGTCGATGTAGCCGATCCCGCGGATCGTCTCGCGGACCACGGCCTGGATGTCGACGTACGTCTCCGTCGTGATCTCGCCCGACACGACCACCAACCCCGTGTTCACGAGCGTCTCACACGCCACCCGCGAACCAGGATCATCCGCCAGACACGCATCCAGCACGCCATCGGAGATCTGATCAGCGACCTTGTCGGGGTGGCCCTCCGTGACCGACTCGGAGGTGAAGAGGTACTCGTGCTCGGCAAAGTTCGTCATGGCGCGACAGGCTAGTGGGTCGTTCACAAACGTGACGACCCGCTAACGGCCCTCGCTACGCCTCGACTTGCGCTCGTTGAAGTCGATGATCAGCGGGATGCCGTCCATGCCGAAGCGCGCGCGCATGCGGTTCTCGACGTAGTACGCGTAGTCGCGCGTGACGCGCTGGCGCGAGTTGACCTGGATCGCGAAGCGCGGCGGACGCTCGCCGATCTGCGCCGCGTAGAGCAGCTTCAGGCGGTGTCCCTGCTTGGCCGGCGGCTGGCGCGCCTGCACGGTCTCGCCGATGAAGCGGTTCAGCTCGGGCGTCGGGATCCGGCCCGACATCCGGTCGCCGAGCGCGACGACCTCCTTCAGCAGGCGCTCCATGTTGCGGCCGGTCAGCGCGCTCGCGGTCAGCACCTTCGGGCGCAGCCGTAGCTTGTTGGCGACGTGCGCGCGCTCGTGGTCGAGGTCGGCCTCGGTCATCTCGGCCGTGTCCCACTTGTTCAGCACGATCGCGGTCGCGCAGCCCGACGTCATCGCCAGCTCGGCGATGCGCAGATCCTGCGCGGTGACGCCGTCGTGAGCGTCGCAGACGACGAGCGCGACGTCGGCGCGCTCGGCGGCCCGCTGCGAGCGCAGCGTCGTGTAGTACTCGACGGACTCCGTCACCTTCGACTGGCGCCGCATGCCGGCGGTGTCGACGACGACGAGCTTGCGCCCGTCGAACTCCAGCGGCAGGTCGATCGCGTCACGCGTCGTGCCGGCGACGTCGGAGACGATCACCCGCTCGGAGCCGACGAACCTGTTGACGAGCGAGGACTTGCCGACGTTGGGGCGGCCGATCACGGCGAGGCGGATGAGCGTCTCGTCGATCTCCTCGTCGTCCTCGGGCAGCAGCTCGACGAGGCGGTCGAGCAGGTCGCCGGTGCCCAGCCCCTGGGCCGCCGAGACGGCCATCGGCTCGCCGAAGCCGAGCCGGTGCGCCTCGATCGCCAGCGGCATGTCGCCGACGCTGTCGATCTTGTTGGCGGCCACGACGACCGGCATCTGCGAGCGGCGCAGCAGGTCGGCGAGCTCGTCATCGCCCGGCCGCAGTCCGGCCTTCGCGTCGAATACGAAGAGCGCCACCTGCGCGTCGGCGAGCGCCGCCCGCGCCTGATCGCGGATCGAGCCGGAGATCGGGTCGGGATCCTCGTTGTCCATCCCACCGGTGTCGATCAGCGTGAAGCGGCGGCCGTTCCACTCCGTCGCGATCTCCTTGCGGTCGCGCGTGATCCCCGCGCGCTCGTGGACGACCGCCTCGCGCGAGTTCGTCAGGCGGTTGACGAGCGAGGACTTGCCGACGTTCGGATAGCCGACGACCGCGACCTTCATCGCACGGCCTGCACGAGCCGCGCGATCGTCGCGACGACCTCGTCGATGCGCAGGCCGGTCGTGTCGACGCGCAGAGCGTCGTCGGCCGGCTGCAGCGGCGAGTGCTCGCGCGTCGCGTCGCGCTCGTCGCGCTCGAGCTGCTCCTCGAGGACCTGCTCCGGGTCGGCGCCGGTCTGCTCGGCGCGCCGCCGCGCGCGCTCTTGTGGCGACGCGGTCAGGAAGACCTTCAGCTCGGCGTCGGGCGCGACGACCGTGCCGATGTCGCGTCCCTCGGCGACGTAGTCGCCGTCGCGGATCATCTTGCGCTGCAGCGCGACGAGCTCGGTGCGCACCTCGGGCCTGGCGGCGATCTTCGACGCATGCTCGCTGACCTCCGGCGTGCGGATCGCCTCGGTCACGTCCTCGCCGTCGAGCGTCACCCGCTCGCCGAGCCCGATCTCGCACGCGATCGGGTCCTCCGCCCCGCGCAGCTCGGCGAGCGCGACGCAGCGGTACATCGCGCCGCTGTCGAGGTACGTGAAGCCAAGCGCCTCCGCGAGCGCGCGCGCGACCGTGGACTTGCCCGCCCCGGCAGGGCCATCGATCGCGATCAGCATGGGCGTGAGGATAGGAGGCGGTGGTTCGTGGGTTGCTCGATCGCTGGTGGAACCGCATGCGCTTGCGAACGGCATCACTGAGGAAGAGGTTGGGGGCGGGCTCGGCGCGGGCGGCGGGCCGGGGTGAGCCCTGCTCCCGCCGAGACGGCTGTCGCGCCGACTCAGTCGGCTATCCAACCGTCTCGGCAGGACGACGAGCGGTCGAACCCCCTTCCTCATCGATGCCGTACGCAAGCGACCGAGCCCACGACAACGCCGAGGTGGCCGTCATGCCGACTCAGGCGGCACGTCAACCGTCTCGGCAAAACGACCGCTACCCCAGGCGCGCGAGGTCGTCCGCGAACGTCGGGTAGGAGACGGCGGCGGCCTCCATTCCGACGACCTCGACGCCCTCGGCCGACGCGAGGCCGGCGACAGCGCCGAGCATCGCCATGCGGTGGTCGCCGCGGGCGTCGATCGTGCCGCCGCGCAGACCGCCTGCGCCCGTTACCACGAAGCCGTCTGCCGTCGCCTCGATCGTCGCGCCGAGGCCGCGCAGGCCGTCGACGACGCCGGCGATCCGGTCGGACTCCTTGACGCGCAGCTCCTGCGCGCCGCGCACGACCGTCTCGCCCTCGGCGAAGCAGCCGAGCAGCGCGACGAGCGGCAGCTCGTCGATCGCCAGCGGGACCTCCTCGGCCTCGACGACCGTGCCGCCCAAAGGACCCGCGCGCACCTCGAGGTCGCAGATCGGCTCGCTCACGGCGACCGCGGCCGACGGCTGCTCGAGCTCGCCGACGACGAGCGCGCCCATCCGTTCGAGGATCCGGAGGAAGCCGGTCCGCGTCCAGTTGACGCCGACGTCGCGCACGACGACCCGCGAGCCCTGCACGAGCACGCCGGCGGCGATGACGAACGCCGCCGACGAGAGATCGCCGGGAACGACGATGCTCTGCGCCTCGAGCACGCCGCCGCCGAGCGTGACCGACACCGTCAGGCCGTCGCGCTGCACGAGCACGCCGGCGCCCGCCAGCATCCGCTCGCTGTGATCGCGGCTCGCCGCCGGCTCGACGACGCTCGTCGTGCCGTCGGCGCCGAGGCCGGCGAGCAGGACGCACGACTTCACCTGCGCGCTGGCGACCGGCAGCTCGTACGTGATCGCGCGCAGCGGCGTGCCGTAGACGACGAACGGCGGGAAGCGGCCGTCCTTGGCCTCGATCTGCGCGCCCATCAGCGCCAGCGGCTGGGCGATCCGGTCGACCGGGCGGCGGCGAATCGAGCTGTCGCCGTCGAGCACGAAGATGCGCCCCTCCTGCGACGCCAGCCAGCCCGGCAGCAGGCGCATCAGCGTGCCGGCGTTGCCGACGTCGATCGGGCCGCCCGGCTCGCGCGCGCCGCGCAGCCCGCAACCCTCGATCACGACGACGTCCGGGCGCTCCTCGACCCGCGCCCCGACGGCGCGGATCGCCTCGAGCGTCGACAGCGTGTCCTCCGCGCGCAGGTAGTTGAAGATCTCGACCGACCCCGCCGACATCGCGCCGAGCAGCGCCGCGCGGTGCGAGATCGACTTGTCGGGCGGCGCGACGAGCTCGCCGCGCAGCGGGCCCGAGGGGTCGAAGCGGACGCTCGTCATGCCGCCGGGTAGCCGAGCCCGGCGACGAGCCCGATCGCCCGATCGGCGTCCGAGGCGCTGACCCAGAGCCGGACCATGCCGGTGCGGTTGTCGGCCTCGGGCGCAAGCGACATGTCGGAGATGTTGATCCCGGCGCGGCCGAGCGCGAGCGCGATCTGCGCGACGACACCGGGCTTGTTCGGAACCGCGGCGGCGATCTCGCGGACCCCCTGCCCGCTCCCGGCGAGCCCGACCTCGAGCAGCGCGCGGCGCTGCTGCGCGACGCCGTCCTGCCATGCCGCGAGCTCGGCGCCGTCGCCGTGCAGCAGCGCCCGCACCTCCCCCAGTCGCCGCACGAGATCGTCGATCTGCGCGCCGAGCGCATCGCGGTTGGCGCCGTAGATCTGCGCCCAGAGCGCCGGGTTCGAGCCCGCGACGCGGGTCGCGTCGCGGAAGCTCGGCCCTGTCGCCGGCAGCGTCTCGCCGCCGAGCGCCTCCGCCGCCTGGGCGACGAGCAGGTTGGCGACGACATGCGGAAGGTGCGAGACGACCGCCATCAGCCGGTCGTGGTCGTCGGGGGCGATCGCGGTCGGCACGGCGCCGAGACCGGCGACGAACCGCGCCAGGCGCTCGTAGAGCACCCCGGGCGTCGCCTCGCGCGGCGTCAGGTACCACGTCGCGCCGTCGAAGAGGTCCGCGCGCGCGTGTGCCACGCCGGTCGACTCGGCGCCCGCGAGCGGGTGGCCGCCGATGAAGCTGTCGCTCTCGATCGCCCCGACGAGCGCGGCCTTCGTCGACCCGACGTCGCTGACGACCGCGTCCGGCAGCGCGTCGCAGAGCGCGCGGACGGCGTCCGGCAGCGCGTCGACCGCGACGCCGGCGATCGCGATGTCGGCCCTGCCGATCTCGGCGATGCTGCCGACGGCCTCGTCGATCGCGCCGCGCTCGAGCGCGATCCGCAGCGCCTCGGCGCTGCGGTTGCAGCCGACGACATATGCGCCCAGCCGGCTGCGCGCGGCCATCCCGATCGAGCCGCCGATCAGGCCGACGCCGACGACAGCGACGCGCACGCTAGCCGCCCATCGACGCGTTCACCCCAGCGCGCGGCGCGCGCGGACCGACGCGGCGAGCTCGTCGAGCACGCCGACCGTCGCCTCCCAGTCCATGCAGGCGTCGGTGATCGACTGACCGTACGTCAAGGGGGTCCCGACGACCGCATCCTGGCGGCCGGCGACGATGAACGACTCGAGCATGACGCCGACGATCGCGCGGTTGCCGCGCGCGACCTGCGCGCCGATCTGCGCCGCGACGGCCGGCTGGCGCTCGTGGTCCTTGGCGCTGTTGTCGTGCGAGGCGTCGATCACGACGCGTTCGGCGAGCCCCGCCTTGCTGAGCTTCGCCAGCGCCGCCGCGACGCCGGCAGCGCCATGGTTGGGCTCGTTGCGCCCGCCGCGCAGGATCACGTGGCCGTCGGGGTTGCCGGTCGTGTGCAGGATCGCGGGGATGCCGCTGAGGTCGACGCCGGCGAACGAGTGCGGGGCCGCGGCGGCGCGGACCGCGTCGACGGCGACCTGGACGTTGCCGTCCGTGCGGTTCTTGAAGCCGACCGGCATCGACAGGCCCGAGCCGAGCTGGCGGTGGACCTGGCTCTCGGTCGTGCGCGCGCCGATCGCGCCCCACGAGACGGCGTCGGAGATGTACTGCGGGGTGATCGGGTCGAGGAACTCGCAGCCGACCGGAAGCCCGAGCGCGAGCACCTCGAGCAGCAGCTCGCGCGCGGTGCGCACGCCGGTGTCGACGTCGCCCGAGCCGTCGAGGTGCGGATCGTTGATCAGCCCCTTCCAGCCCGTCGTCGTGCGCGGCTTCTCGAAGTACACGCGCATCGCGATGCAGAGATCGTC
Source organism: uncultured Actinomycetes bacterium (assembly GCA_963780585.1). Lineage (GTDB taxonomy): Bacteria > Actinomycetota > Thermoleophilia > Solirubrobacterales > Solirubrobacteraceae > CADCVQ01. The sequence continues at coordinate 6,726 of CAWADD010000024.1, forward strand.
GCCGTGCAACTGCGACTGCGCGCTGAGCCGGCGCGCGTAGTCGAGCGCCGCGTCGGCGTCGTGGACGCTGCACGGGCCGACGACGACGAGCAGGCGGTCGTCGATGCCGTCGAGGATCGCGGTCACGTCGGAGCGCCCGCGCAGGACGATGTCGGCCAGCTCGGGCTCGAGCGGGAGCGCCGCCAGCAGCTTGGCGGGCGTCGTCAGCGGCGAGACGCGCGCGATGCGCGTGTCGCGGACGCCGCCGGTCTGCTGCGAGCGCATGAAGGGCATCGTCAGACGACCGCGCCGATCCGTTTGCCGGCGAGCGCGGCGACCTGCTCGACGCGCGCCGCGAAGCCGGCGAACTCGTCGCAGGCCAGCGACTGCGGGCCGTCGCAGATCGCCTCGTCCGGCGCCGGGTGCACCTCGACGACGATGCCGTCCGCGCCCGCGGCGGCGGCCGCCAGCGACAGCGGCTCGACGAGGTCGCGCCGGCCCGCCGCGTGGCTCGGGTCGACGACGACCGGCAGCCCGCTGAGCCGCTTCAGGACGGGCACGGCGGCGAGGTCGAGCGTGAACCGGTAGGCGGTCTCGAACGTGCGGATCCCGCGCTCGCAGAGGATGACGCTCTCGTTGCCCTCCTTGAGGACGTACTCGGCCGCCATCAGCAGCTCGTCGAGCGTGCTCGACAGGCCGCGCTTGATCATCACCGGGCAGCCCGAGCGCCCTACCTCGGTCAGCAGCGCGTAGTTCTGCATGTTGCGCGCGCCGATCTGGATGACGTCGGCGACCTCGAGGACGGCCTCGAGGACGCGCACGTCGACGAGCTCGGTGACGATCGGCATCCCCGTCTGCGCCTTGGCCTCCGCGAGGATCCGCAGACCGGCCTCGCCCAGGCCCTGGAACGAGTGCGGGCTCGTGCGCGGCTTGTAGGCGCCGCCGCGCAGGAACGCCGCGCCGGCGGACTTCACGACCTCGGCCGTGCCCAGGGTCTGGTCGAGCGACTCGACGGCGCACGGGCCGGCGATCAGGGCGAAGTGCTCGCCGCCGATCCGGCGGCCGGCGATCTCCAGCACGCTGCGTCTTGGTTGCATCACACTCATTACGGTCTCAACGGTCCTTTCGAAGATTGAACGCCTGACGGACGGGTCCTGCAGGGCGCTCGGCGAAAGGGCGGGGAAAAGGGTGCGGTGAGCCGAGCGCCTAGATAAATCGCCAGGCGAAATACCGACGCGCGAACGTAAAGGTGATGCGGGCGCTGTCGGCAGACCGGATCATGCGCAGCGCAGCTTAGAGGACTTCGGCAATGGCGTCGAGGAAACGGACGTTCTGACGAGGCGTGCCGTACGTCACGCGCAGCGCGCCGGCCTTGCCGAGCGCGTTGCCGGCCCGCACGAGCACCCCGCGATCGGCGAGGCCCTTGACGACCGCGGCCTCGTCGGCGTCCGCGGGCAGATCGAACCAGCAGAAGTTCGCCTGCGACTCGGCCGGCTCGATGCCGAGCGCGTTGAGCCCCGCCTCGACCTCGACGCGCGCCATGATCGCGCGCTCGACGCGCTCGGCGACGGCGTCCTGGTGGCGCAGCGCCTCGATCGCGGCGGCCTGCGCGGCGGCGTTGCAGAAGAACGGCTGGCGGACCGCGTTGACGGCACTCGGGAACTCCTCGCTGCCGCAGAGCGCAAAGCCGACGCGCAGGCCGCACAGCCCGTAGACCTTGGAGAACGTCCGCAGCAGGACGAGGTTCGGATGGCGATCGAGCAGATCGAGCGTCGTGTCGGGATCGTCGAGCATGTTGAACTCGCAGTAGGCCTCGTCGACGATCAGCGCGACGTGGCGCGGGACGCGCTCGACGAAGGCCGCGAGCTGCGCGAACCGCACCGCCGTCGAGGTCGGGTTGTTCGGGTTGCAGACGATCACCAGGCGCGTCGCGGCCGTGATCTCGTCGGCCATCGCGTCGAGGTCGTGGCGCTCGTCGTCGTCGAGCGGGATCGTGATCGCGCGCGCGCCGGAGGCCGCCGTGAGGTGCGGGTAGACGCTGAACGAGGGCCACGCGTAGACGAGCTCGGCCCCCGGCTCGAGCAGCGCCTCGCCGGCGGCCAGCAGGATGTCGCAGGAGCCGTTGCCGATCGCGATCCGGTTCGCGGGCACCCCGTAGCGTCCGCTCAGCGCATGCCGCAGGACGGAGTTGGACGGGTCCGGATAGCGGTTCGCGCCGCCCAGCGCGCGCTGCGCCGCGGCGACGACCGCCGGCAGCGGCGGGTCGGGCGACTCGTTGGAGGCGAGCATCGCGACGTCGTCGGGCAGCGAGTAGCCGTCGGCGACGGGATAGACGGGGATCCGCCGGACCCGCTCTGAGAACTCGATCGCCATCGGGCCATTGTTCCGCATCGCTGCGGCAGGGCCCGCGCGCGCGGCCTCAGAGCAGGACCGCGGCGAGCACCGCGAGGATCAGGATCGCGACCACGAGCCCGCCCCCGAGCGCGTACTTCGGCCACTGCTCGCGCCAGAATCCGCTATCGGGGCCGCTATCGGGAACCGGCTGGCTCCTGGTTGATCGCGTAGCCGCCGTAGGCCACGAGCAGCGCGGCGAGGATGCCGCTGTAGGCGCCGTAGCCGAGGCCCCCCGTGTCGCGCACGAGCTTGATGACGAGCACGACCACGACGAACACGCCGGCGATGAGCTGGATCTGGCTCCACGGGACCGGCAGGTCGGGGAGTCGCACGGGCGTCAGTCGCTCGACGACGATCTGCGTGATCATCACGAGCGTGAAGATCACGGCCGCGATCCCGTAGCCGGGCTGCGGCGACTGCACCGCGGCCGGGGTCGGGTCGAAGCCGATCTGCTCCGCCACCAGCTTGGCGGCCGGATCGAGGTCGACGGCGTGCCACGGCAAGAACAGCAGGTCGACGATCAGCAGGACCCCTGCGATCAGCACGATCCACTCTCCCTGCGACACCGTGCGCGAGCTCACTGCGCACCCTCGAGATCGAGCCGCAGGCTGCGCGCCTCGCCGAGATAGACGTGCCGCGAGACGTGGTTGTCGGGCGCGTGGTAGTGCATCAGCACGCGGATCACGCGCGGCAGGGAGCCCGGCACGTTGACCTCGCGGGCGCACAGCAGCGGCACCCCGGAGAAGCCCATGTTGCGCGCCGCGACGGCCGGGAACTCGGCGTCGAGGTCGTCCGTCAGCGTGAAGATGCAGCTGACGACGTCGCTGGGATGCAGGTCGTTGAGCTTGAGGATCTCGCGCAGCAGCCACTCCGTCGCGCCCAGGATCGCGTGGGCGTCGTTGCGGTCCACCGACGAGGCCCCGCGCAGAGCGAAGAGCCGCATTAGTGCCCGCGACCCTACCCGCTCGGCCCGCGCCGCAGGGTCTCGACCTCGGCGGCCTTCAGGCGCCGGTGCGCGCCCTCCGGCAGGTCGTCGAGCTTGAGCTGACCGAAGCGCACGCGCTGCAGCGTGCGGACGCGGTGACCGACCGCCTCGCACATCCGCCGCACCTGGTGGTTGCGGCCCTCGTGGATCGTCAGCTCGAGCACGCCCGGCTTCAGCTGGCGCACCTTCGCCGGAGCGGTGCGGCCGTCGTCGAGCTCGACGCCCTCGCGCAGCATGCGCAGCGCGCGCTCGCCGACCGGCACCGGGCGCACGGTCGCGCGGTACGTGCGCGGGACCTCGAACGAGGGGTGCGTCAGGCGCTGCGCGAGGTCGCCGTCGTTCGTGACGAGGATCAGCCCGGTGCTGTCGGCGTCGAGCCGGCCGACCGGGTACAGCCGCGCGCCGCGCGACGGCACGAGGTCGACGACCGTGCGGCGCCCGTACGTGTCGGCCGCCGTCGAGAGCACGCCGGTCGGCTTGTTGACGATGAACACCATGCGCTCCTCCGGACCCTCGAGGTAGCGCCCGTCGACCGCGACGCCGCTGTCGGCGTCGACGTCGCGCGCCGGGTCGGTGACGACCTTGCCGGCGATCGTGACGCGGCCGTCGCGCACGATCGTCTCCGCGCCACGTCGCGAGGCGACACCGGCGTGGGCGAGGAACTTCGCGAGACGCACGCCTACGATGGTCGCAGGTGGCGCCGAACCCGTTCTATCCGGTGATGACGCACTTCACGCTGCCGCTGCACGCGACGCGCGCGGAGCTGATCGCGCTCGCCGCGGGGTGGGCCCGCGAGCACGAGCTACACGTCTCGATCGAGCGCTTCCACCCGCGCTATCAGCCGGTCGCGCTCGATGTCGGGGCCGATCTTCTGGCCTCGATCGAAGCGGTCGAGCCGGTGCGCCGGATCTGCCTGCGCCACGGCCCCTTCGACGTCAGCTCGGTGACCGAGATCGAGCACCTCACGCGCAACCCCGAGAGCTTCGTCGTCGTCCTCGAGCCGCTGACCGAGGACGGGCTGCGGGCGACCGCGCTGACCGGCCGGATGGGCGACGAGGAGGCGCTGCGCTGGTGGATCGAGCGCGCGCGCGAGGCCGCCGCCGGGATGCACTGGGGCGCCTGGGCGGTCGACCCCGAGCACGGCGGGCGCAGGCGCTTTGATGACCACATCCACACGACCGGCGCGCACGAGCTCGCCGCGCGCGGCGTGCCGATGCTGGCAGCGACCGGCAGCGCGGTCTTCGAGTTCGACGACATCGCGCTCGCCTGAGGCCGCGCGGCCCGCGGCTACGATCGGGCGATGGATCTCGAGCTGCTCGAACGGACGCTCGCGGATGCCGGCCAGCCGGCCTTCCGCCCGCGCCAGGTGTGGTCGTGGGCCGCCCGCGGTGCGAGCGGCTACGAGGCGATGACCGACGTGCCGGCGGCGCTGCGCGGGCGGCTCGCCGACGAGATCCCGTTCTCGACGCTGACGCTGATCGACGAGGCGCGCGCCCGCGACGGGACCGTGAAGTCGCTCTTTCACACCGCCGACGGGCGCCCGGTCGAGGCCGTCCTGATGCGCTATCGCGATGGCCGGCGCTCCTTGTGCCTGTCGTCGCAGTCCGGCTGCCCGCTGACCTGCACGTTCTGCGCGACCGGCGCGATGAAGTTCGGCCGCAACCTGACGGCGTCGGAGATCCTCGACCAGGCGCTGCACTTCAGGCGCGTCGACTCCCCCGACCATGTCGTCTTCATGGGCATGGGCGAGCCGATGATGAACCTCGACAACGTGCTGGAAGCCTGCCGCCGGCTGCCGGACCTCGGCGTCACGCACCGCCGCACGGCGATCTCGACGGTCGGCTGGATCCCCGGCATCGAGCGCCTCACGCAGACCGCGATGCCGATCCGCCTCGCGCTCTCGCTGCACGCCGCCGATCCCGCGCTGCGCTCGCAGCTGATGCCGGTCAACGAGCGCTATCCGCTCGCCGACGTGCTCGCCGCCTGCCTGCGCTTCCACGCCGCCAAGCGCCGGCTCGTGTTCGTCGAGTACGTCATGCTCGCCGGCGTCAACGACCGCTACGAGCAGGCCGTCGCGCTCGCCGAGCTGCTCGATCCGAAGGCCTTCAAGGTCAACCTCATCCCGTACAACCCGACGGGCTCCTACGACGGTTCCAGCCCGGAGGCGATCGATGCCTTCCGTGCCGTGCTCGAGGAACACGGCCTGCGCGCGACCGTGCGGCTCACGCGCGGGCGCGACATCGCGGCGGCATGCGGTCAGCTCGCGGCGACCGCCGGCGGCTGACGCCGGCCGCGCCGAGCGCGATCAGGCCGCGGGCGCGTCGCCCGCGCGCTGCTCGCCGGCCCGCAGCAGGCGGTCGCGCAGGTCGGCCTGCTCCTCCGGCGAGGGGTCCCATTCGCCGATGCTCGGCAGCGCCTTCAGCGAGTCCAGGCCGAAGAGCTTGAGGAACAGGTCCGTCGTGCGGTAGAGCACCGCGCCGAACTGCGAACGCCCCGCTTCCTCGACGAAGCCGCGCTCCTCGAGCGTCGACGCCGCCGACTCGGCGGCGACCCCGCGGATGCGGGTGATCTCCGGCCGCGAGACCGGCTGCAGGTAGGCGACGATCGCCAGCGTCTCGGCCTGCGCCGGCGTCAGCGCAGGCGTGCGCGGCTTCGCCAGCAGGCGGCGGGCCGCCTCCTCGGCGACGGGATCGGTCGCCAGCGCGATCCCGCCGGCGACGCGCTTGACCTGCAGTCCGCGCTCACCGGGCGCGTACGCGCGGTCGAGCTCGGCGAGCGCCGCCGCGATCTCGTCCGGCTCGCTGCCCGACGCCTCGGCGAGGTCCGCGACGCTGACGGGGTCCGGCGAGAGGAACAGCAGCGCCTCGACGATCCGCGCGAGCTCGCTCACGACGCCATGGCGACCCGCGTCGCAGCGCCGGCGCGCTCGGAACGCGCGATCGAGATCTCGCCGAACGGCTCGTCCTGCTGCCAGGTCGCCTCGCCCTGCTTGTAGAGCTCGAGCAGCGCGAACAGCGTCACCGCGACCGTCACGCGGTCGGCGCCGCGCACGGCCTCGTCGAACGTCGTCGCGCCGCGGCGCAGCAGCGCGCGCAGGTGCTCGAGGCGCTCGGCGGTCGTGACGCGCGGCACCGTCAGGTGCGTGAGCTCGAGCTGCGGCGGCGTGCGCAGCAGCCCGCCGAGCGCGGCGCCGAGCCGGCGCGGGTTGTAGACGGCCCCCGCTTCGGCGAGGTGCGCGCGCCGCAGCGCGGGCGGCAGCGGCGCCGAGCGGTAGCGCACGCCCTCCTGGCCGGCGAGGCGCGCGGCGATGTGCTCGGCCGCACGCCGGTAGCGCTGCGCCTCGAGCATCCGGGCGAGCAGCTCCTCGACGGCCTCGCCGTGCTCGTAGTCGGGCAGCTCGTCGTCCTCGCGCGGCAGCATCAGCCGCGACTTCAGCTCGAGCAGGGCGGCGATCAGGACGAGGAACTCGGTCGCCACCTCGAGGTCGAGCTCACCGCGGCCGTCGAGATGGTCGAGATAGGCGATCACGACATCGGCGAGCTGGACCTCGAGCAGGTCGATCTCCTCGCGCAGGACGAGCGTGAGGAGGAGGTCGAAGGGGCCCGAGAAGACGTCGAGATCGAGCTCGAGAGCCACGGCGCTCATCGAGCGCAGGCTAGCGCTGTCAGGGGACGAGTCTGCTGCGAAAGCCCGCCCTAAGAGGCGGCTATGAGCAGCGAGATCCCGAAGAGCGCGAACAGCATCAGGAGCACGAGAAGGATGTCAAAGGCTTCGAAACTGCCGCGTTCGTTTTTCATGGCGCGGACTGTAGCGGCTGCGTGCAAGCCGTGGTCAATTTTTTGGCGGACCAACGCCCATCGCCGATCTGACGTCCGCGAGCGTGTCGGTCGCGATCGCCCGGGCCTTGTCTGCGCCGGCCGCGAGCAGCGCCTCGAGCGCGGCCTCGTCGGCGCGAATCGCGCGGTATCGCTCCTGCAGCGGCGCGAGCTCGGCGACGACCGCGTCGCCGACCGCGGCCTTCAGGTCGCCGTAGCCGCGGGCGCCGGCCAGCTCCTGCTCGACGGACTCGGGCGTCGCCCCGCGCAGCGCCGCGAGGATCTCGATCAGGTTCGTCACGCCCGGCTTGTCGTCGCCGCGGCGCAGCACCGGGGGGTCGTCGGAGTCCGTTACCGCGCGCTTGAACTTGCGCCGGATGGCGTCGGGCTCGTCGAGCAGGTAGACGGTCCCCTGATCGCTGCCGCCGGTCGTCGACATCTTGCGGTCGGGGTCCTGCAGGTCGCGCACCCGCGCGCCGACCGTCGGGATCCTGTGTTCGGGGACGACGAGCGTGCCCTCGCCGAAGCGCGCGTTGAAGCGCTCGGCGACGTTGCGCATCAGCTCGAGGTGCTCGCGCTGGTCCTCCCCGACGGGCACCTCGTGGGCGCGGTAGGCGAGCACGTCGGCCGCCTGCAGGACCGGATAGAGCAGCAGCCCGGCGGAGACGAGCTCCCGCTGCGCGGCGGACTTGTCGCGGAACTGATGCATCCGGTTGAGCTCGCCGAGCGCCGTCACCGACGTCAGCAGCCAGCACAGCTCGGCATGCTCGACGACGTCGCCCTGGCGAAACAGGATGCAGCGCTCGGGATCGAGGCCGGCGGCGATCAGGATCGCCGTCGTGTCGTGGAGGCGGGCGCGCAACTCGGCGGGCTCGTAGGGCATCGTCGTCGCGTGCAGGTCGACGATGCAGTAGATCGCCGGATCGCCGCGTTCCTGGCCGGCGACGTATTGCGTGATCGCGCCGATGTAGTTGCCGAGGTGCTTGCGGCCGGTCGGCTGGATCCCGCTGAAGATGACTGGCGCCACGGCGCGTGAGGGTACCCGCACCAGGATGATGAGCGACGCGATGACCCCGCCGACGTACGACGTGATCGTGATCGGAGCCGGTCCGGCCGGCGAGGTGCTTGCCGGCCGCCTCGGCGAGAAGGGCCACGCCGTGGCGCTCGTCGAGGCCGAGCTCGTCGGCGGCGAGTGCTCGTTCTACGCCTGCATGCCGTCCAAGGCGCTGCTGCGTCCCGCCCAGGCGCTGGCCGAGGCGCGCCGCGTGCCGGGCGCCGCAGAGGCCGTCAGCGGCGAGCTCGACGTGGCCGCCGTGCTGCGCAGACGCGACGAGGTCATCCACGAGCTCGACGACTCCGGGCAGGAGCCGTGGCTCGCCGAGCGCGGCGTCGAGCTCGTGCGCGGGCATGGCCGGCTGGACGGCGAACGCCGCGTGCGCGTCGGCGACACGCTGCTGCAGGCGCGCAACGCCGTCGTCGTCGCGGTCGGCAGCGGCCCGGCGATGCCGCCGATCCCCGGCCTCGCGGAGGCGAAGCCGTGGACGAACCGCGAGGCGACGACGTCCAAGCGCATCCCGGAGCGGCTGATCGTCCTCGGCGGCGGCGTCGTCGGCGTCGAGATGGCGTACGCGTACGCCACGCTGGGCTGCACGGTGACGATCCTCGAGGGCGAGCAGCGCCTGCTCTCCCGCGAGGAGCCGTTCGCCGCCGCCGAGCTGCGCGATGCGCTCGTCGAGCTCGGCGTCGACGTCCGGCTCGGCGTCCGCGCCGAGCGCGTCGCGCGTGAGGCCGGGGTCGTCAGCGTCGCGCTCAGCGACGGCGCCACCGTTGCGGGCGACGAGCTCCTCGTCGCGGCAGGTCGCCGGCCGCGGACGCAGGATCTCGGCCTCGAGAGCGTCGGCCTCGAGCCCGGCGAGCCGATCGCGGTCGACGATCGCCTGCAGGCCCCGGGGATGCCGTGGCTGTACGCGATCGGCGACGCCAACGGGCGCGCGCTGCTGACGCACATGGGCAAGTACCAGGCGCACGTGCTGTCGGAGATCCTCGACGGCGGCGATGCCCGCGTCACGCGCGACAACGCCGGCGCGCCGCGCGTCGTGTTCACCGAGCCGCAGGTCGCGGCGGTCGGCATGACGCTGGCGCTCGCGACCGAGCACGGCCTCCCCGCGCGCTCCTACGACGTCCCGACCTCCTCGACGGCCGGCGCGAGCTTCCACGGCCGCGGCACCCCGGGCACCTCACGGATCGTCGTCGACGAGACGCGCGGCGTGATCGTCGGCGCGACGTTCAGCGGGACCGACGTCGCCGACTGGCTGCACGCCGCGACGATCGCGATCGTTGGCGAGACGCCGATCGCGGCGCTGTGGGATGCCGTCCCGGCGTTCCCGACGCGCAGCGAGGTCTGGTTGCGGCTGCTCGAGCAGCGCGAGCGCGAGCTGGCGCGGGCAGCCGGCTCGGGCTGACGCGGTTGTTAGCTTCGCGCGGCGGCCCGCAGCAGCGACCAGAGGTCCGCCGCCAGCTCGGCGGGACGGTCATCGAGGTCCTTCCAGGTGGCGCGCACGAGCTGGATCCCGATCGCCGCCAGGCGCCTGCCGCGCCGGCGGTCGGTCGCGAACGCGGGATCGTTGTCGTGATACGCGCGGCTGTCGAACTCGAGCGCGACGCGCTGCTGCAGCCAGAGGACGTCGATCATGAACGGCTCACCGCCGGCCTCGACGACGTGATTGCGAACGTACGCAGGGAAGCCGTAGTCGCGCAGGAACGCGATCGCGCGGCGCTCGAACTCGCCGATCGGCTGCCCGCGACCGCGATCGTGGCGAGCAACCGCGCGCCGCAATGCCCCGCGCCCGCGGTGCCCGGACGCGCGGGCGATCGCCGCCTCGATCGAGGGCATGTGCAGCGCGCGCAGCACGCGCGCCTCATCGACCGCCGCCTGGAGGGCGGGCTGGGACAGCTCCGCTGCATGTCGAGCAGCGTGCGGGCGATGGTGGTGACCGGGAGTCCTCTGCGGGTCGTCACGTCGCGCCTGCCCAGCAACGTTTCGTGCGGCCGAATGCCGCGGCGCGCGCGTTTGCGGGTCGGAGCGCTGACGTCGACCGGCGCAGCCCGCGGGCCGCGGGTCAATCCGTGCACGCTCGCTGCGCTCAGATGACTCACCGCCGCGTGTGGGCCCAGCGCGAGGACCGCCGCCCACAGCAGCCCGTCCGGCGTCAGCGCGCCGACGCGGTAGACGCCGCGGTGCACCCGCACGAGCCAACCGTGCCCGACGAGCCGGTGGATGCGACGGTCGTCGACGCCGATCGTATGCAGCTGCGCGCAAGCGATCGCGCCGCCCTGACGGTTCGCAACGTTCGCGACCCGCGCGCCGACCCCGCCGCCGCCCCGCGCCGACGCACGTTCTTCCCTATATCCGGGGATAACGTGCGGCATCCCCCAACCGTGCCACGCCCGCGGTGACGGAAGAGCACGCGTCTGCGACAAATCAGCGCAGACACGGCACGACAGCTACTCCTAGAGCTGCTGGCGCACGCGCGGGCGCTTCGCGGCGCCGGCCTCGTCGAGCCGCCGCACCGGCGTCCCGTAGGGCGCGTTGCGGGCGATCTCGGGGTCGTCCTTGGCCTCGGCGATGATCGCCACGATCGCGTCGACGAACGCGTCGAGCGTCTCGCGCGTCTCGGTCTCGGTCGGCTCGACGAGCAGCGCCTCCTCGACGACGAGCGGGAAGTACACGGTCGGAGGGTGCATGCCGTGGTCCAGCAGCCGCTTGGCGAGGTCGAGCGTGCGGATCCCCAGCTCCTTCTTCAGCGGGCCGCCGCTGAGCACGAACTCGTGCATGCAGCGCTCGCCGAAGGCGAGCGGAAGCTGGTCGCCGACCTCGGCGCGCAGCCGCGCGAGCAGGTAGTTGGCGTTCAGCACCGCGACCTCGCTGACGTCCTTCAGGCCCTCCGCGCCGAGCGAGCGGATGTAGGCGTACGTGCGCACGAAGACCCCGTAATTGCCCTGGAAACCGCGCAGTTTGCCGATCGACTTCGAATCCCGCCCACCCCGCTCGTCGTCGAGGTCGAACGTCGGCGGACCACCGTTCGCGGCGTCGCGGCGGACGACCTGCGGGCGCGGCAGGAACGGCTCGATCCGGTCGGAGACGGCGATCGGGCCGGCGCCCGGACCGCCGCCGCCATGCGGCTGGGTGAACGTCTTGTGGAGGTTGAAGTGGACGATGTCGAAGCCCATGTCGCCGGGCCGCGAGTAGCCCATGATCGCGTTGAGGTTCGCGCCGTCGTAGTAGAGCGTCGCGCCGACGCCGTGGACGATCGAGGCCATCTCCTCGATGTTCGGATCGAAGATCCCGAGCGTGCTCGGGTTCGTCAGCATCAGGCACGCGACGCTGTCGTCGGTCTTCGACCGCAGGTCGTCGAGATCGACGCCGCCGGCGGCGTCGAGCGCGACCTTGACGACCTCGTAGCCGGCCATCGTCACGGTCGCCGGGTTCGTGCCGTGCGCCGAGTCGGGCGTGAGCACCTTCGTGCGCTGCTCGCCGTGGTCGGCGTGGTAGGCGCGCGTCAGCAGCACGCCGGCGAGCTCGCCGTGCGAGCCGGCCGACGGCTGCAGCGAGACATGCGGCAGGCCGGCGATCTCCGCGAGCGCCTCCTGCAGGTTGAACATCAGCTCCAGCGCGCCCTGCGCGCGGCGCGGGTCCTGCAGCGGGTGCAGCCGCGCGTGGCCGGGCAGCCCAGCGACGCGCTCGTGCAGGCGCGGGTTGTGCTTCATCGTGCACGAGCCGAGCGGATAGAAGCCCGAGTCGAGATCGAAGTTGCGTTTCGAGAGGTTGACGTAGTGGCGCACGATCTCGGGCTCTGACACCTCGGGCAGGCGCGGCCCCTCGGCGCGCCGCAGCGCGTCGGGGATCAGCCCGTCGACCTGCGGGACGTCGAGCACCGGCGCGCTGAACGCGTGCCGCCCAGGCGCGCCCTTCTCGAAGATCGTCGTCGCGCGCTCGCGCTGCTGTGCGGTCTGCGAAGTCGTCGTCTCGCTCATGCGGTCACCTCCGCGCCGGCCCGCTCGGCCGCGACGGCCGCGCCGAGCACCTCGGCGAGGCGCTCGATGTCGGCCCGCGAGCGCTGCTCGGTGATCGCGACGAGCAGGCCGTCGCCGTACTCGTCATAGGAGCGCCCGAGCGCGTAGCCGGCGTTGACCCCGGCCGCGGCGCAGCGCTCCAAAACGGCGTCGACCGGCGCGTCGAGCCGCAGCGCGAACTCGCGCACGACCGGCCGGTCGTGCAGCTTCTCGACGCCGTCGAGCGCCGCCAGCGTCTCGCGCGCGTAATGCGTGCGCTGCAGCATGAGCTCGCCGAGCTCGACGATCCCGCGGCGACCGAGCCAGCTGAGGTAGACGACGCCGCCGAGCGCGTTGAGCGCCTGCGACGTGCAGATGTTCGACGTCGCCTTCTCGCGGCGGATGTGCTGCTCGCGCGTCTGCAGCGTCAGCACGAAGCCGCGGCGGCCGTCGACGTCGGTCGTCTCGCCGGCGATCCGGCCGGGCATCGAGCGCAGGTGCTTCTCGGTCGCGGCGAAGAACCCGAACGACGGTCCGCCGAAGTCGAGCCGGTTGCCGAGCGACTGGCCCTCGCCGACGCAGACGTCGACGCCCTGCTTGCCGGGTGCCTCGAGCACGCCGAGCGTCAGCGGGTCGGCCGCGCAGACGACGAGCGCGCCGTGCTCGTGGGCGGCGTCGGCGATCGCGGCGACGTCCTCGACGGCGCCGAGGAAGTTCGGCTGCTGCAGGACGACGGCGCCGACGTCGTCGGCAAGCGCGTCGCGCAGCGCGTCGAGATCGCTCGCGCCACCGTCGAGCGCGATCTCCTCGACGCTCGTGCCGTAGCCGACGGCGAGCGTCTCGAGCGTCGCGCGGCTGTGCGGATGGACGCCGCGGCTGACGAGCAGGCGCGGGCGCTTGTTGGCGAGCTTCGCGAGGTACGCGGCCGCGCCGACGGCGCTCGGGCCCTCGTAGACGGAGGCGTTGGAGACCGGCAGCCCGGTCAGCTCCGAGATCGCCGTCTGGTACTCGAACATCACCTGCAGCCCGCCCTGGCTGATCTCCGGCTGGTAGGGCGTGTACGGCGTCAGGAACTCCGAGCGCGACATCAGCATGTCGATGATCGCCGGCACGTAATGGTCGTACATCCCGGCGCCGAGGAACGTGATCTCGTCCTCCGCCGACACGTTGCGATCGGCGAGCCGGCGCAGCTCGGCGTAGACCGCCTGTTCGGGCTCGCCCGGCGGTAGGTCGATCGGCCGCCCCAGCCGCACGCCGGCCGGAATCCCGTCGAACAGCTCCTCGATCGACGCGACGCCGATCGCATCGAGCATGAGCTCGAGGTCCTCGGCGGTGACGGACGTGTAGCCGGCCATCAGCGCACGCCCCTCACTACAGCGAGCCGACGTACGCGTCGCGGTCCATCAGCGCGTCCGCTTCGGCGGGGTCGGCGAGCTTGACGCGCACCATCCAGCCGGCGCCGTAGGGATCGTCGTTGATCGCCTCGGGCGTGTCGGCGAGCGCGCTGTTGACCTCGATGATCTCGCCCGACAGCGGCGCGATGACGTCGGAGACCGCCTTGACGGACTCGACCTCGGCGTAGAACTCGTTCGCCGTCACCGCCGATCCGACCTCGGGCGGGTCGAAGAACACGACCTCGCCGAGCGCGTCCTGCGCGAACCACGTGACGCCGAACGTCGCAACGCCCTCCTCGACGCGCGCCCAGTCGTGCTCGGCGTGGTACAGCAGATCCTCGGGATAGCTGGCTTCAGCCATCGGTCTCCTTGGTGTAGAGGGGCCGGGATGCGACAACGGCTTCGCGAAGCTTGCCGCGTACGTCGATCTCGAATGTCTCGCCGACCGCGGCGCGCTCGCTCGCGATGTACGCCATGCCGATTCCGACGCCGAGGCTCGGCGACATCGTGCCGCTCGTGACCTCCCCGCCGCCGACGACCGGGTTGCCCTGGCGCGCGATGCCCGCGGCGAGCGTGAAGGCGACGAGCCGCTGCGCGGTGCCCTCGTCGCGGGCGCTGCGCACGGCCTGCGAGCCGATGAAGCCCGTCTCCTCCTTGCAGGCCCAGCCGAGGCCGGCTTCGATCGGGTTGCGCTCGCGCGAGAGGTCGTTGCCGTAAAGCGGATAACAGACCTCGAGCCGCAGCGTGTCGCGCGCGGCGAGGCCGCACGGGATCGCCCCGCGGCGCAGCAGCTCGTCCCAGATCGGCCGCGCGTCGTCGGGCCCGACGAGCAGCTCGACGCCGTCCTCGCCCGTGTAGCCGGTCCCACAGACGAGCGCCTCGCGGCCGAAGATGACGCGCGGCGAGGCGGTCATGCGGACGGGCAGCGGGCTGTCGGCGATCGCCTGCACGAGCTCGCGCGCGATCGGGCCCTGGACGGCGAGCATCGCGTACTCGCCGGCGACGTCGGAGATCTCGACGTCGAAGTCGACGGCGTTGCTGCGCATCCACTCCATGTCGGATCGGTGGTTGGACGCGTTCGTCACGGTCAGGTAGCGATCGGGACCGAGCCGGTACGTGAAGAGGTCGTCGAGCACGCCGCCGTCCTCGCCACAGAGCATCGAGTACTGCGCGCCGCCGAGCGACATGCGCGTGACGTCGTTGGAGTACAGGTGCTGCAAGTAGTCCTCGGCGCCGGGTCCGGAGAACTCGACCTCGCCCATGTGCGAGACGTCGAACACGCCGGCGGCGTTGCGCACGGCCTCGTGCTCGGCACGCACGCCGTCCGGATATTGGACCGGCATCTCCCAGCCGCCGAACGACACGAGCTTCGCGTTCGCGGCAACGTGGGCGTCGAAGAGCGGCGTGCGCTTCAGCGTCGGCGTCGTCACACGCACGAGGCTAGCGGAGCGGATCGGCAGAGCTTGGGCGTCGCCCGGCGGGCTGCCGCTTACAGTTCTTTGATGTCATCCCCCGGCACGAATCGTCCGCCGCCCGCGGCGGCCGCAGGTTGGTACCCGGACCCCGAGGGCAGCGGCAGCATGCGCTACTGGGACGGCTCGCGCTGGACCGAAGCCGTCTCCTCGGCGGTCCCCCCCGCCGGCCCGCAGAACGCCCGCGACGACCGCGACACGTACGCGCTCGCGGCGCACCTGTCCGCCCTGCTGAGCCTCTTCATCGGACTTCCCTTCGTCGGCCCGCTCGTCGTCTACCTCACGAAGAAGGACGATCCGTTCGTCCGCGGGCACGCGGCTGAGGCGCTGAACTTCAACCTCTCGATCATGCTCTACGGCGTCGTGATCGCCGCGGCGACGCTGACCGACGTGCTGGCCGTCAACGTCGTCGTGCTGATGCTGCCGGTCTACGTCGTCCTCGGGCTGCTCTGGATCGTGATGGTCTGCATCGCCGCCGCGAAGGCCGGGCAGGGCGAGCAGTACCGCTATCCGTTGACGATCCGGTTCGTCACCTGAGGAACGGCGGGATCTCGATCTCGTCGTCCGGGATCTCGAGCGACGAGCGCTGGCGGTCGTCGATGCGCGGGTTGCGGTCGAGGCGACGCACGCTCTGACGCGTCTCCTCGCGCGCTGCGCGCGGGCGAGCGCGGCCGTGGTCGAAGCCGGTCGCGATGACGGTCACGCGGACCTCGTCGCCCTGCGCTTCGTCGATCACGGCGCCGAAGATGATGTTCGCGTTCGGGGCCGCCGCCTCGCGGACGATCTCGGCCGCTTCGTTGACCTCGAACAGGCCGAGGTCGCGACCGCCGGTCATGTTCAGCAGGATGCCCGTCGCGCCCTCGACGTCCTCTTCGATCAGCGGGCTCGAGATCGCGATCCGCGCGGCCTCGGCGGCGCGGTTCTCGCCGTTGGAGGTGCCGATCCCCATCAGCGCCGAGCCGGCGTCCTGCATGATCGTGCGCACGTCGGCGAAGTCGAGGTTGATCAGGCCGGGGATCGTGATCAGGTCGGTGATGCCCTGGACGCCCTGGCGCAGGACGTTGTCGGCCTCGCGGAAGGCGTCGAGCATCGTCGTGCGGCGCTCGACGATCGACAGCAGCTTCTCGTTGGGGATGACGATCAGGGTGTCGACGACCTCGCGCAGGCGCTCGATGCCGTCCTCGGCCTGCCGCGTGCGCTGGCTGCCCTCGAACTCGAACGGCTTCGTGACGACGCCGACGGTGAGCGCGCCGATCTCGTTCTTGGCGATCTCGGCGATGACCGGCGCGGCGCCCGTGCCGGTGCCGCCGCCCTCGCCCGCCGTGACGAAGACCATGTCGGCGCCCTTCAGCGCCTCCTTGATGTCGTCGCGCGACTCCGCCGCCGCGCCGAAGCCGATCTCGGGGTTCGCGCCGGCGCCGAGGCCCTTTGTCAGGTCATGGCCGATGTTCAGCTTGATGTCCGCATCGGTCATCTGCAGCGCCTGTGCATCGGTGTTCGCGGAGATGAACTCCACGCCGCGCAGACCGGCGTCCACCATGCGATTGACCGCGTTCGTACCGCCGCCGCCGACGCCGACGACCTTGATGACCGCGAGATAGCTACTGCTGGATTCCATGAGGAGACGTCCGACCCTTGAGTAATTGTTGAGGGATTTTGGCGCCCTCAACCCGGTTCCGGGGAAACCACAGTACGCACGGGCCGGAACACATGTCAACGCGAAGTCTATCCACGCAAGAACAGTTGCAAAACAACCGACTCTCAACCTGAGCAGGAGAATCGTGTTTTTGCTGCTATCAACCTAAAGTGGAGCCTGAGGGTCTGCCGCTCGTGGCTGTAGCCCGCCGGCCACCGGGCGGCCCGGGATCCGCAGGTCGAGGTAGGCGGCGCCGCGCGATGTCGAGCTCCCGAGAACGGCCGCCGCAGCGCCCCATTTCGCCTCCAGCTCGCCGCTGCCGCCGAAGTAGAGCTTCGGCCCGCTGTGCATCGTCGCGGCCAGCCCGCGCGGACCGTTGTACACGCGCGCGACGCGCGAGCGCAGCGCGCGCGGCGCGGCAGCGAGCAGCCGCACCGCCTTCAGTCCGGTGCCCTCGGCGAGGTGGCCGCCGGGCGGCGTCGAGCGGATCCCGACGACCGGCAGGCCGCGCGTCGAGCTGCCGCGCAGCAGCGTCCCGTCGGCGGCGACCGGCGTCAGCGTGCCGCCGGCCGAGCGCAGCGCGGCGATCGGGTCGTAGGCCTCGACGATCACGCGCAGGCCGTGCGGAACGTCCGTCTCGGTCCGCAGGCTGCGCACGATCGGGTACGAGGAGACCGCGCTGCGCAGCGCGTCCTCGCGCACATGCAGCGTCGTCATCCCCGTTGCCGCGTCGACGAGCGCCCTGCGGATCGCCGCGCTCTTGCGACCGTCCAGGCCGGTCACCGTCACCTGCTCGACGCGGACGAGCGAGCTGTCGCGCAGCCACAGCGCGAGCGGGCCGAGCACCGCGAGCAGCACGGCGACGGCGAGGACCACGCGCGCGGCGCGGCGACGAAGCGAACCCATCACTGCGGACTTCGCGCTGGCCGGGCGGGACCCTGCCTCGACCGACTAGCGTCCTCGCCCATGTCCGCGCCACCGCTGTCCGAGCTGACGACGCTGGGACTCGGCGGGCCGGCGGCGCGCATGACGACCGCCGCCAGCGAGGACGCGCTGCTCGAGGCGGTCCGCGGCGCGGACGCAGCCGGCGAGCCGCTGTTGCTGCTCGCGGGCGGCAGCAACGTCGTCGCCGCCGACGCGGGCTTCGACGGCATCGTCGTGCGCGTCGCCACGCGCGGAGTGGCCGCGCTGACGATGGCCGACGGGCGCGTCCGTCTCGACGTCGCCGCGGGCGAGCGCTGGGACGACCTCGTCGCTGCCTGCGTCGCCGACGGCCTCGCGGGGGTCGAAGCGCTGGCGGGCATCCCCGGCAGCGTCGGCGCAACGCCGATCCAGAACGTCGGCGCCTACGGCCAGGAGGTCGCCGACGTCCTGATCGCCGTCCGCGCGCTGGATCGCTCGACCGGCGAGCTGCACGTCCTGGACAGCGAGGAGTGCCTGTTCGACTACCGGTCGAGCGTGTTCAAGCGCGACGCGGGCCGTTGGCTCGTGCTCGGCGTGAGCCTGGCGCTCGAGCCGACCGGAGCATCTGAGCCGATCCGCTACGCCGAGCTCGCCGCGCGGCTGGGCATCGAGCTTGGTGCCCGCGCGCCGGTGGAGGACGTGCGCGACGCCGTGCTCGCGCTGCGCCGCGGCAAGGGCATGGTGCTCGACCCGGACGACCCGGACACGGCGAGCGTCGGCTCGTTCTTCACGAACCCGATCCTGCGCGCGCGCGACTTCGACGCGCTCGCCGAGCGCGCCGCCGAGCGCCTCGGCGGCGACGTGCGGCCGCCGGCGTGGCCGGTCGAGCCGCGCGCGGTGAAGACGTCGGCGGCGTGGCTGATCGAGCGCGCTGGTTTTCAGCGCGGGTATGGGAACCCCGACGGGATCGCGATCTCCTCCAAGCACCCGCTGGCGCTCACAAACCGCGGCGGCGGGACGACGACCGAACTCGTCGCGCTCGCCCGCGAGATCGCCGGCGGCGTGCGCGAGACGTTCGGCGTCGCGCTCGTGCCCGAGCCGGTCTTCGTCGGCCACGAGTGGTGACGGGAGCGCTCGAGCTCAGACGACGAGCCGGCGCCCGAGCGCGTCGACGTCGCCCGCGCCGAGCAGGAGGCACAGGTCGCCGCGCCGCAGGGTGGCCTGCAGCAATCGCTCGGCGGCGTCGAAGTCCGGCGCCCACGCGACCGGGCGCCCGCAGGCGGCGTCCGCGGCGGCCTCGGCGACGAGTCGCCCGGTCACCCCCGGGAAGTCCTCGGCCAGTTCGCGTGCCGGGTAGATCTCGAGCACGCAGGCGACGTCGGCGCGAGCGAGCGCGTCGCCGAACTCGCGCGCGAGCAGCTGCGTGCGGGAGAACAGGTGCGGTTGGAAGACGGCGACGACGCGGCGCGGCGCGAGCGTGCGGGCCGCCGCGATCGTCGCGCGCAGCTCCGTCGGATGGTGCGCGTAGTCGTCGACGACGAGCGCGCCCGCCGCCGTCTCCCCGAGGCGCTCGAAGCGCCGCCCGGCGCCGCCGAAGTCGGCCAGCGTGGCGGCCAGCTGCTGCGGCTTGGCCCCGGCGATCACACACGCCGTCAGCGCCGCGGCCGCGTTGGCGACGTTGTGCGCCCCCGGCACCGACAGCGCGACCGCCTGCCCGGCCCAGATGAATCGCGAGCCGCCCGCGGTGAGCTCGATCTCGGAGGCGCCGTAGAACGCCGCCTCGACGATCCCGGCACGATCGAGGAACGCCTCCGCCTGCGCCGTGTCGGCGACGACGTTGCGCAAGCCCCTGCGCAGGAACGCCGCGAACGCCTGCTCGAGCTCGAGCTGCGAGGCGTACGTCGTGTGGTGGTCGAGCTCGATGTTCGTGACGACCGCGACCTCCGGCGAGAGCTCGAGAAACGATCGATCGGACTCGTCGGCCTCGACGACGAGCCACTCGCCCGTGCCGAACGACGCGTTCGTGCTCACGCCCGGCCGCCCGCCCGCGCCCGGCGGGCGCAGCTCGCCGCCGATCACGAACGTCGGACCCCAGCCCAGCGACAGTAGCGCGTGCGCCGCCATCGACGCGGTCGTCGTCTTGCCGTGCGTGCCGGCGATCGCGATCGTGCGCCGCAGGCGGCTCAGCTCGCCGAGCAGCGCGCCGCGATGGATCTCGCGCAGCCCGCGCTCGCGCGCCGCGACGCGCTCCGGGTTCTGATCGCCGATCGCCGTCGAAACGACGAGCTCGACGTCGTCGCCGGCGGGCACGTTGGCGGCGTCGTGGCCGACGACGACCGCGATCCCTGCCGCGCGGACGCGCTCGAGGTAGGGCGAGTTCGCCCGGTCAGAGCCGGTGACGGCGGCACCGAGCGCGTCGGCGATCAGCGCCAGCCCGCTCATCCCCGCGCCGCCGGCGCCGACGAAGTGCAGCCGCCGGCCAGCCCAGTCGTTCATCGCGGCCTCGCGCCCGCGCCCGCGGCCGCCGCAAGCAGCTCGTCGGCGACGGCGCGTGCCGCGTCCGGGCGGGCCAGCGCGGAGGACGCGCTGGCCATCGCCTCCAGCCGCGAATGATCGATCAGCAGGGCCCCGACGACGGCTCCGAGGCGCGCGCCGGTCAGCTCCTCGTCGGGCACGACGATCGCCGCGCCGGCCTGCTCCATCCAGCGTGCGTTCGTCGTCTGGTGGTCGGCGCTGGCATGCGGATAGGGGACGAGGATCGCCGGCTTGCCCGCGGCGGCGATCTCGAAGATCGAGCCCCCGGCTCGCGCGACACAGAGATCGCACGCGGCGAGCGCGTCGGCGAAGTCGTCGATGTACGGGCGCAGGTCGTAGCGCTCGGCGTCGACGCGCGACACGAGCGCGGCATGGTCGCGCGTGCCGGCGGCGTGGATCACGCGAAACGGCGCCGCGTCGAACGCCTCGACGGCGGCCTCGTTGATCGTCCGCGCGCCGAGCGAGCCGCCGAATACGAGCACGCACAGCTCGCCGGGCGCGAGGCGAAAGCGGGCGCGCGCCGCGGCCACGTCCGTCGCCGGCGGCGGCACGGGCCGCCCCGTCACGAGGTAGCGCGGGCCGCTGCGGCCGGCGATCGGAAACGCCAGGCAGACCCGGCGCGCGCGCGCGGCGAGCAGGCGGTTCGTGATCCCGAGATGGCTGTCGGCCTCGGTCAGCACGAGCGGAATCCGCTGCGCGAGCGCCGCCAGGCCGACCGGCCCGGCGACGTAGCCGCCGCCGCCGAGCACCGCGTCGGGGCGTAGCTGGCGCAGCATCCGGTGGGCGGCCCCGGCGGCCATGCCCGCGCGCAGCAGCGCGCGCGCGGCGCGCAGCGGGTTCGTACGGCTCAGCCCCTCGACGCGGATCTGGCGCAGCTCGTAGCCGGCGGCGGGCACGAGCTCGGCTTCGGCGCGTTGCCCGCCGACGAAGACGACCTCAGCGCCCGCGGCCGTCAGCCGATCGGCGACCGCCAGCGCCGGCACGACGTGTCCGGCTGTCCCGCCCGCCGCGATGACCACTCTCACGTCCTGATCCTCGCGCATCGCCCCGATTCTCGGCTGGGTGAGGCAGCGCGGCGAGGTGGCTCTCGCTGCGCGCCGCGACGTTCAACAACAGCCCCATCGTCGCGAGCATGACGAGCAGCGAGCTCGAGCCCGACGAGATGAACGGCAGCGGCACGCCGGTGATCGGCGCCATCCCGAGGACGGCGAAGACGTTCAGCAGCGCCTGGCAGAGGATCAGCGCGGTCAGGCCGGCGGCAAGGAGCTGGGCGTAGCGCGTCGCCGCCGCCTTCGCGGTCCGCAGCCCCGCGTAGCCGATCAGCCCGTAGAGGAACAGCAGCCCGCAGATGCCGACGATCCCGAGCTCCTCGCCGATGATCGCGAGGATGAAGTCCGTGTGCGCCTCGGGCAGGTAGAAGACCTTCTGCACCGATTGCCCGATCCCGAGGCCGAAGACGCCGCCCGATCCGACGGCGATCTGTCCCTGGACGGACTGAAATCCGATCGGCGACTGCGCGTGCTCCCAGGGGTTGAGGAAGCCCGTCAGCCGCGCGGCACGATACGGCTCGACGAGGATGAACACGAGGACCACGACCGCCGCGACGCCGGCGATCTTGCCGATCAGGCTCAGCGGCACGCCGGCGACGAGCAGCAACGCGCCGACCGTGAACGCGATCACGAGCGCCGTGCCGAGGTCCGGCTGCGAGGCGATCAACACCATCGCGGCGCCCGCGACGAGCAGCAGCGGGCCGCTGACGCCGCGTAGGTTCCTGAGGTTCGAGGGCGTCGTCGCGAGCAGCGTCGCCGCGTAGAGCACGAGCGCGAGCTTCATCAGCTCCGAGGGCTGGAACTGCAGCGGCCCGGCGGCGATCCAGCGCCGCGCGCCGTTGATCTCGACGCCGATGCCGGGGATCTTGACCGCGACGAGCAGAACGAACGACACCGCCAGCAGGATCGGGGTGAAGCGCTTGACGAGATCGAGCCCGCCGCGAGCGAGGATCTGCAAGACGACGAGGCCCAGCGTTCCCCAGCCGAGGTACTTGACGAGATACATCGTGCCGTCGCCCTGGCCCTCGAGCAGGGTCCGCGCCGACGACGCGCTGTAGACCATCACCGCGCCCGCCGCCAGCAGGCAGAGCGTTGCCGTGAAGAGGATGTTGTACTCGACGGGCCTCGGCGCGCGGCGTGATCTGGGCAGGGCGGCGGCACGGATCGGCCGGGCGGCAGAGGCCATCCAGGTGACCTTCGACGCGCGCTCCCCGATTCCTCGCGCGGCGCGGCGCGTCCCGCATCGCTCGGCTGGCTCGCCGGGCCCGAGGCGCTTGAGAACGGCATCTTTGAGGGAAGCCAGGATCGGCGCGGGCGGGGGTCGGGCAGGACGAATGGCAGCTAACGGCCTATATACGACCGTTAGCTGCCACGCTCGCTCGCTCGCTCGGCAAAGGCCACGCAGATGGCACGCCAGGACGCCTTGGCTCCTTCCTCAATGATGCCGTTACCCAGGGCGCGCACGAGCGCCGCGTCCAGGCTTCCGATGCGCGTCGCGCTGCTGTGTCTCTTTCCGCGCGTGTCTAGCGGTGTCTAGCAGGGGGCTAGACATTGCTAGACGCCGACGACGAGCGTGCGCAGTTCGGGGACGATCCCCCGACCGACCGCCCCGCTAGATAACGCAGCTCGCACATATTCGGCCCGTATTGCTTCGATTATCGCCAGAGTCTTGACAAACACGGACGTGTTTCGGGAGGATTACGGCGATGTCGTCGATCGGCTCAGGCTCGCTCGAGTCCCTCCGGGAGCGCAACCGCCGCACGCTCGTCGATGCCCTGCGGCGCCACGGCAGCGCGAGCCGCGCCGAGCTCGCCCGCACCACCGGCCTGTCGCGCTCGACCGTCTCGACGCTCGTCGCCGACCTGCAGGCCGGCGGCCTCGTGATCGAGCAGGAGACCGATCAGCGCGTCCCCCAGAAGGGCCGCCCGCCGACGCTACTGACGCTCGACCGGTCGGCCGGTCTCGTGCTCGGGATCGACTTCGACCACGACCACGTCCGCGTCGCGATCGCCGACCTGTCGCGCACGATCCTCGCCGAGCGCATGCTCGAGCACGACGTCGACACGTCGGCCTCGCGCGCGCTCGACGTCGCGATCGAGCTCGCCGACGCCGTCGTCGCCGAAGCCGACGTCGACGGCGATCGCATCCTCGGAGCGGGCGTCGGCCTGTCGGGTCCGATCGACGTCGCGGCCGGCGGCGTGCACGCGGGCAAGATCCTGCCCGGCTGGGCCGGCGTGCGGCCCGCCGACGAGCTCGCCGCCCGGCTCGGCATGCACGTCCACCTCGACAACGACGCGAACCTCGGCGCGCTCGCCGAAGTGACGCTCGGCGCCGGCGTCGGTGCCCGCGACGCCGTCTACCTGATGGTCTCGGGCGGAATCGGCGCCGGCCTGATCCTCGGTGGCGAGCTGTACCGCGGCACGAGCGGGACGGCCGGCGAGCTCGGCCACGTGCTCGTCGACGACGGTGGCCCGATCTGCCGCTGCGGCAACCGCGGCTGCCTCGAGATGATGGCCGGCGGCGGCGCGATCACCGCCCTGCTGCGCTCAAGCCACGGCGACGACCTCACGCTCGACGGGGTCATGGCGCTGTCCGCCGAGGGCGACTCGGGCGCGCGCCGCGCGATCGCCGACGCCGGCCGCGTGCTGGGCCGCGCGATCGCGGCGATCGTCAACGCCTTCAATCCAGAGCTCGTGATCGTCGGCGGCGCGGTCAGCGCCGCAGGCGACGTCCTGCTCGACCCGCTCGAGGAAGCCGTTCACCGCTACGCGATCCCCTCCGCGGCGGCGGACGTCCGCATCACCCGCGGAGTGCTGGGCGAACGAGCCGAGGTGCTCGGCGCGCTCGAGCTCGCGGCGCGTCAAGCAGACGTCGCGGCACCCGCGACATCCGGCCCGGTCAGACGACCACACAAACGAGGAAAGGCACATTGATGAAGGTCCACAGTGGTACACGCCGTCGTGCGACGGCGCTCACGATCGCGGCCGGCGCCGCAGCGCTGGCACTCGTCGCCGCGGGCTGCGGCGACGACGACAACGGCTCGACCACCAGCGGTGGCGGCGGCGGCTCGGCCGGCGCCGGCACGATCGCCCTGCTGCTGCCGGAGAACACGACCGCGCGCTACGAGAGCTCCGATCGTCCGCTGTTCATCAAGAACGTCAAGAGCCTCTGCAGCGACTGCAAGGTCCTGTACTCAAACGCCACGCAGGACGCCACGAAGCAGCAGCAGCAGGCCGAGGCCGCGCTGGCGCAGGGCGTCGACGTGCTCGTGCTCGATCCGGTTGACGGCGCCGCCGCGGCAGCGATCGTCAAGCAGGCCAACTCCAAGAACGTCCCGGTGATCAGCTACGACCGGCTGATCCTCAACTCCAAGCCCGACTACTACGTCGAGTTCGACAGCCCGTCGGTCGGCAGGCTGCAGGCGACCGCGCTCGTCGACAAGCTCAAGAAGGACGGCAAGAAGGGCTCGCTCGTGATGATCAACGGCGACCCCGCCGACAACAACGCGAAGCTATTCAAGCAGGGCGCGCACTCCGTGCTGGACTCAAGCGGCTTCAAGATCGCCAAGGAGTACGACACCCCCGGCTGGACGCCCGCGAAGGCGCAGACGGAGATGGATCAGGCGATCGCGGCGCTCGGCAAGAACGGCTTCGTCGGCGTCTACGCGGCGAACGACGGCACCGGCGGCGGCGCGATCGCGGCCATGAAGGGCGCCGGCATCGACCCGAAGACGCGTCCGGTGACCGGTCAGGACGCCGAGCTCGCCGGCATCCAGCGCGTGTTGATCGGAGAGCAGTACATGACCGTCTACAAGCCGGTCGTGCCGATGGCGAAGGCGGCGGCCGAGTGGGCCGTGGCGCTCGCGCAGGGCGAGGAGGTCACCGGCACGAACACGACCGAGGACAACGGCTCGATCAAGGTTCCGACGCTGAAGATCGCCGTCAAGGCCGTCACCGCCGAGACGGTCAAGGACACGGTCGTCGCCGACGGCTATTGGAAGGCGAGCGAGATCTGCACCGCGAAGTACGCGGCCGCGTGCAAGCAGCACGGGATCCAGTAGGAGCAGCCACGCCATGACGACCGCCTCCGCACCCGCGGCACCCACGCCCACCCTGCTCGCAGCCAGGGGGGTGAGCAAGCGCTTCGGTGCCGTGGAGGCACTCACCGGCGTCGATTTCGAGGTCGACGCCGGTGAGATCGTGGCGCTCGTCGGCGACAACGGCGCCGGCAAGTCGACGCTGATCAAGGCGATCGCCGGAATCCAGCCCGGCGAGGAGGGCCGCTACCTGTTCGCCGGCAAGGAGGTGCCGATCCGCTCGCCGCTAGATGCAACAGAGCTCGGAATCGCCACCGTTTACCAAGACCTGGCGCTGTGCGACAACCTCGACGTCGTCGCCAACCTCTTCCTCGGCAGCGAGGCGATCGAGCACGGCCCGCAGGCGGCGGTGAAGACGCTCAACGAGGTCGAGATGGAGGCGCGCGCGCTCGAGCTGCTCGCATCGCTGTCGGTGACGACGTTGCGCAGCGTGCGCGCCGAGGTCGGCACGCTGTCCGGCGGTCAGCGCCAGTCCGTCGCGATCGCCCGCTCGCTGCTCGGCGAGCCGAAGGTCGTGATCCTCGACGAGCCGACCGCGGCGCTCGGGGTCGCGCAGACCCACCAGGTCCTCCAGCTCGTCAAGCGCCTGCGCGAGCGCGGGCTCGGCGTGATCTACATCAGCCACAACATCTCCGACATCTTCGACGTCGCCGATCGCGTCATCGTCCTGCGGCTCGGGCGGCGCGTGGCGACGTTCCGCACGAGCGCGTCGTCGCCCGACGAGGTCGTCGGCGCGATCACGGGCGCTCGCGCCAGCGCGACCGGCCCGGCGAACGGCAACGAGGTGACGCCATGACGACCGCGACGCCCCCCGCACCCGCCGCGCCGGCCGCCCCCGAGACGCCCGACAAGCCGCGCGCGACGCTCGCGCTGCGCCTCGCGCAGCTCGGCTCGCTGCGCGTCGCGTTCGTCCTGGCGCTGATCTGGATCGTCTTCCAGTCGCAGAACGACCGCTTCCTGACGTCCTTCAACCTGACGAACCTCGTGCTGCAGATCGCCGCCGTCGGCACGATCTCGATCGGCGTCGTGCTGATCCTGCTGCTCGGCGAGATCGACCTCTCGGTCGGCGCCGTCAGCGGGCTCGCCGCCGCCGTCATGGCCGTGCTCAACGTCAAGCACGGCTGGGCGCCGGTCCCGGCGATCTGCGCGGGCCTCGCGACCGGAGCGGCGATCGGGCTGCTCAACGGCTTCTTCGTCACGCGCTTCGGGATCCCGTCGTTCGTCGTCACGCTGGCCGGCCTGCTCGCGTGGCAGGGCGCGCTCCTGCTCGTGCTCGGCTCGACCGGGACGGTCAACCTCAGCGACCCCACGATCACCGGCCTGACCGACACGTTCTACGGCGACCTCTTCGGCTGGGTCATGGTGGTGGTCGTCGTCGGTGCGTACGCCGCGTCGGGCTCCCTCGAGCGCGTGCGACGTGCGCGCGCCGGGCTGCCTCCGCCGAGCCTCGCCGCGTTCCTCACCCGGCTGGCGTTCGTCGCGGCGGGCACGATCGCCAGCGTGATGGTCCTGACGTCCGACCGCGGCATCCCGCTCGCCGGGCTGATCCTCGTCGGGCTCTGCGCGATCTTCGCGTTCGTCATGACGCGGACGGCGTTCGGGCGCCACGTCTTCGCGGTCGGCGGCAACGCCGAGGCGTCGCGGCGCGCCGGCATCCGCACGACCCGGCTGCGGATCATCGTGTTCATGCTCGCCTCGACGCTTGCCGCCGCGGGCGGGATGCTCGCCGCCTCGCGGCTGCTGGCCGTCAACCAGGCCTCCGGCGGAAGCGACCTGCTGCTGCTCGCGATCGCCGGCCCGGTGATCGCCGGGACGAGCCTGTTCGGCGGCCGCGGCTCGATCTGGCACGCGCTGCTCGGCGCGCTCGTGATCGGCTCGATCTCCAACGGCATGGACCTGCTCGCGCTCGAGTCGTCGGTGAAGTTCATGATCACCGGCGGCGTGCTGCTCGTCGCGGTCGTGATCGACGCCACGATCAAGGCGCAGCGCGAACGAGTCGGGGCCGGGCGCTAGCCGGGCGCTGGCCCGGCGCGCGTACGGATGAGGAGGCGACCGTGGCCGTAGCGTGGGGCGTGCTGTCGACGCGCCCGCATCGGCGCGCGCCTGGTCGCCGCCGCGCGGCAGACCGACGATGCCGAGATCGTCGCCGTGGCGAGCCGCACGCAGGCGTCCGCGCAGGCGTTTGCCGACGCGCACGGCATCCCGCGCGCGCACGGCTCCTACGAGGCGCTGCTCGCCGACCCCGACGTCGAGGCGGTCTACATCCCGCTGCCGAACAGCATGCATGTCGACTGGTCCGTGCGGGCGCTGCAGGCCGGCAAGCACGTCCTCTGCGAGAAGCCGCTCGATCGCCGGCCCGAGCAGGTCGCGCACGCGTTCGACGTCGCCGAGCAGGCCGGGCTCGTGCTCAGCGAAGCGTTCATGTGGCGCCAGAGCCCGCAGACCGCGCGCCTGCTCGAGCTGCTCGCAAGCGGCGCGATCGGCGCGCCGCGCCTCGTGCGGGCCTGCTTCTCGTTCGTGCTCGCGAGCGACGTCGACGTGCGGCTCGATCCCGCGCTCGACGGCGGGGCGCTGATGGACGTCGGCTGTTACTGCGTGAGCGGCGCTCGGCTCGTCGCCGGCGGCGAGCCGCTGAGCGTGACGGCGGAGGTCGTGACGGGACCGAGCGGCGTCGACCTGCGCTGCAGCGGCCTGCTGCGCTTCGCCGACGGCCTGCTGGCGGTGATCGACTGCGGGCTTGACGTCTACAGCCGCGGCGAGCTCGAGGTCGTCGGCGCGGACGGTCGCATCCTGCTCGCCGACCCGTGGCACGCTCACGATCCGCGGATCGTGCTCGAGCGTGGCTTCGAGCGCGAGATCGTCGAGCTTTCGGCGGCCGACAGCTACCGGCTCGAGCTCGAGGACATCGGCGCGGCGATCCGTCGCGAGCGCGCGCCGCTGCTCGGGCGCGCCGATGCGCTCGGCCAGGCGCGCGCGATCGATGCGCTCTATCGCGCCGCCGCGACGGGCGCCGCCGTGTCGGTCGCGCGCTGACGGCGCTATCCTCGCGCGCCGTGGCCAAGAAGAAGAAGGATCCGATCAAAGAACTGCTCGCCGACATCACGCCGGCGCTCTTTCTCGGCAACCCGTCGGGGACCGTGGCGATCATGCAGGACAAGGTCGAGGAAGCCGGCGGCGATATCGACGAGGTCCTCGAATGGGTCCGCGAGCACGGCGGCTCCCAGGACCGGACGTTCGGCGTCCGGGCTCGCCAGGGCTTCGACATGCGCCCGAAGGCGCCCAGCAAGTACTACTTCGTCGTGCCCGAGGACGCGCTGAAGTAGCCGGTGGTCTTCACCGGGCGACGAGCGCCTTGAACGCGCGCCCGCGCGCCTCGAAGTCCTCGAACTGATCCCAGCTCGCGCAGGCTGGTGACAGCAGCACGATGTCGCCCGCTCGCGCCGCCGCGCGCGCCCGCGCGACGGCCGTCCGCAGATCGCCACACTGCTCGCCGCCGACCTCGCGCCCGAGCCGCCCGGCGTCCTCCCCGATCAGGTACGTGTGCCGCGCGGCGCCGCGCAGCGGGCTGAAGTCCTGACCCTTGCCCTGCCCGCCGAGGATCAGGTGCACCGGCATGCCCGCGAAGCTCGCGAGCGCGACGAGCGTCGACGCGACGTTCGTCGCCTTGGAGTCGTTGACGAAGACGACGCCGTCGTGGCGCGCGACCTCCTCGAGGCGGTGCTCGACGCCGGCGAACGTGCGCAGCCCGGCGCGCACGGCGTCGCGGTCGATCCCGCGTGCGAGCGCGATCGCCGCAGCGGCGGCGGCGTTCGCGCGGTTGTGCGCGCCGCGCAGGCGGATCTCGTCGTGGCCGAGCAGCGGCTCGCCGTCCCACCACAGATGCCCGGCGCGATCGTCGAGCTCGCCGCCGGGGCCGAACGGCACGCGCCGCGCGCAGCCGCCGAGATCCTCGACGTCCAGCCCGGCGGGCGCGACGGCGACGTCGTCGTTGCCCTGGCGCGCGAAGATCTGCAGCTTCGCGGCGAGATAGTCCGCGGGCGTGCCGTGGCGGTCGATGTGGTCGGCGCCGACGTTGAGCAGCACCGCGCCCTCGGGCGCGAACGCGAGCGTGTCCTCGAGCTGGAACGAGCTCGCCTCGCAGACGACGGTCGCGTCGGCTTGCAGGCGCCCGGCGAACGCCGTCAGCGCCGTCCCGACGTTGCCGGCGACGGTCACCGGCAGCCCCGCCTCGCGGTGGATGTGGCCGAGCAGCTCGACGGTCGTCGTCTTGCCGTTCGTGCCGGTCACGGCGACGAACTCGTTGGCCAGCAGGCGCCAGCCGAGCTCGAGCTCGCCGAGGACCGGGACCCCGCGCGCGCGCGCCGCGGCGATCACCGCGGCCTCGCGCGGGACGCCGGGCGACTTGACGAGCGCGCGCGCGTGCGCGAGGAAGGCGAGTCCGTCGGTCTCGCCGTGCGCCTCGATGCCCTCGGGCAGCGGCGGCGAGCCGGCGTCGACCGCGACGACACGCTCGCCGCGCTCGAGCAGCGCCCGCGCCGCCGCCACGCCCGACCGCGCCAGCCCGACGACGAGCCACGGGCCGGGCGGGAGGGGCGGTCGCTCGGTGGTCACTAGGCAATCGACGCTTGGTACAGCGTGAAGCCGATCGCGCTGCAGATCGCGGCGATGATCCAGAAGCGCAGGATGATCTTCGTCTCCGACCAGCCGAGCAGCTCGAAGTGGTGGTGGATCGGCGCCATCAGGAAGGGTCGCTTGCGAAACGCCTGAAACGAGAAGACCTGGATCATCACGCTGAGCGCCTCGACGACGAAGATGCCGCCCAGCAGGATCAGCAGGATCTCGGTCTTCGTCATGACCGCGAGGCCGGCGATCGCGCCGCCGAGCGCGAGCGATCCGGTGTCCCCCATGAAGATCGTCGCCGGGAACGCGTTGAACCACAGAAAGCCGACGCAGGCGCCGACGACGCAGGCCGACAGCAGCGCGAGGTCGTGCTGGCCGGTGGTGATGAACGTGATCCCGATGTACGCGAGCGCGACGATCGCCGCGCAGCCGGCCGCGAGCCCGTCGAGGCCGTCGGTGAGGTTGACGGCGCTCGTCGTGCCCGCCACGACGACGTAGATCAGGACGAGGAAGGGCACGCCGGCGAGGAAGCTGAGGTCGATCTGGTAGTCGACGACGCGCAGGCGCAGCGTCTCCGGCAGGCCCGCCTTCTGCGTCGCGACCCACCACAGCCCGAGCGAGATGAGGATCGTGAAGCCGAGCTTCATGCGCGCGCTCAACCCGAGCGAGCGGCGGCGCACGATCTTGATGTAGTCGTCGATGAAGCCAAGCAGCGCGCAGGCGACCGCCGCGCCGAAGACGCCGACCGCGCGCCAGTCGTACTCCGACAGGATCAAGAACGGGATCGCGATCGCCGCGACGATGATGATCCCGCCCATCGTCGGCGTGCCGGCCTTGATGTGGTGCTTGGCGGGGCCGTCCTCGCGGATGAACTGGCCGAACTCGCGCAGCTGCAGGAAGGCGATGAACTTCGGCGACAGGAAGATGCAGATCAGCAGCGCCGCGGTACCGGCGATCAGGATCTCGCCCATGTGTCTAGCCCGCGTCTTTCAGGCGCTCGGCGACGACCTCGAGGCCGACGCCGCGCGAGGCCTTGACGAGCACGGTGTCGCCCGGCGCGACGAGCTCGCGAACGAGCGCCGCGGCCGCCTCGGCGCCGTCGGTCGCCCGCAGCTCGCCCTCGAAGTGCGTGCCGATCAGCGCCGCCAGCCGGCCGACCGTGACGAGCACGTCGATCCCGCACTCGTTCGCGTAGGCGCCGAGCTCGGCGTGGAAGCGATCCTGCTCGGGGCCCAGCTCGAGCATGTCTCCGAGCACGGCCAGGCGCCTTCCGGACGCGGACTCGGCGAGATCGTCGAGAGCGGCGCGCATCGACATCGGATTCGCGTTGTAGCAGTCGTTGATGACGACCACCGGCCCGGGCAGCTGGATCCGCTGGCCGCGTAGCTCGCTGAGCTCGACCTCGAGGCGCCCGCGCGGCTCGACGCCGACGGCGCGTGCCGCGGCGAGCGCGGCGAGCGCGTTGAGGCGCATGTGGCGCGACGTGAACGGCAGCTCGAGATCGTCGCCGAGCTCGCTGAGATCGCCGCCCGGCCCGAACGTCACGGTCTTCAGGTCGTCGCGCAAGTGGCCCTCGAGCAGCGGCTCGCCGGCCGGCACGATGGCGGTCGCGCCGGGGCGCAGATCGGCGAGCAGCTCGCCCTTCGCGGCCGCGATCGCCTCGAGCGTGCCGAGCAGCTCGAGGTGCACCGGACCGACGTTGACGATCACGCCGACGTCGGGCTCGGCGATCGCCGACAGCTCGGCGATCTGGCCCGTGCCGCGCATCGCCATCTCGAGCACGAGCACCTCGGTGCCGATCGGCGCGCCGAGGATCGTCAGCGGCAGGCCGATCTCGGTGTTGAGGTTCTGCTCGTTGGCGACCGTCCGGCGCTGCTGGGCGAGCATCGCGGCGAGCAGGTCCTTCGTCGACGTCTTGCCGGTCGAGCCCGTGATCGCGATCACCTGCGCGCCGAGCGCGCGCCGCCACGAGCGCGCGAGCGCCTGCAGGCCGGCGAGCGGATCGTCGGTCGTCAGCAGCACGCCGGCGTACTCGCGCGGCGCGTCGAGCGCGTGATCGGGCGTCACCAGCACGCCCCAGGCGCCCGCCGCGAGCGCCGCCGCCGCGTAGCGGCCGCCGTCGACACGGCTTCCGGTCAGGCCGACGAACAGGTCGCCGGGCCGCACCTCGCGCGAATCGATCGTCACGCGCAGCGGGCCGAGCGTGCCCTCGGGCGACGACGCTCCGGGGCGCGTCGGGCCGATCAGCCGTACGCCGGCGGCGTCGGCGAGCAGCTCAGGCGACCAGTCGCGCACGCAGCGCCTCCCGCGCGACGCCGACGTCGTCGAACGGCAGCTTGCGCCCGTCCTCGAACTCCTGACCCAACTCGTGGCCCTTGCCGGCGATCACGACGACGTCGCCGGCGCCCGCCAGCGCGACGGCGCGCTCGATCGCGGCGTGGCGATCGACGATCGCCTCGGTGGCGGCTCGATCCTCGATCCCGGCGAGGATCTGCTCGACGATCGACCGCGGGTCCTCCGAGCGCGGGTTGTCGGACGTGACGATCGTGTGGTCGGCGAGGCGCGCCGAGATCGCGCCCATCTGCGGTCGCTTGCCGCGATCGCGGTCGCCGCCGCAGCCGAAGACGCACAGCAGGCGACCGCTCGTCAGAGGGCGTGCCGCCGCCAGCACGTTCTCCAGCGAGTCGGGCGTGTGGGCGTAGTCGACGAGGACGGCGAAGTCCTGCCCCTCGTCGACGGGCTCGAAGCGACCGGGCACGCGTCCGGCGTCGGGCAGCGCCGCGACGATCGTCGCGTCGTCGACGCCGAGCGCGCGGACCGCGGCGACGGCCCCGAGGACGTTCATGACGTTGAAGCGCCCCGGCAGCGGCGAGCGCAGCTCGAGGCCGCCTGCGACGAACGTCGAGCCACCGAAGCCGCTCTCGATCCGCGTCGCGCGCAGGTCGGCCGCCTCGGCGTCGATCGCGACGGTCACGAGCCGCGGCAGCTCGGCGGCGAGCTCCGATGCGAGACGCGCGCCGTAGGGGTCGTCGACGTTGACGACGGCGACCTGCGGTCGCGCCTCGAACAGGCGCCGCTTGGCGGCGAAGTAGTGCTCCATCGTCGGGTGGAAGTCGAGGTGATCCTGGGTCAGGTTCGTGAAGATCGCCGCCGCCCAGTGGATCGCGTCGGCGCGCCCGAGCTCGAGCGCGTGGCTGGAGACCTCGGTCACGGCGTGCGTGTCGCCGGCGTCGCGCATCGCGGCGAACGTCGCCTGCAGGTCGATCGCCTCGGGCGTCGTGCGCGCGACCTCGTGCTCGCTGCCGCCGATCACGGACGTCACGGTGCCGAGCAGGCCGGTCGGCTCGCCGGCGGCCTCGAGCAGCGCGCGCACGAGGTAGGCGATCGTCGTCTTGCCGTTCGTCCCGGTGACGCCAATCGTGCGCAGGGTCGCGGTCGGGTCGCCGTGCAGGCGGGCCGCGGCGGGGGCCATCGCCGCGCGCACGTCGTCGACGACGACCTCCGGCACGCCGAGCCCGAGCGGGTGGTCGACGACGAGCGCGGCGGCGCCACGGGCGACCGCGTCGGCGGCGAAGTCGTGGCCGTCGCGCGTGAACCCGCGGACGCAGAAGAAGACGCTGCCAGGCCGCACCCGGCGGTTGTCGTAGGCGAGCGCTGTGACCTCGACGTCGGCGGCGCCAGAGGCGGCGTCGCCGAGCACCTCGCGCAGCGTCATCAGCCTGGCCGGGAGTGGGTGGCCTCGACCCGAGGAGTCGAAAAACGCGCTCGTTCGATGGCGTCAGGATAGTTGCCCGCCAGGCGCATCGGGGACGCGCTAGTGCGGTGCGACGCCGAGGTAGGGCAACGCGAAGCGCATGATCTCCTGGAACGCCGGAGCCGCGACCTCGGCGCCGGTGATCTCGCCCTGCGGCTCGTCGACCATCACCGTGACGAGCAGCTTGGGCTTGCGCGCGGGCGCGAAGCCGGCGAACGAGCTGATGAAGCGCGTCTTGGAGTACTCGCCGGTGCGGCGCTCGATCTTGTTCGCCGTGCCGGTCTTGCCGGCCAGCGTGTAGCCCGGGATCTGCACCTCGCTGGCGGTGCCGCCGGCCTCGACGACGCCCTCGAGCATCTTGCGCACCTGGGCCGCGGTGCGGGCCGAGATCACGCGCGTGCCGGGGGGCGTGCGCGTGCGCACGCCGCCGACCGCCGAGATGATCCGCGGCTTGCGCAGGATCCCGCCGTTGGCGATCGCCGCGTACGCCGTCGCGAGCTGCAGCGGCGTGACCGACTCGCCCTGGCCGATCGGCAGGTTGCCCATCGACGAGCCGGAGTAGTCCTCGCGCCGCAGCACCTGGCCGGACTCCTCGCCGGGCAGCTCGACGCCGGTCCGCCGGCCGAACCCGAAGCGCCGCACCCAGCCGTCGAAGTTCGTCGCGCCCAGCCGCAGGCCGATGCGGACCGTCCCGACGTTGCTGGACTGGGCGAGGATCTGGGACGTCGAGAGGTCGATCGCCCCACGCGGCTCGGCCTCCTTGATCGTCCGGTCGGCGACGTCGATCGTCGGCGGCAGATGGAACATGTCGCCCGGCGCGACGACGTTGTCCTCGAGCGCGCCCGAGATCGTGATCGCCTTGAACGTCGAGCCGGGCTCGTAGTTGAAGCCGACGGCGCGGTTCTGGGCCGCGTAGTCGGGCGCGCCGGCGCGGTCGTTGGCGTCGACGCGCGGCCAGTTGGCGAGCGCGAGGATCGTGTTCGAGTACGGGTTCATGACGAGCGCCGTCGCGCCCTTCGGACGCCAGGCGCGACCGAGCTGCGCGAGGATGTCCTCGACCTTGCTCTGCAGCTCGGCGTCGAGCGTCAGGCGGATGTCCTTGCCGGGCCGGGCGCGCTTGGTCTCCTGCAGGACGATCGCCTCGCGCTCGCCGACCGGCCGCGCGTCCTTGACGATCCGCCGCGCGCCGTCGCTGCCGCGCAGCGTGCTGTCGCGCGCGTACTCCAGCCCGCCCAGCCCCTCGCCGTCGGTCCCGACCCAACCGAGCACCTGCGAGGCCATCCAGCGACGCGGATACTCACGCCGCGAGCTGGGGATGAACTGCAGGCCCGCGATCTCGAGCTTCTTGACGTTCGCCGACCTCGTCGCCGGCATGTTGCGCGCGAGGTAGACGAAGCCGCTGTCCGACGAGAGCTTCTCGAGCAGCCGCGCCTGGGTCATGTGCAGGCGCGGCGCGAGGCGGCGGGCGACGGCGAGCGGCTGCTCGACGAGGTACGGGGTCACGGCGATGTCCTCGGCGGGCTCCGAGATCGCCAGCTCGACCCCGTTGCGGTCGGTGATCGCGCCGCGCCGCGCCGGGATCACGAGCTGCTCGACCTGCTGCGTCGCGGCCAGCGCCCTGAGGTCGGAGCCGCGGACCGCTCCGAGCCACGTCGCGCGCGAGGCGGCGATCACCAGCAGCAAGAGGAAGATCGCGAACAGCAGCCCGATCCGCCGTTCGGGATGCCCGACTATGGCAACGTCACCCCGGTCTGTGGCGCTGCGCCGCCGGCCGCCGTCGCGGTTGCGGCGGGTGGGGTTGCCGCGGCCGTCGCGGCGGCGCCGGTCGGGACCGGCGTGGCGGGCGTCGTCGACGCCGGCGGTGCGGTCGTCGCCGCGATCGTCGGCGCGGTCGCGACCTGCGCCGCGGCGGCGTCGGCTGCGACCTTCGCCTCGGCCGCGGCGGCGGCGGCGGCGGCAACGGTCACCGATCCCGCGGGGCCGGCGATCGACTTGTCGGGCGATTGCATGCGCCCGGCCGCGCGCGCGGCGGTCTCGCGCGCATCGCCTGCGCGCAGGTACGTGACGTCGGCGGGCTCGGGCATGACGAAGCCGCGCTGCGCGGCGAGCGCCTGGATGCGGTCGCCCGAGCTCAGCGTCGAGACCTGCGCCTTCAGCGCCTGGTTGTTGCGCTCGAGCGTCGTGACGGTGTCGGCGGCGCGCGAGATGCCGGCGTTGAGCTTCAGCATCGAGACCTGCATCGCGACGATCCCGATCAGGCCGAAGCCGATGATCAGGACCCATGCGCGGCTGCGCACGAGACGATCCATCGTGCGGCTGCCCGAGACCTCCACCGCGGTCTCCGCGACGCGCAGCGCGATCGCGGCGCCACCGGCGGCGAGTCGCAGCGGCGGCCGCGCGGCGGCGCGCGGGCGCGGCGCGAGCGCCCCTTCGGACATCGCCAGCGCGCGTCCGTCCGCCGGGGGGGTCGGCGGACGGACGGCGCCCGACACGCGGCGGGCGACGACCGCGGGCGGTCGCACCCGGCGACGCTCGCGCTCGTGTTGGCGAAAGGCAGCGGCAGCAGTGGTGGCGGTGGCAGAGCGGCTCATCCTTGTTCCTCTCTCAGCTTCGAAGCGACGCGCAGGCGCGCCGAACGCGCCCGCGGGTTGGCGGCGATCTCGCCGGGGGTGGGCGCGATCGCGCGGCGGCTGACGAGCTCGGCCTCGGGCTCGCGGCCGCACGCGCAGATGGGGAGGTCGGGCGGGCAGATGCAGCCCTGCGAGCGCGCGACGAGGAAGCGCTTGACGCGCCGGTCCTCGAGCGAGTGGAAGGAGATCGCGCCCAGCCGGCCGCCGATCCGCAGGCGTGCCCAGGCCAGCGGGAGCGCCGCGTCGAGCTGGCCGAGCTCGTCGTTGACGGCGATCCGCAGCGCCTGGAAGACGCGCTTGGCGGGATGGCCGCCGGCGAAGCGGGCCGGCGCCGGCACGGCGCGCGTGATGACGTCGACGAGCGCGATCGTCGAGTCGATCGGCGCGCGCTGGCGTGCGCGCACGATCGCGCGGGCGATCGGGCGCGCGTAGCGCTCCTCGCCGAGGTCGCGGAAGATCGTCTCGAGATGACGCGGCTCGGCCTCGTTGACGAGCTCGTGCGCGGAGCGCTCCAGGCCCGGGTCCATGCGCATGTCGAGCGGCGCGTCGTAGGAGTAGGAGAAGCCCCGCTGCCAGGTGTCGACCTGCATCGAGGACATGCCGAGGTCCATCAGGATGACGTCCGCCTGCACGCCCTCCTCGGCGAGCTGCGCGAGGCCCTCGACGAACGAGGCGCGGATGAAGCGCGCGCGGCACGTCAACTCGGGCTCCAGCTCCGCGAAGCGCTCGGCCGCGGCCGGGTCGCGGTCGATCGCGATCAGCGTGCCGGTCGCGCCGATCCGCGCGGCCAGCAGGCGCGCGTGGCCGCCCGCGCCGAACGTGCAGTCGACGACGACGTGACCGGGCTGCGGGTCCAGCAGCTCGATCGCCTCGCCGGCCAGGACCGGCACGTGCGGAATGGTCATGTCAAGCAGTGTTGCCAAGGGATGATGTGATGTCGTCGACTTCGGAGGCGAGCACGTCGTTGTAGTCCGACCAGGTCGCGCGGTCCCAGATCTCGAGCGCGTCGCCGGAGCCGGTCACGACGACGTCCTTGCCGAGCGCGGCGTGCTCGAGCAGGAAGGCCGGCAGCATGAGCCGGCCGGCGCCGTCGAGCTCGCTGTCCAGCGAGTTGGCGGAGAAGAAGCGCGTCAGCTTCTGGGCTTCCTTGGAGAGCGGGTGGAAGTCCTTCAGCGCGCCGGCCGTGTACGTCTCGTAGGCCGCGGGAGTCCAGACGGCGATGCAGCGCTCGAGGCCCTTGGCGAGGACGACGCCGCCGGCGAGCTCGGCGCGAAAGCGAGCGGGAACGGTGAGGCGGTTCTTCGCGTCGAGCGTGTGGTCGAAGGTTCCGCGGAAGGCCATCTGAGGAGGTGCGTTGAGGAGTTGGAGCCGGGGTGGAGAGGTGGGAGGAGCCTCTCCACCCCGGCTCGCTGCGGGCGAAGGTATCCCACCTTCTCCCACTTCGCAACTCTTTCTGCACGCTTTCTCCCACCACGTGGTCTGGAGCCCCATGGCGGCGCGGCGAATATGTCTCAGAGCAGGGGTTTTCGCGGCCTCTGGCGAGAACCCTCGAATGCGCCGAATCGCGGTCGTGATCGTGCAATCCCGCTGCTCGGGCGCGTTCTTGCAGCCGTGGCAGGATTCCGCCGCTCGGTGTGCTTGGCGGGGCGTGCCGGTGGGACGTCGTGGGGCGCCGGCGCCCGCGCGCGCCCCGCGCCGACGCCGCCGCCCGCCGCCGCGCCGAGACGGTTCGTATGCCGCCTCAGTCGGCACGATGTCCGTATCGATGTCGGGCGCCCTGCGAGATGGTTGATGCGCGGCGCCTGGCGGCGGCGTCGTGCTGGCGCGGTTGGTCGTGGTCGGTCCTGGCGCTCGTCCGGGCGCCGCCGCTCGCGCACGGCGGCAATGAAGCAGCGGGAACCGAGCGGTCGCGATCGCTTCTGGCGGGGTGCGGTGCGGACCTGTCCTGCCTTGTGCGGGTCATGCACACACTAGGCAGGACACGACGCCGCGATCCGCCGGCGCCACGCTCGCGCACCACAGCGCCGATGCGGCCACCGCCCACGCCCACAACACTCCTCCCTCACCGATGCCGTTTGCGCCCGGCGCCCGCGCACCCCGCGCGGCCCATCGAGCCGCGCCGCGCCGGCCCGGTCAGCCGTCGAGCCCCTGGACGAGCACCGCCGCGACGAGCAGCATGACCGCCGGGACGAGCACGAGGGCGACGACGAGCTGGATCTTCGGCGCCGCGCGCGCCGCGCTGTCGCGCAGCCGGCGCGCCTGGTCTGCACGAGCGTCGGCGGCGAGCGCCTCGAGCGCCGGGGCGAGCGCCGTGCCGTGGCGCTCGGCGCGCGCGATCGCGGCGGCCAGCACCGCGACGCCGTCGGCCGGGCAGCGCGCGACGAGCTCGCGCAGCGCCTCCGTGCGCGGGGCGCCGAGCTGCATCCGCGCGGCGGCCGCGCCGAGCTCGACCGCGAGAACGCCGCGCATGCGCCGCCCCACCTCCCCCATCGCGCGTCCCACCGGCAGGCCCGCCGCGACCGCGACGCGCAGCAGGTCGACGGTGTCGGCCAGCTCGTGCGCGATCCGCTCCCCGCGCGCGCGGGCGCGGCGCGCGAGCGCGAGCTCCGGCACGTGGTAGCCGACCGCCGGCGCGGCGAGCATCGCGACGACGGCGAGGCGGCTCGGCAGCGCGCTCGCGATCGGGAAGGCGACCAGCAGCGCGCCGAGCGCGCCCGCGCCCTTCAGCGCGACGAGATCGCCGGCGCCGAGCCCGAGCGGGACGCCGGCCGCCTTGACGCGCGCCTCGAGATCGCCGGGCGCGGCACGCACGCCCGCGCGCCGCGCCAGGCGCAGGAGCAGGACCGTCATGCCGGCGAGATGGCTGGAATGCCGCGTAGCGCGGGATCGGCGCCGCGTCGATCGCAGCAGGTCGATCGCGGCGACCGCCGCGCAGCTCCCCGCGGCGGCTGCGAGCAGGACCGCCGAGCTCACGACCGCCCGCCGTCGCTGGCGCCCGCGATCCGGCGGATACAGAGCAACGCGACCGCCTGCAGCGCGAGCGCCAGGAAGACCATCATCGCCGTCACGGGCGACGACGCGAGCCCGAGCACGAAGCCCGGCTGGGCGAGCTCGGCGAGAACGAGCCCGGCGGCGGGCAGCGCGCTGACGAGCAGCGCTGTGAAGCGCGCCTGCGCGGTCGCCGAGCGCGCGTCGGCGACGACCCGCGCGCGCTGCTCGAGCGCGGCGGCGAGATCGCGCAGCAGGCCGGCGAGATCGCCGCCTGCGTCGCGCTGCAGCAGGACCGCGGCGGCGAGCGTGTCGAGCGGGCCGTGCGGGTCGCCGGGCCGGCCTCCGCCCGCGAGCGCGCGCAGGACGTCCTCCGTGCGCTCGCCGAGCTCCAGCGCGGTCGCGGCGGCACGCAGCTCCTCCCCCGCCGGGCCGCCGACGGCACCGTCGCGGGCGGCGAGGCAGAGCGCGCCGCGCACCGAATGGCCGCCGGCGAGCGCATCGGCGAGCGCGCGGGCGATCGCCGGCGTGCCGGCCGCCAACGCCGCCGCGCGGCGCCGCAGGCGCGCGCGCAGGGCGGCGCGCGCGACCCACGGAGCGGCGGCGCCGAACGCGAGCGCGGCCCACGGCCCCGCCAGCAGCCAGCCCGCGCCGAGCAGCGACAGCGCGCCCAGCAGCACGAGCCGGCGGCGCTCGGGGCTCGTCGGCTCACGCCCCGAGCGCACGACGGCGAGCGCGGGCGCCAGCCACGATCGCAGCGCCTGCGACGCCCGTTGCTCGTCCGTGGCGCTGATCGTTTCCCACGCCGCGAGCAGCGCACACGCGCCGGCCAGGCCCGCAATGAGCGCGACAGGGCTCATGCCGCCTTGGGCTGGCGGGCGAGGCGCGCCGCGAGGCCGTCGCCAAGCGCGGCGCGCCATGTCGGGCGCCCGTCGACGAGCGCGTAGAGCTCGCGCACGCCGACCCCGCCGGCGACGCGCACGACCTCGGAGACGGCGACGACGCGCCGCGTGCCGTCGCTCATCCGCGCCTGATGGACGACGAGATCGAGCGCCGAGGCGACCTGCTCGCGGATCGCGTCATGCGGCAGCCCGAGGCCCGCCATCAGCGCGAGCGTCTCGATCCGTCGCAGCGCCTCCTCGGCCGAGCCCGCGTGGACGGTCGACAGCGAGCCGTCGTGCCCGCTCGACATCGCGCTGAGCATGTCGAGCGCCTCCGCGCCGCGCACCTCGCCGACGACGATCCGGTCGGGTCGCATGCGCAAGGCGTTGCGCACGAGCAGCCGCACCGTGACCTCGCCGCGGCCCTCGAGCGATGCGGGGCGCGCCTCGAGCCGCACGACGTGGCGATGGCGCAGGCGAAGCTCGGCGGCGTCCTCGATCGTCACGATCCGCTCGCCGTCGCCGATGAACTCCGTCAGCGCGTTGAGCGTCGTCGTCTTGCCCGATCCCGTGCCGCCCGTGATCAGGACGTTGCAGCGAGCGCGCACGGCATCCGCCAGCAGGTCGCGCAGCGGCGCGGCCCAGGTGCCGTTGTCGACGAGATCGCCGGGACCGAAGCCGCGCGGGCGGAAGCGGCGGATCGTCAGGACCGAGCCGTCGAGCGCCAGCGGAGCGATCACGACGTTCACCCGCGAGCCGTCCGCCAGTCGCGCGTCGACCAGCGGCTCGGCCTCGTCGACGCGGCGCCCGAGCGGCGCGAGGATGCGCTCGATCGCGTGGCGCAGGTCGTCCTCGCCGCCAAAGCGAACCCCGGTCGGCTCGATCCGGCCGGCGCGCTCGACCCAGACCTGCCCGGGCCCGTTGACCATCACCTCGTCGACCGACGGGTCGGCGAGCAGCGACTCGAGCGGGCCGAGCCCCGCCGAGCGCTCGGCGATGCGCGTGACGAGCTGCGCGCGGGCGCGCTCGTCGAG
Source organism: uncultured Actinomycetes bacterium (assembly GCA_963780585.1). GTDB lineage: Bacteria > Actinomycetota > Thermoleophilia > Solirubrobacterales > Solirubrobacteraceae > CADCVQ01. The sequence continues at coordinate 47,943 of CAWADD010000024.1, forward strand.
CACGCCCGCCTCGCGGTCGACGAGCGCGCGGATGCGCTCGTGCAGCTCGCCGTGCGCGCCGTCGCGCCCGGCCTCGGCGAGCAGCCGTTCGCGCAGCGCGGCGGCGAGCGCGTCGAGCGCAGCGTCGTCGTCGTCGGCGCGAGCGCGAGCGGAGCTCATGACCGTTCAAGGTTGCCGCCGGCCGCGATTCGCCCCCCGCGCCGCCGCTCACGGCCGCGCGCTCATCCTGATACCGGCGCGGCCGCGTGCGCTGTCGCCGCTGGCGCGCGGCAGCAGCCGCAGCTCGCGGGCGAAGTCCTGCGCCGCCGCGAGGTAGACGGCCTCGCGCAGCGTCACGCGCAGCGACGCGGCGACGCGCGGGCCGCTGGCGCCCTTGGCCGCCGGCGCGCCGTCGTCGGCGAGGGCTCTGGCGGCGATCACCTCTACGTCCTCGAGCGCCAGGATCGCCTCGCCGGGCGCGTCGCCGGAGGGCTCGGGCGTGACGAGCACGTCGACGCGGCTGCCGGCCACGACGAGGTCCGGCGCGCCGAGCGCGACGACCTCGGCGACGCGTTCGCCGCGGCGGACCGGCGGACCTGCGGGGCCGAGCTCGTCGCGCACGACCATCGCCGCGCTGAGGTCGGCGTCGGCGGGGATGTCGACGGCGGCGCGGCGCCCGACGAGCACCTGCGGCAGGCCGATCCGGCCGGCCGGCGCGAAGCGCTGCGGCACGCGGCGGATCGCGAGCGCCCGCTCGCGGACATGGGCGCCCGCTGGGATCGACTCGCGCGCGACGACGATGTCGACGAGCTCGCCGACGCGGCGATCGAGCGCCGCCTCGCGCCCCGCGACATCGTACGCGGCGAGGCCGCCGAGGGCGAGCGCGAGCCCGCCGAGCAGCAGCGCCCGGCGCCGCGGGGTCACAGCGGCGGGCGCCGGACGAGCGGCAGCTCGAGGGCAATCCGCGTTCCGCCCCGCGCCGGACTCGCGACGAGGCGACCGCGGTGGCGGGCGGCGATCTGCGACGCGATCGCCAGCCCGCGCCCGCGCCGTCCGCGCCCCGCGCGGGCGCGACCGACGAGCTCGGCGAGCGGCAGCGGGAGGCCCGGCCCCTCGTCGAGAACCTCGATCCGCACGTGCTCCGCACCGACGCGCCGGGCCATCAGCTCGACGCGCCCGGGCCCGTGCTCCAGCGCGTTGGCGATCAGGTTGGAGATCGCCTGCGCCAGCCGCAGCCGATCGCCGACGACGAGCGAGCCGGGCAGCCGGGCGCCGAGCAGCAGGACGCTGTCGAACGCGCCCGCGACCGCGTTCCAGCTGTGGAACTGCTCCTCGAGCAGCTCCGCGACCTCGACGCGCTCGGCGCGGTCGACGACCCGCCGCCCGCTGCGGGCCGCCGCGAAGTCGTCGAGCGCGAGCCCGGCCCGGCGCAGCTCGCGATCGATCGCGGCCAGGCGCTCCGCCGGGGCCTCGCCGCGCCGCTCCATCGTCGCCAGGCTGAGGCGCACCGCGGTCAGCGGTCCGCGCAGCTCGTGGCACGCCCGCGCGACCATCTCGCGGCGCCGGCGCAGCTCCCAGGCAGCGACGGCCACCAGCGCAAGGCTGGTCGCCGCAACCGCCCAGGGGAGGATGGCGAGATCCATGCGTACGTACGAGGGCGCCAGCGCCGAAAGTTCGCCCCCCGCCCCACCACTCGCGCGATCAACCCGCCCGCGCCAATGCGACCGCCGGGGCATCGACGAGCCGGTAGCCGACGCCCCACACGTTGACGACGAAGCGGTCGCCGTAGGCGCCGAGCTTGTGGCGCAGCCGGCAGGCGTGCGAGTCCAGCGTGCGGGTCGATCCGATCGAGCGGTAGCCCCAGATCGAGCGCAGCAGCTCCTCCTTGGTGAAGACGCGACGCGGGTCCGAGGCGAGCGTGCGCAGCAGCGCGAACTCCTTCTGCGACAGCGCCACGTGGGCGCCGTGCAGCAGGACCTCGCGCGACGGCGGGTCGACCTCGAGCGGCCCGGCCCGCAAGCGCCCGCGCGACGGGCGCCCGTCGGCACGCCGCAGCAGCGCCGCGACGCGCCCGCGCAGCTCGGGATACGAGAACGGCTTGCAGATGTAGTCGTCCGCCCCGCGGTCGAAGCCACGCACGCGGTCGAGCTCGGTCGCGCGCCCGCTGATGACGATCAGCGGCGTGTCGGGGTTGATCCGGCTCGCGACGCCGTCGGCGCTGCGCACGCGCCGCAGCAGCTCGAAGCCGCTGCCGTCGGGCAGGCCGATGTCGACGAGCGCGAGGTCGGGGAACTTGCGCTCGAGCAGGCTGAGCCCGATCGAGGCGCAGTCGGCGACGAGCAGGTCGTAGCCGTCGGCGGAGAGGTTGTCGGCGAGGAAGGTGCGCGTCGCGCTGTCGTCCTCGACGACGAGGATCGTGGAGGCGTCTTCGTCGTTCGTCATGCCGATTCAAGGCGCGAGGTGGCGAGTTTTCGCCCCCCTGCAGGGACATTGCGAGCCGATTCTGGGCACGGCCGCGACGAAAGGCGCGATCGGGGGTGCAAGTTCACGTGCACCCGCTGATTGGGGAAGGACTCGCGCCTAGGATCGCGACGCGTCATGGACGAGACCCAACGACGCGGCAACTACGACTCAGGGGAGGACTTCGTCCTCGAGTACGGGGAGCTGCGCTTCACCTTCAACGAGCGCGATTTCAGCGAGCGCTGCGAGCAGGCCGCGCTCAAGCTCGGCTTCGTTCACGGGCGTCTGGGCGAGAACGAGCTCGACGATCTCGTCAACCTCTCCGTCAACGGCGAGATCCAGGCGCCGGCGTCGGCACTGGGCGAGCACGTCAACGACTGCTGGCCCGAGCTCTGCGGCCCGTCGGATCGATCGCTCGTGCACTGGCTGCGGCGGCTCGTCTTCCGCTCGGCGTGGCTCGACCAGCGCGTCAAGGAGGGCGAGCTCGACATCGCCTTCTGCGTCGACACGCACACCTTCGGCTACGTCCAGCCCGATCGCGCCGGCGAGGCGATCGAGCTCTCCCCCGAGCCCTCCTGGGAACGGGTCGCCTACGTGCCGCGCTGAAGCTTCCGTCCGCGGCCCCAGGCAGGATCGCTGGCTCGATGCGCACGCGCTCGATCCAGCCCGGTGACATCGTCCTGGCCTGCAAGCGTGGCCGGATCTTCCACGCGACGGTGCGCGGCGTCGCGGCCGGCGGCGGCTTCGAGGTCGCGCCGATCGAGCGCGGAATCTCCTACCGCCACCTCAAGGCCTCCGAGATCAGCGAGCACTGGGCGCGCAGCGGCGTACGCCGCGAGGGGCGCCCGCCGACCGGCCAGCTCGGCTTCGACGAGCTCGCCGGCTAGGCGGCCGCGTGGGGTAGTCATCGAGGCCTGGGCGGGTGGCGCGCCGCGCGTGGCGGGCGGGATGCGCGGGCGCCACGCGAAAACGGCATCGATGACGGAGGAGTGCTCTGGGCGTGGGCGGCGCGCCGCATTGCCGCTGGGTTGCGCGAGCGTGTCGCCTTGACCTCTGTATGCGGGGTAAGGCGACATCGATGGCTGCGCGATCGCGCCCGGCCGCTCGTCGGGCATTCGACACCCCTCGGGCGGGGCGCCGTCGGATCGCCGCGACGTGTCCTGCCGTGTGCGGGCATGAGACGTACCGCGCCTGCCCGCACGTCGTTCGGCGACCCGGTCGACCGCGCCCCCGACGACGGCGGCAACCCCCGCTAATCAACCCGCTAGCCCAGCAGCGCGGTCGCTCGTGCCGAGGCGATCGCCTCGGCGCCCTTCTCACCGACGAGCAGCTCGGCCCGCAGCGTCGCGCTCGTCGCGAGGTCGAGCGCCGGGATGCGCCCGCTCGCGGCCAGCGCGGCGTCGAGCGCGATCACGGTCGTCTCGCCGCCGAGCGCCGCGCCCGCGGTGGCGATGATCGTCAGCGAACCGCCGTCGACGATGTTGCGCGCCGCGGCGAGCACGCGCCGTGCGAGCGGCGCCGGGACGTGCTCGAGCGTGTCGATCAGGATCACGGCGTGACCGCCGCGGGCGGCGACGCGACGGCCGGTCTCGACGGCGCGCTCGATCGCCTGCGCCTGCGCGTCGGGTGCGGCGGCGAGGCCGAGCTCGACGACCGGCTGGCGCTCGTCGGCCTTCCAGTCGCCGATCTCCTCGGGGCGCACGCCGGCGAGCACGACGAAACACTCGAGCTCCTCATGGCGCGCGAGCGCGCCGGCCAGGCGGCGCAGGGCCACGGTCTTGCCGGCGCGCGGGCCGCCGACGATGACGACGCGCGAGCCGCGGCCGAACGGCGTCAGCCACTCGATCGCCTTCAGCGTCGGATCCTCGTCGTCGAGCGCGATCCGCTCGCTCGCCCAGCCGCATGTCAGGTCGTCGTACTTCGTGCCCTCGGCGACCTCGTCGGCCGCGCGGCCGTTGATCGTGTCGACGCGGACGAGCGACGGGTAGCGCTCCGAGCGGCGCGGTGAGCGCACCGGCCCGGAGACCTCGTCGCCGGTGACGAGCTCGCAGCGGCGCACCTGCGCGCCGGAGATGTAGACGTCGTCGTCGGACGGCTCCGGCGGCGAGACGCGCACGAAGCCCGAGCCGTTGGGCAGCAGCTCGACGGTGCCGGTCGCGATGCGCTCGTCGGCGGCGCCATCGCCGTCACCGTTGCGATCCCGGTCACGATCCCGATCGTTGTCGCTGTCGCGGTCGCGCCCGCGGCCCCGGTCGCGGCCGCCGCGCTCGCGGCCACCACGGGAGCGGGTCGGAGCGGGCTCGCTGTCGACCTTGGCGGCGGGTCCGGTGTCGCCGTCGCCGTCGTCCTCGCCGACCTCGATGTCGCCCGGATCGCGGTCGCGCGTGCGGCTGCGTCCGCGGCCGCCACGGCGCGAGCGGCGCGCCGGCTTGTCCTCGGCGTCGGCTGCGACCTCGACGGCGTCGTCATCGGCGTCGTCGTCGAGCGCGTCGCCGTCGGCGCCCTGGCGCTCGACGATCGCTGCGACGAGGTCGCCCTTGCGCAGGCGGCGGAAGCTGTCCAGACCGAGCTCGGATGCGATCTCGTGCAGGTCGGCGAGCGTGCTGGACTCCAGCGCCGAGCGAGAGATGACAGACATGGTGTTCTCCTATGAATTGTCGGTAGGCGTCCGGCCGCGTTGGACAGCGGCCGGCGACTCGTGTCCGGTGGACGTTAGCGCGCGTGACGGACCGTGTCGTCGAGCGCGAGCTGCGGATCGACCTCGGTCTCACCGCGCAGCGCGGCGCGCACCGCGAGGAAGTCGGCCACGGCCGCGACGTCGTGCACGCGCAGGATGTGCGCGCCGGCGTCGACGCCGTGGCCGATCGCGGCGAGCGTGCCGGCCAGCCGCGCGCGCGGCGCGCGCCCCGTCAGCGCGCCGACGAAGTCCTTGCGCGACACCGCCAACAGCAGCGGGCGGCCGAGCTCGTGCAGCGCCTCGAGACGGCGCAGCAGCGCGACCGTCTGCGCGGGCGTCTTGGCGAAGTCCGGGCCGGGATCGAGGATCAGCTGCTCCTCGCGCACGCCGCGTGCGCGCGCGATCTCGATGCGCTCGGCGAGAAAGCCGGCGACGTCGGCCACGACGTCGTCGTACAGGCTCGGGTCCTGCAGGCGCTGCTTGGGCGCGGCGCGCGTGTGCATGAGCACGAGCGCGGCGCCGGTCCGCGCGCAGACGTCGGCCAGCTGCGGATCGCGCAGCCCGCTGACGTCGTTGACGATCACGGCTCCGGCGCCGATCGCGGCCTCCGCGACGAGCGGCTTGTACGTGTCGACCGAGACGGTCGCGCCGAGCTCGCTCACGAGCCGCTGGACGAGCGGCACGACGCGCTCGATCTCCTCCTGCGCCGCGACCGGCGGGCGCAGCGTGATCCCCGATTCGCCGCCGACGTCGATGATGTCCGCGCCCGCGTCGAGCAGCTCGCCCGCGAGCGCGACGCGCGCGTCGAGATCCGCGTACTCGCCGGCGTCCGAGAAGGAATCCGGCGTGGCGTTGACGATGCCCATCAGCCAGGGCCGCTCACCGAGCGCGAGCCGGCGGCCGGCGGCGACGACGACGTGGCGGGGCGCCGCCATCGGCTATCCGATCCGCACCGCGCGGACGGACCGCGTCGCGTTGCCGACGGCGTCCGCGGCGGTGATCTCGAGCGTGTACGTGCCCGGGCCGCCATAGCGGTGACGCGCGCGCAGCGACGAGCGCGCCCGCGCACCCTTCGAGCGATCGCCCCACGAGACGATGATGCCGCCGATGCCCGACGTGGAACGCCCGCCCGCGTTGCGGTCGCGAGCGCGGACGGAGACCGTCACGACGCGCTGCTTGCGGCTGTAGCGCACGGTCAGCAGCGGGGCGAGGGCGTCGATCCGCAGGCTGCGCGTGCGCGCGGGCTTCATCTGCCCGCGCGCGTCGACGGCGGTCACCTGCCATCGATGGGTCGGGCCGGCGAGCGGCGTCGTGAGCTGCACGCGCGTATCCGCCGTCTCGACGACCGCAACCCCGTCGATGCTGACGATGTAGCGCAGCGGGCCCCAGAGGTTCGACGACGGCTGCCAGCTCAGCCGCGGCAGCGGACCCTGGCAGCAGCGCTGCGACGTGTAGCCGGCGAAGAATCCGGGCGGGCGGTCGAGGTAGCCGGCGACGATGCGGCGCTCCTCGGGCCCGCCCTGGACCCAGGCGACGATCGCGCCGCTCGCGCGGTCGGCGGCGACGGCGAAGCCGAGCTGCGGCGCGACGGGTCCCAGCTCCGCTCGCGACAGCGCGACCTCCAGCGGGCCCGGCTTTGCCTCCTCGATCGTGCGCACGCGGACCTCGGGCGGCTGGCCGGGCGCGCCGACGACGGCGGCGAGCAGGCCGGAGCGGTTCTCCGCGATCGCCGGCGCGACGGTCGGCAGCGACGCGCTCGGGCCAAGGAAGCGGCCGCCGACGCCGAAGAGGTCGCGGTCGGTGAACGCCGCCATCGGCTGGCCGGACTGCTGTCCGGCCGTCATCGCAACGGCGACGCCGCGCCCGTTGAGGTCGATCTCGGGCGCGGCGACAGGCTCGCCGCCGGGGTCATCGATCGCGACCGGCGGGTCGAACTCGGTGCCGCGCTGGCGGCGCGCGAGGATCCGCGAACCGCCGTCCGTGAAGCTCTGGCGAAAGACGACCCAGGCATAGCTCGAGTCGTCCTCGGCGTCGATCGCGGGCACGTCGGAGAGCAGCGGGATGCGCCCGTCGAACGCGGCCGGCGTGAGGTCCTGCGGCGCCGACGACAGCGCCTCGCCGAACATCTTGCGAGCGTAGACGTGCCCGCCCTCTCCCCACGTCACGACGCCGATCCCGTCGGCGGAGATCGCGACGCGCGAGCGCCCGGTGCCGACGCCTGCCGCTCGCGCCGGATCGACGTCGGCCGGCTGCGCGAGCACGCCCCAGGCGTTCGTGCGGCGATCGACGCGCGCGACGCGGACGTCCTCGCCCGACGTGAAGCTCGTGTACGCCGTGCCGTTGATCGAGAGATCGACGGCGGGGTTCGATCCGACGGCGAGCGGCACAGGCGCCGTCCAGCCCTCCCCGGCGGGCCGCACGACGCCGTAGACGACCCCGCCGCTGACGAACACGACGACGAGGCGACCGAGGTCGGACGCGCCGACGACCGGATGCGAGCTCGGCGTCGCGAGCTCGACGTCGATCCGCTCGGCCGGCTGGAAGACGCCGTTCTCGAAGCGCGCGACGAAGACGCGATCGACGCCGTCGACCTGCTTGACGTACGCCAGCGCGCCGGTGCCGTCGCGCGCGAGGTCGACGTCGCCGAGCTCGCGGATGTCACGGCTCGGGCCGTCGATCGCATCGCCGGAGATGAGCCCCGCCTGCGCGGGCGCGGCGGCGAGCGCGGCGAGCGCGGCGAGCAGGCAGCTGAGGACGAGGAGGCGGCGCATCGCGGACGGGCAAACCTACGCGCTGCCGACGACGCCTTCGGCCCGCGCCTCGGCGGCCCACGCCTGCAGCGCGGCGTGCCGCTCGGGCTCCGCCCAACCGAGCTCGGCGGCGAGCACAACCGCGACGCGCGCCGCGACGGGCCCGTCGGCGGCGAGCTCGCGGCCGGCGAGCAGGCCCAGGCGCGTGCGCCGCAGCAGCACGTCGCCGAGCGTGCGCGCCTGCTGGTGGCGAGCAGCGAAGGCGACCTCGGCGAGCGTGTCGGGCAGCTCGGCGACGATCGCCTGCGCGAGCTCTGCCCGCTCGCGGGCGACGGCCAGCACATCGTGTGCGGCGTGCCCGTAGCGCCCCGCCAGCGCGGCGTACGCTGCCTCAGAGACCCCGTCGACGCGCGGCAGGTCGGCGACCGCGACGGAAGCGCCGAGCGGGATCTGGTGCGTCCGGCAGGGTGCGTCGCGCGCCTCGCGCTCGACGAGCCGGTCGACGGTCATCTTCGCCATTCGCCGCCACGTCGTCAGCTTGCCGCCGGTGATCGTCACCATCCCGCTCGACGTCTCGTAGAGCTCGGCCTTGCGCGAGATGTCGACGGACTTCTTCGGATCTCCCGACGTGATCAGCGGGCGCACCCCGGCGTACGCGCCGGTCAGGTCGCCGGGCTCGAGCGCGGTGCCGAAGTACGCGTTCGTCGCATCGAGCAGGTAGGCGACGTCCTCGGCCGACGGCGCGACGTGGTGGGTCGCGCTGAGATCGCCCTCGTAGTCGTTGTCGGTCGTGCCGAGCAGCGTGCGGCCGAGCCACGGCAGGGCGAAGATCGTGCGCCCGCCGCCGGCCGGCACGATCGCGCCGCCGCCGACGAGCGGCAGATCCTCGTGGCGGACCGTGATGTGCGTGCCGCGGCTGGGCCGGATGCGCGGCACCTGGGCGTCGTCGTGAAGCTCGCCCGGGCGCAGCCGGTCGGCCCAGACGCCGGTCGCGTTGACGACGTTCGACGCGCGCACGACGAACTCGTCGCCGCGCACGCTGTCGCGCACCTTGACCCCGCTGGCGCGGCCACCGTCGTCGCGGACGAGCTCGCTGACGTCGAGCCGGTTGGCGCAGACGGCGCCGAAGCGCTCGGCTTCGCCGAGCACGGTCAGCACGAGCCGCACGTCGTCGGTCTGGCAGTCGTAGAACAGATAGCCGGACGTCGGATCGCGCGACGCGAGCGCCGGGATCAGCTCGCGCACCTCGTCGCCGCTGATCACGCGGTGGCGCTCGGGGCTCCACTCCGAGAAGTCGCTGCCGAGCTCGGCGCCCGGCGGGCGCCCGCGCCGCGGGCGCATCGGCCGCGACCGGCCACGCAGCCGCTCGACCGACATGACGTCGTAGAGATTCAGCCCGACGCCGGTCATGCGGTCCGGCCGGGCGCCGTCGAAGGCGGCCACGACGAGCGGCAGCGGGTGGACGAGGTGCGGCGCCAGGGCGACCATCAGCTGGCGCTCGAGCAGCGCCTCGCGGACGAGCCCGAGGTCGAAGTTCTGCAGGTAGCGCAGGCCGCCGTGGACGAGCTTGGACGAGCGGCTCGAGGTGCCGGCGGCGTAGTCCGCCCGCTCGACGAGCGCGACGCTGTAGCCGCGCGTCGCGGCGTCGAGCGCGACGCCGGCGCCGGTGATCCCGCCGCCGACGACGACGACGTCGAACTGCTCCTCGGAGAGCGCGGCGAGGGCGTCGGCGCGATCGATCATCCGGCTTCAGTCTGGCAGGGGTTCAAGCAACCGCGTGCGGGTGCCGAAGACGTGGACATGGCCACTCTTCGCTCGCGCCGCGTCGGCGCGCTTCTCACGATCGGCGCACTCGGCGCAGGCACCGCAGTCGCCGCGACACCGGCTCACGGCGCGCTGCTCGGCGGCGTGCTGCCCAACGTCGGCGGGATCATCACCCAGACCGGACAGACGCTCGGCGGCCTGCTGCCAGGCACGGGCGGCGTCGTCACCGGCGTCACCGGCGCCGTCGGCGGCGTGATCGGCGGCGTCCAGGACACGGTCTCAGGCGTCGTCGACCAGACGCTCGGCGGCGTCATCGGCGGCGGCGGCGGCGCGCTGCCCGACGATGTCGTCGGCAGCCTGCTCAGCACGCTGCTGGCCAACAGCAGCGCCGCGCCCGGCACGCCCGGCTTCGGCGGCCCCGACGCGGGCGGCCCGATCGTCCTCGCCGGCGGCCAGAACGGGCTCAACGGCGTCACGCTCGACGCCAGCGCCCCGCGCCCGACCGTCAGGGTCCTCTCCAAGCTCAAGCAGATCGGCTCCGCCGGCCGGATGAAGATCGAGATCCGCACGAACGAGCCCGGCGTCGTCGCCGTCGCCGGCCGCGTGCGCCCCGGCACCGCCGTCAAGTCCAAGAAGGGCGCCAAGGCGGTCAAGGTCTCGCGCAAGCTCATCAAGCTCCCGCAGATCGTTCTCGGCTACCGCAAGGCCGGCACGCTCGTCGTCAACGTCCGCCTGTCGCGCGCCGCCCAGCGCGCGCTCGGCAGGGCCCGGGACGCGAAGATGTCGGTCGGCACGATCGCCGTCGACGTCTTCAGAAACCAGGGCTCGGACAACGTCCGGCTGAAGATCAAGCGGTAATCAGGTTTCGCCGTGACGGTCACCGCAAGCGGCGACCTACCGGCGACGTTACATGGCGACGCGTCCGTTCGCGCCCGACCGAACAGGTCATCCGCGAACGGCGCGTCGGTCGTGCTCGCTCGCTGCTACAGCTGCCCGAGCTCGGACGTGATCTCGGCGACGCTGGCCTTCGCGTCGCCGAACAGCATCTGCGTCTTGTCGTTGTAGAAGAGCGGGTTCTCGATGCCGGCGAAGCCGGATGCCATCGAGCGCTTGAGGACGATGATCTGCTTGGACTCGTCGACGTTGAGGATCGGCATGCCGTAGATCGGCGAGTCGGCCTTCATGCGGGCGTCGGGGTTCGTGACGTCGTTGGCGCCGATCACGAGCGAGACATCCGTGCGGCTGAACTCGCCGTTGATGTCGTCCATCTCCTTGAGCTGGTCGTAGGGCACGTCGGCCTCGGCGAGCAGGACGTTCATGTGGCCCGGCATCCGGCCGGCGACCGGATGGATCGCGTACTTGACCTCGATTCCCTTCTTCTCGAGCGCCTTGGCCATCTCGCGGACGGTGTGCTGGGCCTGCGCGACGGCCATCCCGTAACCCGGCACGACGACGACGAGGCGCGCGTAGGCGAGCAGGATCGCGACGTCGGCGGCGCTCGTCGAGCGCACGGTCCCGCCGGTCTCGCCGCCACCGCCCTCGACCGCCGGCGCCTCGCCGCCGAAGCCGCCGATCAGCACCGAGCCGATCGAGCGGTTCATCGCCTTCGCCATCTGGTCGGTGAGGATCGTGCCGGATGCGCCGACGATCATGCCCGCGACGATCAGCGCGTAGTTGTTCAGGGCGATGCCGGCGGCCGCCGCGCTGAGGCCGGTGAAGGCGTTCAACGTCGAGATCACGACCGGCATGTCGGCGCCGCCGATCGGCAGCACGGCGAGGTTGCCGAGCACGCCCGAGGCGACGAGGATCAGGATGAACAGGCCCTCGCTCGTCGATCCGAGCAGGATCGCCACGCCGGCGGCGATCGCCGTCGCGAGCAGGCCGAGGTTGACGAACAGGCCGGCGGGGATCTTCACGGGGCGGCCGGAGATCAGTCCCTGCAGCTTGCCGAACGCGATGTTCGAGCCCCAGAAGGAGATCGAGCCGATGATCGCGGCGAAGACGAGCGGGATGCCGACGTCGAGCTCGGCGCCCAGGTCGCCGTGCAGCTCGCGGAACTCGGCCCACGCGATCAGCGCGACGGCGCCGCCGCCGACGCCGTTGAACAGCGCGACCATCTGCGGCATCGCGGTCATCTTCACGTTGCGCGCGCTCGGCACGCCGACGGCCGTGCCGATCGCCAGGCCAAGCGCGATCAGCGCGAAGTCGGCGCCGTCGAGCGCGGGGTTCAGCAGCGTCGCGACGACCGCGATCAGCATGCCGAAGGCCGCGATCTTGTTGCCCTGGACGGCGGTCGTCGGGCTCGTCAGCTTCGCGAGCCCGCTGATGAACAGCGAGAACGCGACGATGTAGCTCGCGGTGATGAAGTCGACGTCCTGGAAGAACGCCGTCGCGATCGCGCTCACTTCTCGGCGTCCTCGGCGACCGGCTCGGGCTTCTTCTTGAACATGCTCAGCATGCGATCGGTCACGAGGAAGCCGCCGACGACGTTGATCGTGCCGAAGGCGATCGCGATCACGATCAGCAGTCGGCTGAGAAAGCCCTCGGCGTGGCCGATCGCGACGAGGCCGCCGAGCAGGACGATGCCGTGGATCGCGTTCGTGCCCGACATCAGCGGCGTGTGCAGCGTGTTGGGCACCTTCGAGATGACCTGAAAGCCGACGAACGCGGCGAGCACGAGGACCGCGAGGTTCGTGAGGATCGTGCTCGTCATGCGTCCTTCTCCTCGGCCGGCTCGTCGTCGGGTTCGTCGTCGGGCTCGTCGTCGGGCTCGGGCTCGGGGTCCTCGGCCTTGGGCGCGGCCTCGGCGACGGTCGGCGTCTCGCCCTGGACGGTCTTCTTCGCTCCCGGATGCACGATCTCGCCGTCGCGCGTGATGCAGGCCCCGGCGATGATCTCGTCGTCGAAGTTCAGGTTCAGCTCGCCGTCCTCGCCGACGAGCAGCTCGAGCAGCGACTGGACGTTGCGCGAGTACAGCGACGAGGAGTGCTCGGCCATCGAGGCCGGCAGGTTCAGCGGCGAGACGATCGTGACGTCGTGCTTGACGACGGTCTCGCCGGGCTCGGTCAGCTCGCAGTTGCCGCCCGTCTCGCCCGCGAGGTCGACGATCACGCTGCCGGCCTTCATCTTCTTGACGCTCTCGGCGGTGACGAGCCGCGGCGCCGGCCGGCCCGGCACGAGCGCGGTCGTGATGACGACGTCGAAGGTCGCGATCTTGTCGGCCAGCTCCTGCTGCTGGGCCTTCTTCTCCTCGTCGGTCAGCTCGCGCGCGTAGCCGCCCTCGCCCTCGGCCCCCTTGCCGGCCTCGAGCTCGAGGAACTGGGCGCCGAGCGACTGGACCTGCTCGGCGACGGCGGCGCGCACGTCGTAGCCGGTGACCTGGGCGCCCAGGCGCCGCGCGGTCGCGATCGCCTGTAGGCCCGCGACGCCGGCGCCGAGCACGAGCACCTTGGCCGGCGGCACCGTGCCGGCGGCGGTCATCATCATCGGCAGGAAGCGGCCGAGATGGTTCGTCGCGACGAGCACCGACTTGTAGCCGGCGACGTTCGACTGCGAGGAGAGTGCGTCCATCGACTGCGCGCGCGAGATCCGCGGGATCGCCTCCATCGCGAACGACGTCGTTCCCGCATCGGCCAGCGCCTGCGTCGTCTTCGGGTTCGAGAGCGGGCCGAGGAAGCCGATCAGGACCGTGTCGTCGCCGAGCTTGGCGATCTCCTCGTCGGACGGCGGCGCGACCTTGACGACGACGTCGGCGGTCCAGACGTCGTCGGAGATCGTCGCGCCGGCGTCCTCGTAGATCGCGTCGGCGAGCATCGCGCCGGCGCCGGCGCCGGACTGCACCGCGACCTCGAAGTCCTTCGCCGTGAGTTTGCGCACGATCTCAGGCACGAGCGCGACACGCGTCTCGCCCGCAGCGGTCTCCTTAGGCACCCCGACCTTCATGCGGCGGAGAACATATTCGATCGGCGAGTCAACAACCGATCTACGGCTGCGGCACGGCGACCGGAAGGTCGCGGCTGATCGCGAGCGCGAAGCGGTCGGCGAGCACGGATTCGTCGAACGCGCGCGCGGCGGACGCGACTCCGGCGGCGTCGGTGCCCGTCACGAACCAGACCGGCCGGCGCTCGGGCTCGGCGGTCGCGGCGATCAATCCGGTGCCGGCGCCGAGCGTCTTCGCCGCCTCACCGCCGGGATCGAGCACGACGAGCCGGTCACCAGACGCGTCGAAGCGCGCGTAGACCCCGCTCGACTGCGGGCCGGCGTCGATGCTGTCGGCCTCGAGGTCGCGGCCGCGCAGGCGCTTCCAGGGGCCGACGAGGATCCGCAGCGACTCGTCGGCGGCGCTGCGGCTGATGATGCTGCGCCCGGCGACGACGCCGAGCGCGACGAGCTTCTCGGCGACCTCCGCGCAGGGACCGCTGCGCGGGTCCTCGCACTCGACGCGCACCGGCAGGCGCTTGCCGTCGACGCCGTGCAGGAACGGCTCGGGAAAGGAGCCGATGACGGCCGGGATCTCGTCGGTGAAGACCGTGTTGTGCTGGTCGAGCCAGACGCGGTCGCCGCCATGGACGGTGAGCTGCGCGGCCGGCTTGGCGGCGCGGATCCCGTTGACGAACAGGCTGTCCTTGTGGTGCGTCGTCGGATAGCGCAGCAGGATCTGTGCGAGGCCCGGCGGCTTGGGCACGCGCTCCTGCTTGAGCTCGATGAAGTCCTCGCCGCCGAAGTCGCGCGTGACGGTGATCGCGATCTCGTCGCCGCCCGTGCGCTTCGTCGGACCGCAGCCGGCGAGCCCGGCGGCGAGCGCGACGGCGACCACGACAGAGCGGATGAGCGTCGGCGACATCGCGCGCGCCACTGTAGCGTTGGCACCGACGATGACCGTCAACCTCACACGCATCTACACGAAGCTCGGCGACGGCGGTGAGACGCACCTCGGCGACATGAGCCGGGTGCCCAAGACGCACCCCCGGATCGAGGCCTACGGCGACGTCGACGAGCTCAACGCGCAGCTCGGCGTCACGCTCACCGTCGCCGGGCTGCCGGCGGCGTACGCCGCGTGGCTGCGCCGGATCCAGAACGACCTCTTCGACGTCGGCGCCGACCTCGCGGTGCCGGAGTCCCCCGACGGGCGCGAGCGCCTGCGCATCACGGCCGACCAGGTGACCTGGCTGGAGGGCGCCTGCGACGAGGTCAACGCGACGCTCAAGCCGCTGAAGTCCTTCATCCTGCCCGGCGGCAGCGCGGCGGCAGCGCAGCTGCACGTCTGCCGCACGGTCTGCCGCCGAGCCGAGCGCCGCGCGCTGCTCGTCGAGGGCGCGAACCCCGAGGTCGTGCGCTACCTCAACCGGCTGTCGGACCTGCTGTTCATCCTCAGCCGCGGCGCCAACGACGGCGAGGAGCCGCTCTGGGAGCCCGGGGGTGCGCGGAGCTGATGGACGGCGAGGAGATCCGCGCGCTGCTGGCGTCGATCGACGCGCCGACGGACATCGCGATCCCGATCCCGCCGAACATGTCGGCGATCCCGATCGCCGCGGTCACCGAGGCCGGCGGCGACCCGGCCGAGGTCGAGGCCTGGGTGCGCAGCGTGCTCGGCTGGCCGAAGCGCCTGCCGCCGATGTTCGCGCCGCCCGACGCGACCGAGCTGGACCTCATGTTCTTCATCGTCCCCGACCGCGAGCTCGAGGCCGGCCGCGCGCCCAAGGTGTCGCTCGGCACGTCCGACCTGATCGCCTTCGTCCCGACGCGCGACATGACGAAGGCACGGCCGTTCTACGAGACGACGCTCGGCTTGCCGCTCGAAGGCGAGAGCCCGGTGGCGTGCGCGTTTCGCGCCGGCGGCGTGCTGCTGCGCGTGATCGCGGTCGAGAAGCTCGAGCCGTACCCGTTCACCGTGCTCGGCTGGAGCGTCGAGGACATCTCGGCAACCGTCGAGGGGCTGACGGCGGCCGGGGTCGTGTTCGAGCGCATCGAGGGCGTCGAGCAGGACGAGCTCGGGGTCTGGCGATCGCCGGGCGGCGCGAGCGTCGCGTGGTTCAAGGATCCGGACGGCAACACGCTCTCGCTGACGCAGTTCTGATCCGACTATCCTCCGCGCCCATGACCGACGACGAAATCCGCAAGCTGCTGTCCAACCTCCCGACCGCCCCGTTCATCTGGTCGGCGGCGGGCAATGTCGTGATCATGGAGGAGAAGGTCGTCGAGGCAGGCGCCGACCCCGCGCGCGTCGGCGCCTGGGTCGAAGCCAACGGCGGCGACCTCGATCGAACGCTGCCGGTCGTCGCCACGCGCCGTGGCGTGACCTCGATCCCGAAGCCGAAGGGCAAGCGCTACTACGTCGTGCCCGAGGTCGCCCTGCAGGACTGAGCCGCGGTTCGATCGGTGATTCCGCGGCCGGTGCCGTCAGACCCGCGTGGAATCGACCGTCTAGCGCCGCGAGTGGATGTTCGTCTTCAGCCGCGCGGCGACCCCGACCTGAGTCGCGGTTCCGCGCAACAGCACCGCGACCGTCGTCACCCGCTCGCGCGGGCGCGGGATGACGACCCGCTTGGACCCGCCGCTCAGCTCCCGGATCAGGCGCACGAGCGCCGTGCGCTTGTTGAGCAGGCTGATGCGAGCGCGGCGCGCCTCGTTGCTGCGCAGGTCCAGCCGCACGTGGATCGCCGAGCGCGTGACGCGCTCGACGATGACCTTCAGCGACGCCGCGGGCGCGACACCGGGGGTCGAGAAGTCCCACGACAGGCCGAATGGGTGATCGACGGTCGTCCCGTCGTCGGCGGTCGCGACGACGGTGCCGCTCGCCGCTGCGACGTACGTCGTGCCGGCTGCGAGCGGCTGCTCGGGGATCAGCAGGAACCCTCCGCGCAGGACGCCGTTGTCGCTGTCCACGGTCACCGGCACGGGCGGCGCGCCGAGCGGCGTCAGCTCGGCGTGCGTCACGAACACGTCGCTGATCCTGTTCCAGGGGCCGTTGAACTGCACCGAGATGTTGAAGCCGGTCGGTATCCGGCCGTCGTTGCCACGGGCGACGGCGCACGGGTTGGGGACCTCGTTGCACAGGAACGTCGTCGGGATGTCGCGCTGGCCGCTGACGGGGTACGTGTACGCGGTCAGGCCGGCCGTGCGGACGTCGTTGTTGATCTTCGAGACGTCCATGCAGCCGATGCCGAATTCGCCCCAGAAGCCCGTCGTCGACAGGCGCGGGTCGAGCAGCGCCATGCGGTGGTACGGCGCCGGCTCCCAGACGCGCACGCCGAGGTTCGTCATCCCCGGTCCGTATGCGAGCACGCTCGAGCGCGCGGCCTTGTCGCCGGCCTCGGTGTAGCCGGGCGCGGAGACCACCTCGCCGTGTCCGCGGGCGCCGGGGTTCGCGCGGTAGTACGTCGCATGCTGGCGACAGCCGGCGCTGAGCGAGTTCTCGAGCGTGACGGGCTGCACGCCGATCATCTGGCGCCACGCGTTCAGCTGCCCGACGGCGAGCTCGGGCGTGGGAATCGAGGCCGCGCGAGCAGGCGACGGCGGGGCCAGCAGGACCAGGCACACGGCGAGACCGACGACGGCGCTGAACGCCGCGCGCGGCGTGCGATCACGCTCCTTGCGCCCTTCCCCCATCGCCATCCCCGGTCGGCTGCTGATCCCTCGCATGTCCAAGTTCCGAGCGTCGAACCTAAACGCACCGTCAGAACCCGCGCAAGCCTATACATTGACCGCGGCCTTGTGAAGAATCTGATCCGGCTGGGGTTGGCGTGGCTGTCAGACTGTGAGGCCCCAGCGAGAGCGAGCGTGCGCATGAGCAACGACGCATCAGGACCCGTCAAGGCCGCCCACAAGGCCGCGACCGAGGCGGTCGCGCAGCGCAACCTCGCCGCTCACAAGGCGGCCAAGGAGAAACGTCGGATTGCCGATCTGCGTGCCGCCGCCCGTCGGCGGGCGGAGGAGCTGGCACACGGCGGCTGATCAGAGCGCTTGGTCGGGCACCGGCTGTGCCTGGTGCCGGCGCCGCCGCGTCTTGCGGGCGCAGTCCTCTCGAGCACGGCGAATCGCGAGGCGGCGGGAGAGTCCCTGGCCGGCCCACGCTCTGTATCGACGACGCAGGCGGGGAACATACGTCAACCGCCGCTTGATGCTCTTGATCATTGGCTCCTACCTACGGCACTCGGCCGTGGAATCCTTTCGAGGACCGAGCCGCTCGTCGCGCTCGTCGCTCCTACGCCCAATCGTACCGACCGCGGCGCGCGATTTTCTACAGTCCGGACCCCATTCGTACGGCGCGCGGACGGACGTCGCTGGGGTACCGTTTGGAGGCCATGCGTCAAGCGTCCCGTGGACGTCGCCAGGTGTCGCTCGCGACCCTGACCTTGCTCAGGCCGTTCTTCCGCTACAGCCGGCCGCGGCGCGCCTACGTGCTGCGGCTGTTCGGAGCTCGACGCGGGCCGGTGCTCGTCCGCCGGCGCAACCGCCGTGGCGGCGAGGAGGCCGGATAGGCCCTGGCGGCGGCGCGCCAACCCGCGCGGGCGGATGTCCTCGGCGGGACTCTCGCCGCAAGCCGGTGGGTAGCACGCGTCGATGTCGTCGCGCTCCCAGTTCGCACTGCTCGTGTCGGGTCTGCTGTCGATCGCCGCGATCGTCGTCGGCCTCGACGTGCTGGTCGAGCGAGGCGGCGACGAGGACAACGCGATCGCCTGGGTCGTCGGCGTCCCGATCGTGGTGCTCGGCGCGGTGCTGCTCGGCGCCGCGAGCGCCGGCTGGCGCAGGACGTCGAAATACGCACAGGTGTCGTGCACGGTCTGGGCGTGCGTCCTGCTGCTCGCCGCATGCGCGATCGGAGGCGCCGCCAGCCGAGTGGGCATCCTGCTCGCGGTGATCGCGGTCGCGATGGGGTCGCTGAGCGTATGGGTCACAGGCTGAGGCTCAGCCGTCGAACGGAAGCCTGTCGAGCAGGCCCGAGATCTCGAAGGCCCGATGGACGGCGGTCGGACCCTGGAGCAGGGTCAAGCGGCTTCCGTTGGCGCGCGAGCGAGCCTCCGCCTCGAGCACGATCTGGATGCCGATCGTGCTGATGAACGTCAGGCCCGAGAGGTCCAGCACGATCGATCGTGCATCGGTGGCCTCGACGCGCTCTAGCTCCTGTTGGACCTCCGGGGCGGTGGCGATGTCGAGCTCGCCGATCGGCGCGATGACGTGGGCGTCACCGTCGCGCGCGCTGCGAACTTCGAAGTACCCGAACCGGTCCATGCCGTTGATCACGTTGCTCATCACGAACTCCTCGGAGTAGGACAAACACAGCGAACAGACACTCATTGTGGATACACCTAAGCACCGGTCGAGCGCCCGGGCGGATCCGATCGATCCAGAGACCAAGCGGGCCACGTCCTGGTGTCCTGCCCGGCCAGTGCAGCGTATTCCCAACCAACCGGGGTCGTCAAACGTCGCGGCGGGGTGACGGCGCCGGCGTCCCCAAGCGGCGCCCGGAAGACCTCCACGCGCGCGTCTAGAGATCGAGCCCGCCCGGATCGGCGAGGTGCCGGCGGCGAAGGCGATTCACCAGCTCGGCCCGCAGGATGTCGATGTGACCGTGGAGCACGCGCCTGCGGTAGGAGATGCCGTGTTCCTTGCTCTCCAACTCGTTGATCAGCTCCTTCAGCTCGCGGTCGTCCAGGCTGCCGAGGTCCGGGAACGACTGAAACTCGTCGTGATCGCGCATCGCTCCGCCCTCCCATGATGTTGCGGAGCCCGCAAGCTACCCATGGCAGCTCAGCGCATCGTACGTCCGTCCAGACGGCCTGCGGCGACGGCGCCCGGCGCTTGCGGCCGATGCGGGTCTATGCGCCAGCTTGCGCAGCGGGTACGCTGCGCGTAGGTCATGGCATACGACCCCTCCAAAGTGAAGCCGACTCCGCCGCCGTACAGGCCCGCCGACGACTCGCCCAAGTACGACGACGACAACCCGCCCACGTGGAAGGACTTCGTCAAGGCCGCCAACAAGGCGCGCAAGAGCCTCAAGGACCTCAAGCCCTGACGTAGGCGCGCGCGGCGCCGGCTGAACACGAAACCCCGCCGGCAGCAGGGTTCTCTTCGATACCGCTACGGGGATTCGAACCCCGGTTTCCGCCGTGAGAGGGCGGCGTCCTAGTCCCCTAGACGATAGCGGCGCGGAACGGGCGCCCACGGTAGCAAAGGACGTGCCGTCTGCCACGGTGTCCCGGCCGCGGTCATCACGGCCCAGCGCGATCCTCGTCGCGGCGCCGAACGCTAAGGTTGGACGCGCTGGCGGATGTGGCGGAATTGGTAGACGCGCGGCGTTCAGGTCGCCGTGAGCTCACGCTCGTGGAGGTTCGAGTCCTCTCATCCGCATTCGAGACGGCTCAAGTGCCGCCTGAGGCGGCATCGCATCCGTCCCGACGAGAGCGGCTGCGTTCGCCCCGCGGAAAGGCCCAGGAACTCCGGCTCCACGCTCCCGTTCGCGCCCCCGGCTGGCCCATTCGGACCGTCGCCTGAAAGAAAACGCGCTCGTCGCGGCGGCCATGATACCGTCCGGTCTTACACGTTCTACGGAGCACGGATGCCCGAGCGCGCGGTGGACGCGCCCAGGCACCGTTCCGTGCGGGAGCTACTACGCACGATTGAAAGTATGAGGTGCCCGAGCGCGCGGAGGACGCGCCCGGGCACCGTTCCGTGCACGTTCTACGGAGCACGGACGCCCGAGCGCGCGGAGGACGAGCGCGGGCGGTGTTCGCGTGCGGGTTGCCCCGCACGCGTTGAAGCCGGGGTGCGCGGAGGAACGCGTCCCGACCATCGTTCGCGCGCCCCCTACTCCCAGGGACGCGGCCCGACCGCGGACATCCGACCGACCGGCTTGGGGGCCGGTGCAGCCGCTGGTGCCGCGCCGAGGAGTGCGTTGAGGGTCGCTGCGCCAGGCGGGTACTCGGCGCCGATCGGCACGATCGGACCGCGGACACCGACGCGCGCCTGGAACTTCGCGCCCTCGCCGGGGAAGCACGACTCGACCAAACCGGCTGCGTCGCCGCCGGCCTTCTTCAGCGCCAAGCCCTCGAGCAGGTTGCGGCCGACGACGAGCGTGCCGTTGATCGCGTCGAGCACGCCGTTGACCGGCGCGGTCTTCGTCACGATCTCGGTGACGCCTTCGATGACGTCGGAGAGCCCGTTGTTGATCGCTCGGAGCTCGTTGATCGTCGCGATGAGATAGAGCGCGAGCACCAGGATTACCAGCGTGACCAGCAGAATGATTATGGCAACAGGAAGTTCCATGTAGCCCCCTTATGCGTTCGGGAGGGCAGCATCAAGTGAACCCCCGTAATTCGCCAGACCGGCGACGGTCTGGCTGATGTAGTTCTGCGTCGTCACAAGCGCGATGACCGCATCGAGGTCCTTCGAGCCTGCCTGCGCGACTCCTGCAATCGCTGTGACCGTCGGAGTGATGCTGCGCGCAGCGCCGAGGACTCCTTTTAGGATGACAACGAGGAGTGCGAGTGAAACGGCGAGCACGATGCACATGAGCCAGAGAACGGCCATGACCTAACCCCCTGTGACCTTGCGCACGACGAACGCTGCCTTGGCAGCGATCCCCGGCAGCACGGACAAAATCGTGGCGAAACGCGCGTTGATCTGCGCGACGGCGGCACCGAGCGGCCGCAGGTGCTGCGACTCGACTGTGGCGAGCGCGCCGGCGAGCGCCGTGAGGCCGCCGGAGATGCCGGACAGCCCCTGACGCACGCGCGTGAGCGCGAGCGCGAGGACGACCACGAGCAGCGCCGCCTCGGCGACACTGAGCGCGATCATGGTGTCGGTGCTCATGCGATGACCTCCCCTGGTGCGGCGTAGTGCGCGCCGAGGACGTCCATGTAGCCATCCTGGACGAGCGCTTCCTCGATGATCATGTCGAGCACGCCCGGCGTTGCCTTGAGCTTCGTGAGGTTCGACGTCTGCTTGGCGAGAACCGGTGCTACCGCCAGCAGCGTGTCGACGCTTCCACGGATGTCCTTGATGAGGCTGAGCAGCAGCAACACCAAGACGATGACGACCGCGATGACGACCGCGCCCATGCCGAGCACGACCTGCCAGATCGCGTGTGTGTCAGCCATTGCAGTGATCATGTGCCGACCGCCGCCTTCCTGAGAACCCGCGCCATGTGAAGAATCCGCACGGCGGACTCGTTGACCTTGTCGACGCCGCCGTCGAGGCTCGTTGTCTGCGCGCGGACAACGTCCACACCGACCACTGCCTGGCTGGCCTGGTCGGAGATCCTGGCGGCCAGCGTCAGGACCGTGGCCACGATGATGACCACGACGACGATGGCGAAGAACGACAACCCGAGACCGATGTACCAGTCCTGGTAACCGTCTGCTGCAATCATGAACGCCTCACTTGTCCCCCCCTGCTTGAACGTTCCCGATGGATGAGAGCGGGCAGAAATTGGGACCCCGTCCTCTGGGCACCACCCGCTTGACGAGGGCCACGTGATGAGCGCGTCTGTTACGGCGAGTACGGCAAATCAACACCGTCCACGCGCGAACCAGTCAGCATCCGTCCAGGGCGAAGATACAGAGCCCGCGCGCGCGGAGTCAATACAACCTTTTCCGATCAGTTCATAGCTAAAACTTGATCAGTCCGCTGCGCGCGAATGAGAGAGAACGGCCTCATTCTTGGCGTTCGGAGGACGGATGATAGAGGTCGTCCTCACTCTTTGCAATGCCTGCCGCCGACGATAGAGAACGGCCTCACCTGGTGCCACCGTCATCGCGCATGATCGAGCTGGGCTGACTCGTTGGACCCGACGGCGCTAGGCAATTGATGATACAGGACGGTTTCACACATCCGCTGCTCGGTGACTTGACGGCGCTACGCCGAACGGCAGCCCGACTACCCCGGTAGCGTGCGTCGCATGCGGTTCGTGATCGCCGGTGGCGGTGTCGCGGGGCTCACCGCGGCGCTCGCCGTCGCGCGAGCGGGGCACACGGCGGTCGTCATCGAGCGCGACCACGTCGAGGCCGATGACTCCCCGCACGGCGCGTTCGGCGTCGAGCGCGGCGGGATCCCCCATTTCTTCCAGCCGCATGCGTTTCTCCCGCGCGGACGGCGGGTCCTCGGCGAGCTGGCCCCCGATGTGCTCGCGTCACTGCTCGGCGCCGGCGCGGAGCCACAGGATCTTGCGCTCAGGTTGCGCTCCGATCGCGAGCCGTCCGACGAGGACCTCGTCTACTTATGGGTGCGCCGGCCGGTCATCGAGTGGGCGCTGCGCCGGGCGGCTGTCGCGGAGCCTGGCGTCGAGCTGCGCGCCGGCGTCCACGTGGAGGGGCTGCTGACGAGCGACGACGGCAAGCGCGCGGAGGGCGTGACCACCGCCGACGGACCGGTACGCGGCGACGTGGTCGTCGACGCGCTCGGGCGCTATCGCTGCCCGCGTGGCTGGCCGCGCCCGGTCGCCGCCCCCGAAGACTCCGGCGCCATCTACTTCTGCCGCTACTTCGCGCTCGCCGACGGCGTGAACCATCTCGACTGGCCGTTGCTCAACCCGCGTGGAGACCTCGGCTACATGGGGTTCAACACGTTTCGCGGCGACAACCGGACGTACGCGATCATCCTGCTCGTCCCGTCGACCGACCGCGAGCTGCGGCGCCTGCGCGACGAATCGGCCTGGATGGCCGCCTGCGCCGCTATCCGTCCGCTCGACGTGCTCACATCTCCTCAGCACGGACACCCGATCAGCGACGTCATGCCGATGGGCGGGCTGATGAACGTCGACCGCACCGGCGAGCTCGGGATGGAAGGGCTGATCGCCGTCGGCGATGCCCTCTGCCACACCGACCCCGCGTTCGCCTACGGGCTGTCGTTTGCACTCGTTCACGCGCAGGCGCTCGCGCGCGCGAGCGCGCACGCGCCCGATGCCGACGCCGTGCTGTCGAGCTACCGGGCCGCCGTCGTGCCCGAGGCGCGCGAGCGCTACCGGCTCGCATGCGCGACGGACGACGCCCGCGCACGCCGCTGGCGTGGCGAACCGCTCGACGTCGGCGCCCGCGACGGCTGCTATCCGTTGTTCTCGTTCGCCGCCGCGCTGGCAGCGGCACCGCATGACGACCTCGTGCTGCGCCGCACGATCGGACGCATCGGTCTGCTGGACCGGACGGCCGTCTTCGACGACGACACGGAGCTGCACGCGCGCATCGAGACGATCTTCGCGCAGCTCATGACCTCGCCGCCGCGCGCGCCTGGGCCGCCACGCGAGCGGCTCGTGGCGCTGGCGGGGTAGGGAAGTCCGGCCCGGCGACGGGAAACCTTTCCCACCGTTGGCCGCCGGTGGATTACCGTGCTGCCTACGGGGCCAGACTCCCCTGGCCGCATCGCGAGGACTTATGACTTCGAGGTTGAGATGGATGTTTGGCGGCGCGGCCGCCCTGGCAGCCGTCGCTCCCGGCGCGGCGCAAGCTGCCGTGAAGAGCGTCTCCATGGGCCCGCCGCCGGCGACCGCGAAGACGTTGCAGCAGACGTATGCCTCCGACGCCAACGCGTTCCTCCCGAGCTCGATCGCGGTCCGGGTCGGGGACAGCGTGCGGTTCACGCCGATGGGCTTCCACAACGTCCACTTCCTCGGCAGGTCCGGCAAGGCCAGCACGCCCTTCGTCCCGACCGGCAAGACGATCGCCGGCGCGAACGACGAAGCCGGCGCCCCGTTCTGGTTCAACGGCCGGCCGGAGGTGAGCGCCAACCCGAAGATCTTCGGGCCGGCGGCAAGCTCGGCAGGACGGTCGTGACGAACGGAACGCAGGAGATCCAGAGCGGCGCGCCGCTCTCGGACAAGCCCAAGCCGATGGTCGTGCCGGTTCACGAAGGCGGGCCTGTTCCGCTACGTCTGCGACATCCATCCGGGCATGAAGGCGCCGTGCGCGTCGTGTCGAAGCGCAGGCCCGTGCCGTCGGCGGCAGGCGACACCCGGCGGGTCAAGCTCCAGGCCAGCAAGGCGATCGCCGTCGCCAAGACGTTCAAGAACGTCCCGGCAGCGGAGAACACGATGAGCCTCGGGCTCGCCGGACCCGGCGGCGTGAGCCTTTCGCCTTCGCGCCGGACAGGCTGACCGTCGCGGTCGGCACGACGGTGACGTTCAAGATGGCCAGGGGCGACGTCGAGACGCACACCGCCACCGTCGGCCCGGGAGACCCCGCGAAGGAGCCGACCTCCTACCTCGGCAAGATCGTGGCGTCGCTCGAGAGTCCGAGCACCGACCAGAAGGCGGTCTACCCGAGCGATCCGCCGACCACCCCGGCCGACCTGACGCCCACGATCCACGGCAAAGGCTTCCGGAGCATGGGCGCCCTGGACAGCAACCCGTCGCCGCTTCCGCAGCAGAGCCAGGCGCGGTTCGCGACGGCCGGCACGTACACGGTCTATTGCATCATCCACCCGTTCATGAAGGGCACGATCACGGCCCAGTAGTCCTGCGGTCGCGCCCGCGACCCTGCGGTTGATCGGCGCGGCGGCACCCGCCGCCGCGCCGATCGCCTGAGCCGCGCTCCCCGCCCCCGATGAGTTTTCGGGGGCGCGGTCGTCTATGCGACAACCAACCACGCGACTCAGCGGGAGATCGACATGGGCAAGATCGTCGTAACCGAGTTCGTCTCACTCGACGGCGTCATCGAGGCGCCGGGCGGAGGCGAGGAGTACGAGCACGCAGGCTGGACGTTCGCGATCGCGCGCGGCGACGAGGGCGACCAGTTCAAGCTCGACGAGACGATGAACTCCGAGGCGCTGCTGCTCGGGCGGGTGACCTACGAGGGCTTCGCCGCGGCGTGGCCGAGGATGCGGGGCGAATTCGCCGACAAGTTCAACGGGATGCCGAAGTACGTCGTCTCGTCGACGCTGCAGGACCCCGACTGGAACAACACGACGGTGCTCGCGGGCGATGTCGTGGAAGAGGTCGCGGCGCTGCGCGAACGGCTCGACGGCGAGATCGTCGTTCACGGCAGCGCGCAGCTCGTGCAGACGCTGATCGAGCACGGCCTCGTCGACGAGCTGCGGCTGATGCTGTTCCCGGTCGTGCTGGGCCGCGGCAAGCGACTCTTCGGCGAGACGAGCGACAAGCGCCGCCTGAGGCTGCCGGACTCTCGCACCGTCGGCGACGGCGTCGCGATCCTCACGTACGCCCGCGCCGCCTGACCCGCCGACACCGCCGCAACGTTTGCGCCAACCCCGGACGTGTGCGGGTAGCCTCGCTCTCAGCATGCCCGGCGCTGAGACATTTCGTGTGTCAGCCGATGCGTACGATCGGCACGTTGGTCGCTACAGCGGCCGTTTGGCAGCGGAGCTGATCGGATTCGCGGGCGTGCAGGCCGGCATGCGCGCGGTCGACGTCGGCTGCGGGCCGGGCGCGCTGACGGCAGCGCTCGTGCAGCGACTCGGGGCAGCGAACGTGCACGGCGCAGATCCGTCGCAATCCTTCGCCGAAGCCTGCCGGTCGAGGCTGTCGGAGGTCGACGTCGTCGTCGCGGCGGCCGAGGCACTGCCGTTCGACGACGACTCGTTCGACGCCGCCCTCTCCCAGCTCGTCGTGAACTTCATGGCCGACGCCGAGGCCGGTGTGCGGGAGATGGCGCGCGTCACGCGCCCGGGCGGAATCGTCGCCTCGTGCGTCTGGGATTACGCGGGCGAGATGACGCTCCTGCGTGCGTTCTGGGATGCGGCGCACGAGGTCGATCCGCAGCGCGCCGCGGAGACCGACGAGGGCGTCGTGATGCGCTGGTGTGGCGACGGCGAGCTCGCCCGGCTGTGGGGCGACGCGGGGCTGCGGGAGGTGCGCTTCGCGCCGCTCGTCGTGAGCGCGCGCTACGCAGGCTTCGAGGATCTCTGGTCTCCGCTGGAGACCGGCGTCGGTCCGTCCGGCGCGTTCTGCGCGTCGCTGGACGACGCGCGCCGTGCGGCCCTGCACGACGCCTACCATCGCCAGCTCGGCGTCGGCAACGGCCCCTTCGAGCTCGGCGCGCGGGCCTGGGCGGTGGCGGGCACCGTCGCCGGATGAATGTCAATCGACGGGAAGGAGGACGTCGTGCTTACCGAAGCCGAACGATCACATCTCGAGCGGGTCATCTACCCGCGGGCGCTCGCGGAAGCCGGCGAGATCGACACGCCCCGCAACCGCTCGATCGCCGAAAATGACTACTGGGTGTTCCTCCAGACCGGAGGCGGCAGCGACGAGAAGGCGACGGAGGCGCTGACCCGCGGTCTGCGGGCCTGCCCGATTCGCTAGCGCCGCTCGACGAACAGAGCCTGGGCGCAGACCCCGAACGGTCCGCGCAGGTCGTGCAGCGTCGCCGTCGCAAGGCCGATCCCGGACGCGTCCGAGCTCGTCCGCGCATCGAGGCCGATCCATTCGCCCTCGGGCTCGCGATGCAGGTGCACGGTCAGCTCGGTGTTGACGAAGAGCCAGTCGTCGAACGGCAGGATCCAGCTCAGCCCGTTGCTGAAGTCGGCCGCGGCGCAGGCGCGGACGAGCGGAGATGGCGACTCGCCCGGCAGCAGATCGCCGCGCAGGCGGATCCAGGCGATCGCGTGACCAGAGCCAAGCTCGCCGCCGACGATGCGGATCTCGGTCGCGTCCGGGTAGAAGAGCTCGAGCTCGGAGTCGAAGAACGTCGGCCACGCTTCACCGCTGGCGGGCGCTGGCAGCGGCTCGGCGGCCGCTGGCGGTGCCGCTGCCGCGCCGGGCAGGTCGCCGCGGCGCAGCCGCACCGCCCGAGCGACGCAGACGCGACGTCCGCCGGCGTCGAGCGTCGCATCGACGATCTGGAAGCGCTTGCCGGGCTTCGTCAGCGACGTCGCGACCTCGACGGGGCCGACCGGCACGCCGCCGAGAAACTCGATCGTCAGCCGCGTCACGACAAGCTCCGCGCCCGGCTCGGTGCGCTCGATCGCGCGGGCGAGCAGCGCCGACGGCGCGCCGCCGTGCATCATCCGCTCGTCCCACGGCCCGCGCGTAGCGGGGGCGGCGAGGAAGCCCGCGTCGGAGGCCTCAAACAGTGGCGGGGTCGGCCCGGGAGATGACGATCGTGCCATCGCCGGACCCTACCCGCGCGCCCGCACGTGACGACGGCTGCGCAGCCGCCATCACACGCTCCGCGCTAGCGCGAGCGGCCGCTGCCGCCGCTGCGGCCGGCCGAGGCGAGGAGGGGGCGCGACTGCTGCCGGCCGCGCGCTCGCGGCGGCCGGGGCGCTGCTGTGGGCGACCGCCGCGGCCGGCGCCGCCGCCGGGGCGGCCACCGCCACCCGAGGTGGACGTCGGAAGGCCGCTGAGCGAGAACTCCTTGTGCAGGCCGAGGTCGCTCGCGATCCGGCTCATGTCGCGCGCCTGATCGCCGAGCACGAACGTCACGCCGATCCCGGCGCGGCCCGCGCGGCCGGTGCGACCGGTGCGGTGGACGTAGCCATCGCGGTCCTCCGGCATGTCGTAGTTGATGACGTGGGTGACGTCGCGCACGTCGATGCCGCGCGCCGCGACGTCGGTCGCCACGAGGATGTCGACCTCGCCGCGCTCGAAGCGGGCCAGCGCCTTCTCGCGCTGGGCCTGCGACTTGTCGCCGTGCATAGCGACGGCGGTGACGTAGTTGTCTTTCAGGCGCTTGACGAGCCGGTCGGCGCCGCGCTTCGTGCGCACGAAGACGATCGTCAGGCCGCGCTGCTCGTCCTTCAGCTCGGCGACGAGCGCATCGACCTTCGCCTCGTGCTGGACGCGCACGAAGCGGTGGACCGTCTCGGCCTTGTGGTCGACGGCCGGCACGTGCTCGTGGCGACGCGCGTCGGTCGTGTAGGCGCCGGCGATCTTGCCCGCGTCGCCCTCGAGCGTCGCGGAGAAGAACAGCGTCTGGCGCGTGCGCGGCGTCTGCGCGACGATCCGGTCGACGGACGGGCGGAAGCCCATGTCGAGCATCCGGTCGGCCTCGTCGAGGACGAGGATCTTGATCTGCTGCAGGGAGATCGCGCGGCGCTGGAGGATATCCTCCAGGCGGCCGGGCGTGGCGACGATGATGTGCGCGCGGCGCGCCTTCTCCATCTGGCGCTGGATGCCGGCGCCGCCGTAGACGGCCGCGACGGACAGCGCACGGCTGTGCGCGATGTCGTACATGTCGTCGACGATCTGCAGCGCGAGCTCACGCGTCGGGGCGAGGATCAGAGCCGAAGGACGGCGGTCGGTCGCCTGCAGGCGCTCGACCATCGGGACGGCGAAGGCGAGCGTCTTGCCGGAACCGGTCGGCGACTTCGCGAGAACGTCGTGGCCGGCGAGGACGTCGGGTACGACGAGCGTCTGGATCGCGAAGGGGTCGGTGATCCCGCGCTTTGCGAGCACGCCGGACACGACGTTGGATACGCCGAGATCGGCGAAGGACTGCTGGGGCATGTTGCTCCTGTGAACTGCGTATTCGGGAGATTCGACTGGCCCGAACCGCACGACAGAGCGCACCCTCAAGACAAGAACCTCATGGACAGCGGCGCTGCCCGTGGCCAAGACGGTAGCAAGCTCGAGATTGTCGGCGGACGCAGGGACTCTTTTGCACGCCCGAGCGCAGTCGCCATGATGAGCGCGATGGCCGTGCCGCCGCCCTCGCTCTCCTCGCGCCTGGGCGACGTGCGCTCCTCCCCAGTTCGCGACATCCTCGAGCTCACCCAGCGCGCCGAGGTGATCTCGTTCGCGGGCGGCCTGCCCGCGCCCGAGCTGTTCCCTGCTGAGCTGATCGCCGATGCGTTCGCGCGCGCGCTCGCGCCACCCGTCGCCGCCCGCGCGCTGCAGTACTCCGCGACGGAGGGCGACGAGCAGCTGCGCGCGTTGCTCGCCGTGCGCTTCCGCGGCCGCGGCCTGACGTGCGAGGCCGGCGAGCTGCTCGTCACGACCGGCTCACAGCAGGCGCTCGGCCTGATCTCGGCGGTGCTGCTCGATCCCGGCGACGCCGTGCTCGTCGAGAACCCGTCCTACCTCGCCGCATTGCAGTGCTTCGGCTTCGCGGGCGCGCAGCTCGTGCCGGTCGCCTGCGACGAGCAGGGGCTCGATCCCGAGGCGCTGCCCGCGCTGATCGCCGAGCACGCGCCGAAGTTCCTCTACGTCGTGCCGACGTTTCAGAACCCGACCGGGCGCACGCTGCCCGCCGAGCGCCGTGCCCGGCTCGCCGAGGTCGCCGCCGAGCATGGCCTCTGGATCGTCGAGGACGATCCCTACGGCGAGCTGCGCTACGACGGCGAGCCGCTCGCGCCGATCGGCTCCCACCCCGCTGCGATCGACCGCACGGTGACGGTCTCCTCGCTGTCGAAGGTGCTCGCGCCGGGCCTGCGGATCGGCTGGCTGCGCGCGCCCGACCCGATCCTCGGGCCGCTGACGATCGCCAAGCAGGCCGCCGACCTGCACACCTCGACGGTCGACCAGCTGGCCGCGCGCACCGCGCTGCAGGCGGTCGACCTCGACGTGCACATCGCCGGCCTGTGCACGGAGTACCGCCGCCGCCGCGACGCCCTGCTCGACGGCCTCGCCGCGGCGCTGCCGGAGGGATCGACCTTCAACCGCCCCGACGGCGGGATGTTCGTCTGGGCGCGCCTGCCGCCGGGCTGGGACGCCGAAGCGCTGCTGCGCGCCGCGCTGGTCCACGACGTCGCGTTCGTGCCCGGCTCCCCGTTCTTCGCGCTCGAGCCCGACCCGCGCACGCTGCGCCTGTCGTTCACGACGCACGTCCCGGCCGAGATCGCGGAGGGGCTCGACCGGCTCGCGCGCGCGACCGCCGCGGCGACGCCATGAGCCCGACGCCGCGCGACGTCACGATCAGCGAGGACATGATCCGTCTCGGCCAGCTGCTCAAGCTCGCCGGCCTCGCCGACTCCGGCGCCGAGGCGCGCGCGCTCGCGCAGAAGGGGCTCGTCCGCGTCAACGGCGACGTCGAGCGCCGGCGCGGGCGCCAGCTGCATCGCGGCGACCTCGTCGAGGCCGGCGGCGAGCGCGTGCGCGTGGTGTGACGCGGCGACGCGCGTCGCTCAGCCGAATGGGGTGACCGGGGCGCTGCGCGTGATGACGCCGCCGCCGCCGCGCAGATGCGCCGTCGCGCGCACCGCGCCGCCGTAGAAGGGGCCGTCGTAGACGGCGATGAAGGCGCCGCCCGGGGCCGGACGGATCGTGCGCACGTCGCGCGGCGTGCGCAGCGTGACCGACGTCACGTCGGGGCTGACGCGCCCCGACACGACGGTCCGACCGGGCAGCGTGCGGCGCGCGACCTGCGCCCGCGAGACGGGGCCGGCGGGCTCTCGCGAGGGGCCGTAGCCGGGTCCGCGGACGTCGAGCGTCAGCGAGCGGCGCCATGCCGTTCCGGGCCGGCCGATCGCCGCCCCCGAGAAGCCGTCGGCGCCGTAGCGCAGCCACGTGTCACCCTCGTGGATCGACCCGAGGCGAGTGCCGACGGCGCGTCCGACGTAGCGGCAGCCGCCGCCTCCGCCCATGCGAAGCCCAGGCGTCAGCTCGACGACGTCGCCGACGCCGGCAACCCACGATTGGGCGCCGTCGGGGTCGGCGACCCGCATCGACAGCCCGCGACGCGGCTTGCACTCGATTCCGAACTCGCCGGCGGTCGAGGTCTCGACGCGCCCGTTGGATCGGACCTGGCGGACGCGCAACGCAGCGCCCGCGTGCTGTGGTCCGAGCACGAGCAGGAACGTGCCGCGTGGCCCCAGCTCGAGCGCACGCGGGGCACCGGCGCCGAGCAGCTCGGCGGAACGCACGCCGTACCCGAGCAGCCCGGAGATCACGAGGCGGACCGGCTTGGGATCGGGTGACTCCGGATCGTCGACATAGGTGCGCACCGCACTGCCCGCAGCGTGCCTGGTCAGCCAGTCCGGTGCGTTGCAGCGCCCGTCGCGCAGGCCTGTGCCGACAGTTCGGGTCGCGCCGCCCGCGCGCGGCTCGACGAGCCGGTCGCCGCGCTCGATGCCGATCGCGAAGCACAGCAGGTCGCGCGCGCCGCCGCCGCCGCTGACGCGCACGCGCGGGTTGATCCGCGCCGCCCAGCTGCGCAACGCCCACGCGGGACCGCCGGTCGGATCGTCGGCGCGCCGGCTGATCGCGACGCTCCCGCGCTTGGTGAGGTACGGCTCGGGAATCGCCACGCGCGTCGCGACGGAGGCGACCGAGCGCCACGCGGGAACGGGCGCGGGCGCGATCGGCTGGCCCTTCGTGCCGACGGCCGCGGTCGGGTCGAGCGCCCGGCCGTCGGCGCTGACGCGCAGCCGGCGTGGGTCCACGCGCCCGTTGAGAACGGCGAGGAAGCCGCCACGGCGCGCGTCGACGGTGATCGGCTGCGGCGCGCCGGCGCCGGTCAGGACGACGGCACGGGTCGCGGACGGGACGGCTCCCCAGATAACGGTGCGAGACGGGTTCAGACCCCACCAGAACGCGCGTCCGGTGCGCTGGTTGCGTGGCACGAAGCGACGGATCGCGACGAACGCCCGGGTCCTGCGCCCGCAGCGCGGTGGCACCGACGAGGGCAGGAGGTTGAGGGCCCCCGGCACGCTCGGCAGCGGAGAATCCACGCCGCGCTGGCGCTGCGCCGCGACGCAGCGCAGTCCTGGTCCGCCGACCGAGTACTTCAGCGCCCACGGCGCTCCGCCGGACGGGTCGGCGGCGATGAACTCGCCACGGTCGGCGAAGCGCAGCGTCGTGCGACGGCCATCTGCCTCGGTCAGCACGACGCGCGGGCGCACCTGCTCGGGCAGCCCACGGAAGACCGCGAGGAAGGCGTGACCGGGACCGAGGCGCATGCGCACCGTGCGCCCGCCGGCGACGGCGGTCGCGCGGCGCACCGCGGGCGCGGCGACGCCGTTGACGACGGTCAGCGCGGTGAGCTTGGCGCCACCGCGAAAGGCCCGCGCGCCGGCCAGTGTCGCGCCGCGTCTCTGCGGCGTGCTGCAGGTGTGGGCCGCCCCGGCGGGAAGCGCGCGGAAGCGACGATCGAGCCCGACCAGGCCGAGCTCGCCGTCGAGCACCTGGCCGACGGTCGTGCAGACGGCGCCGGTGCGGCTGCGCGAGGTGCGCACGTCCCACAGCGGACCGCCGTCGGGATCGGCGACGTTCAGGCCGTTGAGGCGCGCATGCCGGCGACCGGGCGCAGC
>CAWADD010000025.1:0-199777 GCA_963780585.1 uncultured Actinomycetes bacterium
CACCCTGCCGGATCCACGTTCTGGTTCATCCGGAACAGATTCTCGGGGTCGTAGCGCCGCTTCACCTCGACCAGGCGCTCGTAGTTGCCCTTGAAGTTGTCGCGGATCCGCCCCTGGTCGTCGTCGGCCATGAAGTTGATGTAGCCGCCCGGCTCGGAGTGGGGGTGGATCGCCTCCCAGTAGTCGCGGACCCAGCGGATGTTGCGCTCGTTGTCGGCCGGGTCGGGCCACATGCCGGCGATGACGCAGGCGAAGCGGGCGTCGCGGTAGGCGAACGCGGTCTCGTCGCTGGCGACGCGGTGGCAGGCGCCGTCGATCGGATACAGATGCATCGTCGACTCCACGGCGGGCACGCGCGGACCGTGCTCGACGTGCGCGGCGATCGCGTCGTCCGTCAGCTCGCGGACGAAGTCGGCCTTCCAATAGTGCTGGAGCCCCGCCGGCAACAGCGCGTCGAAGGCGCCGTTGAGCGCCGGGTAGGGCATCGGGCCGACGAACTGCGCGACGACCGGCGCGGCCTCGAGCAGCGGTGCGATCGCCGCCTCGCCCTCCTCGACGGGTCCCGACCAGCACGCCACGATCAGGCACATCGTCTCGCCGTGACGATCCTCGGGGATGAACGGCAGCGGCGGCGCAATCTGAAATGCGAAGAACGCGCCGAGCTGCTCGGGAGCCTCGGCGATGAACTCGCGGTAGAAGCGCATGACCTCGGCGGCGTGGTCGACCGGGTAGAAGATCGGCCCGCCGTAGATCTCCCGCACCGGGTGCAGCCGGTACTCCAAAGACGTCACGACCCCGAAGTTGCCGCCGCCGCCCCGCAGCGCCCAGAACAGATCGGCGTTCTCGTCCTCGCTCGCGGTCAGCAGTTGCCCGTCCGCGGTCACGACGTCGGCCGAGATGAGGTTGTCGCACGACAGCCCGCACCCGCGCGCCAGATGCCCGATGCCTCCGCCCAGGGTCAGTCCGGCGACGCCCGTGGTGGAGATGATCCCGCCGGTCGTCGCGAGCCCGAACGCGTGCGTCGCGTGGTCGAGGTCGCCCCAGGTCGCGCCTCCCTCGGCGCGGGCGGTGCGCGCCGCGGGATCGACCCGCACGGCCCGCATCGCGACCAGGTCGCAGACGATCCCGTCGTCGTTCGTGCCGAAGCCGGGCACGCAGTGGCTGCCTCCGCGCACCGACAGAATCCGCCCCTGGTCGCGCGCCAGCCGGACCGTCGTTATGACGTCGGCGACGTCGGCGCAGCGGACGATCGCCGCCGGCCGCCGGTCGATCATCCCGTTGTAGACCTTGCGCGCCTCGTCGTAGCCGTCGTCCGCGGGCAGGATCAGCTCACCCCGCAGGCTCGCGCGTAGCTCCTCCACGGTCTGCTCTGAAAGCGCAGTCGCCGTCTCTTCGCTGGTCGCCATCTCGGGCTCACCTCTCGATCGCGTCTGGTCGGTCGTGTGCCGCACAAGGCAGCAGCTGTTGCGGCGGTTTCTAGCCGCGCCTGCGTTCCAGAACCGTTCGGTCGGCGTTCGCTCAGCCGGCCACGCCCCGCATCCGCGCGAGGCTGCCGGCGGCGCGCCGCGCCAACGAATCAGAGCCCTGACGCCGCGCGACCTCGACGGCTGCGGCGAAGCGCGCCTCGGCATCGCCACGCTCACCACCCGCGGCCACGATCAGCTCGCCCATCAGATGCAGCAGCTCGGAATCGAGATAGTGCTGGCCGATCTGCTCGGCCAGCCCGAGCGCCTCCGAGACCGCCGCCCGGCCCTCGTCGAACCGGCCCGCTCTCAGGCACGCGCGCGCGAGCAGCGCGAACGCTTGCGGCTGGTAGAGGCTCGAGCCGCCGCGCCTGTAGGTCTCCAAGCCCTCGCGGATCAGCCCGATCCCCTCGTCATGGCGCCCATCGGCCGCGAGCAGCCAGCCCCGCAACACCGCTCCCATCGGCTGCAGGAATCCAAGCGTCTGCTCGTCGGCGAGCGCCGCCATCCGTTCGGCCCTCACCCGGGCACGAGGGTCATCGCCGAGGTCGATCGCCAGCCACGCGCCGAACGTCAACGCGTAGCCGAGGCTGAACGGGTGCTCGAGCTCCTCCGCGAGACGGATCGCGTCACGCGCGTGCTCTTCCGCCTCGCCGGCACCACCGACGAATCGCAGGGCATACGCGAGGCGGCTCAGGCAGATGATCCGCGGGTCCTGCGAGTACAGCGCGAGGTGCGACCGGGCGCGCTCCGGCTGGTAGCCCGCGAGCGCAGCGCGCAGATGATCACGGGCGGCGGCGAAGTCCCCCTGCCAGAACGTCGTCACGCCGAGGACGTAGTTGCCCTCGACGCGCACCATCGGCTCGTCGTCGCGGTCGCCGAGCGCCAGCAGCTG
Organism: uncultured Actinomycetes bacterium; assembly: GCA_963780585.1. Taxonomy (GTDB): domain Bacteria; phylum Actinomycetota; class Thermoleophilia; order Solirubrobacterales; family Solirubrobacteraceae; genus CADCVQ01. Next base: position 2,359 of record CAWADD010000025.1, read on the forward strand.
TCCGCCGAGCTCGTACGCGCGCTGCAGATCGCCGCGCGTGAGGTTCACGATCGCCAGCGCCCGCAGCACCGGTGGGCTGGGCGGCGTCCCGAGGCGCTCGCACAGCTCCCACGCGCGCAGATAGACGTCGCGTACCTCCGGGGCGCCGTAGCCCTTGATTGCGACGAGCGGCGCGCCGAGCGCCGTCCTGAGCGCGAGCTCGCGCTCATCGCGGGCCGCGCCCGCAGGCTCGCGCTCGAGCAGCTCGAGCGCGCGCGTGTACAGCTCGATCGTCCGCTCGTTCGCGTAGACGCGCTGGGCGACCTCGGCCGAGCGGGCGTAGAAGCCGATCGCCCGCTCCGTCCAGCCGGCGTGCTCGTAGTGCGCGGCGAGCTGCGCCCCGAACGCGTCGAGCTGGTGGCCGTGCAGCCGCTCGAGCGCCTGCGCGACGCGCCGGTGCAGCAGGCGCCGGCGCGCCGACCCGACGCGCAGGTAGGCCGCCTCGCGCAGCTTGTCGTGGCTGAAGTCGTAGGCGTCGACGCCGCGCTCGCGGACGATCCGCCGTTCCCAGAGCTCGTCGAGCGCATCGACGACCTGCTCCTCGCTGCGCGAGCTCGCGCGCGCGAGGACGCCGAACGTGAACTCGCGGCCGACGGTGGCGGCGAGGCTGGCCAGCTCCTGTCCCGCCGGCGACAGCTGTGCAAGCCGGGCCTCGATCACCGAGTGCGCCCGCAGCGGCAGCTCCCGCCCCGTAGTGGCCGCGTCCGCCGGAGCCGAAGGGGCGGAATCGACCAGCCCCGCCCGAACCGACTCGACGACGAACAGCGGGTTGCCTTCGGTCTCGCGATAAAGCTGCTCCCGGCGCTCGTCGTCCAGCTCGCGTCCAAACACGCATCCGGCCAAGGCCGCGCTGTCGGCGCGGTCGAGCGGCCCCAGCTCGAGCTCGACGGCCTGTCCGCTTGCCCGCGCAGCACGCACCAACGCGCGTGCCGGGTGCTCGCGCCCGAGCTCCTCCGCGCGCGCCGTCGCCACGACGAGCAGCGGTGCCTGTGGCTTCGAGCGCAGCACGTAATGCAGCCAGCCGAGCGTCTCGCGGTCACACCACTGGAGGTCGTCGATCACGATCAGCAGCGGCCGCGCCCCGGCGAGCACGGCGTGCGACAGCGCGTCGAGCAGGCGCGCGCGCTGCCAGTCGTCGATCAACGGCGACGGCGTGGGCAGCTCCGGGCGCTCCTCGAGCAACTCGGGGAGGAGGCGCGCGAGCTCGGCAAGCCACGGATCGCCAAGGCGCCGCAGCCCAGGACCGATCGCGGGCGAGCGCAGCAGCTCGACGACCGGCGCGTAGGCGAGTCCGCCGGCCGCGGCGTAACAGCGGCTGCCCGCCGTCGTCACGCCCTGGCGCCCGAGCCAGTCCCACAGCTCCTCGGCGAGCCGCGACTTGCCGATCCCCGCCTCGCCCGAGATCAGCGCGAGCAGCGACTCGCGCGCCGCCGCGCGCTGCCACGCCCCGAGCAGCGCCTCCCACTCGCTGCGCCGCCCGACGAGCGGCGCGATGCCGGCGCTCGCCGCGCCCGCGAGCTCAGGCGCCGGCGCGCCCTCGGTCTCGAGCAGCCGCTCGTAGGACTCCCGCGTGGCCGCGCTCGGCTCGACGCCGAGCTCGCGTGCGAGCGCGGTCGCGAAGCCGTGGTAGACGCGCAATGCTCCCGCGCGGTCGCCGCTCAGCGCATGCAGCCGCATCAGGCGCTGGCACGCTCCGTCGCTGACGGGATCGTCGTCCAGCAGCCGCCGCGCCCAGGGGATTGCTCCGCGGTAGTCGCGCTCGGCCTCGTGCAGCTCGGCGAGCCGCTCGGCGGCCTTGAAGAACGCCTGGCGCAGCCGCTCGCGCTCGGGCTCGACCCACTCGTCGTAGCACCCGGGAAGGAGGTCGCCGGCGTACAGCTCGACCGCGGCGTCGAGTGCGGCGCGCTCGTCGCTCGCCTGACCGCCCGCGTCCGACCGCGAAGCCCGGGCGATCTGCTGCTCGAACTCGGTGACGTCGAGCCGGAAGGGCGCATCGGCCCGCCAGCGCACCGCGCGCGCCTCGCTCTCCAGGTAGCGCTCGGACGCGGGCAGCGCGCGGCGCAGGAGGTGCAGCGCCTGCCTGAGGTTCGTGCGGGCCTGCGCGCCGCCGGAATCGGGCCAGAACAGGAACGCCAGACGCTCGCGCGTGTGGCGCGCGTCGCAGTGGAGCACGAGGTAGGCGAGCAGCGACTGCAGGCGCGGCGCGTCGACGGCCGTCAGTGCTTGGTCCTCGAGCTGCAGGCTGAAGCCGTCGAGGAGCCGGATCCGCAGGGTGGCTGGCGCGGTCGCGGCCCGTCCATCGCCCACCGTCTCCATGGCGTCATCTTGCCAGGAGTCGCGGGCTGGCCGGACGGGCAAGGGCGCGGCGCGGCGTCGCAGCGCACTCCGTGAGAATCGTGTTAGACCCGCCCCGGCGCAGCCCCGGAATGGTGCTCCGGAGTGCCATCCTTGGCTACCCCCTAGTAGGACACGTGGCTCCTCCCCTAGGGCGATAACCCTGCTTGCCCGCCCTAGGGGAATGCCACCGCCGCAACCGCCGAGCGACGCGGAAACGCCTGCAGATCACGCTCGGCCGATCCGTCCAGCGACGCCTACGGGGCGGGTCGCGTGGGTAAGTGGCTGGCAGCACCCATCAGCCACAACCAGGGAGGCCACATGATCGGACTCGGCATCTTTCTTCTCATCCTCGCGGTGCTGTTTCCGCAGCTCGCGGTCCTGTGGGGTGTCGGGATCATCGCGATCGTCGTCGGCCTGATCCTCTTCATCTTCGGATCGCTCGGGCACGCGATCGGCGGTCGGCGCTACTACTACTGAGGCGCTGGGCGGGGGCGTCGGCACGGCGCCCCGTGCGTCGTGCGCTTCCTGGCGCGGGGTCGCCATGGATGCGCGTCCACGCCCATTCCGCGCCCGCACGCGCTGCGCGCAGCACATCGTCGAGCCGCCGTCAACGCGAGACGCGGTCATCGAGTGAGGACGCTGGCTGCGCTCCCATCACAGGAGATCGTTCGCCGCGACGGCCTGATCGGGCCGACTCGCGCGGCGGTGGGGCGCATGGTGCAGATCGTCGTCCCCCAGGGACGATCTGTCCAGTCTCGGCGAGCTGCGTGAGCTTGCACCAAGAGCGCCACGTGGCCGTTGCGGAACCGAGCCGCCCGCGACCCGCCACGTGGCTTAACCGGTTCGGCTCAGCCCTTCCACTTCACCGAGCAGCCGCGCGGCTGCGTCTCGGCGTTGGCGGGTTCGTCGCCCGCGAGAACGGCGTCGAGCGCGGCGCGCAGGTAGGCGGCGTCCTGCGACGGGTCCTGGTGGTCGGCGTCGGGCGCGCCGCAGTAGCGCAGGCGCTGCTCGGCGTCGAGCACGAAGACGTGCGGCGTGACCTGTGCGTCGAGCGCCCGGGCGACGTCCTGGGACTCGTCGTGGAGGTAGGGGATCGGCCATGCCTGGTCCTCGACGAAGCGCTGCATCGCGGCGGGCGAGTCGGCCGGATAGCGGCTCGCGTCGTTGGCGTTGATCGCCAGGACGCGCACGCCGCGCGGCGCGTAGACCTCGGCGACCGCTCGCAGGCGCGGGTTCCAGGCGATCACGTACGGGCAGTGGTTGCAGGTCACGACGAGAACCGTTGCCGGCGGCGCCGGCTCGGCCGGCACAGCATGCTCGGCGCCTGCCGTGTCGGGCAGCGCGAACGCCGGGACGCGATCTCCGAGTTCGAAGCTCACGCGCCGATGATCGCAGGGGCCCGGCCGCTGCTAGATTCATGGTCGCGCGGTGGGCGTAGCTCAGCTGGTAGAGCTCCTGGTTGTGGTCCAGGCGGTCGGGGGTTCGAGTCCCCTCGCTCACCCTTCACGAAGTACCTGCAAAGGCGGCTGTTCTCGAAGGCAGTGTGCCTTACGGCGCCACCATCTTGGTCCCAATTTGTTCTTCCGACTGTGATCGTGACTGTCGGTGAAGCCGGCACGCGCGGTCGCGTCACTCGGCTGGGACAGCCCGGACACATTGCGCACGAGTGCCGCGTCAGTCGAGAAGGGAGCTGCGCTCGCGACGCGTTGCGGGTCGTAATTGGGCTGCTGCCCGAACGCTGCGCCGTTTGACGTCCCATTGCAAGATTTCGAATCCGGACGGGTCTATTGGACGACCACGACTGTCGGTCGTGCTACGGAGGGGTCGCGGCCGGTAATCGACTGGCTACCGGCGCGGACTCCTCGCTCATCTCACGGGCGGCTTGACTGCCTCGGCGAGCTGGCGATCTCGAGGGCTCAGCCGCCCTCGTACAGCTCGGCTCGACCGTCGACCACCTCCGGATCCGCGTGGCATCTTGCCCCGCGGTTCGATGCTGCCCGCGGGATCGCCGAGCAGATATCCGATGTGACGGTCTGGCACTGGCTGACCGAGGACGCCATCAAGCCCTGGCAGCGCCGCTCGTGGATCTTCCCGCGCGACCGACACTTCGCTGCCAAGGCCGGACCGATCCTCGACCTCTACGCCGCCGTCTGGCAGGGCGAGCGCCTGCATCCCGGCGACGACGTCGTCTGCGCCGACGAGAGGCCCTCCATCCAGGCGCGCAAGCGGACCGCGGCGACGCGTCCCGCCCGGCGCGGCGAGGGCCAGAAGGTCGAGCACGAGTACGACCGCATGGGCGCGCTGTGCTACCTCGCCGCTTGGGACGCCAGGCGCGCGAAGATCTTCGATGGCTGCGCCCCCAATAGACGGCATCGAACTGTTCGGCGCGCTCGTCGAGCAGTTCATGAGCCAAGCCCCATACAACCAGGCGCAGCGCATGTTCCTGATCATCGACAATGGTTCCGCGCACCGCGGCAAACGCTCGATCGACCGCCTCCAAGCGCGTGGCCGAACCTGATCGTCGTCCACACCCCGATCCACGCCTCATGGCTCAACCAGGCCGAGATCTACTTCTGGGTCGTCCAGCGCAAGGTCGTCAGCCCCAACGACTTCGCCGACCTCGACACGCTCGAGCACCATCTCCTCGCGTTCGGGCGCCACTACGAACGTCGAGCGGCGGCGTCCTACGCGGACTCGTCGCTGGGCGTGCGCCGCGCGAGCGCTATGAGGATGAGTGCGCCGATTAGTCCGCTGAGGATCGAGCTGGCGAGGATCGCGACCTTTGCGAGGTCGATCGTAGCGGGGTCGTCGTAGGCGAGTTGGGCGATGAACAGCGAGACGGTGAAGCCGATTCCGCAGATCGCGGCGAGTCCCCAGACCTGGCCGCGGCCGACGCCGGCGGGCAGCGTCCCGACGCCGAGGCGCAGGCCGAGGAACGTGGCGCCGGCGATGCCGAGCAGCTTGCCCAGGACGAGCCCGGCGGCGACCGCCCACGCCACGCGGCTGTGCGCGGCGTCGGTGAGGCTGCCGGCGCCGAGGCTGACGCCAGCGTTTGCGAGCGCGAACAGCGGCACGATCGCGAACGCGCTGACGGCGTGCAGGCGGTGCTCGAGGAGTTCCAGGACGTTGCGGGCGCCGATGATCCCGGTCGGGGTCAGCAGGCCGAGCGCGACGCCGGCGATCGTGGCGTGCACGCCGGACTCGTGGACAGCGACCCAGACAGCGATGCCGAGCAGCACGTAGGGCGCGATCTGCGTGACGCCGAGGCGCCGCAGCGCGACGACGGCGGTCAGGCCCGTCAGTCCGGCCGCGAGCCACGGCAGCGACAGGTCGCCGGCGTAAAAGACGGCGATAATGAGGATCGCGAGGATGTCGTCGACGATCGCGATCGTCAGCACGAACAGCTTGACGCCCGCGGAGACGCGGTCGCCGAGCAGCGCGAGCACACCAACGGCGAACGCGATGTCCGTAGCGGCGGGGATCGCCCAGCCCGACGCCTGCGGTGTGCCTGCGGTGATCGCCAGGAAGATGAGCGCGGGGAGCACGACGCCGCCGAGGGCGGCGAGGACCGGCAGTGTCGCGGCGCGCCGGTCGCGCAGCTCGCCGCAGACGAGCTCGCGTTTGATCTCCAGGCCGACGACGAAGAAGAAGATCGCCATCAAGCCGTCGTTGACCCAGTGGCGCAGATCGAGATGCAGCGCGATATCACCGGTCCCGACGCGCAGGATGTGCGTCCACGCGGCCGCGTACTCGTCGCCTGCGGTGTTGGCCCACAACAGCGCGGCAACGGTCGCGACCGCGAGCGCGATGCCGCCGGCTGCCTCGTCGTGCAGGAAGTCCGTGAGCGGGTCGACGACGGCCCTCTGCACGCGGGCGCGCTTCAACGGCTCGGCGTGAGGTCAGGCGTCATGTGGGCTCCGTGGCGTGCGAAGCGGCGGGCATCCGGGTGTCGCATGACCGCTGGGTGCGCCCTTGGCGTAGCCCAACCGCCCGTGAAGGGTGCCTGTGCTGGTGGTTGGGAGTCATGCGTCGACGAGGCCACGGCGGATGGCGTAGCGGGCGACGTCCAGGCGGTCCTTGAGGTGCAGTTTCTCGAGGATGTTCGTGCGGTCGCGGTCGACGGTCTTCTCGCTGATGACGAGCCGTTCTGCAATCTCACGGGCGGTTTGGCCGGCGGCGATGAGCTGCACGATCTCCTGTGAGCCGTCCCGGGTTCGACGGAGACCGGGTTTGTAGGGTTTCTCTCTTGAGTTGAGAGAGGGAGATTCAACGTACCGGTTGGCGTAGAGGCCGGCTGTCCCGCTGTCCCGCGCCAGTCAGCCTCCGGCGACTCGGCCGCCGGATGCCCCTCGGGGTGAACCGCCACCCCAAGGCAGGGGAACCCGAGCTCCCTCGCCGGGCCAACGAGCTCCACTGCGAAGCGCAGGTCGCCTTCCGGTAGCTCCTCGTCGCCGACAGCGCGGGTCCCCATGCAGTGCAAGAAGGTTGTCTACGCCAGTTCGCCGGTAGCGCTGCATGAGCCCACCAGCTCGTGACGGTGATGAGCGGCGCATGTCAGGTGGGCGAGCGGCAGCAGCGGCGAGTTGACCAGCCGCACTACGAGGTCGTGTGTGCGCTCGCGCGTCGAGCCGCCAGCGCCGTAGGTGACGGCCACGAACGCAGCTCCCAGCGGCGCCCAGCTCCGCGAGCGCGCCTTCCAGTCCTGCAGCCGACTCCGGCGTCCGAGGCGGCCACAGCTCGAAAGAGATGAACCGTCCGCGGCCGAGAGCGGAACGCCCCAACCGTCCCAGCCCTCCATTGCGTCCGCCCAGCGCGCGCGCACGCTCACCCCAGAGATCTCCCTGGAGCTTCGGCGGGCTCTCGGTGTGCTCGCCTCCTCAGTCGGTCATCTCGCTGTATCGCAACGCGCGAGCGGTTCGCTCGAGAACGTGTGTCTGTACCAGACGGCTGGTCATCGCGGCCCGAGCCGCAGCGCCAGGCGTCCGGGCGGCTGATCTGTCCGAGACGACTTTCGCGGTTTCATCGAACATGAGCGCTGCCGGAGGGGAAGCTAGCCCGAGCGGGACTCGGGAAGCTCGGAGATCCAGCAGCGAATGCGAGAGCTGGCCTCGTCGACATCGAGATCCGCGAGACGTAGCGCTTGCACGAGCAGCTACCGCGACGATCGTGCGGGCACGTACTCCGTACGCACGTGGGCGCTTCCGCGCGCTGCGCGCCGCGCGCGTTCTCGCGCGGTGACAGCTCGGACGCAGGCCCACACGAGCTCGCGGTCCAAGCTTGGCGACGCTCGGAGTCGCCACGTGTTCTTGTCCGCGAGAATCGCCGCTGGCGCGCGACCGCTGGCGCGCGAGCTCGCGCCGCGCGTTGCGGTATGCATGCAGCCGCCCGACAAGTGCGAGCGCGAACCGTGAGTCGGCTGGCCGAACTCACCGTGCGGCAGCGCGATCGAACCGGGGGTCGTTGCTTCGGCAAGCAGCGAAAGGAGTCGCGGCGGAGTCACAGCGCGTGACATCGTCATCGCGGTCGGCGGCGGCGCCGACACGATCGACTGCGGACCGGGCAAGGACAAGGCCTACGTCGACCGCAGCGACACCGTACGCAACTGCGAAACCATCGCGCGTTCGCGCACACGCATCCTGCGCACCGCCGCGCGCCCCTGACTAAGCAAGCGCGTCGCACCCCTGTAAGCTCACGACAAGCTGAGCAGGCGCTGCGCGAGCGCGCGGAAGAAGTCCTCGCGGGTGACGATGCCGGTCACGCGCCCGGCGTCGACGATCGGGATGATCAGCACGCGGTGGTGCAGGAAGATCTCCGCCAGCTGGGTGTCGGAGAAATCCTCTCCGACGTCGATGTGGTCGGTGTTCATGTGCGTGGCGACGGGTTCGTCGACGCACGCCGCGCGCTTCTCCAACGCCGCGTCGAGCGACCGCGGGACGAAGCCGGCGTAGCCGAGCGTCGTGAGGTACCCGGGAAACAGCGCGCCGATGAACTCGCGCTCACCGAAGATCCCAAGCAGCTTGCCGGCAGCGTCGACGACCGGCAGCGCCGGTGCGTCGGCATCGATCAGCTCGGCGACGGCGGCGCCGAGGCGCTCGTCGTCGCGCAGCAGCAGAACCTCCCGGCGGACGGTGCTGGCGATCCTCTGCGGACTCATCAGGGTTCCTCCTTGCTCACAGGTAACGCACGGCGATGTAACCCGTCGCGAGCAGCATCGACACGAGCGTCGCGGGCACACCCACCTTCAGGAACGTCATAAACCCGATCGGCCGGCCGGCGCGCTCGGCCATTCCAGCGGCGGCGACGTTCGCGGCGGCGGCGATCAGTGTCAGGTTGCCGCCGAAGCAAGCGCCCAGCGACAGTGCCCACCAGTATGCGTCGTCGCCCGCATTGCCGCTTTGCAGCTGCTCCACGACGGGGATCATCGTCGCGGTGAACGGGATGTTGTCGATGACGCCCGAGCCGATCGCTGCCACCCACGTGATCCCGAGTAGCTCCGCCGTGCGGTCGCCGTTGGTGACCGCCGCGATGGCGTCCGCGACCTCCTTGATCGCGCCGGTCTCCTCCAGCGCGCCAACCATCACGAACAACCCGACGAAGAAGAACAAGGTCGGCCACTCGATCCCGCGCAGCGCCTGCTCGACGGACTGGCGCGTCAGCAGCAGCATCACGGTCGCGCCCGCCAGCGCGACGGTCGCGGGCTCCACGCCGAGCGGCCCGTGCACAAAGAACGCCAGGATCGTGACGATCAGGACAGGCAGGGTGCGTCGCAGCTCGGGCATGTCCTCGATCGACCGGCGCGCGTCGAGCTGCATCACGCGCTCGCGCGCGGCGGGTGCGATCTGCAGGCGCTTTCGGAACACGAGATACAGCATCCCCGTCACGACGACGAACGCGAGCGCGGAGATCGGCGCGAGGTTGACGAGAAAATCGGTGAACGTGAGGTCGGTGGCGCCCGCGATCAGGATGTTCGGCGGATCGCCGATCAGCGTCGCGGTGCCGCCGATATTCGACGCGATGATCTCGATCAACACGAGCGGGATCGGATCGATGTCCAGCGCGTCGGCCAGCAAGAACGTGATCGGCACCATCAACAGCACCGTCGTCAGGTTGTCCAAGAACGCTGACAGCACCGCCGTCGATAGCGCCAGCGATATCACGACCGCCAGCGGGCGCCCCCGCGCGAGCTGACCAGCACGGATCGCGAGAAACGTGTAGATCCCGGTCGGCTCGGTCACCCGGACGATCAGCATCATCCCGGCCAGCAACCCGATCGTCTCCCAGTCAACCGCCTCGATCGCATGCTCCTGGTCGATCGTCTGCGACAGGACGACCAGCACCGCACCGACGAGCGCGACCTTCGTGCGGTCCACACGCTCGGACGCGATCACGATCAGCGCCCCCGCGAAGATGACGACCGCGAGCGTCACCGAGGCGCGTCCGCGAGCACGACCGTCCGATCATCGGCGGCAACCACGACGTTCGGCTTCATCCCCAGCGACCGAAGGTCACCGAGCAGATCGACGCATGCGCCGGCGCTGATGGCGACACTGGCGCTGGCGCCCTGACGCAGTTCGATCGCGATCAGGTAGTCCCACGCGTGACTCCAGGTGGCCGACGCACTGGCGAGCGTCGTGACCTGGATCTGGGCCACCGCACGGTCGGCCATCAGGCCGCTGACCTCCGCGCGCAGCCACTTCTCCGCGTCGCTCGGGCTGAGATGCATCGGGCGACAGCACAACACCAAGATCCGGGTCATCCCGGCGCCAAGCAGCCACGCGGCTCGACAGCCGCGACCGAGGACGAGCCGCTTGGCCCGACCGTCGCAAGCAACGACGTTCGGTTCGACGTTGCGCGATGCACATCAGCGGCGCGGGCGGTGAGCATCGGATGATCCTCGATTCCGGGTAGCGATCGACATGTCGCCGACCAGTCTTCCCGGCACACCAGCACGAACAATAGCCGCCACCACAGCCACCGTTCACGATGCCCACCGGGGCCGACCGCGAGGCACGACCGGAGTCGGTGCTTGCGCACGTTGGACCTGATGCTCACGAGGGCTACGCGGCAACCAGCGGCATCCATGTGTCGCGCGGGGATCTGTCGACGGAGGCACTCCGGCTCGTACGGATCGTGTGCGCATCGCAGCCCAACGACCCGAGGTCGCCGGCCTGGCGCTCAATGACCCGCGCCTCCCGGCGAGGACGAGCTCGTCGGGAGGCTGGTCGCGCTCAGCGACCAGGATTGCTCGCTCTGGGACGCAGCGCTCATCGCAGAACGCGTCGCCCTGTCGTGCGGCGCGGTCGCGCCTCGCGGCACCCGACAGCGGGCTCAGCGGATGGCGCGCCGGGAGATACGTTGCCCCCGCGACCGACGGTGCGGTCCGGGGCCCGGTACAAGGAGGCTGTCCCCATACGCCACCATCCTAACCCCGGCCCAGCCGCGCGGAACGGCGATATGAGCGGGGCCATTACTGGCCGGCGACGCGGTCTGGGAGGCGGAAGCGCACGGTCGTCCCGAGATCGGCGTCGGCGAGCCAGATCCGGCCGCCGTGGGCCTCGATGATCGCGCGGGAGATCGCCAGGCCGAGGCCCGCGCCAGCGTCTGAGCGCGCGCTGCGGTCGCCGCCCTGGAAGAACGGATCGAAGACGTGGGCGCGCTCGTCGCGGGCGATGCCGGGGCCGGAGTCCGCGACCTCGATCTCGATCGCGTCGCCGGTCGCGGGAGCGGCGCGCACGACGACGCTGCCATCGGCGGGCGTGTGGCGGATCGCGTTCTGGATGAGGTTGAACAGCACGCGCTGCAGTTGCTCGGGGTTCGCGCGCGGGGCGACGAGCTCAGGCGGCAACTCGACACGCATGACGACGCTGCCGGCGTCGGCATGCGGGCGCATAGCGTCGATCGTCTCGTGGACAAGCTCGTCGAGCTGCACGCGCTCCATCGTCCAGCGGATGTCGCCGGACTCCAACCGCGACAGCTCAAACAGGTCGTCGATCAGGGCGCTCAGCGCGTGGACGTTGACGGAGATCCGGCTGAGGTAGTCCCAGCGCATCGCCGAGCCGGTGACGAGGTCGTCGTCGATCGCGTCGACGAGCAGGCGCAGCGACGTCAGCGGCGTGCGCAGGTCGTGGGACACCGCCGCGATCAGGCTGCGCCGCGCATGCTCCTCTGCGGCCAGTGTCGTGACCATCGCGTCTACGTCGGCGCCGAGACGCGCGAGCTCGTCGCGGCCGGCAAGGTCCGTGCGCACGTCGCGCCGCCCCTGCGCGACGGCCTCGAGCGTGGTGCGCACGGCGTCGACGTCGGCGAGCGCGCGGCGGCCGAGCAGCCGTCCGGCCCAGAGCCCGAGCACGCCGGTGAACGCGGCGACGAGCACGGCCAAGAACGCGTCGTGGCCGGAGACGAACATGAGCTCGACGAAGACGCCGACGGCGATCGCGAGCTGCGCCGCCGCGACCACGGCGAGCAGGACGAACTGGCGGCGCAGCCCACCGATCTGCGCGCGCCGCGCGACGATGGCGTGCGCCGCGAGGACCGTGGCGGCGCCGAGCGGCAGCAGGATCAACAGCGTGGTGGCTCCGGCGGAGCCGCCGTAGACCGCGGCGGTGAGCGCCGCCGCCGCCGCGGCGGCCACGACGGCAAACGCCAGGCTGCGCGTCACGGCGAGAACCGATAGCCGACGCCCCACACCGTGTCGATGTGGCGTGGCTGGGTCGGGTCGGGCTCGATCTTCATGCGCAGGCGGCGGATGTGAACGGTGACGGTCGAGGTGTCGGTATAGAACGTGTAGCGCCAGACGAGGTCCATGAGCTGGTTGCGAGTGAACGCCTGGCCGGGATGGCGCGCGAGGAACTCGAGCAGCTCGAACTCTCGCTGCGTCAGCGAGACGTCGGCGCCGGCCAGGGTCACGCGGCGCGCAGTGGTGTCGATGACGAGCTCGCCGAACCGCATCGGGGCCTCGACGGCGGGCGCTGTGTCCAGGCGCCGCAGGACCGCGTCGACGCGGGCAACGAGCTCGGCCGGCGAGAACGGCTTGACGACGTAGTCGTCGGCGCCGAGCCGTAGCCCGATCACGCGATCGGATTCCTCCCCGCGGGCGGTCAGCACGATGATCGCCGTGTGGTCGAGGGCGCGCTCGCGCACGCGGCGCATGACCTCCAGACCGTCGACGCCGGGCAGCATGAGGTCCAGCACTATGAGATCGGGGGCCCGTTGCTCGACGGCTGCGATCGCGGCGTGGCCGTCGACAGCGAGGCGCGTGCGGTAGCCGGCCCGCTCGAGGTAGCGGCTGACGACCTCGCCGATCGTCGGCTCGTCGTCGACGACGAGGATGTCGCCGCGTGCGTGGTCGGCGGTCGCCATGTCCGGATCGGTCGTCGCGTCGACACGCGCGTCCGTTACGGACATTAGCGCGCCCGTCATGCCGGCCCGCGCAGGGCAGCGGTGGCGAATTCGGCCATGCCGGCGTCGAATGGCTCACCGGCGCGAAAGCCGAGCTGCTCGGCGGCGAGCTCGGCGCTGGCGAAAACGTGGCGCACGTCGCCGAGCCGGTATTCGCCGGTTGTCACCGGCGCCGGCGCCCCGGCCGTGCTCGCGGCGTGCAGTGCGGCGGCCATCTCGCCAACGCTGCGCGGCGTGCCGCTGGCGACGTTGAAGGCGCCCGGCACCGCCTGAGCGGCCGTGAGCGCAAGCACGTTCGCGTGCGCGACGTCGCGCACGTGGACGAAGTCGCGCAGCTGTCCGCCATCCTCGAACACGCGCGGCGCACGGCCGCCGGCCAGCGCGCTGGCGAAGATCGAGGCCACGCCCGCGTAGGGCGTGTCGCGTGGCATCCGCGGCCCGTAGACGTTGTGGTAGCGCAGCGCCGTGACCGGTACGCCCGTCTCGCGACTGAACGCAGCGGCGAGATGCTCCTGATGCAGCTTCGTCGCCGCGTAGACGTTGCGCGGGTCAGACGGGGCGTCCTCGGGGATGCTCTGCGCCTGGAGCGCCGTGCCGCAGTGCGGGCAGGGCGGCTCGAAGCGGCCGGAGTCGAGGTCGGTCGGCAGGCGCGGTGCCGGCCGGACGAGCCCGTGCTCGGCGCAGCTATAGCGCCCCTCGCCGTAGACGACCATGCTCGAAGCGAGCACGAGCCGGCCTGCGAATCGCGCGTGCGCGAGCGACCTCAGCAGCACGGCGGTGCCGAGGTCGTTGTGCGCGACGTAGTCAGCGATGTCGCCGATGTCCGTGCCGAGGCCGACCATCGCCGCCTGGTGGCAGACGTCGTCGATGCCGCGCAATGCGGCGGCGACGGTCGCATTGTCGCGTACGTCGCCGGCGACGAACTCGGCGCGCGGGTCCAGGGAGTCGGGCTTGGCGGCGTGCGCCGCCGGATGCAGCGCATCGAGGATCCGCACGTCGTCGCCGCGGGCGAGCAGCGCATCGACGATGTGCGAGCCGATGAAGCCGGCGCCGCCGGTGACGAGGATGTGGCTCATGTAGAGCCCAACGCCCCGAGTCCGGCGCAATCGACCCGTCTCACCACGGCGAACGCACCATCAGCTGCAGCGCGAGCGCAAGCCCGACCTGGGCGGCGAGCCAGCCGCGCGACCCGCCTAGCGCCACCGTCGCCACGAGCAGCCAGGGCGCGAGGTGCAGCCAGATCCGCTCCGTCTCGCCCTTCGACATCCCCGACAGGTCCGCCGCCGCGAGCGCAACGAGCGCGCCGCCGGCGAGCAGCCAGACGCCGCGGTCGCGCAGCCGCGCCAGGCCGGCCGCCACGGCGGGCCCGGCCGCAAGCGCGAACGCGGCGAGCGAGATGAGCAAGAAGTCCGCGTACGGCCGGCGCCGCGACACGCCGGCGAGGTACTCCTCGCGCGTTTTCGCGAGACCGTCGAACCAGTTGAAGCGCGCGGCGGCGAGCGCCGCGAAGACGATCGCGACGCCGGCCGCGGCCCACGCGACGGCCTCCGGGCGGCGACGGCCGACGGCGATCACCAGCACGACGGCGCCCAGCGCGGCTACCCCGTAGCTCAGCAGCAACGCGGCGCCGAGCACAAGCCCGGCGGCCAGCGCACAGGCCGCCGAACGAGCGCGCCGCGCGGCGGTCCGCGGCGCCGCACAGGCGACAGCGAACAGCGCGATCCCGATCGCGCTGACCCCGGCGTACAGCGCGTCGAGCGACGTCGCCATCCACACCGCAGCCGGCGTGAACACGACGAACGGCGCCGCGGCCCGAGCCTGCACCTCCCCGGCGAGCGCTCGCACTGCGACAAGCGCGGCGGGGGCGGTCAGGGCGCCGATGCCGATCGCCACAAATGCAGCGGCGGCTGCCCCGCCGAGGCCGATCTCGTCGAGGCCCCACAGCGCCAGGACCCCGCCCGGCGGGTGTCCGCGGACGTGCGTGGCATAGGTCGGCAGCAACTCCGTGAACGAGGACAAAAAGGCCCCCGGCGAGCCGACGAGCGGAACTGCGGTGAGCTGGTCGTACCGGCTGTGGAGCGGTGCGGCGATCGCGCGCCAGCCGTCGGTCGCTGCCAGCGCGACGGCCCAGCCCGCCGCCGCCGCCCAGCCGGCCGCGAGCAGCCCGCTCCAGCGCAGGCGCGCCGCCAGCGCAGGGCCCCAGGCGATCGCCGCGACGCCGAACGCGAGCGCGGGCCACGCGCGCGCCGACCAGCGCAGGTCGAACGTGCCGACGAACGGGGCGGCGCCGACGTGGACGAGCGGATCGCGGTCGTAGAGCGCCGTGCCGAGCAGATGTCCGGCAACCACGATGAGCGCCCAGGCCGCCAGGGCGGCGCGCGCCCAGCGCCGCGGCTGCGCGACGGCGCGGCGGGCGGCTGCGGTGCGCGCAGCCGGGTTGACGAGGAGTGCAACCACGCCGCCAGGCTACGCGCGCAGATGCGCTGAATCGCCACCGTACCGGCAGCGTTTCGCGGATCGTAATCCCGCCGGACCGTTTCGCATTTCGTAATCGACCGGGCGGCCAGGGGCTCGTACGGTCGGCGGCATGTCCTTCACGGTCGTGCTCCCGGTGCTCAACGAGGCCGCGGCCCTGCCGTGGGTCCTGTCGCGGATGCCGGCGGCCTATGTGCCGCTCGTCGTCGACAACGGATCGAGCGACGGCTCTGCGCAGATCGCCGGCGCGCTCGGCGCCCACGTCGTGCACGAGCCACGGCCGGGCTTCGGCGCCGCCTGCTTCGCCGGGCTGCTCGCCGCCCCCGACGGCGTCGTCTGCTTCATGGACTGCGATGCTTCGCTGGACCCGCGCGACATGCCGCGCGTCGCCGACCCGGTCGCGCGCGGCGAGCGTGACCTCATGCTTGGTGCGCGACAGGCCGAGCCCGGCGCGATGACCGCGCACCAGCGACTGGCCAACCGCGCGCTGACGCTCGAGCTGCGCCGCCGCAGCGGCCTGCGCTTGCGGGACCTCGGGCCGATGCGTGCCGTCCGGCGGGGGCCGCTGCTGGAGCTCGCGATCAGCGACCGACGCTTCGGCTGGCCGCTGGAGATGGTCCTCCTCGCGGCGGCCGCCGGCTGGCGGATCGGCGAGGTCGAGGTTCCGTACCGGGCTCGCGCGGGGCGCTCGAAGGTGACCGGCACCGCACGCGGCACGATCCGCGCGATGCGTGACATGGCCGGCGTGCTGGCGACGTCGCAGGAGCGCGCGACCACGCGCGGCCAGACGCGCTCGTGAGCGCGCTCGTCGTCATCGCCAAGGCACCGGTGGCCGGTCGCAGCAAGACGCGGCTGACCCCGCCCTGCACGCAGGAGCAGGCCGCGGCGCTGGCCGGCGCCGCGCTCACCGACACGCTCGCGGCCGTCGCCGCGACCCCGGGCGAGCGCCACGTCATCGTCCTCGAGGGCCGGCCTGGGCCATGGCTGCCGCCGGGCTTCGAGGTCATCGCCCAGCGCGGCCACGGCCTCGGCGAACGGCTCGCCGCCGCGTTCAGCGATGTCGGCTGCCCGGCACTCGTCATCGGCATGGACACGCCGCAACTCACGCCTGCGCCGCTCGTCGACGCGCTCGCGCAACTCCACGACGCCGACGCCGTCCTCGGTCCCGCGCTCGACGGCGGCTACTGGGCGATCGGCCTGCACCGCGCCGACGACGCCGTCTTTGCCGGCGTGCCGATGAGCGAGCCGTCGACCGGTGCCGTGCAGCGCGAGCGCCTGCGCACGCTTGGCCTGCAAACCCGTGAGCTACCGCCGCTGCGCGACGTCGACGAGATCGCCGATGCGCTCGCGGTCGCCGCTGCCGCTCCGGCCACGTGCTTTGCCCGCATGCTCGCGGCGATGGACCTCGGCACGTCGATCGCGGCATGACGCCGTCGGCGCTCGACATCTACGGCCTCGCCCTCGCCGACGAGGCCCCGTCGCTCGCGGCCCGCCGCCCCGACGGCAGCGTCCTGCGGCTCGCCCTCGATCGCTGGCTCGGGCCGCTCATGCCCGCCGATGAAGTGGTCCTCGACCGCGCGCAGGCGCCCGTCCTCGACGTCGGCTGCGGCCCCGGGCGCCACGTGCTCGCGCTCGCCCGCCGCGGTCATCTCGCGCTCGGGGTCGACATCGCGCCCGCCGCCGTGCGCGTCGCCCGGCTGCGCGGCGCGCGGGCGATCGAGGGGTCGGTCTTCGATCGCGTCCCAGGCGCCGGGACGTGGGGCAGCGCGCTGCTGCTGGACGGGAACATCGGCATCGGCGGCGCGCCCGAGGCGCTGCTCGCGCGGCTGCGCGACCTGCTGCGCCCCGGCGGCGAGGTCCTCGTCGAGCTCGCGCCGCCCGGCGTCGCGGCGACGAGCGAGCAGATCCAGCTCGAGTACGCCGGCCAGCACTCAAGCCCGTTCGCGTGGGCGTACGTCGGCGTCGACGCGATCGAAGCGCCGGCCGGCGCGGCGGGCTTCATCGTCGCCGAGCGCTGGGACGACGAGCAGCGCTGGTTCGCCCGCCTCGTCGCCGACGGCTGGGCATGAAGCGCCCCGAGGATCCCGTCGCCTTCGTCGCCAAGCGTCTGGAGGCCCGCCGTCCGCCCGGGCCGTTTCGCGAGGGCGCGTTCTCGAGCCGGCTGCACGACGAGCGGATCGCGGCCTGGCTCGGCATGGCGCTCGGGATCGCGTTTCTCACGTGCTTCACGACCGGCCTCGTCTCGCACTTTGCCCAGCACCCGCTCGACGTCGGCGTTCTCTCCACGCCGGCCTCGCCGGGCTGGCTGTACCGGATCACCCAGGGCGTCCACGTCACCGCGGGCATCGCCTCGATCCCGCTGCTGCTGCTGAAGCTCTGGACCGTCTACCCGCTGCTGTTCACCTGGCCGCCGGCGCGCCACGTCGCGCAGGCGACCGAGCGCCTGTTCGTCGCCCCGCTCGTCGCGCTTGCGCTGTTTCAGCTCTTCAGCGGCCTCGCCAACACGACGCGCTGGTACCCGTGGGAGTTCAACTTCACCGTCACACACTTCTGGACCGGCTGGATGCTGATGGGCGTCCTCGTCATCCATATCGGGGCCAAGCTCACGCAGACCCGCCGCGCGCTGCGCACGCCACTGCAACACACCGCCGAGCCACCGCTCGACCGGGGCGAGCTCAGCCGCCGCGGGCTGCTGTGGACCGCGGGCGCCGCTGTCGCCGCCGTCACGATCACGACCGTCGGTCAGACCTTCCGACCCCTCAAGGACCTCGCCGCGCTCGCGCCGCGGGTGCCCGACATCGGGCCGCAGGGCATCCCGGTCAACCGCACGGCCAACGGCGCCGGCGTCCTGCAGACCGCCCGCGACGCCGCCTGGCGGCTGAAGGTCGACGGCGCCGTCTCGCAACCGCTCTCACTCTCGCTCGCCGACCTGCGCGCGATGACCCAGCACGAACATGAGCTGCCGATCACGTGCGTCGAGGGTTGGAGCGCGGGGGCGCGCTGGAGCGGCGTGCGGATCGCCGACCTGCTGGCGCGCGCCGGCGCCGCCGACGGCGCCGAGGTCGTCGTGCGCTCGATGCAGACCCGCGGCAGCTACCGCAGCTCAGAGCTCAACACGATCGTCGCCCGCCACGAGCACACCCTGCTGGCGCTCGACATCAACGGCGAGCCGCTGCACCTCGACCACGGCTTTCCCTGCCGGCTCATCGCCCCAAACCGGCCCGGCGTCATGCAGACCAAATGGGTCACGACGCTCCACGTGCGGGTCTGAGGTATGGGGACCATCAAGCCCGCCACGCGCTCGCATGATGGGGAACCGACGCCGTCCGGTACGGCATGGCGCGTGGGCCTCGCCGTCGGCGGCACGATCTTCGCGTTCGGCCTCTACGGCCTGCTGCACAACTCGGCCCAGACGGTGCCCCTCAATGTCCTGAAGTGGACCGCCGGCACGCTGATCCTGCACGACGCGATCATCGCCCCCGCCATCCTCGTCGCCGGACTCGTACTCGCGCGCCTGCTGCCGGAAGCGATCCGCGCAGGAATCCAAGCGACGCTCGCCGTCTGCGCAATCGTCGTCGTCATGAGCGCACCGGTGCTCAAAGCCGCCGGCCGGCGCCCCGACAACCCCTCCCTGCTGCCACACGACTACGCGCAGAACCTCGTCATCGTGATCGCCGTGACCCTCGTCGGCGGAACCCTGCTGACCCTGGCCCGGGCAGGCCACGCCAGACGGTCTGCCCGGCCCTGACCGGCAAGCGGCATGTACACGCCCCAGCGATGGGACCCGGACTCCGCGGCGCGTCGCGACTCGGGTGCGTCATCGTAAGGATCGCGCGCACCAGGGTGACTACCTCCGGTGCTAAGGTGATCACATGCGACGGGTCGGGATCAAGCAGCTTAAGCGCGACGCGAGCGCGATCGTCGACGCTGTCGAGGCGGGGGAGACCGTAGTCGTGACCCGCCGCGGCACGCCCGTAGCCAGGCTCGCGCCCGTCGGCGCGCCGGCTGGCGTACAACGCCTCGTCGACCAGGGGCTGATTACGTGGCCGGGCGCGCCGACCCACGTCCCCAGCGACGTGCCCGCGCTCGCCGGTCACGGCCTTCCGATCTCACAGCAGGTGCTCGAGGATCGACGCTGAGCGCGTTCTTTGACACCAGCGCGCTACTCTCAGTCGTGCTAGCCGAAGACACCGCGCCGGCCGTTCGGGACCTCGTCGTCGAGCACGAGATCGTCGTGGCAGCTGCGATCGCCGAGGTCGAGGCGCGCGCCGGGCTCGCGCGTGCCCGGCGCGGACGACGGCTGACCGCGCGTGCCGAACGCGAGGCATGGGCGCGCTTTCAGCAGATGTGGTCGACGTCGGCGATCTTGGACGTCGATCGAGCGGTGCTATCGCTTGCGACTGAGCTCGCAGCCCGCCACGCCTTGCGCGGATACGACGCGGTCCAGCTCGCAAGCGCCCTTCGCGCCGCAGAAGCGACCGGCGCCACGGGCTTCGCCTGTCTGGACCGCGACCTCAACGCGGCAGCCAGCGCCGAGGGACTGACCAGCCTGCTCGCAACGACGTGCAGCTAAACGGTTCTCGACAGCGGTTCCGCTGACCGCCCGTCCGGCCGATCACGCCCGATCTAGAGACAGGCCAACCCCTCATGTCTGAGCGCAACGCCGTTGCCGCGATGCCCGTGGTCGTCTACCTCCTTGCGGCGGCACGGCGCGAGCTGGTCCCGATGGCCGGCGTGCAGGCGGCGCGATCGTCCGGGTCGACCTGAGCCGCGACGGCGTCGTCGACGAGCTCTACGAGCCGGGTCAGCCGCGCGCGAAGTCGCGTGCGAAGCGCAGATCGGCGACCAACGTCGCGCGTGCCGTCTGACGTTCGCGCTCCTCGCGAACCCGCAGGATCGCCGACGGATGACCCGTCGCCGTGACCAACTCGGCGAGATCGGAATCGATCGGACGGCCACGCGCCGATCTCGGCGCGCAGCCAGGGATTGCAGGCGCGAAACCTCCGACCGGCTGGGACGCGGATGGCGCCGCTTGCCACGCTCAGAGAACTTGAAGTGCTTGACGGCGTTGGTGATGTACACGTCTCGCCGGGGCGCCGACCGGCAGCTTCTTCTCGTGCGAGGAGCGCTCGGCCACCACCCGCCGCGCGTGGCATGCTGCGGTGCCGTCGGTGGCCTCGATCGCGTTCGGCTCCAGCTCGATCGGGTCCGCGCTGCGGTCGGCGAGATCGATCCGGTGTTCCTCGACACGCCGGCGCTGCCGTGCGCGCCGCTCGGCCGGGCGCTCGGATGCTCGGTGACGCTGAAGGTCGAGACGCTCAACCCGGTCCGGAGCTTCAAAGGGCGCGGGACGGAGACGGTGGCAGCCCTGGCGCGCAGCAGGGGGGCGGCGCGCATGGTGTGCGCGAGCGCCGGCAATCTCGGGGCAGCGCTGGCGTACAGCGGCTCGCGTCGGGGTCTGGGGGTGACGGTCGTGGCGGCGAGAACCGCCAACCCGCTGAAGCTGCGCCAGATCGCCGCCTTCGGCGCTGACGTGCGCATCGAGGGCGAGGACATCGAGGACGCGCGGCTGCTGGCGCGGGAGATCGCCGAGGCGGATGGCACGCACCTGGTCGAGGACAGCTGGACCTTGCGACCTGCGAGGGCGCCGCCACGATCGGGCTCGAGCTGGCCCGAGACGATCCGGGGCTCGATGTCGTGCTCGTCGCCGTCGGCGCCGGAGCGATGGCGAGCGGAGTGGGCTACGCAGTGCGCTCGCTCGCCGAGCAGGTGGAGGTGATCGGAGTCCAGCCCGTCGGCGCTCCCGCGATGGCGCTGTCCTGGCGTCAGGGAAGCGTGGTCGAGACGAACCGCATCGAGACGATCGCCGACGGCGTCGCCGGGCGCTGTCCGATCCCCGAGGTGCTGGATGACCTGCTCGTCCTGCTCGACGATCTGGTGCTCGTGCAGGAGGACTCGATCAAGGCCGGCATGCGCGCGCTCTATCAGCACGCAGGGCTCGTCGTCGAGCCATCGGCAGCGCTCGGGATCGCCGCCGTCCTCGAGCAGCCCGAGCGGTTCGCCGGGCGGCGTGTCACCACGATCCTGTGCGGAAGCAACGTCGGCCCGGCCGACTTCGCGCGCTGGGTGCTCGAACCTGCGACCCGCGACGCGCGCTAGCGCTGCACCTGCGCCTGCCTGAGAGAACGTTCGTCCAGCGATGGTCTTGCGGATCGGCTTCCGGGGGTAAGCCGCTGCTACCGCTCCCTAACGCTAGGACTGCACATGTATATCGGCCTTGGAACCCTCCTGCTGATCATCATCCTCGTCATCCTCCTGACGTAACCGGCAGACACGCATCGGGTTGGCCCCAGCGGCGAGCATCGCCAGCGATCGGGTTCGCCGAGCCGGCTCCGCCGAGGATTGACGCTGTAACAGACGTTGCATATCCTCCGGTGGCCCTGAAGCTCGAGCGATTGCGGGATGCGCATCCGAACTGTGGGCACAGAGAAGGCAAGGCGCGGCGCCGACGCTGGCGCCCGTGCGCCTCATGTCGCGCGGACGCTCCGCTGCCTGCATGCCGAGGTGGCGCTGACGGAGTCGACGCAGCGTCACGAGTTGCGACGTGCTCGCGCGCAGGCCGTCCGCGGCGACGCGGCCTGGCGTGCGCGCCTGCAGGCCTACGAGAACGGCGACGCCCTGATCGTCGCGCTGACGGCCCACGCGGTCATTGACGACAGCGCGGAGGCATCCGCTCCCGCTACGCCATGGTGCTACTGCCACGAGGCGATCTGGATCGATCGCGATACCGCACCGAGTCCGCTCGGCGACCACCTGCGCACCGTTGCGCGGCGGGCCTTTGCGCCGGTCGCGGCTGGTCTGCGCGACCGCGGCGTCACGCTCGACGCGCGAGCAGACCAGATCACCGTGCAGCTGACGATCGATCCCGCCGTCGCCGCACGGCTCGGCGCGCCCACCTAGCTCAGGCAGATCGGGGGAGCGGAGGACCAACGACCTCCATGCCCGCGGCACTCGCGAGCGTCTTGAAGGACTCTGCCATACGCGTGTCCTCGGGCAGCTCCGCGGCACGCTCGAAGAAGCGCTCCATGCCAGGCGACGCGGGCGTGAAGACGAACAGAATGCGGGCTTGACCATCTCCCGCGTTCTGCCATGTGTGAGGGACGCCCCGCGGGATGAACACAAACGAGCCGGCGGGCGCCGGATGGTCGGTCTCGTCGAGCCTGAAGCGAAGCAGGCCTTCGAGGACGTACATGAGCTCGTCCTCGTTGACGTGCAGATGAAGAGGCGGGCCGTCTCCCGGTGCGGCCGTGCTCTCCCAAGCAGTCAGCGCTCCCCCGGTCTGCTCGCTGCGAGCCTTGTAGGTCAGCCCACCACGTGCGGGGTTCGCGACGGTCGGACCCTCGGCTGGACCGATGACTAGCGCGCGCACGTGTTCATCGGCCATGAGAATCCCCCTGAGCAGGATCATCGTTCACCGCGTCGGCGACGCTACATCAGGCCCAGCGGCCGAGCAAGGAGGCCGCCGCTCTCGAGACGCCGCCCTGACGCGGGTCTACGATGCGGGCATGAGAGACGACCTGGATGACGAAACGCAGCCGACGCCGGAGGAGCCCAGCGCCGACGCACTTGGCGGGGCCGAGGACGAGGAGATCGCCGAGGACGGGGACCCCGGTGCGACGGATCTCCTGAGAGCGGCGAAGGAGGGAGCGAAACGCCTCGAGAAGCTCGAGCCGTAGTCCTGCTCGCCGCCGCAGTGGGTGCGCTGAGCTGCGCGCCGGCGGCTGCGGCAGCGCCAGGGACCTACGTCGCACTGGGCGACTCCTACGCGTCGGGAGTCGGCGCTGGTCCGTACGTCTCGGGCTCCGGCAACTGCCTGCGCAGCGGGCGAAGCTATCCCTACCTGCTCGGTCGCCCCGTCGCCGCCCAACGCGCATGCGCCGGTGCGCGCACCGGCGATGTGCTCGCGCGCCAGCTCACGCCGTTCGGCAGCGCAGCCCGGCTCGTCACGATCACGATCGGCGGCAACGACGCCGGGTTCATCGACGTCATCCAAGCCTGCCTGACCGCTCGCTACGCCGCGTGCGATGCACGCGTCGACCGAGCAGACCGGTTCATCCGCAGCAGCCTGGCAAGCCGCCTGGCCCGCGTGTACACGGCGATCCGTCGCCGCAGCGCTGAGGCGAGGATTGTCGTTGCGGGCTATCCGCGGCTCTTCGCCCACAGGGCCTGCCGCGCGGCGGGAGGAATCGACGTGCGCAAGCAGGTCCGGCTCAACCAGAGCGGCGATCTGCTCGCGCGTACGATCGCCGCAGAGGTGCGCGGGCATCCAGGGTTTCGCTTCGCCGACGTGCGCAACGCATTCCGCGGTCACGGCATCTGCTCTCGCGCTCCGTGGATCCTCGGGCTGTCCGATCCACTGTTCGCGTCCTTTCATCCGAACGCCGCCGGCTTTGCGGCCTACGCGCGCGTGATCAAGCGAACGCTCGATTAGGGCTGGGCCGGCGCGAGCTGTTGCTCGACGAGCTCGTGCATGCGCTCGCATGCGCGCCGCGCGAAATGGACCTGCCGGCGGCGGCCGACCAGCCGAAATCCGAACCGAACGAGCGGGTTGCGCACGCGCGCGCGCCGTGACACGACGTGGATGCGGAACTCGACGGCGCCGCTGTCGAGCCACTTCCAGACGGCGTAGTCCATCTGCCCGCGCTCGACGTGTCCTTCCAGCGTGCCGTAGCTCCAGCCCCAGATCGCGACGGCGCGCCCGTCGATCGTCCTCGTCTCGTCGACGACCGGTCCGACCCTGCAGCCGAGGAACAGCCGCAGCGGGCCGACGCGCGCCTGCAGCAGCATGTTGCGGGCCGCAAGTGGACCGGCGGGATCGAAGACGGCGCGCACGATCGCCGGATCAGCGAACGCGTAGTCGCGCATCAGCTCGCGCGCGCGCTCGAAGCTGCCGCCGGGGACGGGGGGTCCGGCTGCCTCGCCGGGCAGTGGCTGCCGGTAGTCGTCGACGTGCCAGCCGCTTCCCCGTCCCGCCGTCGCGAGCTCGACGGGATCGAAGTTCAGCTGCCGACCGGCGAGCTCAGCCAGCGCGCGCCGCGCTCGCGGGTCAGCGGCGAGCCGCTCGTCGAGCACCGTCGAGCTCCGCTGGATCGACGCGGCGCGTGCTGACATCAAACGGGCCGTCGCGGCGGCCTCCGGAGAGCGCCGTCAGGCGTTCGAGCACCGAGGCCCACATGTGGAGCTGGACTTCCTTGTTGACCGGCAGTCGGTCGAACAGGAGGTTCGAGAGTCGGTCGCCGGCGCGCGCCCAGGTCTCGATGCGGATCTCGAGCCGCTGCGCTCCGAGGTCACGGGCATTGAAGCTGATGCGGCCGGCCTCGAGATGCCCCTTGAGGGTGACGAAGTCAAAGCTCGTCGGGCCGATCTCGACGGCGCGCACGGGGCCGTCCCACGGGCCGGGCATGCGGACGGTGAACTCGTCGCCCAAGCGCAGGACGCCGTGCTCGCCGCGGAGCTTCACGAACGTCGCCAGAGCGTTCGGCGACGCGCGGTTGGGCTCGGCGGCGAACGTCTCGATCAGCGCCGCGGCGTCGATCTGCGCTTCGCGGACGCGCGTCACGAAGCGGCGGTGCATCAGCGGGCCGACGCCGCTTTCGATGCCCTGCATGTCCTCGCGCTCCGTGCCGCGCGGCAGCGGCGGGGGCATGTCGGTCGCTGCCGACCCAGGGACGTCGCGGCGGTGCATCGGCGTCGTGCGCCAGAGATAGTCCCAGCCCGTCTTCAGTACACCGAGCGGCCAGCGCGAGGCGGTCGCAGCGCGGCGCGAGAATGTCAGCCGGCGGCTCATCGCAACGAGATACCCGATTGCGCATCTCCGCAGGGGGGCAATAGGCGAGACGAGATGCTGACCTCAGCCCTGCACGCCGCCGGCCTGCGCTCCCACCACCTCCAGATGACGTCGATGGGCGCCGTCGCGCTCTGCATCGCGCTGTGGATCCGCGCGAAGACCGTCGATCAGGACGAGCGCGGCAACGCAGAGCGGCGGGCGCTGTTCGTCGGCCTCTGGCCGCCGACGCTGTGGCTGATCGGCGACTCCCTGGCACAGCACCGGCGCTCGCGTGGCGCTGATCGACTTCGGCAGCAATTCAGAAGCGTGATCAGCGGCGGGCGCCGCTGTCGCTGACCGGCATGTCGGTGCGTCAATCGCCCGTCGACGACGTCGCGGCGGACGGCACGATCGCGACGGCAGCCTCCGGGGAGGCCACCCGGAAGCTGAAGGACTCCTCCAGGTAGAGATGCACCGCGTCGGTGTCGTGGTGTTCATAGCCGACAGCGAGGTCTTGGCCGGACTCGAGCAGGAAGTCACCGCCGCGCTGGCTGAGGACGATCGCACCGCGCACGCCCGGTGACCACACGATCGGGCCGCTGAGGATCTTGGCCAGATGGTCAAAGAGCGGGTAGCCGCCGTGCTCAGCCGTTTCGATCACCGCGGTGTAGTCGTCGGTGCCGAGCGCGAGCCCGTAGGGGCCGCCGATCCCGGAACGCAAGAGCAGCTCGACCGCGCTGGCCACGTGGCTGGGGTAGGTGTCGAAGTCGTCGCTGCGCGTGATCGTCGGATGCGGCGAGGACTCGCTGATGCCGTCGATGCCGGCCTCCGGCCAGCCGTGGAAGATCGCCGTGTTCTCCGCGACCGCGATGTTGCGCGCGGCGACATCCAGGGCGTCGAAGTCGACATCTGCGGCACCGCGGTCGCCCGCGCGCAGCTCCTCACGTGCGACCGCGAACAGGGCCCGCAACTCGGCGAGCGGCAGGACGCGGCGGCGGGCGCACACGATGCCGGCACTCGGCGCCTGAGCGAGGGGTTCGATCCGTCCGAGGTCGGTCGCGGAATACTCCCAGCCGTGCGGACCGGAGAAGTCCACGAGCCGGCGCGCCGCCAGCGCGACGGTCAGCCGTTCGCGTGCTTCCTCGTCGATCAGATCCCAGCCCGTCGAGCTGATCGGCGCGTGCGAGCGAAGCAGATGGTTCTCGCTCATCGGGGCGCTCCCTTCAGGCTGCCGATGCCCAGCGACCCCGATCCGCCGGACTGCAAGGAGATGGCGGGGATGTCGTCATCGTCGTCGGCGGCGCTCTCGGCTGCCTCGCCGTGCTCGACGATGTCGCCCTCCTGAAACAGGATGCCGTGGGCGATCTCGCGCCACTGCGGCTTCTGGCGCAAGAGAAACTCGAGGTCCATGCTGAAGTGCTTGTATTCCTCACCAATTGCGTTGGCCATCACGGACCGCGCGACGGCGTCCGGCTCGACGGCGAGGCGCTGCTCATACCAGCCGATCGCCTCGGCCTCCTCGGTCAGCGAGGCACACAACCGCGCGAACGTACGCGTCTGCGCCGGCAGCTCCTCAGGTGGTTCGTGGTACTGGTCGAATCCCATGTCGGCACGCTACCCACGCGGATTTGCGCGCGAACCCGCAATCGCTCGCTCCGTCCAGGCGCGGCATGCGGCGCGTAACGGCCGGACCGGACCGGCGACGGACCGGGCATGGAGAGTCCGGCGTTCTCGGGTCTGCTGCTCGTCGTGGCAGCGGCGTTCGCTGCGCCGTTCCTGCTCGGGTTCTTCCCGCGCGTGCGCCTGCCCGCCGTCGTGCTCGAGATCGTCGCGGGCATCGTCATCGGGCCTTCGGTGCTGGGCTGGGTGCAGATCGACGCGACGATCGAGGTGCTCGCGACGATCGGCCTCGTGTTCCTGCTCTTCCTCGCCGGCCTCGAGATCGAGTTCGACCGCCTGCGCGGAAGCGTGCTGCGCGTCGCCGGCGCAGGCTGGCTGCTGTCCGTGGGGATTGCGGTCGTCGTCGGTCTTGCGCTCAACGCGGGCGGGTTCGCGCAGACGCCGCTGCTCGTCGCCGTGATCCTCTCGGCGACGTCGCTGGGCGTGATCATCCCGGTGCTCAAGGACGCCGGACAGATCGAGTCGCAGTTCGGTCAACTCGTCGTGGCCGCCGGGTCGATCGCCGACTTCGGCGCGATCATCCTGCTGTCCGTGCTGTTCGCCGGCGAGGGCGGCACCGGCGCGACGCTCGTGCTGATCGGCAGCCTCTTCGCGCTCGCGTTCGTCGTGTTCGCGGTCGTGCGCGGGGCCGAGCGCTCGATGCGCATTCACGCCAACCTCTTGCGCCTGCAGGACACGACCGCGCAGATCCGCATCCGCGGGGCGATCGTGCTGCTCGTGGCGTTCGCCGCGGTCGCCGAGCAGTTGGGGCTCGAGGTCATCCTGGGCGCGTTCGCCGCCGGCGCACTGCTCACGCTGCTGGATCGCGACGAGGCCATGACCCATCCGCTCTTTCGTCGCAAGCTCGAGGCGATCGGCTTCGGCGTCTTCATTCCCGTCTTCTTCGTGGCCAGCGGGCTGCGCTTCGACCTCGACGCGTTGCTCAGCGACCCGTCGAACCTCGCGATGGTGCCCGTCTTCCTCGTCGCGCTCGCCGCCGTCCGCGGGCTGCCGGCGATCCTGTATCGCGAGCTCGTGGGCCCGGACAAAGCGCTCGTCGCGGCGCT
Organism: uncultured Actinomycetes bacterium; assembly: GCA_963780585.1. Taxonomy (GTDB): domain Bacteria; phylum Actinomycetota; class Thermoleophilia; order Solirubrobacterales; family Solirubrobacteraceae; genus CADCVQ01. Next base: position 30,160 of record CAWADD010000025.1, read on the forward strand.
CTTTCAGGCGACGTCGCTGCCGTTCATCGTGGCCGGCACCGCGATAGGAGGCTCGCTCGGGCTGATCGGCGGCGCCGAGAGCGCCGAGCTGATCGCCGCCGGGCTGCTGTCGGTCCTGCTCTTCCCGCTGATCGGCAGCATGCTGCTGCGCCGCGACGCGACGCCCGAACCCCCGGCCGGTTCCGGCGCCGAGCGCGGCCGAGATGCTCCGTTGATGGCGATGTGAACTACTCTTGACTAATTCCAGAAAACGGGCATAGACTGCGGGCCGTGCCGACGAGGGTGGAGGTCGAGCAGTTGCTGCGCGGGGCCGGTCTTCGCGTGACCCGTCCGCGGGCGGCCGTGCTGACCGCGGTGTACGAACATCCGCACTCCGACACGGACTCGATCATCGGCGTCGCGCGCGAGGATCTCGGCGACGTGTCGACGCAGGCCGTCTACGACGTCCTGCGCGCGCTGACCGCCGCGCGTCTCGTGCGGCGCATCGAGCCGGCCGGCTCCGTCGCCCGCTATGAGTCACGCGTCGGCGACAACCATCACCACGTCGTGTGCCGATCATGTGGCGCGATCGCCGACGTCGATTGCGCCGCCGGCCACACGCCGTGCCTGACAGCGTCCGAGCACCACGGCTACGCGATCGACGCGGCCGAGGTCACGTACTGGGGCCTGTGCCCGGACTGCTGCACCGCAGAGCGAACCTGATGCCAGAAACCGAAGGAGAGAGCAACGTGTCGAGCGAAAACGGATGCCCGTTCACGGGCGAAGCCCCCCGGTCGAACCGTGACTGGTGGCCGGACCAGCTGGACGTGAGCGTTCTGCACTGCAACCCGCCCGCGGGCGATCCGATGGGCGCGGAGTTCGACTATGCCGCGGAGTTCGAGACGCTCGACCTCGACGCCGTCAAGCAGGACATCACGGCCGTCATGACGACGTCGCAGGACTGGTGGCCGGCGGACTACGGCCACTACGGGCCGCTCTTCATCCGGATGGCCTGGCACAGCGCGGGCACGTACCGCATCAGCGACGGCCGCGGCGGCGCCGGCGCCGGCGAGCAGCGCTTCGCGCCGCTCAACAGCTGGCCGGACAACGGCAACCTCGACAAGGCGCGCCGGCTGCTGTGGCCGGTCAAGCAGAAGCACGGCAGCAAGATCTCCTGGGCCGACCTGATGGTCCTCGCCGGCAACGTCGCCCTCGAGGACATGGGCTTTGAGACATTCGGCTTCGCCGGCGGGCGCGAGGACGTCTGGGAGCCCGAGCAGATCAACTGGGGCAACGAGGACGAGTGGCTCGGCGACGAGCGCTACAGCGGCGAGCGGGAGCTCGCCGAACCGTACGGCGCCGTCCAGATGGGCCTCATCTACGTCAACCCGGAGGGACCGAACGGAAACCCGGATCCGCTCGCCGCCGCGCGCGACATCCGCGAGACGTTCAGTCGCATGGCGATGGACGACGAGGAGACGGTCGCGCTGATCGCCGGCGGCCACACGTTCGGCAAGACGCACGGCGCCGGCGATCCCGAGCTCGTCGGCGCCGAGCCCGAGGCCGCCGCGCTCCAGGAGATGGGCTTCGGCTGGAGCAGCAGCCACGCCAGCGGCAAGGGTGGCGACGCGATCACGAGCGGGCTGGAGGGCGCCTGGACGCCGACCCCGGTGACGTGGGACAACAGCTTCTTTCAGACCCTGTTCGGCTACGAGTGGGAGCTGAGCAAGAGCCCGGCCGGCGCGCACCAGTGGGTTCCGACCGATCCCGCCGCGGCCGGCACCGTGCCCGACGCCCACGACGCGTCGTCAAGCGGGCACGCCCCGGTGATGCTCACGACGGACCTCGCGCTGCGCACGGACCCGATCTACGAGCCGATCTCGCGGCGCTTCCACGAGGACCCGCAGGAGCTCGCCGACGCCTTCGCGAAGGCGTGGTTCAAGCTCACGCACCGCGACATGGGCCCGATCACGCGCTACCTCGGGCCCGAGGCGCCGGCGGAACCGCAGCTCTGGCAGGACCCGGTTCCCGAGCGCACGCACGAGCTCATCGGGGCCGACGACGTCGCCGCCCTGAAGGACGCGATCCTCGGCTCGGGGCTGACCGTCTCCCAGCTCGTCTCGACCGCGTGGTCCTCGGCGTCGACGTTCCGCGGCACCGACAAGCGCGGCGGCGCCAACGGCGCCCGCATCCGCCTCGCGCCGCAGAAGGACTGGGAGGTCAACGAGCCGACCGCGCTGGCCGCGGTGCTGCAGGCGCTCGAGAAGATCCAGCAGGACTTCAACGCGTCGCAGACCGGCGGCACGCAGGTCTCGCTCGCCGACCTGATCGTGCTCGGCGGGAGCGTGGCCGTCGAGCAGGCAGCGAAGAGCGCCGGCTACGACGTCGCGGTGCCGTTCGTGCCCGGTCGCACGGACGCGGCGCAGGAGCAGACCGACGTCGACGCCTTCGCCGTGCTCGAGCCGACCGCGGACGGGTTCCGCAACTATCTCGCCAACGGCCACGCGCGCCCGACGGAGCAGCTCCTGATCGACCGGGCGCAGCTGCTGACGCTGAGCGCTCCCGAGACGACCGTCCTCGTCGGCGGCCTGCGCGTCCTCGGCGCCAACCACGGCGGGTCCGAGCTCGGCGTCCTGACGACGCGGCCCGGGACGCTGACGAACGACTTCTTCGTCAACGTGCTCGACGTCGACACGACGTGGCAGCCGACATCCGAGGCGGAGGAGACGTTCGAGGGTCGCGATCGCGAGACCGGCGAGGTCAAGTGGACGGGCAGCCGCGCCGACCTCGTGTTCGGGTCGAACTCCCAGCTGCGCGCGCTCGCCGAGGTCTACGCGAGCGACGACGCGCAGCAGCGGTTCGTCGACGACTTCGCTGCCGCCTGGGCGAAGGTCATGAGCCTCGATCGCTTCGACGTCGACTGATCGACAGCGAGGTCGCCGGGTTCGTCAGGGGTTGATGAACCCGGCCCCGGAGGACGGCGCCACGCGCCACGTCGCGCTGGTCGCGACGTAGGCGACGGCGTCGGCCTTGCCGTCGCCGCTGACGTCGCCGACGAACTGGTTGTCCGATCCGCTGCCATGGCCGGCGGTCCACTGGGCCGCCGCGCCGAACGCGCTGCCGTTCGAGGCCGCCACGGACCACGTCCCGCTCGCCTTGACGAAGACGATCGCGTCGGCCTTGCCGTCTCCGCTGACGTCGCCGGCGAAGCGGTTCGTGGAGCCCGCGCCGAAGCCGGCCGTCCAGGCGCTCGGAGCCTCGAACGCGGCCCCCGAGGAGGGCGCCACCGACCAGGTCGCGCTGCTCGCGACATAGGCGACGGCGTCGGCCCGGCCGTCGCCGGTGACGTCAGCCGCGAACTGACTGTCCGATCCGCTGCCGTGGCCGGCGGCCCACGGCGTCGCCGCGCCGAACGCGCTGCCGTTCGAGGCCGCCACCGACCACGTCCCGCTGGCCTTGGAGAAGACGATCGCGTCGGCCCTCCCGTCGCCCGTGACGTCGGCGAGGAACCGGTTCGTGGAGCCGGTGCCGTGACCTGAGGTCCAGACGCCGGCGGCGGCGAACGCGGCCCCCGAGGACGGCGCCACCGACCACGTTCCGCTGCCCGCGAGGTAGGCGACGGCATCGGCCCGGCCGTCGCCGGTGACGTCGGCGACGAACTGGTTGTCCGATCCGCTGCCGTGCCCGGCGGCCCACTGCGTCGCCGCGCCGAACGCGCTGCCGCTTGACGGCGCCGCGTACCAGTTCCCGGTGCCGCGAACGAACGCGACCGCGTCCGACCTGCCGCCACCGGTGACGTCCCCGAGCAGCGGCGCCGCGTCCAGCGGCGGCAAGACCGACGCCGGCGGCGGTGGTGGCACGGGCGCCGCTGGTAGGGGTGGCGGCGGCGGCGGTGGTGCTGGCTTGGGCTTCGACGTCGACGGCGGCTTCGGCGGCGCCGGCGGCGGCTTGTAGATGTATCCCTGCGGCGCGCCGGAGCCGTTGAGGGCGATCGTGCGCCGCGTGATCACGTTCCAGCCGCGCGCGTTCATCTCGGCGACGACGACGCTGCTGGCATCGACACGCTCGACGTAGGCGACGTGCCCGTAGCCGTAGCCGACGCGGCCATCCCACCACGCGATCGCTCCGACGACGGGCGTCTCACCAACCGGGACGCCCTTCCTGCGCGCGTTCGCGAACCAGTCCTTCGCGTGCCCGAGGTACTTCATGAGCCCCGCCGGGCGGCGGTCGTAGGCGTACCACGTGCAGTAGCCCGTGCAGTAGCTCGTGCCGTCGATGACGCTGCGATAGCCGTTGTCCGGACTGCCGCAGGCCGCGCTCCTGCGACCTCCGAGAGCAGCTGGGCCGACGGTGCCCGCATCGTCCTCACCGTCGGGCGACAGCAGGCCGGCGCTCGGCGCCGGCAGGCCGAGGACCGCTCGGCGCCTGCTGGCGCTGACGAGCAGCGTTCGGCGGGCGATCAACCGTCGTGCGCCCGACGCGTTGCCTCGCACCCTGATCGTGGCCCGGAACGGCTTCGCGCGCTTCGCCGCCGCGGGCGTGCTGCCGCACCGCACCCTGATGCTCCACGTCGTGGCGCGGGCATCGGCCGGCACCCTCCAGCGCAGCGTCAGGATCGGCTGCAGCGCACGGAACGTGTACGGCCCCTGCCGCGCGCGCGCCGCGCCGGCGGTCATCGTGCAGGCCCGCGCCCGGTCGCCGGCGTCGAGCCGCACGAGGCCCGCCTTGCCCGCCGGCAGCGATGCGGGCGTCGACAGAAACTTCACGCCCGCCTGTGCCTGCGCCTGGCCGCACAGGACGGCGAGCGCGGCGACGGTCGCGGCCTTCGCCGCGGCATCCCGAGCGGTGCTGAACTTCACGACGACGGGCGCCGCTCGAGGCCGTGCATACACCGAGCGTAGGTCGCACGAGAGCCGACGGCAAGTGGCGTCGGGAGTCGTGCACGGATGTCGGCCCCGCGGGTCCGCGGGCGCTGCGATCTCAGTGGCCGGTGTGCGGCGCGGACGCCGGCTTCTTCGCCGGCGCGGCCTTCTTCGCCGGCGCGTCCTTCTTCTTCAGCGAGGGCTTCTTCTCGTTGCGATAGCAGCGCGAGATCCAGAAGACCCGGCAGCGTCGGACGAGCGGCTGAGCGGCCATCGCGGTACCGGCACCGCAGACGACCTGCCCAGGCTGCGGCGGCGGGTTGTCGACCGTGACCTCGATCGGAACCGCCTGGTCGTGACGGCCCGACGTATCGATCGCCCGCGCGCTGATCGTGTGCGTGCCGTTGTCGACGCACGAGGTGTCCCACGTGAACCCGTACGGCGCCGCGTGGTCGATCGCGACCGGCACGCCGTTGATGATCGGGATGCTCGAGTTCTTCACCGGCTGGGGCTTGATGTCGACGAGGAACTCGACCCTCGACACGCCAACGCCGTCGCTCGCGCCGGCGCGGACCGTCTCCGTGCCGCTCAGCGTCTCCCCGTCGGACAGGCCGGTCAGCGCAACCGAGGGCTGGTTGAGGTCGAGCACCGGCGGCCACGAGAACGGCGCGCCGCCGGGCGGCGTCGGATCCGGGAAGTTCGGGTTCTCGAGGCTCGTCCGGCCGTCGCTGCACTTCGGGGGCTTCGTGTCGCGGGCGCTGCCGTTGATGCAGAACTTCACGAGCGCCTCGAGCTTCGTCTGGTCCCACGTGTTCCAGAAGTCGGCGTGCATCGTCTCGGGCCCGCCCGAGGAGAGCGTGATGCCGGGACCGCCGTAGGTGTCGTAGACGTTCTTGAAGTTCAGCCGCGGGACCGGCACCGGATGGCTCGACGGGCAGAGGTTCGTGAGGTCGTCGGAGAACGCCATGTGGCTCCTGTGATCGGGGCTGTCGAGGTTCACCCCGTCCCAGCAGTCCGGAAAGACGAGCTTGGCCTCGAGCAGCGTGATGTCGGGATAGATCCCCTCGGGCCCGTCGTCGAGGCCCTCGCAGTTGGGGATCGTCGACGGCGACAGGATCGCCAGGCTGTGCGACGAGTTCCCGCAGTGCCAGCCGCCGCCATGGGCGTAGCTGTCCTGCATCGAGACGATGATCTTCAGACCGGCCGGAAACGGCTGGACGTACTTGCGGTTCGTCTGGTTGCCGAGGAAGTAGGCGGCCGCGAAGCGCTTCTTGATCAGCTCCCCCTGCGCGTTGTACAGCACCGGAGTCCAGTAGCCCGCGGTGTCGTCGAGCTCGCACGTGTGTCCCGAGGCACGCATGCTCTCGAGCGTCGAGAACGCGTTCGTCGACCAGGAGCCGGTGAACTCGTGGAGGTGCGATGCGCCGGGCTCGCCGGGGAAGACGATCGGATCGTCCTTCAGGCGATGCGAGTCGGTGCAGCCGACGGAGATGATCGCCGTCCGCTCCGCGAGCGCGGCGCTGGGAAACGCCAGCAGACAGATGCCGAGAGCGATCGCCAGCACAGCGACGCGGCGGGCGCCCGCGTGCCGCTCGTTCATCTGACTGCGCATGGCGGTGGGAACGCCACGTCTGCTTCGAGCTACGTCATCCTCCACGTCGCCTCGCAGACTAGTGATCGCGACGAGCGGCGGGGCGACGGCACGCGCTCGCTTCGCGCCGTCAGGCCAGCCTGACAATCAGGGCGATCGGTTAGGGTTCCCTTCGCAGGGTGCCCTAACAGGAGGAGCGATCCGGGCCGCATGACGCGTCGACGTTCATTGATCGTGCTGGTGCTGTGCGCGGCCGCGGCCGCGAGCGCGCTCGCAGCGTGCGGTGACTCAGGCTCAGACGAGCTGACGATCTACAGCGGACAGCACGAGCAGACGATGAACCTGCTGACGGCCGACTTCACGAAGCGCAGCGGGGTCGAGGTGAAGGTGCGCCGCAACAGCGAGGCGGCGCTCGCCAACGCGATCCTGCGCGAGGGCTCCGGCTCTCCGGCTGACGTCTTCGTCACCGAGAACGCGCCGGCGCTGACGGCCGTCCAGCGCAAGGGCCTGCTCGCCAAGGTTGCGCCTGCCACGCTCGCCAAGACGCCGGCGCGCTACAGCAGCACCGCGGACGAGTGGGTCGGCTTCGCGGCGCGCTCGATGACGCTCGTCTATGACCCGCGCACGATCAAGGCCTCGCAGCTGCCGCAGCGGCTGACCGAGCTCGCCGGCCCGGCGTGGAAGGGCAAGATCGCCTTCCCCCCGGGAGCGTCGGACTTCCAGCCGCTCGTGACGGCGCTCGGCAAGCTCGAAGGAGCGCAGGCTGTCAGCACGTGGCTGACCGGCATGAAGGCCAACGGCAAGCTCTACGACGGCAACGTCGTGATCATCCGGGCCGTCAACCGCGGCGAGATCGCGGCCGGGCTCGTCGACCACTACTACTACTACCGCACGCGCGACGAGCTCGGCGCCTCGAAGATGACCGCCAAGCTGCACTACTTCGCGCCCGGCGACGCGGGCGCGCTGCTCGACGTCTCCGGCGCGGGCGCGCTGAAGTCCAGCGACAAGCTCGAGGACGCGCAGAAGTTCCTCGCCTACCTCGTCAGCAAGCCCGCTCAGGAGATCATCGCCAAGAGCGAGAGCTACGAGTACCCGATCGCCTCCGGCGTGAGCACGCAGCGCGACATCAAGCCCTTCGACGAGCTCAAGCCCCCGGATGTCAGCATCGACGATCTCGGCGATGGTCGCGACGCGCTGCGCGCGCTCGAGGACGCCGGGCTGCTGTAGGAAACGTCTGATGCCGCGGCGGATCACCCGGCGATGAGCAGCGCGGCGGCGAGCATCGGCCGCAACCGGCGCATCACGCGGCGTCGCTCCGGCGGGCCGAGCGTGCTGCTGCTGCTCGGCCTCGTGACCGCGGCGTTGTCGCTGATCCCGCTCGTCTTCCTCGCGCTCGAGGTTCGCCACATCAGCCTGGACGAGGTCGACCGCCTGCTGCTGCGGGCGCATGTCGGCCAGCTGCTCGGCAACACGCTCGGTCTCGTCGTCGCCGCGAGCGTGCTCAGCGCGGTGATCGGGATCGCGGCGGCATGGTGCGTCGAGCGCACGGACATCCCCGGGCGGCGCATGTGGATGGTCGTGCTCGTCCTGCCGCTCGCCGTCCCCGAGTTCGTCTCGAGCTTCGGCTGGGTCTCGTTCTTCCCGGGGATGCACGGCTTCTGGGGCGCGCTGTTCGTGACGGTGCTGGCGTACTTCCCGTTCGTCTTCCTGCCCGCCGCCGCCGTCCTGCGCGGCATCGATCCCGCGCTCGAGGACGCCGGTCGCAGCCTCGGGCTGAGCGCCTGGGCGACGTTCCGGCGCGTCACGCTGCCGCTGCTGCGCCTGCCGGTGCTCGGCGGCGTGCTGATCATCGCGCTGCACCTGCTCGCCGAGTACGGCGCGTTCGCGCAGCTGCGCTTCCCGACGTTCGCGACCGAGATCTACGCGCAGTACGAGATCGGCTTCAACGGCGCCAGCGCCGCGCTGCTCTCGATCGTCCTCGTCGCGCTGTCGCTCGTGTTCCTGATCGCGGAGATCTTCGCCCGCGGGCGCGCGCGTTACGCGCGCATCGGCAGCGGCGCCCAGCGCGCGCGCGTGCGGGTCCCGCTCGGGCGCCGCACGCCGCTCGCGCTCGCGGGCCTCGGCACGCTCGGCGGGCTCTCGCTCGGCGTGCCGATGGCGGCGCTCGTCTACTGGGTGCTGCAGGGCAACTCGTCGACGCTGCCCGACAGCTCGGTGCTCGACGCGACGATCACGACGCTGCAGCTGGCGGCCGGCGCCGCGCTGCTGACCGTCGCCCTCGCGCTGCCCGTGGCGCTGCTCTCGATCCGCCGTCGCGGCGTCGCGAGCGTCCTGATCGAGCGTTCGACGTACATCGCGCGCGCGCTGCCGGGCGTCGTCATCGGGCTCGCGCTCGTCTCGTTCACGGTGCGCAGCGCGCCGGGCCTCTATCAGACCGTGCTCGTGCTGATCGTCGGCTACGCGATCCTCTTCCTGCCGCTCGCGCTGATCGCGATCCGCGGTCCGGTCGCGCAGCTCGCGCCGCGCATGGAGGACGTCGCGCGCAGCCTCGGCGTCGGGCCGGTACGCGCATTCGCCCGTACGACGCTGCCGATGCTGCGCTCCGGACTCGGCGCCGCCGCCGGCCTCGTCTTTCTCTCGACCGTGACGGAGCTGACCGGCACGCTGCTGCTGCGGCCGACGGGCACCGAGACGCTCGCGACCGAGTTCTGGGCGTACACCTCGAACCTGGCGTACGGTGCCGCGGCGCCGTATGCCGCCATCATGGTCGCCATCTCCGCCGTGCCCGCCTATCTCCTCATCCGGCGCCTGGACCTGTCGGGCGCATGAGCGCGCTCAGCATCCGCGCCGTCAGCAAGGCCTATGGAACGGTCGAGGTCCTGCGCGACCTCAGCCTCGAGATCGAGAGCGGCGAGTTCGCGGCCGTGCTCGGTGTCTCGGGCTGCGGCAAGAGCACGCTGCTGCGCCTGCTCGCCGGGTTCGACGCCGTCGACGGCGGCGAGATCGAGATCGCCTCGGCGCTCGTCGACGACGGCGCGCGGCAGGTCCCGCCGAACCACCGCCGCGTCGGCTACGTGCCGCAGGAGGGCGCGCTGTTCCCGCATCTCGACGTCCGCGCGAACGTCGCCTTCGGCCTGCCGCGCGCCCAGCGCAGCGGGCCGCGCGTGGGCGAGCTGCTCGAGCTCGTCGGGCTGACCGGCATGGAGCGCCGCCGGCCGCACGAGCTCTCCGGCGGCCAGCAGCAGCGCGTCGCGCTCGCCCGCGCGCTCGCGACGACGCCCGACGTCGTGCTGCTCGACGAGCCGTTCTCGGCGCTCGATCCCGAGCTGCGCACGAGCATGCGCGCCGAGGTGCGCGCGACGCTCAAGGGGCTCGGCACGACGACCGTGCTCGTCACGCACGACCAGGAGGAGGCGCTGTCCTGCGCCGACCGCGTCGCGGTCCTGCGCGACGGCTCGATCTCGCAGGTCGGCAGCCCACGCGAGCTGTACCTCGCGCCCTGCGACGTCGAGCTCGCGCGCTTCCTCGGCGAGGCGAACGTGCTGCCCGCCCGCCTCGCGAACGGGCGCGCGCAGACGCAGCTCGGCGAGCTGCACCTGCGCTCGCCGACGGCCGGCGCGGCGGGCCGTGAGGGGGTCGTCGTCGTGCGCCCGGAGGAGCTGCGGATCGCCCAGCCCAACGGCTCGGGCCCATGCAACGCGGTCGTCACCGCCGTCGAGTACTACGGCCACGACGCGCGCGTCGAGCTCGTCTGCGAGCACCCGGCGGGCGAGTTCACGCTCGTCGCGCGCACGACCGGGATCGACGCGCCCGAGGTCGGGCAGCGCGTCGTCTGCTCGCCGGGCTCGACCGCGCACGCGCTCTAGCCATCCGCGCCGACCGGCGAGCCGCCGGCGCGCGGCTGCAACGCTGGGAGCCGACCCGGACATGTGCGCTGCAGATGACCGACACTGATCCCGAAACCCGCTTCCGGCGTCTGTTCGACGACGCCGAGCGCGACCTGCTCGCCTACGCGCTGCGCCGCGTGGAGCGCCCGGAGGATGCCGCCGACATCGTCGCCGAGACGTTTCTCGTCGCCTGGCGGCGCCTCGACGACGTCCCCGCGGGAGCGGCGGCGCGGCTCTGGCTGTACGGCGTCGCGCGCCGCCAGCTCGCCAACCAGCGCCGCGGCCACGCGCGCCGCTCGCAGCTCGTCGAGCGCCTGCGACGCGAGCTGCCCGCCGCGCTCGCCACCGCGCGCGCGCCGCGGGACGACCGCGCCGAGGCGGTCCGCGCCGCGCTCGCGCGGCTGACCGACGAGGACCGCGAGCTGCTGACGCTGACGAGCTGGGAAGGACTGTCGCCGGGCGAGGTCGCGACCGTGCTCGAGCTGCCCGCGGTGACGCTGCGCAGCCGCCTGCACGCTCCACGACCGACCTCGACGCGCTCGTCGCGTCCGCCGACCCGCTCGACGCGACAGGCGCCGCCGGCGTGCCGCTCGCCGACGCGCACGCCGAGCTGCTCGAGGCGCTGATCGCTCAGCCGCGCGAGCCCGAGCCAGGCTCGTCGCCTTCCCCGACTCGCGCGCGCCGCTCGCGCTGGGGCATCGTGCCGCGCCTGACCGTGGCGGTGGCCGTCGTCTTCGCCGCGCTGATGGCGGTCCTGTCGCTGACCGGAGGCTCCGGCGACAAGTCCGGCACCGTCTGGGCCGCCGAGCTCGTGCGCTTCGCCGAGGCGTCGCCGCTCGTGCTGCTCGACGTCGACGGCTGGCGCGTCGAGTACGCGGACGAGCAGTCAAGGAGGAGGGCGAGCTGCACTTCCGCCGCGGCCCGACCCCGCCGCCGAACACCGCCTCGATGGACGCGATGGCGCGCGACGGCGTCCCGACGACGACCGCGTCGCTGAACTGGCGCGGCGGACGCCTGCAGTCATGGGAGACCGATCGGGCCGCTTCGGCGAAGGTCCGCGCGCTTGCCCCGGTGCTCGGAACGACGGCGCGGGTCTTCCAGTACGACGGTGGCCGCCCGGGCCACCGGGACATCACCGCGCTGTTTCGCTACGACGGCCGCGTGATGGAGTTCCGTGCCGGCGCGGCGGACATGGCCGCCTTCAAGGCGCTGCTCGCCGGGCTGCGCGCGGTCGACACCGACACCTGGCTGTCGGCGCTGCCCGCCAGCGTCGTCAAGACGACGGATCGCTCGACCGCGATCGCAGGGATGCTCGAGGGAGTCACGGTCCCGCCCGGCTTTGACCCGAGCACGATCAAGGGCGCCGACCTGACGAAGGACCGCTACCAGCTCGGGGCGGCCGTCGTGGGGACGGTCTCCTGCACCTGGCTGAAGCGCTGGTCGGACGCCCGCGCGGCGGGCGACAGGGCCGGCGTTCGCGAGGCGATCGCCGCGATGGCGACCGCGAAGCGATGGCCGGTCGCCAAGGAGATGGCGAAGTCCGGCGCCTATCCGCAGGTCCTCGAGAGGCTCGTCGCGGCGATGCCGAGCGGCAGCTACTACGGCCGGCCGCTCGAGGGCGACGCCGACCCGGCGCTGGGTTGCCCGCAGCTCGGCATCCCGCTGGCCGCACCCGGCGACCGTGTGAACGGCGGCTGACACAGCGGCCCGGCTCGGCGTGCCGTGCGACCCGTCGCCGCCGGCCGCGACGAGCGTGCATGCACCAACGGCAACAAGGGGTAGCAAGCGCTGATGTCGCCCCGCGGCCCACGCACCCCCAGCGTTCCCGTCGGCGCCGCCGCGGCGATCCCGCCGGGGCCCGAGGGCGGCGGGCTGAAGCGCGCGATCACGCCGGGGCTGCTGCTGTTCTTCATCGTCGGCGACATCCTCGGCGGCGGGATCTACGCGCGTGTCGGGCAGGTCGCCGGCGAGACAGGCGGCGCGATCTGGGTCGCGTTCGCGCTCGCGCTCGTGATGGCGGCGTTCACCGCGGGCTCGTACGCCGAGCTCGTCGGCAAGTACCCGCGCGCCGGCGGCGCCGGCTTGTACGTCCATCGCGCGTTCGGCCATCCGTTCCTCAGCTTCATCGTCGCGTTCGCCGTCGTGGCCTCGGGGATCGCGTCGGCGAGCGCGCTGGCACGGGCGTTCGGCGGCGACTACCTGAGCGCGTTCGTCGACGTGCCCGTCGTGCTCACCGCGCTCGGGCTCGTCGCGCTGATCGCGCTGGTCAACCTGCGCGGCATCGCCGAGTCGGTGAAGCTCAACGTCGGCTTCACGCTCGTCGAGGTCGGCGGGCTGGCGCTGATCGTGATCGTCGCCGCGGTCGCGATCGCCGGCGGCGACGCCGAGCCCTCGCGCGCGTTTGACTTCAAGCAGGACGGCTCGATGCTCGGCGTGGCGCTCGCCGGCGCTGCGATCGCGTTCTACGCCCTGATCGGATTCGAGGATTCGGTCAACGTCGCCGAGGAGACGGTCGATCCGGCGCGCGCCTATCCGAAGGCGCTCTTCGGGGCGCTCGCGATCGCCGGCGCGCTGTATCTGCTCGTCACGATCGGCGCCTCGATGGTCGTGCCGACGGAGGATCTCGCAAGCTCGAGCGGGGCGCTGCTGGAGGTCATCCGCCAGGGTCCGCTCGACATCCCCGAGAAGCTGTTCGCCGCGATCGGCCTGCTCGCGCTCTCGAACGGCGCGCTGATCAACATGATCATGGCCTCACGGCTGCTCTACGGGATGGCCCAGGAGGGCGTCGTGCCAGGCCCGTTCGCGCGCGTGCTGCCCGGCCGCCGCACACCGTGGATCGCGATCGCCTTCACGTCGGCGATCTCGGCGGTGCTCGTCGCCACCGGCGACCTCGACTCGCTTGCCGACACGACGGTCGCGCTGCTCGTGATCGTCTTCGCGATCGTCAACGTCTCCGTGCTCGTCCTGCGCCGCGAACCGGTCGAGCACGAGCATTTCGTCGTGCCGACCGCCGTGCCCGTCGTCGGCGTCGGGATCTCGCTCGCGCTGCTCACGCAGATCGAGGCCGAGATCTACGGCCGCGCGGCGATCCTCGTCGCGCTCGGCGCCGCGCTGTGGGTCGTCAACTGGCTGTACCTGCGCGGGCGCCGGGTCTAGCCGGCTACGGCGCCGCCGTCCATTTGACCGTGCCCGACGTGCATTCCTGGATGATGTTGCCGGTCAGCTTGTCGAGCGTCCGGTCGCTGAGCGAGAACGTGCCCTTCGCGCCGTCGCGGCCGATCAGCGCGCTGAAGCGGTCGTCGACCTTCGTGACCGTCGCGCCGTTGTCGATCGTGTCGCGGTCGCGGTCGGTCACCCGGCCACGCCCGTCGATCCTGATGTTCGTCCGCGGCGCCTCGATGCCGATCGAGCGCTTGCCGTCGCTGCAGCGGACGTGCTCGCCGAACAGCGCGTAGGAGATCCGGCGGCCGTCGCCGGAGACGCGCAGCACGATCGGCCGGCGCGGGCCGACGCCGCGCTGCGCGGTCGTCCCGTAGTAGCGCGCCGAGCCCTTCGCGCCGCGCCTGCCGACCACACCGTCCGGGCGGCGCGCCTCGAACGCGATCTCGCCGGTCTTGCACGTCGTCGTCCGGTCGCCGCTGCTGCGCTCGAGCGTCGCCGCGAGCGTGCCCTTGGCGGCGGTCGCGCTCGTGAACGATCCGGCGAGCGTGTACTGCGTCTTGACCGTCTCGCCGGGCGTCGGCTCCTGCGTCTCGCTGCCCTCGACGCTGAAGCTGCCGTCCGCGGCCACCTTCGTCGCGGCCGTGATGTCGCCGCCCGCGCAGCGCGCGCGCACCGTCGCCTCGATCTCGAGCTGGCGCCGCGGCAGCGCGCGCAGCCCGATGACGGCGTTGCCGGGCCCGAAGAGGTCCTTCGGCGGCGCGACGAGCGCGCCGCCGCCGAAGTTGCCGGCCGGGCGCACGGGCACCTGCGCGACGGCCGCGGCGACGGCGACGAGCATCGCGGTCGCGGAGCACAGAACCGCTGGCGTGCGCACGGCGCCAGCCTAGTCGTCCACAGGCGTTGGCGCAGGGCGATTCCGGCGTTACTCTCGATCGCACTTTTCGCACCTCAAGGAGGCCATTGCATGGAAGACGTCCGCAGCGGGTTCGCCGGTCGCGCGGGAGCACGCGAGGCGGTCAGCACGGCCACGTTGCTCGGGCAGGTCATGTTCCTCGTCGCCGTGGCGCTCGCGTTCACCGTCGCCGGCAGCTACATCGGCCGCGACCTCGCCGAGGGCACGGCCTTCATCCTGTTCCTAGCCGCGTTCGGCATGCTGATCGCTCAGAGCTTCGTGCCGAGCCTGCGCGTCGGCACGCTCGCGATCGGCTGGCTGTATGCGATCGCGCTGCTGCTCGGGATCGGCATCGGCCCGGCGCTCAACTACTTCATCCAGAGCGACCCGTCGGCGGTCACGCAGGCCGCCGCTGCGACGGCGCTGATCACGCTCGGCATGGGCGCCGGAGGCTTCGCGCTGAGCAAGGACCTGGCGCGCTGGATGCGGCCGCTGTCGTTCATCATCCTCGGCTGCGTCGTCGTGTCGTTCGCGATGCTGCTGTTCTCCAGCGGCGGCAATCCGATCCTCAGCGCGATCATCGCGATCGTCTCGGCGCTGCTGATCGCCGTCGACTTCAACTACCTGCGCAAGCACGGGACGGCGGACGACGCGGTCTGGCTTGCGACCGGGATCTTCGTCGCGATCATCAACATCTTCCTCTCGCTGCTGAACATCTTCGGCGACTGAGGGCAGACGTCCGCGGACGGGGAGCATCCGGGCGCGTCGGGGCGTCCGGATGCCGCGGCACCGCTGTGGTCCGGGGGTCCGGCCCGGTGCTGCTTGCACTACGGCGCCTGCGCGCGGCCGGGCTCGGTGAGATCGGCGACGCGTCGGTCTACGGCACGCTGCGGCGGCTGTACCGCGACGGCGCGCTGACCTCCTACGTCGTGCCGTCCGACGAGGGGCCGCACCGCCGCTACTACGGCATCACCGCCGCCGTAGCCGTCCTGCTCGGCGACGACGGCGAGCACGGCCGCGTCGAGCGTGCCGCGCAGCAGCTGGCTGCGATCCATGCCCTTGCGCGCAGGTTGCATGCGACGCACGGGCGCCAGCTGCTCGACGACGCGCGCCGGCTCTGGACGGACTTCTCCTGCGCGCTCTCCGCGCTGTTGGCCATCGACCTCGAGGTGCCCGCGTGACCACGCTCAAGACCCCGCCGCCCGACGTCCTCGAGTACCTCCAGGCGGTGCGCGCGACGCTCGCCGACCTGCCGCCCGACGAGCGCGACGAGCTCATGGTCGACGTCGAGACCGCGCTGCTCGAGGCGGCCGAGGAGAGCGAGCGCCCGCTCGCCGCGCGGCTCGGCCCGCCACAGGACTCCGCCGCCGACCTGCGCGCGGCGGCCGGCCTCGAAGACCGCCGGCCGCCGGTGCCCGCCGGCTCCAGGCTGCGCGACGCGCTGGTCGCGCTCGTCGAGCATCCGCGGATCGTCGCGGCACGTCAGGCGACGGCGCAGCTGGCGCCGATCTGGTGGGTCGCGCGCGCGCTCGTCGCGTACGCGGGGATCGTGATGCTGCTCGGCGCGCGGACGTCGATCAAGTACCCCTGGATGCCGATCGTCGGCGACCGCGCGCTGACGTTCGCCGTGCTGGCGGCGTTCGTCGTCGGGTCCGTCTGGCTGGGGATCAGCCAGCGCCGCGGACGGGCGCTGCTGATCGCCAACGCCGTGCTCGCGCTCGCCGCGCTGCCGCTCGCCCTGGGCCTGCTGAGCATGTCCTCGCCCTACAGCCGAGGTGAGGCCGCGGGGCCGGTGGTCGTGTACTCGCAGGGTCTCGCGCCGCAGCCGCAGGGGCTCGCGCTCGACGGCCAGCCGATCCGCAACCTCTATCCGTTCACGAGCGCCGGCCGCCGGCTGCACGACGTGCTGTTGTTCGACGATCTCGGCCGGCCCGTCTCGATCGGCGAGGCGCAGCAGGGCCGCGATCCGAACCGCCGGGTGCTCACGACGGATCAGCGCAGGCAGGTCTTCAACACGTTCCCGATCCTGTACTTCGAGCCCAACTCGCGCGTCATCGCCAATCCCGACGCGACGGCGACGCCGATCCGGGTCCGGCCGATCGTCGACGCGCCGCCGCTGCGCTCGCGCAAGCGTCCGTAGCGGCGGTCAGGGCAGTCGGCAGGCGAACGCGATCTGCTGGGCAGGCGTGCGGTAGTGGCGCTGCATGTACATCTCGATGCCGGTCCGCTGATGTGCGAACAGCGTCCGCGCCTGACGGCTGCTCATCGCACCCGACCTGATGCCCTGGCCGTCGCGCTTGGCGAGGATCGTCAGCAGCGCGTCGCGTGACCGCGCCGGCGTTTTGCCGCCGAGCGCGGCGATCGTGACCGGCGTCGTGCCGCTGTCGCGCAGCCCGCGGTAGCGTTGCGCGGTGAGCCCGAAGATCTCCAACGCATGCCGCGGGATCGCGGGCGTGTGGTAGATGTGGAACAGCACGTGGCGGGCGAGGTGCGCCTGCGAGAGCATGTCGCGCGAGCGCTGGCGCAGGAGCCGCTTCAACGTCGGCGAGGCGGTACGCAGGCGGGGCGCGACGAGCCGGTCGGCAAGCGCGCTCTGACTGCGCAGGCCGCGCTTGGCGGCCAGCTGGCCAAGGGTGCGACGGTCGTTCAGCCAGCTCGCGAGCTCGGGACGATCCGTGCCGAGCAGCTCGTACAAGCGCGCCTCGTCGAACGGCAGCCAGCTCGACATGACCCACTCCGAGCGCGGCAGCCAGTCGCCGCGCGCGCCCTTGGGAGCATGCGTGTCGGCGGCCTCTGCGACGCCCGGGACGGCGGCGAGCACGGCGAATGCGATCAGCAGCAGGCGGCGAGGCATCGTGGCTCCTTGCGGACGGGGTCACTGCTCTCAACGGCGGCCGGCGGCGAATTGGCGCGCCACCCTGGGTGGTCGGGTGGGACACCTGCGTGTTCGCGCTGGCCGCGATGCGCCTGTGTGTCAGCTAACGGGCGATATACGCCACTTAGCTGACACGCTCGCCGTTCATCGACGCGCGTGGCGCCCAGCAGCGCGACCGCCGGCGCCCGACCCGTTCCTCATCGATGCCGCACACACGCGACGGCGCCCGAACGAGGCGCACGCGCATGGCTCCACGAACGCCATGCTCGCCCTCGCGCCGTCGCGCTACATCCGCTCCCAGCGCCCGCGCGCGCGCACGAAGCGGACGAGCACGCCGGCCCAGTCCGCGACGCCCGCGTAGAGGTGGCCGATCGGCCCCGTGACGATCCACGCGGCGAGCACCACGTGCGGGGGCCGGTGGCGACGCACGTGCTGACGATAAGGTGCATTGCATGTCGATCGCAGTCACCACCACCGTCACCGAGCTTCCCGAGTCGCGCGTCAGCGTCGACGTCGAGGTCGCGCCGGAGGAGATCCAGCGCTCGCTGGACATCCAGGCGCGCAAGCTCGGCCGAGAGATGAAGGTCCCCGGCTTCCGCACGGGCAAGATCCCGCCGGCCGTCGTGATCCAGCGGATCGGACGTGAGCCGATCCTCGACGAGGCGGTTCGCGGCCGGTTGACCGACTGGTACATGAAGGCCGTCGATGAATCCGGCATCGCCCCCGTCGGCGATCCCGAGGTCGATCTCGGCAAGCTGCCCGACGAGGGCAAGCCGCTGACGTTCTCCTTCGAGGTCGGCGTGCGCCCAAGCGCGACGCTCGGCGCCTACCGCGGCCTTGAGGTCGTCCGCCGCGAGCCGGCCGCCGACCCCGAGGCCGTGCAGGACCAGATCGACGAGATGCGCGAGCGCATGGCCCGCCTGGAGGTCGTCGACCGCCCGGCGCGGAACGGCGACTTCGTGATCCTCGACTTCGTCGGCACGATCGACGGCGAGCCGTTCGAGGGCGGCGAGGGCCGCGACCAGCTCGTCGAGGTCGGCGCGGGTCGCCTGATCCCCGGCTTCGAGGAGGGCCTCGTCGGCGTCGGCGCGGGCGAGACGAAGCTCGTCGACGCGACGTTCCCCGACGAGTACGCCGCCAAGCACGTCGCCGGCAAGCCGGCGCGGTTCGAGTTCAGCGTCAAGGAGGTTAAGCACAAGGACCTGCCGGTGCTCGACGACGAGTTCGCATCCGACGCCGCCGGCTACGACTCGCTCGACGAGCTGCGCGAATCGATCGCCAAGGAGCTGCTCGAGCACGACGTCCAGCGCGTCGAGTCGGAGTTCCGCGCCGGCGCGCTCGATGCCGTCGTCGCCGAGGCGACGGTCGACGTTCCCGATCACCTCGTCAAGGCGCGCGCGCAGGAGCTGCTCGACCGCATGCTGCACCAGCTCGGTCACCAGGGGATCTCCAAGGACGCCTACCTGAAGATCTCGGGCAAGACCGAGGACGAGCTGATCGAGGAGTCCAAGCCCGACGCGGCGATCGCGCTGCGGCGCGAGGCCGTGCTCGCCGCGGTCATCGAGGCCGAGAAGATCGAGCCGACCGAGGCGCAGCTGCTCGACGCGCTCGAGGACGCGGCGACGCGCGAACAGACATCGCGCCAGAAGCTGCTCGACCGACTGCGCCAGGCGGGCCGCGTCGACATGCTGATCAAGGAGGTCGCCGCCGAGCTCGCGATCGACCTCGTCGTGACGACCGCCACGCCGGTCGCGCCCGGACAGGCCGACAGGAAGCCGGCGAAGGCGCCGAAGAAGGCCGCCGCGGCGAAGAAGACCGCGGCCAAGAAGCCGGCCGCCAAGAAGAAGGCGCCCGCCAAGAAGTCGGCTGACGCCTAGCGTCCAGCCCGGGTCCAGAACCCTCCGGACCGCAACCGGCCGGTTGGTACGCTGCCCCGGCAGGAGTTCTGGAGACGACGCCTAACTGAAGCGAGGACCATGAGCCCCCTTGTCCCCATGGTGGTTGAGCAGACGTCGCGAGGCGAGCGCGCCTTCGACATCTACAGCCGGCTGCTCAACGAGCGGATCGTCTTCTTGGGGACGCCCGTCGACGACCAGATCGCCAACCTCGTCGTCGCGCAGCTGCTGCACCTCGAGTCCGAGGACCCGGACAAGGACATCTCGCTGTACATCAACTCGCCGGGCGGATCGGTCTACGCCGGCCTGGCGATCTACGACACGATGCAGTTCATCAAGCCCGACGTGCAGACGATCTGCGTCGGCATCGCGATGTCGATGGGCGCGCTGCTGCTCGCCGGCGGCGCGGACGGCAAGCGGATGGCGCTGCCGAACGCGAAGATCCTCATCCACCAGGTCTCCAGCGGCTTCCAGGGCCAGGCGACGGACATCGAGATCCACGCCAAGGAGATCATCGACATCCGCCAGCGGTTGGATCACATCATCGCCAAGCACACGAAGCAGCCGTACGAGAAGGTTCGCACCGATACCGAGCGCGATTACTTCTTGAGTAGCGATGAGGCCAAGGAGTACGGCATCATCGACCGTGTGATCCACCAGCACTAAGCAGCTGGCTCATGGCGCGACCAACAGACTCCAACGAACAGCTCCTCTGCTCCTTCTGCGGGAAGTCCCAGCGCCAGGTCAAGAAGCTGATCGCCGGTCCCGGCGTCTACATCTGCGACGAGTGCATCGATCTCTGCAACGAGATCATCGACGAAGAGCTGACGGCTCCGCCGTCGTTCGACATCGAGAGCCTGCCCAAGCCGCGCGAGATCTACGACGTCCTCGACGAGTACGTCGTCGGCCAGGAGGAGTCCAAGCGCACGCTGTCGGTGGCGGTCTACAACCACTACAAGCGCGTCCAGATGATGCAGGCCGAGGACAGCGACATCGAGCTGCAGAAGTCGAACATCCTGCTGCTCGGCCCGACCGGCTGCGGCAAGACGCTGCTCGCCCAGACGCTGGCCCGCATCCTCAACGTCCCCTTCGCGATCGCCGACGCGACCGCCCTGACGGAGGCCGGCTACGTCGGCGAGGACGTCGAGAACATCCTGCTGAAGCTCATCCAGGCGGCCGACTACGACGTCAAGAAGGCCGAGACCGGGATCATCTACATCGACGAGGTCGACAAGATCGCGCGCAAGGCCGACAACCCGTCGATCACGCGCGACGTCAGCGGCGAGGGCGTCCAGCAGGCGCTGCTGAAGATCCTCGAGGGCACGACCGCGTCGGTCCCGCCGCAGGGCGGGCGCAAGCACCCGCACCAGGAGTTCCTCTCGATCGACACGACGAACGTCCTCTTCATCTGCGGCGGCGCGTTCGCCAACCTCGACAAGGTCATCGCCCGCCGGATCGGCTCCAACGGGATCGGCTTCGGCGCCTCGATCCAGTCCAAGTCCCAGAGCGAGTCCAGCGAGCTGTTCGCCCAGACGCTGCCCGAGGACCTCGTCAACTACGGGCTGATCCCGGAGTTCATCGGCCGCCTACCGGTCGTCAGCGCCGTCCACCAGCTCACGCGCGACGACCTGATCACGATCCTCACCGAGCCGCGCAACGCGCTCGTCAAGCAGTTCCAGCGTTTCTTCTCGTTCGACGGGATCGAGCTCGTCTTCTCCGACGACGCGCTCGTGTCGGTCGCCGAGAAGGCGCTCGCGCGCGAGACCGGCGCGCGCGGTCTGCGCTCGATCATCGAGGAGACGCTGCTCGAGGTGCAGTTCGAGCTGCCCTCGCGCCGCGACGTGCGCAAGTGCGTCGTGACGAAGGAGACGATCGAGAAGGGGCTCTCGCCGACGCTCGTCACCGAGGCCGCGCCCGACCTGCAGCAGCCGCGCCGCGCCGAGTCGGCGTAGCTGGTCATCAGCCGCCGCCGCTCGCTGAGTACGATCCGCTGATGCCGCCCCTCTCACGCGTTCGCACGATGCCGTGGCTGATGGTGCTCGAGCTCGCCTACACGCTGCGCAAGCACTGGAAGCGTCTCGAGCCCAACGATCGGACGCGGCTGGCGGAGCTACTGAAGAAGTCCCAGGGCCGCCCGAACCGCCTGACGGCGAAGGAGCGCGCCGACGTGCGCGGCCTCGTCTCCAAGCTCGAACCGGGCCAGATCGCCCGCAGCGTGATGCCGATCGGGCGCCGCGCGGCGAAGGCGCGACGCGGGCGCTAGCGGCGGGGCACCGTCAGCCGGCCTTGCGCGCGACGACCCGCGCGTACTCGGCGTCGTAGGCCAGGCCGCCGTCGCTGGCGGTGTTCAGCGAACGCATCAGGTCGTCGATCTCCTCGAGGAAGCTCATGTAGCGCTCGGGCGAGAGCGCCGCTCGCGCCGCCGCGACGAAGTTGTTTGACTCCTCGGCCTCCTCGCGCGCCGCCGCGGCCGACGGCCACGACCAGCGCACGGCCGCGATCTCGAAGGACACGTCGGCGGCGTGCGGCGCCAGGCGCGCGCGGCAGACCTCCTCGTCGCCCCACAGGTTCGGCGGCGGCGGCGGATCCTCGGCCGACGGGAAGTACCTGCCGGCGACGTCGCCGAAGCGCGCTGCCGCCGAGCCCGGCGTCCACGCCGTGAAGCCGACCGTGCCGCGCGAGCGCGTGACGCGGAAGGCCTCGGCGATCGCGACCTGCGGGCGCGGCGCGAAGACGAGCCCGAAGACCGACAGCACCGCGTCGAAGCGGCCGCCGGCGAACGGCAGCTCCTCGGCGTCGGCGACGAGCCACGGGATCTCCCACTCGCCGAGCGCGTCGCAGCGCGCCTTGCCGGCCTCGACGAGCGCCGGGGTGAGGTCGCAGGCCTCGGGGCTCGCGCCGGAGGCGGCGATCGCGAGCGCGACGTTGCCTGTGCCGGCGGCGACGTCGAGCGCCCGCTGGCCGGGCCCCAGGCGGCACGCTTGCGCGAGCTCGCGCGCGACGCCCACGAAGCGCTGAGCCGTCACGGAATAGTCGCCCGCTGCCCACAGGCGGCGCTGATTCTCCTTGAACGCTGCGAGGTCGGTGCTCATCGACGCTCCATAGACTGGTTGCTGAGTCTATGGGGGATCTCCAAGAACGCACACGATTCGAGCCGGCGGAGGTCGAAGCCCGCGTCCTGAAGCGCTGGCTCGATGCCGGCTTCGTGCACCCCGAGGCGGCCGGCAGCGCCGAGCACAACTTCTCGATCGCGATCCCGCCGCCGAACGTCACCGGCGCGCTGCACATGGGCCACGCGCTGAACTGGACGATCCAGGACCTGCTGACGCGCATGAACCGGATGCGCGGCCGGCGCACGAAATGGATCTTCGGGACCGATCACGCCGGCATCGCCACCCAGCGCCAGGTCGAGAAGCTGCTCGAGTCCGAGGGCACGTCGCGCAGCGAGGTCGGACGCGCGGAGTTCCTCCGCCGCGTGTGGGAATGGCGCGAGCGCTACGGCGGCGAGATCATCGAGCAGGGCAAGCGGCTCGGCGCGACGCCCGACTACGAGGACGAGCGCTTCACGATGGACGAGCGCTACCACGAGGCCGTGCTGAAGGTCTTCGTCGAGCTCTACGAGCAGGGCCTGATCTACCGCGACAACTACATGGTCAACTGGGACCCCGGGCTGCGCTCGGCGATCTCCGACCTCGAGGTCGAGGAGCGCGAGGGCACCGTCGACACGCTGTACTCGATCGCCTACCCGCTGACGTCGGGCGCGGGCGAGCTCGTCGTCGCGACGGTGCGGCCGGAGACGATGCTCGCCGACACCGCGGTCGCCGTCCACCCCGACGACGAGCGCTACGCGCAGCTCGTCGGCCAGGAGGTCGAGCTGCCGCTCGTCGGCCGGCGCCTGCCGATCATCGCCGACGCGTACGTCAAGACGGACTTCGGGACCGGCGCGCTGAAGATCACGCCGGGCCACGATCCCAACGACTTCGAGATCGGCCGTCGCCACGGGCTCGACGAGATCGGCGTGATCGGCGAGGACGGGCTGATGACCGCCGCGGCCGGCGAGCGCTACGCCGGCCTGACCGTCTCCGAGGCGCAGGCGCGCGTCGTCGCCGACCTCGAGCAGCTCGGCGCGATCCGCGCGCGCGAGGAGTTCGTCCACACCGTGCCGTTCAGCCAGCGCTCCGGCGAGCGCGTCGAGCCGCTGATCTCGCTGCAGTGGTTCATGCGCATGGACGAGCTCGCCGGCCCGGCGATCGACGCCGTGCGGTTTGGGCAGATCGCGATCCATCCCGAGTCGCAGGCGCGGCGCTACGTCGACTGGCTCGAGGAGATCCGCCCGTGGTGCATCTCGCGCCAGCTGTGGTGGGGTCATCAGATCCCGGTCTGGTACCGCGGTGACTCGGAGACGTACGTCGGCGCGACCGCGCCGGCGGGCGACGGCTGGGAGCGGGACCCGGACGTGCTCGACACGTGGTTCTCGTCGGCGCTGTGGCCGTTCGCGACGCTCGGCTGGCCCGAGCGCACGCCGGAGCTGGAGGCGTTCTACCCGACCGACGTGCTCTCGACGGGGCGCGACATCCTCTTTCTGTGGGTCGCGCGGATGGTCATGCTCGGCCTGCGCTTCGCCGACGACATCCCGTTCGCGCACGTCTACGTCCATTCGATCATCCAGGCGCCGGACGGGCGGCGGATGAGCAAATCGCTCGGCACGGGCGTCGACCCGATGGCGCTGATCGACGGCGGCCCGCGCCCGCCCGCCTTCCCGCAGGGCGGCGAGTTCCCCGCCTACGGCGCCGACGCCGTCCGCTTCGGGCTGCTCGCGATGTCCTCGACGCAGGACGTGCGCTTCAGCGAGGAGAAGGTCCAGCAGGGTCAGGCGCTCGCGAACAAGCTCTACAACGCGACCCGCTTCGTCGTCCTGCGCGTCGGCGCCGACGCCGCGGAGCATGCCGCCGCGGGGCCGCGGCCGCGCACGGTCGAGGATCGCTGGATCCTCTCGCGCCTGCAGGCGGTCAAGCGCGACACGCAGGCGCGCGTCGACGAGTTCGACTTCGCGAAGGTCGCGCTCGGCCTGTATGACTTCATCTACGGCGAGCTGTGTGACTGGTATCTGGAGATCGTCAAGCCGCGCCTCGGCGACGACGCCGATCCCGACGACCGTGCGGCGCTCGCCGCGACGCTGCTGCACGTCCTGCGCGAGACGCTCGCGACGGCGCATCCCGTGATCCCGTTCGTCACCGAGGAGCTGTGGGGCCTGCTGCCGGGGGCCGACGGGCTGCTGGCGACGAGCGCGCTGCCGCGGCCCGAGCCGGCGCTCGACGATGCCGAGGCCGAGGCGCAGATGGCGCGCGCGATCGAGGCGATCCGCGTGCTGCGCGCCTGGCGCGACTCCGTCGGCGTGCGGCCGAAGACGATCGTGCCGGCGGTGCTCGACGCGGAGGGCTACGAGCAGACCGCCGCACGCGTCGCCGCGCTCGCGCGCTTCGAGCTCAACCGCGACGGCGGCGGCGGCGCGGAGGTCGCGAGCATCGCGGTCCCCGGCGGGACCGTCGCGGTCCTCGAGTCCGCCGGCGTCGACCTCGGCGCCGCGGAGCGCCAGCTCGAGCAGCAGCGCGCGACGCTGCGCATGGAGATCGAGCGCGCCGAGGGCAAGCTCGCCAACGAGGGCTTCGTCGCCAACGCGCCCGCGGCCGTGGTCGAGGCCGAGCGCGCCAAGCTCGAGCGGCTGCGCGCGGAGCTGGAGTCGGCGTGACGCGCGCCGGCCTCGATGTCGGCGCGACGCAGACCTGGAGCGCCGAGGATGCCGAGCGCTGGCTGCTGTCGCTCGAGCTCTTCGGCATGCGCTTCGGCCTCGATCGCATGCGGCGCCTGATGACGGCGCTCGGCGCGCCGCAGGACGCGTTTGCATCGATCCACGTCGTCGGCACGAACGGCAAGTCCTCGACGGTGCGGATGATCGCCGCGCTGCTGCACCACCACGGCGTCCGCGCGGGGGCCTACCTGTCGCCGCACCTCGTCTCCTTCGTCGAGCGCATCCGCGTCGCCGGCGCCGACATCTCCTCGCAGCAGTTCGCGGCGGCGGTCGGCCGTGCCCACCACGCCGCGCAGCTCGTCGACCGCACGCTCGAGGCCGACGACCGCGTCACGCAGTTCGAGGCGCTGACGGCGGCCGCCTACGCGCAGCTCGCCGCCTCCGCGGTCGACGTCGCCGTCGTCGAAGCCGGGCTCGGCGGTCGCTGGGACGCGACAAACGTGATCGACGCCGAGATCGCCGTGCTGACGAACGTCGGCCTCGAGCACACGCGCTGGCTCGGTCCGACGGTGACCGACATCGCCCGCGAGAAGCTCGCCGTCGTCGCGCCCGGTGCGACGCTCGTGCTGGGCGCCGACCTGCATCCGGATGCGGATGCCGAGGCGCGGATCGTCGCCGAGCGCCAGGGCTCGACGATCGTCCGCGCGCCCGCCGAGCCGCCCGCGGGCGTCGAGCTGCTCGCGCGGGGCGCCTTCCAGCGCCGCAACTTCGCCGTCGCCTGCGCGGCCGCCGAGGCATACCTCGGGGAGCTGGACCCGGGCGCCGTGCGCGCGGCCGCGCAGTCGACGCTCGTCCCGGGGCGCTTCGAGGTCCGCGCCGACGGCGGCGAGGTCGAGGTCGTCTTCGACGGCGCGCACAACGCGAGCGGGATCGCCGCGCTCGCGGCGTCGATGCCCGAGTTCCTCGCCGGCCGGCCGCTCGTCGCGGTCCTGTCGGTACTCGACGACAAGGACGCTGCCGCGATGCTCGCGACGCTGCTGCCGCTGTGCGCGGGGGCGGTGTTCACCGGCAATGCCAACCCGCGGGCGCTGTCACCGGCGACGCTCGCCTCGCTCGCCGGCCAGGTCGGCGCGCCGCGCGAGACGCGGATCGAGGCCGACCCGCGCAAGGCCGTCGCGCTCGCCCGCGAGCTCGCCGGCGCCGGCGGCGTCGTGCTGGCGACGGGTTCGATCTACCTGATCGCCGACCTCATGCGCCCGGCCGGCGCGCGCCGGGGGTCGACGCTGTGAACCGCGAGGGACCGTCGCCGCTGGCCCTGATCGGGGTCGTCGCGCTGATCGTCGCGCTCGTCATCCTCATCTTCTTCGCGCTCGGCTACGGGCTCGGCCGCCTGTTTCTCTAGCACGCGCCGTTGCACATACCACGCGAGCCTCTCTGAGGGATAAGCTGCCCGATCGTGCTCGGCGTCTTTGGCATCAACAGTGAAGGGCTGAACCTTGCGGTCAACATGCTCATCCTGTTCCTCGTCGTCATCTACCTGGCGCTCGTGTACTGGACGTACATGGATGCGATCAGGCGCATCGAGGATCCGACGCTTGTCATCTGCGCGACCGTCGCATCGCTGTTTCCCTATGTCGGGACGATCCTCTACGTGATCGTGCGTCCGCCCGAGTACCTCGAGGACATCCGCGAGCGCGAGCTGGAGATGCACGCCGCCGAGGCGCGCCTGCACGAGACGAACTACATGCTGTGCCCGCACTGCGACTACGAGGTCAAGGAGGACTTCCTACGCTGTCCCAACTGCGTGCGCAAGCTGCGCGATCCGTGCCGCAACTGCGGGCGCCCGCTTGACCCGAGCTGGAAGCTCTGCCCGTACTGCGAAGCAGAGCCCGGAGACGTCTCGCGCCAGCCGCGCCTGCGCTCCGAAGCCTGAACCCCCCGATTCGCATTTCCGAGGAGAGTTGATCGATGGACCGGACCCTGATCCTGGTCAAACCGGACGCGTTTGCGCGTCGTCTGACCGGTGAAATCATCGCCCGCTTCGAACGCAAGGGCCTGCACCTCGCCGCCCTGAAGCTGATGACGCTCGACGAGCTCACCGCCAAGCGCCATTACGCCGAGCACGAGGGCAAGCCCTTCTACGACGGGCTCGTCGCGTTCATCACCTCCGGCCCGCTCGTCGCGATGATCCTCGAGGGCCCCAACGCGATCGAGGCCGCCCGCCAGCTGATCGGCGCGACGAACGGGATCGAGGCCGCGCCCGGCTCGATTCGCGGCGACTTCGCGCTCGAGGTTCGCCGCAACCTCGTCCACGGCTCAGATTCGATCGAGTCGGCCGAGCGCGAGATCGCGATCTACTTCGGCGACGAGGCGTAGAGCCGGCGCAGCGCCTGCGCGGCCGCCTGATCGGGTCCGAGCCCGCCGATCGCGGGATGGACGAAGATCACCGACCGCCGGCGCCGGCTCGGGAGGGAGATCGCTCGATGACATGAGCGGAGGCACACCGCGTCGTGTTGTCGCTCCCACGGTGCTAGCAGCTGCTAGCTGGAGGCTAGACCCTGCTAGCACCGCAGAAGAGAAGGGTGGCGACACAGCGCTCCAACTCACGACCGCACCCATTTCCTCAGTGATTGCTGTTCGCCGCCAGCGCCAAAGCCACCACCGCCACCGGCGCTCGCTAGGCTGCGCCGGCCGATGCCGCCGCTCGTCCTCGCCAGCCGCTCGCCCCAGCGCCGCGCGATCCTCGAGCAGCTCGGCATCGCCTTCGAGGTCGTCGAGGTCGACGTAGAGGAGATCGCGACCGGCGAACCCGTCGAGGTCGCGCGCGCGAACGCGCTCAGCAAGGCGCGCGCCGCCGCGCACGAGCACCCCGACAGGACCGTGCTCGGCGTCGACACGCTCGTCGCGCTCGACGGCGAGATCTTCGGCAAGCCGGCGTCGGCCGAGGAGGCGCGAGCGACGCTGACGAGGCTCTCCGGGCGCACCCACGAGGTCGTGAGCGGCCTGGCGCTGCTGAAACCGGCCAACCCTCAGGTTGCGCATGAGGTGACGAGCGTGACCTTCAGGGCACTCGATGACGACCTCGTCGACCGGTACGTCGAGACCGGCGAATGGTCCGGAAGGGCGGGCGGTTACGCGATCCAGGGCAGGGGTGCCGGGCTGGTTCGTCGCATAATGGGCGACTACCTCAACGTGGTCGGATTGCCCGTTTCGAAATTGCTCGACCTCGACTCGAGCCTTATGCTCAGGGAGAACTAGAGGGATGCCTTGGTGACGACCGTTGCGCCGCTAGACTCAGCGGCGGCGGCTGCACCGCGAGCACCCCCAGCGCGCGGTACGTAGAACGGGTTCTCGCCACTCCTCAATGGGCTTCTTCAGCTACCTCACCGGATTCGGCGGCCGCGACATGGCCGTCGATCTGGGCACAGCGAACACCCTCGTCTACGTGCGCGGTCGCGGCATCGTGCTGAGCGAGCCGTCGGTCGTCGCGATCGACTCGCGCAGCGGCGAGGTCCACGCGGTCGGCATCGAGGCCAAGCGGATGCTCGGCCGCACGCCGGGCACGATCTCCGCGATCCGCCCGCTGAAGGACGGCGTGATCGCCGACTTCGACGTGACCGAGGAGATGCTGCGCCACTTCATCCAGAAGGTGCACCAGAACCGCTGGGCGCACCCCCGCGTCGTCGTCTGCGTGCCCTCGGGCGTCACGGGCGTCGAGAAGCGCGCCGTCGAGGAGGCCTGCCTGAGCGCCGGCGCGCGCCAGGCGTACCTGATCGAGGAGCCGATGGCGGCGGCGATCGGAGCCGGCCTGCCGGTCGGCGAGCCGACCGGCTCGATGGTCGTCGACATCGGCGGCGGGACGAGCGAGGTCGCGGTCATCTCGCTTGGCGGCATCGTCGTCTCGCAGTCGATCCGCGTCGGCGGCGACGAGCTCGACGAGGCGATCATCAACTACGCAAAACGGGAGTACAAGCTCCTCATCGGCCAGCAGACCGCGGAGGAGGTCAAGCTCGAGATCGGCTCCGCGCACCCGATGGCCGAGGAGGTGCAGGCCGAGATCCGCGGCCGCGACATGGTGTCGGGGCTGCCGAAGACCGTCGTGCTGACGAGCGAGGAGATCCGCCAGGCGCTCGAGGAGCCGCTGGCGCAGATCATCGACGCGGTCAAGGAGACGCTCGACCGCACGCCGCCCGAGCTGTCCTCGGACATCATGGACCGCGGGATCATGCTCGCCGGCGGTGGCTCGCTGCTGCAGGGCCTCGACGAGCGCCTGCGCGAGGAGACGCAGATGCCCTGTCACCTCGCCGAGTCACCGCTGACGTGCGTCGCCGTCGGCTCCGGCCGCTCGCTCGAGGAGTTCGAGGTCATCCACCGCACGAACCGCAACTCGAAGAACCGCCGCCGTCGTTACCAGTAACCCCTTGGAGCCAACGGCCACGTGTACGACAAGACAGTCCGCCGGCGCCGGGCAGTTCTCGGACTGCTCGTCGCCTGTTCACTGATACTCCTCACCGCATATTTCGGTGAAACGAGCGGTGGCGCACTACATTCGGTGCAGCGCGGGACGAGCGAGATCCTGAACCCCGTTCAGGAGGGGGCGAGCCGGGCGCTGAAGCCGATCCGCGATCTGTTCGGCTGGTTCGGCGACACGATCGCCGCCAAGGGCCAGGTCGAGGATCTGCGCCGCGAGCGCGACGCGCTGCGCACCGAGGTCGTCGGGAACGACCTCAGGCAGAGCGAGTACGACCGTCTCACGAAGCTCCTGCAGCTCGACGAGGCGCTCGGCCTGAAGGACCGCGGGCCGAAGACGGGCCGCGTGATCTTCCAGTCGCCGACGGTCTGGTACGCGACGATCCGCGTCGACAAGGGCTCCGACGACGGCGTCGAGGTCGGCCAGCCGGTGCTCAACGAGCAGGCGCTGATCGGTCGCGTCACCGAGGTCTTCAGCGGCGCCGCTCAGGTGACGCTGATCACCGACGTGACGACGAAGGTGCCCGCGCGCGCAGGCGGGCGCCAGGAGTTCGGCGTCGTCGAGCCCGCCAGCGCCGGCAACCCGACCGACCTCGTGCTGCAGTTCACCCAGCCCGGCGCGCGCTTCGCGGTCGGGGACCGCGTCGTCACGCGCGGCACGGAGCCCGAGGATCGCTCGCGCTCGCTGTATCCCGTCGGGCTGCCGATCGGCCACATCACGCGGATCGAGCACGAGGGCACGGACACCCAGGAGGTCCACCTGCGCCCGTACGCGGACATGCGCAGCCTCGACTTCGTCCAGATCCTCACCAAGCCGCAGGGACCGGACTCGTGACGTCGCCGACCGCGCACCTGCTCGCCCGCCTCGCCGCGCTCGGCGTGTTCGGCGTCGTCGTGCAGACCGCCGCGGTCTCGCAGCTTCCGATCGCGGGGGCCAACGCCGACCTATCGCCGCTGCTCGTGATGGCCGTCGGGCTGCTCTGCGGCTCGCTCGCCGGCGGCGTCTTCGGCTTCGGCGTCGGCCTCTTCGTCGACGTCGTCTCGCTGCAGACGCTCGGCGTCTCGTCGCTCGTGCTGCTCACCGTCGGCTACGGCGCGGGGCGCCTGCGCGAGGCACGTGACCCCGAGGGGACGCTCGTGCCGCTCGCCGTCGGCGCCGCGGCGACGCTCGCCTTCGGCGTCGGCTTCGCGCTCGTCCAATTCCTGCTCGGCGTCGACGCGCCGGTGAGCTGGGCGCTCGTGCGCCAGCTGCTCGCGACGCTCGTCGTCAACGCGCTGCTCGCCTTGCCGGTCTACGCGCTCGTGCGCCGCTGGCTGCACGCCGCGCTGCCCGAGGATCCGCGCCGGCGGCGCCGGCGCGCCTACACGACCGGCGGGCTCAGCCCGCTGTCGCGGGGGCCGGAGATCCGCTGATGATGATGGAGCCCTCGACCGATCGCCGCGCCCCGATCACGCCCCAGCTCGCGCTGCGCGTCGCGATCCTCGGCGGCGTCGCGTTCGCCCTCTTCGCGATCGTCTTCTTCCGCCTCTGGTACCTGCAGGTCCTGTCGGGCGACAAGTTCCTCGCGCAAGCGACCGTCAACCGCGTGCGCGAGCTGCGCATCCAGGCGCCGCGCGGGAAGATCGTCGATCGCAACGGCAGGATCATGGTCGAGAACCGCCTCGCGGTCGTCGTCGATCTCGATCCGGCGAAGCTGCCCGAGGAGGAACGGGCCCTCGCGCTGAACTGGGCCGACGACGTCAACGACCGCCTCGCCAGGCCGAAGGGCCGCCGCGGCGAGCCGATCCCGATCCCGCGGACCCCGACGGCCGAGCTACGCGTTCGCTACCGGCGGCTCGGACGCCTGTTGGGGCTGAGCGGAAGCGAGGTCCACCACCGCGTCGTGCGTTCGCTCGTGCTCGTCCCGTACTCCTCCGTCCGTCTGAAGACCGACGTTTCGGACTCCGTGCTCGCGTACATCGCCGAGCGGCCCGAGCAGTTCCCGGGCGTGAAGGTCGATCGCACGTACCTGCGCAGCTATCCGAAGCGCTCGCTGGGCGCCCAGATTCTCGGCAACGTCGGCGAGATCAGCCCCGAGGAGCGCAAGCTCCCGCGATTCCGAGGGGTCAAGGCGGGCGTGATCGTCGGCAAGGACGGCCTCGAGCGCTCGTACGACCGCTACCTGCGCGGCGTCGACGGCGTCCAGCGCGTCCAGGTCGACGCCTTCGGCCGCCCGGTGCCCAACCCGCGCCTGCGCCCCGATGCGCCGATCGCCGGCCAGCGCCTGCGGCTCTCGCTCGACCTCGATCTCGAGAAGGTCGGCCAGGACGGGCTGGCCTCGATCGGCCGTGGCCACCCGGGCGCGTTCGTCGCGATGGACCCGCGCGACGGGGCGCTGCTCGCGATGGGCTCGCATCCGACGTTCGACCCCGCGCTGCTGACGAAGTCGATCACGAAGGAGCGCTACGACGCGCTGCTCGGCGAGGACGCCGGCGCGCCGCTCTTCAACCGCGCGATCGCCGGCCAGTACCCGACCGGCTCGACGTTCAAGGCGATCACCGCGCTCGCCGGCCTCGAGAAGGGGCTGATCACGCCGCGCACGACGATCGTCGACGCCGGCTGCATCCAGGTCGGCGAGATCGAGCGCTGCAACGCCAAGGAGCAGCAGTACGGGCCCGTCGACCTCGTGCGAGCGCTCCAGGTCTCGTCCGACGTCTACTTCTACCAGCTCGGCATGAACGCCTTCTTCAGCCGCAACGACGACCTCGTCATCCAGCGCTACGCGCGCAAGCTCGGCTTCGGGCGGACGACGGGGGTCGACCTGCCCGGCGAGGACGACGGCGTCATCCCCGACCAGAAGTGGCGCGACGAGGTCAACGCCCGCGAGGAGGTCTGCCGCAAGAAGAAGGGCATCTCGCTGCTGGCGAACGTCTTCACCGCGGGCGCCAACGGCTGCGGCATCTCGGACCTGCGCGACTACAACCTCGGCGACACCGTCAACCTGGCGATCGGACAGGGCGACCTGCAGGCGACCCCGCTGCAGCTCGCCGTCGCCTACGCCGCGATCGAGAACGGCGGCGAGGTCGTCGTGCCGCACCTCGGGCTCGAGATCGAACGCTCGGGCGGTGAGCTCGTCCAGCGCATCGAGCGCGATCCGGCCCACAGGATCCACATCGACGAGGCCGCCCGCCAGGCCGTCGCGACCGGCCTGCACCTCTCGACGAGCGCCGGCGGCGGCACCTCGACCGATGTCTTCGCCGGCTGGCCGCAGGACCAGCTCCCGGTCTTCGGCAAGACCGGCACGGCGCAGCGCCCGCCGCGCGACGACCAGTCCTGGTACGTCGCGTACGTGCCCGACGAGAAGCGGCCGATCGTCGTCGCCGTGACGGTCGAGGAGGGCGGCTTCGGGGCCGAGACGGCTGCGCCGATCGCCTGCAGGATGCTCGCCAAGTTCTACGACCAGAAGGTCGCCTGCGCCCCCGGCGCGGACTCGACGCGATGAACGAACCCCCCGCGCGGCGACTCCCCGCAGGCCTGCGCCTTCCGTTCGACCCCCTGCTCGCGCTCGCGACGATCGGACTCATGATCGCGTCGCTCGTTACCCTCAACGCATCCACGAGCAAAGACGTCCCGGGCGATCCGCACTATTACGTCACGCGCCAAGGCGCGTTCTTCGCCGTCGGCACGTTGATCGCGATCATCCTGAGCCGGATCGACTACTCGCGCCTGCGGGAGCTGAAATACGGGATCTACGGCCTGATGATGGGCGGGCTCGTGCTCGTCGCGATCTTCGGTGGCGTGACGCGTGGCTCGCGGCGGGCCATCCAGCTGCCGTTCTTCGAGGTGCAGGCATCCGAGCTCGGCAAGGTGCTGCTGATCGCCGCGCTCGCCGGCTTCGTCGTCGATCGCTCGCGCCGCCTCGGCGAGCGCGACACGACGGCGCGGCTCGTGCTCGTCGGGATGATCCCCGCGATCTTCGTGATGGCCTCCGACCTCGGCTCGGGGCTCGTCTACATCGCGATCCTCTTCGCGGCGCTGTTCATCGCCGGCGTGAGCTGGCGGCACTTCGCCGGTCTACTGACGCTCGGCGCGCTCTCGATCGTGCTCGTCCTGACGGCGGCGCCGGCGCTCGGCGTGACGGTCCTGACCGGAGAGCAGTCCTCGCGCCTGACCTCGTTCTTATCCCCGTCGGACGTCGCCAGCGACGCCGGCTACCAGCAAAACCAGTCCCGGATTGCGATCGGCTCGGGCCAGAAGACCGGCCGCGGCGAGCTCTCGACCCAGGGACCGCTGAACTTCCTGCCCGAGGAACGCACGGACTTCGCGTTCGCCGTTGTCGGCGAGCGCTGGGGATTTGCCGGTGCGGGTCTGCTGCTCTCGCTGTACGCGCTGCTGGTGTGGCGCGGTCTACGGATTCTCACCGTGGCCAAGAACCTCTACGGCGCGCTGATTGCCGGAGGCATCGTGGCCATGCTCCTGTTTCAAGTCTTCATCAACGTCGGCATGAACGTGGGGATCATGCCCATCACCGGGATCCCATTGCCGCTGTTCTCATACGGCGGCAGCTCGGTGATTTCCACCCTCTTGGCCATCGGCCTGTTGCAGTCGATTCACGCGCAAGGGCGCTTTGCGGCTGCAACCAAACGCCGGGGGCTCACTTTCTGAGCAAAGGACCTTCCACGCATGAAGAAGCAACTGCTGGTCAGCGTCGACCGTGGGGAAACCCGGGTCGCGCTGTTGGAAGCATCGGGTAACCCGAGCGCCGCAGGGACCGCCAAGCCCGCGAGCCGCTCCAAGAAGCCCGATCCGGCGGAGGGCTATCGCGTCGCCGAGCTGTACTTCGAGCGGCGTGGCGCGCGCTCGATCGTCGGAAACATCTACAAGGGCAAGATCGACAACGTGCTTGCGGGCCTGGAGGCCGCGTTCGTCGACATCGGCCTCGAGAAGAACGGCTTTCTGCACGTCGACGAGATCGTCGTGCCGGGCGTCGACGTCGGCCGCCGCGGTCGCGGCAAGGAGGGCGGCTCGAAGATCACGGAGCTGATCAAGCCCGGCCAGGAGATCGTCGTGCAGGTCGTCAAGGACCCGCTCAAGAGCAAGGGCGCGCGCCTCTCGATGGAGCTGACGATCGCCGGTCGCTACATGGTCTACGCCCCGATGGGCGAGGGGATCGGCGTTTCGCGCCGGCTCGACGACCGCGAGCGTGAGCGCCTGCGCCGTGAGACGAAGGGCCTGGACCTGCGCGGCGGCGGAGCGATCA
Source organism: uncultured Actinomycetes bacterium (assembly GCA_963780585.1). GTDB lineage: Bacteria > Actinomycetota > Thermoleophilia > Solirubrobacterales > Solirubrobacteraceae > CADCVQ01. The sequence continues at coordinate 64,762 of CAWADD010000025.1, forward strand.
TCCGCACCGCCGCCAGCGGCGCCAAGCGCGAGGACTTCGAGCGCGAGCTGCAGTACCTCTTCAAGCTGCACGACGTCCTGATCAAGCGCGTCGAGGAGACGCCGGCGCCGGGGCTCGTCTTCCAGGAGGCCGATCTCTCCGTGCGCGTCGTGCGCGACATCTTCTCCGAGCACTTCGAGCGCGCGATCGTCGACGACCCCAAGCAGCACCAGCGACTTGTCTCGTTCTTCACGCGCACCGCCCCCGAGCTCGTCGACCGCGTCGAGCTCTACGAGGAGAAGGCCCCGCTGTTCGCCGCCTACGGCGTCGAGAAGGTCATCGACGGGCTCATGACGCGGCGCGTCGACCTGCCCAGCGGCGGCTACCTGATCATCGACTACGCCGAGGCGCTGACCGTGATCGACGTCAACTCGGGCTCGTTCATCGGCCGCGGCAAGGGCGCGCGGCTGGAGGACACGATCACGACGACGAACCTCGAGGCCGCCGAGGAGGTCGTCAACCAGCTGCGCCTGCGCGACATCGGCGGGATCATCGTCATCGACTTCATCGACATGGCCCGCGCGCGCAACCGCGACGCCGTCCTGAAGACGCTGCGCAAGACGCTCGACGAGGACCGCACGAAGACGTTCACGGCCGAGATCTCCAAGCTCGGGCTCGTCGAGATGACGCGCCAGAACGTCACCGAGGGCGTGCGCGAGATCATCTCGCGGCCGTGCCCGACGTGCGACGGCGACGGCGTGATCAAGTCCGAGGAGACGATCGCGATCGAGTTCGAGCGCCGCCTGCGCGTGGTCACGAAGAAGGCGCCGAAGAAGCACGAGGCCTTTCTCGTGCAGATGAACCCGCGCGTCAGCGCGGTCTTCACCGGCAACGCCAAGCGCGTGCTGCACGCGCTCGAGGAGGAGACCGGGCGGCGCTTCCACTTCACCGGCACGGAAGGGCTGCCGCTCGACCACTTCGACATCCTGATGGAGGGCTCGCGCGACGAGGTCCAGGAGCGCGCGGTGCCGTTTCGCGAGGGCGACGAGGTGCTCGTCCACATCGTCGAGCCGCACATGTACGACGTCGACGACGCCGTCGCGAAGATCGACGGCTACATCATCAGCGTCAGCGGCGGCGGGCGCTTCGTCGGGGCCAAGCGGCTCGTGCGGATCGAGCACGCGGGGCGCACGTCGGCAACCGCGACGATGCTCGACGCGCCGGAGGCCGAGGAGGACGCCGCCGGCGCCGTGGACGGTAGCGGCGACGATGGCGTAGAATCGAGCGCTCGGCGCCGCGGCCGTAGGGGCGGACGGCGCCGTTCGCGTGCCACGGCTGAGTCTGGCGCGACACCCGCTTCGGAAAGCTGATCCCTCTCTTCATCATGGCCTACGCAATCGTCAAGACCGGCGGCAAGCAATACCGCGTCGAGGAGGGGCAGACCCTGCTCGTCGAGCGGCTGCCCGACGCCGAGGGCGCGACCGTCGCGCTGGCGCCGCTGCTCTACGCCGCCGACGAGGCGGTCTTCGATGTCGCGGGCCTGAAGAAGGTCTCCGTCAAGGCGAAGATCGTGGCCCACGAGCGCGGCGAGAAGCTGCGCGTGTTCAAGTTCAAGCCCAAGCGCGGCTACAAGCGCACGACGGGGCACCGCCAGGAGCTCACGCGCTTGGAGATCACGGAAGTGAAGGGCTAACCGATATGGCACACAAGAAGGGCCTCGGCTCCTCACGCAACGGGCGCGACTCCAACGCGCAGCGCCTCGGCGTCAAGACGTTCGCCGGCCAGACGGTCAGCGGCGGAGAGATCATCGTGCGCCAGCGCGGCACGCGCTTTCGCCCCGGCGAGGGCGTCGGCATCGGCAAGGACGACACGCTCTACGCGCGTGCCGCCGGCACCGTCGTCTTCGGCGAGCAGCGCGGCAAGCGCGTCGTCTCGATCGCGCCGCACGCCGACGACGCTGCGTAGCCGCATCGACGACTGAGCGCGGCGGGCAGGCCACGGCGATGTCGCCGCCTGACATCAGCGGTCGCGGCGAGCCGCTCGTGCTGATCCACGGACTCGCGACGACGCGCTCGATCTGGCGCGACGCGGCGCCGCGACTGGCCGCGTCACGGCAGGTCGTCACGCTCGACGTGCCCGGCTTCGGCGCGTCGCGCCCGGTCGGGCGCGGCTTCGACCTCGACGACGTCGCGGCGCGCGTCGCTGCCGACCTTCGCGCGGGCGGGGTGAGCGAGCCCTACGACCTCGTCGGCCACTCGATGGGCGCGGCCGTCGCGCTGATGCTCGCCGCGCGCGAGCCGGCCGCCGTGCGCAGCCTCGTGCTCGTCTCGCCGGCGGGCCTGCGGCCGCTGCCGCTCGTCGCGGCCGCCGCGCTCGGCGTCGCCGCCGAGCTGTACATCCCGCTGCGCCGGCGGGCGTCGCCGCTGGCGGGCTGGTCGTGGGGCAGACGGCTGCTGATGGCCGGCGGCGTCGTCGACGGCGCCGCGCTCGAGCCCGCGGTCGTGCGCCAGCTCGTCGGCGCGTCGCTCGGCGCGCGGCGGATCGGGCCCGCGCTCAGCGCGGTCGCCAGCGCCGACCTGCGCGCCATCCTCGCCGAGCTGCCGATGCCGGTCGGAGCGGTCTGGGGTCGCGGCGATCGCGTGATCCCCCCGGGCGGCGCCGAGACCGTCCGCGGGCTGCGCCCGGACGCCGTCTGCGAGGTCGTCGACGGCGCCGGCCACATCTCGATGGTCGAGCAGCCCGACGCCTTCGTCGAGGCGCTCGAGCGCGTACTCGTCGCCATCTCGTGAACGCCGCTTCACGCGCCGGGTCGGAGCGCATAATCTCGTCCTGTGCAGGAAATTTCCGCACGAGATCAGGTCGCCGCCGGGTCCGTCTCGCTGCCTGAAGGCAGGCGGCTGTCGTATCTGTCGGTCGGGCCCGGGGACGGCGCGCTCGTGCTCTACCTGCACGGCGCGATCGGCTCGCCGCAGACCGCCTCCGCCGAGCTGCAGGCGCTCACCGACGAGCTGCGGATCCGATACGTCATGGTCGGCCGGCCCGGCTTCGGCGGCTCGGACCCGGCGCCGGGTCGCACGTTGCTGGGCTTCGCGCACGACGCGGCGGCGCTCGCCGACGCGCTCGGCCACGCGCGCTTCGGCGTCGTCGGCGTCTCGGCCGGCGGTCCCTATGCGCTCGCCTGCGCACACGAGCTGCCGGTCCGCGTCGCGGCGGCCGCCGTCGTCAGCTCGATGGCGCCCGGCGCCTGCCCTTCGGCCGGGCTGCCGCTGCCCGCGCGGCTCGGGCTACGCGCCGTGCGCGCGCGCCCGCGCAGCTGCGCCCGCGCAGCGGACGCGCTGCTCGGCCTCGTGCGCCGCCACCCGCAGGCGATCGCCCGCGTCCTGCGTGCGGGCGCCGCGCCCGCCGACAGGCGCCTGCTCGCCGAGGCCGAGGCGGGCGAGGGTGCCGCGGTGCGATTTCTCGCCGCGGCGGACGGCGGCGTCGGCGGCATGATCGAGGACTACCTCGTCTGCGTGCGCCCGTGGGGCTTTGCGCCGGAGCGCGTCGGCGGGCTCGTCCACCTCTGGCACGGCATGCAGGACGTGATCGTGCCCGTCGACCACGCGATGCACCTGGCGGCGACGCTGCCGCACGTCCAGGCCGCGCTGCATCCCGACGAGGGCCACTTCTTCTACCGCCGTCACCTGCGCGCGATCCTCGGCGACCTCGCCGCGGCGGTCGCGGCATGCTCGGTCGCGGCGCGCTAGTGGCCGTGTGCAGCTACTGCACGCGCCGGCGCGTGGGGTCGATCGTCTGGGCGGGGGTGGCGCGCCGCGCCTAGCCAGCGGGGTGCGCGGGCGCCTGGCGGAAACGGCATCGATCAGGGAGGGTGTTGTGGGCGTGGGCGCGAGCCGTAGTGCTGCTGTGGTGCGCGAGCGTGTCGCTTTGACCGCGGTATGCGGGGTCAAGGCGACATCGATGCGTGCGCGGGCGTTCGTCGGGTGTTCGACACCCCCGGGTGGGCGCGGTCGGATCGCGGCGTCGTGTCCTGCCTAGTGTGTGCATGAGACGCACAAGGCAGGACAGCACAGCACAGCACCGCTCACGAGCGACCACGACCGCTCGAGTCACCGCTCCTTCATCGCCGCCGTGCGCGAGCAGTGGCGCCCAGACCAGCGTCAAGACGGACCACGACCAACCGCACCCAGCACCACGACGGCGCAAGCGCCGCGGAATCAATCGCCTAGCCCGCTAGATCCCCCAGCTCCGGCCGCGTTCCTTTGCGCGCGACGTCGTCGCCGGCGCCGGCTGTGGGCGCGGGTGCTGCTCGAGCCAGGTCTTCGCCGCCGTCGTCGCGCTGCTCGCGATCTCGGCGACGGGCGTGCCGGGCGCGGGCGGCGCGATCACGCCGAGCTCGACGAGCTGGCGGACCATCGACTGCAGCGGCGCGTGCGCGTGCGACCACGGCTCCGGGAACGGGTCGCCCGGCTTCGCGTGGGCGACCCAGTCGACGAGCAGCCAGTCGGTCAGCCTGATCGGGTCTGGCGCACCGGCGAAGAGCGGCGTCATGTCGATTGGCTGACCGGTCGGATGAGGATCTCGTTGACGTCGACGTGCGGCGGTTGCCGGACGGCGAACAGCACGGCGCGGGCGATGTCGTCGGGCTCGAGCGCGCCGGAGACGGGGTTGTCGAAGAACGGTGTGTCGACCATACCCGGCTCGATCACGGTGACGCGAACGCCGCTCTCGTTGAGCTCCAGGCGAGCGGACTCCGCCATCGCGGTGACGGCGTGCTTCGTGGCGCTGTAGAGCGAGCCCGGCAGCGCGCGGCGCCCGGCGACGGAGCTCGTCAGCAGCAGGTGCCCGACGGACTCCCGCAGCGGCGGGATCGTCGCGCGGATCGTGAAGGCGCAGCCGAGCACGTTCGTCAGCACCATCGCGCGCCAGTGCTCGGGCGTCTCCTTGAGAAACCCGCGCGCGGCGCCGAAGCCGGCGTTCGCGAACGCGACGTCGATCCGGCCGAAGGCGTCGAGCGCGGCGCCGACCATCGCCTCCTGCTGGTCGAACTCGGCGACGTCGCAGGTGACGGCGATCGCCCGCTGCGGACCGCCGAGCTGCGCGGCGAGCGCTTCGAGCTTGTCGGTCGAGCGAGCGGCGAGCACGAGCCGGTAGCCCGCCTCCGCCGCGCGGCGCGCGGTCGCGGCGCCGATGCCGGTCGAGGCGCCGGTGATCAGGAAGACTGGGTCGTCGGCCATCGATGCTCCTTCGCTCGGACTACCTTGGGTACCCACATGCTCTACGACAAGGCACGCATCCACGTGCAGGCCGGCGGCGGCGGCGACGGGTGCGTCAGCTTTCGCCGCGAGGCGCACGTGCCGCACGGCGGGCCCGACGGCGGCGACGGCGGCCACGGCGGCGGCATCGTGCTCGTCTGCGACGACTCGCTGCGCGACCTGCAGTCGTTCAAGCGCAGCGTGCACTACACGGCCAAGCGCGCCTCGCACGGCGAGGGCGCGCTGCGCCACGGCGCCGACGGGCCGCCGCTCGAGGTGCGCGTGCCGCCGGGAACGCAGGTCGCCTCCTGGGACGGCAGCACGCACGACCTCGTCGTGCCCGGTCAGCGCGTCGTCGTCGCGCGCGGCGGCTCCGGCGGGCGCGGCAACAAGAAGTTCGCGAGCTCGACGCGCCAGGCCCCGCGGCTCGCCGAGCGCGGCCTGCCCGGCGAGGAGGGCTGGATCGACCTGCGCCTCAAGCTGCTTGCCGACGTCGGCCTCGTCGGCCTGCCCAACGCCGGCAAGTCGTCGCTGCTCGGGCGCATGACGCGGGCCGCGCCGAAGGTCGCCGCGTACCCGTTCACGACGCTCGAGCCGGTCCTTGGCACGCTCGACGGCGCCGAGCGCCAGCTCGTCGTCGCCGACATCCCGGGGCTGATCGAGGGCGCCAGCGAAGGCGCCGGGCTCGGCCACGACTTCCTCGCGCACGTCGAGCGCACGCGGTTGCTCGTCCACGTTCTCGACCTCGCGCCGGTCGACGGCTCCGACCCGGCCTCCAACCACGCGACGATCGAAGCCGAGCTTCGCGCGCATGACGCCCGCCTGGCGTCGCTGCCGCGCCTGCTCGCCCTCTCGAAGGCCGATCTCGTCCGACCGCAGGATGCCGAGCGCGTTGCGCGGCAGTGGCGCGAGCGACTCGGCGACGAGGTGCCGGTGCTCGTCACGTCGGCGGCGACCGGCGAGGGGATCGAGACGCTCGCGATCGAGCTCGCCCGCCGCGTCCCGCTCGCCGATCAGGCCCCCGACGTCGCGGTCGCGCTCGAGCAGGTGCCGCCGGTCGAGCACCGCGTCTTTCGCCCCGCGGCGGGCCGCGGCTTCCGCGTCCAGCGCACCGAGGACGGGGTCTTTCGCGTCGACGGCGAGGGGGTAGAACGGCTGCTCATGCGCCATGACCTCGACAACGACGAGGCGCTCGCGCACGTCGAGAGCCGGCTGCGCCGGATGGGCATCATCAGCGCGCTCGAGGCACAGGGCTTCGAGCCCGGTGACGACGTCGAGATCGCCGGCGTGTTGTTCGAGCTGCACCCCGGATGACGCGCGCGCCGGCGCCCTCACTGAGACATCGCGAAGCACAACCGACTACCTTTTCGCGCCGATGAGCCTCCCCAGATACACGCTGATCACCCTCCTGCTGGCCTGCCTCTGCGCCCCTGTCGCGCAGGCGGCGGACGACCAAGCCTCGATCATGATGGACGACGACCTGCTGCTCTATCGCAACAACGTGACGCAGACGCGCACGCTCGTGACGATGCGCTCGATGGGCGTGGACGCGGTGCGCGCGACGGTGTTGTGGCGGGTCGTCGCCGAGGGCGCGTCGCTCTCCAACCGCGAGATCGCGCGCATCAAGAGCCCGAAGCTGCGTGCGCGCGCGATCGCGCAGCGCAAGCGCTTCAAGGCCAACGACCCGCGCACGTACCCGACCCGCAACTGGGATCGCTACGACAACCTCGTCAAGGAGGCCGCGAAGGTCGGGATGCGCGTCTACTTCACGATCACGGGCCCTGGGCCGAGCTACGCGCACCGCAAGGCGCCGCCGGCCCAGCGTCGCAACGCGGGCACCTACAAGCCGATCCCGTCGCGCTACCGCAGCTTCGTCGAGGCCGTCGGCAAGCGCTACTCGGGCCGCTACCGCGACGAGAACGCGATCCGCCGGGCGCTGCCGCGCGTGTCGCTGTGGTCGCTGTGGAACGAACCCAACCAGCCGGGCTGGCTGTCGCCGCAGTCGGAGGTCGTCAACGGCCAGATGGTGCCTGTGGCGCCGGCGCTGTACCGCGAGCTGCATCAGGCCGGCGTCGAGGGCCTCGAGCGCTCCGCGCACGGCGGCGACGCGATCCTGCTCGGCGAGACCGCGCCGCTCGGTTCGGACAAGAGCGGCCCGATCAACGGCCTGCGTCCGGCCACGTTCCTGCGCGAGATGGTCTGCCTGGCGCCGGACCTGACGCCGTACGCCGGCGCCGACGCCGCGCGCCGCCGCTGCCAGGACTTCGACCGCAACCCGACGCTGAAGGCGACGTCCTTCGCCCACCACCCGTACACGAAGAAGGCCGCTCCGACGATCGCCCCGAAGAGCCCCGAGGAGATCACGATCGCGAACATCGGCACGCTCGGCCCGCTGCTCGACACGCTCGCCGCGCAGTCGGGCGGCCGGATCGCCCCGGACCTGCCGGTCTTCCTGACCGAGTTCGGCTACGAGAGCGAGCCCGACCCGCGCAACGGGATTCCCTATGCGCGCCAGGCGCAGTTCAACCAGCTCGCCGAGTTCCTCGCCTACAACGAGCCGCGCGTCAAGGCGACGACGCAGTTCTTGCTGCGCGACGCCGCGCCGCTGAAGCGCTCGCCGGTGACCGGCCGCAAGTACAAGGTCGGCTCGCGGGAGTACTGGTTCACGTACCAGTCCGGCCTGTACACAACGAAGGGACGCGCCAAGCCGGCCGCCTACGGCTACACGCTGCCGCTCGTCGTCTATCCCGCCGGTGAGGGCATCGTCGGTTTCTGGGGCCAGCTGCGCTTCCGCCCCAACGGCTCCGAGGACACCGCGATCTTCATGTGGTGCCCCGACAACAAGAACGTCAACACCTGCGTGCAGATCGGAGACGGCGTGACGTCGACGTTCCGCGGGTTCTTCAGCGGATCGGTCCCGATTCCGCAGCCGAGCGGCTACTACCGGGTCGGGTACTTCGTCCCGGCGACGGAGACCGAACCGGCGAAGATCGGCGCCTACTCGCTGCCCGCAGAGCTGTAGGCGCCGATCCGACGGCGCCCGGCGCGGCGCCAACGCGTGCGTAAGCTGAACCGCGCGATGGCCCGCTACGTCATCAAGCTCGGATCGAGCATCGTCGCCGAGGACGACGGCGAGCTGCGCGCGACCGTGATCGAGCGCATCTGCGCGCAGGCCGCGGCGCGCCACGCCGGCGGCGACGAGATCCTGCTCGTCACGAGCGGGGCGATCGCGCGCGGCATGCGCGTCATGCAACTGCCCGTTCGACCGATCCGCCCGCGCGCGATCGAGGACCTGCAGGCCGCCAGCGCGGTCGGCCAGGGCAAGCTCTACCGCGTCTACGACGAGCTCCTGCGCGGGCACGGGATCACGTCGGCGCAAGTGCTGCTGACGTTCTTCGACATGAGCGCCCGCACGCACTATCTCAACGCGCGCGGCACGCTCAACAAGCTGCTCGAATGGCGCGTCATGCCGGTCATCAACGAGAACGACACGACGACGACCGACGAGATCTCGTTCGGGGACAACGACCTGCTCGCGGCCCAGGTCGCGATGCTCGTCAACGCCGACCTGCTCGTCCTGCTGACCGACGTCGAGGGGCTCTTCACAGCCAGCCCGAGAGCCGATCCGAGCGCCGAGCTCGTCCCGTCGGTGACGGACTTCGCCGAGCTCGATGCGCTCGCGATCGGCCACACGACGTCGCCGCTGGGCTCCGGCGGGATGCGCTCCAAGGTCGTCGCCGCGGAGATGGCGACGGCCGGCGGGATCGAGACCGTCATCTGCAGCGGGCTACGTGAGGGCGCGCTCGGCGACGCGCTCGACGGCAACGCCGCGGGGACGCGCTTTGCCGCCGGCGAGACGCGCTACTCGTCCTTCAAGCTGTGGCTGAAATACGCCAAGCCGTCGCAGGGCACGGTCGTCGTCGACGCCGGCGCCGCGCGCGCGCTGCGTGACGGCGGCACGTCGCTGCTGCCGGTCGGCATCACGGAGGTGCGCGGCTCGTTCGACGCCGGCGACGCCGTGCAGGTCGCGCACGGGGCGATCGTGATCGGCAAGGGGATCTGCAACTACGCGGCCGACGAGCTCGCGAAGGTCAAGGGGATGAAGTCCGCCGGGGTGCGCGAGCTGATGCCGCGCGCGACCGACGAGGCGATCCACCGCGACTACTTCGTGCTCAGCTGATATGGCCGTCGCGCACTGACGTACCCTTCCAGCATGGCGACTGCGACCCGCACGGTCTCCGACATCTGCCTCGCGGCGCGTGACGCCGCGCGCACGCTTGCGTCGCTCGACACGGACACGAAGAACGCCGCCCTGCTGGCGATCGCCGATGCGCTGATCGCGCGCAGCGACGAGATCGTCGAGGCGAATGCGCGCGACATGCAGGAGGGTCGCGCGAACGGCCTGACGGCGGCGCTGCTGGACCGGCTCGCGCTCGATCCGGGCCGGATCGCCGCGATCGCCGCGGGCACGCGCGCGATCGCCGCGCTGCCCGATCCTGTCGGCGAGGTGGTCGAGGGCAAGCGGCTGCCCAACGGGCTGGACGTGCGCATGCTGCGCGTGCCGTTCGGCGTCGTCGCGGTCGTCTACGAGGCGCGCCCGAACGTCACGATCGACGCCGCCTCGCTGTGTCTGAAGTCCGGCAACGCGGTCGTCCTGCGCGGCTCGTCGTCGGCCGCGCACTCCAACGCGCTGCTCGCGTCGATCGCCGCCGAGGCGGCGTACGGGGCGGGCGTGCCGGACGGCGCGATCGGGCTCGTCGCCGGTGGCGGGCGCGAGGAGCTCGCCGAGCTCGCGACGCAGGACGGCGTCGTCGACCTGATCTTCCCGCGCGGCGGGGAGGGGCTGAAGGCGGCGCTGAAGGCGGTCGCGACCGTGCCGGTGATCTATGCCGCGTCGGGCAACTGCCACGTCTTCGTCGATGCCGCCGCCGACCTCGACGCGGCCGAGGCGATCATCGTCAACGCCAAGGTCCAGAAGCCGAGCGTCTGCAACGCCGCCGAGACCCTGCTCGTCCACAGCGCGGCGGCGCCGCAGTTCCTGCCGCGGGCGCTTGCGGCGCTGCGCGCGGCCGGCGTCGAGCTGCGCGTCGACGGTCGGGCGCGAGCACTGGCGGGCGAGCTGGCGCCGTCGTTGGCCGACGCCGACGACGAGGACTGGGACACGGAGTTCCTCGCGCTCGTGCTCGCGGTCGGCATCGTCGACTCCGTCGAGGAGGCGATCGAGCACATCAACGCGCACGGCTCGGGGCACTCGGAGGCGATCGTGACGAACGACGCGCGCGCCGCGCGCGCCTTCGAGCGCGGCGTCGACGCGGCCTGCGTCTACGTCAACGCCTCGACGCGCTTCACCGACGGTGGCGAGTTCGGCATGGGGGCCGAGATCGGCAACTCGACGCAGAAGCTGCACGCTCGCGGGCCGATCGGCGTGCGCGAGCTGTGCACGTTCAAGTACGTGATCGCCGGCGACGGTCACGTGCGCCCGTAGCTCGGGCCGAGTCGTGCGGATCGGGATCCTCGGCGGGTCGTTCAACCCGCCCCATCTCGCGCACCTCGTCTGCGCCTCGGAGGCCGCCACGCAGCTGGAGCTCGATCGCGTGCTGCTGACGCCGGTCGCGACGGCGCCGCACAAGGACGCCGAGCAGGATCCCGGGGCGCAGGAGCGTCTCGAGCTCTGCCGCCTGGCGATCGCGGGCGACGACCGCCTCGGCGTCTGCGATCTCGAGGTCCTCCGCGGCGGACCGTCGTACACGGTCGATACCCTGCGGGAGCTTCATGCGCGCACGCCGGAGGACGACCTGACCTTCATCGTCGGGGGCGACATCGCCCTTGGATTGCCGAGCTGGCACGAGCCGGAGGCGGTGCTCGGCCTGGCGCGGCTGGCGGTCGCCGAGCGCTCAGGGGCGGGGCGGCGCGATGTCGCCGAGCGTCTGGCGGAGCATTTCCCCGGCGCACCGCGACCGGCCTTCTTCGACATGCCGCGGCTGGACATCTCGTCGTCGCTGATCCGGCGGCGGGTCGCCCGCGGGCTCCCGATTCGCTATCTCGTACCCGATCCCGTTGCCGAGCGCATCGCTCGGGAAAGGCTCTATCGATGACCCCAGAGCAGCTCGCAGAGACGATCGCCGCCCAGGCGGCCGACAAGAAGGCGATCGACATCGTCGAGCTCGACGTGCGCGGCGTGCTGGGCTACACCGACTTCTTCCTGATCTGCTCCGGCAACACCGCCCGCCAGGTGAAGGCGATCCACGACGGCATCCATCAGGCGATGAAGGACGAGCACGGGATCCTGCCGCGGCGCGTCGAGGGCCAGCGCGAGGCGACATGGATCCTGATGGACTACCTCGACGTCCTCGTCCACATCTTCACGCCCGAGGCGCGCGACTTCTACCGCCTCGAGCAGCTCTGGGGCGAGGTGCCGGCGCGGACGATGGAGCCCGCCGTCTAGCGAATGGAGCTGAGGGGGATCGAACCCCTGACCTTTCGGCTGCCAGCCGAACGCTCTCCCAGCTGAGCTACAGCCCCAAGCGGGTGATCGGCAGCCATCTTAACGGAAGCGATCAGCGCGACCTGCGCCGCAGGAAGTCCGGGACGTCGGGCTCGTCCGCCGTCCCCGGCATCTGAGTGGTGCGGCTCCTGGAGGTCGTCAGGTCGGGGTCGGCACGGTCCAGCCGCGCCGTCATCTCGTCGTGGGCGGCGTGAACGTCGCGCAGCAGGCGCTCGGCGTTCGTGCGCAGGGCGTTCGACAGCTCGCGCAGATGACCGCTCAGCGCCTCGCCGTCGCGCAGCACCTCGCGCGTCGCCTGGCGCGCTTCGGAGACGATCTCGCGCGCGTGCAGCATCGCCTTGTCGTGTGCCTCGCGCGCCGCCTCGGCGGCCTCGGCGCGGACCTCCTCGGCCTCCTCGTCCGCTGCCTGCACGCGCATCTGTGCCGCGCGCTCGGCTTCGGCGATGCGCTCGTCGGCGCGCTCCTCGGCCTCGGCACGCAGCTCCTCGGCGGCCCGTTCGGCGGCCTCGACGATCTGCTCGACGTGGCGCGCCGTCGATGCGATCGCGGATGCTCGCTCCTGCGACATGACCCGACGATGGTATGCGCGCCCGCGGCAGTCCGCGCAACACCGCGACCACGGGCGCGCGCCGTGACGTGCGCCATGCTTGCTCCGTGCCGCCGGTCGCCAAGGTCGAGCCGATAACGACGGCCCGCGCCCTGCGCGGGCCGTTCGACTATCTCTGCCCAGACGGCGTCCATGTCGGCTCGGTGCTCGTCGTGCCGTTCGGCAACCGCGACGTGATCGGCGTCGTCGTCGATCTCGCCGATGCCTCCGAGCTGCCGGACGAGCGGCTCGTCGCGCCGCGCAGGGTGCTCGACCACGACCTGCCGCCCGAGCTCGTCGAGCTGGCCCGCTGGATGGCGGACGAGTACTGCTCGACGCCGGCCCGCGCGCTGGCGCTCGTGTCGCCGCCGCCGGGCGCGCGTGCGAAGCTCGCCTGGTGGGCGCGCGCCACCGGGGCGGACGCCGCGGGGCGCCCGCCGACCGAGCGCCAGCGCGCGCTGCTCGCGCAGCTGCCGCGCGCGGCTGGCGCCGACCTGCCCGCGCTGCGGCGGCTGCAGTCGCGCGGGCTCGTCGCGCTCGAGCGCCGCGCGCAGCGGCGCCACGTCCAGCATGAGAGCGTCGGCGCGCGGCGCGCCCAGCGGCCGCCGCTGACCGCCGACCAGACGCTCGCGCTGGCCGAGATCGAAACCACGCTGAGCGAGCAGGCGCCGCAGGCGCTGCTGCTGCACGGCGTCACGGGCTCGGGCAAGACCGAGGTCTACCTGCGCGCCGCCGAGGTCGCGCTCGAGCAGGGGCGCGGCGTGATCGTGCTCGTCCCCGAGATCGCGCTCACGCCGCAGATCGTCGGCCGCTTCGCCGATCGCTTCGGCGACACGGTGGCGGTGCTGCACTCCAAGCTCGCCGCGGGCGAGCGCCACGACGAGTGGTCGCGCCTGCGCAGCGGCGCCGCGCGCGTTTGCGTCGGCCCGCGCTCCGCCGTCTTCGCGCCGATCGAGCGGCTCGGCCTGATCGTCGTCGACGAGGAGCACGACAGTTCCTACAAGAACGAGGGCGACCCGCGCTATGACGCCCGCCACGTCGCCGCACGCCGCGCCGAACAGGCCGGCGCGCTGCTCGTAGCCGGCAGCGCGACGCCGCGTCCGGAGAGCGTTCATGCGCTGCGACGCGTGCGGCTGCCGCTGCGCGTCGACGGGCGCTCGCTTCCGCCGGTGCAGATCGTCGACATGCGCCAGCAGCGCGGCGCCCTGCATCCCGAGACGAGCCACGCGCTCGTCGACGCGGCGAAGGCGATCGTCCTGCTCAACCGCCGCGGCTGGTCGAACTTCGTCGACTGCCGCTCGTGCGGCCATGCCTGGACGTGCCCGCAGTGCGACGTCGCGCTCGTCCTGCATCGCGCTCAGGCCCAGCTCGCCTGCCATCACTGCGGGCACCGCGAGCGCGTGCCGCAGCGCTGCAGCGCGTGCGGCTCGGTGTCGGTCGCACGGCACGGCGCGGGCACCGAGCGCCTCGAGCATGACCTTGCGGCGATCGGCCATGAGGTCTTTCGGCTCGATGGCGACGTGCGCGACGCCGGCGCGCTGCTGCGCAGCTTCGAGCGCGCGCCGCACGGAATCCTGCTCGGCACGCAGATGGTCGCCAAGGGCCACGACTTCCCCGACGTCACGCTCGGCGTCGTCGTCGACGCCGACGGCACGCTGCGCTTTCCCGACTTCCGCGCCGAGGAGCGGACGTTCGCGCTCGTCACCCAGCTCGCCGGCCGCGCCGGGCGCGGCCTCGACGGTGGTCGCGTGATCGTGCAGACGCTCGCGCCCGACGCGGCGTCGATCGCCGCCGCCGCGCGGCACGACGCCGACGGCTTCCTCGACGGCGAGCTGGCGCGGCGCGCGGCGCTGCGCTACCCGCCCTTCTCGCACCTCATCCGGATCGTCTGCTCGGCGCCCGATCCGCACGCCGTCGTCGACGCCGCCGCCGCGATCAGGGCGCAGCTCGGCGAGATCGCGGGCGCGGCGGTGCTGGGGCCCGCGCCGCTGTTTCGCCTGCGCGGGCGCGAGCGCGCGCAGCTCGTCATCAAGGGCACCGAGCGGGCGCGTGCCGTGCGTGCCGCCGCGGCGGCGGTCGCCGCAGTCGCGGACGACCGCGCCCGGCGCGGAGTCGCGTTCTCGGTCGACGTCGACCCGCAGTAGGCCGATCTACACTGGCTCGATGGCCGACGAGGTCGAGCTCGACAGCGAGAACCCACCCGAGCGCGAGGCGCCGCCGCCGCTGGACCCGGAGGTTCGCGCCCGCCGCGACGCCGCGCTGCGCCACGTGCGCAAGCTCGGCGATCCGATCCTCAAGACCAAGGCGCGCATGGTCGAGCGCTTCGACGACGAGCTGCGCGACGAGGTCATGCGGATGGCGGCGCTGATGAACGACGCGCTCGGCATCGGCCTCGCGGCGCCCCAGGTCGGCATCTCGCACCGCGTGCTCGTCTACCGCATCGAGCCCGACAGCCCGACCGTCGCGCTCGTCAACCCGAAGATCGAGTGGTCCAGCCGCGACGAGGAGATCCTCGAGGAGGGCTGCCTGAGCCTACCCTTCGTCCACGTCGACGTCGAGCGCCCGGTCGCGGTGCTCGTCAACGCCCGCGACGAGCACGGCGGCGAGCTCGTGATCGAGGCGACCGGGCTCGAGGCGCGCGTCATCCAGCACGAGATCGACCACCTCGACGGCATCCTCATCCTCGACCGCACGAGCCGCGAGCAGCGCAAGGCGGCGATGCGCGCGCTGCGCGAGGCCGAGCAGGCCGCCGCGAGCGTGGCGTAGTGACGCGGACGGTCTTCCTCGGCACATCGACCTTCGCCGCCGCGGTCCTCGACCGGCTCGCCGACAGCCCGCACCGCCCGCAGCTCGTCGTCACGCGCCCCGACCGTCCCGCCGGCCGCGGTCGCAAGCTGTCCGCGCCGCCCGTCGCCCATGCGGCCCGCGCACTGGGTCTGCAGCTCGCCCAGCCCGAGAGCGTCAACGCCGACGACGCCCGCGCCGCGATCGCCGCCACCGAGCCCGAGCTGATCGTCGTCTGCGCATTCGGGGCGCTGATCCGCGAGCCGCTGCTGTCGGACTTCGAGATGATCAACGTGCATCCCTCGCTGCTGCCGCGCTGGCGCGGCGCGGCCCCCGTCGAGCGCGCGATGATCGCCGGCGACGAGGAGACCGGCGCCGCGATCATGCGCCTGACCGCGGGCCTCGACAGCGGCCCGGTGTTCCTGCTGGGCCGCGAGCCGATCGCGCCCGACGACACGTATGGCACGCTTGCTCCGCGCCTGCAGGAGCTCGGCGCCGACCTGCTCCTGCGCGTGCTCGACGAGCGCCCGCAGCCGGCCGAGCAGATCGAGGACGGCGTCACGTACGCGGAGAAGATCGGCCCGGCCGATCGCACGCTCGACCCGAGCGCGCCGCCCGAGCGCAACGAGCGCGTCGTGCGCGCGCTGAACCCCCACATCGGCGCGCGCGTCGAGCTCGACGACGGCTCCTTGCTCGGGGTCCTGCGCGCTGCCGTGCGTGAGCCCGGCGTCGCGGGCGCCTTGAGCGTCGACGACCGTCGCCGGCTGATGCTCGGCGGCCTCGAGCTGATCGAGGTCCAGCCCGCGGGCGGCCGGCCGATGAACGCGTCGGCCTACCTGCGCGGCCGGAGCCGCTAGCACGTGCTAGCCGGTGGCTAGGACTTGCTAGCGCTGCGGGTGTCGAGGGTGTGGGCGCGCTCCTCCGCTCCACAGGTGCGGAAACGTGTCAGATTCGCGCAGAGCAACCGCCACTACGCGCCAGAAGCGTGCCGTCATCCCCGAGCATCGGTGTCCCGGAGACCTTCACCGCCAATGTGCAAGCGAACGCTAGCCACCAGCTAGCGCTCGCTAGCGATCTGAGGAGGAATGGCCGGCATGTCCGAACACGCCAGCTCGCCAGAGCACGACGAGATCACAGAGCACGACGAGATGCGCGAGCACGATGGGATCCCGATCCGGGGCAACTACGGCGGCGAGCCGGTTCCCGACCTGAATCGAATCCCGCGGGAGCGCTGGCGCGAGGTCCTCGCTCCGCTGAGCGACCCCACGCGGCGGCAGGCGCGCGCCGCGGTGCAGTCGATGGAGGACGTCATCGCGGCCGGTATCTTGCTTGGCGAGCTGCTGATCGCCGATTGTGGCGCGCGGGCGCGGGCACGGGACACAGCTCCGCCGCGGATGCCGGCGGGCTCGCCGCCGGCGAAGGGCGCCGGTCGGCAGGTGAACTTCAGGCTGGGGCCCGACGAACACGCGCGGCTGCTGCAGGCCGCCAAGCTGTTCGGGATGCGACCGACGGCGCTCGCGCGCGCCATGACGGTGCGTGGCGTGGACCGGGCGCTCTACGACGCGCGCCGCGATCGATGACCGCCGTCACCGCCGCCCGCCGGGTCGCGTACGCCGTCGTCCGGCGCGTGTTCGAGCAGGGCGCCTACGCCGACCGCGCGCTGCACGGCGAGGCGAAGGGACTCGAGCCGCGCGACCGCGCGCTCGCGATGCAGCTCGCCTACGGCACCATCCAGCGCAAGCTCACGCTCGACCACCTGATCGAACAGCTTGCGCAACGCCCGGCGACCGAGCTCGACGCGCAGACGCTGGCGGCGCTGCGGCTCGGGCTCTACCAGCTCGTGTTCCTGGACGGCGTCGCGGCGCACGCGGCCGTCGGCGAGAGCGTCGAGCTCGCGAAGGGCGGTCGCAGCGGTGGTCACAAGCTCGTCAACGCCGTCCTGCGGCGCGCGGCACGCGGCGAGCTGCCGGCCTTGCCGGCCGACGACACGCCGGCCGGCGCGTCGGTCGCGCACTCCTACCCGCGCTGGCTCGTCGAGCTCTGGTGGGAGCGCTTCGGGGCGGACGAGACGCGCGCGCTGCTGCGCGCCGGCAACGAGCCCGGCGAGCTGGCGCTGCGGGTGAACACGCTGCGCTCGTCGGCGGACGCGGTCGCCGCCGCGCTCGACGTCACGACCCGCCCCGCGGGGCCCGAGCTGCCGGAGGGACTCGTCGTCGAGGGCGCCTTCGACGCTCATGGCCACGCGCTCTGGCGGGCGGGCGCCTACACGGCGCAGTCGCGCGGCGCGATGCTCGTCGCGCGCGCGCTCGATCCGCAGCCCGGCGAGCGCGTGCTCGACCTCTGCGCCGCGCCGGGCGGCAAGACGACGCACCTCGCCGCGCTGATCGAGGATCGCGGTGAGATCGTCGCCGTCGAGCACCACGCGGGCCGGGCGCGCGCCCTGCAGCGCACGTGCGAGCGGATGGGCGCCTCGTGCGTCGAGGTTCAGAGCGACGACGCCGCGCGCTTCGTGGCCGGCGCGCCGTTCGATCGCGTGCTCGTCGACCCGCCGTGCAGCGGCCTCGGCACCCTGCAGGGCCATCCGGACCTGCGCTGGCGGATGTCGCCCGAGGCGATCGAGCGGCTCGCGACGACGCAGGCGGCGATCCTCGACGCCGCCCGCGGCGCGCTGCGCCCGGGCGGGGCGCTCGTCTACTCGACGTGCACGTTGTCGCCCGCCGAGAACGAGTCCCGGCTCGCCGCGTGCGGGCTGCCGGTAGAGTCCGAGCGACTCGTGCTGCCCCACCGCGACGGCACCGACGGCTTCTACATCGCCCGCCTGCGCAGATGATGACCACCGAGATCGGAATGACCTGTCCGAACTGCAGGGAGCCGTGGCTGCGTCCCGCGAACCTGCCTGGCCGCTACCGCTGCGTCTACTGCCTGCATCGCTTCGAGCTGTGCTCGCTGTGCCCCGACTGCGGCGAGCATTCTACGATCGTGCGCATGTCAAAGACCGCGATTCTCTCCTGCAATGCCTGCTCGGCGTCGATGCTGCGGGAGATCTAACCGGCGTGCCGCTCACAGAGCGCCATGTCGCGCCGTCGATCCTGTCGGCCGACTTCGCCGATCTCGCCGCCCAAGTCCGTGAGGTGATGGACGCCGGCGCGCGCGTCATCCACTGCGACGTGATGGACGGGCACTTCGTGCCGCCGATCACGTTCGGGCCGATGGTCGTCGCGGCGCTGCGCGACGCGCTGCCCGACGACGCCTACCTCGACGTGCACCTCATGATCGAGCGCCCCGAGCGCCACGTCGGGGAGTTCGCGAAGGCCGGCGCCGACGGCATCACGATCCACGCCGAGGCGACGCCGAACGTTGCGTTCACGCTGTCGGCGATCCGCGACGCCGGTTGCAAGGCAGGGCTCGTCGTCTCGCCCGGCACGCCGCCGGACTACTTCGGCGAGAACGAGTTCGACCTCGCGCTGATCATGACCGTCAACCCGGGCTGGGGCGGGCAGCCGTTCTTGCGCAACCAGCTCGACAAGATCCGCCGCGTGCGCGCGATGGTCGGCGACGGGATCCCGGTCGAGGTCGACGGCGGCGTCAACCCGGAGACCGCGGCCGAATGCGCGGAGGCGGGCGCGACGTGGTTCGTCGCGGGCTCGGCGATCTTCGGCTCCGACGATCCGGCGGCGGCGTTCCGCGACATCGCGACAGCGGCCGGTTGCTAAGGGATCACCAGCGTCCGGCCGATGGGGGAGGGATCACTAGCGTGCGCGCGATTGCAACAGCGATGTTCCTGGCCCTTGGCCTGATCCTCTGCGCCGGTCCAGCGGCCGCGCGGGCCGACGGGCCCGGCGTCAAGCTCTACACGAAGGGCGTGACGCAGCCGATCGTCCTGCCGGGCGGGCTGTTCGCCGGCGGCGTCTCGATGTACACGCTGATCTCGAAGGCAAAGGTCAACCTGAGCGCGCTCAGGTCGGTCACGGTCGTGCGCGCGCGCGGCGACCTGCTCGTCCTCAAGCCGGGCGATCTCGGCGGCGGGATCATCATCGACGACGGCAGCGTCACGCGCTTCAAGCGCTCTGGATCGGCGACCGGCAACAACGTCGTCGAGGCGACCGCGGCCTCCGGCCCGCTCGAGATCGCGGTCGACGGCGGCGCCGACATCGCCGTCAAGGCGACGGCCAACCCGAGCAAGGTCGCCGCGAACAAGACGGTGCGCTTCACGGCACGCGTGCGGGGCGGTCCGATCGGCGCCTCGTACAGCTACGAATGGGACTTCGGCGACGGCGAGACCGACAGCTACTCCGGCGAGCAGACGACGCACGCCTACAAGTTCGGCGGCGACATGCGCGCACAGGTCTCCGTGCGCAACCTCGACACGGACTGCTCGGCGGGCTGCGGAGGCGTCGGCATCGTCGACGTCACGGTCGGCGATCCGCCCGAGGCGCCGCAGGCGCCCGAACCGACGCCCGGCAGCGGCGTCGGATCGCCGAACGTGGCGGGATCGGCGAACGGAACCGGCGGCGGCGGCCAGGGCGGCTCGGGCGGCGAGAGCGGCTCCGGGACCGGCACCGCCGACCCGACCGCGACGCCCGAGACCGAGCAGGCGGCGAAGCCTCCGCCGCCTCCGCCGAAGCCGTTCGGCGTGACGATCTCCGGCGTGCTGATCAACGACATCGGCACGACCGCGCAGAAGCTGCCGAAGGGCAAGCCGGCCGGCGCGGCCAAGGGCGCGCGGGCGATCCGCGGCGGCGGCGACAGCTCGCCGTCGCTGGCGATCGGCATCGGCGCCCTGTTCGCGTTCGCCGTCATCTCACTCGGCGCCCGCAACGAGCGCCGAGGCGTCAGACTGCGGCTCGCATGATCGTCGCCGTCTCCGCCTTCGAAGAACTGCTGTTCCACATCGCGAACGCGCTGCGGTACCCCGTCTACATCGCCGCGTTCCTCGCGCTTGCGCTGATGCTCTACGAGCTCGGCACGTTCGCCGTCGAGTTGACGCGCCGTCGCCGGCACGATCGCCGCGACCACCTCGAGTCGGCCTCCGCGAGCGCGCGCCGCGCGCTGATGCTCGACGATCCGGCGGCCGCCGAGATGGCGCTGATGGAGCTCGCCTCCAGCACGGAGATGGCCGAGACGCTCGCGCAGCTCGTCTCCGACCACGACCGGCCCGGAATCCACGACCGCCACGCGAAGGCGCTCGCGGACTTCGACCTCGACTCCTTACGCAAGCTCGAGCGCAGCCGCATGCTCGTACGCTTCGGCCCCGCGCTCGGCCTGATGGGCACGCTGATCCCGCTCTCGCCGGCGCTCGACGGGCTCGCCAACGGGGACGTCGGGCAGCTGTCGGAGAACCTGCGCGTCGCGTTCAGCATCACGGTCCTCGGCCTGCTCATCGGCGCGGTCGCGTTCGCGATCTCGCTCGTCCGCGACCGCCTCTACGCGCAGGACCTGTCGGACCTCCAGTACGTCGTCACGGCGCTCGATCCGCACCCCGAGGCGCGCCGATGATCTCGCGCAGCAGGGTCACCCCGCACGCGGGCCATCGCGGCGACCGCGCCGGCGATCCGCTCGACGGCCTCGTCAACCTCTTCGACCTCGGGATCGTGCTCGCGGTGGCGTTCCTGCTCGCCGCGCTGCAGTCCGTCAACCTGACCGACCTGCTGACGAAGTCGAACGTCACGCTGCTGCGCACTGAGGCCAACAGCCAGACGCTGATCGTCAAGGAGGGCGAGACGATCAAGACCGTGCGCCTGAGCAAGAAGACCGTGACCGGCTCCGGTCGCGCGGTCGGCCAGGTCTACCGCCTCGCCGACGGCCGCCTCGTCTACGTCAGCGGGAAGGCGTCGACGCCGTAGCGCGCGCGCTGCCGGCGCTGTAGACGAGCGCCAACGCCGCGGCGAGCAGCGCTGTCGCGCAGCAGTAGCCGAGCTCGGCGCGCAGCAGCTGATCCTCGACGACGGGGCTCAGCATCCAGGCGAGAAAGCCGCCGGCGGCGACGAGCCAGGCGAGCGCCGCGCCGGCCGCGTGGCCGCGGGCGAGCGCGGCCTGGTTCAGCGTGCCGGCGATCAGGTGAAAGCCCATCCCGAGGCCGACGAGCGCCAGGCCGGCCCGCCCGAGCTCGCGGTCGATGTCGAACAGGCCCCGCACGACCGGCGGGCCGACGACGACGAGCCCGAGCGCGATGACGATCGAGAATCCGCTGATCGCCAGCACCGTGACGCGGATCGCGCGCCGGAACTCCGCTGCGCCCGCGGTCGCCTGCAGCCCCGCGAGATGCGGCAGCAGCGATCCCTGCACGGCTTGGAAGAGCTGCAACGGCGCCCGCGCGATCAGCAGCACGCTGAAGACGATGCCGGCGAGCGCGGCATCGCTCGACGTCGCCTCGACGGTCAGCACGGCGGCGTTGAGCAGCGTCTGCTCGGACACCATCACGAGGAACACCGCGACCGCGAAGCCCAGGCCGCGGCGCAGCGTCAGCCCGCCCTCGGTCTCCTCGACCGCGCGCACGTCCGGCGGCGGGTCGCGGCGCGCGAAGAACCACGGCACGACGATCAGCGACATCAGCGGAGCGGCGGCCATCCCCATCGCGACCGCCGTCTGGCCCGAGGCGATGCCGATGATCACGGCCATCGCGAAGCAGAAGCGCGACACCGCCTCGAAGAAGACGAGCGCGCCGTACAGCTCGAAGCGCTGATGGCCGGCGAGGAACCCGCGCGCGAAGTAGCTCGCCGCATAGGCCAGGACGCCGACGACGAGGACCCAGTACAGCGCGCTCGATCCGTCGAACAGGTCGTTCTGCAGGAGGTCGCGCAGCAACAGCGCGGCGATCAGGAACGTGAGCGCGAACGCGGTCTGGATGAGCAGCGGGACGCGGAGGTTGTGACCGCCGCTCAGCCCGCGCGCACGGCGGTCGGCGATCGTCCGCGACAGCAGCTGCTCGATCGGCCGGTAGATCACCGACGCGACGACGAACATGATCGACCAGACGAGCGAGATGCGCGTGTACTCGACGGCCGACAGGGCGTGCGCGGCGAGCGCGAAGTAGGCGAACGTCACGAGCCCCGTCAGCGCGATGCCGACCGACAGGATCCGCGCGCCGCGCCCGTACGACGAGCGGGGTGGTGCGACGCTGACGCTAGAGGCGGACAAGCAGCATGGTCCACGGGAACGGCGAGCGCGCCTGCACGACGTCGCCGTGGCGGGACAGCAGCGCGATGAAGCTGCGCTTGGACCAGTGGTTCAGGTGCCCGGGGGTGTTGCCGAGCTGCTTGATGTACGCGCCGCGCGCCATGTTCAGCCCGCGCCAGAGCGGCTCGCGCGGCACCGAGACGAGCAGGTGGCGGTCGGCGACGCGCGCCATCTCGGCGACCGTGTGCGCCGGATCGGGCACGTGCTCGAGCACCTCGATCGCCGTCGCGACGTCGAACTCGCCGTCGCCGAAGGGGAGGTTCTCGGCCTTCATGACGTGGTAGCTGAGGTTCGGCGCACGGCGCTGCTCCCACTGCGCATGCAGCAGCGGATCGTCGAGATCGATGCCGACGACGCGGCGCTCGCCGAGCCGCTGCGCCCACTTGTGGGTGAGCACGGCCTCGCCGCAACCGACGTCGAGCAGCGACCGCGGCGCCGCCTGCTCGAACAGCTCGTCGAGCGTGCGCTCGAAGGCGCCCATCAGGCGCCGGACGACGGGGTTCGTGGAGCCGTACTTGTCGTAGGTGTTGCCGGTGACCGTGCCCTCGGCGTCGACGGTGACCGTCGGCGGTGCCGGCGTCACAGGTGCACCACGTCGCGCTCCCCGGTCTTGCCGGTCGCGGCGCCGGCGTCGGCGCCCGTCGTCGCGGAGCGGCTCGTGGGCCCCGCGCCCGGCTCGTAGTGCGAGGGCGCGACGCCGAGCTGCAGCTCGATCCGCCGCACGCGCTCGAACGTGCGCTGGACCATCGTGCGCTGCGCGGCCATCAGGTCGCCGATGATGCCGAGCGCCGCGAGCACGGTCGCCGCGTTGAAGAGGACCGCGCCGAGGATCAGCGACTGGACGTGGCCCTTGCCCTCGTCCTGGACGACGTAGAAGTACGCGAAGCGCGCCCATACGACGAGCGCGATCGCGCCGATCACCGCGGCCGCGCTCATGAAGACCTTGAGCGGCTCGTACTGGGTGTAGATGCGGAAGATCGAGACGGAGTTGCGCCGCACGTAGGACCACATCGACGGAAACAGCCGCGACTCGCGCGTCTTGGGGTTCGTGCGGATCGGGACGTGATCGACGGCTACGAGCAGCTTGCCGGCCTGGATGATCGTCTCGAGCGTGTACGTGAACTTCGAGACGACGATCAGCTGGATCGCGGCCTCGCGGTTGTAGGCGCGAAAGCCGGAGGTCGTGTCGGGCACCTCGGTCTCCGAGGCCTGCCGCACGACCCACGAGCCGAGCTTCTGCAGCGTGACCTTGAGCGGCGAGAAGTGCTCGATCGTGTGGACCTCGCGGTCGCCGACGACCATGTCCGCCTTGCCGTCGACGATCGGCGCGACGAGCTTGGGGATGTCGTTGCCGTTGTACTGGTTGTCGCCGTCGGTGTTGACGATGACGTCGGCGCCGAGCTTGAGGCAGGCGTCGAGCCCGGCCTGGAAGCCGGCCGCCAGGCCCTTGTTGTTCGTGAGCCGCACGATGTGGTCGACGCCGCCCTCGCGCGCGACCTCGATCGTGCGGTCCTTCGAGCCGTCGTCGATGATCAGCCACTCGACGGCGTCGAAGCCATCGACGCGTCGCGGCAGCTCCGCGAGCACGAGCGGGAGTGTCTGCTCCTCGTTGAAGCAGGGGATCTGGATGATCAACTTCATGCGGCGGGTTCGCATGGAATGCTAACGGCCATCGCAGCGTCATCCGTGCCCAGCACCCCCAGCCCGGTCGTCGTCCCGTCGCCGTCGCCTACCGAGGTTCCCTCGGCGCGCCGTCGCCGGCTGCCCGCGATCCGCACCGTCGTGCTCGAACGCGCCGGCATGTTCGTGCTCGCGCTGGCGGCGCTGCTGGGCTATTTCGTCTACCCGACGTATCCGAACTACGACTCGTACTACTCGCTGCTGTGGGGGCGCGAGGTCGTCGGGCTCGATCCGCTCTCGTTCACGGCCTACCGCGCCCCGACCGAGCATCCGCTCGCGATCGCCTTCGGCGCGCTGCTGACGCCGCTCGGAGACAGCGCCGACCGCGTTATGGTCGCCTTCGCGGTGCTCTCGTTCCTGGCGCTCGTGGCGGCCGTCTACGCGCTCGGCAAGACGGCCTTCACGCCGCTCGTCGGCGCCGTCGCGGCCGCGCTGCTCGTCTCGCGCTTCGATTTCCCGTTCCTCGCCGCGCGCGGCTACATCGACATCCCGTACCTCGCGGTCGTCGTCTGGGCGGCGGTGATCGAGGCCCGCGCGCCGCGCCGCCATCCCGTCGTCGTGCTGACGCTGCTCGCCGCCGCCGGCCTGATGCGGCCCGAGGCATGGGTCCTGGCGGGCCTCTACTGGCTCTGGCTCGTGCCGCGCCTGAGCTGGCGCCAGCGAGCGCTATTCGCCGCGCTGGCGGCGGTCGCGCCGCTCGTCTGGGCCGGCGTCGACCTCGCCGTGACCGGCGACTGGAAGTACTCGCTGACGGCGACCGGCGACCTCGCCGAGGAGCTCGGGCGCAACAAGGGCGGAGCGGCCGTGCCGGCGGCGCTGTACGCGTTCCTCGTCAAGCTCGCGAAGTTCCCGGTCGTGATCGCGAGCTGCTTCGGGCTCGCGCTGGCGATCGCGCTGACGCCGCGGCGCGCGCTGATGCCGCTGTTGCTGTTCCTCGCCGGCGCCGGGACGTTCGCGCTCGTCGGCGTCGCCGGCCTGTCGGTGATCGACCGCTATCTGCTCGTGCCGTCGCTGTGCGTGATGATCTTCGCCGCCGTCTTCATCGCCGGCTGGACGATGCTCGATCCCGGCACCGCCTGGCGGCGGCTGTGGATGGCGGGCGCGGCGGCGGTCGTCGTCTTCGGCATCGCCTTCACCGCGACGCGCGTTAACCTGGTCTCCCTGCGTAATGAGCTGCAATTTCGCGGCGATGCGCACGTCGCGCTCGAGCGCGTCCTGCGGGATCCCGCGGTCGTCCGGGCGTTGCGCTGTGGACCCGTCTACGTGCCCAACCACAAGCTCATCCCGGACGTGCGCTGGATCCTCGAGCGTCCGAGCTCGGACGTCATCGCGCGCTCGAGCCTGCGCCGCAAGGGCGGGCCTGGGCCGGGCGCGGTCACGAGCGGCGTCGCGATCCTCGTGCACCACCGCCCGGCGCTCTTCAAGCAGGCGTTCGTGACCGACAACGACGAAAGCGCCGACAACATCCCGCCGGATGGATTCGATCGCGCCGCGACGAGCCAGTACTACGCCGCCTATGTCAGCTGTTGAGCGCCAGTTCCGCGATGGCGACTCGGATGCGACACGCGACGTCGGCATGAGCCGCCTGCTGACGAGCTCGCTGCTGAACCTGCGCCGGCCGAGCGACGAGCGCCTGATCTGGGGTGCGGCCGTCGGCGGGCTGCTGCTGTTCGCCTTCGTCCTGCGCATCTGGGGCATCCGCCACGGCCTGCCGTACGCCTACAACGCCGACGAGAACGCGCACTTCGTATCGCGCGCGATCGGGCTCTTCGGCCACGACTGGAACCCCAACTACTACATCAACCCGCCCGCCTACACGTACCTCGTGCACATGGTGCTCGGCGTCTGGTTCGGCGGCCGCGCCGGGGTGTCGAACTCGTTCGCCGCCGACCCGACGCAGATCTGGGTGATCGCGCGGACGATCTCGGCGCTGCTCGGCACCGCCGCGGTCTGGCTGCTGTACCTCGCCGGCACGCGGCTCGTCGACCGCCGCGTGGGCCTGCTCTCGGCCGGCATCTTCGCGGTCGCGTTCCTGCCGGTCTTCTACTCCAAGCTCGCGCTCAACGACGTGCCGACGCTGATGGGCGTCTGCCTGGCGCTGTGGGGCGCGGCCGGGATCCTGCGCAACGGCGGGCTGAGCGACTACGCGATCGCGGGCATCGGGCTCGGGCTCGCCTGTGCGACGAAGTACACCGGCGGCATCGTGCTGCTGCCGATCGTCGCCGCGATCGCCGCCCAGCTCGCGGCTGCGGACGGCCGCGCGAACGCGATCCGCGGGGCGCTGATCGCCGTCGGCCTGTCGCTGCTCGCGTTCTTCATCGCCAACCCGTACTCGCTGCTGGACTTCTCGTCGTTCTGGAACGGGCTGACGCACCAGTCCGATGCCTCCGGCGACGCCGCCGGCAAGCTCGGCTTGACGCAGTCCTCGGGCTACGCGTACTACCTGTGGTCGTTCGGCTGGGGCTTGGGCTGGATCCCGCTGTTCTTCGCGATCGGCGGCGCCGTGCGGCTCTTCATGACGGAGCGCCGGCTGTTCTGGATGCTCGTGCCGCCGGTGATCGTCTTCGTGCTGTTCATGGGCTCGCAGGAGCGCTACTTCGGGCGCTGGCTGATGCCGGTCTTCCCGTTCGTCTGCGTGCTGGCGGCGTACGCCGCGATCGAGCTGGCCGGGTTTCTCGGCCAGATCAGGCCCGCGCTGCGGCCGACGTTCATCGCCGCCGTGGTCGTCCTGCTGTGCGGGCAGGGCTTCGTCTACTCGCTGCACTCCGGCCTCGTCACGTCGCGCGAGGACACGCGCAACATCGCCCGCAAGTGGATGGTGCTCAACGTCCCCGCAGGCAAGAAGATCGTCGTCGAGCCGGTCGTGCCAGACCAGTGGGCGCAGGACGTCGGCAACCCGTCGCCGCTCGTGCCGAACGGCAACCGCTGGAGCAAGTACCCGCTCAGCCGCTCGCAGATCGACCCCAAGACCGGGCGCTCGCTGCCCCCGCCGGGGGTCGTCGTGAACATCGAGGACTTCGAGCGCGTCCTGCGGCCCGAGCTCGTGACGTTCTTCGAGCAGCAGGAGTACTGCTGGGTCGTCGTCGGCTCGACGCAGCGCGGCCGCGCCGAGGTCGAGCCCGACGAGGTTCCGCTGGCGCTGGCGTACTACGAGGAGCTCGAGCGACGCTCGACGGTCGCCTACGAGGTCTCGCCGTACGCCAAGGGCAAGGGGCCCGTGAAGTTCAACTTCGACTGGACCTTCAACTACTTCCCGCTCGCCTACAACCGCCCCGGGCCGGTCATCACGATCTACCGACTGCACGGCGGCAAGTGCGCGGAGGACTTGGCTCCGCTGGGCTGAGGATCGGCCTATGCTGCGATTAGTGGGCCTTCTCCAAACGTTCCACCTGAAATGCCGGGCGCCGATCACCGCCTGGCTGCGTCCTCGGGCCTTGATGTGCCAGAGGCACACCGTCGGCCCTGCGTCCTTGCCAGTCGGCGCCGGCATCCCGGCATTTCCGGCGCAACGTTCCGAGAAGATCCACTCGTGTCCACCCTGACCGCGGTCGACCAAGACCACCTCGCGCGCTCGATCGAGCTGGCCGAGAACGGGCTCGGGCGCGTGCACCCCAACCCGATGGTCGGCGCGCTGATCGTGCGCGACGGCAAGGTGCTGGGGGAGGGCTGGCACGAGGAGTGCGGCGGTCCGCACGCGGAGGTCAACGCGCTCGCCGACGTGGCGGCCGCGGGCGCGACCACGGAGGGCGCGACGCTCTACGTCTCGATGGAGCCCTGCTGCCATCACGGCAAGACGCCGCCCTGCACGAACGCGATCCTCGCCGCCGGTATCGCGCGCGTCGTCGTCGCTTCCGACGATCCGAGCACGAAGGCCTCCGGCCGCGGGCTCGGCATCCTGCGTGACGAGAGCGTCGAGGTCGACGTCGCCGACGGTGACATCGCCACGCGCGCTCGGCTCGTCAACCAGGCCTTCCGCAAGCACGCTCGCACCGGCCGGCCGTGGGTGCTCTTCAAGTCGGCGATGACGCTCGACGGCAAGGTCGCGACGCGGACCGGCGACTCGCAGTGGATCTCCGACGAGTCCAGTCGTGCCCGCGCGCACCGCTGGCGCGCGAGCGTCGATGCCGTCGCCGTCGGGATCGGGACCGCGCTCGCCGACGACCCGCAGCTGACCGCGCGCGTCGAGGGCGTCCACCACCAGCCGCGCCGCGTCGTCTTCGACGCGACCGCGCGCCTGCCGCTGGACTCCCAGCTCGTCTCCGCCGCGCGCGAGACCGCGCTCACCGTCGTCGTGTCGCGCGCCGCGCGCCGCTCGGCGATGGAGGCGCTCGCGATGGCCGGCGCCGACGTCGTCGTCGCCGTCGGCGAGAACGAGCCCGCGCGCGTGCGCTCGGCGCTCGACCAGCTCGGCTCGCAGGGGATCACGTCGATCCTGCTCGAGGGCGGACCGCATCTCGCCGGCGGCTTTCTCGACGCCGGCGAGATCGACGAGGTGCGGCTCTTCCTGGCGCCGCTGCTGCTCGGCGGACGCGCCGCCCGCGATCCGCTCGAGGGCGAGGGCGTCGAGCAGATCTCGGAGGCGATTCGCGCGCTGACGCTCGATTGCGAGCGCGTCGCCGACGACCTGCTGATCTCGGCGCGATTGCGGGAGTGGTGAGTGTTCACCGGTTTGGTGGTGGACCTCGGCACGGTCGCCGCGCTCGACGCGACGGCTGACGGCGTCCGCCTGACGCTGGCGAGCGGGCGCACGGCCGAGCTCGGCGAGGGCGACTCGATCGCCGTCGACGGGGTCTGCCTGACCGCGACGCGGATCGGCGACGCGAGCTTCGCGGCCGACGTCATGCACGAGACGCTGCGGCTCAGCACGCTCGGCGAGCTGCAGCCCGGCGCGCGCGTCAACCTCGAGCTCGCCCTGCGCGCCGCCGACCGCCTCGGCGGCCACATCATGCAGGGCCACGTCGACGGTGTCGGCACCGTCGCGGGCGTGCGCGAGGACGGCTTCGCGCGCGTCGTCACCGTCCGTGCGGACGATCCGCAGCTGCTGCGCTACGTCGTGCACAAGGGCTCGATCGCGGTCGGCGGCGTGTCGCTGACGGTCGCCCGCGTCGACGACGAGGGCTTCGACGTCTCGCTGATCCCGGAGACGCGTCAGCGCACGACGCTCGGCGCCGCGGTCGCGGGCACGCGCGTGAACCTCGAGGTCGACGTCGTGGCGAAGTACGTCGAGAAGCTGCTGCCCGGCTGAGCCGCCGATCTGCCGCGTTTGCGAAGCTTGGCAGCATGAGCCCGATGACACGCAGCCCGTTCTCGACGATCGACGAGGCCCTCGAGGACATCCGCGAGGGCAAGATGGTCGTCGTCTGTGACGACGAGGATCGCGAGAACGAGGGCGATCTGACGATGGCCGCGCAGTTCGCGACGCCCGACGCCGTGAACTTCATGGCCAAGGAAGGACGCGGGCTGATCTGCCTCTCGCTGACGCCCGAGCGCTGCGACGAGCTCGGCCTCGACCTGATGGCGGCGAAGAACGAATCGCCCTTCGAGACGCCGTTCACGGTCTCGATCGAAGCCCGCGAAGGCGTCACGACGGGCATCTCGGCGCCCGATCGCGCGCGCACGATCCAGGTCGCGATCGACCCCGAGAGCTCGCCCCGCGACCTCGTCCAGCCCGGGCACGTCTTCCCGCTGAAGAGCAAGCCCGGCGGCGTGCTCGAGCGCGCCGGCCAGACCGAGGCCGCGGTCGACCTCGCCCGCCTCGCGGGGCTCAACCCGGCCGGCGTCATCTGCGAGGTCATGAACGACGACGGCACGATGGCGCGCGTCGACGACCTCGTCGAATACTGCGCCCGCCACGGCCTGAAGATGATCACCGTCGCCGACCTGATCGCCTACCGGCGGCGCCACGACATGCTCGTCGAGCGCGTCGTGTCGACGAAGCTGCCGACCGGCTTCGGCGAGTTCGAGGCCGTCGGCTACCGCGAGCTGATTGGCGGCAAGCACCACGTCGCGCTCGTCAAGGGCGACGTCGACGGCGCGCAGGACGTGCTCGTGCGGGTGCATTCCGAGTGCCTGACGGGCGACGTCTTCCACTCGCTGCGCTGCGACTGCGGCGAGCAGCTCGAGTCGGCGCTGGCGATGATCGAGCGCGAGGGCAACGGCGTCCTGCTCTACCTCTCCCAGGAGGGCCGCGGGATCGGCCTGCTCAACAAGCTGCGCGCCTACAAGCTGCAGGAGGGGGGCCTGGACACCGTCGAGGCGAACCTCCGCCTCGGCCTGCCCGCCGACCTGCGCGACTACGGCATCGGCGCCCAGATCCTCGTCGACCTCGGGCTCAGCTCGATCCGGATCCTGACGAACAACCCGAAGAAGATCCGCGGCCTCGAGGGCTACGGGCTGTCGGTCTCCGAGCAGCTGCCGATCGAGCACGTCCCCAACCCCCACAACGAGGACTACCTGCGCGCCAAGCGCGAGCTGATGGGGCACACGCTGCATCACCAGGGCCTCGACGTCGACAAGGAGATGCTGCACGACGAGGAGGAGCGCGACGGGCGCGGCGGGGACGCGGCGTAGTGGCCGTCCGCTATGCGATCGTCGTCGGTCGCTTCTACGCCGAGCTGGCCGAGCGGCTCGTGTCGAGCGCGACGCGGATCTTCGAGCAGGCGGGCGCCGACGCGGTCGACATCTTCGACGTGCCGGGTGCCTTCGAGCTGCCGCTGGCGGCGCAGATGGCCGCGCAGACGGGTCGCTACGAGGGGATCGCCTGCCTCGGCGCCGTCATCCGCGGCGAGACGAGCCACTACGACTACGTCTGCAACGAGGCCGCGCGCGGGATCCAGGACGTCGCCCTGCGCAGCGGCGTGCCGTGCGGCTTCGGCGTCGTCACGGTCGAGAGCATGGAGCAGGCGATGGCGCGCACCGGGGGCGGCAAGCGCGACCAGGGAGCGCATGCCGCGGAGGCCGTGCTGGCGCTGCTGCGCGTCCGTGCCGAGCTCGACGCGCACGGGTAGGCTGAGCGCATGCCTGGCACCCAGGTCGAGGAGATCATTGCGCTGACGGTCGTCTTCGTCGTGCACCTCGTCGGCGGCGGCCTGCTCGTCTGGGCGCTGCTCGACGGCGAGCAGCGCAACGGCTGGCGGCGCCGCTGGGGACGGGGCGGCGAGCCCGACCCGCCGCCTGCTCCGGAGCCTCCGCCGCGCGGTTCGAGCCTCGAGCGCCCGCCGCTTCCGCTCACCGACTCGGGACCCGGCCGCGTGCGCCTACGCGAGCCGCTGCGGGCCGCCGACCGCTACCGGCGGCCGGCGCGCAGGCCCGAGCACGAGCCCCAGCCGCAGCGCGCCCCGGCGCGCCAGCGCCAGCGCGCCGGCTGAACTGCGGCGACGACGCGCTCGCGCGGCGCGAACGCGCTGCGCACGGCCTCGTAGGCGGGCTTGCGCTGATAGCCGCTGTCGAACAGCAGCGGCGCTTCGCCGGCGCCGAGCCAGGAGAGGCTGTCGGTGAAGCCCCAGGTCGTGAAGCGCGTGCACCTCGGGACGGCGTTGCAGGCGCGCGCGGCGGCGCCGTAGGCGAGCGCCTGGCGCTGCAGCCGCTCGCTCAGCGCGCCGGCGAGCACCGACGTGCCGACGTCCATCTCGGTGATCTGCACCTCGAGGCCGAGATCGGTGAAGCGCCGCATCGTCCGCTCGAGCGTGCGCTGGTCGAGGAAGCCGAGGATGTGCGTGTGCATCTGCAGCCCGATGCCGTCGAGCGGGACGCCGCGCGACTGCAGGCTCTTGACGAGCCTGAGCAGCCCGTCGAGCTTGCGGCTCGGCGACTCGATCGCGAACTCGTTGATGAACAGCTTCGCCTTCGGGTCGGTGGCGTGCGCGGCGCGCAGCGCGTGCTCGACGTACTCCGGGCCGATGAAGCGTCGCCAGACGCTGGGGGCCAGCGAGCCGTCCTCCGCGATCGGCTCGTTGACGACGTCCCACTCGCGGATCTCGCTGCCGAAGTGGCGCATGACCGTGCGGATGTGCGTCGTCATGATCGACAGCAGCTCGTCCCGGCGCCAGCCCGTCAGCAGCGTCGACGTCTCGCCGAGCGTGCGGCCGAGCGGCC
The DNA here is from genome assembly GCA_963780585.1 of uncultured Actinomycetes bacterium. Taxonomy (GTDB): domain Bacteria; phylum Actinomycetota; class Thermoleophilia; order Solirubrobacterales; family Solirubrobacteraceae; genus CADCVQ01. The sequence continues at coordinate 96,818 of CAWADD010000025.1, forward strand.
GCGGCAGCGGCGGCAGCGCGATCGGCGGCAGGCGCAGCCCGAGGTTGTCGGACGCGCCGTGATCGATCAGCCAGAGCGGCAGCGAGAGCCCCCAGACGAGCGCATGGCCGTGGATCGCCTTGCCGTTGCTTCGCGCGAAGTCGACGAGCCTGTCCGCCGTACGGAAGTCGAACTGGCCGCGGCGCGGCTGCAGCGCCGGCATCTTCAGCTCGTTCTCGGGCGTCAGCGAGTCGAACTCGCGTAGGAACGTGTTGCGATAGCTCGGGTCGTTGGCGAGCGCCGAGAGCCGCACGGCGCTGCCCTGAGGCACGGCGCGCAGCGGATCGGCGGCCTCGGCAAGTCCGATCTGCGGCGCAGCGAGGACGGCGAGCGTCGCAAGCACTCCAACCCAGCGGATCCTTCCGCGCACCCCCATCGAGCATCCGAATCTAGCGCGTCCGGCTACTCCTCGTCGCGGTTCTCGTTCTCCTGTTCTCCGGCGTTATCGGCGAGCTGCGCCTGGGCCTCGCGGAGCGCCCTCGTGACGGTTCCGCGCTGGTTGTTGAAGCGCAGCCGCTCCTCGAAGAACTCGATCGCGGCGCCCGGATCGCCCGAGCGCGTCAGCGCGACCGCGAGGTTGAAGAGCGCATACGCATAGTTCAGGTCGTCCGTGCGTCCGGCCGAGCGGAAGCCGTCGACGGCCGCGCGCAGGAGCGGGACGGCGGCCGCGTAGTCGCCGTCCTGGAGGAGCTCGTAGCCGCGGTTGTTGAGCTCGGACGGGTCCTCGCTCGAAGCCGCGCCGGCGCTGCCCGGATCGGAGCTCGTCGCCGGCTGCTCGGCCTGCGCGGGCGGCGTCGCCTGGGGATCGCCGGACGCAGCGGCCGACGTGCGCGGCGCCGTCTGCGACGGGCTGCCGTCGGTCCCACCGTCGCCGCCGCCGGCGATCACGATCACGAGCACGACGGCGGAGACGAGCGCCGCCGCGGCGACGGGCAGGAGCGGGGAGAACGCGGGCCGCCGATCGCGCCGCTGCGGGGCAGCGGGTGGCGGGGGGACCGGGTCGGCCGCCGCCCTCGGCGGCGCCGTGCTGAGCGGCTCCGGCACGGGCACGGGCACCGGCACCGGCACGGGCCGCGTCGGCTCGACCGGCGCGGGCGCCGGCGCCCGCAGCGCGCGCTCGAGCTCGGCGACGAGCGCGACGGCCGTCTGCGGCCGATCGGCCGGCGCCTTCGCCAGCGCGCGCTCGAAGACCGCATCGATCGCCAGCGGCAGGTCGGGCGCCGCCGCGGTCGCCGGTCCAGGCGGGTCCTCGGCGTGCTGGCGCGCCTGTGCCGACGGCGGGCCGCCGGGGAACGGGCGCGAGCCGGTCAGCAGCTCGTACGCGACGACGGCGAGCGCATAGCGGTCGCTGGCGGCCGTCGCGGGCTGGCCGAAGGCCTGCTCGGGCGACAGGTACGCCGCCGTGCCAAGCACCTGGCCGGTCTGCGTCATATGGGTGTCGTCGGCGAGCCGGGCGATCCCGAAATCGCCGACGGCGAGGCGCTCGCGCGCGTCGATCAGGAGGTTCGCGGGCTTGACGTCGCGGTGCACGATGCCCGCCGCGTGGGCGGCATCGAGCGCGGCCGCTGCCTCCTGCAGCCAGCGCAGCGCCGTCTCGCGCGGGATCCGGCGACCGTCGTCCTTCGCCGCCCGCAGGCGATCGGCGACCGAGCCGCCGCTGAAGTACTCCATCACGATGTAGGCGTCGGCGCCGCGCACGCCGGTGTCGTAGATCGTCGCGATGTGGGCGTGCTCGGAGACGCGCGCGGCGGTGCGCGCCTCGCGCTGGAAGCGCGCGCGGGCAGCGTCGTCGGCGGCGTACTGCGGGCTGAGCACCTTGACCGCCACGACGCGGCCCAGGCGGAGATCCTGGGCCTCCCAGACGGACGCCATCCCGCCGCTGGCGATATGGCGCGTCACGCGGTAGCGCTCGGGCAGCTCGATTCCGGAGGCGAGCGGGACCACTACCCGGCCACCATACCCGGCGCTCGCCCGCGCTCAACCCAACGCAGGCGAACCACTACACTGCGTCGTCGCGATGGCCAAGGTCTGTCACAGCTGCGGGAAGAAGCCGGCGTTCGGCCAGAGCCGCAGCCATTCGATGCGCGCCACGAAGCGGCGCTTCAACCCGAACCTCCAGAAGGTCCGGGTGCTGGTCGGCTCCGCCCCGCGCCGCGTCTATGTCTGCACGCGCTGCCTGAAGGCCGGGAAGGTCCAGAAAGCCGCCTAGGAGGAGGGGTGTCGGCCGCACGGTCGACGTGAGGTATGGATCCCAGCCTCGTCCGCTTCCGAGCCGTCGTCGAGGGTGCGCTCGCGCACCTCGAGTCGCGCCGGCAGGAGATCAATGATCTCAATGTGTTTCCCGTTGCCGACGGTGACACCGGCGACAACATGGCGCTCACGCTGCATGCGGTGCTCGTCGAGGTCGACCGGCTCGCCGCCGAGATCCGCACGCCCGACGGCTCGCGGGGCACGGGCGAGCAGCGCCTGATCGACGAGATCGGCCGCGACGAGATCGTCGAGTCGGTCGCCCGCGCGGCGCTGCTCGGCGCCCGTGGCAACAGCGGGGTGATCCTCTCCCAGCTGATTCGCGGCGCCGCCGAGGAGCTCGTCAGCCGGCCCGGCGAGCTCGTCGACCCGGTGCTGATCGGCGCGGCGATGGCGCGCGCCGCCCAGCGCGCGTACGGCTCGGTGCGCGAGCCGGCGGAGGGCACGATCCTCACCGTCATGCGCGACATGGCGACCTGCGTCGCGAGCGAGCTTGCGCACATGGGCGACACGCGGCTCGGGCCCGAGAGCGATCCGGCGACGCAGAACGCGCTGATCGCCGACGTGCTCGAGCGCGCGCTGCGGGCCGGCGAGGAGTCCGTCCGGCGCAGCCCCGAGCAGCTCGCGGTCCTGCGCGAGAGCGGCGTCGTCGACGCCGGCGGTTACGCGCTGACGGTGATCTGCGCCGGTGTGATCGCCGCCCTGCGCGGCACCGAGGCGCCCGCGCTCGCGCGCCACGCCCCGCCGGCGCGGATCAGCCACCCGCAGCACAGCTCGTCGACGTATCGCTACTGCACGAACTTCGCCGTCACCGGCCGCGAGCTCGAGCCGCAGCGGTGGATCGGGCCGCTCGAGGCGCTCGGCGACTCCGTCCTCGTCGTCGGCGACGCCGCGACGCTGAAGGTCCACGTCCACACGAACGAGCCCGCCGCCGCGACCGCGCTGTTCGACGCCGCCGGCGAGGTCTCGCACCTCGACGTCGCCGACATGGACGCCCAGGTCCAGGCGCGCGACGAGCGCCTCACGCCGGCGACGCAGCGCTGCGGCGCGCTCGCCGTCGTCGCCGGCGACGGGATGCGCGAGCTGTACGAGTCGCTCGGCGTCTTCGTGCTCGACGGCGGCGCGACGCTGAACCCTTCGACGTACGAGCTGCTCGCCGGGATCCACGACGTGCCCGCCGAGGAGGTCGTCGTGCTGCCGAACTCGCCGAACATCGTGATGGCCGCCGAGCACGCCGCGGAGCTGTCGGAGAAGTCCGTGCGCGTGAGCGCGGCGCGCTCGCAGCAGACCGGGCTCGCCGCCGCGCTCGCGCTCGACCCGCAGCGCTCGGCGGCCGACAACGTCGCCGCGATCGACGCGGCGATCGAGCGGCTGCGGACCGGCGCGGTCGCGCCCGCCGCGCGCGACGACGGCGACGGCCGCTTCGTCGCCGGCGACGCCGTCGGCTTCGTCGACGACGCGATCTTCGCCTGGGGCGAGCCGGGACCGACGCTCGCCGCGGTGCTCGGGCAGCTCGGCGAGGACGCCGAGCTCTTGACCTGCATCGCCGGCGCCGGCGCCCCGCTCGACGAGGCGGGCGTGCGGGCGCTCGTCCCGGCCGGCGTCGAGCTCGAGTGCGAGGAGGGCGGCCAGCCGGCGTACTGGTGGCTCGTCGCCGCCGAGTAAGCCGCCGCCGCGTTGACAGCGCTACGGCAGGTGTATATACACGTGCCATGCGTCCCCGGCAGCACACCCGCAGCCACGCGCTGGCGCTGCTGGCCGTGCTCACGGCGCTTGCGCTGCTCTCCTGCGGCGACGACGCGGACAACGCGAAGCCGGCCGCCGCGCCCGCGCCCGCCTTCGATCCCGACGCCATCGTGCAGCGGGCGGCCGGCGCCAACCGCAGCGCGAGGACCGGCCGGATCGACGCGAAGGTGACGTTCACGCTCGAGGGCGTCCCGGGCTTTGAGGCGTTCTCGGCAAGCGTGAGCGGACCGTTTCGCTACCGCAAGGACGCCGCGCTGCCTGATTACGAGCTCGAGATCGGGGCGCGCGACTACGGCGTCACGCTGACATCGGTCGGCGGGCGGTCCTACGTCAGCCTCGGCACGACGGGCTACGCGCTGCCCGATCGCGTCCGGCGCCGCCTCGTGCGCTCGTCGGCGAAGGGGCGCAACGGGCTGACCCGCACGCTCGAGCAGTTCGGCATCGCGCCCTGGCGCTGGGAGACCGACCGCGTCGCGGCCGGCACGGGGCGGCTCGACGGGGTCGCGGTCCAGCATGTGACGACCGGCGCCAACGTCGGCCGCATCCTGCGTGACGCAAACACGCTGCTGGGGTTCATGCGCTCGCTCGGCATCACGCGGGCGATCGGGCTGCCGCCAGCGATCGGCCCGCGGGCGCGGCGCGCGATCGTGCGCTCGGTGACGACGTTCGCCGGTGAGTCCTGGGTCGGGACGAAGGACCGAGTCCTGCGCCGCTCGGGCTTCAGCATGGACTTCGTCGTGCCGAGAGCCCGTCGCGCGGCGGTCGGCGGGATCACCCGCGGCCATGTCGTCGGCCGGCTCGACGTCACGCAGGTCGGCAAACGCCAGCGCATCGCCGCGCCGACGACGCTCGGGCCGTTCGGCGACTTCGTCACCGGGCTCGACGCGCTCGGCGACGCCCAGGACGCGCGCTGACGGCTCGCGCCGGGCGGCCGATCATCATGGGCCGGTGCCGACCGCCTTCGCGACCCACGACGAGCTCGACCGCGACGAGCTGCTCGCCGCGCCGCTGCGCTGGCCGCGCCCGAGCGCGCTCGAGATCGCGCTGAAGGTCACGCCCGCGAAGGCTGCCGAGGCCGCCGAGACGCTCGGCCTGCGGACGGTCGGTGACCTGCTCGAGCACCTGCCGCGCGACAGCCGCGAGGCGCGCACGGTCGCCACGCTGAGCGCCGGGGACGTCGCGACGGTCGTCGTCGAGGTGCGCTCGATCACGAGCCGGCCGGTGCGACGCCGCGGCATGAAGCCGCTTGTCCAGGCGACGGTCGCCGACGAGACCGGCGTGATGAAGGCGACGTTCTTCAACCAGCCGTGGCTGCAGCGCAAGTACGTGCCCGGCACGCGCCTGGTCCTGCACGGCACGTACGCCGCGCGCAACGCGTTTCGCGTCTCCAGCCACGCGCCAACCGACGAGCGCACGGGCGGCGAAGGCGCGATCGCGCACTACCCGGCCACCGAGGGGCTGTCGTCGACCCAGATCCTCGCGCTCGTGCGCGCGCACCTGCCCGCCGCCGCGCACGCCGTCGACGCGATGCCGGCCAGGCTGCGCGCGCGCCACGCGCTGCCCGACCGGGCGGCGGCGCTCGCCGGCGCGCACGGCGACGAGCACGAGGGCGGGCGGCGGCGGCTGGCGTTCGACGAGCTGCTGCTCGCCCAGCTGTCGCTGCTGCGGCGCCGCGCGCAGCGGCGCCGGTCGGGCTCGGCGCGGATGCTCGACGGTCCGGCGGTGCTGACGGCGCGCTGGCGCGAGCAGCTGCTGCCGTTCGCGCTGACCGGCGATCAGCGCGCGGCGATCGCGGTCCTCGACGAGGAGCTGGCGCAGCCGCGCCCGATGCAGCGCCTGCTGATGGGGGAGGTCGGCTCGGGCAAGACCGTCGTCGCGCTGCACGCGATCCTGCGCGCCGTCGAGCACGACCTCCAGGGGGCCTTCATGGCACCGACCGAGACGCTCGCCGAGCAGCATTTCGCGACGCTGCAGGCGCTGATGCCCGGCGAGGCGGTGCGCGCCGCGCTGCTGACCGGCTCGACGAGCGCCGCGCGGCGCGCGGACATCCTCGGCAAGCTCGCCAGCGGCGAGCTGTCGTTCGTCGTCGGCACGCACGCGCTCGTCGAGCCCGACGTGCGCTTCGATCGCCTCGCGGTCGTCGTCGTCGACGAGCAGCATCGCTTCGGCGTGCGCCAGCGCGCGGCGCTCGACGCCAAGGCGGCGTCCGGCGACGCGAGCCTCGTCCCGCACGTCCTGCACATGACCGCGACGCCGATCCCGCGCACGATGGCCCTGCTGCGCTACGGCGACCTCGACATCACGACGCTGCGCGAGCTGCCGCGCGGGCGCCAGCCGGTCGCGACGCACATCGCCTCGACCGACGCCGAGCGCGCCCGCGCCTACGACCTGATCCGCGAGCAGCTCGCCGCCGGCCGCCAGGCGTTCGTCGTCTGCCCTCTGGTGGAGGAGTCCGAGGCGCTGCAGGCGCGCGCCGCGACCGCCGAGTACGAGCGCCTGCGCGGCGGCGAGCTGCGCGACCATCGCGTCGCGCTGCTGCACGGGCAGATGCGCCCGCGCGAGAAGCAGGCGGCGATGCTGTCGTTCGCCGCGGGCGAGGCCGACGTGCTCGTCGCGACGACCGTGATCGAGGTCGGCATCGACGTCCCCAACGCGACGGTGATGCTCGTCGAGGGCGCCGAGCGCTACGGCATCAGCCAGCTGCACCAGCTGCGCGGGCGCGTCGGGCGCGGCGAGCACGCCGCCGTCTGCCTGCTGTTCGGGCCCAAGAGCGCGGCCCGGCTGCGCGCGCTGGAGCGCCACAGCGACGGCTTCGAGCTCGCCCAGATCGACCTCGAGCTGCGCGGCGAGGGCGAGATCGCCGGCACGCGCCAGTCGGGCCTCGCGCAGTTCAAGTTCGCCCGCCTGCCCGACGACGCGCCGCTCGTCGAGCTCGCCAAGGCCGACGCCGAGGCGCTGCTGGCGCTCGACCCCCAGCTCGCCGAGCCCGAGCACGCGCTGCTCGCCGCCGCGCTCGCGGCCGCCCACGGCGCGGCGGAGCTCCAGCCGCTGCCCGCGTGATGGTTGTGGTTCGCGGCGTCGCTCGGTGGCGGTTGGCGGGATCGGCGCCTGCGAACGGCATCAATGACGAAGCGGCTGCGAAGCCCACCGTTTGTCCGGCGGCCCGGGCGCGGCGAGGGTGGCAGATTTACCCCGCATATCGGTGTAAATCTGCCATCGTTCGCCTCCCGCGGCCCTCCGGAGCGAACGAACCCGTCTCGTCAGTGATGCCGTTCGCGAGCGAATGCGCCCAAACGACGCTCGAGCTGGACGCCACTCCGACCCGCCACTCCCCATGAGGGTCGTCGCCGGCACGTTCCGCGGTCGCCAGCTCGTGGCCCCACACGGCAGCGCGACGCGGCCGACGAGCGACCGCGTGCGGGAGGCGCTGTTCAGCGTGCTGGGGGCATCGGTGCAGGGCGCGCGCGTGCTCGACCTGTTCGCCGGCTCGGGCGCGCTCGGCATCGAGGCGCTGTCGCGCGGCGCCGAGCGGGCGGTCTTCGTCGACAGCTCGCAGAAGGCGATCAGCGCCGTGCGCGCGAACCTCGAGGCGCTGGGGATCGACGCCGACGTGCGGCCGATCGAGGCGCGTGCAGCCCTTCGTGCGGCATCGACGCGCGACGAGGCATACGATCTCGTCTTCCTCGACCCCCCGTATCGGCACGCCGCCGAGCTGGGGCGGGAGCTATCGGAGGGGTTGGCCGCGGTGCTCGCGCCCGGCGCCCGCGTCGTCACCGAGAGCGACCGCCGCGCTTTGCTGGAGATCGACCTGCCCCTCGCCGACGAGCGCCGCTACGGCGACACCGTCATCCGAATCCATGACACCTGACCACCGCATCGCGCTGTGCCCGGGCTCCTACGACCCGGTCACGAACGGTCACCTCGACGTCATCACGCGCGCGTCGGAGCTGTTCGACGAGGTCATCGTCGCGGTCGTCAACCTGCCCGCCCGCAAGGGCCTGACGCTGTTCGACGCGGAGGAGCGGATCGGGTTCATCGAGGAGGCGACCGCACACCTCGATGGTGTCCGCGTCGTCGCGTTCTCGGTCCTCGTCGTGGACTTCGCGCGCGAGCACGGGGCGAAGGCGATCATCAAGGGCTTGCGGGCGATCTCCGACTTCGAATACGAGTTCGAGATGCACCAGCTCAACCGCCTGCAGGCGCCCGACATCGACACCCTCTACCTGATGGCCAGCCCGCAGTACAGTTTCATCAGCTCGAGCGGGATCAAGGAGCTCGCCATGTTCGGTGGAAACATCGACGAACTCGTACCGAAGCGAGTGGCGGTCCGCTTGAAGGAAGAGCTGGGCGGCTAGCGAAACAAGGATTGCTATGGACGTACTCGTACTCATCGACAAGCTCGACGACTTGGTGCACAACGCCAAGCTCGTCCCGATGACCGGGCAGGTCCGCGTCGACAAGGATGAGATCTACGACATCCTCGATCAGATGCGGGCGACGATCCCGGAGGAGATCAAGCAGGCGCGCTGGATCGTCAAGGAGCGCCAGGAGATGCTCGCCGAGGCCAAGCGCGAGGCCGAGCGGATCGTCAAGGAGGCGCGCGAGCGCCAGGACCAGCTCGTCGGCGAGGAAGAGGTCACCAAGCAGGCCCAGCGCGCGGCCGAGGACATCATCGAGGACGCGCGCGCCCGTGAGCGCGAGATCCGCCTCGGCGCCGAGGACTACGCCGACGAGATCCTCAACACGCTCGAGGTCAACCTGTCGAAGTTCATCGCCGCCGTGCAGCGTGGCCGCGAGCGCCTGCAGGGCAAGGACGAGCCCGCCGAAGTCCGCTAGCCGCGCGCCTCGCGCGCGGCGTCCCGCCGGCTAGCGAATCGCGAAGCGGTCGAGGCCCTGCGGCTCGACCGCGGTCACGTGCAGGTGCTCGACGGTCGCGTGCCGCGGGCCGCTGCGACACCACAGCACGAGCTGCGCGACGGCGTCGGGCGCGCCCTCGACGTGCGCCTCGACGGTCCCGTCGGGGCAGTTGCGCACCCAGCCCGCGACGCCGAGCCGGGCGGCCTCGCGGCGCATGCGGTCGCGGAAGAAGACGCCCTGGACGTGGCCGGAGACGACGACGAGCCGTGCGACGGTCGCGCTCACCGTCGCGCGGCGAGCAGCTCGGGCAGCTCGGCCATGTCGTGGAACGGGTCACCGCCGGCGGCGGCGAGCTCGCCGGCGTCGGCATCGCGCGCGTAGGCGAGCGCGCGCATCCCCGCGGCACGCGCGGCCTCGATCCCCGGCACGCTGTCCTCGACGACGGCCGTGCTGGCCGGATCAAAGCCCATCGCGCGGGCGGCGTGCAGGAACAGGTCCGGGGCGGGCTTGCCGCGCGCGACCTCGGTCGCGCTGAAGATGCGGCCCGCGAAGCGATCCCACAGGCCGGTGCGGCGCAGCGTCACCTCCATCTTGTGGTGCGGCCCGCTCGACGCGACGCAGCTCGGCAGCGCGATCCGGTCGAGCGCCGCGACCACGCCGGGGATCGGATCGAGCTCGCGGGCAAAGCGCGCCTCGGCCTCGGCGTAGTAGCGCTCGGGGATGTCGGCGGGCAGCGGGCCGCCGTGGCGCGTCGTCGCGAGCTCCATGACGGACGTCATCGACCGCCCGCGGTAGTCGCGCAGGCACTCCTCGAGCGTCGTCGGCAGCCCGGCCGCGCTGAGCAGCTCGGCGAGCACGGTGTTGGAGATCAGCTCGGTGTCGACGAGCACGCCGTCGCAGTCGAAGATCACGGCCCGGGTCACGCCCGTCACGCTAGATGGTTGATTCCGAATTCACGCACCCGCGGATGGCAGGCCAGGATCGGCGGCGTCAGTCGTCGGGCGCGCTGGTGGCGTCGGCCAGCAGGCGCTCGATCGTCTCGAGGTGCCCGCGCACGTTGGCGGCCATCAGGTCGACGATCCTGCGCGCCTCCTCGACGCCGCTGCTCGCGTTCGTGAGCTGCGTCTTGATCCGGCGGACGTCCTCCATCGCGCCCTGTGCGCGCTCGACCTCGGCGCGCAGCGCGGCGGTGTCGAGGCCTTCGCCGGCGGCGCGCGCCATCAGCACGCGGGCGCGGGCGAGGCCGTAGGCGACCTCGAGCGCGAGCGTCGAGCCCTCGTCGGGGTCGAAGGTGACGAACAGCTTGTCGCCGTTGAACTCGCGCAGCGGGTGCGTCCGCGCGGGCAGCTTGCTCTCGCTCGACACGACGAGCACGGCGTAATCGGCGGCGCGCGTCTCGAGCGCCCCGTCGAGCTCGGCGAGCGCCTCGTTCTTCGACAGCTTGGAGTTCTTCGCCTCGAAGACGATCTTGCCGCGCGCGGGCCCCGCGCAGGCGTCGATCGCGACGACGACGTCGCCCTTCTTGCCGCCTTCGCCGCGCGTGTCGCCGACGGCGTCGCAGTCGTCGCCGCGGGCGCTCGCGATCACGAGCAGTGCCTCGGCGACCGACTCCTCGTACGTGCGGCCCTTCGCCGTGCCCTTGTCCTGCACGGCGGCGATCTCGACGAGCTTCTCCTTCTCGGCGCGCAGCTGGGCGATCTCGAGGTTCATCCGCTCGAGCTTCTCGTTCATCGCCCGCATCTGGTCGGACTGCTGGCCGGCGATCTGGTGCGCCTGGGCGAGGTGCATGCGCTGGAAGACGGCGAGCGGGTTGCTGTCGTTGTCGGACGAGAACTGCTTGCGCAGGTCGTCGCGCATCTGCGCCGAGACCTCACCGAGCACGGCGCGAACGCGATGCTGCACGGCGACCGACGACTCGTCGCCGAAGTGCCGCGCGAGCGCCTTCGTGACATGCCCGTGCTCCGGGCCGAAGACCTCGTCGACCTTCGCGTCGAGCCGCTCGGCGACCTTGCGGGCGCGCTCGACGAAATCGTTGTCGAGCTCGCGCGCGGTCTTCTCGAACTCCGCGCGGACGAACTCCGCGTTGGCGCCGGTCTGCTCGCGGTCGAGCACGCGCGCGCCGATCTCGATCGCCTCGACGACGAATCGGACCGGATCGTCGCGCTCGGCGGCGAGCCGCACGGCGGTCTCGTCGTCGACGACGAGGAAGTCGATCGCCAGGCGGCGGTTGCTGACCTGGACGCGGGCGAGCGGGAGCGGAAGAGGGCTTACGGCTTTCATGACGCTCCAACGCTACGGACCGCACCCGACGGACTGCATGCGGTCACCCAGCGCGGGTCGCGTCCGCCGCCCGCATGGCGGTCACGGCGCTGGCATTGGCGCGAACGGCATCGATGAGGGACCGGGACCGATCCCCGCGGCGCGGCGGGGGCGACACGAGCGATGCGGCTCGGTCAACCGTCGAGTGGCGCTTGACTGTGCCTCAGGACCACAACAGCGCCACTCGACCGGCGACGGGCAGGAGCTCGCACGGCGACAGCGCAGCGCCGCCCGGTGGACCACCCAACCAGCCACGCCAATTGGCGCGCTCAGACGTCGCGGTGAACGGTGCGTGAACGCCATCTACGCTCGTAGCCATGAACCCGCTCGCGATCGCGCTCGAGGACGCCGGTGGCGCTGCCGCTCCGCGCGAGCGTCGGGCGCAGCTGCGCGACCTCCTGCGCGACGAGCTGGCGCGCTCCGAGCGCGAGCTGGGGCTCGCGCGCTCCGGTCGCGACGAGCCGGTCACGGTCATCTTCGCCGCCGAGCCCACCGAGCCCGCCGCGCGCCCGGCGCGCTGCTCGCGGTCATCCCGGTGACGGTCGCCGTGCGGGCGGATTCCGGCGCGGTCTCCGAGCGCGGCTGGCTCGTCACCGCGGCCACGATCGGCGCGCTCGTCGAGATCGCCGGGCTCGACGCGCCGCGGACCGCCGCCGACCTGCGCCTGCAGGCCGGCGCGCTCGGCGAGCAGCTTGCGCTGCGCATCGCCGCGCCCGGCGTCGGCGGCGCCGACGACGCCGAGCTCGCCGTCGTGGCCTTCGAGGAGCACGCCGCCACGATCGCTCGGCTGCGCAGCCGCGCGCTCGCCGTGCCCGCCCACGTGCTGTCCGAGGCCGCCGACTGGCGCGCGCCGATCGCGCAGGCGCTTCGCAGCGCGGAGGCCGTCGCGCGGCTCGGCGGCCGGCCGGCGGACGGCGACTCGGTCGCCGCGCACGAGGACGCCGTGCTCGCGATCGTCCAGTCCGACGGCGCCGCGAACGCCGCCGCCCGCCCGCACGACGATCCCCAGCCCGCGCGGCGGATCGCGCGGCGGATCCTGCAGCGCCTGCACGGCATGGGCAAATGGGGCGGCTACCACACGGAGTTTCGCCACCTCTCGCGCGGCTTCGCGGGCAACGAGCGCGCGCTCGCCGACGACGTCGGCGAGGCGCTGATCGCCGCCGGCCTGCTCGAGCAGAAGCCGAGCGTCGGCCAGCGCCATGTCTTCCTCAACTCGCGCCGCGCGGCCGACATCCACGCGCTGATCGACCGCGGCGACGTGCCGCCGGACCTGCAGCTGCCGTAGGTTGCGGCGCCCGTGCTGCTCGACGACCTGTCCTCCAAGAGCTTCACCGTCCGCACGCTCGTGAAGTGCGGCATGTTCGCGCCGACGCGCCCCGACAAGCTCGCGCTGACGCTGAGGGCGCTGCGCCGCTGGGGGCCGTCGGCGGCCGCGGGCTACAGCACGTCGGCGATCCGCTACCCCGACCGCGTCGCGCTGATCGACGAGCTCGGCTCGCTGACGTTCGTCGAGATGCAGCGCCGCACGAACGCGCTCGCGCACGCCTGGAGCGACGAGGGGATCGGCGCGGGCGACGTCGTCGCGATCCTCTGCCGCAACCACCGCGGGCTCGTCGAGGCGCTCGTCGCATGTTCGAAGCTCGGCGCCCACGCGCTGTTTCTCAACACCGCCTTCTCGTCGCGCCAGCTGCAGGAGGTCTGTGCGCTCGAGCGTCCCATGGCGATCGTCCACGACGAGGAGTTCGCCGGCGTGATCGCAGCCGCCGGCGCGGGCCGCACGTGCTACGTCGCCGGGTCGGACCGAGCCGCGCGCGCCAGCACGACGCTCGACGCGCTGATCGAGCGCGGCGATCCCTCCGAGGTCGTCGCGCCCGCCGACAAGGGCCGGATCATCATCCTCACGAGCGGCACGACGGGCACGCCGAAGGGCGCCAACCGCACGCACCCGACGACGCTCGCGCCGGTCGCCGCGCTGCTCTCGAAGATCCCGCTGCGCGCGCGCGAGCGCACGCTGATCGCCGCGCCGCTGTTTCACTCCTGGGGGCTGGCCCATCTCTTGATCGCGATCGGGCTGTCGTCGACCGTGATCCTGTGCCGGCGCTTCGACGCCGAGCAGACGCTGCGGGCGATCGACGAGCACGGCGTGACGGCGCTCGTCGTCGTGCCCGTGATGCTGCAGCGGATCCTCGAGCGCGGGCCGGCGGTCGTGCGCCGCTACGACAGCGGTTCGCTGCGCGTGATCGCGGCCAGCGGCTCGACGCTGCCGGGCGAGCTCGCCACGCGGGTCATGGATACGTTCGGCGACGTGCTCTACAACCTCTACGGATCGACCGAGGTCGCGTGGGCGACGATCGCGACGCCCGCCGACCTGCGCGCCGCGCCGGGGACAGCGGGGCGCCCACCGCGCGGGACCGTTGTGCGCCTGCTCGACGCCGCTGACCGCGACGTCGCGGCGGGGCGGACGGGCCGCATCTTCGTCGGCAACGAGCTCGTCTTCGACGGCTACACCGGAGGCGGCGGCAAAACCGTCGTCGACGGCCTCGTCTCGTCCGGCGACCTCGGGCGCTTCGACGCGGCCGGGCGCCTGTTCGTCGAGGGCCGCGAGGACGAGATGATCATCTCGGGCGGCGAGAACGTCTTCCCGCGCGAGGTCGAGGACGCGATCGCCGAGCTCGAGGGCGTGCGTGAGGTTGCCGCGATCGGCGTTGCAGACGGCGACTTCGGGCAGCGGCTGCGCGCCTTCGTCGTGCGCCGCAACGGCGCGACGCTGACCGACGCCGACGTCAAGCAGCACGTCAAGCTCAACCTCGCGCGCTTCAAGGTGCCGCGCGACGTCGTCTTCCTCGACGAGCTGCCGCGCAACGCGACCGGCAAGGTGCTCAAGCGCGAGCTCGCGAAGCTGCCGTGAGCCGAGCATCCGCATCCAAGTGATGATTTCGCGGTCTGATCAGACGACTGGGCCTGGCGTGGGTGGCGCGCCGCGCGGGGCGGTCGGGGTGCGCGGGCGCCGCAAGGGGACGGCATCGGTGAGGGAGGGGTGCTGTGGGCGTGGGTGGCGCGCCGCGCATGCGCGGGTGTTCGTCGGGTGCTCGACACCCCCGGAGCGGGGGCGGCGTCGCGTCGCGGCGTCGTGTCCTGCCTAGTGCGTCGATGAGACACACGAGGCAGGCCAGCACAGCACCGCAACGCTCAGCAGCGACCGCGACCGCTCGGGGTCACCGCTCCTTCATCGCCGCCGTGCGCAAGCGGCGGCGCCCCGACAAGCGCCAGGACCGACCACGACCAACCGCCCCGGCACGACGACGGCGGCAAGCGCCGGAATCGATCATCTAGCCTTGAGCGGGCGATGGCGGCGCGCACCGACAGCTTCGATCTCGGTCGCCTGCGGCTGAGCTCCGGGGAGGGCCGCAAGCTCGAGCTCGAGGTCGCGCTCGACCCGCTGCAGTTCGGCGGCGAGGCCTACGTCGTCGAGCCGGCCGCGGTCGTCGCGACGCTCGACATCTCGCGCACGACGCACAAGGGCCATGCCCTGCGGCTGCGCTTCGACGCATCCCTGCGGGGACCGTGCATGCGCTGCCTGGAGCCCGCCGAGCCGGCGATCAGCGTCGATGCGCGCGAGGTCGACCAGCCTGGCGACGTCGAGGAGCTGCGCAGCCCCTATGTCGCCGACGACGTGCTCGACCTGCGCGGCTGGGCCCGCGACGCGCTCGCGCTGGCGCTGCCCGCCCAAGTGCTGTGCCGCGAGGAATGCGCGGGGCTGTGCCCGGTCTGCGGCACGGATCTCAACGCCGCCGGGCCCGAGCATGCCCACGAACGCGCGCCCGACGCGCGCTGGGCGAAGCTCGGCGAGCTGAAGTTCGACTAGAACCGCATCTGGCTCGAGCGGCTGGCGCGGATGTCGTCGCCGGGCAGGCCGCCGACACCCGGCTCCGGCGGGAGCGCCGCCGGTGGCTTCGCAAACGGCGCTGTCGGCGCGGTGCCGCGGCCGATCCGCTCGAGGTCGGCGCGCGCGGCGACGAGTGGGGACACCCCGGGCGCGAGCTCGATGTGCCGGGCGTCGTCGAACAGGTCGCGGTAGCCGGCCGTCCCGTTGGGCTCGAAGTTCAGGTCGACGTCGACGTGGCAGGTCATGAACGAGCACGGCGCGAGCTTGCGCAGGTCGGCGCGGCGGTAGTCGATCTGCGTCGCCGCGCGCTGGCCGGCGATGCCGAGCTCGGCGTCGATCGCGTCGAGCGCGGCGCTCAGCCGCTCGACGTTGCGTCCGTAGGCGCCGGGAACGATCGCGACGCCGGAGACGAAGCCGCCGTCGTTGTAGATCGCCTCGGCGACATCGCCGACGAGCACGAACTCGACGTCGTGTTGCTGCAGCGTCCGCAGCGTCTCAAGGAGGGCGGGATCAAGCTCGAGCTGACTCATGCAAATACCGTTCGCGCGCGAGCCCGCCAGTCCTTCCCGGCATCGGACGGTCAATGTCGCCGCGGCCTTCCCAACCGTGTTGACACGCTGCGCTACCCTTCCGCAGCCTATGGCCGTTCCGAAGCAGAAGCAGTCGCACGCCCGCACAGCGCAGCGCCGTGCCCAGCACAAGATGGCGGCGCCGGTGTACAACGCATGCCCGCACTGCCACAGCCCCCGCCGTCCGCATCGGGTCTGTCCGGTCTGCGGCACGTACGCCGGCCGCGAGGTCGTCGCGCCTCCGGCGCACGACCACGAGCACTGAGGATGGCCGGCGGATGCCGGCCCCACGCATCAGGGCGCTGATCGACCGCTCGAACGGGCAGCTTCCCGTCGAGCCCCATCACGTGCCGGTCATCGCGGTCGACGCCAACGGCGCCGACCTCGGTCCCGCCGAGGTCGCCGCGGGCGCGAACATCGCCGCCGCCCAGGGCGTGCGCGTGCTGCTGTTCGGACCGGCGGCCGAGCTCGGCGCGGCCGGCCCCGGGATCGAGGTGATCGACGCGCCGCTGTCGATCGCCAAGGAGCCCAACCCGGCCGCCGCCGCCCGCGCGCACCCCGAGTCCTCGATCGTGCGCGCCGCCCAGGCCGTCGCCAACGGCGACGCCGACGCGCTCGTCTCGGGTGGCTCGACGGGCGCCGCGCTCGCCGCCGCGCTGTTCAACATCAAGCGCGACCGCGGCATCCTGCGGCCCGCTCTGGCGGCGCTCGTGCCGGTCCCCGGAGCGCCCGTCACGCTCGTCGACGTCGGCGCCAACACCGAGGTGCGCGCCGAGCACCTCGTGCAGTTCGCGTTCATGGGCTCGGCGCTCGCGCAGGTCGTGCACGGCGTCAGCAGCCCGCGCGTCGCGCTGCTGTCGGTCGGCGAGGAGGAGACGCGCGGCTCGCCGCTGACGATCGACGTCCACGCGCGCCTCGTCGCGGCCGTCGGCCTGAACTTCGTCGGCAACATCGAGGGCCACGCGCTCGTCGAGGGCCGCGCCGACGTCGTCGTCACCGACGGGTTCACCGGCAACGTCGCGCTGAAGGTCATGGAGGGCGTGTCGGACAAGATGATCGCGCTGCTCAAGGAGACCGCCGTGTCGAGCACCCGCGCGAAGGCCGGCGGCCTGCTGATGCGCCCGGCCTTGCAGGCGTTCCGCGACGAGATCTCGCCCGAGATCGCCGGCGGCGCGTACCTGCTGGGACTGCGCAAGATCGGCGTCGTCGGGCACGGGCGCTTCACGAGCCGCGGGTTCGCCCACGCGATCCTGCTCGCCGCGCGCGGCGTCACGGGCGACGTCACCGGCCGCACGCACGACGCGCTGGAGCGCGCCGGAGCGCTGCGCAAGCCGGGCACGGCGATGTCCGGGAGCGGGTCTACGGTTTCGGCGCAATGACCCGAGATGAGATCTTCGCGATGGTCCAGGCGCATCTCGTCGACGAGCTCGAGGTCGATCCGGCGCGGATCGACGACGGCACGAACTTCCGCGTGGACCTCGAGGCAGACTCGCTCGATCTCTACACGCTCGTACAGGAGCTCGAAGACTCGTTCGGCGTCAAGATGACCGACGAGCAGGCGGCGAAGATCACGACGGTCGGCCAGGCGGTCGACTTCGTTTTGGGTTCGATCTCGGCCGACCCCGCACGATGACGCGCCCGATGACCGTCGCGGATGCGGCACCGCCACCGATTCCACGTACCACCAGTACGAGGAACCGGTGTCGTCACCGCCCCGCTCGGTCCTCGAACACGTCATCGCACGGCTCCGGTCGAGATCGAACCCTCGAATACGCCGCTGTCCACGAGCCATCCGAGTCCTGAACCTCCTCACCGATCTTCTCCAGGAGCTGCCCGAGCATCTGCACCGGCAAGTCTTCACGCACGCGTCGTGGACCGAGCGCCGCAGCGACTCCTACTCGCGGCTGGCGTTCCTCGGCGACTCGGTGCTCAGCCTCGCCGTCACCTCGCACCTGTATCCGCGCCTGGAGGCCGAGCGCTTCGGCGCCGGGCGGCTGACGAAGATCCGTGCCCAGAGCGTGTCGGGCGTCTCCTGCCGCGCCGTCGCCGAGCGGCTCGGCGTGCCCGACAAGCTGCGCGCGTGCGCACCCGCGGGAATCGGGCAGAGCGCCGAGTCGCTCGTCGAGACCGAGCGCGTGCTGGCGTCGGTGATCGAGGCCGTGATCGGCGCCTGCTATCTGAACAGCGGCTACGAGCGCACCGCCGCCGCGGTCGTCGAGGCGTTCCAGCCGGAGATCGCCAACGCGCTCTCCAACCCGGTCGACTTCAAGTCCACGCTGCAGGAGCGCCTGGCGCGCCGCGCGGAGACCGTCGAGTACACGATCGCCGCCGAGCAGGGACCTCCGCACGACCGCACGTTCGAGGTCGTCGCGGCGGTCGGCGGCACGGTGGTCGGCCGCGGCTCGGGGCGCTCCAAGAAGCATGCCGAGCAGGAGGCCGCACGGATCGCGCTCGAATCGCTGCACCCCGAGCCCGTCGTGGCGGCCGAGGACCTGATCTAGATGCACCTGCGGTCGGTCACGCTGAAGGGCTTCAAGTCGTTCCCCTACCGCACGCGGCTGGACTTCGGGCCCGGCGTGTCGGTCGTCGTCGGCCCCAACGGCTCGGGCAAGTCGAACATCACCGACGCCGTCCTGTGGGCGATGGGCGAGCAGTCGCCGCTCGCCGTCCGCGGCCAGTCGATGCGCGACGTCATCTTCGGCGGCGGCCGCGGCGTGCAGGCGCGCAGCGCCGCCGAGGTCGAGATCGTGATCGACAACGGCGACGGCGGCGTCGACGTGCCGCTCGGCGAGATCTCGATCCTGCGCCGGCTGGACCGCTCGGGCGAGAGCGAATACCGCCTCAACGGCGCCCGCTGCCGGCTCGTCGACGTCCTCGAGATGCTGTCCGACACCGGCCTGGGCAAGGAGATGCACTCCGTCGTCTCGCAGGGCCGCGTGGAGTCGATCGTCACCTCCAAGCCGCGCGACCGGCGCCTGCTGATCGAAGAGGCCGCCGGGCTCGGCAAGCACCGCAAGCGCCGCCGCCGCGCACAGCTCAAGCTCGAGCGCACGCAGGACAACCTCGATCGCGCGCTCGACGTCGAGCGCGAGGCGCGCTCGCGGCTGCGCCCGCTCAAGCGCCAGGCCGAGGCCGCCGAGCTGCACGAGCGCCTCGAGCGCCAGACGCTCGAGGCGCGCTGGGAGCTCGTCCGCGACGTCGCTCGCGCGCGCGGCGCCGAGCTGCGCGCCGCGGAGAGCGTCGCGAGCGCCGCGCGCAGCGCGCGCGAGGAGGCGCAGACCGCGCTGCACGCCGTCGCCGCGCGCCGCCAGGAGGCCGAGCAGGCGATGGCCCGCCGCAGCGAGCAGCGCGAGGCGTTCGCGCAGCGCGTGTACCGCGCGCGATCGGCCGGCGAGCGCGTCGAGCTGCACCTCGAGCGCGCCAGGGCGACGGCCGAGAACCTCGGCGAGCGCGCCGAGCGCCACGCCGCTGAGCTCGACGCGCTCGTCCTGCTCGCCCGGGCCGAGGGCGAGGCCGACAACGCCGGCGACGGTGAGCGGATCGCCGCGCTGGAGGCCGAGCTCGCGCAGCTCGCCGAGCAGCACGCCGAGCAGATCGAGCGCGAGCTCATCGCGCTCGGGCAGGCGCGCGTGCAGGCGGCCGCCGCCGTCGAGCAGGGCCAGCGCGCCGTCGACGCCGCCCGCGCGCTGCTCGCGTCCGCGACCGCGGCGACGGAGACCGCCCGCGACGAGCGCCGCGCGAGCGACCGCGCGCTCGAGGCCGCGCGCCGCGAGGCGGCGCGGGTCGGCGCCGAGCTGGCGGCCTGCAACCAGTTCCTGCGCACGCGCTCGGCGGCCGCCGAGCGCGCCGGTCTGCCCGGCGTGCGCTCGCTCGCCGATGCGCTCGAGGTCACCCCCGGCTACGAGCGCGCGGTCGCCGCCGCGCTCGGTGGTCAGCTGCGCGCGGCGCTCGTCGGGCACGTGCGCGCGGGCCGCGAGCTGCTCGACGCCGCGACCGCCGACGGCGGGCGGGTCCTGATCATCGACTCGCTGGCGCCCGGGCCGGCCCGCGCCGCGAACCCGCCCGCGCCGGGCGCGCGCCATCTCGCGGACTTCGTCGACGGCGAGCCGCCCGTGCTCGCCGTCGCCCAGCGCCTGCTCGCGAACACCTGGGTCGTCGATCAGATCGAGCAGCTGCCGGCCGGCTTCAGCGGCATCGCCGTCAACCGCGCCGGGCGCGTCTGGCACGGTCGCCACCGCGAGATGCGCCAGGCGCCCGAGGGCGGCGAGGAGCGCGTGCTCGAGGAGCGCAACCGCCGCGACAAGCTGATCGCCGCCAGCGACGTCGCCGTCCAGGCCGAGCACGCGGCGCGCTCGGCCGGCGGGCCCGCCGATGCCGAGGTCGCCGCTGCCGATGCCGCGCGCGAGCAGGCCGACCGCACGCTGCGCGACGCGTCGCGCGCGCTGACCGCGGCGAGCGAGGAGGCGCGCCGCGCGGACTGGCTGATCGAGCAGCGCCGCGCCGCCCCGCAGCAGGGCGCCGCGGCGGTCCGCCGGGCCCAGATCGAGGGCGAGCTCGCCGCCGAGCGCCGCGTCGCGCAGCGCGCCGCGCGCGAGCACGCCGAGCGCGCGCAGCGGATCGCGCGGCTGCGCGGGCGGATCGCGGCCGACCGCGAGCTCGCGCCGCGCGCCGAGCGGCTCGCGGTCGCGCTCGAGCGGGTCTGCAGTGCGATCGCGGCGCGCGTCGCCGCGCTCGAGGCCGAGCTCGCGGCCGGCCGCGCAGCCGGCGAGGACATCGCCGGTCAGCTGCGAGCATGCGCCGCCGAGGAGGCGCGGATCCAGGCGCTGCTACGCGAGCGCGGCGAGTCCGTGACGAGCGCCGCCGTCCGCGCGCAGCAGGCGCGCGACCAGAGCGCCGACGCCGACCATGAGCTCGTCGTGCTCGCCGAGCGCCTCGGGCTGCCGGCCGAGCCCACGCAGGACCCGCTCGAGCTCGAGCAGGAGCGGACCCTGCTCGA
Source organism: uncultured Actinomycetes bacterium (assembly GCA_963780585.1). Taxonomy (GTDB): domain Bacteria; phylum Actinomycetota; class Thermoleophilia; order Solirubrobacterales; family Solirubrobacteraceae; genus CADCVQ01. The sequence goes on from CAWADD010000025.1 coordinate 117,477, forward strand.
CCGCATCGAGCGGCTGCGACGCCGCCGCGAGCAGCTCGGTCCGGTCAACCCGCTGGCGAAGGACGAATACGACGAGGCGCTCGCCCATGTCACCGAGCTCGAAGCCCAGCGCGGCGATCTCGAGACCTCGATGCGCGAGTTGCGCACCCTGATCCGCGACACCGATCGCCAGATCCACGAGACCTTCGAGGCGACCTTCGAGGCCGCGGCGCGCAACTTCGAGGAGCTCGCGGCGCACCTCTTCCCCGGCGGCCGCGGGCGCCTGCGGCTCGTCAAGCAGGAGCGCGGCATCAGCGGCTTCGCGGGCCAGCCCGCAGACGGGGGGGACGCGGCCGCCGACGGGGGCGACGCAGACGCCGAGGACCAGGACGCGGATGGCGGGCGGGACGAGGAGGAGCTGCTCGGCGTCGAGATCGAGATCACGCCGGCCGGCAAGTCGATGAAGCGCCTGACGCTGCTGTCGGGCGGCGAGAAGTCGATGACCGCGATCGGCTTTCTGTTCGCGGTCTTCCTCGCCAGGCCGTGCCCGTTCTACATCCTCGACGAGGTCGAGGCGGCGCTCGACGACCCGAACATCACCCGCTTCCTCGCGCTGCTGCGGCGCTACGCCGACCGCGCGCAGTTCATCGTCGTGACGCACCAGAAGCGCACGATGGAGGCCGCCGACACGCTCTACGGCGTCTCGATGGGCGACGACGGCGTCTCGAAGGTCATCTCGCGCCGGCTGCCGCGCGACGAGACCGCCGCGGGCGCCGCCTAGCGCGGCGGGATTGCGCGCTGCCGCGTAGGCCGACCTCCCGCCATCTATCGCGCGGCGTGATCGCTGACCCCACGGACCGATCTTCGACTTCTCGATCGTTCCGTGTGAGGCTTGTCGGGATGGAACTCCGACACCTCCGCACGGTCGTCGCGATCGCCCGCCACGGCTCGTTCACGAAGGCCGGGGAGGAGCTGCACCTCGCCCAGTCGGCGGTCTCGCAGCAGCTCAGCCGGCTCGAGGCCGAGCTCGGCATCACGCTCTTCACGCGCTCCAGCCGCAGCGTCGAGCTGACCGCCGAGGGTGAGCTCGTGCTCGACTACGCGCAGCGCGTGATCTCCGAGGTCGAGGGCCTGCGCGGCGAGCTCGACGAGATCGCCGGCCTGTTGCGCGGGGACCTGCGCCTCGGGGGCATGTGGCCGACCGGCCTGTACGACCTCTACGCCGTGATCGCCGACTTCCACGCCCAGCACCCCGGCGTCGCGATCCACTTCGTCGAGGGCACGCAGGAGGAGCTGCTCGCGCAGATCCGCGCCGACGAGCTCGACGCGATCTTCACCGCCGTCGATCCCGACGCGCTCGGCGACGAGTTCGCGGCGACGCTGCTGTCCGAGGAGGAGTTCGTCTGCACGCTGCCGCTCGGGCATCCGCTGGCGGCGCAGGAGCACGTCACCTTCGAGCAGCTCGTCGGCCTCGACCTCGTGACGTATCGCGAGAACTCGGCGCTACGCCGGCGCCTGGAGCTGACGCTCGACGACCACGGCCTGACGCCGCGCAACGCCTTCATCTGCACCGAGATGGGCGCCGTGCGCGCGCTCGTCTCGAAGGGGATGGGCGTCGCCGTGATCCCGCGCTCGGCCGCCGAGGAGCCGGGCCCGCCGATCGAGCTGCGGCCGATCGGACCGCAGCCGTTCACGTGGCCGGTCGCGCTCGTCTGGCGCGCGGGCCGGCGCCAGCCGCCCGCCGCCAAGGCATTTCTCGCGCTGGCGATCGCGCGCGCCGAGCAGACGACGCCCGCCGTCCGGCTCGTCGCCTAGAAGGCCCACTAGATCCCGCGCCGCGCCGCGCGAGCGCTATCGTCGCGCATCGCCATGGCGCGCGACTGGTCCGATCTCTTCATCACCGACGGCGCTCGGCCCAGCGCGAATGCGGCGCCCGAGGCGGCCGACGAGCCGGCCCGCAAGCGCGGGTTTCTCAAGCGCCTGCGCACGAACCTCTCGAAGACGCGCGAGGCGCTCGGCGCCGAGATCCAGGCGACGCTGCTCGACGGCGACGTTGACGAGGAGACGTGGGAGCGCCTCGAGGAGGCGCTGATCATGGCCGACGTCGGGGCGGCGACGACCGCGCGCGTCGTCGGCGAGCTCGAGCAGGAGGCGGCCAGCGGGGACATCGTCGGCGGCGAGGCGCTCGGTCAGCGCCTGTCGGAGATGCTCGCGCAGATCGCCCGCACAGGTGAGGATCGCATCGACCTGCGCGCGACGCCGACCGTGATCATGGCGGTCGGCGTCAACGGGACCGGCAAGACGACGACGATCGGCAAGCTCGCCTGGCACCTGCAGCGCGAGCTCGGCTTGAAGGTCGTGCTCGGCGCCGCCGACACGTTCCGCGCGGCCGCGGTCGAGCAGCTCGCCGGCTGGGCGCAGCGCGCGGGCTGCGAGATCGTCACCGGGCCCGAGGGCTCGGACCCCGGCTCGGTCGCGTTCGAGGCGATCAAGCAGGGTCGCGAGCTCGGCGCCGACGTCGTCATCATCGACACCGCGGGACGCCTGCACACGCAGGACAACCTGATGGCCGAGCTCGCCAAGGTGCGTCGCGTGATCGCCAAGCAGATCGAGGACGCCCCGCACGAGACGCTGCTGACCGTCGACGCGACGACCGGCCAGAACGGCCTGCGCCAGGCCAAGCTCTTCTCCGAGGCGGTGCCGGTCGACGGGATCGTGCTGACGAAGCTCGACGGCACCGCGAAGGGCGGGATCGCGCTCGCGATCGCCGGCGAGCTCGGGATCCCGGTCAAGCTGATCGGCATCGGCGAGGCGCTCGAGGACCTGCGCCCGTTTGACGCCGACGATTACGCGCGCGCGCTGCTCGGACCCGCGTAGCCCGGGGCGCACACCAGCTACAGTCGGTTCACCGTGGACGCCTGGCTGATCTGGATCCTGCTAGCCGTCGCGTTGGCGGCAGGCGAGGTGATGTCGCTGAGCTTCTTCCTCGCGCCGTTCGCGGTCGGAGCGCTGCTGGGCGCGGCGGCGGATCTCGCCGGCGCCGGCTCGGCCGTCGCGGTCATCGTCTTCCTCGTCAGCTCGGGCCTCATGCTCGGGCTCGTGCGGCCGATCGCGCGCCGCCACATGCGCACGCCGGCGCAGCTGCGCACGGGCACCGCCGCGCTCGTCGGCAAGACCGCGACGGTGGTCGAGCGCATCGACGCCAACGGCGGCGCCGTCAAGCTCGAGGGCGAGGTCTGGTCGGCGCGCCCGTACGTCGGCGATGAGGTCATCGAGAGCGGACGGCGCGTGCACGTCGTCGAGATCAAGGGCGCCACGGCGCTCGTCAGCGAGACGTAGGGGGTACCAGCATGGAAGCCGGACTGGTCGTGCTCGTCATCATCGCCGTCTTCGCGCTGCTGCTCGCGGCGAAGACCGTGCGGATCATCCCGCAGGCGCGCGCGGGCGTCGTCGAGCGGCTCGGCCGCTACCAGCGCACGCTCACGCCGGGGCTGGCGATCGTCGTGCCGTTCGTCGATCGCGTCGGCAACATGATCGACCTGCGCGAGCAGGTCGTGACGTTCAAGCCGGCCGGGGTCATCACCGGCGACAACGTCGGCATCCAGATCGACAGCGTCCTGTACTTCACGATCACCGACGCGAAGTCCGTCAGCTACGAGGTCGCCAACCCGCTGCAGGCGATCGAGCAGCTCACCGTCACGACGCTGCGCAACGTCATCGGCGGGATGACCCTGGAGGAGGCGCTGACGAGCCGCGACACGATCAACTCCCAGCTGCGCACCGTGCTCGACGAAGCGACCGGCCGTTGGGGGATCCGCGTCAACCGCGTCGAGGTCAAGGCGATCGACCCGCCGGCCACGATCCAGGAGGCGATGGAGAAGCAGATGCGCGCCGAGCGCGACCGCCGCGCCGCGATCCTCACCGCCGAGGGCTCCAAGCAGTCGCAGATCCTCAACGCCGAGGGCGAGAAGCAGGCTGCCGTGCTGCGCGCGGAGGGTCAGCGAACGGCCGCGATCCTGCGCGCCGAGGGCGAGGCGAAGGCGATCGACACGGTCTTCGCCGCCATCCATGCCGGCGCGCCCGACGAGGGGCTGCTCTCCTACCAGTACCTGCAGATGCTGCCCAAGCTCGCGCAGGGCGACGCGAACAAGATCTTCGTGATCCCGAGCGAGTTCAGCCAGGCGCTCGGCAACATCGGCGGCGCGATCGCCGGCGCCGTCAAGCCGACGCCCCCGCCGCCGCCGCCGTCCGCGTGAGCCCAGAGCTCGTCTCGGACGCTGTCGACGCCTACGCCGAGGCGCACACGTCGCTGGCTGCCGCGCCCCTGCGGGCGCTCGCGACGGAGACGCGCGCCACGCTGGCCTCGCCGCAGATGCTGACCGGCGAGGTCGAGGGCCGGCTGCTCGAGTTCCTCGTCTTTCTCGCGCGCCCGCGGCTCGTGCTCGAGATCGGGACGTACTCGGGCTACAGCGCGCTGTCGATGGCGCAGACGCTGCCCGAGGGCGGGCGGATCATCAGCTGCGAGCTCGATCCCGAACGCGTGCGCTTCGCCGAGCGCCACATCGCCGACGCCGGCATGGCCAATCGCATCGAGGTGCGCGAGGGGCCGGCGCTGGCGACGATCGAAACGCTCGACGGCCCGTTTGACCTCGTCTTCATCGACGCCGACAAGGGCGGCTACCTCGACTACTACGAGGCCGTCCTGCCGAAGCTCTCCGAGGGCGGCGTGATCGTCGTCGACAACGTCCTGTGGAGCGGCCGCGTCGCCGCGGACCCGGCCGCCGACGACGAGGACGAGCAGACCCCCGTCCTGCGCGCGTTCAACGACCACGTGCAGGCCGACGAGCGGGTCGTCAACGTCATGCTGACCGTGCGCGACGGCGTCACGCTCGTCCGCAGGGCCTGACGGACGCGACGTAGACTGGCCCGACCGTGTTCGACACGCTCTCCGAGAAGCTTCAGGCGACGCTCGCCGACGTCCGCTCGCGCGGGACGCTGACCGAGGCCGACGTCAACGCCGCGATGCGCGAGATCCGCCTCGCGCTGCTCGAGGCCGACGTGAACTTCAAGGTCGTCAAGTCGTTCACGAACACGGTCAAGGAGCGCTGCCTCGGCGCCGACGTGCTCGGCAAGCTCAACCCCGGCCAGCAGGTCGTGAAGATCGTCAACGAGGAGCTGACGGCGCTGATGGGCGGCGCCTCGGCCTCGGTCGCGTTCGCGCCGCGCCCGCCGACCGTGATCCTCATGGCCGGCCTGCAGGGCTCGGGCAAGACGACCGCATCGGCGAAGCTCGCGCGCTTCCTCAGAGAGGAGCACGGCTCGTCGGTGGCGCTCGCCGCCTGCGACGTCTACCGCCCGGCGGCGGTCGACCAGCTCGTCAAGGTCGGCGGCCAGATCGGCGCGACGGTCTACGAGCAGGGCACCGACAAGGATCCCGTCGAGATCGCGAAGTGGGCGCTCGACCAGGCCAAGCGCGACGGCAAGGACGTGCTGATCGTCGACACGGCGGGGCGCCTGCACATCGACGAGAAGCTGATGGAGGAGCTCGTCAAGGTCCGCAAGGCGGTCAAGCCGACGACCGTCCTGCTCGTCGTCGACGCGATGACCGGTCAGGACGCCGTCAACGTCGCCGAGCAGTTCGCCGCCGCGGTCGCGTTCGACGGCGTGCTGATGACCAAGCTCGACGGCGATGCCCGCGGCGGCGCCGCGCTGTCGGTCAAGGCCGTCACCGGCAAGCCGATCCTGTTCGCCTCGACGGGCGAGCACCTCGACCAGTTCGAGCGCTTCCACCCCGACCGGATGGCGCAGCGGATCCTCGGGATGGGCGACGTGCTGTCGTTCATCGAGAAGGCCGAGGCACAGATCGACGAGGACGAGGCGAAGGAGCTCGAGCGCAAGCTGCGCCGCAACGAGTTCTCCTTCGAGGACTTTCTCTCGCAGCTGAAGATGATGCGCCGGATGGGCCCGCTGCAGTCGTTGCTGGGGATGATCCCGGGCTTCCAGGGCGCCGCGCTGAAGAACGTCAAGGTCGACGAGCGCGAGCTCGACCGGATCGAGGCGATCATCCTCTCGATGACCCCGCTCGAGCGCCGGCGGCCCGATCTGATCAAGGGATCGCGGCGGCTGCGGATCGCGCGCGGCTCGGGCACGACGGTCCAGCACGTCAACCAGCTCGTCAAGCAGTTCGGCCAGATGCAGAAGCTCATGAAGCAGCTCGGGAAGGGCAAGATGCCCGACCTGCAGGCCATGATGCGCCAGGGTCGCTAGGCTGTCTCGCCGATGGCTGTTCGAATGAGACTGACACGTGTCGGTGGCCGCAAGGACCCGATCTGGCGCATCGTCGTCGCCGACTCGCGCTCGCCGCGCGACGGCCGCGTGATCGAGACGATCGGCCACTACAACGCGCAGACCGAGCCTTCGACGATCCGCGTCGACGCCGACCGCGCGCAGCACTGGCTCGAGCGCGGCGCGCAGCCGTCCGACCAGGTGCGCAAGCTGCTGCGCATCCAGGGCATCTCGTAGTTCGATCACAGGGCAGTCCGTCCTGTGCACGAGCTCCTCGAATACCTCGCCCGCTCGCTCGTTGACGATCCCGACGCCGTCCGCGTCGAGCAGTTCGACGAGGACGACGGCAGCATCGTGCTCGAGCTGTCGGTCGGCGAAGACGACTACGGCCAGGTCATCGGCCGTGGCGGCCGGACCGCGAACGCGCTGCGGACCGTGATGAAGGCTGCTGCCGTCAAGCAGGGCGATCGCGTGTTCGTCGACATCGTCGACTGATGGTTGATTGCACGACCCGCGCCGCCGGCCGCGGAATCACCTGTCTGGCGGGGCTGGCGCCTCGATGTCGCTCCTGAACGCCGGCCGGGTCGGTCGGCCGCACGGGCTCGACGGCTCCTTTCACGTGACCCGTCCACGCGGGGTGCTCCTGCGCATCGGCGGCGTCGTCTCGATCGCCGGCGACGTCCACGAGATCGTGCGCCGCGCCGGCACCGAGGACCGGCCGATCCTGCGCCTGCGGGAGATCGGCGATCGCGCCGGCGCGGAGGCGCTGCGCGGCGAGCCGCTGCTCGTCGAGCGCGCCGCGGCGCCGCCGCTCCCCGACGGGGAGTACTGGCCCGAGGATCTCGAGGGCTGCATGATCGTGACCTCCGACGGCCGCGAGCTCGGCATCGTCGAGACGATGCGCGCGCTGCCGTCGTGCGAGGTGCTCGAGGTCGGCGACCTGCTCGTGCCGTTGGTCGGCGACGCGGTGCTGAGCATCGATCTGCAGGCGCGCCGGATCGTCGTCGATCCCGCGTTCCTCGGTGTCGAACAGGAAGGATGAGGCCGGCGTTCGATGCGGATCGACGTCGTCACGCTCTTCCCCGACTGGTTCGACTGGTTTCGCACGCAGCGCCACGTCGCCAACGCGCTCGCCGCCGGCAACGAGCTGCGCACGCTCGACCTGCGCGAGCACACGCCGCTCAGCGGCGGGCAGGTCGACGACACGCCGTTCGGCGGCGGCGCCGGGATGGTCCTGCGCGTCGATGTCATGGATGCCGCGCTGCGCGCGCACTACGGCGGGACCGACCCGGTCGACCTGCGCAGCCAGCGGCGTGTCATCGCGCTGACGCCGGGCGGACGGCTGCTCGACGACCGGCTCGTCGACGAGCTCGCGCAGGAGTCGGACATCACGCTGCTGTGCGGGCGCTACGAGGGCTTCGACGAGCGCATCGTCGAGCACTTCGCGAGCGACGCCGTGTCGATCGGCGAGTACGTGCTGGCCGGCGGTGAGCTCGCCGCGATGGTTCTCTGCGATGCCGTCATGCGCAAGCTGCCGGGCGCCTTGGGGCACAGCGCATCGGCGCTCGAGGAATCGTTTTCGAGCGCGCTCGAGGGGCATCCGGAGTACCCCCACTACACGCGTCCGGCGGAGTACCGCGGCTGGAAGGTGCCCGACGTCCTGCTCTCCGGCCATCACGAGGAGATCCGCCGCTGGCGTCTGGAGCGCGCGCGGGAGCGTGACGCGACCGGCGACGCCTGAGCGTCGCTATCATCCTGCCTTCGGCGCGGCCCCCTCATCGTCCGCGCCCTTTCTTCGCCTCCGCTCGCGCACTTTCTTCGCCATGTCCACAGTCATCGAACGTCTCGAGCGCGCTCAACTGCGCCGTGTGCCCTCCTTCCAGGCGGGCGACCGGTTGCGCGTCCATTTCCAGGTCATCGAGGGCACCCGCAAGCGCACGCAGGTCTTCGAAGGCGTCGTCATCAAGCGCCAGGGGCATGGTGCGCGTGAGACGTTCACGGTGCGCAAGCAATCCTTCGGCGTCGGCGTAGAGCGCACGTTCCCGGTGCATTCGCCGAAGATCGAGAAGATCGAGGTCGCCGCCCGCGGCGACGTGCGGCGCGCAAAGCTCTACTACCTGCGCGATCGCGTCGGCAAGCGCGCCCGCGTTCGCGAGCGTCGCTACGCCGGTCCGGAAGAGCGCGTCGAGGCAGGACTCCTGCACGACCCCGTCGCAGAGCTCGAGGCCGCTGCCGCCGCCGAGCCGGAGGCCGTTGACGCCGAGGGCGCCGTGGCCGACGAGGTCATCGCCGAGGCAGTCACTGCCGAGGCAGGTCACACCGACCAGGCATCGACAGACGGGGACGCTGCCGCGAGCGAGGCCGAACAGGCCCCGTCCGGCAAGAAGACGTGAGGCAAGACCGATCGTCTCGCGGCCGGGGCAACTCGCTCGTCGAGACCGTCCTGATCGTCGCGGTGGCGCTCGGCCTGGCGCTCGGCATCCAAGCGTTTCTCGTCAAGCCGTACCGGATCCCGTCGGAGTCCATGGTGCCGACGCTGGAGATCGGTCAGCGGGTGCTCGTCAACCGCATCGGCAACAACTTCGGTGATCCCGCGCTCGGCGACGTCACGGTCTTCCATCCGCCTTCCGGCGCCGAGAACGGCAAGGAGTGCGGGGCGCCTCGCAAGCGCAACCAGCCGTGTCCTCGCCCGACGCCGCAGAAGGCCGACGTGAACTTCATCAAGCGGATCGTCGCCGGCCCCGGCGACAAGATCACGATCGACAACGGGCACGTCGTGCGGAACGGGGTTCGCCAGGACGAGCCCTTCATCCGACCCTGCGGCGGCGGCGAGGGATGCAACCTGTCGACGCCGATCACGATCCCGAAGGACCACTACTTCATGATGGGCGACAACCGCGGCGCGTCCGATGACAGCCGCTTCTGGGGTCCGGTGCCGCGCGACTGGATCATCGGCAACGCCTTCGCGACGTACTGGCCGCCGCGCCGCGTCGGCCTGCTGTAGCGCGCCGGCTGCAGACGTTCCACGTTCCGCGATGGCCCACCGGCCGGACCCGCGGGAACCCGTACACGGTTCCGCCCGCCCTCTGCTTCATGATGGGCGCCACGCGTGGAGCCCCTGACGACAGCCGCCGCCGAGATCCAGCACCCAGCGCTGCCCGCGGCGATCGAGATCCCGCCCACGCGCGCCCTCTCGGGCACCGCGGCGGACGCCGCGGCCCGCGCCCGCCGCAAGCGGACCGCGCGCAAGCGCTCGAGCGGTCGTCGCCTGTTCGCCTTCGATCGCCGGCTCGGCGTCCGGTGGGTCGCGGGCGCCGACGAGGCCGGGCGCGGCTGTCTCGCGGGTCCGCTCGTCGCCGCCGGCGTGCTGTTCGACATCGAGGCGCTCACGACGCGGGAGCTGCGCGCGCTGAGTCGCCTCAACGACTCCAAGCAGCACACCCACGAGGTCCGCGAGGAGCTCTTTCCGATCGTCATGCGCACCGCGGTGAAGGTCTGCATCGTCTCGCGCTCCGCGCGTACGATCGACGCCCGCGGGCTGCACAAGACGAACCTCGCCGCGCTCCACGACGCCCTCCGCGCAGTCGCGCGGCCGGGCTGCATCTGCCTGTCCGACGGTTTCCCGGTGCGCGACCTCGGCTATGAGCAGCGCGCGATCATCGAGGGCGACGCGACATCGGCCGCGATCGCCGCAGCCTCGATCGTCGCCAAGGTCACCCGCGACCGCTACATGCGCCGCGCCGACCAGCTGCATCCGGGCTGGGAGTTCGCGACCCACGTCGGCTACTCGACGCCGGAGCACCGCGAAGCGATCCAGCGGCTCGGCGTATCGCCGCTTCATCGCCTGAGCTTTCAGTCGACCGCGTATCAGCAGCTCGCGCTGTAGTCGGCTCGCCGGCGCGCTCAAAACGCCCCCTCGAGGTGGTCGAGCCGCGTGAGCCGCCCGTTGCGATCGACCGTCACGCCGACGACGTCGAAGCGCAACTCGCTCGAGCGCGGCCGCTCGCGAGCCTCGACCAGCCAGGCCGCGGCCATCGCGCGCACGCGCCGCTGCTTCGTCGGCGTGATCGCCTGAACGGATGACTCGAGCGCGCCGTCGCGGCGCGTCTTCACCTCGACGAATACGATTCGTGAGTCGTCGCAGACGATCAGGTCAAGCTCGCCGAAGCGCGTGCGGTAGTTGGCGGCGATGACGCGGTAGCCGAGGCGCTCGAGGTGCTCGCGCGCCAGGCGCTCGCCGACGCGGCCGAGGTGGTGACGAAGATCGATGACCATCGCCCGGCCACGCTACGTGTGGCGAGGTGCCGTTTCAGCACGTGATCGCGACAACTTCGCGCAGGATTCGTGCCGTCCTTCCGCGTCCGCGAAGCTGGTGCGGAGCCTGCGCAGAATCGTTACGAAGCCATGCTGCGGCGGCACGCGATCGCGCCTACGGTCCGTCGCGATGCTGGCCCATGTGACGACCTTTGCGATCGACGGCCTCTCGTCGCGGCGGATCACCGTCGAGGTCGACGTGCGCCGTGGCCTGCCGGCGTTCACGATCGTCGGGCGTGGCGACGCCGCCGTGCGCGAGTCGCGCGAGCGCGTGCAGACGGCGCTCATCAACGCGGGGTTCGACTTCCCGCAGCGGCGCATCACGGTCAACCTCGCGCCCGCCCACCTGCGCAAAGTCGGGCCCGGCTTCGACCTCGCTACCGCCTGCGGCGTGCTCGTCGCCTCCGAGCAGCTCCCCGCCGCGGAGCTCGAGCGCTGGGCGGTATTCGGCGAGCTGTCGCTCGGCGGCGAGCTGCGGCACTGTCGCGGTGTCCTGAGCGTCGCGGAAGGCGCGCGTGAAGCCGGCATCGCGGGGCTCATCGTCCCGCGCGAGTGCGCGCGCGAGGCGGCGCTCGTCGACGGGCTCGCGGTGGCCGGGGTGACGTGCCTCGAGGAGGTGGCGGCAATCCTTCGCGGCGAGCCGCCGCCGATCCTGCCGCGCCCGGTCGCGCGACACGCCGAGCGCGCAGGCGACGCGGACCTCGCCGACGTGCGCGGCCACTCCGGCGCGATCCGTGCGCTCACCGTCGCGGCCGCGGGCGCGCACAACCTCCTGCTGTCCGGCCCGCCCGGCACCGGCAAGACGATGCTCGCTCGGCGGGCGACCTCGATCCTCCCGCCGCTGACGCGCGACGAGGCGATAACCGTGACGCGCATCCACAGCATCGCTGGCCTACAGATCGGCGACGAGCTCGTCCGTCAGCGGCCGTTCCGAGCCCCGCATCACACGATCTCGCCCGCCGGACTCGTCGGTGGCGGCTCCGTGCCGCGGCCCGGCGAGGCGACGCTGGCGCATCTCGGGGTCCTGTTCCTCGACGAGCTGTCGGAGTTCAGCCGCGCCGCGCTGGAGGCGCTGCGCCAACCGCTCGAGGACGGTGTCGTGACGATCGTTCGCGGCCAGTGCGGCGTGCTGTTTCCGACGCGGTTTCAGCTGCTCGCCTCGACGAACCCATGCCCGTGCGGGTTCGCGGGCGACAAGCGCTGCCGTTGCACGGAGGCCGACGTCGCGCGCCACCGCCGCAAGCTCAGCGGTCCGCTGCTCGACCGTATCGACCTGCTGATCGACATGCAGCGGCCCGCCGCCGCCGAACTCGAGCGCGCGGTCGCCACTCGCTCCACGAAGCTGCGTGGGGAGGTCCTCGATGCCCGCGAGCGTCAGGCACATCGGCTGGCGGGCACGGGGTTGACGACGAACGCCGAGCTCACGCCCCGCCTCGTGCGCGAGCTCGTGCGGGCGGACAGCGCCGCCATGAAGGCGCTGCGCCGGGCCTACGAGGAAGGCGCGCTCAGCGCGCGCGGGCACGGACGCATCCTGCGTGTGGCGCGAACGCTTGCCGACCTCGACGCCAGCGCGCGCGTGCGCGCCACGCACGTCAACGAGGCGCTCGGTCTGCGGCGCGAGGGGGCACTCGACGGCGCGGTGGCGGCATGACTGCCTGCGACGCCTGCCTGCGTCGCACCGCGCTCGTCGCCCGCCTCGCGCCGCACGTCGAACGCACGCGGCGCGAACGGCACAAGCTCCGCAAGCTGCTCGCCTTGACCGACGAGGATCTGATCGCGGCGCTCGGCGGAGATCGCCGCGCGACGATCGAGCGCGCGCACGAGGCGTTCGATCCGGTCCGCGCCCGTGAGCACCTGACGGCGTCGGCGATCGCTGCGATCTGTCGTCACGACGACGGCTACCCGTCGCGGCTGTTGGAGGCCGAGGATGCGCCCGCGGTACTCCATGTCGCCGGTGAGCCCGAGCGACTGAGCGCGCTCGCTGCTCCAGACGCGCCCGCCGCCGCGGTCGTCGGCGCGCGACGCGCGGGCGTCGAGGGCCTGGAGGTCGCGCGCGGGCTCGGCCGCGGGCTGGCGGCCGCCGGCGTCACGGTGATCAGCGGGATGGCGCTTGGCATCGATTCGGCCGCGCACGCCGGTGCGCTCGAGGCGGGCGGGCCGACGCTCACCGTGCTCGCGGGCGGCGCCGACGTCCCCTATCCCGCGAGCAAGCGCCGGTTGCACCGCGAGCTCGTGCGCACGCAGGCCGCGATCTCCGAGATGCCGCCGGGGTTCACGCCGTTTCGCTGGTGCTTTCCAGCACGCAACCGGACGATCGCCGGGCTCGCGTCGCTGACGATCGTCGTCGAGGCGACCGAGCGCTCGGGGTCGCTGATCACCGCGGACCTCGCGCAGGAGCTGGGCCGGGCGGTGGGCGCCGTGCCGGGACCCGTCACCGCGCCGCGCCATGCGGGCTCGAACGCGCTGCTGCGCGACGGCGCGCTCGTCATCAGAGACGCGCAGGACGCACTCGACGAGGTGCTGGGAATCGGCGTCGCCAGCGTGCGGACGGCTCGCGCGGCGGACGGGCTGGAGCCGCGGCTGCGCAACCTGCTGCGCCGCGTCGAGGACGGCCGGGACACGGTCTCGGCCCTCGCGGCGTCACCGGACGAGGCGCAGCACGCGCTCGCGGGGCTTGCCGAGCTTGAGCTGCTGGGGTTCCTGCGGCGCGCGCCGGGAGGGCGCTATGTCCGCGCCCTGTAGACCGCCGACGCACGAACGCGGCGCGCGCCTATCCTCGAGCGCGTGCCCGCCCGCCGCGTTCCCGTCGCCCTCTCGATCGCCGGCTCGGATTCCGGCGGCGGCGCCGGGATCCAGGCCGATCTCAAGGCCTTCGCGTGCGCGGGCGTGCACGGGACGACGGCGATCACGGCGATCACGGTGCAGAACACAGTGGTGGTGTCGGCCGTGCAGCCGGTCGATCGCAAGATCATCGCGGGCCAGATCCGTGCGGTCGCGGACGATCTCGGCATCGACGTCGTCAAGATCGGGATGCTCGGCGATGTCGCCACGATCGAGACCGTTGCGCGGGCGCTCGACGAGCTCCCGGAGGGCACGCCGATCGTCCACGACCCCGTCATGGTCGCCGAGTCGGGGGCACGCCTGCTCCCGCTCGACGCCGTCGAGGCGCTGCGCGCGCTCATCGTCGCGCGTGCCACCGTCATCACGCCGAACCTCGCCGAGGCGCGGGCGCTGTGCGACGACGAGCAGCTCGACGGGATCGAGCTCGTCCGCGCGCTGCACGCGCTCGGGGCCCGCAACGTCGTCGTCACCGGCGGGCACCGCGACAGCGCTAGCGACCTCTTCTACGACGGCGCCACGCTCACCGAACTGCCCGGCGAACGCCACCCCGACGGGGCCGCGCACGGCTCGGGCTGCACGCACTCGTCGACGCTCGCGGCGCGCCTGGCGCTGGGCGACGACCCGCTCACCGCGGCGCGGCACGCGCGCGCGATCGCGGGAGCCGCGGTCCGCGACGGGCTGCGTGAGCTCGGTGCCGGCGCCGGGCCGGTCGATGTGTTTGGCCTCGCGCGCCAGGATTGAGAGCTCGCTCGCGACGCCGTCGTCGTCCTTGCATGGCTTTGCCATAATCGCCCGCGGTGCGATTCCTGCGGATGAAGCCGGGGCATGGGGAGGTCCTCATCGCCGAGGGGGACGTCGAGGTCCCCGAGGAGCACGACGAGCTCGTCGCGGCGTTTCGCGCCCAGCTCGATGCCGGCATGTGGGCGGCCGTTCCGCGCGCCGGAGTCGGCGGGCGTCGCGAGGCGCAGATGGTGTCGAGCTTCGATGACGTCCCGCAGGACGCCGACCGCGTGATCTTCTTTCCGCGCGCGGCGGGCGGGCGCTAGCGCTCATGCTGCTCGCGATCAGCGCAAGCCTGATCGTCGTGCTCGTGCTCGCCTGGGAGGTCGGCTGGCCGATCGCCGCCGAGCGGATCTCGCGCTGGCGCGCGCGCCGCGCGCTCGTCGAGGTCGAGGGCTATGACCCGGGCCGTGAGCGGCGCGCCGAGCAGCGCGCGCGGGCGCTGCTGCAGTCGTGCGTCAACGAGGAGGAGTGGGCGATGTACCGCGACCTGGGCTTCATCCGGGTCTGGGGCGGCCTCTCCGAAGGGCCGTTCGGCGAGCGCGACGCACACGGCACGACGTACGCGTATCTGATCTACCCGCACAAGCCGATCGTCGCCTACCTGCCGCAGACGCGGCGCCTGCTGAGCGAGTACTGCGTGACGTTCCCCGATGACACGCGCCCGTTCGGCTCGGTTCGCCTGCCCGACTCCGATGACGTGCTCGCCAAGTGGATGGCGCTGACGGGCGACGAGCGCCGCATCATCGCGAGCGCGAACATGCATCTTCCCGGTCGCCAGGTCGATCCCCGGCAGATCAAGCGCGACCTCTGGCGTCTGGGCCAGTGGGAGCAGGCGCGGCTTCGCGACCAGCGCCGCGGCGCGGGTAGTGTTCCCGCCCCGTGAGCACGACCACCAAGCTCGATCCAAAGCACAACTCACGTGCCCTCACAGAGGGCGCGGCCCGCGCGCCGGCCCGCGCCTACCTGAACGGCATCGGCTTCGACGAAGAGGCGATGAGCCGGCCGATCATCGGCGTGGCTTCGACGTGGATCGAGACGATGCCCTGCAACTTCCACCTGCGCGCGCTTGCCGCCAAGGTCAAGGAGGGCATCCGTCTGGCCGGCGGCACGCCGATGGAGCTCAACACGATCGCGATCTCCGACGGCATCACGATGGGCACGAGCGGGATGAAGACGAGCCTCGTCTCGCGCGAGGTGATCGCGGACTCGATCGAGCTCGTCGCCCGCGGCCACCTGTTCGACGGGGTCATCGCGCTCAGCGCGTGCGACAAGACGATCCCCGGCACGGTCATGGCGCTCGCCCGCCTCAACCTGCCCGGCGTGATGCTCTACGGCGGCTCGATCGCGCCGGGGCGCTACCGCGGCAACGACGTGACGATCCAGGACGTCTTCGAGGCCGTCGGCGCTCACGCGGCGGGGACGATCAGCGACGAGGACCTCGCCGAGCTCGAGCTCGTCGCCAGCCCCGGTGCCGGCGCCTGCGGCGGCCAGTTCACCGCCAACACGATGGCGATGGCCTTCGAGATCCTCGGCATCAGCCCGATGGGATCGGCGATGGTGCCGGCCGAGCACGCCAGCAAGGCCGACGTCGCGATCGCGGCCGGCCAGCTCATGATGGACGTACTCGAGCGCGGACTGCGGCCGCGCGACATCATCACGAAGGACTCGCTCGAGAACGCGATCGCCGCGATCGCGACGTCGGGCGGCTCGACGAACGGCGTGCTGCACCTGCTCGCCGTCGCGCGCGAGGCCGGCGTCGAGCTCGACATCGACGATTTCGACCGCATCTCCGAGAACACGCCGCTGCTGTGCGACCTCAAGCCGGGCGGCAAGTACGTCGCCAAGGACCTCTACGAGGCCGGCGGCATCGAACTCGTCGCCAAGCGCCTGCTCGACGCCGGCCTGCTGCACGAGCACGCGATCACCGTCACCGGCCGCACGATCGGCGAGCACGCCCGCGACGCGAGCGAGACCGAGGGCCAGCGCGTCGTGCGCCCACTCGACGACCCGATCAAGGCGACCGGCGGCCTCGCGATCCTGCGCGGCAACCTCTCGCCGGACGGCTGCGTCGTCAAGCTCTCCGGGCACGAGCGCCGCCTCCACAAGGGCCCGGCGCGCGTGTTCGAAGGCGAGGAGGCCGCGATGGCGGCGGTCGTCGCGGGCACGATCGAGAAGGGCGACGTGATCGTCATCCGCGACGAGGGGCCCGCCGGCGGCCCCGGCATGCGCGAGATGCTCGCCGTCACCGCGGCGCTCAACGGCCAAGGCATGGGCGAGCATGTGGCGCTGCTCACCGACGGCCGCTTCAGCGGCGCCACGCATGGCTTCATGGCCGGTCACGTCGCGCCCGAGTCGGTGCGCGGCGGACCGATCGCCGCCGTCCAGGACGGCGACGAGATCACGATCGACGTCGATGCCCGGCGCCTCGACGTCGCGCTCGACGATGCGACGATCGCCGAGCGCGTCGCCGCCTACGACGCCGACGACAACGCCGAGCTCGGCGGCGTCCTGGGCAAGTACGCCAAGCTCGTCTCGAGCGCGTCGATCGGCGCCATCACCTGAGCTCGAGCCGGGCCGCGCGGCGCGAGCGCGCTGCGCGGTGGCTGGCGGCCAACCGCGCTCTGGACGTCGATTGAAACGTCTCTACCCTGGATGGGAGGCGAGAGCGAGCAGGCGGCGCAGCTGCAGCGCGTTGCGCGGCGCGAACGCTTCCCAGTCGTTGTTGAAGTAGGCGAAGACGTCCATCGTGCGCGCCCACGGCGCGATCCGCTGCGCCCACTCCTCGAGCTCCGACTGCGAGTAGTTTCCGCGCCTGCCACGGTGCCCGTGGTGCAGGCGCACGTACGCGAAGTCCGCGGTGATCTCGTGGGACTGAAACGAGAGCCCCGGCCGGTCGGCGATCGTCAGCGCGACGTTGCGCGCGCGCAGCAGCTCGTAGACGGGAGCGCAGAACCACGACGGATGACGGAACTCGAACGTGTGCCTGCCGGCCGGAAGGTGCTCGAGCGCGAACGCCAGGCGCTCGTCGTCGCGCCGGAAGTTCGCCGGCAGCTGCCACAGCATCGGCCCCAGCCGCCCGGCCTCGCTCAGCGGCTCGAGCGGCGCGAGCAGGCGCTCGACGCCGCGCTGCATGTCCTGTAGCCGCTTCACGTGGGTCAGGTAGCGGGACGCCTTCACCGCGAAGCAGAAGCCGGGCGGCGTCTGCTGCCACCCAGCGCTCCACGCTCGAGCGCCGCGCGAGGCGGTAGAAGGTCGTGTTGACCTCGACGGTGTCGAACACGCTCGCGTAGTGCTCCAGCCAGCGCGCAGCAGGCAGGCCCTTCGGGTAGAAGCGCTCGCGCCAGTCGGCGTAGTTCCAGCCGCTGCAGCCGATACGGATCACGGTCGACCGGTCTACCCGCTGACGGACGTGACCTGGACGTCGCGCTCGTCGCGTCTAGGTCGCAGGCCCGCCGCATGCGCATCGCGATCGACATCGACTCCACGCTGCATCACTACTGGGATCGCCTGTCGGCTGCCGCGTTGCGGCGCTTCGGGATCGAGCTTCCCTACGACGAGCAGCTGGACTGGGGCATCACGCGCCTGCGCAGCGACCAGCTGCGGCTGTGCATCGAGGAGACCCACTGCGAGAAGGCGATCCTCGCCGGCGAGCCGTACCCCGACGCGGTCGAGACCGTCGGGCGCTGGCGCGGCGACGGGCACTTCATCCACGTCACCAGCCACCGCGAGGCGGGTGCGCTCGAGCCGACCGCACGCTGGCTGGAGCAGATCGGCTTGTCCTACGACGACCTGCACTGCTCCGACGACAAGGTCGGCCGCTGCGTCGAGCTCGGGGTCGAGCTGCTGATCGACGACAGCCCGGTCAACCTCGCGCGCGCGATCGAGCACGGGATGCTCGTCGCGACGATCGCGCACCCCTGGAATCGCGAGCTCTGCGATGAGGAGGACGTCATCTGCGCGGCGGATTGGCGCGGCCTCGCGGCCCGCCTCGACCCGCTCTTGCGGCGGCGCGCCAGGGTTCGCCCCTAGCCTGGCAAGAAAGCCTGCAAGGGTCACTCTGCCGCGAAGTGCTGGCGTACAGTGATCCGTCCCGCGCGCCGCAGAGAAGGACCCCAAAGGCCATGCCACCCAAACTCATCCCGCTCCTTGCCGTAGTCGTTGCCGTCCTCGTCGTCGGGACCGCGGGCATGTTCGCGTGGGACGCGAGCCGCGGCGACGTCGTCGCCAAGGGCGTCCGGGTCGGCTCGGTCGACATCAGCGGGCTGACCCGTAGCGAGGCCCGCCTGCGCCTGCGCTCGCGACTGCTGGCGCCGCTCAACGCCCCGCTCGTGATCAATGCGGCGGACTCGACGTTCGCGCTCAGTCCCCGCGAGGCACGCATCAGCGCCAACATCGACGCGATGGTCAGCGACGCGATCGAGCGTGGCCGTCGCGGCGGCGTCCTGGCGCGCACGTGGCGCGCGATCAGCGGCAGCGAGGTCGGCGCGAGGGTCCCGCCGCAGATCCAGTACTCACGGCCCGCGGTTCAGCGCATCGTCGACCGCGTGCGTGTCACCGTAAGTCGCGAAGCGCTGGACGCCAAGGTCAACTTCGCGCCCAACAGGCTCACGATCCGCCCGGCACAGATCGGCCGCACGATCGACGCCGCGGCGCTGCGTGCCACCGTCGAGCGGACGCTCGTGTCGGCCGGCGCTGCGCGCACGTTGAACGCGCCGATCAAGATCGTCCAGCCGAAGGTCACCGGCGAGGAGCTGGCCGCGCAATATCCGGTCGTGCTGACCGTCGATCGCGGCCACTTCCGGCTCAGCCTGTTCAAGGACCTCAAGCCCGCGAAGGTCTATCCGATCGCCGTAGGGAAGGTCGGGCTGGAGACGCCGGCCGGCCTGTACAAGGTCCAGAACAAGGCCAAGAACCCCGCTTGGCACGTCCCCAACTCCGACTGGGCCGGCGATCTGGCGGGCAAGGTGATCCCCGGTGGAGCGCCCGACAACCCGATCAAGGCACGCTGGCTCGGCGTCTACGACGGCGTCGGCGTGCACGGCACCGACGCGCGCTCGTCGATCGGCTCAAACGCCTCGCACGGCTGCATCCGGATGCTCATCGAGGACGTCGAGAAGCTCTACGACGAGGTGCCGATCGGCACCCCGATCTTCATCCACTAGCCGTCGCCGGGGACGACCGCTGGAGCCCGATCTGCCCGACCGGGATCTCCTCCCAGCCGGACTCCAGCAGCAGGGCATGGTGCGGCGAGTGTCGAATGACCAGCGTGCCGATGAAGATGCCTCGCTCCTGCTTGCGCATGACCGCGTACCACATCATCGTGGCGTCGCCCGTCCCTTGGATGCGCAACCACGGCCGCGGCGGGCCGTCGATCGCCGAGCCGATCCCGGCTGCGACGAGCTGGCGCTCGGTCGCGACGGTTCCCTGAGCCGTGTCGATGAAGAAGACGCCCATCGAGCCCGAGGCTAGCGCGGACTGGCGCGTCGCCCTCGTGCGCTTCGACGAGGACCTGCGCCGCCGCGGGGCCGCCGAGAAGACGCGCAGCGCGTACGCCGCCGACCTGCGCCAGTTCGCCGCCTGGGCGAGCTGGCAGCGCGTCGAGCCGACCGCCGTGACGCACCGCCTGCTGCGGCGCTACGCCGCCGCGCTGTCGGAGCGCCGCTCGGCGCCCGCGACCGTCGCCCGCAAGCTCGCGGCCCTGC
Source organism: uncultured Actinomycetes bacterium (assembly GCA_963780585.1). Lineage (GTDB taxonomy): Bacteria > Actinomycetota > Thermoleophilia > Solirubrobacterales > Solirubrobacteraceae > CADCVQ01. The sequence continues at coordinate 137,381 of CAWADD010000025.1, forward strand.
GGTCGTTCTACGAGACGCTCCGCGAGCACGGCGAGATCGACGCCAACCCGGCCGATCTGCTGGCCGCGCCGAAGCGCGCCAAGTCGCTGCCGCACGTGCTTGCGCCCGAGGAGATCAGCCGCCTGCTCGATCGCATCCCGGCGTCGACGCCGCTCGAGCTACGCGACCGCGCGCTGTTCGAGATCGCGTACGCGAGCGGGCTGCGGGCCGAGGAGCTCGTCTCGCTCGACCTCGCCTCGGTCGATTTCGACGCCGAGGAGCTGCGCATCGAGGGCAAGGGCGCGAAGACGCGCTTCGTTCCCGCCGGCGAGCCCGCGCTACGGGCGCTCGCGCGCTACCTCGAGCGCGCCCGCGGCGCGCTCGCGCAGGAGCGCGACGAGCCCGCGCTGTTTCTCTCGAAGTCCGGTCGCCGCCTCTCGACGTCGGACATTCGCCGCCGGCTGCGGTTGTGGGCGCGCAACGCGTCGGTTCAGGGCGGCGTGCATCCGCACGCTCTGCGGCACTCGTTTGCGACCCATCTGCTCGAGGGCGGTGCGGACCTGCGCTCGATCCAGGAGCTGCTCGGCCACGCCTCGGTATCGACGACCCAGATCTACACTCGGGTAGAGTCGAGACGCCTGAAGGGTGCCTACGCGCGGTCCCATCCGAGGGCCTAGTGCTTCGTCTCATGACCACCAACCGGAAATGGAGGCCGTCGATCACCGACCAGCTGCGTCCTCGGTCGTCGATGTGCCAGAGGCACACCTTCCTGGGAGGGCGGGATCAGATCTTGCTGGATCGGCGCCGGCGACCACCCTTTCCGGCCGCCAGCCACGAGACGAAGCACTAGGGGAATGGAAACCAACGTCAAATCCGTCGAGCTGAAGGATCTGTGGCGCCAATACAAGCGCGATGGAGACACTCGCGCGCGCGAACGGCTCGTCGTCGCCTACTCCCCGCTCGTCAAGTACGTCGCCGGCCGGATGGCGTCCGGCCTGCCCGCGCACGTCGAGGAGGCGGACCTCATCTCCTACGGTCTCGGGGGGCTGATCTCGGCGATCTCGCGCTTCGAGCCCGAGCGCGAGATCAAGTTCGAGACCTACGCGATCACCCGCATCAAGGGCGCGATCATCGACGAGCTGCGCTCGCTGGACTGGGTTCCGCGCTCGGTGCGTGCCCGTGCCCGCGCGATCGAGCAGGCGAACACACGGCTCGAGCACAAGCTTCAGCGTGCGCCGACCGACGACGAGATGGCCGGCGAGCTCGACATGACCGTCTCGGACTTTCAGGACGCGCTGCTGCAGATCTCCAACTCGACGATCGCCGCGCTCGACGAGATGTGGACGGTGTCCGACGCATCCGGCGACCAGGTCTCGCTGCTCGACACGCTGCACGACCCCGGCGCGCCGGATCCGGCGCAGGTGATGGACGCGACCGACCTCAAGGACCGCATCGCCGATGCGATCGCGCGGCTGCCCGAGCGCGAGAAGCTCGTCGTCGCCCTGTACTACTACGAGAACCTGACGCTGCGCGAGATCGGCGAGGTCCTGGGCGTCACGGAGTCGCGCGTTTCCCAGCTGCACACGAAGGCCGTCCTGCGCCTGCGCGGGCGCATGTCGGACGAGAACCTCGCCGACGACTGACGCCGCCGCTTCCTGTCGCCAGATTTAAGTTGAGCGACTAGCATCGCGCGATCCCCGAGGAGAGGAGCCGCGCATGCACAAGCCTGCTGACCGCATCCGCAACGTAGCTTTGATCGGCCATCGCGGCTGCGGAAAGACGTCGCTGCATGAGGCGCTGCTCTTCGAGGCCGGGGCGACGACCCGCTTGGGCTCCGTGCTCGACGGGACGACGGCCTCGGACTCCGAGCCCGACGAGCAGGCGCGCAAGCTGTCGATCTCGCTGGCGCTCAGCTCGTTCGAATGGGACGGCCGCAAGATCAACCTCATCGACACGCCCGGCGAGCCGAGCTTCGTCGCAGACGCGCTCGGCGCGATGCGCGTGAGCGAGTCGGCGATCTTCGTCGTCAACGGCGTCATGGGCGTCGAGGTCTCGACCCGCCGCCTGTGGGCGCGCGCCGAGGAGCTCGACCTCGCGCGGATGGTCTTCGTAAACATGCTCGACCGCGAGCGCGCCGACTTCTTCCGTGCGCTCGAGTCGCTGAAGGACGCCTTCGGCGCACACGTCGTCGCGACCGAGATCCCGATCGGCTCCGAGCACGACATCAACGGCGTCGTCGACCTCGTCGACATGCAGGCCTACCGCTACAGCGGCAACGGGCGCGACAACTGCACCGAGATCGACATCCCCGCCGACCTGCAGGAGCTCGCGGAGGAGTACCGCGAGATGATGATGGACGAGATCTGCGAGGTCTCAGACTCGCTCATGGAGCGCTACCTCGAGGGCGAGGAGATCGCCCACGAGGAGATCGTCACGGTCCTCAAGGAGGGCACGAACCACGGCCTGCTGTTCCCGGTCGTCTGCGGCGTCGCGACGCGCAACCTCGGCACGAACCGCCTGCTCGACGCGATCGTCGAGGACCTTCCGTCGCCCGTCAAGCACGGCTCGCTGGAGCTGCCGGAGATCACGCTCGAGGCCGACGACGAGGCGCCCCTGTACGCGTACGTCTTCAAGACGCGCGCCGACCCGTTCGCGGGCCGCATCAACCTCTTCCGCGTCTACCAGGGCGTCATGCGCCACGACAGCCACGTCATGAACACGACGAGCCACAACAAGGAGCGCGTCGGGCAGCTGCTCGTCTTCAGCGGCAAGGACTCCGGTCACGCCGACGAGTTCGGCCCGGGCGACATCGGCGCCGTCGCCAAGCTCAAGGACACGCGCGCCGGCGACTGGCTGGCCGAGCGCGACGAGCCGATCTCGATGCCGCAGATCGAGCTGCCGGCGCCTGTCATGGCGTTCGCGATGGAGGCCCACGGCGACGAGGACAAGGTCTACACGTCGCTGCGCCGCCTGCAGGAGGAGGACCCGACGATCGACCTGCACCGCGACACGCAGACGGGCGACCAGATCATCGCCGGGCTCTCGCAGATGCACGTCGAGGTGATCATCGACCGTCTCAAGGAGCGCTTCGGCGCCGAGGTCACGCTGAAGCCGCCGCGCGTGCCGTACATGGAGACGATCCGCAAGCCGGCGAAGGCGCACGGACGCCACAAGAAGCAGTCCGGCGGGCGCGGCCAGTTCGGCGACTGCCACATCGAGATCGAGCCGCGCGAGCCCGGCGCGGGCTTTCAGTTCATCAACCGCATCAAGGGCGGCGTGATCCCGACCTCGTTCATCCCGGCCGTCGAGAAGGGCGTGATCGAGGCGATGCAGTCGGGCCCGATCGCCGGCTGCCCGGTCAAGGACATCGCCGTGACGGTCTTCGACGGCAGCTACCACACGGTCGACTCGTCGGAGATGGCGTTCAAGCTCGCCGGCTCGATCGCGATGCGCGAGGCGATGAGCAACGCCTCGCCGGCGCTGCTGGAGCCGATCATGCTCGTCACGCTGTCGATCCCCGAGGAATCCGTCGGCGACGTCATCGGCGACCTCAACTCGCGCCGCGGACGGCCGCAGGGGATGGACTCCGTCGGCGGTGGCCTGACCGAGGTCAAGGCCGAGGTGCCGATGGCGGAGATGCTCACCTACGCGCCCGACCTGCGCTCGCTGACCGGCGGCCAGGGCGACTACACGATGGAGTTCGCGCGCTACGAGGAGGTGCCGGCGCACCTGCAGCAGAAGATCGTCGAGCAGGCGACGGCGGAGGAGACCGTGAGCGCGTAGGTCGCGCGATGTGGCCGCCGGCAGCGCTCGAGTTCCTGCGCGAGCTCGAGGACAACAACGATCGCGACTGGTTCAAGGCCAACCGGGCGCGCTACGACGAGCACCTCGTCGCGCCCGGCCGCGAGCTCGCCGACAGCCTTGCGCAGCTCGGCGCGGCGCGCTTCTTCCGGCCCTACAACGACGCGCGCTTCCATCAGCGCCCGCCGATCAAGGAGCAGCTCGGGATCGCGATCGGCTACGCCGGCGCGGGCGGCTACTACGTCGAGCTGTCGCTCGACGGCCTGCTCGTCGGCGCCGGGCTGCACCACCCGGCGTCCGACCAGCTCGAGCGCTTCCGCGCCGCGATCGACGACGAACGCCGCGCGCGCGGCTTCGAGCGCGCGATCGCGACCGCCGCCGACGCGGGCCTGAGGCTCGTCGACCCCGTCCTCAAGCGCGCGCCGCGCGGCTACCCGCCGGACCATCCGCGCGTCGAGCGGCTGCGCCTGAAGAACATCACCGTGTTCGCCCGGCACGGGCTCGAGCCCTGGCTGCACGAGCAGCGTTGCCGCGAGCTGATCCGCGCCGAGCTCGACGGCGCGCGCCCGCTCGTCGGCTGGCTCGCCGAGAACGTCGGCCCGCCCGGCGCGCAGCAGGGGGAGGGAGGACGGAGCGCGGCGCGGCCGGTACGCTGACCGGGCATGGAGCGCAAGTCGATCACCACGTCGCGGGCTGTCGTCGCCTGCGGCGTCTGCGGGCGGACCCTGCTGCGCGGCGAGCACGCCGACGCGTTCATCGCCGGCGGGTCGCGTCGGATGGTCTGCGAGCTGTGCACCGCGCGCGCCGCGAACGAGGGCTGGATCCGCGAGGGCGCCGACAACGCGCTCACCGTGCGCAGCAACGGGCCGCGCGGCGCATCGCGCTCGCTGCTGGGCCGTCTGAAGCCCGCCCGCCGCGGACCGCCGCCTCCCGTCGAGCTGCCCTACCGCCGGATCTCCGCGAACGTCGCCCGGATCGATCCCGCCGTCCGCGCCGCCGATGACGCGGTCGTCGAGGCCGGCATCGCCGCGGGGGAGGCGGCTCAGGTCGCGCTCGACGTGCAGCCCGCCGCGCGTGAGCCGCGCCAGGTGCACGCGGTGCCGACGAACGCCGATCTGAAGATGGCGCGCGCGCTCGACGTCTTCAACGTCAGCCCGCACCCGCGGCGGATCGCCGGCGTGACGCGCTCGCTCGGAACGCCGATCGTCAGCGTGCTGCCGTCCGAGGTCGAAGGCGCGATCGTCTCGATCGTCGTCGGCTGGGAGCTGTGCTGGTATCGCTACGAGGTCGATCTCGCCGACGAGGCGTCGGGCGTGCGCGTCCTCGCGCAGGGCGCCGAGCTCTTCGAGCTGACCGAGGCCGAGCGGATCGCCAACGCCGTCGCCGACGCACGCGGGCGGCTCGTCCTTGCCGGGTGAGCGTGCGCTTGCGTAGGCTGGGCGCATGATCTACTGCGTCGTTCCGGAGGCACTGGAGCCCGAGCTGTTCGACAAGCTCACGGCCTACTACGCCGACGACGAGAACGTGACCGTGATCGTCGACCGCCGCAAGTCAGAGCGTCGCGGCCCGAAGGACGACCCCTCCGCTGTCGAACAACGTGAGACGCGCGATCGCCGCCGCCGCCGCGTGCCGGGCGAGTTCCCGCGTATCGAGCCGCAGTGACGCGCTGATGCGGGTCGTCGTGCACGTCGACGGCGGCGCGCGTGGCAATCCCGGACCGGCCGCCGCGGGCGCGGTGATCTCGACGCCCGACGGCGAGTTGCTCGCCGAGGCAGCCGAGGCGATCGGCGTTGCGACGAACAACGTCGCGGAGTACCGCGGGCTGCTGCTGGGGCTGCAGCGCGCGCGCGAGCTCGGCGCCATGGAAGTCGAGGTGATCAACGATTCCGAGCTCGTAGCGAACCAGGTCAACGGCGTCTACAAGGTCAAGCACCCCGACATGAAGCCGCTGCACGCGGCCGCGCTGCAGGCGCTGCAGGGCTTCGAGCGCTGGTCGCTCCGCTCGGTCCCACGAGCCGAGAACGCAGGCGCCGACGCGCTCGTCAACCAGGCGCTGGACGCGGCGGCCCATCGGTAGCGCGCTGACGAACCGGCCGGCGCTCGCCGCGCTCGGGGGCGCGATCGCGATCGCCTTCTCGGCGATCTTCGTCGACCTCGCGAACGTCAGCCCGTCGAACGCGGCGGTCTTTCGCTGCGCCTATGCGCTGCCGATCCTCGGCCTGCTGGCGATGCGCGAGCGCCGTCGCTTCGGGGCTCCGCCGGCGGGCCATTGGCGCTATGCCGGCGCGGCCGGCGCGTTCTTCGCCGCCGACCTCATCCTCTGGCATCACGCGATTGCCGACGTCGGCGCCGGCCTCGCGACGGCGCTCGCGAACCTGCAGGTCGTGTTCGTCGCGCTCGCCGCCTGGTTGCTGCTCGGCGAGCGGCTGTCGACTCGCGTCGCGCTCGCCGTCGGGCTCGTGTTCAGCGGTGCGGTGCTGATCTCCGGCGTCGTCGGCAGCCGCGCGTTCGGCTCCGATCCGGCGCTCGGCGCGCTCTACGGCGTGCTCACCGCGGTCGCCTACACGGGCTTCATCCTCGTCCTGCGCGAGGCCGGGCGCGACCTGCGCCGTCCGGCCGGCCCGCTGTTCGCCGCCACGCTCATCGCGACGTTCGTGGCGATCGCTGCCGGAGCCGCGCTCGGCGAGGTCGACCTGGAGCCGAGCTGGCCCGCGCATGGCTGGCTCGTGACGCTCGCGCTCACCTCGCAGGTGCTCGGCTGGCTGCTGATCGCGGTCGCGCTGCCGCGCCTGCCGGCGTCGCTGACGTCGATCGTCCTGACCGTGCAGCCGGTCGGCTCGGTCCTGCTGGGGATCGTGCTGCTCGGCGAGGATCCGGCGCCGCTGCAGCTGACCGGCGTCGCCGTCATCGTCGCCGGGATCGTGATTGCGACGCGCCGTGCTCCGGTGTCCGGGCTTGCCGGAACGGCTCCGGGGTAGGAAGCTGGCCAGGTGAACGCATCCGGTCTGTAGCTGCGCGCGAATCGTCCTCCGGAGGCCGTGGACCTACCGCGCTGCGGGCACCGATGTGATGAGGTCTGGCATGGAGTTCCGACGGGCAGTCGATAGGAGGAGGATCAGCATGGGAGCGACGGTGCCCCTGCAGGTGACCGTCAACGGCGAGTCGCACGATTCGGAGGTGCCGGCGCGGATGCTGCTCGTGCACTACCTGCGTGACGAGCTCGGGCTGACCGGCACGCACGTCGGTTGCGACACGTCCAACTGCGGCGCCTGTACGTGCCTGCTCGACGGCGAATCCGTCAAGAGCTGCACGGTGCTCGCCGTCCAGTGCGACGGCGCGAAGGTCAAGACGATCGAGGGAATGGCGGGTCCCGACGGCGAGCTGCATGCGCTGCAGGAGGGCTTCTGGGCCAAGCACGGGCTGCAGTGCGGCTACTGCACCCCCGGGATGATCATGGCCGCCGCCGACCTGCTCGCCCGCCACAGCGGCGAGGGCCCGATCACCGAGCAGGAGGTACGCAAGGGCCTGGAGGGCAACCTCTGCCGCTGCACGGGCTATCAGAACATCGTCAAGGCCGTCCAGGCCGCCGCCGAGGCGACGCGGGGGGTGGCGGCATGAGCACCGTCGAGGTTCCACCCGGCAAGCACGTCGGCCAGTCGCTGCGCCGCAAGGAGGACCCGCGCCTGATCACGGGCCGCGCGACGTACATCGACGACATCGCGCTTCCCGGCATGCTGCACGCCGCGATCGTGCGCTCGACGGAGGCCCACGCGAACGTCGTCTCGATCGACACCTCCGCGGCCCAAGCGCATCCCGGCATCAAGGCCGTCTACACCGGCGAGGACATGAGCGATCTGCTCGCTCCGCTGCCGATGGCGTGGGCGCCGCCCGGCGTCGAGGTCAAGACGCCCGAGCGCTGGCCGCTGGCGCGCGGCCGCGTCTGCCATGTCGGCGACGCCGTCGCGATGGTCGTCGGCGAGGACAAGTACGTCGTCGTCGACGCCGCCGGCAAGGTCACTGTCGAGTACGAGCCGCTGCCGGTCGTCGTCAACGTCGAGGACGCGCTGAAGGACGAGACGCTCGTTCATGAGTCGCTCGGCACGAACACGGCGCACGAGTGGTCGATGGGCGGTGGCGGGGACATCGAGCAGGCGCTCGCGGACTCCGACGTCGTCGTCGAGCGGCGGATCGTCAACCACCGCACCGCGGGCGCGGCGATGGAGACGCGCGGCTGCATCGCCGAGTACCGCGCCGGCAGCCTGACGGTCTGGTCCTCGACGCAGGTGCCGCATCTCGTGCGGCTCTTCTACGCCGTGCAGCTGGGCATCAGCGAGGACAAGGTGCGGGTGATCGCGCCCGAGGTCGGCGGCGGCTTCGGATCGAAGCTGCAGGTCTGCGCCGAGGAGACACTCTGCGCCTGGGCGTCGCGCAAGCTCGATCTGCCGGTGAAGTGGATCGAGACGCGCTCGGAGAACATGGCCGTCTCCCACCACGGGCGCGACCAGGTCGACTACGTCCGGATGGGCGCCAAGGCCGACGGCACGATCACCGCCTTCCACGCGAAGATCATCCAGGATCTCGGCGCCTACTTCGGGCTGCTGACGCCGATGATCCCGGAGCTCGGCGCCTTCGTGATGACCGGCTGCTACCGGATCCCGGTGGTGCAGACCGACATCACCGGCGTCTTCACGAACAAGTTCTTCACCGACGCGATTCGCGGAGCGGGGCGCCCGGAGATGACGCACATGCTCGAGGTGATGATCGACCAGCTCGCCGTCGAGCTCGGGATCGACTCGCTCGACGTGCGGCGCAAGAACCTGATCCCGGCCGATGCCTTCCCGTACACGACGCCGTATGGCATCACGTACGACTCGGGCAACTACGAGGCCGCGCTCGACCGCGCGCTCGAGATCGTCGACCTGGACGCGTTCCGCGCCGAGCAGGCCTCGCTGAGAGAGCAGGGCGTCCTGCGCGGGATCGGCTTCTCGACGTACACCGAGATCTGCGGTCTCGCGCCGTCGCGGGCCGTCGGCCCGAGCGGGTTCGGCCTCGGCATCGGCCTCTACGAGTCGGCGCTCGTGCGCGTCCACCCGACGGGGTCGGTGACGGTCTTCACCGGCGCCTCGCCGCACGGCCAGGGCCATGAGACCGGCTTCGCGCAGATCGTCGCCGACCGGCTCGGCGTCGACCCGAGCGTCGTCGAGGTGATCCACGGCGACACCGCGACGGGCCCGATGGGGCTCGGCACGTACGGCTCGCGCTCGCTGGCGATCGGCGGCGTGGCGGCCGCGCACGCGGCCGAGAAGATCGCCGCGAAGTGCCGCGAGATCGTCGCGCACAACCTCGAGGCCGATCCCGGCGACATCGAGCTGCGCGAGGGCAAGTTCGTCCTGCGCGGCGACCCCGACCAGGGGATGTCGCTCGGCGAGGTCGCCGGCTGCGCGTACATCGACGCCACGAAGATGCCGGAGGGCATGGAGCTCGGTCTCGAGCAGACGCTGATCTACGACCCGACGAACTTCGTGTTCCCGTTCGGCACGCACGTCTGCATCGTCGACGTCGATCCGGAGACGGGCAAGGTCGAGGTCGTGCGCTGGGTCGCGGTCGACGACTGCGGGCCGGCCGTGAACCCGATGCTGATCGACGGGCAGGTGCACGGCGGCGTCACGCACGGCATCGGCCAAGCGCTCTACGAGCAGGTCGTCTACGACGATCGCGGCCAGCTCGTGACCGGCACGTTCGTCGACTACGCGCTGCCGACGGCGATGGAGATCCCGAACTTCGAGACCGATCGCACGGAGACGAAGTCGCCGTCGAACTCGCTCGGGGTCAAGGGCATCGGCGAGGCGGGGACGATCGCCGCGACGCCGGCGGTCGTGAACGCGGTCATCGACGCGCTGCGCCACGAGGGCATCTCGTACATCGACATGCCGCTCACGCCGCTGCGCGTCTGGCAGGCGCTCGAGGAGGCGCGCGGCCGCGGCGACGGCCCGCGCGAGAGCGAGCAGGGCGTCGCGCTGCCGCCGCAAGGCGAGGGCTCGGCCGGCTCCGGACCGACGATTCCCGAAGGAGGTGCGGCATGATCGCCGCCGAGTTCGACTATGCCGTGGCGGAGTCCGTCGACGACGCGATCGCGCTGCTCGCCGAGGGCGGCGCGGACGCCAAGCTGCTGGCCGGCGGGCACTCGCTGCTGCCGCTCATGAAGCTCCGCTTCGCGAACCCGTCGCTGCTCGTCGACCTGCGCAAGGTCTCCGAGCTGCGCGGCGTGCAGACCGGCGACGACACATTCCGGATCGGCGCGTTGACGCGCCACTCGGAGCTGCAGGTGCGCGACGACATGGGCCTTGTCGCCACGGTCGCACGTCAGATCGCCGACCAGCAGGTGCGCAACCGGGGCACGATCGGGGGCTCGCTCGCGCACGGCGACTCGGCCGCCGATCTGCCCGCCGTGCTGCTCGCGTTCGACGGCTCGGTCGTCGTGCGCGGCGCCGACGGCGAGCGTGAGATCGCGGCCGCGGACCTGTTCGAGGGCTACCTCACCACGGCGGTCGCGCCCGGCGAGGTCCTGACGGAGGTCCGCATCCCCGCGCTCGCGGGCTACGGCCACGGCTACGAGAAGTTCAACCGCCGCGCCGAGGACTGGGCGATGGTCGGCGTCTGCGCGCTCGTGAGGGCGGTCGACGGCGTCTGCGAGGACGTTCGCATCGGGCTGACCCACATGGGTCCGACGCCGTTGCGAGCGAGCGCCGCGGAGGATGCGTTGCGCGGCCAGCCGCTGGACGAGGAGCACATCGCGGCGGCGGCCGCGCTCGCCGCGGAGGGGACGAGCCCGCTCGCCGATCTCAACGCGACGGCCGACTACAAGCGCCACCTCGCGCGCGTGCTGACGAAGCGCGCGCTGGCGACGGCGAGCGCCGCGTGATCGCCGGCGTCGTTCTGGCGGCGGGCTCCGGATCGCGCTTCGGCGGCGCCAAGCAGCTCGCCGAGCTCGACGGGATCCCGCTGCTGGAGCACGCCATCCGGGCGGTCGAGGCGGTGCCGGCGATCGAGCGCGTCGTCGTCGTGCTTGGCGCCCGCGCGGACGAGGTCCGCGCGGGCGTCGACTTCGGCCTCGCCGAGCACGTCGTGTGCGCCGACTGGGCCGAGGGCCAGGCGGCCTCGCTGCGCTGTGGCATCGAGGCCGTCGCCGGCGCCGAGGCCGCCGTCCTGACGCTCGGCGACATGCCGAGGATCACGTCGCGGGTGATCGCGCGCTTTGCGGACCTCGCGCGGGAGCACGGCAGCTCGGCGCGGGCGCGGGCGGTCTACGACGGCCAGCCCGGCCATCCGGTCGTGCTCGGCGCCGACTACTTCGAGCAGATCGCGGCGCTGCAGGGCGATGTCGGCGCACGCGAGGTGCTCAAGGCGATCGGCGCCCACCCGATCGAATGCAGCCACCTCTCCTCACCCGCCGACGTCGACACGCCCGCCGCGCTCGAGGAGCTGCGCGGCTGAGATCGGCGCGCGCGGCGAGCCATGCGGAACGCTTGCGACGCCGCGAACGCCCGCCCAACGGCATCGATGAGGAACGGGTCCGACGCCGTCGCGCTCGCGCGAGGGTCCCCGAGATTTCGTCCATATATGGGACGGAACGTCGGGGACCCCCTCGCCGGACCCCCGCGAGGCCCGAACCCGCTTCCTTCAGTGATGCCGTTCGGCGCGCCCCTAGCGCTCGAGCGGATGCCCCGCCCGCTCCCAGTCGCCGACGCCGCCGCCGACGACGTGCACGACGTGCTCGGCTCCGTCGCGGGCGAGCAGGCTCGCCGCGACGGCGGAACGCTGGCCCGACGCGCAGACGACCGCGATCGGAAGCGCCGCGTCGAGACCGTCAGGGATGCCGCGTATGTCGTGGTAGGGGACATGCGTGGATCCGGGTATGTGGCCGGTATCCCACTCGGAGCGCTCCCGCACGTCGAGGATCTGCAGCTCGCCCCAGCGGTCGTGCAGGTCGTCGATCTCGAGGCGCGCGATCGTCGCAACCGGCCGGCCCTCCTCGCGCCAGCCCGTCATCCCGCCATGCAGGAAGCCGGCGAGCCTGCGGACGCCGACCGCGGTCGCGAGCTTCGCGGCGCGCAGCGCGTCGCGATCGTCGCGGCCGACGAGCACGATCTCGTCGGCGGGATCGGCGATCCAGGCGAGCCGCGATCCGAAGCCGGCCCGCAACGCCGTGATCGAGATGGCGCCGGGAATGTGCGCTTCGTCGAACTGCTGGTCGGTACGCACGTCGACGACGAGCACGCCCTCGCTGCTCTTGAGCTGCACCTGGCGCGGCGTGAGTGGTGCCGCCTCGACGCCGTCGGTCAGCAGCGGCCCACGGTTGAGCGCGACGATCGCCTTGAAGTTCGGCGGCTGCGGGCCGAGCGTCGCGATCGAGCGCTCGACGAAGCGCTCGACGTCGGGCTCGCGCAGCAGCGCGTTGTGCGCGCGCTCGTAGCCGATCGTCGAGGAGACCTTCATGTCCATCCCGGGGCCACCGCACATCGATCCGCCGAGGTGGCCGGGCCACACCTCGCAGCTGTCGGCCAGCGTCAGCAGCTGCTCGTGGAGGCTGTGGAAGATCCCGCGCGCCCCCTCCGTGCGGTCGACGGCGAGGTCCGGCCGCGCGATGTCGCCGACGAACAGCGAGTCGCCGCTGAGGACCGCCCACGGCTCGTCGCCGCGCGAGCGGTCGACGAGCGCGAACGCGGTGTGCTCGGGGCGATGGCCGGGCGTGTGCAGGGCGCGCACGCGGACGTCGCCGAGCTCGAGCTCCCAGCCGTCGTCGAACGGCTCGTGGTCGTAGCCGGGCTTCGCGAGCCGGTGGACGTGGATCGTCGCGCCGGTGGCGGCCGCCAGCCGCCCATGGCCCGAGACGTGGTCGGCGTGGTTGTGCGTCTCGAGGATGTGCTCGATGCGAACGCCCGTATAGCGCGCGAGATCGAGGTAGACATCGATCTCGAAACGGGGATCGACGACGGCGGCGAGCCCCTCCTTGTCGTCACCGACGAGGTAGGAGGCGCAGCCGAGATCGTCGTGGGTGACCTGGCGGAAGAGCATCGTGCGACGATACAAAGGCGCGGCCCGCCAGCATACTCCCCTATACATAGATGGAATCCAAACGAAAGCGCCGAACATTTCGCTTGAATCCAAAGTCAGCACCAGCCAGGATGTCACCATGTCCCGGGTGGAAGAGCCAGTCGACGCTGCTCGCAGCCCGGCACCCGCACTGCCGGCGAGCCTCGAGTCGCTTGCGCTGAACGCCGTTCGCGCCGCCGCCCTCGCCGCCTCGAAGCACGCCGGCTTCGGCGACGGCAAGGCCGCCGACGGCGCCGCGACGGAGGCGATGCGCGCCGTGCTCGGCGAGACGACGGGTCTCGGCACCGTGATCATCGGCGAGGGCGAGAAGGACAACGCGCCGATGCTCTTCAACGGCGAGCAGCTCGGCGACGGCGACGGGCCGCGCTTCGACATCGCCGTCGACCCGGTCGAATGCACCGATCTCTGCGCCGCCGGCCTGCCGGGCTCGCTGGCGACGATCGCCTTCGCCGGCGACGGCTGCCTGTGGTCGCCCGGGCCCGGCCACTACCAGGACAAGCTCGTCGTCGGTCCCGCCGCGCGCGACGCGATCGACCTGCGCGAGAGCGCGGAGTGGAACGTAAAGCGCGTCGCCGCCGCACTCGGCAAGCCGGTCACCGAGATGCGCGTCCTGCTGCTCGACAAGCCGCGCCACGTCGAGCTCGCCGCGCGCCTGCGCGAGATCGGCGTCTGCGTGATCACGCCGAGCGCCGGTGACGTCGCCGGCGCGATGTTCGCGCTGCTGCCCGGTACCGGCATCGACATGCTGATGGGCATCGGCGGAACCCCAGAGGGGATCATGGCGGCCTGTGCCGTGAAGGTCATCGGCGGCGGCATGCAGACGCGCCTGGCCCCTCAGCGCGACAACGAACGTGAGGCGATCATCGCTGCCGGCATCTCGCTCGACGAGATCCTCGATGCCGACGAGCTCGTCCGTGGACCCGCGATCTTCGCGGCCTGCGGGATCACCGGTGGGACGATGCTCGACGCCCCCCGCCTGACCGCCGGCTGGGTCTCGACCCAGTCGTTGATCGTTCGGCCCGGCTCGTATCGCCGGATCGTGGAGAGCACGCCCGCCCCCGACACCGATTCCGCAGGAGGATGACCAGATGGCGCTAGTGACCATGCGACAGCTGCTCGACGAGGCCGCCGCCGGCGGCTATGGCGTCGCGGCCTTCAACGTCAACAACCTGGAGCAGATCCAGGGGATCATGGAGGCCGCTCAGGAGACGCAGTCGCCGGTCATCGTGCAGGCCTCGCGTGGCGCGCGCTCCTACGCGGGAGACCGCTTCCTCTACCACATGATGCTCGCGGCGGCCGAGACGTATCCCGACATCCCCGTCGCCCTGCACCAGGATCACGGCAACTCGCCGGAGACGTGCATCAGCGCGATCGAGCTCGGCTTCACGAGCGTGATGATGGACGGCTCGCTCGGCGAGGACGCCAAGACGCCGCTGGACTTCGAGGACAACGTCGCCGTGACGAAGAAGGTCGTCGACTACGCGCACGAGCGCGGCGTCACCGTCGAGGGCGAGCTCGGCACGCTCGGCGGCATGGAGGACGGCGTCGGCTCCGGCCAGATCTGCCTGACCGACCCGGCTCAGGCCGAGGAGTTCGTCGAGCGCACGGGCGTCGACGCGCTCGCCGTCGCGATCGGCACGAGCCACGGCGCCTACAAGTTCTCGCGTGAGCCCGACGGCGACATCCTCGCGATGGAGATCATCGAGGAGATCCACCGTCGCCTGCCCGACACGCACATCGTCATGCACGGCAGCTCGAGCGTCCCCGCCGACATCGTCGAGCGCGTCAAGGCGGCGGGCGGCGAGGTCGACGCAGGCTTCGGGGTTCCGATCCACGCGATCCAGCGCGGCATCGAGCACGGCGTCCGCAAGGTCAACATCGACACCGACGGGCGCCTGGCGATCACGGCCTTCGTGCGCGAGCACCTGCGCGACAAGCCCGGCGATTGGGATCCGCGCGGCATCGGCAAGGCGGCCCGCGCCGGCCAGAAGCTCATCTGCATGCGGCGCATGCAGGAGCTCGGCATGGCGGGCCACGCCGGCGACTACGAGCCGATGTCGCTCGAGGACATGGCCGCACGCTACGCCGCCGGCGTTCGCTCGACGGTTTGAGGCTCCCCGTCCGCCGCATGAGCGAGCGCGCATGATCGACGTCACGTTCCTCGGCACAGACGTTCGCCCGGCCGGCACGGCTGTCGTCATCGACGTGCTGCGGGCGACGTCGACGATCACGCTCGCGCTGGCGTCCGGCTACGAGCGCGTGCTCGTAGCCGGCAGCATCGACGAGGCGACCGCGCTGCGCGCCGACGGCCGCACGCTTGCCGGCGAGGTCCGCTGCGCTCCGGCGCCCGGCTTCGACCTCGGCAACTCGCCCGAGGAGACGCTGTCGCCGCGCACGCCCGAGCTCGTGCTCGCCACGACGAACGGGGCGCCGGCGATCGTCGCCTCGGCCGCCGTCGCCGACGACGTCTTCGTGGCGTCGCTGCTCAACCTCGCTGCGGTCTGCGAGCAGCTCGCCGGCCGTGAGGACGTGCTGCTCGTCTGCGCCGGCACCGACGGCCGCGTGAGCATCGAGGACGTCTACCTCGCGGGCCGCATCAGCGCGGCGCTCGAGGGGCCGCGCACCGACGCCGCGCGCGTCGCCGAGGCCGTCGCCGCCGCCTATCCGACGGCGCTCGCCGCGCTCGAGGCCAGCGGCGGAGCGGTCGGGTTGCGGCGCGAGGGCCTCGAGTCGGACATCGTCTTCTGCGCGCAGGAGTCGATCGTCGGCGTGGTCGGGCGATTGACGGAGATGGCCGATGGCGTCGCGCTGCTGACAGCCGCGCCGGTCGTCGCCGCCGCGAGCGCGAAGACACATCATCAAGAAACGATCCAAAACCCGTGATCTTTTGCTTTATCTCTTTGTATGGAGAGGGTAGTGTCGCTTTGAGCGCACACGAGAGAGGATGGAATGAGCACCACTGAGAAGGACGGAAAGAAGAAGACCAAGAGCCGCTGGGACTCCGGCGTCACGCCGTATGCCGAGATGGGTTACTGGGATCCGGACTACGAGCCCAAGGACACCGACGTCCTTTGCGCCTTCCGGATCACCCCACAGGAGGGCGTCGACGCGATCGAGGCGGCCGCGGCCGTCGCGGGCGAGTCCTCGACCGCGACCTGGACCGTCGTCTGGACCGACCGGCTCACGTCCTACGAGCACTACCAGGCGAAGGCCTACAGCGTGGAAGAGGTACCGGGTACTCCGGGCCAGTACATCGCGCTGATCGCCTACGACATCGACCTCTTCGAAGAGGGCTCGATCGCCAACCTCACCTCCTCGATCATCGGCAACGTCTTCGGTTTCAAGCCGCTCAAGGCGCTGCGTCTCGAGGACATGCGCGTTCCGGTGGCCTACGTCAAGACCTTCCCGGGCCCCCCGCACGGCATCACGATGGAGCGCGAGTACCTCGACAAGTTCGGCCGCCCGCTGATCGGGGCGACGACGAAGCCGAAGCTCGGCCTGTCCGCGAAGAACTACGGCCGCGTCGTCTACGAGGCGCTGCGCGGTGGTCTGGACTTCACGAAGGACGACGAGAACATCAACTCGCAGCCCTTCATGCGCTGGCGCGACCGCTACATCCACGTCATGGAGGCCGTGCAGCGCGCTCAGGCTGCCACGGGCGAGGTCAAGGGCCATTACCTCAACGTCACCGCGGCGACGATGGAGGACATGTACGAGCGCGCCGAGTTCGCCAAGGAGGTCGGCTCGGTCATCATCATGCAGGACCTCACCGTCGGCTACACGGCGATGAGCTCGATGTCGAACTGGTGCCGCGCCAACGGCATGATCCTGCACCTGCACCGCGCCGGCCACGGCACGTACACGCGCCAGAAGACGCACGGCGTGTCGTTCCGTGTGATCGCCAAGTGGTGTCGCCTGCTCGGCGTCGACCACGTCCACGCGGGCACCGTCGTCGGCAAGCTCGAGGGCGACCCGGCGATGATCATGGGCTACTACAAGACCCTGCGCGACGGCTACACGAAGAAGGACCTCCAGCAGGGGCTCTACTTCGACCAGGACTGGGCCTCGCTGCCGGGAGTCTTCCCGGTCGCCTCGGGCGGCATCCACGCCGGCCAGATGCACCAGCTGCTGCACTACCTGGGCGAGGACTCGATCCTCCAGTTCGGCGGCGGCACGATCGGCCACCCGATGGGCATCGCGGCGGGCGCCAGCGCCAACCGCACCGCCGTCGAGGCGATCATCCAGGCCCGCAACGAGGGTCGCGACTACTACGAGGAGGGTCCGGACATCCTCGTCGAGGCGGCCAAGGGCTGCCCCGAGCTCAACGCCGCGCTCGAGGTCTGGAAGGACATCACGTTCGATTACACCTCGACCGACACGGCTGACGTCGAAGTCACGCCGACGTCGGCGTAGGGGAGAGACACGACATGAGACTCACACAAGGACAGTTCTCGTTCCTGCCGGACCTCACCGACGAGCAGATCGAGGCGCAGATCAAATACGCGCTGTCGAACGGCTGGTCGATCATGGTCGAGTACACCGACGACCCGCACCCCCGCAACGGGCTGTGGGACATGTGGTCGCCGCCGATGTTCGACCTCGACGAGAGCGACTCCGACGTCGCGATGCGTGACGTGCGCGCGTGCCGCGAGGCGCACTCGCACCTCTACGTGAAGGTCGTCGCCTACGACCGCTCCCTGGGGCGCCAGACGTCGGCGATGTCGTTCATCGTCAACCGTCCCGAGCACGAGCCCGGCTTCCGCCTCGAGCGCCAGGAGAGCCACGACCGCGTGATCCGCTACACGATCCATTCGTACGCCGGGCTCAACACGCCGGCCGGGGAGCGCTACGGCGGCGAGGGCGGCGAGCTCGCGCCGGTCATCAGCGAGTCCAAGGGCACGTCGAACGGCAAGTCGGCAGACTGATGGTGCAGACGCTCGAGACCCTGCCGGAGAAGATCGATGAGCTCCCCGACGACGCGGACGCCGTCGAGGCGGTGCTGGCCGAGATGGACAAGGACTTCGTCGGTCTCGGTCCCGTCAAGGAGCGCATCCGCGAGATGGCGGCGCTGCTGGTCATCGACAAGCTCCGTCGCGAGGCGGGGCTCGAGTCGTCACGTCCGTCGCTGCACATGACGTTCACCGGCAACCCCGGGACCGGCAAGACCACCGTCGCACTGAAGATGGCGGAGATCCTCCATCGGCTTGGCTACATCGACAAGCCGAAGGTGGTCTCCGTCACGCGCGACGACCTCGTCGGGCAGTACGTCGGACACACAGCGCCCAAGACCCGTGACGTGCTCAAGCGCGCCAAGGGCGGTGTGCTGTTCATCGACGAGGCCTACTACTTGTATCGCCCCGAGAACGAGCGCGACTACGGTCAGGAGTCGATCGAGATCCTGCTGCAGGTCATGGAGACCGAGCGCGAGGACCTCGTCGTCATCCTCGCCGGCTACAAGGACCGGATGGAGACGTTCTTCCGCTCCAACCCCGGCATGGGCTCGCGCGTTGCCCATCACCTGCACTTCCCCGACTTCACGCCGGAGGAGCTCGTGCAGATCGCCGATCTCATGATGGAGCAGCAGGAGTACGAGTTCGAGCCGGAGGCCCGCGAGGCGTTCGAGGAGTACATCAACCGGCGCCTGGAGCGGCCGCGCTTCGCATACGGACGCAGCATCCGCAACGCGATCGACCGCGCGCGCATGCGTCAGGCGGGCCGGCTGTACGACAAGCGCGACAACCTCAGCAAGAAAGACCTCATGACGATCAAGGCCGAGGACATCCTGGCGAGCTCGCTGTTCGGCGACGAAGAGGGCGAATCGCCCGATGACGCCAAGGCCGACGACGACAACGGCGGCACGAAGAAGAAGAAGAAGAACGCCCCCGGAAACGAGAGCTAGCCCCAGGGAGCCCACCCCGTGCCCCGTCCGATCATCCTCGGTGTCGTCGGAGATTCCGCGACCGGCAAGACCACGCTGTCCCGCGGGCTGGTCCGCATGCTGGGCGAGAACAACGTGACGCATGTCGCCGCCGACGACTACCACCGCTACGACCGGCGCCAGCGCGCCGAGCACGGCATCACGCCGCTGCACCCGGACTGCAACTACATCGACATCATGGAGCGCCACTTCGCCGAGCTGCGCGCCGGCAACGCGATCCTCAAGCCGGTCTACCAGCACAAGGACGGCACGTTCGGCCCGCCTGTGTACACGCAGCCCAAGCAGTTCACGCTGATCGAGGGGCTGCTCGGCTACCACACCGAGGCGCTGCGCGATTCCTACGACGTGCGGATCTTCCTCGCCCCGCCGGAGGAGCTGCGACGCGCCTGGAAGGTCCAGCGCGACTGCTCGCGGCGCGGCTACACGACCGACCAGGTGCTCGAGGAGCTCGACCGGCGCGAGCCCGACTCCGAGCTCTACATCCGCCCGCAGCAGCGCTGGGCCGATCTCATCGTCTCGTTCATGCCCGGCAAGCGCGGCGATCAGGAGCACCTCGACGCCGAGATCGTCATGCGCAAGAACCTCGACCACCCGGATCTCAGCGAGTTCGCCGCCGAGGGCGGCATCACGCTCGACGAGAGCGTGCAGGAGCATCGGCTGTTCGTGCCCGGCGACGTCGACCCGGCGCGGGGCGCGGAGATCGAGGAGGCCGTCTGGGAGCGGATGCACTTCGCCAGCCACCTGCGATCCGAGCGCCTCGGCGAGTTCACCGTCGGGACCGAGTTGCACCGCTCCGAGTCGCTGGCGATCGTGCAGGTGCTCGTCCTCTACCACCTCGTGACGGCCCGCGCGACGGTCGCGCTCGGCGGCGACGGCACGCGCGCCGACTCGTAGCATTAGTCACTAAGAACGCCGGAACCCCCGCAAATTTCCGATAGGTGTGCGGGGGCTTGTGTGCAAAGCTGCTAGTTCGTACCAATTGTTACGAACAGGCAGGAGCACACATGACCGCCACCACGCGGGTCCTCATCGTCGCGAACCGCACAGCCGCCACGCAGCGGCTGTTCGAGGCGGTGCGGCGGCGAGCGGCGGCGGGGCCGGCCACGTTTCACCTGCTCGTACCAGCTACGCCGCGCGGACTGCATCGTGTCGTCGACCCCGAGGTCGCCGGCCGGCAGGAGGCTGCGGCGCAGCTCGAGCGTGCGCTCGAGCACCTGCGAGAGGCGGCCGGCGCGGACGTCACGGGCCATGTCGGCGACGCGGACCCGATGGCGGCGATCTCGGACACGCTCCATGAGCGTGAGATCGACGAGATCATCATCTCGACGCTGCCGCGCCGTCTCTCGCGCTGGGTTCACCTCGACCTTCCCAGCAAGGTCCGCGGGATGGGCAAGCCCGTCACCCACGTCGAGGCGGTCTCGGCCGTCGACGACGAAGACGCAGCGGAGACCGTCGTGATCGACGGCAGGGCGGCGTAGCCCCCGGTCGCTACCGCGCGCGCATCGCCTTCACGGCGGCCTGATCGAGGCCGGAGGCCTCGGCCAGCGCGTCGCGCGCGGTCGGCGACGCGGCGAACGCCATGAAGCGCTCGACGGCCGCCCGGCGCGGGCCGACGGTCGAGCACATCGCATACCAGCGGCGGGCGGCAGGGCGATGGCGGACCGGCAGCGAGGCCAGCAGCCCGTGCTCGAGCTCGAGCGCGACCGCTGCGCGTGAGATGAAGGCGATGCCGAGGCCGGCGCGCGCGGCCTGCTTGATCGCGCCGTTGGAGCCCAGCGTCAGCGTCTGCGGCTCGAGGCCGGCGGCCGCCAGGAACTCCTCGTTGACGATCCGCGTGCCCGAGCCCGGCTCACGCATCAGCCACATGCGCTGCTCGAGCTCGGCGCTGTCGATCGGCGCGCCGTTGGCGTTCGGATCGTCCGGCGCGGTGATGAGCACGAAGTCGTTGGGCAGGATCGGGATCGCCTGCACGCGCGGGTCACGCGGCGGGCGCCCGCCGATCGCGACGTCGGCGCGGTGGTCGAGCACGAGGTCGAGCACCTGCTCGCGGTTGCCGACGGCCAGCGTCAAGCCGATCGACTCGTGGTTCTGGGAGAAGGCGCGCATCAGCGGCGGGACGAAGGATTCGGCCGCGGTCGTGACGGCCGCCAGGCGCAGACGGCGATCGGCGAGCTGCGCGGCCTCTCGTGCGGCGCGGCGACCCTCCTCGAGCAGGCCGATGACGTCGGCGGCGAACGGGGCGAACGCGTTGCCGGCCGCGGTCGGCCTGATGCCGCGGCCCTCGCGCTCGGTGACCGGGGTGCCCAGCTCACGCGAAAGCGCCGCGACGGCGGCGGAGACGGAGGGCTGCGTAACGACAAGCTCATCGGCAGCCGCGGTGACCGACCCACCGCGCATCACTGCGAGAAAGCTACGCAATTGCGTCAGAGTTATAGACACAACCCGTACATTACTCTCTGAACCAGTGGATTCCTACGAGACTGACCGGTCCTCCGCCGGGAAGTTCACCTGGCGCTTCCCGGCTAGTCTCGCAGAGCGGGGCGTGCGGAGCGGAGGGCACGCGGTCGTGCGCGCCTACGACAGCCCCGGACCAGGCTCGACGTCGACCTCCGTCGAGCGGAGGATCTCGCCGCAGGCAGCACAATGTGGCTCGACGTGGGTGACCTGGCCGCAGGTGCGGTGGCGGTAGAGGATCGGCGGCCCGCCGTCGCCCGCGGTCCAGCGGTCACCCCATGCGACGATCGCCATCAGCACGTCGACGAACTCCGAGCCCATCGCGGTCAGGACGTACTCGTGGCGGGGCGGACGCTCCGAGTAGCGGCGCCGCTCGAGGATGCCGGCGTCGACGAGGTGACGCAGGCGCTCGGCGAGCACCTTGCGGGAGATGCCGAGGTCGCGCTGCAGGTCGTCGAAGCGATTGATGCCGATGTAGACGTTGCGGATCACGAGCGGCGACCATGGCTCTCCCGCGACCGCCAGGCTGCGCGCGATCGAGCACGACATCTGCGCGAAATCGGTTCGTTGCATCGGCTGCAGGGTATACGAGTTCCTTGAGGGGACCTACTGTGCTAGGGTGCGTTCCTCGAAGGAATGCACGTGCTCCCGCCGCCACAGGAGGTAACGATGCAGCTTCCGCCGATCGTCGACGAGAAGGAATGGCAATGCTCCCACGATGCCCTCTTGGCGAAGGAGAAGCAGGCGACGAGGGCGCGCGATGCGCTCGCCGCCGAGCGCCGGCGCCAGCCGATGCTCGAGTTCTCGGCGAGCCACGAGTTCGAGGGGCCGGACGGAGTCGTCACGCTCGCCGATCTCTTCGAGGGGCGCTCGCAGCTGATCGTCTACCACTTCTGGTTTGCGCCCGACGGCGCTCCCTGCGGTGGCTGCACGATGTTCACCGACCAGGTCAGCCCGCTCGCTCACCTCAAGGCGCGCGACACGTCGATGGCGCTCGTCTCGCGAGCGTCGCAGCCGGAGATCGAGCGGTACAAGCGTCGCATGGGCTGGTCGATCCCGTGGTACACGGTTGTCGGCGAGGACTTCCAGCGCGCCTGTGGGACGATCGAGTACTTCGCGCTCGATGTGTTCCTGCGCGACGGCGACCGCGTGTTTCTCACCTATGCGACGACCAGCCGCGGCGTCGAGGCGCTGGGCAGCGTCTGGACGTTCCTCGACCTCACGCCTTTGGGCCGCCAGGAGGACTGGGAGGACTCGCCGCCTGGGCACCCGCAGACGCCGCCGTATTCGTGGTGGCGCAAGCGCGACGAGTACGAACCGCGCCAGGCGCCGGCTTAGCGCGACTCGGTCGCGAGCCGCAGCCCGAACGCGTCAGCACGGTGCCGCTGACCTGCTCGAGCCGACGGATCAGGCGCGGCCGCCAGCGCGCGCGCAGGTGGTGGACGGCGAGCGCGACGGATCCGTACCAGACGATGTCGAGCACGACGATCACGCCCGCCATCGCCAGCGCCGCGGGCAGCACGGCGGCATCAGGCCCGAGGAACTGGGGGAACAGCGCGCAGAAGAACACGGCGAGCTTCGGGTTCGCGAGGCTGTTGACGAGCCCGCGCCGGCCCGCCCGCCAGACGACGGACGTCGCCGGGCGCTGCCGCGCCACCGCGAGCGTCGGGTCGTGCCCGGCCGGCGCGGCGTGCGACCTCGCGACGAGCGCGCGGACGCCGAGCCAGATCAGGAACAGCGCCCCGACGGCGCGCAGGGCGTCGTAGGCGAGATCGTTGGCGGCCACGAGCGGCCGATACGCCGACGGCGGCCAACACGTCCCACACGAGCACGCCGAGCGAGTTGCCGACGATGTTCGCGAACGCGGCGCGGCGACCGTGCAACGCCGAGACCTGCAGCAGCAGCGCGAACGCCGGACCGGGGCGCAGCGTGAGGACCGCGGCGACCGCGAGAAACGCCACGGGCGAGTTCATGTCGCCATCGTCGCAGGCCTAGACTGCGTGCCGTGTCGCGTCCGCTGACCGGAAAGGTGGCGCTCGTCGCGGGCGCGACCCGCGGGGCCGGGCGCGGCACCGCGGTGGCGCTGGGGGAGGCCGGGGCGACGGTCTACTGCAGCGGGCGCACGACGCGCCACGGACGCTCGGAATATGACCGACCGGAGACGATCGAGGAGACCGCCGAGCTCGTCGACGCCGAGGGCGGCACGGGCATCGCGGTTGAGGTCGACCACCTCCAGCCGGCGCAGGTCGCGGCGCTCGTCGGGCGCATCGAGGCCGAGCAGGGCCGACTCGACGTGCTCGTCAACGACATCTGGGGCGGCGAGAAGCTCGCCCAGTGGAACACGCCGATCTGGGAGCACGACCTCGATCGCGGGCTGCGGATGCTGCGCCTGGCGATCGACACGCACCTGATCACGAGCCACTTCGCGCTCGCGCTGCTGATCCAGCGGCCCGGCGGCCTCGTCGTCGAGATGACGGACGGCACGCAGGAGTACAACGCCGCCAACTACCGGCTGTCGACGTTCTACGACCTCGCCAAGACGGCGGTCATCCGGCTCGCGTTCGCGCAGAGCAAGGAGCTTGAACCGCACGGCTGCAGCGCGCTCGCGCTGACGCCGGGCTGGATGCGCTCGGAGATGATGCTCGACATCTACCAGGTCACCGAGGCAACCTGGCGCGACGCCGCCGGGGGCAACCCGCATTTCACCGCGATCTCGGAGTCGCCGCGCTTCGTCGGACGGGCGGTCGCTGCGCTCGCCGCCGACCCGCAGCTGCAGCGCCGCAGCGGCGGCTCGTTCTCGTCGGGCGAGCTCGCGCGCGAGTACGGCTTCACCGACATCGACGGATCCCGACCCGACTGCTGGCGCTACATGGTCGAGGTCCAGGACGCGGGCCTGCCGCCCGACCCGATCGGCTACCGCTGACGCAGGCGCTCGCTCGTTGCGCGGGCGGCGCAACGGGTAGAGGCCAGCGAGATGGTCACGCAACGAGGAGGTCGACCGTGTCGATCATGAACCGCCTGTCGAAGCTCATCCGGTCGCTGACGTCCAACGAGGCGAACACCGACGTGCCGGCGGGCACGCGCGTGCCACCGACCGATGAGGGAGCCGTTCCGCGGCCCGATCGCGAGACGATGGCCGGGTTCGAGCCCGAAGGCCGGAGGCAGGGCTCGTAGCGCTAGCGGTCGAGGATCGCGGCTGCACGCGCTCTGGCGCTTCGAGCTCGGCGGCGGCTACGGCGGGTTCGCGCGACAGAAGGCGCGCACGGCCGCGTCGAACTCGGCCGGCCGCTCGAGGTTGCTGACGTGACCGCAATCGGGGATCACGACGAGCGTCGCAGCGGGGATCGCCCGTCGAAGCTCGTCGCCGACGCTGAGCGGCGAGCGCGCGTCGAGCTCGCCCCAGATCAGCAGCGTCGGGACCGCGATGTCGGCCAGCATGCCGCGCTCGTCAGCCTCGGCCATGAGGTCGACCTGGATGCGCAGGCTGGCAGGACGCACGTCGGCGGCGATCTCGTCAAGCAGCGCGGCGAACTGCGCCGGCGGATCGCCGGCGAACAATCCCGGCAGGGTCGGATCGAACTCACCCGGCGGGGCCGCCAGCATCCGATGTGCGCCCGCGACGCGGGCCTGGACCTCCGCCGCAGGGAGCGAGCCCTTCCAGCCGGCGTACGTGTCGACGAGGATCAGCGTCGCGGCGAGCTCCGGGTGGCGGCGGTAGAGCTCGAGCACGACGGTGCCGCCCCACGACAGCCCGGCGACGTGCGCGGGACCGAGCGCGAGCGCCTCGATCAGCGCCGCGAGGGCGTCCGCGTAGTCCGCCAGGCCGAAGCACGCCGGCAGGTCCGACGAGCGACCAGCCCCGGGCTCGTCCCAGGCGACGACGGTGAACTCGTCGGCGAGTGCGGCGAGCTGCGGCCGCCACGCGCGGCTGTCCTGGGCGGCGCCGTGCACGAACACGAGCGGCGGTCCCTGGCCCACGCGTTCGTAGGCGATCTCGAGCCCGTGGGCGGGGACGACCTCCATATGCGCAACGTACAAGCGATGCGCGTCGGGCGCGCGACTTCAGGTCAGCTGGCGTGCGGCGCGCCCTTCAGGTACGTCGCGCGCGCCGCTCGTCGTGGCGCGCTTTCCACGCGGCGTAGCGCTCGGGCATGCACGCGGCGCACGGGCGGTAGCCGGCCGCCCTGGCGGTCGGCTCGTCGGAGAAGAACACTCGCTCGCTGACGTAGCCGTCGCGGGCGATCGCCTGGCGCGCGGCGCGGCAGTCCAGGCAGCCGTAGGTCTTGGACCGGCGGTGGCCACCCAGCGTGCCCGCCCGCTCGCTCTCGAACGCGATGCCGTCAGGGCCGACGAGGGTCCAGCTACGCGCGCACGGGGTGGCGATCTTGTCGGTAGTGCTCATGCCGGCTGCGCTCGTCCACGCTAACCGGTCGCTGTCGCCGCGACGCTGGCCTTCGTGGCGGGGTCGCCGTCGAGCGCGGCGGCGAGCATCGGCACCAGCCGGTCGAGCACGAGCTGCAGGCTCAGCACCGAGATCAGCGCCATCGCCCCGGCCAGCACCGGGTCCTGCACGAAGACGTCGCGCCCCTCGCGGGCGACCGCGAGCCGGCGGTAGATCGCGCTGTCCTTGACGGCCGCGAGCGACTTCTTGTCAGCGCCGATCTCCCACACGAGCACGTCGTGGTCCAGCAGGTCGAGGTGCTCCTCGCTGATCTCCGCGTAGAACTTGCCCTTGGCGCCGTCGACGATCTGCTTGGGGATCGTGAAGCCGAGCGACGTCAGGATCGCGGTCCGCGCGCCCGTGGGCGACTCGGCGTAGTAGCCGTCCTCGAGGACCCCGGCGTAGGCGGCGCTGGCTCCGGCGAACTCGGGGTGTTGCTTGCGCGCGTCGGCGAACCCCGCGTCGATCTTCTCGACGAGCGCGTCGGCCTGTGCGAGGCGCCCAAGTGCCCGTCCGGCGGTCCGGGCGACCTCCTGCCAGGGCGCGAAATAGTCCGCGAACCTCCCCGACTGGGCGACCGTGGGAGCGATCTTCGACAGCAGCGCGTACTCCTGCTTCGTCATGCCCGAGCTGAAGCCGGTGATCAGATCGGGACGCAACGCCGCGACCTTCTCGATGTTGATCTCGGCGTAGTCCAGGACCTCGGGCGTGGCGGCGCCGAGCATGTTGCGCGCCCACGGCCAGACGCCATAGCGCTGGTCCGCCGACGACGCGTCCGCGCCCAGCCCGACCGGTGCGACGCCGAGCGCGAGCAGCGCATCGTGGTCGGTGAACCCGAGCGAGACCATGCGCTTGGGCTCGGCCGGGATCCGCGTGCTGCCGTACTTGTGGGTGATCGTGACCGGGAAGCCATCTCGTGCGTCCGAGGTCGCGGGCGAATCGGAGTCCGAGTCGCCACACACCCGGCGAGCAGCAGCGCGCCGAGCGACAGGCCACCGAGGCCGCGTCGTGCGTTAGGGTACCCTAACTTGTGAGGTCCAGCGGGCAAGTGTCGCGCTGGGTCACGGATGTTAGGAACCCCACACATCGTGAGCGAAGGCAACTTTACGAGTTCTCTTAGGTTTCCCTAAGCTGCGCTGGGATGTCGACCGTCACCGTCGAGCCGGAGGCTCCGCGCGTTCGGCCGCAAGACATTCCCACGCGCCGCAGGCGCGAGGGGATCATCCGCGGCGCGGGGCCACGGGTGCTCGGGTTGCTGTTGGCGCTTGTCGTGCTCGGGATGCTGCTCATCCTGAGCATCGCGGTGGGCTCCAAGCCGATCCCGCTCGGAACCGTCTTCGACTCGTTTCTCCATTACGACGCGACGCTTGACGACCACCTGATCGTCCGCAACCTGCGGCTGCCGCGCACGGAGGTCGGCTTGCTCGTCGGCGTCGCGCTCGGTCTCGCCGGAGCGGTCATGCAAGGGGCGGTGCGCAACCCGCTCGCCGATCCGGGGATCCTGGGGATCGAGGCGGGCGCGGCGTTCATGGTCGTGATCGGCATCTACGTCTTTGGTATCGCGGACCTGCTCGGCTACGTGTGGTTCGCGTTCGGCGGCGCGGCCGCCGCGGCGATCGCGGTGTACGGGATCGGGTCGCTCGGGCGCGAGGGCGCGACGCCGATCAAGCTGTGTCTGGCTGGCGCGGCGATCGCGACCCTGCTGGGATCGCTATCGAGCGCGATCTTGCTGCTCGATGTCGCGACGCTCGACCAGTTTCGCTTCTGGGCGGTCGGCTCGCTGGCCGGCCGCACGTCGGAGATCGCCGTGCAGCTCGCGCCGTTCATCATCGGAGGAGCGCTGCTGGCGCTCATCTGCGGCCCGGCGCTCAACGCCCTGGCGCTCGGCGACGACATGGCACGCGGGCTCGGTCAGCGCGTCGGTCGTGCGCGTGCCGTCAGCGCCCTGTCGGTCGTCGTGCTGTGCGGCGCGGCGACGGCGGCGGCCGGTCCGATCGGCTTCGTCGGGCTCATCGTGCCGCATGTCGCGCGGATGATCACGGGTCCGGACTACCGCTGGATCTTGCCCTACTCGATGGTGCTCGCGCCGATCCTGCTGCTCGGGGCGGACATCGTAGGGCGCATCGTGATCCGCCCCGGCGAGCTGCAGGTCGGGATCGTGACCGCTGCGATCGGCGCGCCCTTCTTCGTTTGGCTCGTGCGCCGACGCAACCTCGCGGAGCTCTAGGTGGCCGCCGCCGAGAGCACCGCCGCGCCCGTCCTGTACGCCGATGCGGAGGCGCGCCGGATCGTGGCTGCGGTGCGGATCCAGGGGCGGCCACGCAAGCTCGCGGTCTCAACCGCGCTCGCGGTCGCGACGTTCGTCGTGATCTGCGTGTCGGTCAGCGTCGGCGACTTCCCGATCCCGCTGTCAGATGTCATCCCGGGGATCCTGGGGTTCGGTGACCGCGACGCGACGTTCATCGTCCAGGAGCTGCGCCTGCCACGCGCGATCTGCGGGCTGCTCGTCGGCATGGCACTGGGCATCTCGGGCGCGGTCTTTCAGACGACGGTTCGCAACGAGCTCGCGAGCCCGGACGTCATCGGCATCACCGCAGGCGCCGGAACGGCGGCGGTCCTGACGATCGTCGTATGGGGATCGAGCAGCGTGTCGCTGTCGTTCGCCGCGCTGATCGGGGCATCGGGGACCGCGCTGGCGATCTATCTGCTCGCCTACAAGCGCGGCGTGGCGGGCTACCGGCTGATCCTCGTCGGCATCGGCTTTCAGTTCGGGCTCACCTCGGTCACCGCGTACCTGCTGACGCGCGCGGAGATCGAGGACGTGCAGCGGGCGGCGGTCTGGCTCGCCGGCAGCCTCAACGGCCGCGGCTGGGAGCAGGTGACGCCGTTGGCGTGCGCGATGGCCGTCCTCGTGCCCCTGATCTTGCTGCTGACCCGCGGCCTGCGCGCGCTCGAGCTCGGCGATGACGCCGCGAAGGGCATCGGCGTGCGGGTGCAGCGCATGCGAGCGGTGATCGTCATCGCCGCCGCCGGCCTGGCCGCGTTCGCCACCGCCGCCGCTGGGCCGGTCGCGTTCGTCGCTTTCGTGGCGGCGCCGATCGCACGGCGGCTCGTCGGCGGAGGCGACGTCGTGCTGATCCCCTCGGCGCTCGCGGGCGCGCTGCTGCTGCTGACCGCCGACCTCATCGCGCGCAAGGGCCTGGGCTCGATCGAACTGCCCGTCGGGATCCTGACCGGGATCCTCGGCGCGCCGTATCTGCTGTGGCTGTTGACGACGACCAACCGCGCCGGAACCGGGGATTGACATGAGCGAGCAGCGCACCCTCAGCGGCGACGACCTCACGCTTGCCTACGACAAGCGCGAGGTCAGCAGCGCGCTGTCCGTCACGATCCCGTCCGGGAAGATCACGGCCATCGTCGGCGCCAACGCCTGCGGGAAGTCGACCCTGCTGCGCGCGCTCGCCCGCCTGCTCAAGCCCAAGCACGGCACCGTCCTGCTCGACGGCGAGGACATCCACAAGCTGTCGACGAAGGTCGTCGCGACGAAGCTCGGCATCCTCCCGCAGACGCCGTCCGCGCCGTCGGGGATCAGCGTCACCGACCTGATCGCGCGTGGCCGCTACCCCCACCAGAAGCTGATCCGCCAATGGACGGCCGACGACGAAGCCAACGTCGCGGCAGCGATGGTCGCCACCCAGACGATCGAGCTCGCTAGCCGGTCGGTCGACGAGCTCTCCGGCGGCCAACGCCAGCGCGTCTGGATCGCGATGGTGCTCGCGCAGGAGACCGACATCCTGCTGCTCGACGAGCCCACGACGTTCCTCGACCTCTCCCACCAGATCGACGTCCTGGACCTGCTCAAGGACCTCAACAAGCAACACACGCGCACGATCGTGCTCGTCGTGCACGACCTCAACCACGCGGCCCGCTACGCCGACCACCTGATCGCCATGCACGAAGGCTCGATCGTCGCCGAAGGCGACCCGCGCGAGATTGTCACCGAGCAACTCGTCGAACAGATCCTCGGGATGCGCTCGCGGATCATCACGGACCCCGTCAGCCGGACCCCGATGGTGATCCCGATCGGGCGTCACGCCTCACCGGGCGTGGCACAGTCAAACGGCGCGGGCGGTGGCCCGACTTGACTGCGGGTCCGGCTCGCGCTCAGTTGCCGGGAGGGAGCCGGCGGCCCCCCCAGCGGCCCAGTGCCGCGGCGACGATGACGAGCAGCGGCACGACTCGGTCGGCCGGGATCGTGTAGTCGTTGCGACGCTGGGAGACGACGAGTCCCGCGCTGCGCAGCTCGCGCAGGTGGTGATGTACCTGTCCGCTCGTGCCGGTGCCTTCGATCTCCTGCAATTCGCTGAGCGTGCGCGCACCGAGCAGCAAGCGGCGAAGGATCTCGAGGCGCAGCGGGTGGCCGAGCGCCGCGAGCACGGCGGAGACGGCTTCGAGATCGGCGTCGAGCATGTCCGGCACGGAATGCTCGAGCTGCCAGACGAGCTCTCCGGATCCGGGCGCACGCACGCGTCCGCCGTACGCGACGCTGCCCGCGACCTCGCCGCGATCGAACTCAGAGCCAGTGTTGCGCGCGAGTCGGTCGAGCAGCCAGAACGGGTCCGCGGGGACCGCGGGACCGGGCGCAGGCGTCGTCCCTGGCGGGATGCCCTCGTTCGTGCCAGCCGCTTCCAGCGCCGCCAGGCGGGCCTGCATCTGCTCGATCGCTGCGGCCAGCTGCGCGGTCGTCTTCGTCACGCCACGATGCTAGAAGAAATCGCGGTCATACGAATTTACGATCCGCCGTTACGGTTTCACGTACTTCGGGGAGGCCTGCGGTATGACCTTTCTACGACGTGTCCCAGACGGTCGCGTCTCGCTCCGTGGCGTCGCGCTCGTCGCGCTGGCGCTCACGCTGTGCCTCTGCGCCGCGGGCGCCACTGCGACCACGGCGGCGGCCCAGGAGGCCGCGCCCGATGTCACAACGACCGACGGCCTGCTGACGTGGATCAGCCGCAACCCGCAACACGCCGGCCTCGCGGTGCTGCCCGATCGCCGCTCGCCGGCGATCTCCTTCGGCGCCGGTCGCCGCTCTCCGCTCGCTTCCACGCGCAAGATCCTCGTTGCGGGAGCGCTGACCGCGTCGCACGAGAACCTCTCCACGCGCGTGCCGCGCAGCGCGGTCGAGCGCTTCTACGTGCGGGGCACGGACGGCGGTGCGCACGAGCGCGCGAAGCTGCACGCCACGCGCCCGACCCTGCGCCAGCTCCTGCGCGCGATGATCGAGGTCTCGGACAACGCCAGCGCCGACGCGCTGCTCGAGCGGCTCGGCGCCCCGGCGGTCGACGCCTGGGCGCGCCGCCAGGGCCTGACCCGGCAGGACCCGATCTACCCCGTGTTCGGCGAGCTCGTTGCATGGACGCGCGACCCCGGCTGGACCGCTCAGTCACCGCGCGAGCGCGCTCGCAGCGCGCGTGCGCTCTCGCACACCGTTGCGGCGTCCGAGGTCGGCGTGCCGGAGATCTCCGAGCAGCGGCGGCTGGCGTCCAGCTCGATCGCCGGCACGCCCGCGCAGTGGGCACGATTGATGCGCCGCATCGCGCACCACGGCGACCCCTACCTCGTCCGGGCGCTCGACTGGCCGCGCCGAAAGACCCCGCGCCTCGCGCGCAAATTCGACCGCCTGATGACGAAGGGCGGAAGCCTGCCGGGCGTCATCAGCGAGGCATCCTACGTGCGGCCCGCCGGTCGCGCGGGCATGGCGATCGCGCTCTTCCTGCGGGACCTTCCAGCCGATGTCGAGCTGGCGCTCAGCAAGACGTTCGCCCAGCAGGACCTGATCCTGCGACTGGCGACCGACAAGGTGTTTCGCGAGCGTGCGCGCCGCCTGCTCGGCGCAGCGGAGCAGCGGCGCTGATCGGTCTCGGTGGCGCCCGGGTCACAGCCCCGCGTCATCGAGCGCCGCGTCGTAATCGTCGATGACCTCCTCGGCGTCGACGCCGTCGATCTCGGTGCGCGCCCAGATCGCTTCGAGCTGCTCGGACATCTGCTCGTAGCGCTCCATCCACTGCTCGGCGGCAAGTGTTATCCAGTACCCGGTCAGCGCGTAGCGCTCGCGAGCAATGCCGCGCTCATGACGCAGGTAGCGGCGGACCGCGCGCACGGTGCGCGTCTCGCCCGCCATCCAGTAGTAGCCGCGTCCGGGAGGCTCGGGGAACATTCGGACCGCTTCGGCGAGTCGGCTCGGTGTCCGGCCTGCGCCGCTGCGGTGCAGCCACGTGATCTCGACGTCGCCGGCGGTCTGCCACGTCTGGCGGTCGGCCTCGTCGAAGACCTCGGCGACGACGATCGCGCGCGCCCCTGTCGGAAGCTCCTCGACGATGCGCGCAAGCGCGGGCAGGCCGGCCCCGTCGGCGACGATCAGCCGCCAGTCAGTGTCCGCGGGCGGGCAGTAGCTGCCGTCGACGTCGCCCCAGACGAGCTCGTCGCCCGGTTGTGCGGCGCGCGCCCAGTCGACGGCCAGGCCATCCGCGTGCAGGATGAAGTCGATGTCGATCTCGTCGATGTGCGGTCGGATCGCGCGGATGCTGTAGTTGCGGCGCAGCTTGTGGTCGCCGGGCTCGCCGAAGAAGATCCACACCCACTCGTCGGCAAAGCCGGAGCTGACAAAGCCCGGAACGCTGAACGTGATCCGCACGAAGGCCGCGCTGACCGCTTCGATCCGCGCGACGGTTGCAACGAGGTACCGCGCGGTCATGACGGCGGGTCCGCGACCCGGATCGTGCTGAGGCGAGAAGTGATCGTCGTTCCCATCTGTACCCCCTGCGGTCACGGCGCAGTTGAGTGAGGGTGCCCTAAAGTAGGGTACCCTAATGGGAATTTGGAACAGCGCCGCACGCTGTACCACCACGTCGGTGCCGACAAGGACCGCTCGTGATGCTCGTGTCGATGCCCTCGCCGCGACGATCGAGCTCCCGCCGCCCGACGTCACGTGGGACGAGCGCATGCGGCTGATCCTGGACGGCATCTACGAGACGCTCCGTACACACCCGGGTATCGCCGAGTACGTCCACGAGCACGGATGCCAGGACCGAACGCCGTCAAGCTCGGCGAGGCAATCATGGCGTTCGCGGATTCACACCATCACCTCGCGCCGTCGAACGCGGCGGACGCGCTCTGCGCCCAACGCGCCCGCGAGCAGCGCCATCTGCACGCGCTCGCGCCCGCTCCGGCGGACGCACCGCGCAGCACCGAGCAGGAGCGCCTGATGACCGAGTGGCAGCCAGGAGAGCACCTCGACTGGGTCATCGACATGGCGATCGAGCACGTTCGCGCGAGGACCGATGAGCAGGTTCGCGGGGGACGCTGACCCAGCGACAGCGCGCGCGCTCTTGCGACGCGCGATCAGCAGCCAGCGTCGTGATGTCACGCTGGGAACACTGCTGCTGATGGGCCACCAGGTGGCCGAGGCGCTCGTCCCGGTGATGGTCGGCGTCGTCATCGACCGCGCCATCGCGCGGTCCGACACGAGCGCGCTGATCTGGTCGCTGGTGGCGTTCACCGTGCTGTTCGTCGCGCTCTCAAACGCCTTCCGAATCGGCTACACGGTCATCTCGCGGGCCGGGCTGGCAGCCGAGCACGAGGTTCGCGTGCGGCTTGCCCGGCGCGTCCTGCATCCGGGCGGCGGCGCCGGGCCGGACCGGCTGCCCGGCGAGCTGCTGAGCATCGCGACGTCCGACGCCAAGCGGGTCGGTCAGGTCAACCTCGCCGTCGCGTTCGGTGCCGGTGTGCTTGCCGCGATCGCGGTCGCCGCCGTCGTGCTGCTGCGAATCTCGGTCCCGCTCGGGTTGCTCGTCGTGCTGGGCCTGCCGCCGTTGCTGATCGTCGCCAACCTGATCGCGCGCCCGCTGACACGCCGAGCGGCCGATCAGCAGGAACGCGCCGCGCAGGTCTCAGGGCTCGCGACCGACCTCGTCACCGGCCTGCGCGTGCTGAAGGGCGTCGGCGGGCAGCAGGCTGCGGTCGCGCGCTATCTGCGATCGAGCCGCGACGCGCTCGAAGCGACGCTGAAGGCGGCGCGCATGGAGGCGTCCTACGACGGTGCGATGACCGTCTTCACGGGCGCGTTCCTCGTCCTCGTCGCGCTCGTCGCCGGGCGCCTGGCCGCTGCTGGAGACATCAGCATCGGAGAGCTGATCGCCGCGGTCGGCCTGACGCAGTTCCTCGTCGGACCACTGCAGCGCCTGACCTACGTCGGCGCGGAGTTCGCGCGTTCGCGCGCGTCCGCCGACCGCGTCGCCGCCGTGCTGTCGACGCCTCCGGCGGTCGTCGATGGCACGCACGCCGCCGACGCGCCGACGCGCGGGGAGCTGCGGTTGCGCGGCGTGACACTCGACGAAGCGCTGCGCGGCTTGACGCTCGACGTCGCCAGCGGGTCGTTCGTCGCGGTGGTGGTCGCCGATCACAAGGAGGCGCAGGCGCTGCTGACGTGCCTCGCGCGCGACGTCGACCCGGACGCCGGCACGATCGAGCTCGACGGCATCGCGCTCGATGCCCTCCCGCTCGAGCGGCTGCGCCGCGCGGTGCTCGTCGCGCCGCATGACGCGGAGCTGTTCGGCGGCACGCTCGCCGAGAACCTCGTGCCGCGTCCGAATGGCGAGCTACCGCTGGACGCGATCCTCGCGGCAGCGGCAGCCGACGAGGTCGTCGCGACGCTGCCCGATGGTCTGGACAGCGCGATGACCGAGCGCGGGCAATCGCTGTCCGGGGGTCAGCGCCAGCGCATCGCGCTGGCGCGCGCGCTGCTCGCCATGCCAAGCGTCCTCGTGCTGCAGGATCCGACGACCGCCGTCGACGCCGCGACCGAGGCGCGGATCGCGGCCGGCCTGCGTGTCGCACGCGCCGGGCGCACGACGATCGTCCTGACGAGCAGCCCCGCGCTGCTGGCGGTCAGCGACCGCGTGTTCCTGATCGAGAACGGCGTCCTGTCGGCGACCGGCACGCATGTCGAGCTGCTGCACCGCGACGCCTACCGCGAGGCGGTGCTGACATGACGGCGCCGACGTTGCTGCCGACCGCGAGCAGCACAGAGACGCGCCGGGCGCTGCGCGAGCTCGCGCGTCCGTACCGCGCGCGGATCGCGGTGACGCTGCTCGTGCTCGTCGCGGGTACCGGGGCCGGGGTCGTGGTCCCGCCCGTGCTGGGGCGAATCGTGGACCTCGTGTCCGATGGGAAGCCGCCGTCGGCGATCACGGTCCCGGCACTGATCCTGCTTGGCCTCGCGATCGTGCAGGGCACGCTGACGGCGCTCGGGACCGCCCTGCTCGCCCGCGTCGGCGAGCCGATGCTCGCGACGATGCGCGAGCGCGTCATGGAGCGAGTCCTGTCGCTCCCGCTGGGACAGGTCGAGCGCGCCGGCCGCGGTGACCTGCTGGCGCGCGTCGGAGACGACGTCGGCGTCATCGCCGAGGCGGTGCGCAACGCGCTCCCAGCGCTGGCAGGCTCGGCGCTGACGATCGCCCTGACCGTCGTCGGCCTCGGCGTGCTCGACTGGCGGCTGGCGATCGCCGGCCTCTGCGCGGTGCCGATCCAGCTGCTCACGCTGCGCTGGTATCTGCGCGTTTCGACGCCGATCTACGCCGCCGAGCGCGCGGCGGGCAGCGGGCGCGCGCAGCGGCTGGTGGAGTCGATCGGCGGAGTCGCGACGGTCCGTGCATACGGTCTGTCCGACGAGCACGAGGAGCGCATCGCGGCGCGCTCACGCGATGCGATGGGCTTCGCGCTGCGCACGGTGCGGCTGCAGACGCGCTTCTTCGCGCAGCTCAACGGCGCTGAATGGGTCGGCACGACGGCGATCCTCGTCGCCGGCTTCCTGCTCGTCCGCGACGGAACTGTCAGCGTCGGTGAGGCGACGGCCGCGGCGCTGTACTTCGTGCGCCTGTTCGATCCGATCAACGAGCTGCTCGGGCTGTTCGACGATGCGCAGGCCGCCGGCGCCGGTCTTGCCCGGCTGGTGGGGATAACGACGCTGCCGGCGCTGGCGGAGCCCGACGTCCCGCCGGTCCCGCGCGACGGTTCGGTGCGGGTCAGCGATCTGACGCACGCCTACGTGGAGGGACGCGACGTGCTGCACGACATCAGCATCGAGATCGCGCCGGGCGAACGCGTCGCGCTCGTCGGCGTCAGCGGCGCGGGCAAGACGACGCTTGCCAAGCTCATCGCCGGCATCCACGAGCCGACGAGCGGCACGATCCTGCTCGGCGGGATGCAGATCGACGAGCTCGGCCCCGCCGCCACGCGCCGTGCCGTCGGGCTCATCACCCAGGAGGTGCACGTCTTCGCCGGGCCGCTCGCCGAGGACCTGCGCCTCGTCCGTCCCGATGCCACCGACGACGAGCTGTGGCAGGCGCTCGAGCTCGCCGGCGCGCACGCCTGGGCGCGGGCGCTACCGGAAGGACTGCAGACGATCGTCGGCGACGGCGGACACCGTCTCGGCGCCGCGCAGGCGCAGCAGCTCGCGCTCGCGCGCCTCGCGCTGGCCGATCCGCGCGTCGCGATCCTCGACGAGGCCACGGCGGATGGCGGCAGCGCCGGCGCACGCGCGCTCGAGGCGGCCGCAGCGCGGGTGCTCGAGCATCGCACGGCACTGGTCGTCGCCCACCGCCTCACGCAGGCCGCGAGCGCCGACCGCATCCTCGTGCTCGACGCCGGCCGGCTGAGCGAGACAGGCACGCACGACGAGCTGATCAGCGCCGGGGGGACATACGCCGAGCTGTGGGCGGCATGGTCTGACCAGCGCTGAGCGCGCGGGACGCTAGCGCAGCCGCTGCTGCAGGCCTCACCGCGGCCGGGATCGCGCATCGCGTCATCGGCGCGCGCTCGCTGTGCACAACCTGGACGAACCTGCCACATCCATGAGCCATCTTGGTTGCCAGCGGCGCCAAACGCGACTTTCGCCGTCCGCGGAGGCTGACTGGTGCTGCCGCCGACGAGTGCGGCGCACTGGCCCCGGCGTCGTGAGAGCCGCGAGTTGTCGGTCCATGACCGGCTTGCTGTCGGAGGATCTACGATGGGCGTGCTGATGCGCGAGCCTGCCGACAGCACGCCGAGGCCCTCCGGTCACCGGACGACCGAGGAGTCTGATCGCGAGCGGGCGGCCAGCGGCGCGCGGCTTGAGCGCGCCCAGGCACGCGGCGCCGAGCACAATGTCAAGGAGGCAGCGGCGCTCGCGCGGTTTGCCAACCGCGTCGCCGCGGCGGCCGAGGCCGCGCGCCGTCGTGACCGCGACTGAGGCGCTTGACCCGCAGCCGCTTCTGCGGTTCCTGTACGAACGCGGCGTCACACACATCATCGTCGGCGGGGTTGCGGTGGCCGCCCACGGTATCCCCGCCCGACGCGGGATCTGGACATCGTCCCGAGCGCCGACCGCGAGAACCTGGCACGGCTTGCGGCCGCACTTGCCGAGATCAACGCGATCCCCGCCGATCAAGGCGACCTCGCGGCAGCCGAGTTCCCGCTGCAGGCGACCGATCTGGATGCGCTTGCCGACGGCGGCAACTCTCGCCTCGACACGGACCTCGGCCCACTGGATGTCATGCAGTGGGTCGCCGGCGTAGAGGCGGACGACCTCTACGCCGAGCTTGAGTGCGCGGCGCTGTCGTTCACGCTTGACGAGATCCCGCTTCGGACCTGCGGACTCGCGCACCTGCGCGCGATGAAGATGGCCGCCGGGCGCCCGCGCGATCTCGACGACCTCGAGCACCTGCCGACGCCCTAGGTGGGGGCCAGGTGCCAGCCGTCGCAGATGAACTCAACCTGGCGCAGTGATCGTGGCGCGGGCGAAGCGGACCGTCTTGGGGTCTGCAACGAGCCGTAACCTGGCTGGGAATCCAACGACGACCTGGGGCGGCGCGCCCCCCGTCTGCGTTGCCCTTGCGACGGTGGCGTGCGACGCTGAGGGGCGTGGCCCATCCGATCGTGAGCACGCCGCGGCTCGAGGCCGCCATGCGCCGCATCCGTCCGGTCGCCCTCGCGCTTCCTGGTGTCGTCGAGCGGCCGTCTCACGGCTCACCGACGTTCTTCGCCGCCGTCGACCGGACGGGCCGCACGTTCGCCTCCGTACACGACGAGCGCGACTGGCGCGAGGGGCGGTTGTGCCTATGGGCAGCGGGATCGGTGGAGCTTCAGGAGGCGCTGATAAGTGGGGGACCCGAGCGGTTCTTCGTGCCGCCTTACGTCGGTCATCGTGGCTGGATCGGCCTGCGCCTGGACCTGCCGGAGGTGGACTGGGACGAGGTCGCGGGCGTCATCGAGGACGCCCACGCGTACATCGTCGATCGGGGAAGACACGGCTCGACGCGGTGAGTAACCCGCGCATTTGTGGCGGTTTCGGCGAAGCGGATGAAGGGACTCGAACCCTCGACCTTCTGCATGGCAAGCAGACGCTCTAGCCAACTGAGCTACATCCGCGAGGCCGGTGGATTATAGCCCTCGGCTCGCCGGGGGCGGCCGCGACCGGCGAGCCGCGACGGGCTGGAACCGGCTCTACGACGCCGGCTGGGCGGCCTGCTCGAGCTCCGCGAGCACCGCCTCGGTGTGCTCGCCGAGCCGCGGCGAGGGCTTCGCCGGGACGCGGCCGTGCCTGCTGAAGACGAGCGGCGAGGCGGGGGTGAGGTACGTGCCGACGGGGTGCTCGACCATCGAGAACATCGGGTTCTCGGTCGAGCAGCGGGCGTCCTCCTCGACGAGCT
The DNA here is from genome assembly GCA_963780585.1 of uncultured Actinomycetes bacterium. GTDB lineage: Bacteria > Actinomycetota > Thermoleophilia > Solirubrobacterales > Solirubrobacteraceae > CADCVQ01. Next base: position 175,854 of record CAWADD010000025.1, read on the forward strand.
GACGAAAGGTCTGATAGGGGCCCCACGAGACGCCGGTGCCCGCGAACGTCTCGCGGATCTCCTCCAGCGTGCGCGCGCCGAACCACGGCGTCAGCAGCTCGCGGATCAGGTCGCGGCCCTTGTAGCGCCCGGCCTCGCCGCGGAAGTCGTGTCCGGTCGCGGCGGCGACGGTGTCGAACAGCTCCTCGGTGCCGGTCGCCTCCTTGAGCGCCTTCCACTGGCGCCCGGTCAGCGCGACGACCATGACGCGACGCCCGTCCGAGGTCGGGAAGTCGCCGCCGAAGGCGCCGTAGAGGTAGTTGCCGTCGCGCGGCTGGTCGCGGCCCTCGAGCTGGACCTCGGCGATCCGGCCGAGGTTGCCGACGGTCGCGATCGCGACGTCCGACAGCGCGATCTCGACGAGCTGGCCCTCGCCGGTCGCGTCGCGGTGGCGCAGCGCGGCGAGCAGGCCGGCGACCGCGAGGCCGCCCATCGCCGTGTCCCACGCCGGCATCAGGCTGTTCGTCGGCACGGCGGAGTCGCGCGGGCCCATCGCCTCCGGGAACCCGACCGACGGGTTGACGGTGTAGTCGACCTCCGACGAGCCGTCGTGGTTGCCCGTCATGACGACCATGATCAGATCCTCGCGGCGCTCGCGCAGCTTCTCGTAGCTCATCCAGCCGCGCGCCGGGAAGTTCGTCATGAAGATGCCGTTGCCGGGACCGGGCAGCGTGATCAGCTGCGAGAGCTGCTCGCGGCCCTCCTCGGAGCGCAGGTCGATCTCGATCGAGCGCTTGCCCTTCTGCAGGCCGGACCAGAACAGGCTCTCGCCCTTGGAGTTCAGCGGCCAGCGCTTCCAGTCCAGCCCGCCGCCGGGGGCGTCGAAGCGGATCACGTCCGCGCCGAGCTGGGCGAGCGTCATCCCCGCCGTCGGCGCGGCGACGAACGCCGAGCCCTCGATCACGCGCACGCCGGCCAGGATTCCTTCGCTGCTCATGCCATCGCTCCCACAAGTCGCCAGTCCAGAACCGCGTCGAGCGCGCCGTCCGCGCGCTGTGCCTGCACCTCGACGCGCAGCGTCACGAGGCCGCCGCCGCCGGGCAGCGCATCGGTCTCCTCGAGGTGCACCGTGCTGCGCAGCACGTCGCCCTCGAATACGGGGGCGAGGTGGTTGCAGTGGTGCCAGCCGATGATCGTCACGAGGTTGGGCAGCGTCTTCGTGATGTGCGCGGCGGCGATGCCGATCGTGTGCCCGCCGTAGACGAGTCGCTGGCCGGAGTGATGCGAGCCGGGGTCGCTGTGCGCCTTGGCGATGTTCAGCGACAGGCGCACGAGCTCGGGCGCGGCCGTGACGCTGTCGCCGCCGTCGAGCACCCACGTCGTCGGCGCGCTGAGGTCCGCGAAGTGCGTGCCCGGCACCTCGTTGCGGTAGACCTCGAGGTCGATGCCCTCGAGCGTCGCGTGCAGCGCGTCGGGCGGCAGGTCGGCGGGGAACTGGTCGAGGTCGTCGGCGTGCGGCTGCGAGGCGTCGACGTCGCGGATCGGCAGCATCGCGCAGCGCCAGTAGTCGAGGATCGCGCGGTCCTCCTGGTCCTTCGTGACGATGTGCAGGACCGCGAGGCCCGTCGGCTTGCGGCCTTCCTTGATCGCGTTGCGCTTGAGGGCGACGATCTCGGTCGTCGTCTTCAGCGTGTCGCCGATCGCCGGCAGGCGGCGCAGCATCAGGCGGCGGTAGAAGAGGTTGCCGATGACGCGCTGCGTCGGCAGCGTGGACTGTCCGATCGAGACGTCGCAGACGAGGTTGGGGTGCGCGAGCCGGCGCCCGGCGACGCGCTCGGAGAGCGCCGCGTCAAGCGCCAGGCGCAGGCGGTCGCCGACGATCGACTGGTGCAGCGCGGCGTGCCCCTCGTTGAGCGTCATCGCGGGGAACTCGACGTAGAGATCTCCGACGGATAGTTCCTCCCAATAGGGCCCGCCGACCTGCACGGGTTCGCTGGCGATCATCTCCATAGGCGGGCCGCAAAGTACCACGACGTCGCCGCAGACGAGTGGCTCCTCGGGATCGCTCGCGGCGCGGCCGTTGATGGTCGCCGCGCTCATGGCGGCGTCGGCGCCTGCTGCGGCAACGGCGCCGGCGAGCGTCGCCGCACGCAGGACACCCCGTCCGGACACCGTCACCGCGGGCGCTGCACGCGCCCGTGCGGCCGCATACTCGTCTCGCTCGTTGAGGTTCAGCAGCGAGTCGAGCTCGGGGTCGTGCCGCGCGAGCGCGGGGTCGGCGAGGAGCGCGGCCTGGTCCAGTTCGTGCACGCGGCAGCGCTGCAACAACGACCGCGTGCCGAGCTGGTCAGCGGCGAGCAGCTCGTCGAGCAGCGGGACGATCGTCGAGCGCCGGTACGCGGCGGCGAGCGGATGCGTGAACCCGTGCGCCCGCGGCAACGCGACGTCGTGCTCGGCTCCGAGCGACGCGATCACGAGCCCGAGCAGCGCGGGGTGCAGCAGGGGCGTGTCGACGCCGGTCATGAAGACGACCTCGGCGCGCTCGCCGACCGCGGCCAGGCCCGCCGCCAGCGCCTGCAGCGGGCCGCGCGCCTCGCGCTCGTCGTCGGCGAGCTCGACGCCGGGCGGCAGCGCGGGCAGCTCCTGGCAGGCGGCGCGGACGACGACGACCGGCCCGTCGACCACGCGACCGACGATCCCGACGGCGCGGCGCAGGAGCGTCGATCCATGCCATTCGAGCGTCGCCTTCGGCTGGCCCATGCGCGTCGAGCGTCCGCCCGCGAGGACGATCGCCGCGCTCGTCGTCGCGGTCACGCGTCGAGCGCGCGCTCGAACGCGCGCAGCGCCGCGTCGCCGAACAGCCAGAAGCGCGCCTCCTCGACCGCGGGATGGCGATCGAGCGCCGCGCGCGTAGCGGCGATCGCCGTCGCCGCGGCCTCGTCGAGCGGGTAGCGATAGACGCCGGCCGAGATCGCCGGAAACGCCACGCGGGCGCAGCCGTGCGCGGCCGCGAGCTCGATCGCGCGGCGATAGCAGGAGGCGAGCAGCGCCTGCTCGCCGTCGTCGCCGCCGCGCCAGACCGGCCCGACGGCGTGGATGACGTGCCTGGCGGGCAGCCGCCCGGCGCCGGTGAACTTCGCGTCGCCGGTCGCGCAGCCGCCGAGCGCGCGGCACTCCTCGAGCAGCTGCGGCCCGGCCGCGCGGTGGATCGCACCGTCGACCCCGCCGCCGCCGAGCAGGCTCTCGTTCGCGGCGTTGACGATCGCGTCGGCGTCGGCGTCGGTCGTGATGTCGCCGCGGTGCAGCGTGATGACTCCCACGATCCATAGTGTGGCGCGGGTGAGCGATGCCGCGCTCGAACGTGAACGGGCAGCCCCGCTGCCGCCGCGCGCGCTCGCGCTGCGCGCAGGGGTGCCGGATCCGGCCGACGTGCTCGCCTCCTACCGCGCCGTCGGCCGCGACTCGCGCACGACGATCCTGCAGCTGCTCGCGGCCGGCGACCCCACGTTCTCGTTCGCCGGCAAACGCGTGCTCGACTTCGGCTGCGGCTCGGGCAAGGTCATGCGCCATTTCCTGCCCGAGGCCGACGACTGCGAGCTGTGGGGCTGCGACATCGACGCGCCCTCGATCGACTGGATCAACGCCGAGCTGAGCCCGCCCCTGCACGCGTTCGCAAACGCCGAGGCGCCGCCGCTCGAGCGACCGTCAGCGTCGTTTGACCTGATCTGGTCGGTCTCGGTCTTCACGCATCTGACCGACCACTGGGCCGGCTGGCTGGCCGAGCTGCACCGCATCCTGCGGCCGGGCGGCCTGGCGCTCGTCTCCTTCCTCGGCGGCGCGATGTACGAGGTCTGGACGCAGGAGGCATGGGAGCCCGACCGGATCGGCATGACCGTGCTCGACCACGGCCAGGGCTGGGAGCGCGGCGGCCCGACGGTCTTTCACTCGCCGTGGTGGCTGCGCGAGCACTGGGGCCGCGCCTTCGAGATCGTCGAGCTGCGCGAGGGCAGCGCGCCGCGCGAGCACGGGCTCGTGCTGCTGCGCCGTCGCGACGTCACGGTCACTCCCGACCTGCTGCAGCGAATCGATCCGCGCGAGCCGCGCGAGATCGCCGCGCTGCGCCGGCAGGTGGCGCTCCTGCACGGCGAGTCGTCGTCGCTGCGCGCCCAGCGCGACGGGCTCGCGCTCGCCGCCGCGCGGCGGCTGCCGAGGCGGGTCGCGGGCCGGCTCGGGCAGATGCGGCGCCGACGCTGAATCGAGTCGTTCGTCAGCCAAGACTTCGCCTCGACCGTTTCCTCGTAACATTCCAATGAACAATTCGCCGTCCGGTCGTGTACGTTTCGCGCCGCGCCGGACGTCCAGAGCCATCGTGCTTGGGGCGCGATGGCCGTGGAGAGGCTCCATCGGGAGCCGGTTCGGCGTCGCCCGGGTGGCCACGCGTCCCTCGTAGGAGGTCTGATGTATCGCACGATTGTCCATAGCCGCGTTCGTCGCGGTCCTTATCACCACGTCGGCTGAAGCGAAGACGAGCTGCCAGACGCGCTCCTGCGAGGAGCGGGTCAAGGCCAAGGAGTGGCGCCACCTGCAAGCGCAGCTCTCGCCCGAGATGAAGCAGATGCTCGTCAGGCTGCGCAGCTGCGAGACGCGGGGGATCGCGTTCCCGCAGAACTACCGCTCGCGCGGCCATCACTTCGGCGCCTACCAGTACACGTGGGGGCCGGGAAGCGCCGGCGCGCGCGCCGGCTTCCGCGTGCGACCCGACCTTGCGTCGCCCGCCGAGCAGGACGTGCGGACAGCCCGCTTCTTCCCGTCGCACCGCGGCGAGTGGGCATGCCAAGCCTAGAAAACCGGTCGCTGAGCAGGGCAGATCGCGGCGCACGTACGTGGCGCTCGAGCGCCACGTATGGTTCGCGTCGTGGCTGCTGACGACATCCACTGGGAAGACCTCGAGGTGGAGTGGGACGGCAGCCGTTTCACGTTGCACGTGCCGCACGCGCTGCGCGACTGGCAGGCCCGATGGCTCGAGCAGAACCTGCCGATGGCTCTGCGCGGGCTGATGGGCGAGGCGCACGTCGAGGTCTCCGGCGCAGGGCAGGGGAGTCGGATTCCGACCACCGGCAGCCTCAGCATCGGTCCGATCGCGCTGCCGCTGCGAGGCGGCCAGGCCGGCGCCCCCGGCAAGCTGCGGGAGATCGTCGAACGGGCCGCAGCCGAAGCGGACGCTGCAGCCAGGCAGGCGATCGAGCACGCGGACGCGTTTCGCAGCTCGCTCGTCGCCGGCAGCGCCGTCCGCGAGACGCGTCGCGTCGCCGGCGGACCGCGGCCCGCGGGGCCCGGAACGTAGCGAGGCCGCAGCGGCATGAGCCTTTACGGCCGCCTGTTCGCGGCCGGCTATGACCGCGGCATGAGAGCCGCCGAGCGCGCGGGGCTGACAGAGATGCGAGCAACGCTCCTCTCAGCGGCGCGCGGCAGGACGCTCGAGCTCGGCTCGGGCACCGGATTGAACCTGCGCCACTACGCCAGCGACGGCGTCGGCCTCGTCCTCACCGAGCCGGCGGAGCCGATGGCCCGGCGGCTCGAACGCCGCGTGCTCGAGGCGAGCTCCAGCGCGAGCGTCGTGCGTGCTGCGGCCGATCGCCTCCCGTTCCCCGACGGCAGCTTCGACTCGGTCGTCGCGACGCTCGTGCTCTGCACGGTGCCCGACCAGCGTGCCGCGCTGGCCGAGATCGGTCGCGTGCTGACCGCGGACGGACGGCTGTTGCTGCTCGAGCACGTCCGCGCCGACGGCCCGCGCCTCAGTCGCTGGCAGGACCGCCTGCAGCCGCTGTGGGGCCACGTCGCGTGTGGCTGTCACTGCAATCGAGACACGCTCGCCGAGCTCCGCGCGGCGGGCTTCGCGGTCGACGCCGTCGAGCACGGCGAGCTGCCGAGCGCGCCCGCCTTCATCAGGCCGCTCATCATCGGCTGCGCTCAGCCTCCGAACGCGTAGCAGCCGGAAATACGCGCACGCTGACACGCCAGCTCAGGCTCAGGCTGTGATGCCGGGCGTCAGCTGCTGCTATGGCAGCTCATCCTTCGGTTCCGGTGATCGCCCCGATCTCTTTGGAAATCTTCTCGACGAGGTCGCCAAGCGAGGCGGGCTCGGGCTCCGCTCCGTCGGGGCTGATGCGGATCGCGTCGAGCAGTTCCGCAAGGCGCTGTTCGATCTCATGGAGGGCGGCGGTGATCTCGCGCGTTCCTTCGCGGATCGCGTCTTCGATGTTCTGGTCGGTCATGCCGCGACCGTACCGGACGAGGGCTCGTGATCCCCGTAGAGGCGCCGTCCGGACTCGAACCGGAGTAAACGGCTTTGCAGGCCGCTGCGTAGCCACTCCGCCACGGCGCCGAGGGCGGGCGTAGGGTAGCGCCCGTCACAGGCTTGCCCGCTCGCGACAAGATCATCACGTGGCACGGACCCGCCGACTCGACGCCGACCTGCTCGCTGCGGCGTACGAGCGCGACGCGCGACGTCTGCTCGTCTTCTTCACCCGCCGGACGTACGACGCGCAGCTCGCGGTCGATCTCGTCGGCGAGACGTACGCGCGGGCATTCGAGGTCCGCCGCCGCTTCAGCGGCGACGCGCGCGACGCCGACGCGCTCGCCAAGTGGGTCTTCGGGATCGCGCGCAACGTGCTCAACGAATCGCTGCGCCGCGGGGCCGCCGAGCGCCGCGCGCTGCGCCGCGCCGGGGTGCAGGCGCCGACCCTCGCGGGCGAGGAGCTCGCCCGCATCGAGGAGCTGGCGGCGCTCGGCGAGCTGCGCTCGGCCGTCGCCGGGGCGCTCGCGGAGCTGGCCGCCGAGCAGCGCGACGCGGTCCGCCTGCGCGTCGTCGAGGAGCTCGACTACGCCGACGTCGCCGGCCGCCTGGGGATCAGCGAGCAGGCCGCGCGGGCGCGCGTCTCGCGTGGGCTGCGGGCGATCGCCAGCGCGCTCGACGGGTTCGCGCCGACCGAGGCAACGTCGTGAGCTCGACGCGCGAGCCCGACGAGATCCTCGGCGAGCTCGGTCGCGACCTGCACGACGCCTGGCGGCGACCGCCGCGCCGGTCGCTGCTCGTCGGCTGGCGGCGCAGCGCGGTCGTCGCGCTCGCGATGCTCGTCCTCGTTCCGACCGCGATCGCCACGCGCGACGCGATCTGGGCGCCCGCGCCCGCGACGCTGCCGCACGCCGCGCGCCCGCCGGGATCCGTCGCACCCGAGCATGCGGGCGATCAGGTCTACGTCGCCGGCGGTGAGCTGCGCGGCGTGACCTGGCGCCTGAGCGCGTCGGCCTGCGACTACGCGGCCGTGCGCGCCGTCGGCGTGTTCCTGACCGTGCCCGGCGGTGGCGGAGGGGCGCGCTGCGACATCGCCAGCGGCGAGGGCGCCGGCGGCCTGAGCCCGCAGATCCTCGCCGAGCGCCTCGTCCAGACGTACTTCGATCCGGTCGCCAACCGCACGTGGGCGTTCGGCGCGCTGCCGGCCGCCGCACGCAGCGTCGACGTCGCGGCGACCGGTGCGCGCGTGCGCGTCGGATCGACCCCTGCCGACGCCGAGGCGATCGGCAAGGGCGGTCTGCCGGCGAGCATGCGCGTCTTCGTCGCCGCGCTCGACGGCGCCCGCGAGGTGCCGCTCGTCACCGTCCGCGACGCGTCGGGCACCGTGCTGCTCGTCTGCCGCGACGGCCGCTGTGCAGCGCAGCCCGAGGAGGGATCGCAGTGAAGCTCTGGAGCGTCCGCGGACTGGTGCCGGTCGGCGCCCTCGCGCTCGTCGCCGGCGTCGCCGCCGCGCAGGCCGCCAGCAGCGGCGGGAGCGCCACCACGCCGCAGCATCGGCCACCACCGACTCCCACGGCGACCGTTGCGACGACGACGCAGGCGCTGCCGGCAGGGGTCACCGCGGTGCTCATGAACGGGCAGATCATGTCGGTCCCGCACGTGCCGTCGCCGTCGGCGCATACGTACTACGGCGGGGCGGTCATGCCGGTGCCCTCCGCGCTGCCGATGCCGGCCGCAGCCGGCCTCTGCGACCCGCGCGACCGTCTGGCCACGTCGCGCAAGGGCCCGAGCGACGCGCTGCTGGACGCGTTCGGGATCCTGCGTCGCGAGCGCAAGGACGAGGACGCGCTCCCCGCACGCGCGCTCGCGTCGCTCAAGGCTGCCGGGCTCGCGCCGGTCGATCCGCGGTCGGCGCGCCTGCTGCGTTCTGACGGCGCCGCACGGGCGTGGGTCGTGCCGGTGCCGGACGTCGACGCCGCGGGCCGGCTGGCATGCCTGCAGCCGCGACGAGCGGTCCGAGAGGGCCTCGCCGTCGTCTCCGTCGGCGAGGCGCCGGCAGGTGGCGGCGGCGCGCTGCGCGATCTTCAGCGCGGCCTCGCCTCGCCGAGCCTTGATCCCTGTGCGGGCACCGGCCGCAACATGCTCGGCATCTCGGGGATCGTCCCCGACGGCGTCGAGGCCGTGTTCGTCACCGGCGCGGATGGCAGCGCGACGCGCGCCGACGTCGAGGACAACAGCTTCGCCTTCGTGCTTCCGTGGCCGCGCCGGCCCGAGCAGCGCTACGTCGTGTGGACAGGCGGCGACGGCACGCCGCACGTCCAGCCGTTGCCGTACCTGGTGGCAGCCGGGCTCAGGGGAACCTGCGAGCTGCGCGGCGTCGCGCGCCGCGCTGCGGCCCCGCGAGTGACGCCGGACCCGTTTGCCGTCGACTGCGCTCCGGTGCCGAGCTCGCTCTCGACGCTGAAGCGGATCCCGCCGGCCCGTGCGCGGGCGCTGCGGGCGCAGGCGCAAGCGAGGGCGCGCCGGCTGCGAGCGCTGCGCCGGGCTTCGCCGCGGCGCCCGTCGCGCTCGAGGGCCCCTGCGCGACACGCGCTCCCACCGCGGCCCGCGCCTCTGCCCGGAACCTTCGTCCCATCCCCGTCGATGCTGCCGATCGGCCCGTGCGCCGGCGGATCGGTGAGCTCGCTGATCGCGCCTCAGGCGCTGTATCGCGGGCAGCCCGCCCCGATGGCCGCCCCACCCCGGCCGGCGCGCCCGCGAGCACCGCGCACGGCGCCGACGACGACGGTGCCGAAGCCGTCGCCACGGCCGCCGCGGGGACCGTGAGCGCGGCCGTCGAGCCCGCGCGGCATTGATATCCTCGCCGCTCCCAGGGCGATTAGCTCAGCTGGGAGAGCGCCGTCTCGACAAGGCGGAGGTCACTGGTTCGAGCCCAGTATCGCCCATGCAAAAGCCCTGCTAATAGCGGGGTTTTTGTGTTGTAGAAATCGTGCACTCACGACGACTTCAAGGGAGCTGCCATGCCGACGCTGATTGCGTACCACGAGATCGACGACAGCGAGCATTGGCTCGCGTCCCCGAAGCGCGAGGAGATCTTCGGGCGGCTCGGGATCACCGTGCGAACGTTTCTCGACCCGCAGAATCCGAACCGGGCGGCCGTGCTCGCCGAGGTGCCGGACATGTCCGCCTTTCAAGAGCTCATGCAGTCCCAAGAGGCGGCGGACGCGATGGCGCATGACGGCGTGCGCGCCGACACGCTGATCGTGCTCGTCGAGGCGTAGCGGCCTCACCGCGCAGCGCGGTCAGCCCTGTGGCCGCGCTGCGATGTCGTCGGTCTTGACGACGCCGAGCGTGACGTACTCGCCGGCGACGGTGCCGGGCGGGTTGAGCGCCGCAAGCTCGTGGTAGCCGAGGCGCAGCTCGAAGCCGTCGCCGTCGATCGGCACGACGTAGTAGTGCGCGCCGATGTCGCGCAGCTTGGCGATCTCGGCTTGATCGGGGTGCTGCGCGATCGCGAGCGTCAGCACCTCGCGCAGCCGATCGGGATCGACCGTGGACCGGCCCATGGTCTTGCCGAAGTTCGAGAGAACCTCGATGGAGATGTAGTCGTGCTCGCTTTCGTTCATGCCGAGCACGGTATCGCCCGCTCCGCACCTTCCGCGGATCACGTGTGTTGATGCGCACAAGCGACCGGAAGCCGCTTGACAAGCCCCACCTCGAGCTCGCCTCCCCGGCGGGCTCGTCGTGGTCTTGGAGCCATGTCAGGGCTGCAAGATGCGATCCACGGGTCGTGCTCTCGCGTGCGAGTCGCTATCCCTGCCTGCAGCGACGAGCTCCCCCTGAGCGCGTTGCGGACAATGCGATCGTGAGTTGTCGATCACGTCGCGACTTCGACGCCTCCTTGAGTGTCGATGTAGCAACGCCCGGCGCCCGATCACGCCGGGTGACGTCCTGAAGGGCGGAACCCGGCCTGGCGTCGGGTTCCGCCCCGGACGTCGGACCTCGCCCGGCGACCGTCCGTCAGCGGCCCGGCGCGCGCTCGGCCATGCAGCGCAGCGCCCGCCCACCGGCGCTCGCGATCGGCTCGTGGACCTCCGGAAGGTCGGTGTACGTGCGGGCGGCCTCGTTGAGCGCCCGCATGCCCTCGAGGTACGAGCCGCGCTCGGGGAAGTTGACGAGCACGACGAGTCGCGACGCCGGCGGGCCTTTGATCTCGGCGGCCATGTAGTAGGCGCCCTTGTAGTGCACCCGTACCCACGGCTCGTCCTTCAGCGCTCGGTCGTGCGCGCGCACCGCCGAGCGCAACGCGAACTTCTCCTGGCCCGAGGGCTCCTGGCACGCGGGGAGTGCCGGCTGGGACGTCTCCGCGGTCTGGTTGAGCTCCGCCGCGTTGTTCTCGTCGCCGCTGACGCCGACGTCGCCGCAGCCTGCGAGCACGAGCAGCACGAGCGCCGCGAGGGCGGCTGCGTATCGGCGACGCGGCACGCGTGAAGGGTAGTAGTCGCGGCGGCAAGGGCCCGTGCCGTCGCACGGGCCGGCCGAAGCGACGGCCGGACCCGTGCGATCGGCGCTGGCGCTCAGCTCACGGCAGCAGCGTGAGCGTGTCGTCGCTCGGGTCGCCGCCGGCCTCGCCGGGCCGGTCGACCGAGACGAACGTCCCGCGCGCGCCGGCATACGCGCCGTCGCCGCCGACGACCGCGCCCGCCGCGTCGCCGTCGCCGACGAACAGCGCTGCGAGGAAGAGGTTGCCGTCGGGCAGGTCGTAGACGCCTTCGCAGACGCCGCGCGACGCCTTGCCGCCCTTCGTGAACCCGCACTTCGCATCGAGCGTTCCGACGCGCGCGCCGGCCTCGTTGAACGCGCGACAGGAGATCGCGAAGCCGTCACCGGGGCCCGGCTGCGGCTCGCGCCCGCGCGAGCGCGGCGCGACGTCGGTGTACTTGAACTGGCAGTTCTTCGTGACGTACTTCAGCGTCTGACCCCCAGGAGACTGAGCTCCGCCGCTGACGGCGAGCACGCCGCCGACGGCCAGCGCTGCGATGACGGACCCGGAGATGATGGTGGTGCGTCGCATGACGATTCCCCTTACGGATATGGGCGATGGGCCGGCAACTCAATCCGCCACGTACCCCGCGTGTCAAGGTCGAAGCCGTCGCCAGAACGGCGGCGCGCAGTACCGTCGTGACTACGCGATGTCAGCCCTGCGCTTCCACGTTCCACCGGATCAGGCGCTCCTGACGCTTGCCGACGCCAGCGGCGGTCTCAGCGCGCTCTTCGCCCTCGACCTGCACACACAGCATCACGTCGCCTGGCTGACGGAGGCCGCGGAGGCGTTCGGACAGTCCGACGCCGCCGGCGACGACGAGATCAAGGACGCGCGCGCCGCCGCGAACTCGCAGAGCGAGACGATCCGAGCGCTGCGCACGGAGCTCGCCGAGCTTGCGGCGGACGCCGAGGCGCAGCTACCGGAGGGCGTCACGTACGACGTCGCGATCGTCGTCGACGAGCCGCTGCCGTTCCTGCCCGACACGCTCGGGCCGCGCGAGCTGCTGCGCGTCGAGACGAGCTTCAAGCGCGGCGTCGCGGCGCATCTGCTGACGGCGACCGAGTCGCTCGGCCCGCTCGCCGAGCGCCTCGCGGGGCTCGGGGACGAGGAGTGCCGCGCGCTCGCCGAGCGCGTCGCGGCGTTCGTCGTCGCGGTGCGCGGCGGCGACATCGCCGCGATGTGAGCTCGTCTCCGGTGTCGGCGAGGCCTTGGTCAGGTGCCGACGTAGGCGGCGAGGTGCTCGCCCGTGAGGGTCGAGCGGGCGGCGACGAGGTCGGCGGGCGTGCCCTCGAAGACGATCCGGCCGCCGTCGTGGCCGGCGCCCGGGCCGAGGTCGATGATCCAGTCGGCGTGCGCCATGACCGCCTGGTGGTGCTCGATCACGATCACCGACTTGCCGGACTCGACGAGCCGGTCGAGTAGGCCGAGCAGCTGCTCGACGTCGGCCAGGTGCAGGCCGGTGGTCGGCTCGTCGAGGACGTAGACCCCGCCCTTCTCGGCCATGTGGATCGCGAGCTTGAGCCGCTGGCGCTCGCCGCCGGACAGCGTCGTGAGCGGCTGGCCGAGGCTGACGTAGCCGAGCCCGACGTCCGCCAGCCGTTCGAGGATCTTGTGGGCGGCCGGCGTGCGCGCCTCGCCGGCGCCGAAGAATGCCTCGGCCTCGGTGACCGGCATCGCGAGCACCTCGCTGATGTCCATGCCGCCGAACGTGTACTCCAGGACGGCGGCCTCGAAGCGCTTGCCCTCGCACTCCTCGCAGGTGGTCGCGACGCCGGCCATCATCGCCAGGTCGGTATAGATGACCCCGGCGCCGTTGCAGCTCGGGCAGGCGCCCTCGGAGTTGGCGCTGAACAGCGCCGGCTTCACGTCGTTGGCCTTCGCGAACGCCTTGCGGATCGGATCGAGCAGCCCGGTGTACGTCGCCGGGTTGCTGCGCCGCGAGCCCTTGATGGCGCCCTGATCGACCGACACGACGCCCGTGCCGGCGGGGATCGACCCCTGCATCAGCGAGCTCTTGCCGGATCCCGCGACGCCGGTGACGACGCACAGCACGCCGAGCGGGACGTCGACGTCGACGTCCTGGAGGTTGTGGGTGCTGGCGCCGCGGATCTCCAGCGTGCCGGCGGGCGTCCGCACGGTCTCCTTGAGGGCGGCGCGGTCGTCGAGATGGCGACCGGTGATCGTGTCGCTGGACCGCAGCCCCGCGACGGTGCCCTCGAAGCAGACCGTGCCGCCCCCTGTCCCGGCGCCGGGCCCGAGGTCGACGACGTGGTCGGCGATCGCGATCGTCTCCGGCTCGTGCTCAACGACGAGCACGGTGTTGCCCTTGTCGCGCAACTGCAGCAGCAGGTCGTTCATCCGCTGGACGTCGTGCGGGTGCAGGCCGATCGTCGGCTCGTCGAAGACGTACGTGGTGTCGGTGAGCGAGGAGCCGAGGTGACGGATCATCTTCGTGCGCTGCGCCTCACCGCCCGACAGCGTGCCCGACGGCCGGTCGAGCGAGAGGTAGCCCAGCCCGATCTCGACGAACGAGTCGAGCGTCTCGCACAGCGCCGTCAGCAGCGGTGCCACCGACGGCTCGTCGAGCCCGCGCATCCACCCGGCGAGGTCTGAGATCTGCATCCCGCAGGCGTCGGCGATGTTGATCCCCGAGACCTTCGACGACAGGGCCTCCTTGCTGAGCCGGGTGCCGTCGCAGTCGGGGCAGGTGGTGAACGTGACCGCCCGCTCCACGAAGGCGCGGATGTGGGGCTGCATCGCCTCGCGATCCTTGGCCAGAAACGACTTCTGGATCTGCGGGATCAGGCCCGAATACGTCAGGTTGATCCCGTCGACCTTGATCTTCGTCGGCTCCTTGTGCAGCAGGTCGTACAGCTCGCGCTTGTTGTACTTGCGGATCGGCTTGTCCGGGTCGAAGAAGCCGCAGCCGCGAAAGATGCGGCCGTACCAGCCGTCCATGCTGTAGCCGGGGATCGTGATCGCGCTCTCGTTGATCGACTTGCTGTCGTCGTACAGCGCCGACAGGTCGAAGTCGGTGACCGCGCCGCGGCCCTCGCAGCGTGGACACATGCCGCCGAGGCGGTTGAAGGTCGCCTTCTTGGTCTGCGTCTTGCCGGCACCGCGCTGGATCGTGATGCCACCGCTCGCCTTGACCGAGGGGACGTTGAACGAGTACGCGTTGGGCGGGCCGATGTGCGGCTGCCCGAGCCGGCTGAAGAGGATGCGCAGCATCGCGTTGGCGTCGGTGGCGGTCCCGACCGTGGAGCGCGGGTTCGCACCCATCCGCTCCTGGTCGACGATGATCGCGGTCGTCAACCCGTCCATCACGTCGACCTCGGGCCGCGCCAGCGTCGGCATGAAGCCCTGCACGAACGCGCTGTAGGTCTCGTTGATCAGCCGCTGCGACTCGGCGGCGATCGTGTCGAATACCAGCGAGCTCTTGCCCGAGCCGGAGACGCCGGTGAACACCGTCAGCCGGCGCTTCGGGATCTCGACGCTGACGTCCTTGAGGTTGTTCACGCGCGCGCCGTGCACGCGGATCAGGCCGTGGCTGTCGGCAACGTGCGACGTAGCGCGTCCTCAGACGAGGTCGCCTTCGACCTTTGGGGTCCACGTTACGACGAGCCGTGCGCCGCCCTCGAGCCGGAACGTCAGCCCGTCGGACCGCTCGCTGACGATCTCAACGGGCGCGTCGCTGAGGTCGAAGCGCGCGTCTGCGATCGAGTAGTGCCCGCGCAGATCGAAGTGCTGGGCCGCGTCGGCGAGCCCCGCGCCGAGCGTCTCGTTGCTCCAGTTCTCCAGCAGGCCGGTCGCGATCAGCAGCGGCGTCTCGTGCGCGACCTCGACCCAGGCAGTGACCTCCTGGCCAAGGCGGTCGTTGAGGGTCAAGAGGGCTTCGTCGAGGGTCATCGTCTGCCGCGCAACGTACCGGGAAACGCACGCCGTGCGCGCGCCGAAATCGCGCTAGACCCACTAGCCTCGCCACGATGCGCGCCGCTGTGCTCGCCGCACTTCTCGTCGTCGTCCTGATCGCCGGCTGCGGCGGCGACGCCGCCGACGCGCAGGACAGCGTCAGCGCGGCGATAAGCGGGCTCGCTACCGGCGACGAGAAGAAGGTCTGCGCGCAGCTCACCGCCGGCGCCGAAAAGCAGCTGCTGGCCGTGCTCGCCGACAACCCGCTCGGCTTTCCCGACATCGATGCCGCGACCTGCGAGGAGGCGATCACGAAGCTCCACGCCGCGCTGTCGCCGCCGATACGCGCCGTGCTCGAGGACGGCGAGGTCGACGACGCCCAGCTCGACGGCGACAAGGCGGTCGTGCACGTCGTCGGCGCCGGGATGGACGTCGAGGTCGAGAAGATCTCCGGCACGTGGAAGATCACCGGTGGGCTGTTCCGGTAGGCCCGCGCTCGCGGCGAGGAAGCGAGCGACGCGATGATTGATTCCGCGGCGCCTGCCGTCGTCGTCGTTGTACCGGGGCGGTTGGTCGTGGTCGGCCCTGGCGCTTTGTCTGGCGCCGCCGCTCGCGCACGGCAGCGATGAAGGAGCGGTGACGCGAGCGGTCGTGGTCGCTTCTGGCGGGGTGCGGTGCGGACCTGTCCTGCCTTGTGCGTCTCTGGGACCTACCAGGCAGGACACGACGCCGCGATCCGACCGCGTCCCCACCTCGGGGGGTGTCGAACGCCCGACGAACACCCGCGCACGATTCGCGAAGGCTTTGATGTCGCGTTGACCCCGGATACCGGGGCAACATCGACACGCTTGCGCACCACAGCGCCAGATGCGGACCGCCGCAGGACCCACCAACCATCTAGTCTCACGTCGCGATGGCAACCGTTCCGCCCAGGGTCTTTCAGGTGAACCTTGCGGTCCCGGCCGAGCTGCGCTGGGCGATGCGTGCGAAGGGCGTGATCGACGACTGGCTGCTGTCCGACGCCGCCTCCGAGCGCCCGATTGAAGAGCTACCGGCGACCGATCTGCGAATGGACATCGACCGCGCCGATCTGACGCTCAGCTGGCTCGAGCTGCAGGCGCCGAGCGCGTGGCAGGCGGTCGTGCGGGCCTCGGAGGTCGTCGAGGCGATCCTGCCCGAGCTGCTGCGATCGCGCGCGCTGCGCATCGAGGCGACCGTGCAGGGCACGGACCCCGAGCAGCGCCGGCCGCTCGGGGCGTAGCCGAGCTGCGCGCCGCTAGGACTCGAGCTCGTCGACGAGCCGCAGCAGGTCGAGCGGGCTGAACGGCTTCGTGAGGAACCTGTCGGCGCCCGCCTCGGCGGCGCGCGTGCGCGACGAATCCTCGACCGACGCCGTCAGCATGACGATGCTCGCGCCCGCCATCGCGGGCTCGTCGCGCATCAGGCGGCAGGCCTCGATGCCGTCCATGCGCGGCATGTCGATGTCCAGGAAGACGAGCCGCGGGCCCTCGCGCCGCGCCATCTCGACGGCCTCCTGCCCGTCGCAGGCCTGGTGCAGGTCGAAGTCCGAGACGCCCTCGAGCGTCGTCGTGATGAGCCTGCGGATGAATGGGTCGTCGTCGACGATCAGCACGGCACGCCGGTCGGGCATCTAGTGATCCCCCGCGCGCGCAGCGACGGTCATCCGATCTCCAGCCGGATGCTCTCGAGCTCTTCGTCGTCGAGGGACGCGAACGCGGCGACGACGGTCGGATCGAAATGCGTGCCGTCGGCCTGCTCGATCAGCGCGCGGGCGTCGGCGAACGTCGACGCCCGCCGGTACGGGCGCTCGGTCGTCAGCGCGTCGAGCGTGTCGGCGAGCGCGAAGATCCGCGCCGAGACCGGGATCGCATCGCTGGCGAGCCCGTCCGGATAGCCGTCGCCGTCCCAGCGCTCGTGGTGGTGGCGGATGACGTCGCGCGCCGCGCCGAGGAAGTCGATGTCGCGCACGATCTCCCAGCCCGTGATCGGGTGCTGCTGCATGATCAGCCGCTCGGCGCTCGTCAGCGGACCGGGCTTGAAGAGGATCGCGTCGGGCACCGCGACCTTGCCGACGTCGTGCAGGAGGAAGCCGAACTCCATCTCGGGGTGCTCCCCGAGTCGCATGCCGTAGGACATGGCGAGCCGCAGCCCGTAGGCCGCGACGCGCTCGGCGTGGCGGCCGGTGTACGCATCGCGCGCCTCGACGGCGCTGGCGAGCGCGCGCACGGTGAGCGTGTACGAGCGGCGCAGCTCCTGCGCGCGGGCGCGCTCCTCCTTGAACGTCTCGCGCAGGTCGGCGGCGTAGCGCTCGAGCTGGCGCTCCTTGGCGGCGGCCTCGCGCGTGCGCTCGGCGAGCTCGGCGGCGAGCTCCGTCACTCGTTCCTGCAGTTGCTGCTCCGCGCTCACCATCTCATCCTCGCTCCGTGGCCGCTACCCAGGATGACGCAATGACCATGGCGTCGACCCCGCTGGATGCGCAGCGATCCCGCCGTTGCCCGCCGCGGAGGGGAGCCGGACGGTGAACGTCGTCCCACGGCCGGGCGTGCTCTGGACGTCGATCGTGCCGCCGTGCAGGTCGACGAGCGACTTGACGATCGACAGTCCGAGCCCGGTGCCGGGGCTGCGGCGCTCGTCCGTCGAGCCGCGGAAGAAGCGATCGAAGAGCCGGCGCGCCTCCTCCGGCGAGATGCCCTGACCGGTGTCGGAGACGGTGATCGTCGTCTTCTGCGCGTCGCCTTCGAGACGCAGCGTGATCGAGCCGTTCTCGGGCGTGTAGAGGTGCGCGTTCGTGACGAGGTTCGTGACGACCTGACGGATCCGCGCAGGATCGGCGAGCGCGGCGGGGCGCGGGTCGAAGATCTGCACGTCCAGCCGCTGGCGCTTGGACTGCAGCCGCGGCTCGATCAGGGCCGCGACCTCGGTCAGCGTCTCGCGCAGGTCGACGCTGCGGGGATGGATCTCGAACTGGCCCGACTCGATGCGCGCGATGTCGAGCAGGTCGTTGACGAGCTCGACGAGCCGGTCGGTCGACTCCAGCGCGATCCTGATGAACTCCCGCTGGCGCTCCGTGAGGTTCTCGGCGTTCGTCGTCTCGAGCAGCTCGATGAAGCCCTTGATCGACGTCAGCGGGCTGCGCAGCTCGTGCGATGCCGTCGCCACGAAGTCGCTCTTGGCCTGCTCGAGCCGCGCGCGCTCGGTGATGTCGCGCAACGTCCAGACGACGCCGCCGTCGGGTCCCGCGAGGCGCGCGGCGGTGACCGCGAGCGCGATATCGCCCTCACTGCGGACGAGGACCTCGCGTGCGAGCGCCTCGTTGAGCTCAGGCAACGGGCTGTGCGGCCCGTGCGCGACGGCGCCGACGCGCAGCGTCGCGACGAGCTCGTTCGCGCGCGGGTTCAGCGACGTGATGCGGTCGTTGTTGTCACACATGACGAGGCCGTCGCCGAGGCTCTGGATCGTCGTCGCCAGGCGCTGACGCTGGGTCTCCAGACGCGCGCTCGCGTTCGCGAGATCGGCGCCCATCGCGTTGAAGGCGAGGCCGACGGCCTCCAGCTCCTTCGGCCCTCCGGCTTCGACACGCGCGCTGAGGTCGCCCGACGACATCCGTCGCGCGGCGCCGGCGAGGTCATCGAGCGGGCGTCGCATCGTGCGGATCAGCAACGTCAGGAAGGCGAGCACGCCCATGAGCGCGAAGCCCGCTCCGAAGCCGATCGTCAGCAGCGCGGTCAGCGAGCTGGCCTTCACGTCATCGTGGGCCTCCCGTCGGCGGAGCATCTGGCGGTCCGCGAGGCGCTCTAGCGCGGGGCGCACGGCCGCAAGCGTGAGGCGCGCCGACCGGCGCGAGTCGTCGATGGTGGGATGCTCCGTGAGCGCCATCGCGTCGCGCCGAGCCGGCGCGATCGGCGCGGCGAGCGCCCGGCTCTGCCCGTCGTCGGCCACGTGCTGCGCGACCTTGCCGGCCTCATTGATGAAGCTTTTCGCTGCTCCCTGGACGAATGTTGCAGTCCTCCGCGAGCGGGGCTGCGCCAGGTTCGCCTCGAGCGCGACCGTCGCCGCCATGAGATTTGCGGCATCGACCTCGAGCGTGGACGCTTCGATTAGCTTGTCCTCATAGTCCTGACGGGCGTTGTAGAGCGCCGCGATCCCGCCCGCGCCGATGACCGCGAGCGCGACCGTGAGGCCGAGCAGCGCGATCTGCAGCGTGCGCGCGATCGACCGGGTCTCGGATGTCCGCTGCGGGCCTATCATCGGGGTATGGATCTCGTCGGCGCATGGCTGCGCCAGCTGCTGAAGGCCGGGACGGCCGCGGCGATCGTGCCGGCCGCCATGGTCGCCGCGCTCGTCGTCGTGCTCGTCGGCGCTGGCGGGTTCGGTGGGCTGGGCTCGCTGAGCCAGCTCGTCGTCGGCCCGATCCTGCCGATCGAGGCCGTGGCGCGCGAGCCCAAGCTTGCGCCGCTGTCGCCGGTCGTCGACGAGGAGCCGCCGCGACGACTGCCGCGGATCCTGCCTGCGCCTCCGCCACCGCCGCCCGTCGTCGTGGCGCCTCCGGTGCTGCCGCCCCCGCCGCCGCCGGCTGCGCCGAAGCCACCGCCACCACCTCCGCCGCCGGCCGAGCCCGCGCCTGAACCGGAGCCGGCTCCGAAGCCCGCGCCCGCGCCGCTGCTACCGACGCTCGACGACACGACGCAGGAGCTGACCGAAGGGCTGAAGCAGACGGTTGGCGATGTCGGCACGGTGGTGGGGCAGATCATTGACGGCGTTCGGCAGGCGCTGGTGCAGATCCTCGGCCCGCGCCCGCCGGCGAGTCGCTGACGTGGTTCGCTGACGTGGTTCGCTGACGCGACGCTACCGATTGTCCCGGCTGGCCCGTGCGATTCTCAATGCGAGCCGGCCGTGCAGCGCGGCGGTCTCCCGCGCGCTGCGCGGACCCGCCGGGTCGAACCACTCGGCGACGAGCACGACCATGTTGAGGATCGCCATGCTGGCGGCCTGGACCGCGTCGTCGCTGGCCAGCTCGCCGAACGCGAAGCTGCCGTCGCGCTCGCCCTCGCGCAGGACGTCGGCGAACAGCGCGCGCACGCGCCGGCGGCGACGCACGATGCTGTCGCGCTCGCCGTCGGGCAGATAGATGTAGTCGCGGTTGGCGACGCGGGTCTCGCGCGGGCGCGCGATGTGAAACGCCGTGAAGTCCGCGGCGAGCGCCTCGAGCTGCGCGGCGGGATCGCTGCCGACGCCGCGCAGCGTCTCGCTCAGGACGGCATCGGCCTCGTCGTGGACGCGGTCGACGATCGCGAACAGCAGCGCATCCTTGGAGGCGTAGTGGTTGTAGATCGCGCCCGGCGTCAGGCCGCTCGCGTCGGCCAGCTCGCGCACGGTCGTGCCCGTGTAGCCGCGCTCGTTGAAGAGCGTCAGTCCCGCCGCGTGGATGCGCTCGCGCGTATCGCCCGATGAGCGAACGTTCACCGCCATCGTCGGCAGTCTACGGCAGGAAGCAAGGGAAACTTGCTCGTTGGTAAACGAGCGTTCATACTGACGCACGGGATGAACTTCGAGCTCTCCGACGACCACGAGCTGCTGCGCCGGACGGTGCGCGAGTTCGCCGACGCCGAGGTCGCGCCGGTCGCCGAGGAGCTCGACCGCACGAAGGCGATCCCCTACGCGATCATCGCCAAGCTCGGAGCCCTGAACCTGATGGGGATCCCGTTTCCCGAGCGGTACGGCGGCGGGGGCGGCGACACGCTCGCGTATGCGCTCGCCGTCGAGGAGCTGACGCGCGTCGATTCGTCGGTCGCGATCACGCTCTGCGCGCACATCTCGCTCGGCACGCAGCCGATCTTCCTCTTCGGGACCGAGCAGCAGCGCCGCGACTGGATGCCGCGGCTGTGCAGCGGCGAGATCCTCGGCGCGTTCGGTCTGACCGAGGCCGAGGCCGGCTCGGACGCGGCGAACACGAAGACGCGGGCTCGCCTCGAGCACGGCGAGTGGGTGATCGACGGCGCCAAGCAGTTCATCACGAACGCCGGCACGGAGATCTCGGGCGTCGTGACGATCACGGCGCTGACCGGCGCGGGGGAGATCTCCAACCTGCTCGTCGCGAACGGGACGCCGGGCTACGAGCAGGGCCAGCCGTACCGCAAGATGGGCTGGAACGCCTCCGATACGCGGCCGCTGACGTTCGACGACTGCCGCGTGCCCGAGTCGAATTTGCTCGGCCCGCGCGGCAACGGCTTCAAGCAGTTCCTGCACGTCCTCGCGATCGGCCGCATCGGCGTCGCGGCGATGGGGCTCGGCCTCGCGCAGGGCGCGTTCGACCAGGCGCTCGCCTACGCCAAGCAGCGGCGCGCGTTCGGTCGGGCGATCTCGTCCTTTCAGGCGATCCAGATCAAGCTCGCCGACATGGCGACGGAGATCGAGGCGTCGCGGCTGCTCGTCTACCGCGCGGCGCTGCTGAAGGACGCGGGCCGCGACTTCAGCCTCGCGGCCGCGCAGGCGAAGCTGAAGACCGGTCGCCTCGCGGTGCGCTGCGCCGAGGAGGCCGTGCAGATCCACGGCGGCTACGGCTACATCGAGGAGTACCCGGTCTGCCGCATGTACCGCGACGCGAAGATCCTCACGATCGGCGAGGGCACGGACGAGATCCAGCAGATGGTGATCGCGCGGGCGCTGGGCGCCTGATGTCGCTCCCGACCGCAGTCGAGATCCGCGAGGTCGGGCCGCGCGACGGCTTTCAGAACGAGCCCGAGACGATCGCCACGGCCGACAAGGTGGCGCTGATCGACGCGCTCGCGCGCACCGGCGTGCGGCGGCTGGAGGTCACGAGCTTCGTGCGCGCGGACGTCATCCCGCAGCTCGCCGACGCGCGCGAGGTGCTGACGGCGATCGACGTCCCGCCCGGGGTCGCGCGCAGCGTGCTGATTCCAAACGAGCGCGGCCTCGACAACGCGCTGGCGCTGCGCGATCACTTCGAGGAGGTCGGCGTCGTCGTCTCGGCGAGCGAGACGCACAACCGCGCCAACCTCAACCGCGGCGTCGAAGCCTCGCTCGACGGCCTCGACCGCGTCATCGCGCGGGCGTGCGAGGCCGGGCTACGCGTCGAGGCCGTCATCGCGACGAGCTTCGGCTGCCCCTACGAGGGCCCCGTCGACCGTCAGCGCGTGCTCGAGATCGCGCGACGGCTCGTCGACGCCGGCGCAGCCGAGGTCGCCTTCGGCGACACGACGGGGATGGCGAACCCCGTCCAGGTCGGCGAGCACTTCGAGCCCGCCGCGGCGGCGCTCGGCGGCGACGTGCAGCTGACCGCGCACTTCCACAACACGCGCGGACAGGGGCTCGCGAACGTCGTCGCGGCGCTGCAGGCCGGCTGCGCGTCGTTCGAGTCTAGCTTCGGCGAGCTCGGCGGCTGCCCGGTGCCGGCGGGCGCGACCGGCAACATCGCCAGCGAGGACCTCGTCTCGATGCTGCACGAGATGGGGATCGAGACCGGGATCGACCTCGAGGCGCTGCTCGCCGCCGCCGCCGCCGCGCAGCGCGTGCTGGGACGCCGGCTGGGGTCGCACACGCTCGTCGCCGGTCCGATCGACTGGCATCCGTGAGCGTCACGCTGGCGAGCTCCGTGCGGACGCGCTCACGCTCGTTCGCCACCAACGAGGCCGCCCACCGCGCCCTCGTCGCCGAGCTCGAGGCGCGGCTGCAGCGCGTCCGCGCGGGCGGCAGCGAGCGCGCTCGTGAGCGCCACGTCGCGCGCGGCAAGCTGCTCGCGCGCGAACGCGTCGCCCGCGTGCTCGACGCCGGCGCGCCGATGCTCGAGCTCTCGCCGCTGGCTGCGAACGGCATCTACGACGATGCCGCGCCGGGCGCGGGGATCGTCGCCGCGATCGGGCGCGTCGAGGGCCGCGAGTGCGTCATCGCGGCAAACGACGCGACGGTCAAGGGCGGCGCCTACTTCCCGCTCAGCGTCGCCAAGCACCTGCGCGCACAGGAGATCGCGCTGCGCAACCGGCTGCCCTGCGTCTACCTCGTCGACTCCGGCGGCGCGTTCCTGCCGCTGCAGGACCAGATCTTCCCCGGGCACGAGGGCTTCGGTCGGATCTTCTTCAACCAGGCAAACCTGTCGGCGGCCGGGATCGCCCAGATAGCAGCAGTGATGGGCTCCTGCACCGCGGGCGGCGCGTACGTGCCGGCGATGAGCGACGAGACCGTCATCGTGCGCGGGCAGGGCACGATCTACCTCGGCGGACCGCCGCTCGTGAAGGCGGCGACGGGGGAGGACGTGACGGCCGAGGAGCTCGGCGGCGCCGACCTGCACGCCCGCCGCTCGGGCGTCGTCGACCACGTCGCCGCCGACGACGCCGAGGCACTGCAGATCGTGCGCTCGATCGTCGCGACGCTCGGCCGGCGCCCGCGCCGCCCTGGGAGCGGCGTCCGGTTGAGGCGCCGGTCGTCGACCCGAACGAGCTCTACGGCGCCGTGCCCGTCGAGCCGCGGATCGGCTACGACCCGCGCGAGATCATCGCCCGGATCGTCAACGGCTCACGCCTGCACGAGTTCAAGGCGCTCTACGCGACGACGATCGTCTGCGGCTTCGCGCACATCCACGGCCACCCCGTCGGGATCGTCGCCAACCGCGGCGTGATGTTCTCCGACACCGCCCGCAAGGCGGCGCATTTCGTTGAGCTGTGCGACCAGCGCGGGATCCCGCTGCTGTTCCTGCAGAACGTCGCCGGCTTCATGGTCGGGCGCGAGGCGGAGACATCGGGCATCGCGCGCGACGGCGCGAAGCTCGTCGCGGCGGTCTCGTGCGTGCGGGTGCCGAAGCTGACCGTCATCGTCGGCGGGTCGCATGGCGCGGGCAACTACGCGATGTCGGGCGCGCGTACGAGCCCCGCTCCCTGTGGATGTGGCCCAACGCGCGGATCTCCGTGATGGGCGGCGAGCAGGCCGCGACCGTGCTCAGCTCGGTCGCGTCGGACCGCGATCCAGCCGAGGTCGAGGCGCTGCGCGAGCGCACCCGCGAGCAGTTCGCCACGCAGGGAAACCCGTACTACTCGACCGCGCGCCTGTGGGACGACGGCATCATCGACCCACTCTCGACGCGCGACGTCGTCGGCCACGCGCTGTCGGTCTGCGCGAACGCCCCGCTCGGGCCGGTCAAGCGGACCGGTGTACCGCATG
>CAWADD010000026.1:0-146701 GCA_963780585.1 uncultured Actinomycetes bacterium
ACGGGAAGTGGCCTGTGCGCAGACGGGGTACTCGGCGCGCCAGCGCAATCGCTTCCCTGGCGGCAGCGTGAAGCGATCTATCTCGACCTGCGTCTGCCCGCGCACGCCGTCCGCGTCGACGCCGTCCGGCTCGGCCGGGCGGGCGCGCGACCACGACATGCCATTCGCGTGCGGCCGCGTCAGCTCGGCGCCGGCGGCGCACGTTGGGCTCTGGTCATCCCGCGACGGGCGGCCGGCTCCAACGCGCTCCTGATCAGCGCCCGCTTCGCCGCCGGCAGCTTGTCCGCCGTCGTCGGCCTGCACCCCCGCCCCGCGGCGAGGCGCGTGGACCCTCGGCGCGGCGCGTGACGCTCTGACACCAGCCGCAGAGAGGACGAGGCTCGCGCGTGACCGCTTGTACCGGCGCGCGAGGCGGCGAGGAAGGACGCCGAGGGGGTCATCAAGGATCTCGAGGCGATGCGGAGGCTCAAACGCTCCGGGCGTTCATCGCGTCGCCTCGACGCCGGAACCGACTCATTGGAGTGCTCACCACCGACGAACAGAACGTAGGGTCGGTCGCATCGCTCCTACGCAAGCGTGGGGCGCCTTCGAGGTGCCGCATTCTCGGGGGCAGCCGCGACGGCGACGACATGAGCCTCGATGACGCCCTCAGCGCCATCGTGGGCACCCTCGACGCCTGTCTCGTGATCTGCGTTCCGGGCCAACTGGCGTATCACAGAGAGCCGGGAGCCGACCTCCGCCGCGTCCTGCTGGATCGCAACCAGCGACCACGCGCAAGTCCTACAGCTGGGGATACGCCAGCAATCTAGCCGCGCCAATCGCGCGTCGGCGCCGTCGCCGGTGATCCTGAGAGTCGAGAGGGAATGCCGCGTCGAGGCTGAGCCGTGATGCTCTCAGGCGCTGGACTTGTTCCGGCGCCGCGCTCCGCTCGGGCAGGTCGTGGCCTTGATTCAGGGCGCTATCGGCGGTCGAGGCATGCGCCACGTACCTGGCCAGCGCCTCGGCATACATGACGTCGCGCCGCTTTTGCTCAGGCGCTTGGCGACCTTGTCAGCCCGCTGGAACAGCTCCTCGGGGATCTCGATGATGATCTGCGGCGACGCGATCGGGATGCCACCGCGGCTACGCAGCGAGCCCCGCCGACGCGTTCTTGGTCGTCTCGATGTAGCGCTCGATCGCCTCGGCGTAGAGCTCATCGATGTGCTTGCCAAGCTCGTTGGCCCGCGTGCCGGCGCTCTGCAGCAGCTCGTTGGGCTGCTTGATCTTGACGCGTGGCACGCGCGTCAGCTCGTGAGGATTCGAGTCGCTCGATCGCCGGAGATCGATGACCGTCGACCCAGGCCGGCCACCAGTGGCGTGAGGGTGAGCGACGAGAGGTGACCGCTGTGACAGACCGGCACCGAGTGATGTACGTTGCGCGTTTCATGAGCCCTGTGTTCACAAGTGGTCGGATCGCGAGCCTCGCGACCTTGGTCGCCGGCACTGCGCTGCTCGGTGCGACGTCGCCGGGCGCCGTGCTCATCCTCGCGCCGGCGCTGTTGCTTCTGTCCGCGCTTGTTCTTGGCGTCAGCCCCGGCGAGCAGCTGCTTGGCCGGATGCGCGCACGGCGCTTCGCGCACCGTACCCGTCGCGCGCCGACAGCGGCCGGGACCGCAATCCGGCACACCGTCGTTGTGCGTCGCGTCGCGTCGCTTGCGACATCGGCGCTGGCCATGCGTCCACCACCCGCTGCCCTAGCACCCATCAGCTAGGGCGCCCCTGATCCGTTGTGGATCGGCCTCGCGCCCGGTCCGCAACTGCGATCAGGAAGGGAGGGCGCTCGTGCGCCCGTCGCAGGTCTCCGCAGCGTGTCCATTCACCACGGACACGACCGCATTTCAAGTTTCGTCAGCGGTCAAAGCCGCCGCCGACGATGCACGCGGGGTCGCTCCTACGACCCTGCGTGACGCGCGCCGGGTCGCTCCTACGACCCGGCGCGCCTCAGTTTCGACGTGCTGACGATGTGCCGATGACCAGCCGCGATCGGCAACTGCTGCTCGGCCTCGCCGCACTGACCCTCGGGCTCGCGTCGCTGACTGCCGTCGGCGTGCCGAGTGACGTCCTGCTCGCTGCGCCCGCGCTCATGCTCGGTCTGCCCCTGGGCGCCAACGGCGAAGGCTGCCAGCCGGGTTAGCCGCGCACCGGTGCGAGCAGGCTCGTAGTCCCTCGGCCGTGGCCGCCGCGTTGAGGTCGTGGTCCAGGGAGGCGAAGCCCGTGGCGCCGGTCGCTTCAGCGGCGCGAAGGCCGCTTGCGAGCTGGACTGCGTCGTATCCGCGCAGGGCGTGGCGCGCTGCGAGCTCGGTCGCGTGTGACAACAGCGGTCGGTCGACGTCCAGGATCGCTGACGTCGACCACATCTGCTGAAAGCGCGCCCATGCCTCGCGCTCGGCGCCCGCGGTCAGCCGTCGTCCGCGCCGGGCACGCTCGAGCCCGGCGCGCGCCTCGGGTTCGGCGATCGCAGACGCCACGACGATCTCGTGCTCGACGATGAGGTCTCGTGCGGCCGGCGCGGTGTCTTCGCCGAGTACGACGGAGAGCAGCACGCTGGTGTCGAAGAACGCGCTCAGCGTCGGTCCTCGAGCACCTGGTGTGAGATCGGCGTGCCCTCACCGGCGAGCGCGGACAGGTCGCTCAGGACATGGGTCGGCGCCCCCGGCCACGTCATCAGGCCTTGGTCAACGAGGCGTTGCACGCCGGCTGGCGCGCCGACTGGCGCGAGCCTGGCTACGGGCGTGCCGCGGCGGGTGACGACCACGGTCTCCCCCGCCTCGACTGCGGCGACGATCGCGCTCGCGTCGCGCTTGAGCCCTTGATCCCGATCCTCCGCATGTGATCACCTTAGCACTGGAGGTAGTCACTCCCACCGGCCGGAGTTCGACCCCCATCGCATCATGTGCGTCACGCACGCCAGCGCAGCGGAACTCGACGCGTGGCTCGATCAGCTCGACGCGACGGCGGCCCTGACAGCGCCAGCCGTCGCCGACGCCGACCTCACCCCCGCCGAGGTCGAGGAGCTGTTCCAAGCCGACGACGCCATCCGGGCGGCCGAGGAAGGCGACGACCCGCCCGAGCGGTTCTTGACGGGCGTCTGGCGGACATGACTTATGCGCCTCACAAGAACGTCCCGGCGGCACCTGCTTTCAGGCGATAGGTCAGGACCGCGGCTCGGTCGGCCACGGCCGTTGCCGCACATTGCTCGGGTCGATCCGTCCCGCTACCGCGCCGCAAAACCCCCGCTGCTGCTTTCGCGCGCGTAATGTGTCAGTCGGCATGGAGCGCTGTATGTCGCGCACGGATAGGAGCGCGAGTATTCGTCTGTGAGGAGCAGCTCAATGGCCCATTTTGGCATCGTGCATCAGTTCCCCGGTGGCAGCGAGGAGCAGTACGAGGCGTCGCTTGCAGCCGCACATCCCAGCGACGGCTCACTGCCCGAGGGGCAGCTGTTCACGCCGCGGGGCCCTCGAACGATGGCTGGATGATCGTGGCGATCCACGAATCGAAGGAGAGCTGGGAGCAGTTCCGTGACGGCACGCTGATGCCCCTGATGCAAGCCGGCATCGACGGTGGCTTCGACGGGCCGCCTCAGGAGACATCGTTCGAGGTCCACAACGAGCAGCAGGCGGAAGGCTGATCCACGTATCCATCTAGCGTCCGGCGTGGCAGTCGTGGCAAAGGCTGCGCAGGTTCGAGGGGTGATCGGTCCCGCCGTCGGCGACGGGGCGGATGTGATCGACCTCCGTGGCGGGCTGGCCGCAGAACCGCCAGCGGTGCCCGTCGAGGGCCAGGACGTTCGGCCTGATCCGCCGCCAGGAGCGCGTCGAGCCGTTGCGCGAGTGGGTCGGGCAGCGTGTGCCGCCCGTGACGGCTCCGCACACGAGGCAGGGCCTAAGAGCCATCCGACGAGCCGGGCGGGTTCGCGGGCAGGCTGCTCGGCGCGCTCGAGCGCCATCGCGAGGGCGACGATCGCGTCCATGCTTGCCGATGAACGCGTTCCAGTAGAGCTGCAGGTACGCGATCGCCGTCCCGATCAGGTTCGCCGTCGTCGTCGCGGGAGCGGGCCGACGCAGAAGGTCGGAGAGCCGCCCGTCGGCGCGCGTGCGGCCACCGGCAGACGCTGCGCACGTATGGGCACGTTCATCGCCGAGTACGCAGACCGCGTGACGATCGTCGCGGAGGACGAAATCAGTGTGGCCCGGGGCCATCGCGGATCGGAGAGTGGCCGCACGATGGCCCAAGGCCGCTAGCTCGCGAGCTGCGCGAGCCCCTAGAAACGCGAAAAGCCCAGGATTACCAGGGCTTTTCGTCAGGGTGAGCGAGGGGACTCGAACCCCCGACCGCCTGGACCACAACCGACGACCGGCGGGACTGGGGAGCGACGGCGCGTACAAGCGGGCTCCACGGTCAGGGTGCGACGGACCGTCTGGCGTGGCGTGCCCGGGCGAGGGTCAGCAGCGTCCCGCCGGCGAGGATCACGGCGATGACGATCGCGAGGTTCTGCCCGTAGTCGTGCGGCAGCAGGGACGGGTTGTCGGGGCGCCGGCCGACGGCCTTGAGCACCGGCACGCTCATGACGACGACGACGCGCGCAGACGGCGAGCGTCGCCTGCATGCCCGGCGCGGATCGCGACCGGCAGCAGGCGCGCGAGCAGCGAAGCCGGCGACGAGGACGGCGGGGGCGATGATCGCGTCATGCAGGATCAGCGCGCCGGCGATCCACTTCAGGACGTTGGCCGGCACGGTCTGGACGCGTTGTGCAGCAGGCCGTAGAGGCCGAACGCGAAGATCGCGCCGCCGACCGCGAGACCCAGTCGCCAGGCCGTTCCGGACGGTGTCGGCTCCTCGTGCGGCGCGGGCGGGGTCGACGGTCGCCATGCGCTCACACCCGCACGTGCAGCGTCGTGACCCATTTGGTCTGCATGACGCCCGGCCGGTTGGGCGCGATGAGGCGGCACGGGAAGCCGTGGTCGAGGTGCAGCGGCTCGCCGTTGATGTCGAGCGCGAGCAGCGTGTGCTCGTGGCCGGCGACGATCGTGTTGAGCTCCGAGCTGCGGTAGCTGCCGCGCGTCTGCATCGAGCGCACGACGACCTCGGCGCCGTCGGCGGCGCCGGCGCGCTCGCAGCAGGTCGGCGATCCGCACGCCGCTCCAGCGCGCGCCCGCGCTCCAGCCCTCGACGCAGGTGATCGGCAGCTCGATACTCGTGCTGGGTCATCGCGCGCAGGTCGGCGAGCGAGAGCGAGAGCGGCCGCGCGACGGCGCCGTCGACCTTCAGCCGCCAGGCGGCGTCGCGCGCGGTCTGCAGGACGCCGGCGCCGCTGGCCGTGCGGTTGACCGGGATGCCCTGCGGCCCGATGTCGGGCACCCGCGGCGCGAGCGCGGCGAGGTCCTTGAGCGGCCGGAAGGTCTGGCCGACCGTCGTGATCGTCACGGCGGCGACCGCGGCGCCGGCGGTCCACAGCAGCCCGCGGCGGCTGAGCTCGCCCTTGGCCGGGCAGCCGGCTCGCCGGGCTGCTGCAGCGGCGTGCGCAGCGCGCGGCGCGTCTGCGTGAGCTTCGCGCCGATGTGGATGACGAGGACGCCCATCAGCATCCAGCCCGTCCAGAAGTGCGTGACGGTGAAGTTGAACTCCCACGGGTACCAGCGCGTCGTGTTGGCCAGGCCGCTGAACAGCTGAAACAGCGCCAGCGCGACGAGCGGGGCGACGAACAGGCGCTCGGTCGCCTGCGCGACGTGGCGGGCCGGCGGCCAGGTGAACAGCAGCGGGTAGACGGTCCACAGCTTCAGCAGCAGCAGCGGGATCGACGCGATGCCCGCGGCGACGTGGACGCCCTGCGTGATCCGGTACAGCCAGCCCGGCGACGCCGGCGTGGAGAGCAGGCCGACGTCGAGCGGGTGCTGGGCGAAGTGCGAGACGAGGCCGGTGGCGAAGCACGTGAGAAACGCGATGCCGAGCGCCAGGCCGAGCCGGGCGGCGATCCGCTCGTCGTGCAGGCGGCTGGAGAACGCGCCCTCGCGGAACGGCCCGGGCGGCCGGTGGGCCTCCAGCCGCTTGGCGACGAAGGCGACGGGATCCTCGCGGGCGCTTCATGCCGGGCCGCCGGCGACGAGCCGGGCGAACCAGCGCCGCTCGGCGTCCCAGCGCTCGGCGACGGCGAAGCCCGCCGCGCGCGCCGGCGCGTCGATCGCGTCGACGCCGACGTAGGCCCAGGCGAACGGGCTCGAGTGCTGGCCGGCGTACTCGAGCTGGATCTGCTCGCTCGTCGCGGCGACGCCGGGCGGCGCGAGCTCGACGAGCACCTCGCCGCCGGGGCGCAGCAGGTCGCGCAGCCGCGCGAGCAGCGCCTCGGGCGCGCCGCCGATGCCGATGTTGCCGTCCAGCAGCAGCGCGCTGCCCCACGTCCCGGCGCCGGGGACGCGATCGAAGACCGAGCCCTCGATCGCCGGCGCGCCGCGCAGCCGGGCGACGCGCACCGCGGCGGGCGCGATGTCGACGCCGAGCGCGAGATGGCCGCGGCGGGCGAGCGCGAGCACGTGGCGGCCGGGGCCGCAGCCGACGTCGAGCACCGGCGCCTGCGCGCGGTCGAGGACCGCCTCGTCGGCGGCCATCAGCGGGCCGAGCCAGCGATCGAGCGCGAGCCGCAGCACGCTGCCGTCGGGGCGGCGGGCGGCGAGCGACGGGGCCTCGTCGGCGAGCGCGAGGCCGTAGATGTCCAGCGCCGAGCGGCGTCATGCCGCGATCGCCGTGCCGAGGTCCATCGCCGCGAGCGTGCGCGCGAAGCGCGTCGCGGGCGCCGCCGCGGCGACGGCGTAGGCGTCGGCGATGTCGTCGACGTCGCGCAGCGCGCGGCAGCTCGCGGGTCCGGAGGCCGAGCGCGCGCAGGCGCTCGCGCTGGACGGCGCAGGTCGTCGGCTCGCTCATCGGCACGCCGGCGAAGACGGCGTCGTCGGCGCGGCGCAGGCCGATCGCCCAGTAGCCGCCGTCCGGCGCGGCGCCGAGGACGGCGTCGGCGGCGTCGCAGCTGCGGCGAGCGCCTCGCGCGAGCAGCGCCGGCGTGACCTGCGGCGTGTCCATGCCGACGACGAGCGCCGGGCCGCCGACGTCGCTGAACGCCGCGGCGAGCCGTTCGCCGAGGCCGTGCGCCGCGCTGGGCGATGACCTCGAAGCCCGGCGGCAGCCAGGCGCCCGGCTCGCCCTCGAGGACGACGACGTGGCGCTCGCGCCGGGGTCGCGGCGACCGCCGCCAGCGTGTCGGCGAGCGCGGCCTCGGCCAGCACCGCGGCCTGGCGCGGGCGTGCACGGCGGGGTCAGGCGGGTCTTGCTGCGGCCGGCCACCGGCGCCTTGGCGATGACGACGAGCGCGCTCACGGCCGCGCGCCGCCGGGCGTGATCGCGCGGTCCTGGGCCGCGGCCAGGACGCCCGCCATGTCGCGCATCGCGCGGATCGTGCCGCGCACCGTGCCGGTCACCTTCGAGCGGCCCGCGCGCGCGCGGTAGGGCACCTCGACCTCGCCGATCCGCCAGCCGGCGGCCGCCGCGAGCAGGACCATCTCCAGCGGCCAGCCGAAGCGCCGGTCGCCGATCGCCAGCTCCAGCAGCGGGCCGCGCCGCGCGGCGCGCATCGGCCCGAGGTCGCGCAGGCGCAGGCCGCTGCGGCGGCGCAGCTCGAGCGTCAGCGCGCGGTTGGCCAGCCGCTGGTGCGGCGTCATCGCGCCGGGCTCGGCCTGCCGCGCGCCGAGCATGAGGTCGCGCTCGCCGCGGGCGACCGGGTCGGCGACGAGCGGCAGGTCGCGCGGGTCCAGCGAGGCGTCGCAGTCCATGAAGCAGACGACGCCGTCGGCGGCGGCGAGCAGGCCGGCGAAGCAGGCGGCGCCGAAGCCCGGCTGCGGCTCGTGCACGACGTGGGCGCCGAGCGCGGCGGCGATCTGCGCCGAGCCGTCGGTCGAGCCGTTGTCGACGACGAGCGGCGTGTAGGCCGCCGGCATCCGCGACAGGACCCAGGGCAGGGCCTCGGCCTCGTTGAGCACTGGGAGCACGACGGTGAACGACATGCCGCCGACCGTACGAGCCGCCGCCCGCCGGGTCGATTACGAAATGCGTAACGGGCGGGCGGGATTACGATCCGCGAAACGCTGCCCGCGCGGCGGCGATCTGCGCGTCTGCGCGCTTAGCCTGGCCGCGTGGCCGCACTCCTCCTCGAGCCGGTTGTCCGCGCCGCGCGGTCCGCCGCGCGGTCGCGCGGCCGCGCCGCTGGCCGCTCGCCGCCGCCGCGCTCACGGGCTGGGCGCTCGTCGTGCTCGCCGGCCATCTGCTCGGCGCGGCGCTCTACGACCGCGATCCGCTCGTCCACATCGGCGCCGCCCCGTTCGTCGGCACGTTCGACCTGCGCTGGTCGGCGCGCGCATGGCCGGCGCTCGCGCTCGGCGGCGCGGCGATCGCCTGGGCGCCCGGCGCTCGCCGCGCGCCTGCGCTGGCGCGGGCTGCTCGCGGCCGGCTGGGCGGCGGCGGCCGGCTGGGCGGTCGCGCTGGCGGCGACCGACGGCTGGCGCGCGATCGCCGCGCCGCTGCGCAGCCCGTACGAGCAGCTCACCGCGGTCCCGCTCGTCGGCTCGCCGGGCCGCTTCCTCGCGTCGTTCACCGAGCTGCTGCCGACGCTACGCGACCCACGTCCGCGGCCACCCGCCGGGCGGCGTGCTGGCGCTGTGGGGGCTCGACGAGATCGGCCTCGGCGGGGCGACCGCCGCTGCGCTGCTGGCGATCGGCGTCGGCGCCCTGACCGCGCCGGCCGTGCTCGTCGCCGTGCGCGCGCTCGCCGGCGAGGCGCAGGCGCGCGCCGCGGCGCCGTTCGTCGTGTTCACGCCGGCGGCGGTCTGGATGGCGACCTCGCTCGACGCGCTCTACGCCGGCGTGAGCGCGGTCGGGATCGCGCTGTTCGCGGTGGCCTGCGGTGCCCGGAGCGCCGCCGCCGGGCGCGTGCGCCCGGCGCTGCTGCGCGCTCGCCGCCGGGCTCGTGCTCGGCGCCGCGCTGCAGCTCAGCTACGGCGTCGCGACGCTCGGCGCGGTCGTGCTGGCGATCGCCGTCGGCCGGCGGCGCCCGGCCGCCGTCGCCTGGGCCGCGGCCGGCGTCGCGATCGTCTTCGCGGCGTTCGCCGCGGCGCGCTTCAACTGGTTCGACGGCCTGGCCGCGACGCGCGAGGAGTACCTCGCCGGCGTCTCGCGGCGCCGGCCGTACGCGGACTTCCTGCGTCATCTCGCTCGCCGCGTTCGCGCTCGCCGCCGGGCCCGCCGTCGCCGCCGGGCTGGCGCGACTGCGCGACCGCGGCATGTGGCTGCTCGCCGGCGGCGCGCTCGTCGCGCTCGCGGCGGCCGACCTGTCGGGCATGTCGAAGGGCGAGACCGAGCGGATCTGGCTGCATCTCGTGCCGTGGCTGCTCGTCGCGACGGCGGCGCTGCGCGGCTCGCGCGGCTGGCTCGCCGCCCAGGTCGCGCTGGCGCTCGCGCTGCAGCTCACGGTGCGCTCGCCGTGGTGAGGCGCGTCTTGCCCGGGTGCTCGTCCTTGCTGTAAGGCGCCTGGCGTTCTCGACGACGAACACCGGGATCCAGGAGGTGTCCGCGCGATGAGCCACGTGCTCGTCACCGGCGGCGCGGGCTTCATCGGCTCGCACATCGTCGACGCGCTGCTCGCCCGCGGCGACGACGTGCGGATCCTCGACGCGCTGCATCCGGCCGCGCACGCCGGCCAGCCCGACTACCTCGACCCGCGCGCCGAGTTCGTCGTCGGCGACGTGCGCGACGGCGTCGACCGTCGCGGCCGCGCTGGCGGGCATCGACGACGTCTGCCACCAGGCGGCGATGGTCGGCCTCGGCACCGACATCGGCGACATCGCCGACTACGTCGCGCACAACGACCTCGGCACCGCCGTCCTGCTGCGCGAGCTCGCGCGCGCGCGATTTCGCCGGCCGGCTCGTGCTCGCGTCGAGCATGGTCGTCTACGGCGAGGGGCGCTACGCGCTGCGCCGAGCACGGGCTCGTCGCGGCCCGGCGCCGCGCCGCGCCGGCCGACCTCGACGCCGGCCGCTTCGAGCCGCCCTGCCCGCGCTGCGGCGCGGCGCTCGCAGCCGCGCAGCGATCCCCGAGGACGCGCCGCCGGACCCGCGCAACGTCTACGCCGCGACGAAGCTGCACCAGGAGCACCTCGCGGCCGCGTTCAGCCGCGAGACGGGCGTGCCGGTCACCGCGCTGCGCTACCACAACGTCTACGGGCCGCGGATGCCGCGCGACACGCCGTACGCGGGCGTCGCCTCGATCTTCGCCAGCGCGCTCGCCGGCGGGCCGCGCGCCGCGCGTGTTCGAGGACGGCGGCCAGC
This sequence comes from uncultured Actinomycetes bacterium, assembly GCA_963780585.1. GTDB lineage: Bacteria > Actinomycetota > Thermoleophilia > Solirubrobacterales > Solirubrobacteraceae > CADCVQ01. The sequence goes on from CAWADD010000026.1 coordinate 10,405, forward strand.
TGCGCGACTTCGTCCACGTGCGCGACGTCGCGCGCGCGAACGTCCTCGCGCTCACGGCCGGCGAGGCGGTGCCCGGCGCGTTCAACGTCGCCAGCGGCACGCCGCGCAGCGTCGGCGAGATGGCCGCCGCGCTGCACGCCGCCGAGCGCGGCCGGGGCGCCGGCGCCGGTGACGACCGGCGAGTACCGGCTCGGCGACGTGCGCCACGTCTTCGCCAGCGCCGAGCTCGCCGCCGAGCGGCTCGGCTTCGCGCGCGACGAGCCGTTCGACGCCGGCATGGCCGAGTTCGCGCACCGCCGCGCTGCGCGGGCCGGCATGACGAGCGCGCCAACTTCCGTAACGGGCGCGCGCTGTCGACGCGACGACCGACCCGGCCATGGCCACCATCGATCACGCGCGCGGCAACATCCTCGTCGTCGACGACGAGCCGACGATCGGCGAGGTCGTCGGCCGCTACCTCGAGCGCGCCGGCTACAGCACGCGCGTCGCCGTCGACGGCCACGCCGCGATGGCGGCCGTCGAGCAACTGGCGCCCGACCTCATCGTGCTCGACCTCATGCTGCCCGGGCATCGACGGCCTGGAGGTCATGCGCCGCGTGCGCGAGCGCGCCCGCGACCACACGGCGATCATCCTGCTGACCGCGCGCGGGGAGGAGTCCGATCGCGTCGTCGGGCTGCGCCTGGGCGCCGACGACTACGTCGTCAAGCCGTTCTCGCCCGCCGAGCTCGTCGCGCGCGTCGATGCCGTCCTGCGGCGGCTGGACACGGCGCCCGGCGTCGAGGCGCCGATGCGGTTCGGCGACCTCGTGATCGACACCACCGCGCGCCGCGTGACCGCTCGCCGGCGCCGAGATCTCGCTGACCCAGCGCGAGTTCGAGCTGCTCGAGTTCCTCGCGCGTCACCCCGGCCAGGCCTTCACGCGCAACCAGCTGATGGACCTCGTCTGGCGCTACACGTTCTACACCGACACCTCGACCGTCACGGTCCACATCCGCCGGCTGCGCACGAAGATCGAGCCCGACCCGGCCCAGCCGCGCCACATCGACACGGTCTGGGGCGTGGGCTACCGGTTCTCGCCATGAGGCGCAGCCTCGCGTTCGCGCGTCTCGCCGCCGCGGTCGCCGGCGGCGCTGGCCGGCGCGGCCTACGGCGGCGCGGCGGCGCGCACGACGCTGCTCATCCTGCTGCCGCTCGGCGTCGCCACGGTCCTCGCTGCGCACGCGATCGTCGCGCGCCGCGCGCAGATCGGCGGCCTGCGCCGCCAGTTCGTCGCTGCTCGCCGTCGTCGCCGCCGCGCAGCTGGCGATCGCCGTCGGCGTGTTCGTGCGAGCTCATGTTCGTCTCCGGCCACGACGCGTTCTTCACCGTGCTCGTCGCCGCGTTCACCGGCGCGCTCGGCCTCTGGGCGGGACGGCTGCTCGGCCGCCGCGCGCTCGCCGACGTCGACGCCGTGCGCACGACGCTCGAGGCCGTCGCCGACGGGCGCCGCGACGTGCGCACGGACCTCGCCGGGCGCGACGAGCTCGCGCGCCTCGGGCGCCGACGTCGACGCCATGGTCACGACGCTCGCCGCCGAGGAGCACGCGCGCCGCGGCCTGATCGCCGCGGTCTCCCACGACCTGCGCACGCCGCTGACGTCGCTGCGGCTGCTCGTCGACGCGATCGACGACGACCTCGTCACCGATCCGGCGATGCGCCGCGACTACCTCGGGCGGATCTCCGTCAACGTGCACGCGCTCAGCGCGCTGATCGACGACCTCTTCGAGCTGTCGCGGCTGGAGTCCGGCGACATCCGCTGGACGATGGAGCGCGTGCAGCTCGACGAGCTCGTCCACGAGACGATCGACGCGATGCGCCCGCACGCCGACGCCGGCAGCGTCGTCGTGCGCGCCGAGCTGGCGCCCGCGCCTCGTCGCCGCGCGCGCGAACCCCGAGCAGATCCAGCGCGTGCTGTTCAACCTCATCCAGAACGCGATCCGCCACACGCCCGCCGACGGCAGCGTCGTCGTCCGCGCCGCGCCGGCGACCGGCGACGCGATCGAGATCGAGGTCGCCGACTCCGGACCCGGGCATCGCCCGCGACGAGCGCGACCGCGTCTTCGACCCGTTCTTCCAGGGCGGCGACCGCAGCGCGCGCTCCGACGGCGGCGCCGGCCTCGGCCTGGCGATCTCGCGCGCGATCATCGAGGCGCACGGCGGGCGGATCTGGCTCGCCGACGCCGAGCTCGGGACGACCGTGCGCTTCCGGCTGCCCGACCGCGTCGCCTAGGGGAGACCGTTGCCGGGCGTGTTGGCCCCCGGAGGACGCATCGCCGTCGCCCGATCAGCCCCATGCGTTGCGAGCGTGACAGCTCCTGACGCGCCCCACCGACCATGGCATGGCAGGCCGCCCACAGTTACACGGCGGGCCGCAGAGCACGTGACGATACGAGTACAGGAGGCATCGATGACTGACAGCGTCTACCGCGTGACGGAAGTGATCGGAACGAGCGCCGACTCATGGGAGGCGGCTGCGCGCGCCGCAGTCGAGACCGCCGCGACAACCGTCAGAGATCTGCGAGTGGCAGAGGTCCTGCGCCAAGACGTCACGATCGAGAACGGCGCGGTGACCGGCTTCAGGATCCGACTGGCGATCTCCTTCAAGTACGACTCCGGCGACTGAGCGAGCTCGTCTGCCGGCCGCGGGGTTCGGCGCGGCCCCGGAGGTGGTTCACGAGGTGCGACCAAGCGTCTCCGACCTCACCGGACGGCGCCGCCAGCGATGGTCCACGCTCGGCTGCGGATGGCCACCGGCGACAGAGAAACCGCTTAGGACTGCTCCGGCTCTTCGGCCGCGCTCGGCGCGAGCATGAAGATCTCGCACATCAGATCAGGATCGTGTGGTGTTCCGGACATGCAGCCGATGACCGTGCGGCCGGTCGCCGCGCTGACGACCTGCTCGAAACGTTCCCGCATGACGTCTTGAAACTCGATGCGTTGGCGGAGGACCGCATGACCGCGGCCGGCGGCGATGAGCGTGCGTTCGGCACGTGACGAGCCACCTCGTAGTACGCAGACAACGAGGTCGTCGTGGTAGTAGGACTTGGTGCGCGTTGGTCCGCGGCCGTAGTGCTCTCTGAGCAATCCGACGATGCCGTCCGAGATTGCGGTCAGCGTGTCGCCGTGCTCAGGCGTGGCGTCCGGGTGTTCAGGTTCAGGCATCGGGATCCTCGCGGTCTTGTTGGCGCTGAACACCTGTACGCATCCGCGGCTGGCGCGGATACATTCGCTGCGCATCGCCCAACCTCCGATCGCGACCGTGATCCGCGGCCTCGCCGCAGCCGAAGTACGGGGCATGCAACAGCTGCTCACCGACCGCCGCGTGCTGTTTCCCGTGCTGCTGACCGCGGTGGTGATCGCCATCGGTGCCGTGCTGATCGTGGTTCTTGCCGGCGATGGCTCGGAGGGAAGCGCGATGTCGGCGCCGTCGTCCTCGCAGGCCGCCTCGGGCGATGTGACGATCGACATCGCCGACTTCACGTACATGCCCGAGGACCTCACCGTGCGGGCCGGCAGCAAGGTGACGTGGGCCAACAACGACGCTGCGCCGCACACCGCGACTGCGAGGGGCGCGTTCGACACGGGAAACCTGCGCAAGGGCGACACGAAGACGCTCACGCTGAAGAGGGCCGGGACCTACGCCTACATCTGCGAGTTCCACCCGTTCATGAAGGCGACCGTGACCGTCAGATGAACCCCGCCCGGCCGTGGACGCTCGCCGACGGATTGCGGCTTCTTGCCGTGGCGCTCCTGCTCGCGCAGGGCGCCATTCATCTGCAGCAGTACGAAGGGCCGCTGCACGCCGTCCCGACGATCAGCACGCTCTTTCTCCTAAACGCCATCGGGACCGCGACGCTCGCGCTCACGCTCGCCGGTTCGCGCAGCGGACTGGCGGCGGTCGCCTCGATGGCCGGGCTCGCCATGACGCTCGGGGCGCTTGTGTCACTTGCGATATCCCGCACTGGCACACTGTTCGAGTACTCGGAGCCGACGCTGCGTGTGGCAGTCGTTCTCTCCGCAATGGTTGAGCTCGCAGTCGTGCTCGCGCTGGCCGGGTTTCTGGTAGCGCATCGTCGCGCGGAGACCGTCAGCCCGCGGGTCAACTGGACGCGGCCGGCGTGAGTCACCCAGGGCTCATCGGGCCCGGTCGAAAGACGGCGGCAGCCCAAGCGCCGTGGTGACCCGCCACGCCGGTATGCCGAGCTGGGCCGCGCGGTCGATGATCCCGGTGAGTTCATCCTCCCACCCACGCCGTGCGTCCATCACGTCGGTCTCTGACCGGGGTGACGAAGCACATTCGTACCACTGTCGTCCGTCAGAGGGCTGGTCAGCCGCAGACGACATCGGACACATCTCCTCGCAGGCGGTCGATCCCGAGACGGATGCGACCCTTGACGGTGCCAAGCGGAAGATGCAGGCGGGATGCGATCTCGCGGTGGCTGAGTTGCTCGAAGAAGGAAAGCTCGATCGCTTCGCGCTGCTCGGCGGGAAGCACCTCCAGGAGGATCGAGAGGTGGTGAACGACGTCCCCTGCGACCACCTGACCGACGACGCTGTCAGGCGCAGCAACCTCATCCAGGCATTCCTGCCTCGCGCGATGCAGCGTGTGGCGCTGCTCACGCCTGGCGCTGTCGATCGCGCGATGACGCACGACGGTCAGAAGCCATGGTGCGACTCCGCGAGCGTCCTGGTATTGCATCCCGGTTGTCCAGATCGAGAGAAACGCCTCCTGCACCACCTCCTGTGCGCGACCGTCGTCACGGCACACCGATCTCGCGACGCGGTAGGCGCGGTGCCGATAGCGGTCGTGCAAGACCCGAAACGCGACCGCCGAGCCCGCCTTGACGCCCGCCATCACCTCGTCGTCCGAACCGTACGGATGGCCGCCCCCTGGACTCACGGCGACACCACGATCGTGCCCCAAGCGGGCAGCCAGTCGCGCTCGAGACGCCCGGCGAGGTCTGGCTGCAGGAACCGTGAACCGGTAGGTCGCGCCGCAGCAGGCGGCCAGCGCGCAACCACACGCGCTTCACGGTCCGTTCCCGCAGCGGTTACGACATGACACGCCAATGAGAACACGCCCAACCCCCGAGTCGCACACCGGTCCCGGAAGTCAGATCACGTTGCCCCAACGCCCCCTGGTGGAAGCGGTGACCCCGTGGATCGCGCCCTCTGACGGGAGCATACAGAAGTGGCGCGATCGCGCTCGACGTCTTGCAGGCACTTCAATGAGGGTGAGCGAGGGGACTCGAACCCCCGACCGCCTGGACCACAACCAGGAGCTCTACCAGCTGAGCTACGCCCACCGCGCGACCCTGAATCTAGCAGCGCGGCGGAGCCCTGCGATCATCGGCGCATGAGCTTCGAACTCGGCGATCCCGTCCCGGCGTTCGCGTTGCCCGACACCGAGGGCACCGAACATGCTGTGCCGGCCGAGCCGGCCCCGCCCGCCACCGTCCTCGTCGTGACGTGCAACCACTGCCCGTACGTGATCGGCTGGAACCCGCGCCTGCGCGCGGTCGCGGAGGACTACGCGCCGCGCGGCGTGCGCGTCCTCGCGATCAACGCCAACGACGCCAGCCGCTATCCCGCCGACTCACCGGAGGCGATGCAACGCTTCGTGGACGAGCAGGCGTGGCCGATCCCCTACCTCTACGACGAGTCCCAGGACGTCGCGCGGGCGCTCGACGCTCAGGTCACCCCGCACGTCTTCGTGCTCGACGCCGATCAGCTCCTGCGCTACCGCGGCGCGCCCGACGCCAACCACCAGGACCCGTCACAGGACGCCGCCTACCTGCGCGCCGCGCTCGACGCGGTTCTCGCGGGCCACGAGCCGGCCAACGCGGCGACGCGCCCGCGCGGCTGCTCGGTGAAATGGAAGGACTGAGCACCGCGATTGGCGCGAGCCGCCTTCCAGCTCAGTAGTAGTAGCGCCGCCCGCCGATCGCGTGTCCCAGCGATCCGGCGATGAACAGGACCATGCCCACGAAGATCGCGATGATCCCGACACCCCACAGGACCGCGAGCTGCGGGAACAGCACCGCGAGGATGAGTAGAAAGATGCCGAGTCCGATCATGTGGCCTCCGAGGTTGTGGTTGGTCGTCTGAGGTCGCGTCGATCCTGCGGCCGCGACGCTCTGCTACCGACTACATACCCCCGCTCGGCGCGTGCCAGCCTTCGCTGGACAGATAGGCGGGAGCGTGCTGCGCTCGCTCGACCACGGGCTCCCAAAGCGGCTGATCCCCTAGGGCGCGGCAAGCAGGGTTAACGCCCTAGGGGAGGAGCCACATGTCCTACTAGGGGGTAGCCAAGAATTGCACTCCAGACCGCAATTGAGGGGGTGCGCGGCCGTCCTCTAACGCGATTCTCACGGACGCGACGGCCGGCCGCCTGCTTGACCGGTCGCTGGGGGTCCGAGATGGTTGGCGGGACGATCGTCAAGCCAGGAGGACGACATGTACGCGCGGGTTAGCACCTTCGACGGTGACGCCGACCAGCTCACTCAGGGTCTTGGAGCTGTGGCGGGCGGCCTCGCTGAGATGGATGGCTTCAACCAGGCCCTGTTCCTCGTCGACCGGGACGGCGGCAGGGGGATGAGCATCACCGTCTGGGAGTCCGAAGACGCTCTGAACGCGAGCGTCGAACGCGCCAACCAGATGAGACAGGAAGCGACCGGTCGAGCGAACGCGTCGATCGGGTCCGTCGATCACTACGAGGTCGTATTGACGGTCGGCTAGCAGCAGACGACGTCGGGGCCGCACGCTGATCGACTCCGCGAACAGCGAGCGCAAATGTCCGGTGGGTGCGCGTCTGCCGGGCGCTCCGGCTGGTGCATCGCCATCTGCGACCGTCGCACCCCAAGTACCCCGGCCAGGATTCGAACCTGGGACCTGCGGATTAGAAGTCCGCTGCTCTATCCAGCTGAGCTACCGGGGCTGGCGCCGGCTGCACCGGCCATCGAGATGATCCCATCATGCGCCGACGCGCCGGCGAGGTGTGGAAGCTCAACACCTAGAGACCGCCGACGCGCGGGTGCCGTGTGGTGCCATGAACTCATGTCCACATCACGCACACTCCTCATCACGGCGGCATTGACCGCCTCGGCGCTCGCCCCCGTCACCGCGCTGGCGGCCACCGCCCCGACGACTCCCAAGTTGAAGAGCTCGCCGCAGATGCGCATCGTCGACGAGCACCACGCCAAGCTGAACTTCGCCTCCGATCGCTTGCCGCGCACGGCCGCCGGCAAGATCAACGCGACGATCACGTTCGCCACAGGCGAGCGGGTCTCCGGCCTCAAGTCCAACGGCAAACATGGCTACGACACGAGGTACGTCGCGACGGTCTCGTCGACCAACGTCATGAGCCATCACGACAAGTTCACCGTCACCTTCCGCCTCGGGAAGTCCAAGCCCGTCAAGCGGACCGTCACGCTCTACCGAGTCGGCGCACACAGCTGATCGGGATGGCCGGATTTGAACCGACGGCCACCGCGTCCCAAACGCGGTGCTCTACCAGGCTGAGCTACATCCCGTTGCCCGTTGAACGGTACGCCGTGCGTCGCCCTTGCGCACCACCGAGCATCGGGTAGTGTCGCCCATGTGGTGAGGAGCAGTCCCACACTCCGCCCGCGCCTGCGAACGACGATCGCACTGTCGCTCGGCGCGCTGGTCCTCGCCGCACCGCTCGCGCAGGCCGCCCCGTCCACCGTCAAGGACTTCCCGACGCCGACCGCGAACTCGAAGCCGACCGGGATCACGGCCGGGCCCGACGGCGCGGTCTGGTTCACGGAGAGCGCGGGCAATCAAATCGGCCGCATGACGACCGACGGCAACGCGACCGAGTTCGGTGGGCTGATCCCCAACTCGCAGCCGCTCGCGATCGCAGCCGGCACCGACGCCGCGCTCTGGTTCGCGCAGCTCGGGATCAGCCGCGTCGGCCAGCTCGCGGCCACCGGCGGCATGCCGGTCCAGTATCCCCTCGGCGTGAACAGCAATCCGGTCGCGATCGCCGCCGGTCCCGACTCCGCGATGTGGTTTGCGAACACGGGTACGAACATGATCGGTCGGATCCCGGTGCCCTCTGGGACGCCGGTCGACTACCCCATCACGACGCCCGGCGCCTCGCCCAGCGGGATCGCCGCCGGCCCCGACGGCGCCCTCTGGTTCACGGAGTTCTCCACGAACAAGATCGGTCGCATCACGACCGCCGGCGTCGTCACCGAGTTCCCGATCCCGACAGCCACGAGCAGGCCGCTCGGCATCACGGCCGGTCCCGACGGCGCGATGTGGTTCACGGAGTACTCGGGCAACAAGATCGGCCGCATCACGACCGCCGGCGTCGTCACCGAGTTCCCGATCCCGACGGCGGCGGCCAATCCGTACGGCATCACGACCGGCTCCGACAAGGCGCTCTGGTTCACCGAGTACGCCGGCAACAAGATCGGCCGTATGACGACCGCCGGCGTCGTGACCGAGACCCCGGTCCCGACGGCCGCCAGCGGTCCCTACGGGATCACCGCCGGGCCGGACGGCGCGCTGTGGTTCGCCGAGCATGCCGCCAATCGCATCGGCCGGATCACCGTGCCGACGACCGACCAGCCGGCGAGCCCGCCGACCACGGCCAACACGAATCCGCCGGCGACGGCGCCGACCGGCGTCGCGCAGAACGTGCCGACCGGCGGCGCGACGACCGGGCTCAAGATCGCGCTCGTCTCCCCGCGCCTCACGGCATCGGGCAAGGCGCGCCTGCGAATCACCTGTCCGACGTCGACCGGGCGCTGCACCGGCAGCGTGCGGATCACCGCCGCCGGCCGCCGGCTCGGGCTCCAGCGATTCACGATCGCCGCCGGCCGCACGTCCCAGGTGTCCGTCCTGATCGCCCGCCCCGCGCGCAGCACGCTGCGCCGCCGCCACAGCCTGAAGGTTCTCGCCACGATCACGGTTCGCACCGGCTCGGCCAAGGCAAGGACGATCCGCCGTCCGTTCACACTTCGCGGCTGACCGTCGACTACCCTCCAGCGCCGATGGCCCGCGTCGAGCCGCTCCGCGCCCTGCACTACGACCCCGGCGTCGCCGGTCCCCTGCAGAATCTCGCGGCACCGCCGTACGACGTCATCGATCCGGGCCAGCGCGCCGAGCTTGCCTCGCGCTCGCCGTACAACGTCGTCGGCATCGACCTTCCCGAGGACCCCGACGGCGGCGACAGGTACGCCCACGCGGCGAGACTCCTCGACGCTTGGACCAGCGACGGCGCCATCAAGCAGGACGGCGAACCCGCCCTCTGGGCGATCGTCCAGGACTACACCGGCCCCGACGGGCGTTCGCTCACCCGCAACGGCTTCTTCGCGCGCGTGCGCGTTGAGGACTACGGCCCCGGCACGATCCGCCCGCACGAGCGCACGCACCCGGGTCCCAAGGAGGACCGCCTAAGGCTCACGCGCGCGACGCAGGCGAACCTGTCGCCGATCTTCTCGCTGTACTCGGACCCGCAGCTCGCGGCCTGGAAGGCGCTCGAGCCGGCAACCCACGCCGAAGAGCCGTTCGGCACGTTCGACGAAGCCGATGGCACGAGAAACCGCCTCTACCGGATCGCCGACCCGCAGACGATCGCCACCGTCACCGCCGCGATGGCCGATGCCGAGCTGCTCATCGCCGACGGCCATCACCGCTACGAGACCGCGCGCGTCTACGCCGACGAGATCGGCGGCGAGGGCGAACACCGCTACGTGCTGATGTGCCTCGTGGCGCTGCAGGACGAGGGCCTGACCGTCTTCCCGACCCATCGCCTGGTCGACGGCCTGCAGGGCAACAACGAGAAGATCGAGGCGCTCACGGCGACCCTCAAGCACGCCTTCGACATCGAACCGATCGAGCCCGACGACCTCGTCCCGCCCGGCGACGGCGACGGCACGATCCAGATGGGCTACATGGACAGCCACTTCAAGCGCGCGTTTCGCCTCACCCTGAAGGACCAGAAGATCGCCGACGAGGCGCTGCCCGACATGCCCGAGCCCTACCAGCGGCTCGACACAGCAGTCCTCGAGGCGCTCGTCCTCAAGGGTCCTCTGCAACTCAGCGAGGACGACATCTCGCATCTCAACGGCCTCGGCTATGCGCGCTCCTTCGAGGAGGCGCGCGAGCTCGTCGACTCGGGCACCTTCGACGCCGGTTTCTATCTGCGCGGAATCCCGGTCGCGCAAATCCAGGAGATCGCCGCGGCGGGCGTGAACATGCCGCCGAAGTCGACGTACTTCTTCCCCAAGGTTCCGACCGGACTGCTGTTCAACCCCCTGACCGGCCGGGAGTAGCATCCTGTCCGTGCACGCGTCAGCGCAGCGCATCAGCGGTTATCGGCACATCGTCAAGATCCGCCAGCACCGCTTGAACTCCGACGAGCCCGTCGAGTCCGGCGGCGATGATGCGGCCCCGTCGCCGCAGGAGCTGCTCGCGGCGAGCCTCGCGACATGCACTGCCGCCACGATCGAGATGTACGCGGCGCGCAAGGGATGGCAGCTGCGCGACGTCGAGGTGGCATGCGACTACGTGCCGGCCGAGCGCGGTTGTCCGACGAAGTTCACGCTGACGATGCGGCTCCCGTCCGACCTCTCCGATGAGCAGGTCCAGCGTCTGATGGTGATCGCGACGAAGTGCCCGGTGCACCGCACGCTCGACGGCGAGGTCATGTTCGAAGAGCGTGTCGAGCGCACCCAGCTCGCTGGCTGACGCGCTGCGCGCGGCTCTGCTGGACCCCGCCGAGGCGGCCTCCATCGAGGTCCATGGCCGTACGAAGGCGGCCGTGCTGATTCCCCTCTACCAGGACGGCGACGCGCTCCATGTCGTCTTTACGCGCCGACGCCACGACCTCTCCAGCCACGCCGGCGAGATCTCCTTTCCCGGCGGCCGCCGCGACGAGGACGACGCCGATCTCCTGACGACCGCGCTACGCGAGACCGAAGAGGAGATCGGGCTGCCGCGCGACGCCGTGCGCGTCCTCGGCGCGCTGCCGCCGACGCCGACCGTCGCGACGAACTACGGCGTCTATCCGTTCGTCGGCCTGATCGAGCCGGGCCTGACCTGGACGCTGTCGCCGCGCGAGGTCGAGGAGGTGCTCGAGCTGCGCCTCACCGACCTGCGCGCGGCACGCTCGCGGCGGCGCCTGCTGCATCGCGGGATCCCGTTTCGCAGCGACGTCTACGACCTCAGCGAGACGTCGATCATCTGGGGCGCGACCGCGCGGATCGTGGGCAACCTGCTCGCCCGCGTCGATCCCCTGCTCGACAACGGGGTCAGCTCGTAGCCGACGAGCAGACGAGCCGCGAGGAGCTCCTCGACAGCCTGCGCACGCGGCTGCACGACGCGCGCGTGCTGCGCGCGGTCGCGGAGGTCCCGCGCGAGCTGTTCATCCCGCCCGAGCTGCAGGACTTCGCGTACGTCGACCGCCCGCTGCCGATCGGCGGCGGCCAGACGATCTCGCAGCCGACGCTCGTCGCCCGCATGTGCGAGCTGCTCGCGCTGTCGGACGGCGACATCGTGCTCGACGTCGGGACCGGCTCGGGCTACCACGCAGCGCTGCTGTCGCGGCTGTGCGATCACGTCTACGGCATCGAGCTCGAGACCGAGCTCGCGCGGCAGGCCACCCGTTCGCTCGCGCTCGCCGGCATCGACAACGTCACGGTCGTCGTCGGCGACGGCGCCACCGGCCTGCCCGATCGGGCGCCGTTCGATGCGATCAACGTCGCCGCGGCTGCGAGCGGCGGGGTTCCTGCGCGCCTCGAGGACCAGCTTGCCGTCGGAGGGCGGTTGATCGCCCCAGTCGCCCGTGACGGCCGCGAGCACCTCGTCTTCGCCCGCCGCCACATCGACGGCATCGAGCGCACGCTGCTCGACGCCGTGCGCTTCGTGCCGCTGCGCTGAGCGAGGGGACGCGCGCGCGGGAGCGCTACCCGATGCCGAGCAGTCGATCGATCGTCGCGCGCGCCTCCCCCACCCACACGTTCGCGTCGCAGGGGTCGGCGCGCAGCAATGCGAACGCCATCTCGTTGCGCTCGCAGGTCCGCTTCAGCTCGTCGATCCCGCCCTCGAGCACCTCCGGCACGACGCTGCCGGCGGCCTCGTAGACGATGCCGCGCACGGTCGTGTCGATCGACTTGGAGAGCATCATCTCCAGCCGCGGACCGTGCAGCGCCGCGACCTCGTCCGCCGTCCCGCTGGCGGTGCCGAGCGCCCAGATGAGGATCGTCACGTTCTCGAGCGCGTAGCGCAGCGTCCCGACGACGTCGGGGTCGCCGATCCAGCACTCCGCGCCGGCGTGTTCGATGCAGCGGCGCTTGCCCTCGTCGCGCGTCACCGCCCGCACCGCATGACCGTCGGCGACGAGGTTCTCGGTCAAGCCGAGGCCGCGGCAGCCGCCGCCGATCAGAAGCACACGCATCGCTGCGGCGGGAGTCTAGGCTCGTCCCGGGCAGACCTCACGAAACGGGCCCGAGGATCGTTGTATTCCATGCACGCCGCGCACCTACCGCCCTTCCAGCGCTTTCTCGACGCGCATCGCGACGACGTCCTGCGCTTCCTGATCGCCTCGCTCGGCCGCCACGATGCCGACGACGCGTTCCAGGAGACGTTCCTTGTCGGCGCTGCGCGCCTATCCACGCCTGACCGCGAACAGCAACCTGCGCGGCTGGGTGCTGACGATCGCGCACCGCAAGGCGATCGACATCCACCGCGCGCGCGGGCGCAACGCCGTCCCGGTCGCGGAGATCCACGACCGCGCCGACGCGTCGGCATCGTCGGCCGCCGACGGACGGCCCCGACGACCACTGGGAGCGCGTGCGCGCGCTGCCCCCGCGCCAGCGCGAGGTGCTGACCCTGCGCTACGCCGCGACTGACCCACGCCGAGATCGCGACCGCGCTCGAACTGCAGCGAGGAGGCCGCGCGGCGCGCCGCCGCCGACGGCCTGAAGACCCTGCGAAAGGAGCTCACCGATGTCCCTGCAACCGCCTGATCTGACGCCCGGCCACGCCGCCGCGCTCGCCCGACGACCGCCGCCCGCGCCGCCGACGAAGGGATCGCCGAGGTCGCCTACGCGACGATCGACAGCCCGGTCGGCCGGCTCGTCGCCGTCGCCACCCCGCGCGGCCTCGCGCGGCTCGCCTACGAGCTCGAAAACGGCGGCCTCGACAGCGTCCTCGACGACGTCGCGCTGCGCCTGTCGCCGGCGATCGTCGAGGCGCCCGCGCGCCTGGACGCGATCCGCCGCGAGCTCGACGAGTACTTCGAGGGCGGGCGCCAGGACTTCGACCTACCGCTCGACTGGGGGCTCAGCACGGCGGGCTTTCGCCGCCGCGTGCTGCAGGCGTGCGCGCGGATCCCGTTCGGCGCGACGAGCACGTACAAGCAGATGGCGATCGCCGCCGGGTCGCCGACGGCGTTTCGCGCCGCCGGCGGCGCGCTCGGCTCGAACCCGATCCCGATCGTCGTCCCGTGCCACCGCGTGCTCTCCAGCAGCGGCGGCCTGGGCGGCTACACGGGCGGGCTGGATCGCAAGCGCCTGCTGCTCGCCATCGAGGGCGAGCAGCTGGCGCTCTAACCTCAGGGCATGACCGTCGACCCGAATCAGCACGACGTCTTCGTCCTGCGCCAGAAGATCAAGCTCGTCATCAACCAGTACGAGTTCTTCCTGCCCGCCGACGACGGCAGCACGCCGGGCGACCCGATCTGCTTCGTCGAGCAGAAGCGATTCAAGTTCAAGGAGGACATCCGCTTCTACCTCGACGAGGGCAAGACCCAGGAGCTGCTGCGGATCAAGGCCCGCCAGCGCTTCGACCCGCGCGCGACGTACGACATCACCGACGAGACGGGCGCCAAGATCGGCGAGATCACGAAGGTCTTCGGCGCCAGCCTGCTGCGCTCGACGTTTCGGATCAACGACGCCAACGGCGAGGAGCTGATGATCTCGACGGAGAAGAGCCTGGCCGTCGCGCTGATCCGCCGCGCGCTCGGCTTCATCCCCTACGTCGAGAACATCGCCGAGTGGCTGCCGATCCCGTACCACTTCGTCTTCAAGCGCGGCGAGCAGGTGCTTGGCGAGAACCGCCGGATGATCGGCAAGTTCCGCGACATCTACACGATCGACATGACCCCGGATTCGCCGCGCACGGTCGATCGACGCCTCGCGCTGGCGCTCGCTGTTGGTCAAGACGCGCTGCAGGCGCGCTAACGTCCACGGCATGGACAGCGCCCGCTCTCAGGCCTACGGCCGGGTCGTCAAGACCCTCGACCAGCTCTCCGACGTCAAGCTGACGCCCGACGAGCAGCAGACGATCCGCGCGGCAGCCGACGCGCTGCTGTTCGACGGCGACGGATACGACGAGCTCGCGGCCGTCGAGGATCTCGTCCAGCAGCTCGTCGACTCCGACCGCTGGACGAGGGAGAGCGGCACGCAGCTCGTCGACGACGTCGCCGCCTGCGGTCCGTCGGCCAGCGTGCGCTGACGCCGGCGGCGCCCGGAACGCGCGCCGCCGCCCGGCCTAGCTCGACTCAGCCGCCGGGGCCCACTGCGCCTCGGCGAGGTCGCCCTTCGGCATTCCCTCGGGCGTGTCGATCTCCGGCGTGTCGCGCAGGTACCACTCGGCGTCGAGCGCCGCCTGGGTGCCCGAGCCGGCGGCCGTGACCGCCTGGCGGTACGTGTGGTCGACGAGGTCGCCGGCGGCGAAGACGCCCGGCTTGCGCGTGCGCGTCGAGCGGCCCTCGGTGATGACGTAGCCCTCGTCGTCGACGTCGACCTGGTCGCTGACGAGCTGCGACTGCGGCTCGTGGCCGACGGCGATGAAGGCTCCGGCGATCTCGACCTCGCGCTCGTCGCCGGTCTCGGCGTTGCGCAGCCGCGCGCGCTCGAGCCCGCCCTTCTCGCCGGCGACGAACTCGTCGACGGTGTACGGCGTCAGCCACTCGATGTTCTCGATCGAGCGCGCCCGTTCGAGCATGATCTTCGACGCGCGGAACTCGTCGCGGCGGTGGACGATGACGACCTTCGAGGCGAACTTCGAGAGGAAGATCGCCTCCTCCATCGCGCTGTCGCCGCCGCCGACGATCATCGTCGGCTTCTGCTTGAAGAACGCCGCGTCGCAGGTCGCGCAGTACGACACGCCGCGTCCGCCGAGCTCCTCCTCGCCGGGCACGGCGAGCTTCTTGTGCTCGGCGCCCATCGCGAGGATGACCGTGCGGGCGCGGTAGGAGTCCTTGCCGACCCAGACCGTGTGGACGCCGCCGGGCTCGTCGGCGAGCTCGACCTTCGTCGCCTGGTCGGTGATGAAGCGCGTGCCGAAGCGCTCGGCCTGGTCACGGAAGCGCTGCATCAGCGCCGGTCCGTCGATCCCGTCGGGGAAGCCCGGGTAGTTCTCGACGTCGGTCGTCTGCTGCAGCAGCCCGCCCCACAAGAATCCCTCGATCACGAGCGGCTCGAGGTTCGCGCGCGACGTGTACAGCGCCGCGGTATAGCCGGCCGGTCCGGAGCCGACGATGATGACGTTCTCGATCTTGTCAGGGCTGGGGCTGGTCACTTCACAAAGTATAGTGCCTTGCCGGATCAAGCTCCGGCGGTCGCCGGGAGCTCACCGCGCGCCTGGCGCTCGTCGCCCCAGCGCGACACGGTGCGACGCAGCTGGAAGTAGGCGATCGCGCCCGGGATCGTCGGCAGCCAGAACGTGAAGATGCGATAGGCGAGCACCGCCGGGACGACCAGCGAGAGCGGCACGCCAAAGGCCGCGAACGCCCCGATCATGCCGCCGTCGACGCCGCCGATCCCGCCCGGCAGCGGCAGCAGGTTGCCGAGAAACCCGACGAAGTACCCCATGATGATCACGGTCAGCGGGGGCGGATCGCCGAAGGCGTGAAAGCACGCCCACAGCACGGCGACGTTGAAGCCCCAGTAGGCGATCGCGCCGAGCAGCGCCGGATCGCGCTCGCGCACGTGACACAGCGCCTCGCGCATGCCGGCCGAGAACGCCGCCGGGGCGTTCGCCAGACGCTGCGCGATGCGCGCGAGCCGGCCGCCGCGCCGCGCGAAGCCCTCGAGGCGGCGCTGCAGGTCGGGCGGCACGCGCGAGAGCCCGAGCGCGGCGGCGATCACGACGAGCGCGAAGAGCGCGGGGACGACCGTGATCCCGAACGGTCCGCGGCCCCGGGAAGCAGGTTGAAGTACAGGCCGAAGCCGCAGACGACGAGCGCGGCCATGTAGACGGCGTACGTGAGGATGAGGAACGCCAGCGTCTTGTCGGCGACCTTGCGGCGCGGCATCCCCGAGCGCCGCAGCGCCCACGCGGTCAGCGCGATCCCGCCCGCGCCACCGGCCGCGAACAGCCTCGTCGCGGCGAGCCCGGCCATCGTGATCTGGTAGCTCGCGCGCCAGTCGACGCGCGACCCGTCGCGCACGAAGACGCCCTGGAACATCATCACGTAGCCGCCGAACGACGCGAGCGTGAAGATCAGCGCTGCCGCGAGCCACAGCTGGTTGCCCTCGCCGACCCGCTCGCCCTGGTCCTTGAGGTCGGCGAGCTGCGGCAGGACGAAGTACAGGAAGGCGACCGCCGAGATGATGAAGACGCCGCCCAGCACGAGGCTGCGGCGCGTGATGTGCACGCGCGGCATTGCCTCGTCGAGGTCGTCGTGATCCTCGCCGGGCTCTGGTGGGTCGACCTCAGGGGGCTTGACCTTCGTATCCATGTTCGCACTTCCGCGGGCGGGCACGGGCGAGTATAGGTCGGCTCCCGGCCCAACAAAACGCTTCCGTTTCAGGACGGCTTACCCGACGCGGTCGGCGGCGTGCTCGACGAGCGCCGCGATCAGGCGGCTCGTCTCGTCGGCTTCCGGATGCCACTGCACGCCGAGCGCGAACCCGTTGCCCGGCAGCTCGAGCGCCTCGGGCAGGTCGTCGACGACCGCCCAGCCCGTCACCTCGAGGCCGTCGCCGACGCGGTCGACGCCCTGGTGGTGGTGCGATTTCGTCGCGTGCAGCTCCTCGCCGGCCGCGCGCGCCGCGAGCGAACCCGGCACGCAGGCGCACGTCGTGATCGGCGTCGTCGAAGCTGCCGAGCACGCGCCGGTGCTCCTCGTGCCCGAACAGCTCGGGCAGGTGCTGATGCAGCGTGCCGCCGCAGGCGACGTTGATGATCTGCATCCCGCGGCAGATGCCGAGCAGCGGCAGGTCGCGCTCGAGCGCACGCCGCACGAGCGCGATCTCGAAGGCGTCGCGCTCGGGGACGCTGCCGATCGTCTCGGGGTGCGGCGTCGGCGCCGTAGGCGCGCGGATCGATGTCGGCGCCGCCGGCCAGCATCAGCCCGTCGATCCGGTCGAGCATCTCGTCGGGCTCCTCGACGAGGACCGGGTCGGGCGCCAGCAGCATCGCCATCGCGCCGGCGCGGTGGACGGCATCGACATAGCTGCGCGGCAACAGGAAGGCGTCGAGGTTCCAGGCTCCCCAGCGCGCGGTCTCGAGCGGGGTGCAGATACCGATAACGGGTCGCAGCATCGGCGTTCACGGTAGCTTCTCGTCTGTGTACGAGACGGTTGAGCTCGAGCGCCGCGGGGCCGCGACGATCATTCGCCTGAACCGGCCCGAGGCGTTGAACGCCTGGAACACCCAGCTCGGCCTCGACCTGCTCGACGCCGTCCGCAGCGTCGCCGAGGACGACGACGTGCGCGCGGTCTGCGTGACCGGCGCCGGGCGCGCGTTCTCCTCCGGCGCGGACCTCAGCGACCTCAGCGGTCGCGGGCTGACGAAGGACGGCCACCTCGACGTCTACACGACGCTGACGACGGTCTACCACCCGATCCTCGCGACCCTGCGCGAGATGCCCAAGCCGGTCGTCGCCGCGATCAACGGACCGGCGGTCGGCATCGGCTGCTCGCTCGCGCTGTCCTGCGACCTGCTGATCTGCGCATCGTCGGCCTACATGATGCTCGCGTTCGTGAACATCGGGCTCGTACCAGACGGGGGCGCGCTCGCGCACGTGTGTGCGCGCGCGGGCGCGGCGCGCGCAGCCGAGATGGCGATCCTCGGGCAGCGCATCCCGGCGTCGACGCTGAAGCAGCTGGGGGCTCGCCAACGAGGTCATGCCCGACCACGAGCTCGACGAGCTACGTCGACGCCCAGCTCGATGCGCTCGCAAACGGTCCGACGACGTCGTACGTCGGCTCCAAGCGCCAGATCAACGCGTGGCTGTACGCCGGCCTCGACGAGCAGCTCGAGCGCGAGGCGCGCATCCAGCAGGAGATGGCCGCATCGGAGGACTTCCGCGAGGGCGTCGCCGCCTTTCTCGAGAAGCGCGCCGCGCACTTCTCCGGGCGATGACCCCCGTCGTCAAGGCGTAGGAGGGCGGCAGGCGGCGGAGCGCCGCTGCGCCGCCGCATGAATACAATGCCCGCCGCCTTGGCTCCCGCACGTCTCCGATCCCGTCGCCGCGTCTTTGCGCTCACGCTCCTCGCGGCGCTCACGGGCATCCTCGCGCTCGCCGGGGTCGCGTCAGCGGACTTCCTGACGCCCGAGTCGGGCGGGTCGCCGCAGGCCGACAGCATCGACAACCTCTACAAGATCATCCTCGCGGTGGCCGCCGTCGTGTTCGTCGGCGTCGAGGGCGTGCTGCTGTACTCGCTCGTGAAGTTCCGCGCCCGCAAGGACGCGGTCGCCGGCCCAGATCCGCGGCAACACGCGCCTGGAGATCGGCTGGACGCTCGGCGCCGCGGTCATCCTCGTCGATCCTCGCCGTCGTGACGTTCGCGATGCTCGACGACATCCGCAACCCGCCCGACTCCGACGCCGACGGGTTCCCGACGCAGCGCATCGAGAACGTCCAGAACGCCTCCGCCTACCAGCCCCGCCCGCCGAGCGGCAAGGCGCTGAACATCGAGGTCAACGGCCAGCGCTACGCCTGGCGCTACACGTATCCCGACACGGACACGAACACGCTCAACAACGTCTTCTCCTACGAGGAGATGGTCGTCCCGACGAAGACGACCGTCACGCTCACGATCAAGGCCCAGGACGTCGCCCACTCGTGGTGGATCCCCGCGCTGGGCGGCAAGTTCGACGCCGTCCCCGGGCACCTGAACTTCACCTGGTTCAAGGTCCCCGAGCCCGGCGTCTTCAAGGGCCAGTGCGCTGAGCTGTGCGGGCGCAACCACGCCGACATGGTCGCCAAGGTCGTCGCCGTCGAGCCCGCCGAGTTCAAGCAGTGGCTCGCGACGCAAGCAGAAGGAGATCGACGAGGCGAACAAGGCCGCGCAGGCGCGCCGTGAGCAAGAGGCCAAGGCCAACGCCGACGAGGCGAGCCCCGCATCCGGCGAGCAGGCCGCCGACGGCAAGAGCCCCGTCGAGGACGAGGCACCGTAGCGATGGCCGCGACCGACACAGCCGTCCTGGTGCCCGAGATCACCGCGCACGACGTCAAGCCCGACCCGACGGGCTGGGTCTCGTGGGTGACGACGACCGACCACAAGCGGATCGGGATCCTCTACCTCGTCACGACGTTCGTCTTCTTCCTGCTCGGCGGCGTCGAGGCGCTGCTGATGCGGATCCAGCTCGGCGCGCCGAATAACACGTTCCTCGAGCCGGCGACGTACAACGCGCTCTTCACGCTGCACGGCACGACGATGATCTTCCTGTTCGTCGTGCCGATCATGGCCGGCTTCGGCAACTACTTCCTGCCGCTCATGATCGGCGCGCGCGACATGGCGTTCCCGAAGCTCAACGCGCTGTCGTACTGGCTGCTGCTGGCGGGCGGGATCGTCTTCTACATCTCGCTCTTCTTCTCGCCGCCGGAGGCCGGCTGGACCTCATACGCGCCGCTCAGCGGCGGCGCCTACTCGCAGAACAGCGGCATCGACGCGTGGATCTTCCTGATCCACCTGACCGGCATCTCGTCGCTGCTCGGCGCGATCAACTTCTACGCGACGATCGCGAACATGCGCGCGCCCGGCATGGGCTGGGGCCGCCTGCCGCTGTTCGTCTGGTCGCTGCTCGTCTACGCGATCCTGCTGATCCTCGCGCTGCCGGTGATCGCCGGCGCCGTGACGCTGCTGCTGACCGACCGCCACTTCGGGACCGGCTTCTTCGACCAGGGCCAGGGCGGCGACCCGCTGCTGTGGCAGCACCTGTTCTGGTTCTTCGGCCACCCCGAGGTCTACATCATGATCTTGCCCGGCTTCGGGATCATCTCCGAGGTCCTGCCGGTCTTCTCGCGCAAGCCGATCTTCGGCTACAAGGCGATCGCGGCCGCGACCGTCGTGATCGCGTTCCTCGCGCTGCTCGTCTGGGCGCACCACATGTTCTCGACGCCGAGCGCGACGATCGTGCTCGTCTTCTTCATGATCAGCTCGTTCTTGATCGCGATCCCGACGGGCGTGAAGATCTTCAACTGGGTCGCGACGCTGTGGCGAGGGACCGTCGAGTTCAAGACGCCGCTGATCTTCGCGGTCGGCTTCATCTCGGTCTTCCTGATCGGCGGCATCACCGGCGTCTTCCTCGCCGTCTTCCCGGTCGACTGGCAGCTCACCGACACGTACTTCGTCGTCGCCCACCTGCACTACGTGCTCGTCGGCGGCTCGGTCTTCGCGATCTTCGCGGGGATCTACTACTGGTATCCGAAGATGACCGGGCGGATGCTGAGCGAGTCGCTCGGCAAGTGGTCGTTCGGCTTCATGTACGTCGGCATCAACGTCACGTTCCTGATCCAGCACTCGATCGGCCTCGACGGCATGCCGCGCCGCGTCTACGAGTACCCCGACGTCGGCCACCTCGCGCTCTACAACCTGATCTCGACGATCGGCTCGTTCATGCTCGGCCTCGGCGTCGTGCTGACGGCCTGGAACGTCGTGCGCTCGCTGAAGAAGGGCGTCACGGCCGGCCCGGACCCGTGGAAGGGCAACACGCTGGAGTGGTTCGTGGAGTCGCCGCCGCCCATCAACAACTTCGACGTCATCCCGCGCGTGCGCTCGGTCGAGCCGATGAAGGACATCCGCCGCCAGGTCGCGCGGCAGACCGGCGCGCCCGTCGAGCTCGGCGCGGCGACGCGCTCGGAGTCCAAGCACTAGTGCTCCGTCCGGCGGGTCGCTGATGGAGGCATCGCAGGCCACCCTCGCTGCGCCTGAGGCGGCCGGCTGGCGCACGGTCGTCTCGGACTACGTCGCGCTGACGAAGCCCAAGGTCCAGTCGCTGCTGCTGCTGACGACGGTCTGCACGATGGAGGTCGCCGGCGACCCGTCGCTCGGCCTGATCGCGCTGACCGTCGCCGGCGGATACCTGTCGGCGGGCGGCGCCGGCGCCGTCAACCACTGGTACGACCGCGACATCGACGCGCAGATGCCGCGGACCGCCAACCGGCCCGTGCCGTCCGGACGGGTGGCGCCACGCGCCGCGCTGATCTACGGCATCGTGCTCGCGGCGCTCTCGTTCGTCCTGTTGACGGCGACGGTGAACCTGCTCGCGGCATCGCTGGCGTTCGCCGGTTTCCTCGGCTATGTCTTCGTCTACACCGTCTGGCTCAAGCGCCGCACGCCGCAGAACATCGTCATCGGCGGCGCGGCGGGCGCGTTTCCGCCGCTCGTCGGCTGGGCGGCCGTCACGGGCGGGCTCGAGGGCATGCCGATCTATCTGTTCGCGATCGTCTTCTTCTGGACGCCGCCGCACTTCTGGGCGCTGGCACTGCTGATGAAGAAGGAGTACGAGCGCGTCGGCGTGCCGATGCTGCCGGTCGTCCGCGGCGAGGCCGAGACGCGCAAGCAGATCCTGCTGTACTCGATCCTGCTGTACGCCGTGACGCAGCTTCCGTTCTGCGCCGGCGGCCTGGGGATCGTCTACCTCGCCTCCTCGCTCGTGCTCGGCGGGCTGTTCATCGGCGGCGCGTTCGTCCTGTACCGCCGCGCCGACCGCCGCAGCGCGCTGCGGCTGTACCTCTTCTCGCTCGCCTACCTCGCGCTGCTGTTCGCCGCGATGGTGGTCGACGTCAAGTTGTAGGGTTGCGGCCGGCATGGATCAGAAGCTCGCCCGCAAGAACCTCCGGTCAGGCCTCCTGGCCGCCGTCGTCTGCTTCTTCATGTTCGGGATGACGTTCGTCGCCGCGGCGATCTACGTCTCGTAGCCGTGAGCACGCTCGAGACCGACACGCCCCCCGCCGGAGAGCACATCCACCTGCCCGGACCGAGCCTGCAGCCGATCCTGCTCGCGCTCGGCATCACGCTCGCCCTCGTCGGCGTGACGCTCGGCATCTTCCTGTTGATCTCCGGCCTCGTGCTGATGGTCGCGGTGATCATCCGCTGGATCGCCGACACGCGCCGCGAGATGCGCGCGCTGCCCGAAGACCTCAGCAGCCACTAGCGCTCGCGCTTTTCGCGGCGTTCGCCGTCGGATCGCGGTCGACCGTGTCGTCTGACGGCGCGGGCGATGGGACGGTGGTCGTGGTCGGTCTCGGCGTTGCGGTGCGATTCCGTCCTGACTTATGCGGCTCACGCCCACACTAGGCAGGACGCGACCCCCCGATGCGACGCCGCCCCACAGCACCCCTCCCTCCTCGACGCAGTTCCCGCGCGGCGCCATGGACGCCGCCCGGCCACGCACGGCACGCCACCAGACCGTGGAATCAGTGCTCGCTCGGCCGGGTGCGCCGCCGGCCCGTCAGCGACTGTGGTCGCGCCAAGTTGTCGATCTTTCCGCCGATCACTCATCCAAGGAGCGGTACAGGTCCGTAACACGTTGCATGGAGATACCGGTTCAGCGTCCGGCGACGGTCCGGCATCGCACAAGCCTGTTCTGCGACGCGGTCGAGATCGTCGACGCGGAGTACGGCTCCGACCTGTCGCTCGACGACATCGCGCGCCGCGTCGCGTCCTCGCGGCGCCAGCTGCAGCGCGCCTACGCCGAGATCGGCAAGACGACGTTTCGCGAGCACCTCACGGCGGTCCGCATGGAGCGCGCCGCCGAGCTGCTGACGACACGCGGCCTGACGGTGCGCGAGGTCGCGCAGCGCGTCGGCTACCGCCAGCCGGCACAGTTCGCCAAGGCGTTCCGGCGCCACCACGGCCTCGCGCCGTCCGCCTTTCGCGACACGCGCCGCTTTCGTGCGGCCGCCGCCATCGCCGCCTGAGCCAGGCCTCGCCTCCTCCTGAGCCAGGCCTCGCCTCCTCCTGAGCCGGCCATCGCCCCCGCCTGAGCCGCGGCTCGGCGGACCCCATCGGCGCCCGCTCGCCGCCGTCGACCGCCGCCGCGCCCGGCTCCGGGGCACCTGATCGCGTTCGTCGCGCGCACCACATAGGATGCCGGGCCGCATGAACCGGGAACGAGGTCGCGACGAGCGCACACCTGTGCTGTGGATGGTCATCCACGGCTTGATCGCGTCGGCGATCGGCATCGCAGCCGGCCTCGCGATCCACTGGTTCCCCGAGCAGGCGTCGACGCAGGCCGCTCCGATCGACAACCTCTACGACATCCTGATCATCGTCACGGTGCCGATCTTCGTGACCGTTTCGATCATCGTGCTGTTCAGCGTCGTGAACTTCCGCATGCGGCCTGGCGAGGAGCAGCTCGACGGTCCGCCGATCCACGGCAACACGAAGCTGGAGGTCGTCTGGACGGCGATCCCGGCGGTCATGCTCGTCGTGCTGTGCTCGTACTCGTGGGTCGTCCTGAACGACATCGAGGAGGCGCACGCCGGCGAGATGCGCGTCAACGTCACCGGCCAGCAGTTCGCGTGGACGTTCGAGTACCCCCAGTCCGACGGCAAGCCGATCAAGTCCAAGCAGCTCTACTTGCCCAAGGATCGGCCGGTGCGCTTCTACGTCAAGGCGCTCGACGTCATCCACGACTTCTGGGTCCCGGCCTTCCGCATGAAGGTCGACGCGGTGCCCGGCATCGAGACGAAGTACCGCATAACGCCGAACCGGATCGGCACGTACCCGGTCGTCTGCGCCGAGCTGTGTGGCCTCGGCCACTCGCTGATGCGTGCCACGACACGAGTCGTCACGCCCGCCGACTTCGACACGTGGCTCGCCGAGCAGAAGGCGCCCGCGCAGACCGCGGCCGGCGGCGCCGTCGACGGCAAGAAGCTCTTCGCCGAAGGCAACGGCAGCGCGACGGCGTGCGGCTCCTGTCACACGCTCGCCGACGCCGCGACCTCCGGCGAGACGGGGCCCGATCTCGACGAGGTGCTTGCGGGTAAGGACGCCGCGTTCGTCGAGCAGGCGATCTCAGATCCCGACGCGGAGATCGCGGCGGGCTTCCAGGCGGGGATCATGCCCAAGAACTACGCCGATACCCTTTCGCCCGAGGAGCTGGACGCGCTCGTGAAGTATCTCGGCGAGGTTGCAGGGAAGTGAGCA
Source organism: uncultured Actinomycetes bacterium (assembly GCA_963780585.1). Lineage (GTDB taxonomy): Bacteria > Actinomycetota > Thermoleophilia > Solirubrobacterales > Solirubrobacteraceae > CADCVQ01. The sequence goes on from CAWADD010000026.1 coordinate 34,810, forward strand.
CGACGATGAGGAGGTGCAAGCGCTAGATGGTCGCCAAGTTCCGTGGGCCCGGCATGTACAGGGCGGCGATGGGCACGTTCCTCGGCGTCGTCGTGTCGTACGCGATCATCGGCATCTTCCGCACCTGGTACGACCTCGACGAGACGTTCAAGGGCTTCGCCGTCCTCGAGCTCGCGCTCTTCCTCGCCCCGATCGGCTTCCTCGTCGGGCTCGGCGCCTTCGACTACTGGTTCCGCTGGGCGTCCGGCCGTCCGACCGTGCCCGACGACCACTCCGGCCACGGCGCGCACTCGTGGCGCGACTACTTCAAGGTCAACACCGACCACAAGGTCATCGGCATCCAGTACGTCGTGACCTCGTTCTTCTTCTTCTTCGTCGGCGGCCTGTTCGCGATGTTGATGCGCGCCGAGCTCGCGCAGCCGGGCCGCCAGTTCGTCGATCCGAACACGTTCAACGGCCTCTTCAGCGTCCACGCGTCGCTGCTGATCTTCCTCTTCATCATCCCGGTCTTCGCCGGCCTGGCGAACTTCGTCCTGCCGCTCATGATCGGCGCGCCGGACATGGCGTTCCCGCGCCTCAACGCGCTGTCGTTCTGGATGCTGCCGCTCGCCGGGATCATGATGCTGATGTCGTTCGGCGCGCCGGGCGGCTCGTTCGCCAGCGGCTGGACGGCGTACGCGCCGCTGTCGGTGACGGCACCCGAGGGGCAGGTGTTCTTCACGATCGGCGTGCAGTTCGCGGGCGCGTCGTCGATCGCCACCGCGCTGAACTTCCTCGTGACGATCATCACGATGCGCGCGCCCGGGATGAGCTTCTTCCGGATGCCGCTGCTCGTGTGGGCGAACTTCTCGACGTCGCTGCTCGTCGTGATCGCGACGCCGTTCATCGCCGTCTCGCAGTTCATGGTCTTCTTCGACCGCTCGCTGGGCTTCAACTTCTTCGAACCGGTCGGCGGCGGCGACGTGCTGATGTACCAGCACATCTTCTGGTTCTACTCGCACCCGGCGGTCTACATCATGATGTTGCCCGGGTTCGGGATCGTCTCGGAGATCCTCGCCGTGAAGTCCCGAAAGCCGATCTTCGGCTACCGCATGATGGCCTTCTCGCTGCTGGCGATCGTCGTGCTCGGCTTCACGGTCTGGGCGCACCACATGTTCGTCTCGGGCATGCAGGACTGGATCCGCGTGCCGATGATGATCACGACGGCGATCATCGCCGTGCCGACCGGCATCAAGATCTTCTCCTGGCTGGCGACGCTGTGGCGCGGCGTGCTGCACCTCGACACGCCGATGCTGTTTGCGCTCGGCTTCTTGACGATGTTCACGCTCGGCGGGATCTCGGGCGTGATGCTCGCCGTCATCCCCGTGACGATCCACGTCAGCGACACGTACTTCATCGTCGCCCACATCCACTACGTGCTGTTCGGCGGCTCGTTGTTCACGATCTTCGCCGGCGTCTACTACTGGTTCCCGAAGATGACGGGCCGGATGTACGACGAGCGCCTCGGCAAGCTGCACTTCTGGTCGACGTTCATCTTCTTCAACGCGACGTTCGGGCCGATGCACGTGATCGGCATCCAGGGTATGCCGCGCCGCGTCGCCGACTACGCCGAGCAGTGGGCCGGCTGGAACCTCGCGATCTCGATCATGAGCTTCTTCCTCGGCCTCAGCGCGCTGCTCTTCGCCTACAACATGATCGCCTCGTGGCGTGGCGGCCCGCGCGCCGACCACAATCCGTGGCGCGCGCTCACGCTCGAGTGGCAGGTCTCGTCGCCGCCGCCGATCTTCAACTTCGACGCGATCCCGACCGTCGTCGGCGGGCCCTACGAGTACGGCGTTCCGGGCGCGGTGCACGGCGTGCTGAAGGGTGGTGCCGAGGTGCCGCAGCCAGCCGGCGCGACCGCCTCCGGCGCCGGCCACGGCTCGGGCTCCTCCAAGGACGAGGCGTAGCGCGGCATGGCGAAGCACATCCTCGTCGTGGCGAACCAGACGATCGGCGGCGCGTCGCTGCTGAACCTCGTGCAGGAGCGCGCCAAGCAGCCAGACACGAGCTTCACGCTCGTCGTCCCGATGACGCGTCCGCGCTCGGGCTACGTGATCTACGACGACGCCGTGCGCGACTCCGCCCAGGTGCGCCTCGACCTGACGCTGTCCTACCTGCGCGGCGAGGACGTCGTCGCCAGCGGCGAGCTCGGCGACGAGGATCCCTACACCGCGACGCTCGACGCGATCGACGAGTACAAGCCCGACGAGGTGATCATCTCGACGCTGCCGTCGTCCTCCTCCGGCTGGCTGCGGCGCGACCTGATCGAGCGCATCCAGGACGGCACCGGGGTGCCGGTCACGCACGTCATCTCCGACATGGACGCCGAGGGCCTGCCGTTTCAGGTCACGCTCGTCGTCGCCAACGTGACGGCCGGCCGCGGCGACCTGCGCGCGCGCATGAAGGAGGTCGCCGCCGAGTCCGACGACATGCTCTTCATCGTCGTCGTGCCGCTGCAGGCGCACGGCGACGGGCGCGCGGCGGCGGTCGCGCGGGCCCGGCTCGGCAACACGCTCGACAAGATGCGCCGCGAAGGGCTGCTCGTCGCCGGGATGGTCGGCGACCCCGACCCGTATACCGCGACGATGAACGCGCTGCAGTTCTACCGCGTCTCGCGGATCATCATCTCGACGCTCCCGGTGACCCGCTCAGGCTGGCTGCGTGCCGACCTGCTCACCCGCGTGCGCAAGGCCTCGAACATCAAGGTCGAGCACATCGTGGCCGAGCATCCGGCCGAGGTCAGCCAGTAATGGAAGCGGCCGGAATCAGCGCGGGCATCGGGCTCGACCACCACGACGACCACGGGCACGACGAGCACCACGGTCCGCCGCCCGCGAACCGCAGCTCGCGCGTCTCGCACGAGATCCTCGGGATGCTGCTTTTCATCATCTCGGAGATCATGGTCTTCGGGGCCTTCTTCACGGCCTACTTCTTCATCAGGCTCGTGGCCGAAGGACATCGCTGGTTCCCGTTCGAGGGCTACGAGCTGCCCGTCGCGATCGCCGGCATGAACACGGCGATCCTGCTCAGCTCGTCGCTGACGATGCACTGGGCGCAGCTGTCGATCAAGAACGGCAACCGCTTCGGCCTGAAGGCCGGCATGCTGCTCACGACGCTGCTCGGCGCGACGTTCCTCTTCATCCAGATCAACGAGTACATCCACATCGGCTTCTCGCCGCAGGATCACGCGCAGGGGACGATCTTCTACGGCCTCACCGGCCTGCACGGCGCGCACGTCTTCATCGGCCTGACGCTGCTCGTCATGGTGACCGTGCGCTCGTTCCGCGGACACTTCACGCCCGAGCACCACCACGGCGTCGAGATCCCGGGCATCTACTGGCATTTCGTCGACGTCATGTGGGTCGTCGTGTACACGACGATCTACATCATCTAGCGGGCCCGCAGGCCGCCTGTGCGCCCACCCTGGGAATCCGAGGACGCCGCGTTCTCACTCCTGCTGCGCGTCCTCGCCGTCGCGATCGTGATCATCCTGCTGTCGCTGGTGCTGAAGGCGATCTTCTAGGGCTGTCGGCGGCGCGGCGGCGTCGCCACCGGCGGCCGGCGGCGTCGCTCGGCTGGCTTTGCGAGCCCAGGCGCTTGGTAACAGCGTCTCTGAGGGAAGGTGGGATCGGCCCCTCTGGGGGATGGGGGTCCCGAAGAATCGTCCATATGTGGGACGCAATGTCGGGGACCCCAGGTCCGTCGGGGGCGAATGGCAGCTACGAGGCTGTATGCGCCCCAAACCCGCCACGCATACTCGCCGCGCGCCCCGTCGTAGACCACACGGGAACGCCGGCACGCCGGGTCCCACCTCCCTCCGAGATGCCGTTCAGGCGCAGGCACCCATGACACCCCGGGAGTGACATCGGCGCCCACGATCCCGCGCGACACACCGGCCACCACCAACCGGCTACTTGACGGTGAGCGTGCCTTCCATGCCGCCCTCGCGGTGGCCTGCGACCGTGCAGTAGTACTCGTACTTGCCGGGCTTGAACGTGGCGCTGACCTTCGAGATGCCGCCGCCCTGCACGGTCTCGCCCTTCTCGTTGACGCCGTTGCCCTCGACCGCGATGTCGTGCGGGATCGAGGCGTCGTTCTTGGAGTCGATCTCGAGTGCTCCGGCCGGCGCGGTGGCGACCTTGGTGATGTAGGCGAGCTGGCCGTTGGGATCGGCGGGCAGCGCGAGCTTGCCGCCCTTCGCTGCCACCGGCTTGCCGGCGCCGGCCGCCTGGACCGCGGTCGCGAGCTTGCCGGTGTCCTTGCCCGGGCGGGATACGACGGCGGCGACGTATGCCGCGACGTCCTGCGCGAGCTTGCCCGTGACGAGCTTCGCCGGCATGTAGGCCGGGCTGTCCTCCGGAACCTTCGCCGGATGGCGGATCTGGTCGTAGACGACGCCATGGATCGTGTCGCGGCCGAATCCCTCGATCAGGGAGCGACGGAACGCCTCGTCGAGGTCGGGCCCCGTGACGCCCTTTGCCTGCGCGCGGGCGAGCACGTGGCAGGAGCTGCACTTCTGCACGAACGCCTTCTTGCCCGCGATCAGATCCGCGTTCTTGTCGACGTTGTCGTTCTCGCAGGCGCTCAGGCCGCCGGCGAGCATTCCGCACGCGGCGAGCCCCAGAAGCCTGATCCTGAAGGGTGTCGGGGTCATGCGAGCGCGGGAGTCTAAACAAGCGACCCGGACGGCGTGGCTGAGGCGTCTTCGACGTCCTGCGGTGGCGCCGGCCGTTTGCACGCGGGTGCTTTCGCCGCGTCCTCCTTGGTAGGGTTCGCGCCGTGTCAGCCGCTCAGCGCTATCGGATGCGCGGGTCGGAATCCGGTCGCGAGATGATCCGCGAGGCCGAGCCGGGCCGCGTCTACGTCGACCGGGAGACCGGGGAGACGCTCGTCGTCGTCGGCAAGGTCCTGCCGCTGGCGCCCTCGCTCTCGAAGCTTCCCTGGGCGGTCGAGAACCTGCGATTCTGCTCATGGTGCGATCAGCTCGCCCAGCGCGATCTCAACGATTGCCCGCACTGCGGCCGGCGCATGGATCCGGTCAGCTGACCGGTCCGGCGATGCGCCGACTTCAGGCCAAGCGCCCTCTCGCCCTCCTCGCGGTCGCCGCGCTCGCCGTCGGCACGAGCGCGTGCGGCGCCGACGACGAGCTCTCGACGAGCATCCCCAAGACGTCGCCTGACCTCACGATCCCGACCGGTACGACCGCCGCTCCACCGGCGGACACGAGGACCTCGACGACCGGGACGACGACGAGCACGACTCCCGCGGTGACGCCCCCGGCCGCCGCGGCGGCGCCGGTCACACCCCCGCCCGCGGAGGGCGAGGCGACGAACGGCGGCCAGGCGCCGGGCACCGACGCCCAGCCCACGACCGGCGGTGCACAGGCCGGCGGCGGCGAGTTCGAGAACTTCTGCGCGCAGAACCCCGGCGCCTGCTGAGCGCGCCGGGCGCTGACTACGGCGCGGGCGGCGGTGGTGGGGCCGGCGGCGGGGCCGGCGGCGCCGTCGGCCTCGGCGCCGGGACGTCCTTCATGACGACCGGGTTGGAGACGAACGTCGCGCTATAGGTCAGGCGCGCGGTCCTGAAGAGGCAGATGAACGGCTGCGAGCGGCGGTCGCCGATGAGCGCCGTCTGCGTCGCCGTGTCGAGGCAGGCGTCCTTCGCCCGGCTCGGGCGCCACGACGTGTCGGAGCCGAGGCCGACCTGCAGCGCCGGCGCCCACGACGGCACGGTCAGGGCGACGTACTGCCCCTTCTTGATCGGCAGCGACTGCTCGAGCGGGAACTGGACCATCTGCCCCATGTAGTCGGTGAGCTTCTGCAGCGGCGCCTTGGCGACGACGCGGCGCACGAGCTTCTTCTGCGGCGCGAGCACGACGACCGTGGCCTGCGGCTCACCGCCGAGGCGCGAGGTGAAGAACGCCGTCTGCTTCGGGCCCGGCTTGCCGAGCGCGATCGTCCAGGCGACGATGCGCCCGTCCGAGGGCGCGACGTACAGGCCGCGGTCGGGCCCGACCTTCGCCTGATAGCCGGTCGTGCGGCTGACGGCGACGCAGCTGGTGGGACAGGCGCCGCGGACGTCGTCTGCGAGCTGGCCGAGCTCGGCGACCTTGGCCGGCGCCGCCGCCGGGAGCGCAAGCGCGGCGACCGCTGGAAGAAGCGCTGTGCTCTGCAGAACTCGTTGACGCGTCATGCCCGCATTCAACACGAGCCCGCGGCTGTTTGTTGCGTCCATGCCCGCGGAAAGAAGTTGCGCGTGCAATATCATTGCCCCATCGCGGCGATCGAGGTCATCGGGCTGGAGCGCGCCTTCAAGGGCGGGATCAAGGCCGTCGACGGCATCGATCTCGAGGTCGCGGCCGGCGAGGTGTACGGCTTTCTCGGTCCCAACGGGGCCGGCAAGACGACGACCGTCCGCATGCTCGTCACGCTGCTGCGTCCGACCGGCGGGCACGCTCGCGTCGCCGGCTTCGACGTCGCGGCGCAGCCCGGACACGTGCGCCGCAGGATCGGCGTCGCGCTCCAGGAGGCGGCGCTCGATCCGCTGATGACCGGCAGCGAGCTGATCGAGCTGCAGGCGACGCTGCATGGCATCCCGCCGCGCACGGTCCGCGCCCGCGGCGCCGAGCTGATCGCGCGCGTCGGCCTGAGCCAGGCCGCGGGACGCCGCGTCGGGACGTACTCCGGCGGCATGCGCCGCCGCCTCGACCTCGCGATGGCACTGATCCACGAGCCCGAGGTGCTGTTCCTCGACGAGCCGACGACCGGCCTGGACCCGACGTCACGGCTGATGCTGTGGGACGAGGTGCGCCGCCTGCGCGACGAGGGCACGACGGTCTTCCTAACGACGCAGTACCTCGAGGAGGCCGATCAGCTCGCCGACCGGATCGGGATCATCGCCGACGGGCGGATCGTCGCCGCGGGGACGCCGGCCGCGCTGAAGGCCGAAGTCGGCCGCCCCCACCTCGACCTCGTGCTCGCCGGCGACGTCGACCTGCAGCGTGCCCGCGAGGTCGTCGCCGGCTTCGGCGAGCTGCGCCCGCCGACCGGCGACTGCCACCTGTCGATCGGCCTCGAGCGCGGTGCCGCCGACATCGCGCCGATCCTGCGCGCACTCGACGACGCGGGCCAGGCGGTCGCCGAGCTCGAGCTCAAGCAGCCGACGCTCGACGACGTCTTCCTCGCGAAGACGGGCGAGCACCTCGAGGGCGCCGACGAGCCGCGGCCCGAGCCGCAGCCCGAGCCGGAGCTCGTGTGACGGCGGCCGTCGTCGCGCTTGCGCGACGCGCCCTGCGCAACGCTCTCCGCAAACCCCAGTTCCTCGCCCCGCTCGTTCTCTTCCCGACGCTCTTTCTCGCCGTCAACGTCGGCGGCCTGGAGCGCACGACGTCGCTGCCGGGCTTTCCGCGCGTCGACGGCTTCCTCGACTTCCAGCTCGCCGCGGCGATCACGCAGTCGCTGCTGCTGGGCGGCGTCAGCGCCGGCATCGCCTCGGCGCTCGACATCGAGGGCGGGTTCTTCGACCGGCTCGCGGTCTCGCCGACGCCGCGGGTCGCGATCGTCCTCGGCCGCGTCCTCGCGGCCAGCGTGATCGCCGCGCTGCAGGTCATCTACTTCCTCGTCCTGGGGCTCCTGTTCGGCGCCGAGATCCAGGGCGGCGCGCTCGGCGTCCTGTCGGTCCTGGCGATCGGCATCGTCGCCGGCACCGGCTTCGGCGCGCTCGGCGTGATGATCGCGCTGCGCGCGCGCAGCGCGTCGACGGTGCAGGGCATCTTCCCGATCGTCTTCGTGATCCTGTTCATCTCGTCGGCGTTCTTCCCGGCCAACCTGCTGAGCGCCCCCGCCGACGTCATCGCGGCGTACAACCCGCTCTCCTACATCGCCGACGGGATGCGCCAGCCGATCGCTTTCGACAACGCCCTGCGCCCCGTGCTCGAGGGCCTCGCCGCGGCGACGGGCCTCACGCTCGCGGCGATCGGGCTGTCGGTGCTCGCCCTGCGCGGCCGGCTGCGCGAGCCATGAGAAGCGACCTGCGCACGATCCGCGCGCTGATGCGCCGTGGGCTCAACGAGATCCTGCGCGTGCCGGGAGGCGCGGTCCCAGGAGTCCTGGCGCCTACGATCTTCATGCTCGGCCTGTCGGCCGTCTTCGGCAAGGCGGCCGCGCTGCCGAACTTCACCGCCGACGACTTCCGCACGTTCATCGTGCCCGTCGGGCTGCTGCAGGGCGCGGGCTTCACCGGCGCGGCGACCGGCGTCAACCTCGCGCGAGACATCGAGAAGGGCTGGTTTGACCGGCTCATGCTCGCGCCGGCGCGACGGCCGGTGCTGCTCGCCGGCGTCGTCGGCTCGGCCTGCCTGCGCTGCCTGCTGCCGGCGACGGTCCTGCTCGCCGTCGCGTTCGCGCTCGGCGTCGACTGGCCCGGCGTCGCGGCGCTCGCGCTCGGCGCGCTGCTCGTCATGGGCCTGGCGGCCGCCGCCGCGTGCTACGCGACGGTGCTCGCGCTGCGCTTCCGCACCCAGCAGGCGGCGCCGCTCATGCAGGTCGGCACGTTCGTCTCGATCTTCCTCACGACGGCGTACGCGCCGCGCGAGCTGCTGTCGGGCTGGCTGCGCGCGATCGCCGACATCAACCCCGTCACGCACGTGCTCGAGGGCGTGCGCCAAGGCTTCGTCGGCGGCATCACGTGGGACGCGACCTGGCCCGCCTTGCTGTCGATCAGCGGCCTGCTCGCGCTGTTCGGCGCGCTCGCCGTGCGCGGGATGCGCCGTCAGGGTTTCTAGTGGCCACTAACGCAGGCGGAAGGTGCGCGCCTTGCCGCCGTCGGGCGCGCTGTCGATGCAGCTCACGAGCGCGCAGCCGGGACGCGTCGACTCGAACGCGAACCTGATCCGCTGCGGGCGCCCGAGCGAGCTTTGCGCGAAGCGCAGCGCGAGGCTGCGCCCGCTCGAGCTGAGCTTCGTCGATGCGTCGGCGACGCGCGTCGGCAGCCCCGGGTTCACGACCTCGTAGACGCCGCCGCGAAACGCGCGCGCCGAGCGTGCCGTCACGCAGACGAGGCGATCGGCTCGTGTCACGGCGGGGTCGACGCCGGCGTCCGTCCAGATCCGCACGCAGGCGGACCCCGGCGGGCCGGAGGCCGCAAGCAGCGTCCGCGGCGTCAGCTTCGCGGCGAAAGAGATCGAGGCCCGCAGGCGACCGTCCGCGGCGCGCTGCAGCGCGACCCGCGTGATGTCGAGCGCGCCGCTGACGTCCGCGGCGGGGTCGCTGATCGCGATCGGCCGTGACGGGGCGGCCAGCGCGGCCGGGACCGCGACGGCGCCGCCGGCGGCTCCCAGGCCGACGGCCGCGAGCAGCCAGGCGCGACGCTGCGTTCGCTCGATGCCGTCCGCCATGCCGCCAATATGACGGACCCGGCACCCGGAATCGAAACCCGCAAGCGTGCGCCCGCGCCGGTCGGCTACGGCGCGAGCCGCGCGCCGGCCGCCGCGATGTCGTCCATGTCGCCCGGCGCCGGCACCCAGGGCAGCCTCAGCGGGTCGCCGGCGTAGCGCGGGATGACGTGCATGTGGAAGTGAAAGACCGTCTGCCAGGCCGCCGGTCCGTTCGAGTTCAGGAGGTTCACGCCGTCGGCGCCGAGTCGTTCGATCGCCCTGCCGGCGAGCTCCTGCGCCATCGCGGCGACGGCCTCGAGGTCCTCCGTGTCGATCTCGTGGATGTCGCTGGCGTGCGCCCGCGGGATCACGAGCGCGTGCCCGCGCGTCGCCGGGTTGATGTCCATGAAGGCGATCGTGCGATCGCCCTCGGCGACGAGCGTGGCGGGGATCTCGCCCGCGACGATCTTGCAGAACAGGCAATCCGCGTGCGCCATCGCCGCGCGAAGCCTAGTGGGTCTTCTCGGAACGTTGCGCCGGAAATGCTGGGATGCCGGCGCCGCATGGCAAGGACGCAGGACCGCAGGTGTGCCTCTGGCACATCAAGTGTCCGAGGACATAGCGGGCACCGCGGGCGAAGCCCGTGGTCGGTGATCGGCGCCCGGCAGTTTCCGGTGGAACGTTTGGAGAAGGCCCACTACTAGTGGCCCGCGGTGCGCTCGCGCAGCCGGGTCGCCAGCGCCAGCGCCTGGTCGCGGGTCGTCACCTCGCCCGCGAAGCGCGCCTCGTCGATCTCGGCGAGCAGGATGCCGAGCTCGCGTCCGTCCTCGATCGCGAGCGCGTCGGCGAGCACGTCGCCGCGCACGAGCGGCGGGCGCCGACCTGCGGCACGCCATTCGAGCGCCGCCGGCAGGACCTCGCGGGCGAGCTCGACGTGACTGGCGATCGACTCCCGCGCCTTGCGCCCGCGCGTTGCCAGCCGGTCTGCGACCGACAGCAGCGTGACGTCGACCTCGACCGGCGAGCACGTCGTCAGGTAGCGGTAGAGCGCGCGCCGCGAGAGCGGTCGCTCGTGGACGAGGAAGCCGAGCCGGAGATGGTGGCGCGTCAGCGCGGCGACATGGGCCTTGAGCTTCTCGCTCGTGCGCAGGCGCGAGAGGATCGCGCGGGCGAGCTCCGCGCCGGCGCGATCGTGGCCGAGGAACGTCGGCGAGCCGTCGTCGCGGCGCGCGAGCGTGGCCGGCTTGGCGGCGTCGTGCAGCAGCGCGCCGAGGCGCAGCGCGAGGCCGCGATCGACCTCGTCGGCAAGCGGCTCGGCGAGCAGCGCCGCGACCGCGGCGGCGTGCTCGGGGCCGAACAGCGCGGCGGGGTCGGCCTGCAGCGCGACCGTCTGCTCGAGCACCTCGATCGTGTGGGCGTGGACGTCGGCGTGGTGGTAGCGGTTCTGCTCGACGCCGTGCAGCGCCTGCAGCTCGGGCAGGATCGCCGCCGTCAGGCCGAGCTCGTCCATCAGCCGCATCGAAGCGACGACGCCATCGCCGGCGAGGATCCGCTTCAGCTCGCCGAAGACGCGCTCCTGCGCCACCGTGGCGGCCGCGGGGGCGCTGCTGCGGGCGAGCTTCGCGGTCGCAGGGTCGGGGTCGAGCCCGAGCTCCGCCGCCAGCCGCACGAGCCGCACGACGCGCAGCGGGTCGTCCGCGAAGGCTTGCGGCCCGACGGCGCGCAGCCGCCCCGCCGCGAGATCCTCGGCGCCGCCGTGCGGATCGATCCGCGCACCGCCGTGCAGCGGCTCGGCGATCGCGTTGACGGTGAAGTCGCGTAGCGCAAGATCGGCTTCGAGCGAGCCGCCGCGCAGCGGGCTGAGATCGAGCTGCCAGGCGCGGTCGCTCGCCATCACGCGCCACGACCCGAACTCGTCGGACAGCTCGAACAGCGGTCCGCCCGCCGCGCGTGCGACCGCCCGCGCGGCGGAGCCGACATCGCCGTCGACGATGACGTCGAGGTCGGTCGTGTGGCGCTGCAGCAACTCGTCGCGGACGGCGCCGCCGACGAGCCATGCGCAGCGGCCGTGCAGGGCCTCGCGGGCGATCGCACGGGCCGCGCTCATGCCTGCTCTCCATCACGGTGGTACACCCGCGGAACGCGCGGCAAGAGGCCGCAGGTGATCTCGTAGTTGATCGTGCCGAGGCGCTGCGCGATCTCCTCGGCGGCGATCCGCTCGTCGCCCTGCGCGCCGATCAGCACGACGCGGTCGCCGACCGCGGCGCCCGGCGGGCTGCCGACGTCGAGCGAGATGTTGTCCATGCTCACCGTCCCGACGAGCGGCCGGCGCACGCCGCGCACGAGCGCGTCGGCGTTGTTCGTCAGGCCACGGCGCACGCCGTCGCCGTAGCCGATCGGCACGGTCGCCGTGTGCGTCGCCTCGCGCGCGATGAAGCGCCGCCCGTAGCCGGCGCTCTCGCCCGGCGCGACCGGCTTGACGGTGCCGACGTAGGAGTGCAGCTCGAGCGCCGGCTCGAGCTCGCTGGCCGCGGCGTCGATGCCGAACGGATCGAGTCCGTAGATCGCGACCCCCGCGCGCACCATGTCGAAATGCGTCGCCGGCTCGCGCAGCGTGGCCGCGCTGTTGGCGGCGTGCAGGACGATCGACGGGTTGGCCGCCTTCAGCGGCAGCGCCCAGGCCTCGAAGCGCGCGAGCTGCTGCGCGAGGAACGCGTCGCCGCGGTCGTCGGCGGTCGCGAAGTGCGTCATCGCGCCGGCCAGGGTGACGCCGTCGGTCGCCGTCGCCGCCTGCGCGACGCGCGTCGCCGCGGCCGGATCGCGCGTGCCGAGCCGCCCCATCCCGGTATCGAGCTTGACGTGCACGCGGCCGCCGCCACGCGCCGCCACCGCGGCCACGAAGGCCTCGTCCCAGGCGACGACGTCGGCCCGCGCGCCGAGCGCGACGTCGAGCTCCGCCGGCGTCAGCGCGCCCATCACGAGGATCGGGACGTCGATCCCGCCGTCGCGCAGCAGCGCGGCCTCCTCGGCCGCGACGACGGCGAGCCACGTCGCCCCGCCGGCGAGTGCGGCGCCGGCCGCCGGCAGCGCGCCGTGCCCGTAGCCGTCGGCTTTGACGACCGCGCAGAGGCCGGGTGTGGCGTCGCTCGCAGCGCCCGCGGCGAGCGCGCGGCGCATGCGCGCGGCGTTGCGTTCGATCGCCGCGAGGTTGACGCGGGCGACTGCCCGAACCATCACGTCCTGCTGGACCGCCATCGCGCGCGAAGGCTACTCGCCGGTCTCGGGCTCGCCCTGCAGTGCGCGCGGCAGGGCGTCGATGACGTCGCGCGCGATCACGCCGTCGACGCCATGCTCGACGGCGGCGACGCGACCCGCTGCGGCATGGCGGCGCACGCCCGCGCAGGCGGCCGCGAACGGCTCGACGCCCTTCGCGAGGTACGCGCCGATGATCCCGCTCAGCACGTCGCCCGTGCCGGCCGTGGCGAGCGCCGGCGCGGCGAGGTCGTTGATCGCCGCGACGCCGTCGGGGCGCGCGATGATCGTGTCGTCGCCCTTCAGCACGATGACGGCGTCTGCCCTCCGAGCGGCCTCGCGCGCGCTGCGCAGGCGGTGCCGGCCGACCTCGTCGCTGGACGTCCCAAGCAGGCGCCCGAGCTCGCCGGCGTGCGGCGTGAGCACCGTCGGTCCCGCCCGCTCGGCGAGCGCGTCGAGCGCCCCGGCGTGCGCGTTGAGCCCGTCGGCGTCGAGCAGCAGCGGGAGCGTCGCGCGGACCGCGAGCGCGCGCACGAACGCGAACGCGGCGTCGCTGCGTCCGGCGCCCGGACCGAGCACAAGCGCTGCGGCGCGGGCGAGCGCGTCGAGGGCGGCGTCGACGCCGTCCGGCGCAAGCGCGCCGTCGACGTCGGGCAGCCCGTGGGTCATGACTTCGAGCAGGCGCGTCTCGAAGACGAGCTCAAGCGAAGCCGGGACGAGCGCGGCGACATAGCCCGCGCCCGCGCGCATCGCCGCCTCGGCGGCCAGGCACGGCGCGCCGGTCAGGCCGCGCGAGCCGCCCGCCACGACGAGATGGCCGGAGCTGAACTTCGTCGAGTCGGTGTCGCGCCCGGGCACGAGCGCGTGGACGCGCGCCGTCAGCAGCCCGACGTCGGCGGCGACCGGCGCGCCGCCGGGAATCCCGATGTCGACGACGGTCAGGGCGCCCGTCTGGCGCTTGCCCGGAGCGATCCAGTGACCGGTCTTCGCGGCGGCGAACGTCACGGTCGCGGTCGCGATCACCGAGGCGCGCGCGGCCTCCCCCGTCGAGCCGTCGACGCCGCTGGCGATGTCGGCCGAGACGACGGGAACGTCGAGCGCCGCGATCGTCTCGATCGCGTCCTTCGCCGTCCCGCGCGGCTCGCCGTCGAAGCCGGTCCCGAAGAGCGCGTCGATCACGATCGCCGCGTCGCCGAGCGCGAGCGGCTCGAACGGCTCGTGCGCCCCCTCGAGCAGGCGCAGGTTTTGCGCGGCGTCGCCGCGATACTCCTCGGGCGCGGCGACAAGCAGGACGCGCACGGTGCGGCCGAAGCCGCGCAGCAGGCGCCCCGCGACGAAGCCGTCGCCGCCGTTGTTGCCCTTGCCGCAGACGATCACGACCGGCCCGCGCGGCACGACGCGGTCGGCGTGCAGCGCGAGCCCGGCGCCCGCCTTCTCCATCAGATCCAGCGATCCGATCCCGCGCTGCTCGATCGCCCAGCCGTCGATCGCGCGCATCTGCTGGGCGCCGAACAGCGGCTCGAGCCAGTCGGGGATCGCCGCCGTGCTCACCGGACGAGCGCGATCGCGGCGGCGGTCGCCTTCGAGTGCGTCAGCGAGATCTCGACCTCCACGCCGAGCGACGCCAGCGGCCCGTGCAGCGCGATCTGCGTCTGCGGCCCCTCCCCCACGACCTCGATGTCGTGGTGGCTCCAGACCTCGAGGCGCAGCGCCTTGGCGACCGCCTCCTTGGCGCAGAAGCGCGCCGCGAGGTGCTGGCCCGGCCGCGCCCGCCGCGCCGCGTAGGCCCGCTCGCCGTCGGTGAAGAGCCGCTGCGCGAGCCCCGGCCGTCGCTCGAGCGCCTGTTCCATGCGCTCGATCTCCAGCAGGTCGATCCCGACGGCCATGCGGCCATCGTAGAGCCGCGCAGGTGCCGCGGCCGGCGGCGGCGCTGCTACTCGACGGTGACGGTCTTGGCGAGGTTGCGCGGCTGGTCGACGTTCAGCCCGCGCTTGCGCGCGACGTAGTACGCGAACAGCTGCAGCGGGATGACGGCGAGCAGGGCCTGCAGCATCCAGTCCGTGCGCGGGACGTAGATGACCTCCTCGGCGACGGGCTCGAGGCGGTCGTCGCCGTCGGTCGCGATCGCGATCACGTGCGCGCCGCGCGCGCGGACCTCCTGGATGTTGGAGATCATCTTGTCGAGGATCGGCATGTCGGTCGCCACGCAGACGACCGGCGTGGACTCGTCGAGCAGCGCGATCGGCCCGTGCTTCATCTCGCCGCCGGCGTAGGCGTCGGTCGCGATGTAGGAGATCTCCTTGAGCTTCAGCGCGCCCTCGAGCGCGACCGCACGTCCGACGTGGCGCCCGAGGTAGAGGTAGAACTCCGAGTCCGCGTGGCGCTCGGCGGCGGCCTTGACGGGCTCGTCGAGGCGGTCGATCAGCTCAGTGATGCGCGCCGGCAGCTGCTTGATCTCGCCGACGAGCTGGGCGATCCGCGCCGGCTCGAGCGTCCCGCGCAGCTCCGCGAGCCGCAGCGCGAGCAGGTACATCGCCGCGACCTGGCAGACGAACGTCTTCGTCGCGGCGACCGACACCTCGAGGCCGGCCCGCGTGTAGAGCACGCCGTCGGCGTCGCGCGTCGCCTGCGAGCCGACGACGTTCGTGCAGGCGAGCACCTTCGCGCCGCGCGCCCGGGCGAGCCGCATCGCCGCCAGCGTGTCGGCGGTCTCGCCCGACTGCGTGACGCCGATCACGAGCTCGCGCTCCGAGACGATCGGGTTGCGGTAGCGCCACTCCGATGCGATGTCCATCTCGACCGGCAGGCGAGCCCACTCCTCGATCGCGTAGCGGCCGATCAGACCGGCGTGGAAGGACGTCCCGGCGGCGAGGATCAGGATCCGGTCGACGTCGTCGAACAGCGCCTCGTCGAGCTCGGCCTCGGCGAGGTCGATGCCGTCGGGGCGCAGCGTGCGGTCGGCGATCGTCTCGGCGACGGCGTCGGCCTGCTCGTGGATCTCCTTGAGCATGAACGTCTCGTAGCCGCCCTTCTCGGCGGTCGACTCGTCCCAGTCGACGCGCGTGATCTCGCGCTCGATCGGCTCGCCGCCGGGCGTGAAGAACTCGACGCCGTCGGCGCGCAGCACGACGATCTCCTCGTTCTCGATGAACTGCACGTCGCGCGTGTGGGCGAGGAAGGCCGGGACGGCGGAGCCGAGGAACTGCTCGCCGTCGCCGCGGCCGACGATCAGCGGACACTCCTTGCGCGCGCCGACGAGCGTCCCGGGCTCGTCCGCGCTGATCACGACGAACGCGTAGTGGCCCTCGAGCTCGGCGTAGGCCGCGCGAACGGCGTCGATCAGGCTGCCGCCGTTCAAGTGGTGCGAGACGAGGTGCGCGATGACCTCGGCGTCGGTCTCCGAGGTGAAGTCCGCTCCGATCTCGCCGAGCCGCTGCTTCAGCGCGAGGTAGTTCTCGACGATCCCGTTGACGACGACGTGGACGCGGTCGCTCGTGTCGAAATGCGGATGCGCGTTGGACTCCGTGACGCGCCCGTGCGTGGCCCAGCGCGTGTGGCCGATGCCGCTCGCCGCCACCTGCTCGGCGACCGCGACGGCGGCGAGCGTCGCGACCGACGGTCGATGACCGTTGCGGCTGCGTCCGACCGCCTCGCGCAGCTTGCTGAGGTTGCCGACCGCGCGCACCGAGGCGATCTCGCCGTCGGTGAGGACCGACACCCCTGCGGAGTCATAGCCGCGGTACTCGAGCTTCTCCAAACCGGCGAGGAGGATCTCCTGGACCGGGCGCTGGCCGACGTATCCGACGATTCCGCACATGCAGAGAGATTAGGCGAGAGCGGCGCGGATCCCTGCCGGTAGTCGCCGGCGGGCAGGCCCGGCGAGGCTAGCCGGCGGCCTCGGACTCGACGATCGCGACGAGCCGCGCGCAGACGGCGGCGGTCTCCTGCTCGGTCGGCGCCTCGACCATGACGCGCACGAGCTGCTCGGTTCCCGAGGGGCGCACGAGCACGCGGCCGCGGCCTTCGAGCGCCGCCGACTCGTGCGCCGTCGCCGCGCTGAGCGCAGCGCTGGCGATCGCGGCGTCGCGGTCGGCGACGCGCACGTTGACGAGCTTCTGGGGCAGCTTGTCGATCGCGTCGCGGTCAGCGAGATCGCCGCGGCCGAGCGCTTCGAGCGTCAGCAGCGCGGAGGCGATCCCGTCGCCCGAGGGGACGAAGCCCATGTCGATGATGTGCCCCGACTGCTCGCCGCCGAGACCCCAGCCGCGCGCACGCAGCTCGGCGAGCACGTAGCGATCGCCGACCGCCGTCGTCGCGACGTCGATGCCCGCGGCCGCCATCGCCGTATGGAAGCCGTAGTTCGTCATGACCGTCACGACGACGCCGTCGCCGGGCAGGCGCTCCTGCGCGCGCAGGTGCAGCGTCGCGAGCGCGATCAGCTCGTCGCCGTCGACGAGCGCGCCGTTGCGATCGACCGCCAGCAGGCGGTCGCCGTCGCCGTCGAAGGCGAAGCCGACGTCGTGGTCGCCGTCGCGCATCGCGCCGACGAGTGCCTCCGTGTGCGTCGAGCCGCAGCCGTCGTTGATGTTGCGCCCGTCGGGGGCGCCGGCGAGCACGGTCACCGAGGCGCCGAGACGGCGGAAGATCTCCGGGCCGGTGCGGTACGTCGCGCCGTGCGCGCAGTCGAGCACGACCTTGACGCCGGTCAGCGAGAGGCCGGCGAAGCGCTCCTGCAGGGCGCGCAGGTAGTCCTCGTCGGTCCCGTGCAGCCGCTCGATCGAGCCGATCCGCGCAGGGCCGTTCTCGGCGTCGGCTTCGAGGCGCTGCTCGATCGCGAGCTCGGTGGCGTCGGAGAGCTTGAAGCGGTCGGCACCGAAGAACTTGATCCCGTTGTCCTCGTACGGGTTGTGCGAGGCGGAGATGACCGCCGCGAGGTCGAATCCGTAGTTACCGATCAGTAGCGGCGCGGCCGGCGTCGGCAGCACGCCGCCGAGCAGGACGTCGCCGCCGGCCGACGCGATCCCCGCCGCGAGCGCGGCTTCGAGCATCGCTCCGGACTCGCGCGTGTCGCGGATCACGAGCACGCGCGGGCGTTCGCCGCCGATCTCGCGCGTCGTCGCGGCGCCGAGCGCGACGGCGAGCTCAGCGCTCAGCACCTCGCCGGCGCGACCTCGGACACCATCGGTGCCGAACAGCTTTCGCACGGGAGCAGCTAGCGCTTGGAGAACTGCGGCCGCTTGCGGGCCTTCTTCAGACCGGCCTTCTTGCGCTCCTTGACGCGCGGATCGCGCGTCAGGAAGCCGCGACGCTTGAGCTCGCCGCGCAGGTTCGGGTCGGCCTCGAGCAGCGCGCGCGAGATGCCGTGGCGCAGGGCGCCGGCCTGAGCGCTGACGCCACCGCCGTGCACGCGGACGACGACATCCATCCGGTCCTCGTAGCCGACGGCCTCGAGCGGCTGGCGGATGTTGCGGCCCAGCGCCGGGCGTGGGAAGTAGGCGTCGAGCGTCTTGCCGTTGACCGTGTAGGCACCGCTGCCCGGTCGCAGGATGACGCGCGCGACGGCGGTCTTGCGCTTGCCCGTCGCGCGGTAGCGGGCGCCGGCGGCGAGGTCGATGACGGCGGCGACGGGCTGCTCGTCGGCGCGGTCCTCCTCGGCTGCGGCGGCGGCGTCGCGCTCCTCCTCTTCCTCGCGTGCCAGCGGATCGGCGCCCTCGAGGACGATGTCGACCTCGAGATCGGCGCCCGGGATCGCGGGCTTCACGCGTGGAGCGGGCTCCTCGTCGTCGAGATCCTCCTCGGGCTCCGCTGCCGCCGCAACAGGGGCAGCGGCGGGCTCGTCGGCGGGTGCTGGAGTGGGGGCCTCGGCGTCCGGCGTGTCGGCCGCCGGCTCGTCGGCGTCAGGCGGCTCGACGCTCTCGTCGATCACGAGTGCAGCTCCATCGGTTGCGGTTTCTGGGCCTGGTGTGGATGGTCCGGCCCGGCGTAGATCTTGAGCTTCGTGAGCTGCTTGCGGGCGAGGCGGTTGCGGGGCAGCATGCCCTTGACCGCGAGGCGCAGGACCTCTTCGGGGCGGCGCTCGAGCATGTCGTTGAGCGTCCGCGTCTTCAGCCCGCCGGGGTAGCCCGAGTGGCGGTAGTACATCTTCGCCGCGCGCTTGTTGCCGGTGACCGCGATCTTCTCGGCGTTCACGACGACGACGAAATCGCCCGTGTCGACGTGCGGCGTGTACGTCGGCTTGCGCTTGCCGCGCAGCGTGTCGGCGATCTGCGTCGCCAGGCGGCCGAGCGTTTGCCCGGTGGCGTCGACGACGAGCCAGTTGCGCTCGCGGTCGTTGGCGTTGGCGACGTAGGTCTTCATGACGTGAAAATGCCACGCGAACGTTCCGCGCGGCGAACAGCAAGTGTAGGGAATCGCAATTCGCCACGGAATTTCCAGCGCAACGGCACGGTCTGCCGCCGTCACATGAGGTACGGTGCCGCCCAGCAGAGGCCGGATCCACCGTTCGTCGCGGTGGGGCGGGGGGCGATCGGCGCGCACGTGAAGGCGTTCGTGCCGTGAGGGTGAATCCAGGGATGGCACCGCCGGACCGCGCGCCCGCGCGCGCGAACCGGCGCCCGGCTGCGGTCGGGCGGTGTCCATAGGACCCCGCGGTCGTCGGATGAGGGGGCTGGTCGAGCTGAGACGTCGGGTCGTCGTCGCGGTCGTTTGCGGACTCGGCCTTGCGCTGCCTGCGAACGCGTCCGCGGGATCGGCCGCGTCGGGCGGCGCCTACCCCACCTCGCCCGCGACGATCAAGTCGGTGTCCTGCGTCGCGGGCTGCGCCGCGGCGAGCGTCGCGCAGCCCGGCAGCCTGCTGCGCGTCCGCGGCCGCGACATGCGCAACGTCGAGCGGATCGTCTTCCTCGGCGGCGGCGGTCATGGTGACAACGTCACCGTGCGCACGCTCAAGGTGCGCAACAACAGCGTCGACGTCGCCGTCCCCAACAAGGCGCCGAGTGGTCCTCTACGCGCGGTCAACGCCGACGGCGCGCGCTCCGGGGCCAGCCGCGCGATCGTCCGCGTGACGCGTCGCGCACACAGCTCGGCGGCGCTCAACGTCGGCGTCATCGGCCGTCGCGTCTTCTACGACGCGGCGCGCCCGGCGCGGCTGGACCTGCTCACGCGCGAGCCGATGAACGTCCTCGTCGAGCTCGTCCGCGTGATCGACGGCGCGACGATCATGGGCTGGCCGGTCGCGCTGACGCCCGAGGTCGCGAGCAGCGTGACCTGGGACGGCACGGTCGCCGGCGAGGCGCAGCCGGCCGGCACCTACGAGTTCCGCGTCTACGCGAGCGACGGCGCGCCGGCCCCCGGCATCGTCGCGGCGCAGGCGCCCGATGCGCTCGCGACCGGCACGTTCGAGCTCGTCGATCACAAGTTCCCGGTCCGCGGCAGCCACACATTCGGCAGCGGCGAGGCGGCCTTCGGCGCGCAGCGCGACGGCCACACGCACGAGGGCCATGACGTCTTCGCGAGGTGCGGGACGCCGCTCGTCGCCGCGCGCGGTGGCGTCGTGAAGCTCAACCGCTTCGAGGCCTCGGCCGGCAACTACATCGTGATCGACGGCGAGGGCACGGACATCGACTACGCCTACATGCACCTCGCCGAGCCCTCACCGCTCGCCAAGGACACGCGCGTGTTCACCGGCCAGCGGATCGGCAACGTCGGCGCGACGGGCGACGCCAACGGCTGCCACCTGCATTTCGAGATGTGGAGCGGGCCGGGCTGGTACACGGGCGGGGCGCCGCTCGACCCGCTGCCGTTCCTCGTCGCCTGGGACGCCTACAGCTGACCCACTAGGCGAACCGGTGCGCGCGGCGCAGCGCGCCGAAGCTCGCCAGCAGCAGGTAGACGGCCACCAGCATCGCGGCGATCGACGCGCCGGCGGCCGTGCTCGCGTGGTAGGAGAGGTACAGGCCGCCGAGCCCGGACGCGATCGCGATCGCGATCGACAGGACGATCATCGAACTCATCCGGTCCGTCAACGTGCGCGCGCTCGCGGCCGGCGCGATCAGCACCGCGACGACGAGCAGGTTGCCGAGACCCTGGACGGCGACGAGCAGCGCGAGCGCGAGCAGGCCGAGCAGAGCGCCGTCGACGATCGTCGGCGCGACGCCGAGCCCGCGCGCGCTGAGCCGGTCGAAGCCGACGACGAGCAGCCGGCCGTGCAGGAACCAGAGCGCGACGAGGACGGTCGCGGCGAGCGCGAGCGCGAGCAGCAGGTCGCCGTCGGCGACGCCGAGGATGTCGCCGAAGAGCAGGCCCTGCAGCCCGGGCGGCGTCGCCGGCGACAGCGCCAGCAGGACGCCGAGCCCGAACAGGCCCGTGATCACGACCGCGACGGCGGTATCGCGCCCGACCTCCGGCGCGCGGCCGGCGAGTGCGACGGCGAGCGCCGCGACGACGATCCCGATCGCGCCTCCGAGCAGCAGCGGCAACCCGACGAGCGCCGCGAGGACGAGGCCGGGCAGCAGCGCGTGCGCGAGCGACTCGGCGCTGTAGGAGAGGTGGTGCACGATGATCCAGCAGCCGAGCGCGCCGCCGGCGACGCCGAGCAGCACGATCTCGGCGAACGCCCGGCGCATGATCTCCTGGCTCCAGGGATCGGCGAGCGCATGCCAGGCCGAGCTCATCAGTGGTGGTGATGGTGGTGGGCCGGCAGCACGCCGCGACCGGCGCCGCCGGGCAGCTCCACGATCGCCCCGCCGTACGTCGCCTCGAGGACGTCGCGCGTGAGGACCTCGGCTGGAGCGCCGAACGCGATCTGGCGCCCGTTCAGGCACAGGACCCGATCCCAGGCCTCGACCTGCTCGACGTCGTGCGTCGCGACGAGCAGCGTCCGGCCGTCGGCGGCGAGCTCGGCGAGCAACGACTCGAGGCGCTCGGCGCTGGCCGCGTCGAGCCCGCTGAAGGGCTCGTCGAGCAGCACCACGCGGGCGTCCTGCACGAGCGCCCGCGCGACGAGCACGCGCTGGCGCTGGCCGCCCGAGAGCTCGCCGAAGGTGGCGTCGGCGCGGTCGGCGAGCCCGACCGCGTCGAGCGCCTCGCGCGCCCGGCTGCGCTCCGCGCGGCCGGGCCTGCGCCACCACGGCAGCGCGGAGATCGCCCCCATCAACGCGACGTCCAGCGCGCTGACCGGGAAGTCCAGCCGCGAGCGCTCGGTCTGCGGGACGACCCCGCAGCGCGGTGGTGCGACGACTGTCCCCGAGAGCGGCTCGAGCTCTCCGAGCAGCGCCCGAAAGAGCGTCGTCTTACCGCCGCCGTTGGGTCCCAGCACGCCCGCGATCTGGCCGGCGCTGAGCGCAAACGAGACGTCGCTGAGGACCGGCTCGCCGGAGTAGCCGATCGCCAGACCGTCGGCCTGGACCAGGATCACAGGCCCGGGATCGCGCATCCGCGCGTGCCGCCGGTGAACCCGCGCAGCATCTGGTCGGCGTTGGCCTGCTCCATCTCCAAGTACGTCGCGCCGCTCGAGCCGGCCGGCCCGAGGGTGTCGCCGTAGAGCGTGTACGACGCGGGGATCCCGGTCTGCTTGGCGAGCGCGCGCGCGAGCCTGGGATTGATCGAGCTCTCCGGGAAGACGGCCGTGACGCGCTCCCGCTTGATCAGCGCGCTGAGCTTCGCGACGTCGCCCGCCGACGCCTGCGCCTCGGTCGTCTGCGACGGGATCACCGCGCCGATCACGTCGATGCCGTAGCGGTTGGCGAAGTAGCTGAACGCGTCGTGGTCGGTCACGAGCTTGCGCTGCGAGCGCGGCACGCTGGCGAAGCACGCGCGCACGCCGGCGTCGAGCCTGCGCACGGCTCGCAGGTAGCGGGCGGCGCCGCGGGCGTAGCTCGCCCGAGCGCTCGGGTTGGCCCTGACGAGCGCGTCGCGGATGACGGCGGTCGCGCGCTCGACGTTGCGCGGGTCGTGCCACCAGTGCGGGTCGAACCTCGAGGCCTCCGGGCCGCTCGACTCGCCGGCGAGCTTGGCGCCCACCGCGTCGCCGAGATCGACCACGGTCGGGTCGCCGCCGGACTGCGATACGACCTCGCCGATCCACTTGTCGAGGCCGTCGCCGCTTGCGAACACGAGCTTTGCGCCTGCCGTCTGCTGCACGTCGCGCGGGCGCGGCTCGTACGCGTGGGGATCGCTGTTGGGCTTGAGGATCTGCGTGACGTCGACGCCGTCGCCGCCGACGTTGCGAACGATGTCGCCGAGCTGGGTCGTCGTCGCGACGACGCTGATCGCGTTCGACGCGCCGCCGCCATCGCCGCCCGAGTACGGGTCCGACGATCCGCAGCCTGCGCCCGCCAGCGCGAGCAGCAGCGCCGCCGCGGCGGCGACTGCCACGCGGCCCCTGCGACCGGCGAGGCGGGCGCCCGCGACGAGCGCGAACATGACCGCGCCGAGCACGGCGATCGTCGCGCCCGGGGGCGCGTTGAGCTGCACGGCGAGCCACAGGCCGGCGACGCCCTCGAGCAGCACGAGCCCGATCGTCGCGACCTGCCATCTGCGCAGCCGCGAGCACAGCAGCCGCGTCGTCGCCGCGGGGACGACGAGCAGCGCCGTCGCCAGCAGCGCGCCGACGGCCGACAGCGCTGCGATCGCGACGAGCGCGACGAGGCCGAGCAGGACGAGATCCGGGAGCACCGAGCGCGCGCCGAGCGCCCGCGCGGCATCAGGATCGAATCCCGTCGCCAGCCAGCGCTGCTCGAGCACGAGCGAGGCGACGAGCACGATCGCGCTGACCGCCGCCGCGAACCAGATGTCCCCGGCGCTGATCACGAGCACGCTGCCGAACAGCAGCGTCTCGACGCTGGCGCCGGAGTGAAAGACGTCGCTGGCGAGGATCACGCCGAGCGCCAGCGCGCCGACGAGCACGAGCGCCGTGACGCTGTCGTAACGGCTGCGGTCGCGTCGCGCCAGCCAGCCGACCGATCCGGCGACGCCGAGCGCGGTCCCGCCGGCCCCGAGGTGCGCCGAGAAGCCCAGCCCCTCGGCCAGCACGAGCCCGGGGAACGACGCGGTGCCGACCGCGTGCGCGTAGAACGCGATCCCGCGCAGGACGATCCATGTCCCGATCAGGCCCGCGGCGATCGAGAGCGCCGCGATCTCGAGGACGCCTCGCTGGACGAAGATGAGCTCAAAGGGGTCGAACATCGGCGCCGATCCCCAGGGTACACGAGAATAGGAATGGTTCTCAAGAAACCCGGGGACGCATCCCGCTGGCGTTCGCCGCGCGGCGCGGGCGTGGGCCGGACGACGCCCGGCTGAGCTGCGCTGCTACGCGGCGGAGGTCACGCCCGCGGGGGGCGTCTTCGGCTCGCGTGCGACGACGTCATCGCCACCGACCGCGACGGACGCCTTCGCCGTCACGAGGTGGTAGAGGATCAGCACCTGCGTGATCGCCAGCGACTCGGAGCGGTGCGCCTCGTCGGTGCCGATCGCGAACGTGCCGAGCCGCTCCGTGCGCAGGTGGCGCGCGAAGTGCATCTGCTCCCAGATCGCCTCTTCGATCGCGGCGCCGCGCTCGCGCGGGATGTCGCCGGGGATCCGCAGCTTGCGCTCGGACGGACCCTGCTCGATCGTGATCGCGGCGGCCGCCTGCTCGTCGCCCATCGACGACAGGTCGGGATGGGGCAGGCCGTCGCGCAGCGTCAGGACCGCGTCGAGGTGATCGGGATCGTCGGCCGCACCGGGCTGGAAGGAGACGACGATGTCGGCGCGCGAGCGCTGCGGGCGGATGTAGGACTCCGAGTCAGGCTCGCGCGCGTCGAGCTCGGCGAGCACCTGCTCCTCGGTGTAGCCGCGCTTCGTCGTGTCGCGCTTGACCTTCCACTCGCGCCGCAGCTCCTCCGGCGGCGCGAGGAAGACGCGCACGTCGAAGAGCGCGCTGAGATCGGTCGTGTGGTAGCCGAGCAGTCCCTCGATCAGGACGAAGCCCTGCGGCTCGACGTACGTCGGCCGTCCGAACGTGCCGTCGCCGTGCTGGTAGACGGGCTTGAGGATCGGCTCGTCCTTGCGCAGGTGCGTGAGGTGCTGGCCGATGATGTCCATGTAGTTGCAGGCGGGATCGAGCGGCGTGATCTTCTTCTCAGCGCGCTCGGTTCTGTCATAGCGGTGGTAGTCGTCCATCCCGATGTGGGTGACGTTCTCCCTGCCCAGAATCTCGACGAGCCCGTTCGTGAGGGTCGTCTTCCCCGTCGCTGAGTCACCGACGACGCCGAGGATGATTGGGCGTGCCATGTGCAGTTCTCCTCTGGTCGGTGTAGTGGAAGCGCGCAACGTTAGCGATTTCGCGGTTTCCGGCTTGTGCCGGCATCGCCCGATCAGCGGCCGCGCAGCTGGCGCCGAAGCGGCGCACCGACGCGCAGCAGCGCGCCGATCAGCAGCAGGCTTACGAGCAGCGCCGGTAGCGCGGCGCCGGCACCGAGCCGACGGACGGCGTTCGCCTGCCACGGCGCGAGGTAGCGACGGTAGTCGCCGTCGCGCGCGCTCGGGTCGTGCGCCGCGTCGACGGAGTTCTCGAGCAGGCGCGGCAGCTCGCGGTACTGGCGCACGATCTGCGGCCCGACCGTGCCCGGCACGCGGTCGACCAGCTGCGTCCCCGGCGGGACGAGCAGGGCCGAGAACGACACGGCGAAGCCGACCACGAACAGCGTTCCCGCGAGCCGCATGCGCGACACGCTGGAGCCGATCCAAGGCCCGAGCGCGACGAGCACGAGCGCGACGCCCGGGATCACGAGCCGCGGTCCCCAGCTCCAGCCACCCTGCCAGGAGTGCCAGGTGGCGGCGAGCACGAACGTCGCCGCGAAGAGCGCCGCGAACAGCGCCGTCGTCAGGCGCTCGCGGCGCCACAGCGCGACGAGCGCGAGCGGCGCGAGGACGATCGCGGGCGCGAACAGGACGATCGACTTCTCGGGCGAGAGCAGCAGCCCGTCGGCGCCCTCGAGCAGCGGCGTCGTGAAGCCCGGGTCGAGCGGCGGCCGGTAGCCGAACTCGAGCGCATCGTGGAAGCGGTAGAGGTTGTAGGCGACGGTCGCGAGCGCCGCGAGCGCGAGCGCAGGCAGCATACGCGCGATCGTCCGCAGACCGCCGCCGCGGAGCAGCACGAAGCCGAGCAGCAGCGGCGCGAAGACCGCCGACTGCGGGCGCGCGAGCACGGCGAACGCGAGCGCCGTAGCGGCCTGCTGCTCGCGGCCCGCGAGCGCCCGTTCGACCATCGCGACGAGTCCCAGCGCGACGAGCGGCTCGGTGAAGAAATCCCGCCCGTACGGGAGCAGGTACGTGCCGAGCACGATGCCCGCCGCGACAAGCGCCGCCGCCGCGCGCGGCGCGCCAAGACGGCGCCCGAGGAGATGCAGCCAGCCGGCGAGCGCGCCGCCGATGAACGGCATCAGCGAGGCGGCCGCGGCCGCCTCGACGAGGTCGACGCGGCCGGTCAGCGCGCCTAGCGGTTGCGCCAGCGCGACCGGCAGGACCGACAGCAGCGGCAGCGCGAGCCCGTACTTCGAGTAGAACGTCACGCCGTCGTGGCCGACGACGCCGAGCTCCGGCGGCACCGCCAGCGAGCCGTGATGCACGATCGACTGCGCGACCGCGAGCATCGAGCTGCCGTCGAGGACGGTCACCTGCGCCTGCCCGACGAGCAGGAGGAACAGCGCCACGGCGTTGCCCAGCCGGATCGCGACAGCGCGGTCGTCGCCTGTCGCAACCATTGCGGGCGAATCTACCCAAGCCATTGGCGCGGCCGTCGCGTGCGGTTCAATGGCGAGATCGGCGTCTCGTTCCTCATTCCGGCCTACAACGAAGCGGCCACGATCGGCGAGGTGCTCAACCGCATCGACGCGCTCGGGCTCGATGCGCAGATCATCGTCGTCGACGACGGCTCGACGGATGCGACGGCGTCGATCGTCGAGGCCTACGCCGCCGGGCGCCCGCACGTCGAGCTGCTGCGCCAGGCCAACCGCGGCAAGGGCTCGGCCGTGCGGCTGGCGGCGACGCGGATCTCGAAGGAGATCGCGGTCATCCAGGACGCCGACATGGAGTACGACCCGGCCGACGTCGTCGCGCTGATCGCGCCGATCGAGCAGGGCGTCGCGGACGTCGTCTACGGATCACGGCTGAGCGGCGGCGCGCCGCAGCGCGCGTATCTGTTCTGGCACCTGATCGGCAACCGCTTCCTGTCGCTGCTGGCGGGCGTGCTCTTCAACACGACGATCAGCGACATGGAGACCGGCTACAAGGCGTTTCGCTCCGACGTCCTGCGCTCGCTGCGCCTGACGCAGGATGACTTCGGCATCGAGCCCGAGATCACCGGTGAGATCTGCCGGCGCAACCTGCGGATCTACGAGATGCCGATCGCGTACTACGGCCGCACGTACGCGGAGGGCAAGAACATCACCTGGCGCGACGGGTTCAAGGCGATCGGAGTGCTGTTCATGGTCCGGCTGCGGCGACGGTGACCGAGCGCCGAGGCGTGCGGGCGCTGCTGGCGGCGGCCGGGCTCGCCGTCACCGCCGTCTGCATGTACCTCGCCGTCCGCGGCGTCAAGCTCGACGACGCGATCGACGCCCTGCGATCGAGCGATCTGCTGTGGCTGGTCCCGACGATCCCGGTCTTCGCGCTGGCGATCGTGCTGCGCGCCGTGCGCTGGTGGTCGCTGTTCGCGGTCGACGAGCGCCCGCCGTTGCGCGCGGTCACGTACGCGCTCCTCGTCGGGTACTTCTTCAACAACATCCTGCCGGCCCGCGCGGGCGAGGTGGCGCGGGTCATCGCGCTGCACAAGCGCGCGCAGACACCGCGCGCGGAGACGGTCGGGACGGTCGTCGTCGAGCGCGTGCTCGACATCCTCGCGCTGCTGATCATCCTGTTCGCGTCGTACCCGTGGCTGCCGGAGATCTCCTGGCTGCGCGCGGCCGCGATCTTCGGGGCGATCGTCGTCGCGGTCGTGTGCGTGCTGGTGGTCGTGATCGTGCGCTACGACGAGCGTGCCGTGCACTGGCTGCTGTCGCCGCTACGGCGCGTCAAGCGCGCCGGATTCGCCGAGCGCGTCGAGCAGGCGGCCGTCAACGCGACCCGCGGGCTCGTCGCGCTGCGCGATCCCGCGGATCGCGATCCGCGGCTTCTTGTTGACGATCGCGTCGTGGCTCGTGCTCGCATTCTCCTACTGGATCCTGATGGCGGCGTTTCATCTCGACATCCCGATCGTCGCCGGGATCCTCGTGACGGTCGCGATCAACCTGTCGCTCGTGCTGCCGTCGTCACCGGCGGCGCTCGGCGTCTTCGAGGCGGCGACGATCGTCGCGCTCAGGGCCTTCGACATCCCGCAGGCCGACGCGCTCTCCTACGCGCTCGTCCTGCACCTGCTCAACCTCGTTCCGTTCCTCGTGATCGGCGCCGTGCTGCTCGGTCCCGCGGCCTTGCGCCGCAACCGCTGAGCGGCTGGGACGCGAGCGCGGTACGACATGATCAAGCGATGACCGACGAGGAGCGCAGCCGCCAGGCACCGCCGCCGACGAACATCGCCGAGGCGATCGGTGGGCCGCTCGGGATCGCCGAGACGTCGCTCCCCGCGGTCGCCTTCGTCGTCGCCTACACCGCCTCCGGCTCGAACACGGATCTGGCCGCGGGCGTCGCCGTCGGCCTCGCGATCGTGCTGACCCTGGCGCGACTCGTGCGCCGCCAATCGCCGCTGCACGCGCTGTCGGGGCTCGTCGGCGTCGCCTTCGCCGCGTTCATTGCCAGCCGCAGCGGGCGCGCGGAGAACTTCTTCCTCCCGGGGCTGCTGGCGAACGCCGCCTACGCTTCGGCGTTCTTGATCTCGATCGCCGTCCGCCGCCCGCTCGTCGGGCTGATCGTCGCCAACCTCGACGGCGAGGGCAGCGAATGGCGCCGCGACCCCGAGCGCGTGCGCGCGTTCGTGCTCGCGTCGTGGCTGTGGGCGTGCCTCTTCGGCCTCCGCCTGCTGATCCAGCTGCCGCTCTACCTCACCCACAGCGTCGTCGCGCTCGGCGTCGTGAAGACCGCGATGGGCCTGCCGCTGTTCGCGATCGGGCTCTGGCTGACATGGCTGATCGTGCGCCGCCACCGCGTGCCCGAGCCCGCGCAAGCCTGAGCGCCGAACGTCGGCTCGGCCGCACGGCGCTCGAAACCGTCAGGCCGCCTCGGACGCGTACGTGACCGTCACCCGGATCGTCGTCGACTTCGGCGTCTGGCAGACGTCGCTGTAGCGCGCGACGCGCCGCGTCGTGCCGTCGGCGCGACGCACGAGCTTGCGCCCGCGGGAGATGCGCCCGCACCAGCGTCCGGGCCCGAAGCGCCCGCTGTCCTGATCCCAGTAGCCGAGCGGTGAGACGTCGCGCCGGACGCCGACGATCCTGCCGGGGCGCAGGCCGACGGCCGCCCCGAGCGCCGTCGCCTCCGCCCGTGCAGCAGCGGTCGCGGGGCCCAGCGCGCGCACGCGCGCCTCGCGCACCGCGCGGTCGATCGTGGCGTTCGTGCGCCGCTTCGGCGCGACGATGCGCTGAAACGCCGAGCCGCTCGCGACGACGGTGTTCACGGCTGGGTCGGCGGGCTGGACGGGCGGCGGGCCGCCGCTTGCGAGCGCGATGCCGGCGGCGGCGGCGACGGCGGCCGCGGCGGCCGTCGGCGTGACGTGGGAGCGCTTCATGCCTGCGATACGGATCGCGGGCGCCCAGCGGTCCCGGCGCGCGCGTCGGCGGGCACGGCGCCCGCTGTTACGGGTGCGGGCGCTCACTCCCACTCGATCGTGCCGGGCGGCTTGGAGGTGATGTCCAGCACGACGCGGTTGACGTCGCGCAGCTCGTTGATCATGCGCGACGCGATCTGCTCGAGCAGGTCGTAGGGCAGCCGCGCCCAGTCGGCCGTCATCGCGTCGTCGGAGGTGACGGCACGGATCACGACGACGCTGCCGTACGTGCGCTCGTCGCCCTGCACGCCGACCGTGCGGATGTCGGGCAGCACGCAGAAGGACTGCCACAGGTCGCGGTACAGGCCGGCCTTGCGGATCTCGTCCTGCAGGATGTAGTCGCACTCGCGCAGCAGGTCCAGCCGCTCGCGCGTCGCCTCGCCGCCGACGATCCGGATCGCCAGGCCCGGGCCCGGGAACGGCTGGCGCCAGACGAGCCGCTCGGGCAGGCCGAGCTCGGCGCCGACGGCGCGCACCTCGTCCTTGAAGAGCGCTCGCAGCGGCTCGACGAGGTCGAACTGGAGGTCCTCGGGGAGGCCGCCGACGTTGTGGTGGGACTTGATCGTCGCGGCCCCCGTGCCGCCGCCGGACTCGATCACGTCGGAGTACAGCGTGCCCTGCACGAGGTACTTCGCGTCGCCGAGCTTGGCCGCCTCCTCCTCGAAGACGCGGATGAACTCGGCGCCGATCGCCTTGCGCTTCGCCTCGGGATCGCTGACGCCGACGAGCCGCTGCAGGAAGCGCGCTTCGGCGTCGACGGCGACGAGCGGCACCTTGAAGTGGTCGCGGAAGGCGGCGATGACCTGCTCGCCCTCGTTCTTTCGCATCAGCCCGTGATCGACGAAGACGCACGTCAGCTGGTCGCCGACCGCGCGGTGCACGAGCAGCGCCGCGACGCTCGAGTCGACCCCGCCGCTGAGCCCGCAGATGACCTTGCCGCCGCCGACCTGGGCGCGGATCCGAGCGATCTGCTCGGAGACGATGCTCTCCGGCGACCACGAGCGGTCGGCGCCGCAGATCTCCTCGAGGAAGCGCTCGAGGATCGTCTGACCGTAGGGCGTGTGGACGACCTCGGGGTGAAACTGGATCCCGTAGACACCGCGCTCGACGGACTCCAGGGCGGCGACCGGCGAGGCCGTCGAGGAGGCGAGCGCGGTGAAGCCGGGCGGCGGTGCGAAGACCGTGTCGCGGTGCGACATCCAGCATGTCTGCTCGGCCGGCAGGCCCGCGAGCAGGCGTCCGGGCTCGCGCACGGTGAGCTCCGAGCGCCCGAACTCGCCGATCTCGGCGCCCTCGACCTTGCCGCCGAGCTCGGTCGCGATCAGCTGCATGCCGTAACAGATGCCGAGCACGGGGATGCCGAGCTGCAGCAGCTCGCGATCCAGCCGCGGCGCGCCGGGCGCATAGACCGACGCCGGTCCGCCGGACAGGATCAGGCCCTTCGGCTTGCGCTTGCGGACCTCCTCGGCGCCGACGTGGTGCGGCAGCAGCTCGCTGAAGACGCCGAGCTCGCGAACGCGCCGCGCGATCAGCTGCGAGTACTGCCCGCCGTAGTCGAGCACGACGACCTCGTCGACGGCGCGCGGAGCCTGGACCTCACGGACATCCTCCGCCACGAGCTCCGTGGCGGCGGTGGCGGAGGTCACAACGCCGTCCGTCATGCGTCGGCTGCGAGCGCCGTCTCCTTGTGGACGCCGTTGCCGTTGGCGGGCTCGGTCGGCGGCGCCGCGGCCGAGCCACGCGCGCCCATGCCGATGCCCTGCGCCGCCTGCAGCTGCTTGCCCTCGGTCTGCAGGGCGGGCGCGATCATCAGCTCGGCGCGGTTGAACTCCGCGATGTCCTTGTAGCCGCAGGTCGCCATCGACGTGCGCAGGCCGCCCATCAAGTTGAACGTGCCGTCGTTCTGGTGCGCGGGACCGGTGAGGATCTCCTCGAGCGAGCCGTTCTGCAGCGTCTTGACGCGCGCCCCGCGCGGCAGCGTCGGATGGAACGTCGCCATCCCCCAGTGGTAGCCGCGGCCGGGCGCCTCGTACGCGCGGGCGAGCGGCGAGCCGATCATCACCGCGTCGGCGCCGCAGGCGATCGCCTTGGAGACGTCGCCGCCGTTGCGCATCCCGCCGTCGGCGATGACCTGGCAGTACTCGCCGGTCTCGAGCATGTTCTGCGAGCGGGCGCCGGCGACGTCCGCGATCGCCGTCGCCTGCGGGACGCCGATGCCGAGCACCCCGCGGGTCGTGCACGCCGCGCCGGGGCCGACGCCGACGAGCACGCCGGCCGCGCCGGTGCGCATCAGGTGCAGCGCCGTGTGGTAGCTCGCGCAGCCGCCGACGACGACCGGCAGCGGGACCTCGCGGATGAACTCCTTGAGGTTCAGCGGCGGACGCGACTCGTCGCTCGAAACGTGCTCGGCGGAGACGACGGTGCCCTGGATGACGAGGATGTCGAGGCCCGCCTCGAGCGCCAGCTCGTAGTAGGCGCGCACGCGCTGCGGCGTCAGCGAGGCCGCGACGACGACGCCCTGCTGCTTGATCTCCTTGATCCGCTTCGCGATCAGCTCGGTGATGATCGGCGCGCGGTAGATCTCCTGCATCTCGCGCGTCGCCGCGTCGCGCGGCAGGCCGGCGATCCGCTCGAGCTGCGCTTCGGCGTCCTCGTAGCGCGTGAAGATCCCCTCGAGGTTGAGCACGGCGAGGCCGCCGAGCTTGCCGATCAGCCCGGCCGACGTCGGCGAGACGACGCCGTCCATCGCGGAGGCGAGCAGCGGAAGGTCGAAGCGGTAGTCGCCCAGCTTCCACGAGATGTCCACGTCGTCGGGGTCCCGCGTACGCCGCGACGGGACGATCGCGATGTCGTCGAAGCCGTATGCGCGACGGGCCTTCTTTCCGCGGCCGATCTCAATTTCCATTTGCGAATCCTAGGCGTGGAGGCGGACAAAACGACCCCGTCGGGACGGGGTCGGGGACAACGGATTCCGCACATTGCGGGGGACGGTGAGGCTGTTTGCCGAGCTTAGCAGCGGGGTTATGTCACCCGGCCTCGCCGCGCCCGGCTAGACGAACTCGATCTCGACCGGCTCGCCGGCGTCGATCCCGTCGCGGTCCTCGGGAACGAGCGCGAGCGCGTCGACGCCGAGCATCGACGTCAGGATGTGCGATTCCTGGGACTTCGTCGGGCGCACGTGCCAGCCGTCGTCCTGCAGCGTCGTGCGGCAGCGGATGACCGTCGTGCGGCCGACCGCCCCTTCGAGCAGCTCGTCGGCGACGGCCTTGACCGGATGATGCTCGCCGCTGCGTCCGAGCATCGCGTCGAGCGCGGGCACGACGAACAGGCGAAAGCCCATCAGCGCCGAGACCGGGTTGCCGGGCAGTGCGAAGACGAGCGTGCCGTCCTCGCCGACGGCGAACGCCGTCGGCCGCCCCGGCTTGAGCTTGACGCCGGCGAAGACCTCGCGGTAGCCGAGCTGCTTGAGCGCCGGGCGGACGTGGTCGTGCGGGCCGACCGAGACGCCTCCTGTCGTGATCAGGATGTCGACGTCGCGCAGCGCGGCGCCGAGCACGGAGACCGTCGCGTCGAGGTTGTCGCCGACGCGCACGCGGGTCACGAGCTCGCCGCCGGCGCGGTGGACGGCGCCACCGAGCGCCGGCCCGTTGGAGTCGCGTATCGCGCCCGGCTTGAGCGGCTTGCCGGGATCGGTCAGCTCGTCGCCGGTGCCGGCGATCGCGACGCGCGGGCGCCGGACGACGCTCGGGCGCGGGATGTTCATCGACGCAAGCACGCCCAGCTCGGCGGGGCCGAGCAGCGAGCCGGCCGGGACGACGAGCTCGCCGGCGCGGATGTCCTCACCGGGCGGGCGCACGTGGTAGCCGAGCCTGATCGCGCCGTCGACCGCGACCGTCGCCCCGTCGCTCGCCGTCTGCTCCTGCGGCACGATCGCGTCCGCGCCGTCCGGCACGGGGGCGCCGGTCGAGATCCGCACCGCCGTGCCGCTGCGCACGGTGACGCCGGCGGCGCTGCCGGCCTTCGCCTCGCCGATCAGCTCAAGCTGCGCGGCGCCGCCCTCGGTGTCGGCGGCCTGGATCGCGAAGCCGTCCATCGCCGAGGCGGCGAACGGCGGCACGTCGTTCGGGGCGCTTGCGTCGAGCGCGAGCGCGCGCCCCAGCGCGTCGTCGAGGTAGACCTCCTCGGAGTCGAGCACGTGCGCGTGCGCGAGCACGGCCGCGCGCGCCTCCTCGATCGATACAGCCACGGCGCGGACGCTAGCAGCGCGCACATGCCGCGCCGGGCTCGCTCATGCCGCCGCATCGTTCGGCCGATACGACGGTTATGGATACATGGCCAGCTCGCAGCACACGCCATGGGGCGGTTTGCCACACCCCGATCCACAGGCCGGCCGTATGTCCGACGCCACGCGCCGCTGGCAGGCTGGCGTTATGACCCCCGAGCTCACGATCGACCAGGCCCGCGAGATCGTGCGGCTGCGGATGCGTCATCCGCGCGCCGAGGTGGTCGTGCATCACAAGCCATGGGGCGTCATCGTCGAAGCACGCCGCGCCGGTCACGCGGTCGAGCTCGAGCGCTTCGACTGGACCGGCGCCGTGCTGCCGGACCAGCAGATCGCCCTCGCGGCCTAGCCTACGTCGCCAGCAGCGCCTCGAGCGTCGCCGCCGCGCGTCCGTCCACGACCGCGGCCGAAGCGAGCGCCGCGCCGGCGCTGACGCTGTCGCAAGACCCCGCCGCGTAGAGCCGCACGCCGGCGCTGAGCATCGCCGTGTGAGCGGCGACGCCATGCTCCTCGCCGCTGGCGATCGCGCGCGTCAGCTCGGCCGAGACCTGCGGGTCGGCATCGCCGCGCAGCACGCTGCCCGGCGACTCGGGGATGTCGAGCGGCCCGCTCGCGTCGGCAGCCGACGGCCGGCCGGCGCGCAGCACGTCGGCGCCCTCCATCCCGCGCACCGCGACCGCGCGTTGCGCGCCGAGCTCGGCCAGCGCGCCGAGGATCCGCTCGCGGTAGGAGCTGTGCGTGTGCCCGACGACGAAGCACGTCGCGCCGAGATGGTCGACGAGCTTCTCGGCGGTGTGCAGCGGACCGCGCAGCCCGATCTCGTCGCGGATCACGGCGAGCGCGTCCCAGCCCGGGATCGCCGCGCTGGCGTGGACGAGCGCGACGTCGGCGCGCTCGAGCATCGCGAGCGACTCGGCGGGCTTGGGGCGCAGCGGGCCGCCGAGCGCGACGAGCACGTCGGCCGGCGTCGTGCCGCGCTTGGGTCCCAGCCGCGAGCCGCAGTGCACGACGACGCGGGCGCCGGCCGCGGCCGCCAGCACGGCTGCGGCGAGCGACAGATGGGGCGCCTCGCTGATGCCGTCGAACGCGCCCGCGCAGGCGACGATCGGTCGCCCGCCCGACGGCGGCTCGGGCGCCACGGCGCGGGCCGCGTCGCGCAGTGCGCGGGCGATCCCAGCGAGCTCGCTCGGGGTCTCGCCCTTGATCCGCATCGCGATCAGGAAGGCGCCCGCCTGGACCGGGCTGACCTCGCCGCGCAGCAGTGCGGCGGTCGCGTCGCGGGCCTCGTCGAAGGTCAGCGCGCGGCTGCCGCGCGGCCCCGTTCCGACGGCCTTGATGACGGCGCGGAAGCCGCCGTAGTCGCTGCGCCCGCGGCGCTCGCGGAGCTCGACGCGTCCCTGCACGCTCATGATCCCTCCCAGCGATAGCCGACGCTGCGCACGGTCTTGATCCGCGCGGCGTGCTCGCTGCCGAGCTTCGCGCGAACGCGGCGCACGTGCACGTCGACCGTGCGGGCGCCGCCGTAGTAGTCGTAGCCCCAGACGCGGCTCAGCAGCGCTTCGCGCGAGAAGACGCGTCGCGGATGCGTCACGAGGAACTTCAGCAGCTCGTACTCCATGTACGTGAAGTCGACCGGCCGCCCGTCGATTGCCACCTGGTACGTCGCGAGGTTCATCTCGAGGCTGCCGACGCGCACGATGTCGTCATGGTCGATGCCGTTGACCGCGCGGCGGGCACGGGCGATCCGCGTCTGCAGCTCCTCGGCCGTGAACGGCTCGATCAACAGCTCGTGACCCTCCGCGATGCCGATCCCGGCGCCGAGCACGTCGGCCGCCAGCGCGACGATCACCGGCACCTCGCCGAGCTCCTCGTCGGCGGCGAGGCGCGCGCAGAGCTCCGCGCACGACGGCTGCTCGCTGCCGCTGACGAGCACGAGCGCCAGCGCCGGCGCACGCGCCTCGCCCTCCGGCGGTCGCAGCGTGCCGTTGGCGGCGACGCGATGCGGGCTGAAGCCGAGCTCGGCGAGCAGCCGCGTCGCCGTGTCCGAGCCGTCGTCGCCGTAGATCCAGGCGTCGCTCACAGCAGCCTCAGGTAGCGCGAGCGGTCGAACTCGGTCACCGAGCGGCGCTCGTCGTCGAGCTCGCGGCGCTTGTTGGCGACGAAGACGTCGCACAGGCGGTCGCCGAGCGTCTCACGCGCAAGCTCCGACGCGTCGAACAGGTCGGTCGCCTCGCGCAGGTCGAGCGGCAGGCGCGCGGCGCCGCTCGGGTCGTCGTCGATCGACTCGGCCTGCAGCTCGTAGCCGCGCTCGATCCCGCGCAGGCCGGCGGCGAGCACGAGCGCGAGCACCATGTACGGGTTGCAGGCGGGGTCGGGCGAGCGCAGCTCGAAGCGCGTGCTCGCCGCGCGGCCCGGGCGACGCGACGGGACGCGGACGAGCGCCGCCGCCCCTCGCCGCGTCCAGCTGACGAACTCGGGCGCCTCGAAGCCGGTCGACAGGCGCCGGTAGGAGTTGATCCACTGGTTCGTCACCGCGGTCAGCTCGCCGGCATGGGCGAGCACGCCGGCAAGGAAGGCGCGCCCCGTGGGCGACAGCGGCACGTCGCGCTCGGGGTCGTGGAACGCGTTGCGCTCGCCCTGGAAGAGCGAGATGTGCAGGTGCATCCCGCTGCCCGGGTACTCCGCCAGCGGCTTGGGCATGAACGTCGCGTACGCGCCGAGCTCGTGCGCCGCCTCCTTGACGGCGATGCGAAACGTCGTGACGGCGTCGGCCATCGACAGCGCGTCGGTGTGCGCGAGCTGGATCTCGTGCTGCGAGGGCGCGACCTCGTGGTGCGAGGCCTTGACCGGGATCCCCATCTGCTCGATGTAGTCGATCGTGCGGCGACGGAAGTCGCTGCCGACGTCGAGTGGGGTGAGGTCGAAGTAGGCGCCGTCGTCGAGCGTCGTCGGCTTCGCGCCGTTGGCGCCGAGCGGGGCGAAGATGAAGAACTCGACCTCGCAGCCGACCTGCATCGTGTAGCCCAGCGCGGCCGCCTGCTCGAGCACGCGCCGCAGCGTCGCGCGCGAATCGCCGCCGAACGGCCCGTCGTCGGGCTGGCGCACGTCGCAGAACATGCGCGCGACGATCGAGTCCGGCCGCCACGGCAGGACCTGGAACGTGCGCGGGTCGGGGTGCGCGATGACGTCGTGCTCGCGCAGGCGGGCGGCGCCCTCGAGCGACGAGCCGTCGAGGCCGACGCCGTCCTCGAGCGCCGATTCGAGCTCGGAGACGGGGATCGAGATGCTCTTGAGGAGGCCGAGCACGTCGATGAACCAGAGGCGAATGAACTTCACCCCCCGCTCCTCGACCGTGCGCAGCACGAATTCTTCCCTTCCGGTCACGTCCTTGGACCGTAGGGCCGGCCCGGAGGCCTGTCTTTATCCCTCAGTCCAACCCGACCCGCCACTCGGGAGAGTCGTTCACGCGCCGTTCATCAAGCGGACATCGGGCCGACACGACCCGCGCTGCCCACGTCTCCGCCGGGCACTAGCACGGTGTGTCCCGCTGGTGCACGCGCCGCCGCGTGAGGTGGTTGACGGCCTGGGCCTGAGCGAGGGTGGCGCGCCGCGCGTGGCCGGCGGGGTAACGCGGGCGCCACGCGGGAACGGCATCGATGAGAGAGGCGCCCCGGGTGGGGCGCCGTCGCGTCACGGCGTCGCGTCCTGCCTAGTGCGTGCGGGAGACGCACAAGGCTGACGGACGCGGGCTGGCAGCAAGCGCTTCAGCTACACGCCCGAGCCGAACCCGACCGAGATCACCATCGCGACGAGCACGACGGACATGACGACGAGCAGTGCGACGCCGATGTGCGATACGTCCATGAGAACCCCCTTGTTGCCGACAACCGGTCGCCGCGTCGTACGGCGAGCGGCCTATCCGCGGATCACAAGCTGGCGCGTCCCCGCGCGGGCGCTCCGCGCTGAGTTCACAGAGCGTTCATCGATCCGACGCGGCCGGGAAACGGCCTGCCCGCACGCTTGCGCACAGTGCAGACCACCGCGACCCAGTGCCCCTACTGTGGCGTCGGCTGCGGCCTGCTTGCCGATGTCGGCGATGACGGGCGCCTGACCGCCGTCCGCGGCGACCCGCTGCACCCCGCAAACCGGGGCCGCACGTGCCGCAAGCCGCTCGGCCTGCCGTACGCCGTCCACGCGCCCGACCGCGCGACGGTGCCGCTGTGGCGCGCCGACCGCAACGCCCGCTTCGAGCCGACGGCGTGGAAGGCCGTGCTCGGCACGCTCGCCGGGCGGATGCGCGCGATCATCCTCGAGCACGGGCCCGACGCCGTCGCGTTCTACATCTCGGGCCAGCTGCTGACCGAGGACTACTACGCGATCACCAAGCTCGCGAAGGGCTTTCTCGGCACGAACAACGTCGACTCGAACTCGCGCCTGTGCATGTCCTCGGCGGTCGCGGGCTACAGCGGCGCGTTCGGCTTCGACGGGCCGCCGCCGGCCTATGCCGACATCGCGCTCGCCGACTGCTTCCTGCTGCTGGGCACGAACACGGCGGCCTGCCACCCGATCCTCTGGGGACGGATCCGCGACCGCCAGGCGGAGGGCGCGTTCGTCATCTGCGCCGACCCGCGCGCGACGCCGACCGCGCGCGGCTCGGATCTGCACCTGCCGGTGCGCCCGGGCACCGATCTCGCGCTGCTGAGCGCGATGTTGCACGTCGTCGATCGCGACGGCCTCGTCGACGAGACGTTCGTCGCGCGCCGCACGAGCGGCTGGGAAGCGGCGCGAGCGGTCGCCCGCGAGTGGTCGCCCGCCCGCGCCGCCGACGTCTGCCAGGTGCCGGCGGAGCTGATCGAGCAGGCGGCGCGCCGCTTCGCGAGCGCGGGCTCGGCGATGGCGCTGTGGTCGATGGGCGCCAACCAGTCGACGGTCGGGACGCTGAAGAACCGCGCGCTGATCAACCTGTGCCTCGCGACCGGGCAGATCGGGCGCCCGGGCAGCGGGCCGCTGTCGCTCACCGGCCAGCCAAACGCGATGGGCGGCCGCGAGACCGGCGGCCTGTCGCAGCTGCTTCCCGGCTACCGCCAGGTCGCCGACGCCGACGACCGCGCCGCGATGGAGCAGCACTGGGGGGTTCCCGCCGGGCGGATCTCGCCGACCCCCGGCCTGCCGGCCGTCGCGCTCTTCGACGCGCTCGCGGCGGGCCGCGTGAAGGCCGTCTGGATCATGGCGACGAACCCGCTCGTGTCGCTGCCCGACGCCCAGCGCGCACGGGCGGCGCTTGAGCGCGCCGAGCTCGTCGTCGTGCAGGACCCGCACCATCCGACGGAGACCTCCTCACTCGCGCACGCGGTCCTGCCGGCCGCCGCGTGGCCCGAGAAGGAGGGCGCGATGACGAGCTCCGAGCGCCGCATCGGCCTCGTTCGTCGCGCGATCGCGCCGCCCGGAGACGCCAGGCCCGATTGGCAGATCGTCGCCGGGTTGGCGCGCGAGCTCGGCTTCGGCGACGACTTCGCATGGCGCGACAGCGCCGCCGTCTTCGACGAGTTCGCGGCCTGCACGGCCGGCCGGCCGTGCGACATGACGGGCGTCTCGCACGCGCGCCTGCGCCGCGAGGGCGGCGTGCAGTGGCCGTGCCCCGCGCAGCCGGTGGGAGACCACGCCGGCACGGTGCGGCTCTACGAGAACCACCGGTTCCCGACGCCCGACGGCCGCGCGCGCTTCACCCCCACGCCGCACGCCGCGCCCGCCGAGACGCCCGACCCCGACTACCCGCTGCTGCTGACGACCGGGCGCGTCGCCGACCAGTGGCACACGATGACGCGCACGCGGCACGCGCCGGCGCTGCGCGCCGCGGCCGGCGGGCCGACGCTGACCTGCAACCCGCTCGACGCGGACCGCGCCGGCCTCCGCGAGGGCGACGAGGTCCGCGTCGTCTCGCGCCGCGGCGAGCTGCGCCTGCCGCTCGCGATCGACGAGCAGATGCCGCGCGGCGTCGCATTCGCGCCGTTTCACTGGGGCGCGATGCACGCCGCCGCCGGCGCCGGGGCGCTGAACGCGCTCACGCTCGCCGCCGTCGACCCGACCTCGGCGCAACCCGAGCTGAAGGCGTTGGCGATCCGGCTGGAGCCGCTCGCCGGCCGCGATCAGCCCGTCCGGCGGCGCGCCTCAGCGCGTCCGCGCCGGCTCGTCGTCGTCGGAACGGGGATGGCCGGGCTCGCGGTCGTCGAGGAGGCGCTGCGCCGCCGCCCCGCCGAAGACTGGAAGATCGTCATGCTCGGCGAGGAGCCGGGGCCGTCGTACAACCGCGTCCTGCTGTCGAAGCTGCTCGCGCGCACGTGCGGGCCCGGCGAGCTCGAGCTGCGCCCGCTGTCGTGGTACGCCGCGCATGAGGTCGACCTGCGCGGCGGCTGCCGCGCCGACGCGCTCGATCTCGCCGGACGCGCCGTCGTCGACGAGGCCGGCATCCGGCACCCGTACGACGCGCTCGTGCTCGCGACCGGCTCGCGGGCGTTCGTACCGCCCGTGCCCGGTGCCGACCTGCCGCACGTCGACGTCTTTCGCACCTGGCGCGACGCCGACGCGCTCGCGGCGACGCCGGCGGGGACGCGCGCGGTGATCGTCGGCGGCGGGCTGCTCGGCCTCGAGGCGGCGGCGGGGCTGCGCGCGGGCGGCGTCGCGGTCACGGTCGTCGAGCTCGCCGGCCAGCTGATGGGACAGCAGCTCGACGAGGGCGCCGCCGCGATGCTGCAGCGGACGCTCGACGCGCAGGGCATCGCGTGCCGGCTCGGGCGCACCGCGGCCCGGATCGAGGTCGATCGCGTCGTGCTCGATGACGGGGAGGAGCTGCCCGCGACGCGCGTCGTCGTCGCCGCCGGCGTGCGGGCCGAGACGACGCTCGCGCGCGCGGCCGGCCTGGAGGTGCAGCGCGGCATCGTCGTCGACGATGCGCTGCGCACGAGCGCGCCGTCGGTCTGGGCGGTCGGCGAGTGCGCCGAGCACCGCGGCGTCGTCTACGGCCTGTGGGCGCCGCTCGCCGAGCAGGCGCGCGTCGCCGGCGCGGGCGTCGCCGGAGATCCGGCCGCCTTCCACGGCGCGGTGCAGGCGACGACGCTGAAGGTCAGCGGCGTCGACGTCTACGCGGGCGGCGCCTCGGCGGCGGAGGCCCCCGCCGGCCACGACGTGATCGTGCTGAGCGACAC
Source organism: uncultured Actinomycetes bacterium (assembly GCA_963780585.1). Classification (GTDB taxonomy): domain Bacteria; phylum Actinomycetota; class Thermoleophilia; order Solirubrobacterales; family Solirubrobacteraceae; genus CADCVQ01. Next base: position 75,696 of record CAWADD010000026.1, read on the forward strand.
CCGGCGCGGGATCTTCCGCCGCCTCGTGCTCGACGGCGAGCGCCTGACGGGCGCCGCGCTCGTCGGCGACGTCGCCGCCGCGCGGCGGCTGACCGAGCTGCTGCGCAGCGGCGAGCCCGTTCCCTCCGACCTGCTCGAGTCGCGCGCCGGACCGAGCGCCGACGCGCTCGTCGCGGACCCCGCCGCGACGATCTGCTCGTGCAACGCCGTCACCGTCGGCGAGGTGCAGAGCGCGATCCGGCGGGGCGGGCTGCACACGGTCGCCCAGGTCGGCCTGCAGACGCGCGCGACGACCGGCTGCGGCGGCTGCACGCGCGACGTCGAGTCGCTGCTCTCGCTCGAGGCGGCCGCGACCCGCGCCTGAGCACCACGGCGCGGCCGCGCCGCACCCGCCTACTGCAGGAACAGCGGCGTCCCGACCTTCACCTCGCGAAAGAGCCGCTTGACCGCCGGCACCGACATCCGGATGCAGCCATGCGACGCGGCGGTGCCGAGCGAGGCGAGGTCGGCGGTGCCGTGGATGCCCTGGCCGTCGTGGAAGCCCATGTAGCGCGCCTCTAGCGGGTTCTGCGGATCGCCGTACGGGATCGTCCGTCCGGCGAGGTCGCCGGCCCAGTCGCTGTCGGGGACGTGCCAGTCCGGGTTGACGATCTTCTGCTGGATCTTGTAGCGCCCGGCGGCCGTCTCGAGGCCGGCCTTGCCGACGGCGATCCGGTAGCGCTTGGTGAGCTTGAGGTTCTCGTAGAGCCGCAGCCGCTTGGCGTCGCGGTCGACGGCGATCACCGTCGGGTAGCGCTCGGCGAGGTCGACGAGCGTGCGGTCCGGCCGCCGCGTCGCGCTCACCGGCACGTCGACGCGGCGTTGCGGCTCCGGGCTGCCCAGGACGTTCGCGAGCCGGGCGACGAGCGCCGCCCTGTCGACCGCGCGGCCACTGCGGGCGCGCGTGCGATCGAGCTTGCCGTCGCGCCAGGCGATGTCGGCGTCGCGCGGCTCGCGTTCGACGCGCGCGGCAATCCGGCCGGCGAACGCCTCGAGCGCGGAGCGCGCGAACGTCACGCGCGGGGCGAGCGTCGCGCGCGCATCGCCGTCGAGCGCGGCGTCAACGGTCGCGTCGACGTCGATCCGCGCCTTCGCGACGTCCGCGCGCAGGACGAAGTGGGTGCCGCCTAACATCACGGCGACGGGCTCGTCCGTCGTGCCGGCGAGCTCGCGGCGGATCGACGCGGCGGCCTGCTCGCGCTCCATCCCACCGACGTCGAGCGTGCCGACGCGCACGCCGTCGGCGATCGTGTCGTCGCTCGCGCCGTCGACGCCGAACAGCGCGACGACGACGACGAAGAGCAGCGCGAGCGCGCCGCCGACCCCGAGTGTGACGGCTCGGTTCATCGTTGGGCATTTGCTACCCGCAATGCCCGCCGGACGTTCATCGGCTGGAAACACTCAGGGCACGCCGAGGAAACCCGTCTGCCCGACGATGCTGCCATGGACCGCGGCGTCGTCATCGTCGGTGGAGGGATCGCCGGCCAGGCGGTCTGTGAAGCCCTGCGCGAGCGCGACCGCGACGTTTCGATCACGCTCGTCTGCGGCGAGAGCAGCGCCCCGTACGACCGCGTGCGGCTGTCGGAGATCCTCGTCAGCGGCGAGGACCCGCAGACGCTGCAGCTGCGCCCCGCCGAGTGGTACGCCGACAACGACGTCGAGCTGCTCGTCGGCCGGATCGTCACGTGGGTCGACGCCGAGCGCGGCGTGCTCGGCCTCGACGACGTCGACGAGCTCGCGTTCGACAGGCTCGTGCTCGCGACCGGTTCGCGGCCGCTGATGCCGCCGATCCCCGGGATCGGCCTCGACGGCGTGCATCCGTTCCGCGACCCCGCCGACTGCGACGCGATTCGCCTCGCCGCGGCACAGGGCGGCGTCGCCCGCGCCGCGGTGATCGGCGGCGGCCTGCTCGGCCTCGAGGCCGCGCGCGGGATCGCCGCGCAGGGCTGCGCGGTGACCGTCGTGCACCTGCTCGACCGGCTGATGGAGCGTCAGCTCGATGCCGGCGCGAGCGCGCTGCTCACGCCCGCGCTGCTGGGGCTCGACATCGACGTCGAGTTCGATCGCAACACGCAGCAGATCATCGGCCCCGAACGCGCGCACGGGCTGCGCTTCACCGACGGCAGCGAGCTGCACGCCGATCTCGTCGTCGTCTCGATCGGGATCCATCCCGAGACCGAGCTGGCGCGCTCGATCGGCATCGTCTGCGACCGCGGCATCGTCGTCGACGATGCGATGTGCACGAGCCTGACCGGCGTGCTCGCCGTCGGCGAGTGCGCGCAGCACCGCGGCATCGTCTACGGGCTCGTGGCGCCGATCTACGACCAGGCGCGGGTCGCCGCGGCGACGCTCGCGAGCGCCGCCGAGACCGCGGTCACGAGCGCGCTGTACCTCGGCTCCGTGCCGAGCGCGAAGCTCAAGGTCGCCGGCATCGACCTCGTCTGCGCCGGCGACGTGGCGGGCGATCTCGAGGCGGTCGTGTCCGATGCGTCGACCGGCGTCTACCGCAAGCTCACCGTCCGCGACGGCCGCGTCGTCGGCGCCGTCCTGCTCGGCGACACGCGCGGCGCGGAGTCGCTCGTCGCCGCGGTGCGCGCCGGCGACCTCGTCGACAACCCGCTGCAGGCGCTCGCCGACGCCTCGCTCGCCGGTCCCGCCGACCTGCCCGACACGGCGCAGATCTGCGACTGCAACGGCGTCTGCAAGGGCGCGCTCGTCGAGGCCGTCACGGCCGGCGGCTGCGCGACGCCGCGCGAGGTCATGGCCGTCACCCGCGCCGGCACCGGCTGCGGCTCGTGCCGGCCCGCGGTGATCGAGATCGTCGCCGCCGCGACCGGTGGGCTGAGCGACGAGCCCGCCTACCTGTGCCCGTGCCGCAAGCAGACGCGCGAGCAGCTCGCGCTGCGAATCCGCGAGGACGGCATGGCGTCCGTCAGCGACGTCGCCGCGGCCTGCGGCACCGGCCGCGAATGCGGGATCTGCAAGCCGGCGCTCGCCTACCTCGTCTCGGAGGTCTGCGCCAACCAGCACCGCGAGGAGCGCGACGCGCGCTACATCAACGATCGCGTGCACGCGAACATCCAGCGCGACGGCACGTTCTCGGTCGTGCCGCGGATGTACGGCGGCGTCACGACGCCCGACGAGCTGCGCCGGATCGCCGACGTCGCCGACAAGTACGACGTGCCGATGGTGAAGGTCACCGGCGGCCAGCGGCTCGACCTGCTCGGCGTGCGCAAGCAGGACCTGCCGGCGATCTGGCGCGATCTCGGGATGCCATCGGGGCACGCCTACGCGAAGGCCGTGCGGACGGTGAAGACCTGCGTCGGGACCGAGTTCTGTCGCTTCGGGCTGGGCGACGCGATCGGCCTGGGGATCGAGATGGAGAAGCTCTGGGAGGGCCTGCACACGCCGCACAAGGTGAAGTCCGGCGTGTCGGGCTGCCCGCGCAACTGCGCCGAGGCGACGGTGAAGGACATCGGCTGCGTCGCCGTCGAGGGCGGCTGGCAGGTGCGCGCCGGCGGCGCGGCCGGCGGCAACGTGCGCGAGGCCGACATCCTCGCGACGGTCGACACGCGCGCCGAGGCGCTGCGGGTCGCGACGACGTTCCTGCAGTACTACCGCGAGAACGCCGACTACAAGGAGCGCACGTACGACTTCATTCCCCGGATCGGGCTGGAGAAGGTCCGCGAGATCGTCCTCGGCGAGGCGAGCGGCGCCGCACTGCGCGAGCGCCTGCGGATCGCGAAGGCGGCGACCGGCGACCCGTGGCTGGAGCGCGACGACCCGTACCACCCGCGCCAGTTCGACGATCTCCAGACGCCCGCGCCGATGCTCGTCGGGCCTCCGGCGGGGGGCGAGCCGTGAGCGCGCCGGTCGCAAGCGACGCGCCGGTGGTAGGCACGTACGCCTGCCGCGTCGACGACGTCCCGCTCGGCGAGGGCCGTGCGATCACGCTCGACGGTCGCCGGATCGCGATCTTCCGCGCAGCGGTCGGCTGGTACGCGCTCGACGCCTCCTGCCCGCATCGCGGCGGGCCGCTCGCCGACGGGATCGTCTGCGACCGGTCGGTCATCTGCCCGCTGCACGATCGCCGCTTCGACCTCGCCAGCGGGGCCGCGCTGAGCGCCGGCGAGGGCGTCCTCGCGCATCACGTCGAGCTGCGCGGCGAGCGCGTATTCGTGACGCTCGCGTAGGCGCGGCGCTACGCTGCCGCGCAACACGTTGCCCCGTGCGCGGGCTAGGAGGAACTGATCAGCATGGCCCGACCGATCATGCTCGGTGTCGTCGGCGACTCGGCGTCTGGCAAGACGACGCTGAGCAAGGGTCTCGTGCGGCTGCTCGGCGAGGACTCGGTCACGCACATCTGCACCGACGACTACCATAAGTACGACCGTCGCCAGCGCGCCGAGCGCGGGATCACGCCGCTGAACCCGGAGTGCAACTACCTCGACATCATGGCGCAGCACCTGCAGTGCCTGAAGCTCGGCGAGCCGATCCTCAAGCCCGTCTATCAGCACCATGACGGCACGTTCGGGCCGCTCGTCTACCTGCGCCCCGAGGCCTTCACCGTCGTCGAGGGGCTGCTCGGCTACCACACCGAAGCGATGCGCTCCGCCTACGACGTGCGCATCTACCTCGACCCGCCGGAGTCGCTGCGGCGCCAGTGGAAGGTCGACCGCGACTGCTCCAAGCGCGGCTACACGACCGACGAGGTGCTCGCCGATCTCGATCGCCGCGAGCCCGACTCGGAGGCCTTCATCCGCCCGCAGCGGCGCAACGCCGACATGGTCGTCTGCCGCATGGAGAACCCCGACGATCCGTTCATCCTCGACGCCGAGATGGCGCTGCGCGACAGCCTTCCGCATCCCGACCTGAGCCCGTTCGTCGACTGCAGCGACGGCGAGATCACGTTGACCGAGCGCGCGAAGGAGACGATCCTCTTCATCCCCGGCTCGCTCTCGCGCAAGCGCGCGGCGGCGATCGAGGAGGCGATCTGGGACCGCATGCACTTCGCGCGTCACCTGCGCTCGGAGGCGCTCGGCGAGTTCAGCGTCGGCACGCGCGTGCACCGCTCCGAATCGCTCGCGCTCGTCCAGCTGCTGATCGTCTATCACCTGACGACGGCACGCGCCCGGGTCGCGCTCGGCGAGCAGCCGGTCGCGCCGGCCTCGTAGCGCCGGACCGCTCAGGTGACTTCAGCCGGCGTCGCCAGCCGCGTGACGTCGACCTCGGCGACGAGCCGCTCGACCTTGCTCGGGTCGATCAGCCCGGCCCCGAGCCGCTGCACGGACTCGGCGCCGCACGCGACCCCGAAGCGCAGGCACTCGGCGGGTTGCTTGCCGCCGTAGCGCGCGGCCACGTAACCGGCCAGGAACGCGTCGCCGCCGCCGACCGTCGCGACCGCCTCGCGCGGCTCGATGCGCACGCGGTACAGCGTGTGCTCGCCGTCGTCGATGACCTGCGCGAAGCAGCCGTCGGGCACGGTCATGATCGCCTCCTGCGCGCCGAGCGTGGCGATCTCGCGAACCGCGATGACGCGGTCCTCGTCGTCGTTGAACTCATGGCCGACGAGCTCCTCGGCCTCGAGCACGTTCGGCGAGACGACGTGCGGCTCGGCGCGCACGGCGTGGCGCAGCGGGTCGCCGTCGGTGTCGATCACGACGACGAGGCCGAGCTTGCGCAGCTCCTTGATCATCCCGGCGTAGACGTCGGCGTCGAGGTTGCGCGGCAGCGAGCCGGCGAAGATCACGATCGCCGCGCCGCGCGCGAGGTACATGAGCTTGTCGCGGAACAGCTCGAGCTCGCGCGCGCTGACGGCCGGGCCGCGCTCGTTGATCTCCGTCTGCTGGCCGTTGGTCGGGTCGAGCACCGCGGTGTTCGTGCGCGACTCCTCGCGGATGCGCACGAAGTCGTTGAGGATCGACTCGTCGGTCAGCGCCTCGACGATCCGCGTGCCGGTCGAGCCGCCGGCGAAGCCCGTCGCGATGACGGGCTGACCGAGCGTCTTCAGCGTGCGCGCGACGTTGACGCCCTTGCCCCCCGGCAGCGTCGTCTGCTCGACGGTGCGGTGGCGGCGCCCGAGGCGGAAGTTCGGCACCGAGAGCGACTTGTCGATCGCCGCGTTGAGGGTGACGGTGATGATCACTGAAGGCTCACGGGACCGGTGATTCTTCTCGCCGCCGCGCCCGGCGGTGCTCCGCGTCCAACGCGCGCTTGCGACTCAGTGCCCGGCGGCGCAGCAACAGGAGAGGGAGGCTACACGCCAGCAGCACGAGCAGCGCCAGGATCGTCTGCGCGCGGACGAGCACGTCCGCGAGGCGCTCACCGAGGCTGGCCTGCTCGACCGAGCGCGCTGTCACGACCGGCACCCGCGCGAGCACCTCCTTGCCGCTGAACACCGTCGCGGTCCCCAGGCGCGTCCCGCTGGGCAGCGGCCCGTCGACCTCGGTGGGCAGCCCGTCGACGACGACGCGCGTCGATCTGCCACGGCGCAGGACGCGCTCCACCGCAGCGCCCGCGACGACCTCGACGGTCTCCCCGTCGCGGTAGCGCAGCGCGACCTCGCCGACGACGCGTCCCTTGGCGAGCGCCGTGCGCGCGTCGTAGCTGCGCAGCCCGTAGCGCAGCAGGGCGAGCGAGTCGGCATCGCGCGCGCGCTCGGTCGGCTCGCCGAGAACGACGCTGACGACCGTCACGCCGTCACGCGTCGCCGAGCCGACGAGGACGAAGCCGGCGCGCCCGGTGTGACCGGTCTTCACCCCGTTGACGTCAGGGATGCGCCGCACGAGTGTGTTGCGGTTCGTGACGAGCCGCTTGCGTCCGCCGCTGCGCAGGACGGCGCTCGGCAGATCGACCGTGCGGCGGAAGAACTCGTAGCCGCGCAGCCGGACCGCGAGCTTCGCGAGGTCGCGCGCGCTGGAGTAGTTCTTCGGGTCGTCGAGCCCGATCGGGTTCGCGTAGTTCGTGTGGGCCAGGCCGAGCGCGACGGCGCGGCGGTTCATCTCGGCGACGAACGCGCTGGTCGACGCCATCGTGCCGACCGCGAGCGTCTCGGCGGCGTCGTTGGCGCTCGGCAGCAGCGCAGCACGGAGCAGATCGCGGACGCTCATGCGCTCGCCCGGGCGCAGCCCGATCTGCGACTCGGCCGGCTGGGCGCTGTACGGGACCGCGCTGTAGACGTCGTCGAGATCGGTCCGCTGGAGGGCGACGAGCACCGTCATGAGCTTCGTCGCCGAGGCGATCTGGCGACGCAGCGAGCCGTTGTGCGAGAACAGCACGTCGCCGGTCGAGGTCTCGATCACGACCGCCGCCTTCGCCCCCTGCAGGCGCGGCGCCCCGGACGGCGTCTGGGCGACGGCGCTCGACGTCGTCAGGAGCAGTGCGAACACTGCCCCGACCAGCGCGATCCGGGCGCTCACGGTGCGAGCTTGAGCGTCTGCCCGACCCGCAGCGACTCGGGGTCGATGCTGGGGTTGAGCTCGATCAGGCGATCGGTCGTGATCGCTGCGGCGTCGGCGATCGACGTCGCGGTGTCGCCCTGCTTGACGGTCGCGAAGCGGCGCACGGGAGCCGTCGCCGCTGCCGGCTCCTTCGTCGGCGTGCTGCTCGACGGGGCCGGCCGGTCGACCGCGCCGGCCGGCTCGCCACCGCCGCCGCTCGTCACGAGGATGACGAAGCTCCCGACGATCATCAGCGCAAGCAAAGCAGGCAGCACATAGCGCGCAGGATCGATCGCCTCCATCCTTCGACCAGCATACGGCGCCGGCTGTGCGTCGGCCGTTCATGCCAGCGACCATGCGGATTCCCGCAGCCGCTCGGCCTCCGCGCGGGCGGCGGCGGGCGGCGCTCCGCCCCCCGTCTCGTGGGCGCCGGCGATCGAGCGCGACGCGCTCACGAGGCCGCCGGCGCGACCGGCGGCGAACGCCGGCGCGAGGTCCTCGACGCGCCCGCCCTGAGCGCCGATGCCCGGCAGCAGGAACGGTGCGTGCGGCATCAGCTCGCGCATCCGCGCGACGTGCTCGGGCACCGTCGCGCCGACGACCGCGCCGACGTCCGACAACCCGCTCAGCGGCCCCAGCGGCGACGCTAAGCCGGCCACGATCTGCGCGAGCGTCTCCCAGACGGCGCCCCGCCCGCCGGCGAGCGCGAGGTCCTCGACGTCGGCCGCGCCCGGGTTGGAGGTCCGCACGAGCACGAACACGCCGGCGCCGGCCGCGCGGGCGCCGTCGACGAGCGGTTGTAGCGAGTCGACGCCGAGCAGCGGGTTGGCGGTGAACGCGTCGGCGCCGAGGCCCTCGACCTCGCCGAACGGCGTCGGCGTCGCCCCGACGAGCGCCTGCGCGTAGGCCGTGGCGGAGATCGAGATGTCGCCGCGCTTGCCGTCGGCGAGCACGAGCAGGCCGCGCTCGCGCGCGTGGGCGACGGTTTCGGCGAGCGCCGCCCAGCCGTCGGCGCCGAGGCGCTCGAAGCAGGCGAGCTGCGGCTTGACCGCGACGCAGGCCGGGCCGGCAGCGTCGATCAGCGCCACGCAGTGCGCGCGCACTGCGGCCGCGGCACGGCGCGCGGGCGAGCCGTCGGCCGGGACATGCGCGAGCGCCTCCGGCCACAGCTGGGCTGGGTCGGGGTCGATCCCGAGGACGATCTGTGACTCGCGCGCGGCGACGCGCTCGGCGAGCCGGTCGGCGAAGGGCGCCGTCACGCGGTCGATCGCGGCGCGACCCGCCGCCTGCACTGGTCGCTCGCGGTCCGAACCACTACCGACGGACGGCCTGCTTGAGGTTCGAGGCAGCGACGAACTTCGGCACGCGCGCGGCGGGGATCTCCATCGCCTCGCCGGTGCGCGGGTGCTGGCCGTGGCGCGCCGCCCGCTCGGCGACGGTGAACTTGCCGAAGCCGGCGAGCGCCACCTCCCCGCCACGGCTGAGAACGTCCTCCATGGTGTCGAGCACGGCGTCAACCGCATCGGCGGCCTGCCTGCGCGTCAGGTCGGTGCGGGCGGCAACTGCGTCGACGAGCTGTGACTTCGTCACGAGTGGTGCTCCTTGTGCTGCAGGCGGATCAAACGGACGCGCCGAAGCTAGCAGCGCGACCGGACCGCTGCCGATCGGCGAGGATGGGTCCGTGTCCTTCAACAGGATCGCATGGCTCGTCACGGTCGGCGCTGCCTTCATCACGGCCCTGCTCCTGTTCCTGGCGGGCTACAACGGCTACGGCGCGGTCGCGATCGCCGTCGGGTTGTCAGCCGCGATCAACCTGCGCTGACGCAGGCGCGCCGCATCACGCCCGGATCTCCGTCCCGGGGTGGACGCTGCCCTCGGGCTCGAGGTGGATCAGCACGTCCGCTCCGCGCAGGCGTTGGCGGATCGCGTCCTGCAGGTCGTGGGCGGTCGCGTGGGCGGCCTCGAGCGTCGTGCCGCCGATGAACTGGACGTGCAGGTCGATGTAGCGCCGCGACCCGGCACGGCGCGCCCGCAGCTTGTGAAACCCGCACACCCCGCGCGGCCCGAACTCCTCGATCGTCGCCTTGACGGCGTCAAGCTCCTCGGCCGGCAACGCCTCGTCGACGAGCACGCGCGAGGCGCGCGCCAGCAGCCGCACGCCGGCCGTGACGATCGCCGCCGCGACGACGAGCGCGATGATCGGGTCCAGCCAGGTCACGCCGGTGAACTGCACGACGATCAGTCCGACGAGCACGGCGGCGGACGTCGCGGCATCCGTCCGCAGGTGCGCAGCATCGCCCTCGAGCGCGGGCGACTCGGTTTCGCGCGCCCGCCTCGCGAGCACCGTCGAGACGACGACGTTGGCGACGATCGAGAAGGCGATCACAGCGATGCCGATCCCGAGCGAGTGGACCTCGGCGCCGTCCGACAGGCGGCGCACCGACTCGAAGATGATCACGCCCGAGCCGACGAGGATCAGCAGCGCCTCGATCGCGGCCGCGAGGTTCTCGATCTTGTCGTGCCCGTAGGGATGCTCGGCGTCGGCCGGCTTGTCGGCCGTTCGGACCGAGAAGTAGGCGACGAACGAGGCGATCAGGTCGATCGACGAATGCATCGCCTCGGTCAGGATCGCGACCGAGCCCGTCAGCGCGGCGGCGACGAGCTTCAGCGCGATCAGCAGCGCGTTGGACGCGATCGAGAGCGCGGCAGCTCGGGTCTTCACCGACCCGTTGCGACGCGGGTTGGCGGCGGCGATCAGCGGGCCGGCCATCGCGTCTACGCGTCCAGCTGGGCGAGCAGCGCCCGGACCGCCCGCCCGCGGTGGCTGATCGCATTTTTCTCGGCTGGGTCGAGCTCGGCCATCGTGCGCCCGTCGGCGATGTCGTCGGGCACGAACGCCGGGTCGTAGCCAAAGCCACCGCTGCCGCGCGGCTGCGCCGCGAGCGTGCCGCTGCAGCGTCCCTCGACGACCTGCTCGCGCCCCTCGCGGTCGACGTATGCGAGCGCGCAGACGTAGGCCAGCGCCGAGCCCGACGACGCCTCGCGCAGGAGCTTGTCGAGGTTCTGCTCGTCGGTCGCGGCCTCGCCGGCGTAGCGCGCCGAGCGCACGCCGGGCGCGCCGCCGAGCGCCGCCGACTCGATCCCCGAGTCGTCGGCGATCGCCGGCAGCCCGGTGGCCTGCGCGGCCGCGTGCGCCTTGCCCAGCGCGTTGCCCGCGAACGTGTCGGCTGTCTCCGGCGGCAGCACGACCTCGTCCGGCAGCGCGACGATCTCGTGCGGCACCATCAGCGCCTCGAACTCGCGCAGCTTGTGCGCGTTGCGCGTCGCGAGGATGAGTCTCACACCACGGCCTGCGCCTGCACGATGCGCAGCTGCTCGATGCCGGCGCCCGCGAGCGCGAGCAGATCGTCGAGATGGGCGCGCGACAGCGGCGTGCGCTCGGCGGTCGCCTGCACCTCGATCAGCCCGCCCTCGCCGGTCATCACGACGTTCGCGTCGACCTCGGCGGTCGAGTCCTCGGAGTAGTCGAGGTCCAGCAACGGGACGCCCTCGACGATCCCGCACGAGACCGCGGCCACGCTTCCGGTCAGCGGCGAGCGCTCGAGCAGGCCGTCCGCGATCAGCTTGCGGATCGCGAGGTCGAGCGCGACGTAGGCGCCCGTGATCGACGCGCAGCGCGTCCCGCCGTCGGCGGTGAGGACGTCGCAGTCGAGGTAGATCGTGCGCTCACCGAGCGCCGAGAAGTCGATCACGCCGCGGATCGAGCGCCCGATCAGGCGCTGGATCTCGACGCTGCGACCGTCGAGGCGCCCCTTGCTGATGTCGCGCGCCTTGCGATCCCCGGTCGACGCCGGGAGCATCCCGTACTCGGCGGTCACCCAGCCGCGGCCCTGGCCCGCCATCCAGCGCGGGACGCTCTCCTGCACGGACGCGGTGCAGATCACGCGCGTCTCGCCCTGCGTGATGAGCGCCGAGCCCGCCGCCGGCTTGACGAAATGCGGCGCGATCGTCGTCGGGCGCAGGTCGTGCGGAGCGCGGTCGTTCGAGCGGGCGACAACGTCGGTCATGCGGGTACCTCGATCGGGAGCTCGACATGTTCGACTGCGCCCATCGGCAGCTGCAGGAAGCGCGAGCCGATCTCGGCGAACACCTCCGCGTCGCCCGTGCACAGAAAGCCGTAGCGGCCCTCGCCGCTGTTGGGCGTGGCGAGCTCGCGCGTCGCCAGCGCGTGCTGCACGCGACGCGCGATCGCGGTGCCCGAGGTGATCAGCGTGACCTGCGGGCCGAGCAGGCGTTGCAGCAGCGGGCGCACGAACGGATAGTGCGTGCAGCCGAGGATCGCGGTGTCGACGCCGGCGTCGCGCAGCGGCGCGCAGTACTCGCGGGCAAGCGTCACGTCGGCCTCCGTGATCGGCGCGCCGTCCTGCGAGATGCGGGCCAGCTGCGGGCAGGCGACGCTCGTCAGCCGCACGAGCCCGTCGGCCGCGAGCACCGCGCGCTCGTAGGCGCCGCTGGCCACGGTCGCCGGCGTCGCGAGCACGCCGATGCGCCCGTTGCGCGTCTGCGCGACGGCGAGGTTGGACTCCGGCCCGACGACGCCGATGACGTCGACTCCGTGGCCGCCGGCGGCGACGTAGGCGACGAGGTCCGCCAGCGCGCTCGACGTCGCCGAGTTGCAGGCGACGACGATCAGCTTCGCACCGCGCTCGATCAGCGCGTCGGCGATCTGCCGGCTGAAGGCGCGCAGCTCGGCCGGCGTGCGGTCCCCGTACGGGAAGCGCGCCGAGTCGCCGAGGTACAGGAAGTCTTCCTGCGGCAAGGCGACGAGCAGCTCGTGCAGGACCGTCAGCCCGCCGACGCCGGAGTCGAAGACCCCGATCGGGGCCGTGCGTTGGGGCGCGGCGGGCACGAGCGGATGTTCGCAGAGGCGTACCGGGGCTACTTCTTGCCCACCGAATCGATCGTCTCCTTGAGCTTGGCGGCGATCGTGCTCGCCAGGCCGCCGCCGTCCTTCATGCCCTTCGCGGCGACGACGACGCCCGTCAGCAGCGCGGCGAGCAGGAGCATCAGGCCGACGTACTCGACCGTGCCCTGCCCCGCCTGCTCGCGCCACAGGCGGGCGATGCGTGCGTGGATCCAACCCATCGTGCGATACGGCATGTGCGGCCTCCAGGGGAACGTGGTGTGCCGCACCGATGCTGCGCCGCAGCGCGTGACGGATCTACGCGCGTCTGTGACAAATCGGCGGACGGACCGCGCCGACTCTGTTGAATGAGCGCAACCCCCGATGCACGCGCTCGTCGTCACGAACATGTATCCGTCCAGCGCCCGGCCGGCACTCGGCAGCTTCGTGCGCGACCAGGTCCGCGCCCTGCAGCGGATCGACGACCTCGATGTCGAGCTGTACGCGTTCGTTCCCGGCGGCACGCGCAGCTATGCCCGCGCCGCGCGCGATCTACGCCGCAGGTTCAGCGGTCGGCGCTTCGACGTCGTGCACTCCCATTTCGGCCTCACCGCCTGGCCCTCGCTGGCGGTCAACGCGCGCCATCGCCTCGTGACCCTGCACGGCAACGACCTCTACCACCCGCGCTCGCGCCCGGTCACGAAGGCCGTGCTCGGACGGATGGACCTGATCGGCACGCCGACGTGCGAGTTCGCGGCCAAGGTGCCCGGCGCCGGGGTGCGGCGCGACGTCGCGATCCTCCCGTGCGGCATCGACGTCGAGCGCTTCCGGCCGATCGATCGCCGCGCCGCGCGCGAGCGCCTCGGCCTCGGGCTCGACGGGCGCTACGTGCTGTTCCCCTACGACCCCGCGCGCGCAAGCAAGCGCTTCGACCGCGCGCGCCAGCTCGTCGGCGACGAGGCGCAGCTGCTGACGCTCGGGGCGATCGCGCCGGAGGAGGTCCCGACCTGGGTCAACGCCGCCAACGCAGTCGTCTGCCCATCGGACTGGGAGACGTTCGGGCTCGCCTGCGTCGAGGCGCTCGCGTGCGACGTGCCGGTGCTCGCGCGACCGACCGGTGCGCACCCCGAAGCCATGGCGGGGATCGCGGGCACGTACTGCGCGGAGTGGGAGCTCGAGTCCTGGCGCGCCGCGCTCGCACCCCATCTAGAGGACTCCGATCCGCGCATCGCGGGACGCGCGCGAGCGCTCGAGTACTCGGCGGAAGCGCTGGCGGCACGCGTCGCCTCAGCCTGGCGCTGGCTCTGCGAAGGGGGTCCGCCACCGCCGCTATACTCGCCCGCCCAGGCGCTGGCCGTGTCATCGCCCGGTGCCTCTTCGTCATGACCGGACCGATGCAGCGCTTCTTCCGCCGCCGCGACTCCGGCTCACCGCGCCGTGGCCTCAGCGGTCTACAGCTCCGACTGCCTGCCGGCCTGCAGCATGGGCGCCGCGAGGAGCGGACGCAGGTCGTCGTCCGCGACGGCCCCGGCGAGCAGGCGAGCTTCCGCGATCGCGGCCGGCTGCGCCGGCGCCTGCGCTTCCTGCGGCGCACCCGCGAGCTCGCCTTCCGTGATGTCGGCGGTCTGATGTTCGACATGCGCCGCTTCGGCCGCGACCGGCCCGACCTCGTCGACGCGAAGCTCGGCGCGCTCGCCGCCGTCGACGAGGAGCTGCGCTCGCTGGAACGCGTGCTCGACGACCGCCGGCCGCTGCACGAGCTGCGCGAGCCGGGGATCACCTCGTGCGCGCGGTGCGGAGCGCTGCATGCCAGCGAATCGAACTTCTGCCCGAACTGCGGCCTTCAGATCGGCGGTCCACGCGCGATGGGCGAGGTCGGCGGCGCGATCGCCGGACCGCCGCAACCGCCTCCGACGCCCTTGCAGCGACCGTCGCAGGCTTCCCAACCGACCCAGGCGCTGCGGCCGCCGGACGCTCACGACGACGGCTCCTAGCGAGCGTCCGTGAGCACCCCTCGAGGTCCCGCCAACCTTCCGGAGCCCGGCTCGATGCCCTGCCCGCGCTGCGGCTCGGCGCTCGGACCCGAGCAGGACTGGTGCCTGGAATGCGGCGCGCCGGCGCGCACCCGCCTGGCGCCGACGCCGAACTGGCAGCTGCCGACGGTCGCCGTCGGCGCGATGATCGCCCTCGCCGGCGCGCTGCTGGCGTTCGCCTTCGTGAAGCTCACCGGCGACGATCCGTCTCCCGCTGGTACGACGCCGGCGGCCGTCGTCGAGACGACCGCGACGGCCGCAGCGCCGGCGACCGGCTCGACCGTCACGACCTCGAAGCGCTCGACCGGAACGAGCTCGGCCAAGCGCACGTCGACCGCGACGACCTCGGTCGCCGCCCGGACGACCACCTCACGCTCGACGACCCCGTCGCGCGAGCGCACGACGGAGACGACGGCGCCCTCGAGGACGACGACCGCCGCCACGATGCCGCGCACGCGGACGATCATCGAGGCGCAGGTCCCCGAGCCGCCGGACTGAGCGGCAGCCGTGGGCGCCGAGCTCGCCCGCGCATGGAGAACTGACAACCCGAGCGCTCCGCCCGCCAGCGCGGTCAATTCTCCGCGCATCTCATGGAGAATCGACACCCATCGGACCGCGATCCGTCGGGGCGTCACTTCTCCATGCGAACGCGCCCGCACGCAACCCACCCCAGCCGCTCGAACCCGCCTTCCTCAGCGATGCCGTTCACCCGCGCCAGCGCCCTCGTCCGCGCCAGCGCCCTCGCCCGCGTCCGCGTCCGCGTCCGGGCCCTACGCCGACGCCATCGCCGGCCAGTGCCTCGCCGCCAGCCGCTCGCGCGCGCGCTCGGCGAGCGGATGCGGCTCGACGACCGCGGGCGGCGCCGGCTCGGGCGCGCCGATCGCCTCCAGTGTCGCGACGACCGAGCGCGACAAAGCCCCGAGGTCGTAGCCGCCCTCGAGCACGAGCCCGAGCGGCACGCCGAGCTCGTCGGCCGTCGCGCGCAGTAGCGCCGCGAGCGAGCGGTAGCCGCCGTCCGTCACGCTGCAGCCGGCGAGCGGATCGGCGGCGTGGGCGTCGTAGCCGGCCGACAGCAGCAGCAGGGTGGGTTCGTACAGGCGGGCGAGCGGCCGCACGACGTGCTCGACGTGCGACAGGAAGACGGCATCGCCCGATCCGCCGGGCACCGGCATGTTCACCGTGAAGCCCTCGCCGCGACCGTGGCCGACGTCGCTCGCGGGGCCGGTGCCCGGATACAGCGGCGACTGGTGGATCGAGCAGAACAGGACGTCGTCGCGGTCATGGAAGATCGCGTTCGTCCCGTTGCCGTGGTGGACGTCGAAGTCGAAGATCATCACGCGCCGCGCGTCGTGGGCGTCGAGCGCGTGCTGCGCTCCGACGGCGACGTTGTCGAACAGGCAGAAGCCCATCGCCTGAGCCGGCTCGGCGTGGTGTCCCGGGGGGCGCTGCAGCGACGCGGCGGCGGGCGCGCCCTCGGCGCCGAGCAACGTGTCGACGAGCGCGATCGCGCCGCCGGCGGCGTGCAGCGCCGCCTCGAACGAGCCCGCGCTGACGACGGTGTCCATGTCGATCATCGCGCCGCCGCGCCGCGAGATCGCCTCGATCCGGTCGATGTGTTGCGGCGCGTGGACGCGAGCGATCTGCTCGCGCGCCGCCGCCGGCGACGTGCGCACGTCCCAGCCGAGCCAGTCGCGCTCGCTGAGCGCACGCTCGATCGCGACGATCCGGCGCGCGTTCTCCGGATGCGCCCCGGTGTCGTGTTCCAGCGACGACGGGTGGCGGAACAGGACCGGGTCGGACATCTGGATACGGTACCCGCAGGTGCTCGACGAACCGGTGATCAGCAGCGACCTCGCGGTCGTCGGCGCCGGTGGGGCCGGGCTCTACGCGGCGCTGATCGCCGCCCGTGCGGGCGCGTCCGTGGTGCTCGTCTCGGCGACCCCGCTGGCCCAGACGGCGAGCTACTGGGCGCAGGGCGGGATCGCGGCCGCGCTGGCCGTCGAGGACTCCTTCGGCCTGCACCTCGCCGACACCGAGGCCGCCGGACGCGACCTCGTCCGCCGATCGGCGGCGCAGGTGCTCGTCCGCGAGGCGCCGGCCTGCGTCCGCGACCTCGAGCGCATGGGGGTGCGCTTCGACGCCGACCGGCGCGGCGTCCTGCGGCTCGGGCTGGAGGGCGGACACTCCGTCCGCCGCGTCGTCCACGCCGGCGGCAGCGCGACCGGCCGGCGCGTCGTGCGCCAGCTGTCGGCGCTCGTCGTCGACGAGCCGCGCATCACGGTCGTCGAGGGCGCCCGCGCCGCGGCCGCCTGGATGGACGACGGATGCTGCCACGGGGTCCTGCTCGAGGACGGCGGCGCGGTCCGCGCGCGCGCCACGATCCTCGCCACGGGCGGTGCCGCGGCGCTGTGGTCGCGCACGACGAACCCGCCCGGGTCGCTGGGGATCGGGATGTCGATCGCCCATGCCGCGGGCGCCGAGCTCGCCGATCTCGAGTTCCTCCAGTTTCACCCGACCGCGGTCGTCGGCGTCGCGGGGCGCGAGGGCTTCCTCGTGACGGAGGCGATCCGCGGCGAGGGCGCGACGCTGCACGGCGCCGACGGCGAGCGCTTCGTCGAGGAGCTTGCGCCGCGCGACGAGGTCGCCCGCGCGATCGCGGCGCTGCTCGATGCGAGCGGCGCGACGTCGGTCGGCCTCGACATGCGCGGCGTCGACCCGTCGCTGTTTCCGAACGTCGTGTCGGCGCTGCAGGAGGCCGGCCTGGACCCGACGAGCGAGATGATCCCCGTCTCGCCGGCCTCGCACTACATGATGGGCGGCGTCGTCTGCGACCTCCACGGCCGCACCACCGTGCCGGGCCTGTACGCCGTCGGGGAGACGTCGTGCACCGGGCTGCACGGCGCCAACCGGCTGGCCTCGAACTCGCTGAGCGAGTGCTTCGTGTACGGCGCGCGCGCCGCCGAGGCGGGCCTCGACGAGCCCGAGCCGGCGGGGGCGACCGATCCGCCGCAGGCAATCCCCCCGCTCGACCTGCCCGCGCGCTCGACGCAGGAGGCGCTCTGGCGCGACGCCGGGATCGTGCGCACGCGCGACGGCCTCGAGCGCCTGCTCGACGATCCACATCCGCTCGCACGGCTGATCGCCCGCTGTGCGCTGGCGCGCGAGGAGAGCCGCGGCGCGCACCAACGCACCGATTTCCCGGCCGTCGATCCGGCGCGCGACCACCGGCACACGACGGTCGGCCTCGACGAGCGGCCGGCGTCCGCGCTGTGGGACTGAGGCCGCTATCCCGGCTTAATACGAACTCAACATTGGGATCGTTCTTACCTTCACGCAGGCGCGCCAGCCTGCTCGCAGCACAAGGAAAGGAGATCCGGAGCCCATGTACCAGTTCAGCCGCGCGATCTACCGGGAGCTGTCCCCCCATATCGACCGCTCTCCGGCCGCGAAGGATGGCCACGCACACGTGCTGCGTGCCTGCGAGACCACGATCGAGCGCCTTGCGACCGACCGCCACTACTTCGCACGGCCCGCGCGGACGCTGTTCAACGACATCCGGATGAACTTCCCGATCGGCGCTCAGCCGCGCGTGTGGCATGTCGTGTCGGCCTACGTCGGAGCCGCCGAGGAGTGGCTTGCGCAGCAGCCGCAGCACGGCTACGACATTCACGGCAACCCGCTCGAGTGCCGTGCCACGACGCGTCGCGGCACCCCCTGCCAGCGGATGCCGCTGCCGCACAACGGCTACTGCCCGTCACACCAGCACCTCGCCGAGACCGAGGAGATCGATCTTCAGCAGCCGATGGCTGCCTAGCACCCGCCAGCGGCCGCCCTCCGGGCGGCCCCCATCGGCTTAGATAGGCCGATGCCTCATGTCGTCCGGCCCGGCCCCCCGCGCAGCGCCGGCGGCGGCGTCCTGCGCTCCGGTGTCATCGCCGGGGCGCAGGACGTCGCCGCCGACGTCGCCCGCGCGCGGCCCTAACGACCGTGCTGCTCGGCGTCGACGTCGGCGGGACGTTCACCGACGCGGTCCTCGCAAGCGGCGGGCGGCTCGTCACCGCGAAGGCTCCGACGACCCCCGACGATCAGTCGCAGGGCGTCATGTCCGCCGTCGGCCTCGCGCTCGAGCGCGCCGGCGCGTCCGCGGCCGACGTCGCGGCGTTCGCGCACGGCATGACGGTCGCGACGAACGCGCTGCTCGAGGGACGCGGCGCGCGCACCGTGCTCGTCGCGACGGAGGGCTTCGAGGACGTCGTCGAGCTCGGCCGCCAGGCGCGCGCCGACCTCTATCGCCTCTGCGCGGCGCGCCCGGCGCCGCTCGTGCCGTCCGAACGACGGGTCGGTGCGCGCGAGCGCTGCGATCCGGACGGCGTGCGTCACGCGCTCGGCGATCCGAGCGCGCTCGTCGACGAGGTCGCGGCGCTCGAACCCGAGGCGGTCGCGGTCGTGCTGCTGCACGCCTACGCGCACCCGCAGCACGAGCGGGCGATCGGAGCGGCGCTCGCGGAGGCCCTGCCCGACGTCCACGTCTCGCTCTCACACGACGTCGTCGGGACGTTTCGCGAGTACGAGCGCGCAGCGACGACGGAGGTCGACGCCGCGCTCTCGCCGTTGCTGCGCCGCTACCTCGAACGCCTGCTCGAGCGCGCCGACGACGCGGGGCTGCCCGAGCCGCGGATCATGCAGTCCAGCGGCGGCCTGGCGGTGGCCTCGCTGGCTGCGCGCCACGCCGCCTTCACCGTGCTGTCGGGCCCGGCCGGGGGCGCCGCCGCCGCGGCGCTCGTCGCGCGCCGCAGCGGGCGCGAGGACCTCGTCTGCTTCGACATGGGCGGCACGTCGTGCGATGTCTGCGTCGTCGAGCGCGGGGTCGTCCGCGAAACCGCGGGCCGTGAGATCGGCGGTCGGCCGCTGGCGCTCGCGATGGTCGACATCCACACGGTCGGGGCCGGCGGCGGCTCGGTCGCGTGGCGCGATCCGGGCGGGGCGCTGCGCGTCGGCCCGCGCAGCGCGGGCGCGATCCCCGGACCGGCGTGTTACGGCCGCGGCGGCGAGGAGCCGACGGTGACCGATGCCAACCTCCTGCTCGGCCGGCTCGCTGCCGACGCGCCGCTCGCCGGTGGCGTGGCGCTCGACCGCGCGGCGGCGCAGCGGGCCGTCGCCGCGCTGGCGGACGAGCTCGGGCTGGAGCTGCTCGCCTGCGCGGAGGGCATCGTGCGCGTCGCGAACGCCGAGATGGTGCGGGCGCTGCGCGTGATGACCGTCGAGCAGGGCATCGACCCGCGCCGCTTCGCGCTGCTGGCGTTCGGTGGCGCGGGCCCGCTGCATGCCGCGGCGATCGCCGACGATCTCGGGATGACGACGATCCTTTGCCCGCGCGCCTCGGGCGTGCTCAGCGCGCTGGGCCTGGCGGCCGCCGACCGGCGCGCGAACGAGCAGCGCACGGTCCTGCTCGCGGGCGACGCGCTGACGGACGGAGCGCTGGCGGACGCGGGCGGCGAGCTCGCCCGCGTGGCGCAGGCGACGCTCGGCTCGCAGGCTGATGGCGAGACGCAGTTCGAGGTCGCCTACGACGCGCGCTACCGCGGCCAGGCGCACGAGCTGACCGTGCGCGACCTGCGCGACGCAGGCGTGCGCAGCGTGCGCGCGGCGTTCGAGGCGCTGCACGAGGAGCGCTACGGCCACATCGACGCGGACGCCGCGATCGAGGTCGTGACGGTGCGCGTGACGGCGCGCGTGCCGGGCCCACGCCTCGACCTCGCGCTGGGCGAGGCGGCCGGGTCGTCGCGCGGGCGCCGGACGGTCGTCTTTGCCGGCGCCGAGCACGACGCCGAGATCGTGCGCGGCGAGCCGGCGGCCGGCGAGCGCCTGGAGGGCCCGGCGATCTGCGAGCTCGCCGAGGCGACGCTCGCCGTCCCGCCGGGCTGGTCGGGCGCCGTCGACGAGGCCGGCACGATCGTGCTGGAGCGCGCCTCGTGACGCTCGATCCGATCGACCTGCAGGTCGTCGGCGGCGCGTTGCGCGCGGCCTGCGAGGAGATGGGCGCCGTGCTTGTGCGCAGCGCGCATTCGGCGAACATCAAGGAGCGCCGCGACTGCTCGAGCGCGCTGTTCGACGCCGCCGGCGAGATGGTCATGCAGGCCGAGCACATCCCGGTCCACCTCGGCGCGATGCCGGCCGCGGTCGCGGCGGTGCTCGACGAGGATCACTCGGCGGGGCGCCCGTGGATCCTCAACGACCCGTTCCGCGGCGGCACGCATCTGCCGGACATCACGGTCATCACGCCCGTGCTCGAGAACGGCGAGCTGCTCGGCTTCGCGGCCAACCGCGCCCACCACGCCGACGTCGGCGGCCGCGTGCCGGGCTCGATGCCGGCCGACTCGACGACGCTCGACGAGGAGGGCGTCGTGATCGCCCCGCGCGTGCTCGACGAGGCCGCGATCGACGAGCTCGCCGCGCGGATGCGCCAGCCCGACCAGCGACGCGCCGACCTGCGCGCCCAGCTCGCCGCCAACCGGCTCGGCGCGCGGCGCCTGCTCGAGCTCGCGCAGCGGCTCGGCGCGGACGCGCTGCGCGAGGCGACCGCCGCCGTGCTCGACTACGCCGAGCGCCGCACGCGCGCATGCATCGCGGCGCTGCCCGACGGGCCGCGGGAGGCGCGCGACGTGCTCGAGGGCATCGACGGCGACATCGAGCTGCGCGTGCTCGCGACCGTCGCCGGCGACCGCTTGATCCTCGACTTCGCCGGCAGCGCCGCCCAGCACGGCGGCAACCTCAACTGCCCGCTCGCCGTAACGCGCTCGGCGGCGTACTTCGCCGTCCGCGTGCTGACCGACCCCGACGTCCCGCCGAGCGCCGGCGCGTACCGGCCGATCGAGGTGCGCGTGCCCGAGGGCTCGCTGCTCAACGCGCGTGCGCCGTCCGGCGGAGGACCGGCGCCGGCGGTCGCGGGCGGCAACGTCGAGACCTCCAGCCGCGTCGCTGACCTCGTGCTCGCCGCCTTCGGGTGCGCGCTCGGGCAGGGCACGATGAACAACATCACGCTCGGCACCGAGGTGTTCACGTACTACGAGACGCTCGGCGGCGGGCAGGGCGCGTGCGCCGACGCCGACGGGCCGAGCGGCGTCCACGTCGCGATGTCGAACACGCTCAACACCCCGGTCGAGGCGCTCGAGCTGGAGTTCCCGCTGCGCGTCGTGCGCCATGCGATCCGCCGCGGCTCCGGCGGCGCGGGCCGCCACCGCGGCGGCGACGGGATCGTGCGCGAGCTCGAGGCGCTCGCGCCGATGTCCTACGCGCTGATCACCGAGCGACGCCGCCATTCGCCGCCCGGCGCGGCGGGCGGCGGGCCCGGCGCGCGCGGGCGCAACCTGCTCAACGGCGAGGAGCTCCCCGCCAAGGCCAGCGGCGAGCTCGCGGCGGGGGACCGTCTCGCGCTCGAGACGCCCGGCGGCGGCGGGTACGGGCACGGCGAGGCGCCCGTCTAGCCGCAAACGGCATCGATGAGGGAGAGGCTGGGGGCGGGGACGTGACGCCGGCGGCGGGCCGGACTGCGCGCCGGCGCTCGCGTCGAGACGGCTGTTAGGCCGACGGAGGCGGCAATGCGACCGTCTCAGCGTGACCGCCGTGTTTTTCGTCGTGGTCCTGTCGAGCTTGGGGCGCATGTCGCACCTAGAGCGCCACGACCGTCCAGCAGCGCTCGCTCACCACTCCTTCATCGATGCCGTGCGCGAGGGCCGGCTCTCGCGCAGGCGCCGGACCGATCACCGATGCAGCGACCGCGCCAGAACCACCATCTAGCATCCCCGGATGGCGCCTGACCCCGCCCCAGCTCGCGTCGGTTTCGTCGGGCTCGGCATCATGGGCTCGCGGATGGCGGCGAACCTCGCCCGCGCCGGCCACGAGCTGACGGTCTTCAACCGCACGCGCGCGACCGCCGAGGCGTGGGCCGGCGAGCACGGCGGCACGGTCGTCGACGCACCGGGCGACGTCGGCGCGGCGAGCGAGATCGTCATCACGATGGTCGTCGACGGCGACCAGGTGCGCGACGTGCTGCTCGGCGAGCGGGGCGTCGCGGAGGGCGCCGCGCCGGGCACGCTGTGCGTCGACATGTCGACGATCTCGCCGGCCCAGACGCGGGCGATCGGCGCCGAGCTCGCCGCGCGCGGCCTGTCGCTGCTCGACGCGCCGGTCACCGGCTCCTCGCCGAAGGCGCGGGACGGCACGCTGACGATCATGGCCGGCGGCAGCGAGGCGGACTACGCCCGCGCCGAGCCGCTGTTTCGGATCATGGGCGATCTCGTCGTCCACGTCGGCCCGCTCGGTCATGGGGAGACGGTCAAGCTCATCAACAACGCCGTCGCCGCCGCGAACTGCGCGACCGTCGCCGAGGCGCTGCTCGTCGGCCAGGCGACCGGGGTCGACCTCGACGCGCTGATCGCGGTCATGAGCAAGGGCTCGGGCGGCTCGGCGATGCTCGAGCTGAAGGCCGGCCCGATGCGCGCCCACGACTACACGACGCTCTTCAAGCTCGAGCACATGCTCAAGGACGTCCGCCTCTGCCTCGAGGAGGCGCAGGTCGCGGAGGTCCCCTTCGCCGCCGCCGGGCGAGCGCGCGACGTGCTCGTCGCCGCGATGGCGCGCGGGCGCGCCGGCGACGACTTCGTGGCGCTCGCCGAGGCGCTCGAAGCCTTCGCCGGCATCAGCCTCGACGGCTGACAATCACAATTGAAATCCCCGTATTTGCAGGGATATTTGGTCATTTGTGCGAACCTGTGGAACAATCTCATCAATCCCGTTGTCCGGATCGTGGTTTGGTTCGGGGCGACGGGTCGTTTCGTTTCGTTGCGCTCTATCGTCCGGTCGTCGTCGGGGTTGTTCTATGCCAATTGCGTTCAAGGAATGGGCGGTTACCGTCCGCGCGCTCGCCGAAGGCGAGCAACTCATCACCCTGCGCAAGGGTGGAATTCGTGAGTCCGAAAAGCGCTTTCGGGTCGAGCACGACCGCTTCTTCCTGTACCCCACGTTCGACCACCAGCGGGGAGACTGCGTGCGCGAGTCGCACGTGCCCGAGCTCGCTCGTGCGCTCGAGGAAGGCGTCTGGGCCGAGGGCGAGCCGCCCACGCAGGCGCTCCACGCAGGCGGCCTGAGCCCGCTCCCGCAGCCCGACCGCGTTCGCATCCGCGCCTGGGCCGAGCTGGCCGATCACTTCACGATCACCGACCCGCGCTGCGTCGACGCGCTGTCGCCGTTCTACGTCTGGAGCACCGACTACGCCGAGAAGCGTCTGGACTGGAAGCGCCGTCATCCGCTCCATGTCCTGCTGCTGCGCACGTACCGCATCCCGCGCCCGGTCACGGTCCGCGTCAAGGACGAGTACGGCGGCTGTCGCTCGTGGCTCGAGCTGCAGCGAGACCTCCCGTTCGAGGGCACGCCGGTGCTCTCCGACGACGAGTTCGAGCGCGCCGCCGAGGAGATCCGCGCGATCGCCGACGGCAACATCCCAGCGCTTGTCTAACTAGTTGCTCGCGGCGCTCGGCGCGGCCGAGCGGGTCCTTGCCGTCGGCATCGGGGGCGGGGGCGATGTCGTCGGCGCGCTCGTCGTCGCCGAGCTCGCGCAGGCGCTCGGCACGCCGGCGGTCGTCGGCGGGCTGACCTGGGAGCGCCGCCCGATCGACCCGCTGCCCGGTCCACGCCGGATCAGCGAGCTCGACGGCGCGCGGCCGCTGAACGCGCATGCCGCGCTGGCAGAGGCCGATACGACCGGGCCGGGCGGCTTCTTCTTCGCCGAGTCGCACATGGCCCGCCATCTCGGCGAGCCCGTCCTGCTGCTCGACCCCAACGACGGACCGGCGGCGATCGCCGCGAGCCTCGCCGACGCGGCGAGCCGGCTCGGCTGCGACCTGATCGTGCTGACCGATGTCGGCGGTGACATGCTCGCCCACGGCGACGAGGACGGGCTGCGCAGCCCGCTCGCCGACGCCGTCTGCCTCGCCGCCGCGCCGCTGCTCGCGGAGCGCGGCGTCGCGCTGCTCGGCGCGGTCTTCGGCGCCGGCTGTGACGGCGAGCTGACGCCGGCGGAGGTGATCGAGCGGATCGGCGAGGTCGCGCAGGCCGGCGGCTATCTCGGCGCGTGGGGTCCCGGCTCGCCCGAGCTCGCGCGGCTCGACGCGGCGGTCGCGCAGGTCCCGACCGAGGCCAGCGCGATGGCCCTGCGCTGCGCGCACGGCGATCTGGGCAGCGCGACGATCCGCGACGGGCGCCGAACCGTCGTGCTGACCGCGGCCGGCGGCCTCGTGTTCTTCTTCGACCCGCTCGTCGCGCTGGCGAGCGCCGCGCGCTGCGCCCGGCTCGTGGCCGCGGCAGGTTCGCTCGAGGAGGCCAACGGCATCCTGCTGGGCGACGGGATGGCGACCGAGCTCGACTGGGAGTCGTCACAACCGCCACCGGCGGCGCCACCAGATGAACGCTAGTGTTCGCGAGCACGCCCAGCTTGCCTCAACGCGTGCTGATCGCCTCCGCGGCCGCCGTCGCGCTGCTGACCTGCAGCGCGCCGCCGCCCGCGACGGCGCAGGTCGAGAGCTACCGATTCAACGACTACGGCGGCTTTCGCGATGTCCTGCCGCCCGGGACGAACGGGCGCTCGAACCTCGTCGAGCTGGCGGCGTTTCTCGCCGCCGGCGCGCGACCGCCGCATCACGACGATCAGCGCGACATGTATGCGCGGTTGCTCAGCGCGACGCCGGGCGTGACCGACGACAACCTCGGCGCGCTCTTCAAGGACGCGAGCTTTGGGATCGCGCCCGGCGGGCAGCAGCGCGCGTACTCGCCGACGCAGGGTCTGACGATCACACGCGACGCCGCCTTCGGCGTTCCCCACGTCTACGGCGCGACACGCGCCGCGGCGATGTTCGGCGTCGGCTACGCCGCCGCCGAGGACCGCCTCTTCCTGATGGACGCGCTGCGCCACACCGGTCGCGGGCAGCTGAGCTCGTTCGCCGGCGGAGCCGCCGGCAACCGCCGGCAGGACGCCCAGCAGTGGGCGCTGGCGCCGTACACGGAGGCCGATCTCGAGCGCCAGGTCGACCAGCTCGACGACCTCTACGGCGCCGATGGCCGCCAGCTGCAGGAGGACGCGGCCGACTACGTCGAGGGCATCAACCAGTACATCTCCGAGGCGCGGCTCGACGTCACGAAGATGCCCGGCGAGTACGCCGGCATCGGGCGGCCCGGCGGACCGCAGCCGTGGAAGGTCACCGACGTCGTCGCGACCGCGTCGCTCGCCGGCGGGATCTTCGGCAAGGGCGGCGGCGACGAGCTGACGCAGATGGAGCTGCGGCGCTCGTTCATCGCGCGCTACGGGTCGCGCCGCGGCACGCAGCTGTGGCGCGAATGGGCCGCCTACGAGGACGCCGACGCACCGACGACGGTGCGCGGCACGCGCTTCCCCTACCAGACGCCGCCAAAGCGGCCGGCGCGCGGCGGCCTGGCGATCGCGGACGCCGGCTCGTTGCGCAGGACGCCGGTCGTGCTGTCGGACGGACCGACCGCGCGTGGCCCGCTCGGCGGGCTGCTGCCTCAGGGGTTGCGGACGATGGCGATGTCGAACGCGCTCGTCGTGTCGGCGGCGGAATCGGCGAGCGGCCGGCCGCTCGCCGTCTTCGGACCGCAGACCGGGTACTTCGCGCCGCAGATCCTCATGGAGCAGGACGTCCACGCGCCGGGGATCGACGCCCGCGGCGCCGCCTTCCCGGGCGTGAACCTCTACGTCCTGCTCGGCCGCGGCCGGGACTACGCGTGGAGCGCCACCTCCGCCGGTCAGGACATCATCGACACGTTCGCCGTCGAGCTCTGCGAGCCCGGCGGGGCGCGGCCGACGCTCGCATCGATGCACTACCGCTTCCGCGCAGCGTGCTTGCCGATCGAGGTCCTCGACCGCGTCAACGAGTGGTCGCCCACGCTCGCCGATTCCACCCGCGCGGGCACCCAGCGGCTGCGCGCCGAGCGCACGAAGCTCGGGCTCGTCGCCGGCCGCGCGACGATCGCAGGCGCGCCGGTGATCTACACGCGGCTGCGCTCGACGTACATGCACGAGGTCGACTCGGCGCTCGGGTTCTCGGACTTCAACGACCCCGCCAAGATGCGCGACGCGCGCGACTTCCAGCGCGTCGCGAGCAAGATCGGCTACACGTTCAACTGGCTCTACGTCGACGATCGCGACATCGCGTACTTCAACTCCGGCAGCAACCCCCAGCGCGCGCCCGGCGTCAGCGGGCAGCTGCCGACCCCGGCGCGGATGGAGTGGCGCGGGTTCGATCCCGACAGCAACACGGCCGCCTACACCTCGTTCGCCAAGCACCCGCAGGCGATCAACGGCCAGCCGTACATGACGTCGTGGAACAACAAGCCCGCGCGCGGCTACGCCGGCGCGGACAGCTCGCTCTACTCGTCGGTCTACCGCTCGCAGATGCTCGACGAGGAGATCGAGGCGCGGATCGCGGGTCGCGCGACGATCGACCTGCCGGGCCTCGTCGAGGCGATGGGCGAGGCCGCGACGACCGACCTGCGCGCCGAGAAGGTGCTGCCGCTCGCGCTGCGCGTGATCGGTGCGCCGCGCGATCAGAAGCTCGCCGGCGCGGTCGCGAAGCTCCGCGAATGGGTCGCCGACGGCGCGCATCGGCGCGACCGCGACGGCGACGGGCGCTACGAGCACGCCGACGCGATCCAGATCCTCGACGCGTTCTGGCCGCGCTGGATGCGGGCGCAGTTCGCGCCGTCGCTCGGCGCCAGGCTGTTCGATCAGCTCAGCTCGGCCTACGAGCTCGACAACGCGCCCAACAACCACGGCGACCACCTCGGGTCGGCGTACCAGACAGGCTGGTACGGCTACGCCTACAAGGACCTGCGCCGGGCGCTCCGCCTCAAGGTCCGCCAGCCGTACTCCAAGCGCTATTGCGGCGGCGGTTCGCGTGCGCGCTGTCGCAGCGCGCTGCGCGGCGCGCTCGCGCGGGCGCTGACCGTCGACGCCGCCACGCTCTACCGCGACGACATGTGCGCGGCCGCCGGCCGGCCCGGCGACCAGGCCTGCTTCGACTCGATCGCCTTTCGCGCGACGGGCGGGATCACGCAGCCGCTGATCGGCTGGCAGAACCGCCCCACCTACCAGCAGGCGGTCGCGGTCGCGGGACACAGGCCGCGATAGATGACCATCTAGCCGACCGGCGATGATGGGCGGCCGTGTCCGCCTGGGTCGAGAGCTCGTCGCGCAACTTCGTCGCACGTCACCTCGAGCGCGAGGAGCGCGACGTGGGCGCCGTGCTCGACCTGCTGGAGGACACCCGCGAGCGGCTGCTCCCGCTGTTCCCGGCGCTGCCTGAAGGCGTCGCGGTCGTCCTGCACTCAAGCCGCACCGAGCTTGACCTCGCGCAGCCGTTCCTGCCTGTGATGAGGCTCGTTTCGACGCCCGTGGCGCGGCGCTACCTCGCCGGCTGGGCGGGGCGCGGCGTGCTCAACGTGCTGACGCCGAGCCTGCTCGCCGAGCGGGCGGCGAACGTCGACGGCTCGCGCGAGATGCTGCTGCTGACGCCGGCGGCGCTCTACGTGCAGCTCGTCGCGGCGGAGTGCAACCCCGCGCTGCCGCCGCCGTGGTCGCCGCGCGCGACGCTGCGGGCGACGCGCTGCGCATGGGTCATCGCGGGCGTGGCGCAGTGGTTCTCCGGCCAGACCGCGCACGCGCGCCCGGCGATCGCGCGGCGGCTGCGCGAGGGCGCGCGCCCCGTGTTCCCACCCTCGCTGCGCGACGCCGCGTTGCTCGGCGGCACGGTCATCGACCTCGTCGCGTCCGAGCGCGGGGTCGAGGCGGCCGTGACGCTCGCGTGCTCCCCGCCCGGCGGCCGGCGCGGCGGGCTCGCCGGCGTCTACGAGGGGCGCTCGGCAAGCGAGGCCGAGGCGGCGTGGCGCGCGCGGCTGGCGCGGATGGCGGGGCGGTGAGGGGCGATCCGTCACTCGTCCACCACGAGCGCCGGCCCGACACGCCGCGCCGCTACGCGCCGAGCTCCGTTCCCAGCCAGACGATCAGCGCGACGACGGCGACCGCGGCGGACAGCGCGGCGAGCAGGCGCGTCGGCGAGGTCATCTCGACCGGCTCGTCGCGGACGATCTCGGCCTGCAGCAGCACCTCGCGGCCGGCGGCGTGACCCGAGGCGGGGACGAGGACGTCGCGCGGGCCCGCGGCGAGCATGTCGGGCACGTCGAATCCGCGCGTGCGGCGCAGCGTCGAGGGGATGCCCTCCTCGAGCAGGAGTCCCTGCACGAACTCGGCCTCGGCCTGGTTCATCGCGCCCGCGACGCGGACAAGCTCGCCCTCGGTATAGCGCGGATCGACCTTGCGGGCGCGCATGTGGCGCTCGCTGACCGGCTCGTCGATCGCGGCATCGCCGCTGAAGACGAGCGGCAGCCTGCAGGTCCGGCAGAAGCGCTCGTCGGCTGGGTGCGGCTCGGCGCAGAGCGGACAGACGAGGCCCGGCGAGCTCACGTCACCTCGAGCTCGACTTCGCGGATCGCGCCGTCAGCGATCAGGTACGATCGCACCTCCGGCTCGGCATCGCGGGCCTTCGGCACGCCGACGATCAACCACTCGACCCCCGGCCAGCCGGCGGCGAAGTTGACGTCGGTCTGCGACGGGTACGGGTCCGAGCGCGTGTGCGAGTGGTAGATCGCCGTCAGCTGCTCCTCGTCGGCGTCCTCGTCGGCGAACGCGAACGCGATCAGCGCCTGGCCGTCGATCTCGAAGCGAAACGGGCTCGCCGCGAGGTTCTCGAGCGCGCGTGCGGAGGTCGCGGTGCCGCCGCGGCCGAGGACGACGCCGCAGCACTCGTTGGGCGAGTCGCGGACGGCGTGCGCGACGATCTCGTCCAGCAGGGCGCGCTCGATCCTCACCGCCGCAAGGCTAGAAGGTCGCTGCGCCCGCCCATCCAGTCGGCCACTACGCCTTCAGGCGCGGGCTGTCGTCGTCCTCGTCGTGCGACGGCGACATGCTCGACAGCGAGTCCTTGAACTCCCGCAAGCCCTTGCCGAGCGAGCGACCGGCCTCCGGGAGCTTCTTCGGTCCGAGTACGACGAGCGCGATCGCCAGGATGAGCAGCAGCTCTCCGGGCCCGAGGTTGAATGGCATGGCTGGGACGCCTCCAGGCGGATGTTTGGGGGGATGATCGTCGCTTTCACGACGCGATGGCAACTGCTCACGTGGCCCCTGTCTCGAATGCGAACGGGACGGGGTCCTTGCGGACCGCCTTGCGCAGGACGACGAGGTGCTGTCCCTCGTTGGCCATGATCGACGCGCCGGTCTGCATCAGCTTCGCCTCGACGAGCTTGGGCTGGGCGTCGAAGTACGCGGCGACCGCCGCGGTCTCGAGCTCGATCGCGAAGTTCACGACGTCGGCCTGCGTCTTGACGTCGCGCAGGCCCTTGACGATCTTGTCGACGTCGGCGATGCCCTCCGGGTCCGGCGGGGGCGTTCCGCCGAGGTCGGTCAGCGCGGTCGTCAGCGCGTCGGCGTGCTCCTGCTCATGCGCGCGGAACTGGCGCGCGACGCGCAGCAGCGCGGGTGACAGCAGGCCGCTGGAGATCGCCGTGTCGTAGGCGATCACCGCGACGCGCTCGAGGGTGATCGCGCTCACGAGGATCGCGCCGTCGCCCTTCGCCTGCGCGAACGCGTTGCGGACCGACCACAGCAACGGGATCGACGAGGCCGCGATCGCGGCGCCGCCGAGCGTGAAGCCGCGCCGCAGCAGCGCGCGGCGGTCGCGCTCGAACTCGCCGATCGTTGCGGTCGCGGCGTCGCCGTCGGCGATGACGATCGGCGCCATCAGGCGCCCTTGCCGGTGACGAACGCGGCCGGGACGGGATCGCGCCCGAGCGCCTCGAGCAGGAGGGCGGCGTGCTCGGCCTCGTTCGTGATGATCGCGGCGGCGGTCGCTCGCACGTCGCCGTTGGAGAGCTTGGGCAGCGCGTCGATGTACGCCGCGATCGCGGTCTGCTCGAGGTCGAGGGCGAAGCGCAGCACGTCGGCCTGCGAGCGCAGCAGCGGGAAGTCGTACCCCGCGGCCTTCGCGCGGTTCGGCGTGCCGTCGGCATCCTTGATCGCGCTCGCCAGGCCGTCGGCGTGCTCCTGCTCCTGCTCGAGGAACAGCTTGCCGAGCTGCAGCGCCTCGCCCGTCAGCAGGCGCGCCCCGGCCTTGTAGGCGGCGACTGCCATCAGCTCGAGGTCGAGCGCGCCGTTGAGGATCTCGACGTCGGCCTGATCGGACTCGTCTGGCCCGATCTTGACGGGGTTCTTCGTGTCGTCCGTGCAGGCAGCAAGGAACATCGCCGATCCGCCGGCGAGGCTGATGCCCGCCGTGCGGAAGAAACGCCTGCGCGACCGCGGGTCGCGCAGAAAGCTGTCGAGGTCCATGCCCGTCTCCTGTAGGGGTCCTGCACGCTACCTACCGAGACTGCGTGCGGGCGCCGGGGCGCCGCGGATCACCACCAGACGGTGGAGTCCAGATCCTCGAGCTCCTCGATCGGCTTCGTGTAGATGCCGGAGGAGAGGTACTTCCAGCCGTCGTCGCAGACGATGAAGACGATGTTGCCCTCGTCGATCTCGTTGGCGATGCGCACCGCGACGCGAGCGATCGCGCCCGACGAGACGCCGGCGAAGATGCCCTCCTCGCTGAGCAGCTTGCGCGTCCAGACGACGGCGTCGTGGTTGGTGACGAAGATCTTCCGGTCCAGCAGGTTGAGGTCGATGATCGGCGGGATGAAGCCGTCGTCGAGCGAGCGCAGGCCCTGCACGGGCTCGCCCTGCATCGGCTCGGCGGCGACGATCTTGACCGTGTCGCCGAGCTCCTCCTTGAAGCGCCGCGCGTTGCCCATCAGCGTGCCGCCGGTGCCCAGCCCGGCGACGAAGGCGGCGATCTCGTCGAGCTCCTCGAGGATCTCGACGGCCGTGCCGTTGTAGTGCGCGAGCGGGTTGGCCGGGTTGCCGTACTGGTAGGGCATGTAGTACGTGTCGGTGTCCTGGGCGATCTCGTCGGCCATCGCGACGGCGCCGTTGGAGCCGAGGTTGCCGGGGCTGTAGACGATCTCCGCGCCGTACATCTGGAGCAGCTGCGTGCGCTCGGGCGTGACGTTGTCGGGCATCACGACCTTCAGCGGATAGCCCTTGCGGCTGCAGATCATCGCCAGGCTGATGCCGGTGTTGCCCGAGGTCGGCTCGAGGATCGTCTGGCCGGGGCGGATCAGCCCGTTCTCCTCGGCGTGCTCGATCAGCGAGCGCGCGACGCGGTCCTTGACCGAGCCGGTCGGGTTGTGCGACTCGAGCTTGGCCCAGATGCGGACGCCCGGCTTCGGGCTCAGACGCTTGAGCTCGACGAGCGGCGTGTTGCCGATCGCCTGCACGATGTCCCCGTAGCGACCGCCGCAGGGGCGGTTCTGGAGCGGCGGGAGGCCCATGTGTCCAATCAGTGTAGACCGCGGGGCCAAAAGGCCTGAAGCTGTCCTGGCGCCATCTTTGCGGGCGGTACCCGGCATGCCCGGACTCGTATCTGCATTGAGTCGCTGGGTCCTCCGCTAGGGTCCTGCCGCCGCGGTACCGATACTCGTGGCGCGCGCGCATGGTCTTCCCCACGATTCAGTTCGCCATCTTCTTTCCGATCGTGCTCGCGCTGTCGTGGGCCCTGATGCGGCGTCAGCACGTCTGGAAGCCGTTCATGCTGGCGGCCTCGTACCTGTTCTACAGCGCCGCGAGCCCGACGTTCTGCATCATGCTCGCCGCGATGACGCTCGGCAATCAGGCTGCCGCGAAGCTCATCCATCGCTCCGACGACGCGCGCCGGCGCAAGCTCATCGTCACGCTCGCCGTCACCGCCGACCTCGTGACGCTCGGGGTCTTCAAGTACTACGGGTTCTTCGCGACGGAGATCAACGCCACGCTGGACGGCGTCGGGCTCGGGCTGCCGCTGCCGCTGGCGGCGATCGCGCTGCCCGTCGGGATCAGCTTCATCGTCTTTCAGGCGATCTCGTACGTGGTCGACGTCTACCGCCGCCTGATCGAGCCGGCCTCGACGATCGACTTCGGGCTGTATTTGAGCTTCTTCCCGCACCTCGTCGCCGGCCCGATCGTGCGCGCACGCGAGTTCATCCCCCAGCTCGCCAAGCCGCGCGACCCGACGAAGGTCGCGCTCGGCGCGGGCGTCGCGCTGATCGTCATCGGCCTCGTCAAGAAGGTCGCGATCGCCGACTACCTCGCCCGCGAGATCGTCGATCCGGTCTTCGGCGTGCCGCAGGCGTACTCGGCGCCCGACGTCCTGCTCGCGACGTACGCCTACGCGGTGCAGATCTTCTGCGACTTCTCCGGCTACACCGACATCGCGATCGGCCTCGCGCTGCTGATGGGCTTCGTCTTCCCGCAGAACTTCGACCGCCCCTACCGCGCGGCGAGCTTCGGCGAGTTCTGGCGCCGCTGGCACATGACGCTGTCGCGCTTCCTGCGCGACTTCCTCTACATCCCGCTCGGCGGCAACCGCGGCGGCAAGCTGAAGACGACGCGCAACCTCATGATCACGATGCTGCTCGGCGGGCTCTGGCACGGCGCCGCCTGGGGCTTCGTCCTGTGGGGCGCTATCCACGGCACGGCGCTCGTCATCGAGCACCAGTTCCGCGGCCGCATCAAGCTGCCGCGCTGGCTTGCGTGGGCGATCGTCTTCCACATCGTCGCGCTCGCCTGGATCCCGTTCCGCGCGCCCGACCTGTCGCTCGCCGGATCGTTCGTCTCGCGGCTCGCCGACTGGGGACCGGCGACGCTCTGGAGCGCCCCCGTCGTGATCGTGACGTTCCTCGTGATCGGGTTGCAACTCCTCCCCGCCAGGCCGATGGACGCCCTGCGCGTGCGCTTCGAGAACCTCCACCCCGCCGCGCTCGGCGCCAGCATGGCCACCGTCATCGTGCTCGTTGCCGCCACCGTGTCCAGCCAGGGCGTCCCGCCCTTCATCTACTTTCAGTTCTAGCCAATACACAGCCCAATGCCGAAAAAAGACCAGTACATCCTCGACCGCCCGACCGGCCGCACGCTGCGCGCCCGTGACGCCGTCGTCTGCATCCTCGTGACGACCCTGCTGCTGGTCGTCATCAAGGGCCAGTCGATCCGCAACGCCGGCGAGAAGATGGACACCGGCGTCGAGCGCACGGTCGTGCTCGCCGTCGGACACCCGACCGGCTGGATCGCCGACCAGCTCGGCCTCGGCGACGACGTCGGACGGCTGACGGCATCGCTCTCGCCCGACGATGCCCTTACCGGCGAGGGTGGCTTCGACTCCGCACCGGTGGCGGGGGGCGCAAGCGCGGCCGCGGGCTCAGGCGCCGCCGCGCCGATCACGAAGGACGCTTTCGACGCGTCGCAGCTCGGCGACCAGCCGACCCGCCTGCCCGCGCTGAAGACGATGCTCGTGACCGGCGACTCGCTCGTCCAGCCGCTCGACGTCCAGCTCGCGCGGCGCCTGGCGGGCGACGGCGTTCGCACGATCCGCGACGCCCACCTCGGCACGGGGATCTCGAAGACCGACATCGTCGACTGGGGCCTGCTCTCGGCGCGCCAGGTGAAGGACGAGAAGCCCGAGGCCGTCGTCATGTTCATGGGCGCCAACGAGGGCTTCGGGTTTCCCGCGGCGGGCGGAAGGACGGTCGCCTGCTGCGGCGCCGACTGGGCGGTCATCTACGCGACGCGCGTGCGCCGCATGATGGACACCTACCGCCGCGCCGGCGCGGCCCGGGTCTACTGGCTGACGCTGCCGATGCCGCGCGACGCCGCCCGTCAGAAGATCGCCCGCACGGTGAACGCCTCGATCGCCGTCGCCGCGCAGCCGTTTGCATCGCAGGTCCGCGTGCTCGACATGTCGGCGCTGTTCACGCCGGGCGGCGGCTACCGCGCGGCGATGAGCGTCGGCGGTCGCGAGACGCTCGTGCGCCGGCCGGATGGCATCCACCTCAACGACGCCGGCGCCGGCGTGGCGATGGGCGTCGTGCTGGCCCGCCTGCGCGCGGACTTCGCGTCGCTCGACTGATCGCGCCTACGGCAGCACGTCGTCGGCGCGCAGGCGATCGATGACGAGCGTCGCGGCGACCGACGCGCCCCCGTAGGACAAGTGGATGCCGTCCTCCTGGCGGGCATCGACCGTCTGACCGCGGAACGTTACGGACTGACGAAACCGCCCGCCGGGCGTGAGGACGCCGGCCAGGTCGACGACCCGCACGCCATCGCCGACGCGCTCGGCGGCACGCCTGATCGCGAGGTTGATCCGCCCGAAGACGCGGGCGAACGACGCCGGCCGCGGGGTCGGGAGCGTCAGCCAGTAGACGTAGGAGCGGCCGCCGCGCAGGTAGCTGCGCATCATCTGCTCGACGCGCGCCTCGTACGCCTTCACCCACGCCGGTCCACAGCAGCCGGCGCGCGCGCCGCCCGTCGCGCGCAGCGGGTAGCCGTCGTTGGCGCCGAGGAACACGACGGTGACGTCCGGCTTGAAGCCCGACGCCTGCCCGCGCGCCTTGCGCAACCAGTCGAGCTCGCTCGGCTTCGTCAGCCCGCTGCCGATGTGGGCGTCGCTGCGCACCGTCGTCCCGCGGCGCCCGTGCAGCCGCTGCGCGAGATCGCCGTCGACGATCTGGATCATCGAGTCGCCGGTCGCCAGCAGCCGCAGCCGGTGCCGGCGCGCGAAGCCCCGGCGCGGCGGCGCCGCCGTCGCGAGCGTTCGCACCCCGCTCGCCGGCACGCTCTGCGTGCACGCGGCCGGCTCGGGCACCTGCGCGCAGCCCGATCGATCGCGCCACCGCACGTAGGCGCGCCACGGCACGGCGTCGCCGAGCGTCACGCCGAGCGCGTCGGCCGGCGCCCGCAGCGTGAGGTAGCCGCCGCTGACCTCGATCGTGGCGCCGCGCAACAGCCGCATCGGCCCGCTCGGCGCGCCCGTCGCGTCGATCGGGACGAGCGTCGCGTGCAAGCGCCCGTCGCGCGTGCTGACGCATGCGCGCCGCCGCGAGCGCCGGTCGGGGCTGAGCACGAGGCAGACGGCGCGGCCCAGCCGCGGCAGCAGATCGGCGACCGGCAGCGGCCGGTTGAGGTGCAGCGCGAGGCGTAGGTCCTGCTCGTCCTGGCTGAGCGCGGCGTCGGCGATCTGCAGCGAGGGCGCGGCTGCCGGCGCCTGCGCGCCCGCTGCGCTACAGAGCGCGAGCGCCAGCGCGGCGACTACGACGACGGCCGCTGCTGATCGCGTGCTCAGCGGCCGCCGGCCATCGCCGGCAGGATCACCAGCACGTCGCCGTCACCGACCGGCGTCGCAAGACCGTCGAGCACGCGCACGTCCTCGTCGTTGAGGTAGACGTTGACGTAGCGGTTCAGCTCGCCGCCGTCGGCGAACATCTGCGTCTGCGTCGCGGGATGCTGATCGGCAAGCGAGCGCAGCACGTCGCCGACGTTGTCGCCGTCGGCGTCGACTTCCTTGACGCCGCCGACCGACGGCCGCAGGACT
This sequence comes from uncultured Actinomycetes bacterium, assembly GCA_963780585.1. Taxonomy (GTDB): domain Bacteria; phylum Actinomycetota; class Thermoleophilia; order Solirubrobacterales; family Solirubrobacteraceae; genus CADCVQ01. The sequence goes on from CAWADD010000026.1 coordinate 111,667, forward strand.
GGAGGAATGCGTACGGTGGCCATGAAGGGCGGCAGACTAGCCAGCCGCGGCGCAGAACGCCTCGTAGTCCGGGAACACGCCCATCTCCTCGCCCGAGATCTCCTCGGGCGGGCGCGAGCAGATGGCGCATTCGGGGTCGCGACGGACCTTCAGCTCGGTGAACGTCGCGCCGAGCGCTTCGTAGAGCAACAGCCGTCCGATCAGCGGCTCGCCGGCGCCCGTGATCAGCTTGATGACCTCGGTCGCCTGCAGCAGGCCCATCGTGCCGGGCAGCACGCCGAGCACGCCGTTGGCGCCACAGCTCGGCGCCAGCTCGGCCGGCGGCGGCACCGGGTACAGGCAGCGGTAGCACGGCCCCTCGTACGGCGCGAACACCGAGAGCTGGCCGTCGAAGCCGAGGATCGATGCGCTGACGACGGGGATCTTCAGGCGCACGGTCGCGTCGTTGAGCAGGTAGCGCGTCGGGAAGTTGTCGACGCCGTCGACGATCACGTCGTAGCCCTCGATGATCTCCATGATGTTCGAGGCGTCGAGGCGCGTCTCGTACTTGACGACGTCGACGTCCGGGTTGATCGCGTTCATCGCCTCCTGCGCGGAGTCGACCTTCGGCGTGCCGATCCGGTCGGTCGTGTGGATGACCTGGCGCTGGAGGTTGGAGAGGTCGACGACGTCGTCGTCGACGATCCCGATCGTGCCGATGCCCGCGGCGGCGAGGTACAGCGCGGTCGGTGAGCCGAGCCCGCCGGCGCCGAGCAGCAGGACCTTCGCGTCGAGCATCTTCTGCTGGCCCTCGGCGCCGATCTCCGGCACGAGCATGTGGCGGCTGTAGCGCTCGCGCTGCTCGGCGGTCATCACGCGGGGCACCTCGACCTTGTAGCCGCGGTCCTTCCACAGCTGGTAGCCGCCGGTCATCGACTCGACGTTGTCGTAGCCGAGCTCCGCGAGCGTCTTGGCGGCGAGCGCCGAGCGGTTGCCCGAGGCGCAGTAGAGCACGACATGCTGCGAGCGGTCGGGCACGGCGCCCTCGATGCGCGACTCGAGATAGCTGCGCGGCACGTGCTTGGCGCCGGGGATGAAGCCGCGAGCGACCTCCTCGCTCTCGCGCACGTCGACGATCGCGACCGGCCCGTCGCCGTTGCCGCCGTTCAGCGACTCGTTCACGTCACCGGGGTCGACCTGCGCGATCTGGCTCTTGATCTGGCGGATGAACTCCGCGGCGGACGGGCTCACTGGAATCTCCTCAAAGGTGGTCGGACTTCCGTCACTTCAGAAAGTATAGCGGGGGCGGCTTGGCGCCAAACGTCGCTCGATGCAGGGTAACGACCAAGCGCGCAGCGGACGGCGCGCGAACGCGCCTCAACGCCGAAAGGGACGTCCCGAGCTGCGGCGGGACGCCCCTTAGTGGGCGGATCTCTGGAGGTTCTGGAGGAAACCTTGTGGAGGGTGCTGCACGAGGAGTATCGGACCTGGTGCCCGCTGCCGACATGGGGTCCAGACCCCATGCGCAGATCCGCACTGCTTTCCCAGGTGTTGGCCGTCAACACCCTGCTCGTCGTCGCGACCGTCTTCGCGGCAACCGTCGCCGCGCGCCTGGACCTCGGCGACCCGGCCGGGTCGCGCCAGTTCCTCGTCCTCGTCGCCGCGATCCTCTCCAGCCTGCTCGCGAACAACCTCGTCATGCGCCGGCGCTTCGCTCCGCTCGAGTCGCTGACGCGGACGATGGAATGCGTCGACCTCACGGTCCCGGGCATGCGCGCGCAGCCGTCCGACGGCGAGTCCGTCGACATCGCGCGCCTGCGCGAGTCCTTCAACCTCATGCTCTCGCGGCTGGAGACCGAGCGCGTCGGCAGCGCGACCGCCGTGCTGCGCGCGCAGGAGGCCGAGCGTGCGCGCGTCGCGCGCGATCTGCACGACGAGGTCAACCAGGCGCTGGCCGCCGTCTCGCTGCGGCTCGCCGCGACGGCCGAACGCGCGCCGGAGGAGTTCGCCGAGGAGCTCGCCGAGACGCAGCGCCTCGCCGGCCAGGCGATGGAGGAGCTGCTCGGCCTGGCCCGCGAGCTGCGCCCGTCGGCGCTCGACGACCACGGCCTGCTGCCCGCGCTCCGCACGCAGGTGCGGATGTTCGGCGAGCGCTGGGGCGTCCCGGCGCAGTTCGCCGCCGACGGCCCGCGGCTGATGCTCGGCGAGTTCGAGCAGCTCGTCGTCTACCGCGTCGTGCAGGAGGCGCTGTCGAACATCGCGCGCCACGCGCACGCCAAGAAGGTCAAGGTCACGGTGCTGGGCTGCAACGGCACGGCCGTCAAGGTGACGATCTCCGACGACGGCGACGGCTTCGCGCCCAACCGGCTGCGCGACGGCAGATCGGGCCTGGCCGGGATGCGCGAGCGCGCGCTGCTCGCCGGCGGGCGCCTGGAGATCACGTCGACGCCGGGCAACGGCACCGTCGTCGAGCTCACCGTGCGCGCGCGCGGCGTGAGAGGCGAGCTGTGAGGCTGCTGATCGCCGACGACCACGGGATCGTGCGCGGCGGCCTGCGGCTGCTGCTCGATCGCCAGCCGGACATGGAGGTCGTGGCCGAGGCCTGCGACGGCGTCGAGGCCGTCCAGCTCGCACTGCGCGAGCGACCCGACCTGTGCGTGCTCGACGTCTCGATGCCGCGCATGACCGGCCTGCAGGCGACCGTCGAGATCAAATCGCACGCGCCCGAGATCGCCGTGCTCGTGCTGTCGATGTACGACGACGAGCGCTATCTCTTCGAGGCGCTGCAGGCGGGCGCCGCCGGCTACGTCCTCAAGCGCGAGGCTGACACCGTGCTCGTCGATGCCGTCCGCGCGGTCGCGCGCGGCGAGCCGTTCATGACGAACGCGGCCGAGCGATCGCTGCTGCGCGAGTGGATGGCCGACGACAGCACGGGCCCCGTCGAGCCGCTGACGCTGCGCGAGCGCGAGGTGCTCAAGCTGATCGCCGAGGCGCACACGAACCGGCAGATCGGCGAGACCCTGCACCTGTCCGAGAAGACCGTCGAGTCGCACCGCGCCAACCTCATGCGCAAGCTCGAGATGCGCGACCGCGTCGAGCTCGTGCGCTACGCGATCCGGCGCGGGCTGATCGAGGCGTAGACCGCCCAGCTGTGGCGCGCCATGCGTTAAGCGGCGGCCACGGGGAGCGCCAACTTCGCGAACGGCATCACTGAGGAGGTGGACGGGCGCCGGGGTTCAGCGTCGTGTCCTGACTATTGCGTCCATGAGACGCACAAGGCAGGACAGGACGTGCCGCGTGCGGAGGCGCCCGCCCGTCTCGACCGAAATGCTGCGAACCTCGGGCTACGCTGCTGCGCAGATGCACCCCCGTCTGCGCCTCGCCCTCTTCGTCACCGGTCTGCTCGCCCTCGCCGCCGTCGCCGGGGTGCTGCTGTTCGCCGTCGGCGAGCGCACGGTGCCGGCCTCTGGCTTCGCCGGCTCGATCCGCCCGCCGGGGATCGAGCGGACGGACTTCGGCGTGCGCGACGAGCGCGGCGACGCGCTGCGGATCGCCGACATGCGCGGCAAGCCCGTCGTCGTGACGTTCCTCTACACGACCTGCAGGGACACCTGCCCGCTGACGCTGCAGCAGATCCGGATCGCGCTCGACGACCTCGGCCACGACGTCCCGGTCGTCGCCGTCAGCGTCGACCCGGCGAACGACACGCCGCGGCGCGCGCGCGCGTTCACGCTCAGGCAGGGCATGGAGGGCCGCATGCGCTGGGCGCTCGGCGACGCCGCGCGGCTGCAGCGGCTGTGGCGGGCCTACGGTGTCCAGCCCCAGACCGCCGATGCCGACCACACCGCCTCGACGGTCGTGCTCGACGGCCGCGGCGTGCAGCGCGTCGGCTTCGCGACGAGCGCCCTGTCGCCGGACGGGCTCGCGCACGACATCGCCAAGCTCGAGCGCGAGCAGGCGAGCGGCGCGCGGTAGCGAGCAGCTACTCCGGCGCGGGCGGCGGCGGACCCTGCGTCGGCGGCCGGCGCACGTCGCCGCCGGTGCGCTTGACCTGCCGCCGATCCTTCATCGACTGGTAGCCGAGCACGCCGATCGCGATCAGCAGCGGAGCGACGTAGAGCAGGTCGACGACCCAATGGCCGGCATGCGCGACCGGCAGGATCACGAGTTCGCCGCTGACAGCAGCCACAGGCCGAGGGAGGTGAAGGCGATCATCACGACGAGCATCCAGTATTGCGAGCGGGTGGCGGTGCGGTTGTCGCCGAACGAGATGAGCGCCCGGTCATGGGCCAGTACGAGCCCGGCGACGTGGCCGATCACGAGCGCCGCGACCTGCACGTACCAGATGCCGGTCGCCGAGATCCACGTGTAGTCGACGGTCGCATTGTGGGTTCCGAAGAGGTTCGCCCCGCTGCCGAGCGGGTCCGACACGAGATAGACGACGCGCTGGCCCTCGTAGGCGAGCAGCGAGAAGTAGTGCGCGACGACGTACGCGAGACCGATCGGCACGAGCGAGTGCGCGAAGCGCCCGGCAAGCTCCTTCGTCGTCGTCGTCGGGCTGATCGTCTGCATTCCGATGACGCCGAGCCGGTACATGCCCCCGACGATCAGCACCGCGCCGACGAGCCCGATCGTGAACGCGAGCTCGAGCGCCGTCGACTGGCCGAAGCCCAGGTTGCGGAACAGATCCGTCAACTGCGGCGCGATGTCGCCCCACGCGGGCCCGCCCGAGAACCCGTCGAACGACGTCGTGCCGATGATCGTCGCCAGCAGCGCGACCGTGCCGGGTACCGGATCGAGCGTCGTCAGGCCGCTGAGCGGCTTGCGGACGTAGAGCCCCTCGCGCGTCCAGTTCAACGGCGAGATCCGGGCGAAGAGTCCGAAGTAGGCGCCGAAGCCGTCGCCATAGCGGTTCCATGTCTCGATCCCGTAGAGGCTCATCCCGACGAACTGCACCGCCGCGTAGGCGAGCGCGAGCACGGCGAGGTTGCTCGGATCGCCGCGCCCCGAGTAGACGAGCTCGACCCAGGCGAAGGCGAGCAGGCCGATCGCCGCCGGCCAGCGCCCGAACTTCGCCGGATAGGGCATCGGTGACGGCAGCCCGCTGCGGCTGACCTTCGATGCCATGAAAGCGACGGCGCGCGCGATCGCGCGCCACGGGTTGAGCGCCTTGAAGAGGTCGCCGAAGATCGGGCTGACGACGGCCATGCCGACCCAGAACAGGACGAAGATGAACGTCGGCGCGAGGTTGTTCGTCGTCGTCTGCGATCCCTCGAAGCCCGCGTAGAGGACGAGCACGAAGAGCGCCACGCCGATCGCCCCGGCGAGCGGATCGAGGAACCGCGGGATGCCCGCGACGCGCCGCTCGGAGGGCGACTCGAGGCGGGGCTTGGGCCACAGCACCGCGAGGCCGACGAACGACGCGACGAGCACGACCGCCGCCGCCCAGCCGAACAGCCACTTCGGGATCGGCAGGTCCTCGCGCCCGACGAGACCGTGGGCGAGCGCCGACTGCGGCGCCGCAGCGAGCACGAGCCCGGCCGCGACGACGAGACGCGCGAGCAGGCGGCGCCGATGCATGGCCCGCAGTCTAGGAAGCGGCGCCCCTCGAGCGCGCTGCCAGCCGTCGCTCGCAACGGCCACGTCGCGACCCACTACCTTGGCCTGCCGTGCGGGCACCGCTCGACAAGGTCAGCGCGCCGTTCTTCCCCGCCGGCGCGGAGTGGGTCAACGTCGCGATGCTGCGGCTCGACCAGCAGCTCGGCCGCCCGCTGCTCGTCGAGTTCTGGGACTTCTGCCGCGCCAACTCGCTGCGCACGCTGGGCTACATGCGCGCGTGGCACGAGCGCTACGCGAAGGCCGGCCTGCGCGTCGTCTCCGTCCACGCCGGCGGCTATCCGCCGTCGCAGGATCCCGAGCAGGTGCGCGCGGCGGTCGCCCGGCTCGGCATCGAGCACCCCGTCATGCTCGACAGCGAGTTCAAGCTCTGGCAGGAGTACGGCAACGAGGCCTGGCCCGCGCGCTACCTCTTTGATCGGCGCCTGCGCCTGTACTCGATGCACTACGGCGAGGGCGCCTACGACGAGACGCAGGACGAGATCTGCGAGCTGCTCGGGCTCAGCCCCGCGCCGCTGGACGCGCTGCGCCCCGAGGATGCGCCCGGCGCCCCGGTCGGGCGCCCGAGCCCCGAGCAGCGGGGCGCGTGGTCAGGCCCCTACGAGGCCGGCGCCGTATGGGCCGTGCTCGAGCCGACCGGCGACGCGCCCGCCGCCGAGATCAGCGTCAACGGCGGCGCGATCGCGGTCCCCCACGCCGGCTGCTATCGGCTCGTCGAGCACGAGTGCCACAGCAGCGGCGTGCTCGAGCTCGAGCTCGGCGCCGGCGTGCGCTGCCACGCCGTGCAGTTCACGCCGGGCCTGCTGCGCTGAGCGCGCGCGCCGAGAGGTCGCCGAGCAGACGCTCGAGCCGCGGCGGCCCGTCGTCGTCGAGCACGATCGCGCCGCCCGGCCAGTACGGGCTCGACGCACGCGGCGCGCGGCCCATGAAAAGCGTCTCGAAGACCCAGCTGCCGCTGTTGTACAGCTGCGTCCCGGCAGGCGTGCGCCACTCGAACGCGTCGTCGCCGGTCAGCCGGCCGGTGCGGTGGGTGTGGCCGAAGATGAGGTGCGCGCGGCGCCAGCCGCAGGCGCCGCGTCGCCTCGCCGAGCGCCTCGAGCGTGGCGCGACGCAGGTCTTCGACGCCGATCTGCGTCTGGAGTGGCCCGAACCCGGTGCGATTGGCGATCTGCACGGCCAGGCGGAACGCGACCGCGAGCGCCGGCCCGCGCAGCCTGCTGCGGCGCCCGCCGCCGGAGAGCGTCCGCCACGTGCCAACGGCCGAGCGGCTGCCGATCGTGACGCGGCCCGGGCCGGCGCGCTGCGCGCTCGCCTGGCTGAGGGCGTAGATCGGCGCCAGCAGCGCCTCGTAGTCGTCGGGCGTGGCCGGGTCGGGAATCGGGCCGACCATGCGCCGCATCGCGCCCGCCGCCAGGCGCTCGAGCGTCGGGATCGCGATGTGCACGTCGAGGTAGTGACCGTGCGTCGCGTAGACGTCGTCGCGCAGCCACAGGCCCGGGTAGGCGAGCTCGACGTCGGCGGGCGCGAGGAAGCCGGCGAGGCGCTTGGCGATCCACGACGCGCGCGCGGCGGCAACGCGCTGCTCGGCAGCGAGCGGCTCGGGCGCCTCGCGGCGCCCGCGCCATTCCAACCAGCCGGCCCCGAGCGCGTGGTCGTGGTTGCCGGGCACGAGCACGACCTCGCGGCCCGGACCGAGCGCATCGCCGATCGCCCGCATGATCGGCTCGGCGCGCGCGAGCGCGTCGCGGGCGGGTCCGTGACGTAGCTCCAGCGTGTCGCCCAGCAGGACGAGCCGCTCGACGCCGTCGAGGCGCTCGAGCAGCGCGTTGCGCGGCGCCTCGCGTGCCAGCACGTCGGCGCCACCATGCGTTCCGATGTGCAGATCGGAGATGACGAGCGTGCGCATGGGTTGGCGCAGGCTACGCGAGCGCCGGGCTATCTCGTGGCGGCGAGGCCTTCGCGGATCCGCTTGGGCAGCATGAAGCGCACGTCCTCGCGAATGACCTCGAACTCCGACACGTCGCTCACGCCTCGTGCGGTGAACAACGCGACGAGCCGGTCGACGAGCTCTTCGGGCGCGCTCGCACCGGAGGAGATGCCGACGATCCGCTTGCCCTCAAGCCAGTCGTCCTCGACCTGCGACTCGTTGTCGATCAGGTACGAGTCGGCGCCGTAGTCACGCGCGACCTCGACGAGGCGCTGCGAGTTCGAGGAGTTCTGCGAGCCGATCACGAGCACGAGGTCGCACTCGGCGGCCATCTGCTTGACAGCCGACTGGCGGTTCGTCGTCGCGTAACAGATGTCGTCGGTGCGCGGTCCCGTGATCGAGGGGAAGCGCTCGCGAAGGCGGTTGATGATCGCGCGCGTCTCGTCGACCGACAGCGTCGTCTGCGAGATGTAGGCGACCTTCTCCGGATCGGAGACCTCGAGCGCGTCGACGTCGGCTTCGGTCTCGACGAGCACGATCGCGTCGGGCGCCTCGCCCATCGTGCCCTCGACCTCCTCGTGGCCGCTGTGGCCGATCAGCACGATCGTGTAGCCCTCGGCGGCGAACTTCTTCGCCTCGACGTGGACCTTCGTGACGAGCGGGCAGGTCGCGTCGATCGTCGACAGCGAGCGCTCCGCGGCCTGGGCGTGGACCGCCGGCGACACGCCGTGCGCGGAAAAGACGGTCGTCGAGCCCTCGGGGATGCTGTCGTCGATCTGGTCGACGAAGATCGCTCCGCGCGCGCGCAGCTGCTCGACGACGTGCTTGTTGTGGACGATCTCTTTGCGCACGTAGACCGGCGCGCCGTACAGCTCGAGCGCGCGCTCGACCGTCTGGACCGCGCGGTCGACGCCGGCGCAGTAGCCGCGCGGCGCGGCCAGCAGCAGCTTCTCGACGCAGAAGGACATCTCGCAGCAGTCTAGGCAGCCCGACCGTCGGGTCGGACGGCTCGGCGCCGATCAGCGGCCCGCCCGGAGCCTCGCGACGAGCCGGTAGACCGCCTCGCCGACCTTGTCGAGGCTGCTCTGCGAGACCGCGTCGAGGTTGTCGTCGAGCGAGTCGCGCTGCGGATAGTCGAAGTCCATGACGTCGATCGACGGGATGCCGCGCTGCGTGAACGGCGTGTGGTCGTCGATGATCTCGCTGACGGCCCGCTCGGGGAAGATGTCGCCGACGCCGGCCGCCTTCGCTGCGCTGCGCAACTTCGACCACAGCTTCACGTCCGAGCCACGCTCGCGCGGGAAGCGCAGCCCCTTCTTCTCCGCGATGTAGTCGAGCAGGATCATCGAGTGGGTCGCTTTGGCGTGCTTCTTGGCGTACGCCTTCGAGCCGCGCAGGCCACAGTCGACGAACGGCTCGCAGCCGCCCGGCTCCTCCTCGCCGTCGAAGAGCACGAACCGCAGCGCTCTCGCGTTCGCCGGCCGCTTGGTCTTCTCGAACGCCCGCGCGAGCGTGACGACGGCCGCGGTACCGGCGGCCCCGTCGTTCGCGCCGAGGAAGCCCTTCGGCAAGACCTCGACGTCGTAGTGCGCGGCGACGAGGATCGCCGGCATCTTGCCGGGCAGGCTGCCGACGACGTTGCGCAGCCCGGGATGGCCGGCGATGTTCTCGAAGCGCCCGTTCGGAAGCAGCTTGCGGATGCGCTCCGCGAGCCGGTGCAGCGAGACCGATCCCGCCGGCCGCCAGCCATAGTCGCGCACCTGCTCCTGCAGCAGCGCGAACGCCCGCGAGCTGTCGAAGCGGCTGGGCGGCTTGGACGCCGCGGAAGCGGCGGGCGTGCCATGCGAGCCGCCACCCGTCGTGGCGGCCCATAGGAGCAGGCCGGCGATGATCGCGGCGAGCACGAGGATCGGCGGCGAGCGCAACAGGCGCCGGCTAGCCATCGCCGACCGCCGCCTTCGCGCGACCGAGCATCAGGATCGCTTGAGGTGTCCACGCCATCCGCGACGTCAGGCTAGCGCGACGCAGCGACCCGCCGCAGCCGGTTGATTAGTCTCAGCCGCAATGCCTCCGCGTCATCTCGACAGGCTGACCGCGATCGACGCGTCCTTCCTGCACCAGGAGGGGGCGAGCTCGCACATGCACATCGGCGCGCTCGTCCGCGCCGACGGGCCGGCGCCGCCCTACGACGACTTCCTGGACTCGATCCGCGCCCGGCTGCACTACGTGCCGCGCTATCGCCAGCGGCTCGTCTACCCGCCGGCGTCGACCGGCCGGCCGCTGTGGACCGACGACCGCGACTTCAACCTCGAGTACCACGTGCGCCACACCGCGTTGCCCGCGCCGGGCAGCGACGAGCAGCTGACGAACCTCGCCGCGCGCGTCTTCTCCCAGCAGCTCGACCGCTCCAAGCCGCTGTGGGAGCTGTGGCTCGTCGAGGGGCTGGCCGGCGGCGGCTTCGCGCTGCTGTCCAAGAGCCATCACGCGATGATCGACGGCATCGCCGGCGTTGATCTCGGCACCGTCCTGTTCGACCTCGGCCCCGAGGGCCGGCCGACGGAGGACGATCTCGAGCCCTGGATGCCGGACGACGAGCCGAGCCCGATCGACCTGCTCGCGGCCGGGATCACGGGCATGACGAAGGCTTCGCTGAGCGTCGCCGCGAAGGCGCTCGGCTCGCTGGCGCGACCCGAGCGCGCGCTCGAGGACGCGAAGATCACCGCCGAGGGACTCGGCGAGATCGTCTGGGCCGCCGCGAACCCGGCTCCCCCCTCACCGCTGAACGTCGAGATCGGCCCGCACCGCCGCTTCGCCGGCATCGTCTGCGAGCTCGCCGACTTCAAGGCGGTCAAGAACGCCTTCGGAGGGACCGTCAACGACGTCGTGCTGGCGGTCGTCGCCGGCGCGCTGCGCCACTGGCTGCACTCGCGCGGCGTGCGCACGCAGGGCCTCGAGCTGTGCGCGCTCGTCCCCGTCTCGGTGCGCGACCGCGACGGGCAGCGCAACGGCACCGGCAACCGCCTCGCGGTCATGCGCGGCCCGCTGCCGGTCTACGTCGAGGATCCGGTCGAGCGGCTCGCCGTCGTGCGCGCCGCGATGGACGATCTCAAGGAGTCCAAGCAGGCCGTCGGCGCGGAGGTGCTGACGAGCATGCAGCAGTTCGCGCCGCCGACGGTGCTCGCGCAGGCCTCGCGGCTGAACTTCTCCACGCGCCTGTTCAACCTGCTCGTCACGAACGTGCCCGGCCCGCAGTTCCCGCTCTACGTCCAGGGCCGCGAGATGACCTCGGTCTTCCCGATCGCGTTCCTGCCGAAGAACCACGCGCTCGCGATCGCGATCATGTCCTACAACGGGCAGATGAACTTCGGGCTGCTCGGCGATTACGACGCGATGCCCGATCTCAACGCCTGCGGCGAGGCGATCGAGTCCTGCCTCGCCGAGCTCGTGTCGCTCGCCGCGCGCGAGGCGCGCGCGGCTCCGTCGGCGCCCTCCGCCTAGCGGCGGCGGGCGACGCGGATCGAGGCGTCCGGCCGCGACGGCAGCGCCTCGCGGTTGCCGGCCTTGTCGATCGCGATCGTGTAGAAGCGATACAGCGAGCCGCGCTGGCCTCTGATCCGCAGGCTCGTCGCGCGCGTGCGCTTGAGGCGGCGATAGGGCCGGCGGTTCGTCGAGCGATAGACCTCGTAGACGGCGAGCCCGGATGGCGTCAGCCCCTCCGCCGCGTCGTCGGTCCCGGTCCAGCGCAGCGAGATCGAGCGACCGCGCGCGCGTCCCGTCAGCTTGGACTGCGGCGCGCGGCGATCGATCGCGCGCACGGCGTTCAGCGTCGCGCCCGCGTCGAGGATCCCCCAGCCGAGCTCGGGGCCCCAGGCGCTGCCCGCCGGCCGCACCGCGGTCTCCTTGAACGCGCGCAGAATATCGCTGACCGTGGCCTCGCCGTTGAGCTGACGGGCCATCCCGGCGACCCCGGCGACCATCGGCGCGGCCATCGAGGTGCCCTGCAGGTAGGCGTAGCGCGAGTCGCCGAGGAACGTCGTGCGGCAGCGGCAGTTGGCGCCGCCCGGCATCAGCAGGCCGCCGCCGGCCTGCTCGAGCTCGGTCGGGTTGCCGGGGAACGCGCCGAAGATACCCGGCGGTCCGCCGCCTTCGAAGGCACCGAACGCGGCGAGCGAGATCTGCGTGCCGCGGCCCGCGAACGAGGCGCGCCCGCCGGCGAAGTTCGCCGCCGTCACGACCAGCCCGCGCCCGGCCGCGAGGTCGGCGCCGGTGCCGGTCGGCTGCAGCAGGTTGGAGGGATAGCCCTGGTCCTCGACGGCGCGATCATCGGCCGCGGCGACGAGGATGATGCCCTTCGAGACCGCGTAGTTGACCGCGTCGACGACCGGCTTGGGCGGGACCGGACCGTCGCTGCCGAAGCTCATGTTGATCGCGTCGACGCCGCGATCGGCGGCCTGCACGATCGAGCGCGCGACCGAGCCGTCGCTGAGATCGGTCTTGACGATGATCAGCTTGCAGTTCAGGCCGGCGCCGACGCTGCCGAGCGCGTTGTCGCCGGCGCCGCAGGCGAGCGATGCGACGTGCGTGCCATGGCCGTTCTCGTCGCTCGTGGCCGGACCGTGGCCGGGAAGATCGTCGGTGTCGATCGAGTCGACGATCTTGCCCTGCAGCTCGGGATGCCCGCTGTCAGCGCCCGTGTCGATCACGGCGACGGTCGCGCCGTCACCGCGCGTGACGTCCCAGGCGGCGGGCAGGCCGCTGCGCGCGACCCACCAAGCGGCGACGGTCCCCGAGGGCGTACCCGGTGCCGTCTCGGGCGTGCTGAGCGCCGGGTCGTCGGGCGTGAAGCGCAGCGTGGCGCGGTGCTCGACGTCGACGGAGCGCACGCCCGGCAGGCGGCGCAGGACGCGGGCGAGCGCCGACAGCGCGAGGCCGCCGACAGGCCGCACGCTGACGAGGCCGATCTGCGGCACCTGCGCGCCGTCGCGACGCAGGCCGTCGAGCGCGAGCACGCGGGCGAGCGCGACGCGCGCGCCGCTCGTGCCGTGCGCCGCGTCGAGCGTGACGAGCAGCCGGCCGGTCTGCGCGGAGGCCGCCTGCGCGGCCGCCGGCGTGAAGAGGACTGCCGTCGCGACCAGCGCGAGGCCGATGCACGTGGAGCGACGAAGGTGGGTCACAGGGCCGTCAACCCGCCTGCCCTCCGGTCGATTCGCCGCGCCGATCGCGCGATGGGGGTGCAACCAGCTCAGAAGCCGAGCGCGAACTTCGCGTCTTCGCTCATCTTCTCGGGCGACCAGGGCGGATCGAACGTCATCTCGCTGCGAACGGACTCGACGCCCTCCAGCGGCAGCACGAACTCCTCGATCTGCTCGGTGATCTGCGGGCCGATGGGGCACGCCGGCGTGGTCAACGTGAACGTGACCATGACGTTGCCGCTGTCCTGCTGGATGCCGTAGATCAGGCCCAGCTCGACGAAGTCCAGGCCGAGCTCGGGGTCGATCACGTTCGTCAGCGCCTCTTCGATCTCTTGCAGCGTTGCCATGCGAATGATTGTATCCCGGTAGGGGTCGGGCCGAACCCGGGCTGGGAGACAGCAATCGTCACGTATGAAGACAATCCGCCGACGCTGCGGTGCTATGGGCATGAGGATCGCTCGACACAGTCGCTGCGACGTCAGGCCCTCTCGCAGGCGCTGAGCGCGCCGGCGGACGTCATGGTCGATCTCTCCGAGCTGGCGTTCGCCGATCCGTCGCTGATGCTCGACCTCACGATGGTCGCGCGGCGCCTGCGCAAGGCCGGCAGCCGGCTGACGTTGCGTGGTGCTCAGCCCGACATCTCCGTGCTGATCGAGTACGTCGGGTTGCATCGCCTGCCGGGCGTGCACATCGCGCCCGCTCCCGCGCCCGCCTGAGCACGCGACGGCCCGCGCGCCGCCCCGCGCGCCCCGAGCCCAGCGGTCCGCTGGCGTAGCCTTCACCTGACCATGGGGCTCGTTCTCTTCGTCCTGTTCATCGTCGTCCCGATCGCCGAGCTGTACGTGTTGATCCAGATCGGTCAGGCGATCGGGGTCCTGCCGACGATCGCGCTGTTGATCCTCGATTCCGTGCTCGGCGCCGCGCTCATGCGGTCGCAGGGACGCGCGGCGTGGATGCGCTTCAACCGCGCGCTGGCCGAGGGGCGTGTGCCGGGCCGCGAAGTGCTCGACGGCGCGCTCGTGATCTTCGGCGGCGCGCTGCTGCTGACGCCGGGCTTCCTCAGCGACATCCTCGGCCTGCTCCTGCTGCTGCCGCCGACGCGCGCGATCGTCCGCACGATCCTCGTGCGCCGCTTCGCCGGCCGGATCGTGGAGGGCGCCGCGAGCGGAGCGCAGGCGCGGATGGGGCGGCTGTTCACGTTCCAGACGGGCGGCGGCGCTGGTCCTGGTCGGGGTCGGGCCGGGTCGCCGTTCGATGACGCCGTCGTCGACGGGTCGGCAACCGACGTCCCGCCCCCGCGGCAAGAGCTGCCGTGAGCGTCAGCGTCGCCGACGAGGCGCCGCGTGCGAGCGACGATCCGGCCTTTCGCGACGCCGTCACGTTCGCGTTCGGCGATCCGGCCGCGCGCCTGTACGGACTCGCGCGCGTGGGCGTCGGTGGCGGCGGCACGAGCGGATTCGCGGTCGTCTACGCGGGCGACGAGCTGGCCGGTGCGTCGACACATGCGTCGGACGGGGTCTCGGCCGCGCCGGAGACGTGGGATGCCGTCAGCGAAGCGGGCGTCTCGAGCTCGGTGGTGACCCCGCTCGAAGGCTCGACCGTCACCTACGACGGCGCGGATGCCGGATTTGACCTGCGCTTCGAGGCGATCTCGGCGCCGGCGGTGGTCGATGCCGAAGGCGTGGTCGCTCAGGTCGGCGGCACGCAGGGCTACGAGCAGCTGTGCAGCGTGACCGGGAGCGTGCGGGCCGGCGGACGCCAGCACCAGGTGCGCTGCCTCGGTCAGCGCGGGCATCAGTGGGGCACGCCCGACTGGAGTCAGATCGCGCTCGCGCGGACGCTGTCGGCCTGGCTCGGCGCCGACCGCGCGATCACGCTGACGGCGGTCCGCCCGGCGAAGGCCAAGCACCACGACGAGGAGGCGATCGCCGGCTTTCTGATCGAGAGCGGCGAGCCGCGCGCGATCTTCGATCCGCGGCTGTCGACGACGTATGACGGCGAGCTTCGCCAGCGCCGCGCCGGCCTCGAGCTGTGGTTGTCCGAGGAGGGCGACTACGCGCGCCGCGCCGCAGGGACGGTGCTGTGCGGCACGACCGTCGACCTCGGCGAGCTGCGACTGGACAGCGCGTTCTTCTCCTGGCGCATGGAGGGCCGCGAGGGCACCGGGCGCTACGACGTGCTACGGCGGGTGAATGGGGGCGGGCGGGGTGCGGGCGGCGGCGGACTGCGCCGCCGGTCGGGGTGATCCGGGCGGTCATCAGTGACTTCGGCGGCGTCCTGACGACGCCGCTGGCGGGGTCGTTTCAGGGCTTCGCGGATCAGTCGGGCATCGAGCTCGCCGCGATGGGTCAAGCGCTCGCGGCGCTGCACGAGCGCGACGGCGCGAACCCGCTGCACGAGCTCGAGTGCGGTCGGATGACGGAATCGGCGTTCGTCGAGGGTCTGCGCGGCGCGCTCTGCGAGCTGCTCGGCCGCGAGGTCACGCTCGCGGGCTTCGCCGACACGCTGTGGGAGGGGTTGTTTCCGAACGAGCCGATGATCGCCTTCATGGCGACGCTGCGCGCCGAGGGCTACCGGATGGCGCTGCTGACGAACAACGTGCGCGAGTGGGAGCTGCGCTGGCGCGCGCTGGCGCCGATCGACGAGATCTTCGAGCTCGTGATCGACAGCGCGTTCGTGGGCGTGCGCAAGCCTGAGCCTGAGATCTACGAGCTCGCGCTGACGGGCTTGGGCCTGTCGGCCACGGAGTGCGTATTCATCGACGACATCGAGCACAACTGCGAGGCCGCGCGGGAGGTTGGCATGCAGGCGGTCGTGTACCGCGACGTCGAACAGGCGATCTCGGGGGTTCGGGCGGCGCTTGGCGGCTATGCCGGCTCGCGCGTCTGTGGCAGCTGAGGGCCCTTCGCCGGGCAACTGTCACGCTCTTGTCGAGCGTTAGTGTCGGCTAGTTGTCTGAGCCCAGCCGGTCCCACAGGTAGAGCTCGACGCACTCTGTAGCGAGCTCCATGCAGCGCGCGCGGGAGAGGTGCGGCAGGACCGTCTCGAGCGCCTGATCCTCGGCAACGCCGGCGTCAAACGCCTCCTCGCCGCGAAATCCAGCGGCGATCTTCAACGCCTCACGCCGGTTCTCGCCCAGGCTCGGGAAGACGTTCACGAGGAAGTCCCGGTTCGCGATCGGGTTGCCGACCTCGAGCGACGCGTGCCAAGCAGCGAGCATCGACAGGTCATGCTCGTCGAGGTCCTGCACAGCCTTCGCATAGTGCGAAGCCAGCTCGTTCTCCGGGATCTCATCCACCCACGCGCGCACAAGCTCGCCCAGCAGCTGCCTGCGAGCCTCACGGCCCACGGACTCCGCAATCACCCGGATCGCGTCCTGCGGTTCGATGAAGCACAACGGCATGGCAACTCCCTGGCCGGGGAAGTAGGACAGGGAAACAACGGTAGGGAGGGGGTCGGACGGATGACTGTGCCCACCCAGATCCACTATCGTCGGCCGCTTGGTGGGCGCCTGCGGTGAGCGGTGGCCTTGTGGCCTTTCACGCCCGCCGGCTCCATGAGACCGCCCTTCACACCCGCGTCCTTGCAGTCCCGGCTGCGGCGGCCACATGCGGCGTTCATCGTGCTCGCTGGGCTCGTGCTCATCGGCGTTCTACTGCGCGGTTGGCTGGTCTATCAGTATGCGCCGGGTTTCGTCGGTTATGACGATTCCCGGGGTTACCTTGCCACGCTGATCGCGCCGAATCTGTACTGGCAACCAGTCCGCCCTGCGGGCTATCCGATATTTCTGCTGGCCGCGCGCGAACTCAGCCCCCATCTGCGATCCGTGATCGTGCTGCAGCACGCGCTCGGCATCGCCACGGCAGTGTTGCTATATGCCGCTGTAGCGCGAGTAGCGCAGCGAAAATGGGTCGGTCTCCTTCCTGCCGCCGTGGTGCTACTTGGCGGGAGCCAAATCTATCTCGAGCACGCGGTCGTGACGGAGTCGGTATTTACGTTTCTGGTGGCCTTGGCGTTGTGGCTTGCCGTGCGGAGCATCGCATCCCCGTCGCGCCATTGGTGGCTTCTCGCCGCAGGGAGCGCAGTCGGCGCGGCGGTCACTCTCCGCAGCGTCGGCATCACTCTCATTCCGGTGATAGTTGCATGGGCCTTTCTCATTCGCGGAACAAGCGCGCGTTTGCGAATCGCATCCGGACTCGCCGTGGTCGCCGGCGTCCTACTCACACTCGGCCCGTACTTGCTGCATCAGCACAGCAAGACGGACTCGTGGGATCTAACTCGCACGACGGGATGGACGCTGGCCGCCCGCATGTCCACATTCGCTGACTGCGACCAATTCACGCCCCCTAAAGGTACCGAGCGCATGTGCGACGACAATACGCCTCAGTCGGAGCGCCGGAACGCGGCGGCGTATCAGTTCGACCCAGTTGTATCGCCAGCAGTTCAAGCGTTCGGAGCCCCGCCCGCGGACTATCGAGCTACCGACAAGGCCGGCCTACAGTTCCAGCCCGATGGGCTCCAGAGACAGTTCGCACTCGCCGTGGTCCGCCACCAATTTGGCGCGTACCTAGGAACCGTCCTCGACGGGCTCGTCAAGTATGTCGATCCGGGATGGGGACATGCCCGAATGCTCGAGTGGCCGCAGTCCGTCCTGATCCCCGAACTACACAACGAAGAGAAGGAGAACATCAGCCTGGCCGAGGCCAGCATCGCGTACAAACGGCCCCTAGGGTTCGTGCGGCGCGACCATACACCACTGGATGGTTATGCGAAGTTTGCAAACTTCGAAGGCTGGCCGACCGTCCTACTAGCAGTGCTCATGGTCAGCGGCTGGGTCCTCTCCCGCAGTGCCGAACGCGCCGCCGTTGCGCTGTTTGGGCTCACCACGCTGACCCTGATCGTCTCCCCAGTGGCGCTCCTATTTTACGGAGCTCGCTACGCCGCACCCATGTACGGTCCGTTGGCCGCGAGCGCGGCGTTGGGAATGGACTCCATGGTCCCGAGCGTACGCCGGCTCGTCACCCGTGTTCTCGGGCCTCGGCGCGCCAATGCGGAGGATGGATGACGCCGGAGACGCCTCCGCATTCTGGGCGCGCTGAAGCACCAGCGCGTCACCTCTCACGGGCTCACGGCGAACACGCGATGATCATTGTACGGTCTTTGTGATGATGCGCTCTGTGTGCGGTAGGTATGGATAACCGTTTTGACGAGGTATCTCGACTCGGAACTGCAGTCTGACTCCGGGCCGGCGTACGCGCAGACGGTACGTTCCGGAGAACCGTCCCGCTGCGTCTGACCACCGTGCCGCAAAGCGTTGCCAGGCACCGCCTTTCGCGCGGCCCTGGATAAACACCTGCTTTCCGCCGCGAGGGATCGGTCCCGCGATCACTCGTCCGCGATACCGGACCACGATGCCGCGCAGCGACACTCGGAACGTCGAGGTCGTCCTCACGCGTAGGCGCAAGCGGTAGAAGGCGGTCGGCGTCGTGGACGCCGCCCGACCGTAGTACTTAAGATCAATACGTCGAGATGGGCCGCTGTCGGCGGTTGAATATCTGAACCGGCCATCAGAACCTGTGACTGTGTGAACAGTGCGTCCCGAGTCGCCTGTATCCGGCTTTTCGGTTACGACGATACGCGCGTTTGGGACTGGGCGCCCCTGTGCGTCGCGGAGGCGACCCCGGACACGCGCGGGCCGGCCGAATGGCACGGTATGCGACGAACGCGAATTGGCAGCGAACTGTGCTGTTAAACGTACGGCGGGATCACCATCAGCGGGCGGACTGCCTAGACTTGAAGCTCTGCCGACGGTTATAGGATCGGCGTATCGAATCACGCGGTGGTTGCCTGCAGCATCGGTAAGCCGGAGGCCCGCGGTGTACTCACCGTCGGCCAACTCCGACGTGTCCACGGAGAGAGTTCCCGTCCGCCGTGTGCGACAAGCACTGAAATCAACGTGCGGGCACGCCGCGCCCACCGTCTCCACATCATCTGTGGCGACGACAGCATTTCCCATGAGAAGCTCAATGCGCGCGATTCCCGATTCCTCGTCGGTGGCGCTGAATAGGACGGACCGGCGCCCGCGCTGCACGTCCCCCGTGAGCAATGTGCCGCCTTCAAATGATCCAGATGGAACCATGCTTTCGTACAAGTCCACCTCGATGCCACGGGCAGTTAGGGGTGTCGCGCTGTCGAACTGGCAGTCGTTGATGGACCCTGTGGAGCAGTAGAGCTGGACATAGATGCTGCTATTCGTGCGCGCGAGCACCGGACTGATCCACGGGCTTTCATCGGGTGTCGTTCCTCCGGGTGGGGAGAAAGCACCTCCGTCCGAGATGAACGCGGGCGCTCCGAAGCCACCCAACTCCGCGGTCAACCACGTTCGGTAGCCCACGATGCCGATTGCCGCCTTTGGCCCGGCACTGGGTCTCTCCAGCACTAGGGACGCCGACGAGCCAGGGCGCATTGAGCGGCGCGCCGGCTCAAGGGCTATCCCAAAGCCTCCACCGACCGCACAGCTATCGAACAATCGGGTGTTTGGACCATCGAAGTTGGCTCGCCATGGCCCAGTCGACGGTAGGGGTACCCCGTGTCCGGGTACGTTGCATGAGTACATTTTGTAGTTGCCGGCAGGAGCCGAGCCTGCGTGGACGCACGCGAGAAGAATCGCCGTCACACATGCGGCGACCCAGTCGGCGCCACGCAGTCGGACATTCGAACGCCGCTTCACGGACTGAACTCCGGCGCGTCCGATCGCGCCTGCTCAGAGGCGAACTCGGGGGCGACATTACGAGGCTTTCTTGCGGCTGCACTCGGTTCAGACGAGCGGTCATGAACCTGCGCGCTTTCGCTCAACTGCCCGACGCCTGTTCTCGCGTAGCCGCCACCGAACTCGGGCGCCATTGATTTAGACGGCGCGTCCGCCACGGAACCGAACTCGCCAACGGGGTCCTTGGTATGGCTGCCAGAGACTCGCCGCGCCGCGGCGACATCCAGGCTCCGTCGGGCTCCGGCGGATGGGCCCTGTTCGATTGATTGCTGCACCTTCGCGGGCGGTCGTCCGACGGATGGTATTGACCGCTCGATCGTCGCGTACCCGCCTCCGGCCACCGCGGCCGCCGCTCCGGCGATCGCTGCGGCTTTTCCTGCCGTGGTCGTTTCGATAACCGCCTGGGCCTTGATCAAAGAAGGCGCCGCTCGCTCGTGAACTCCGGCAACGATCATCTCGTACAGCCGCATCAACGAATGCGACACGTGATCACCAGCTTCCAACGTGGCCACCGCCAGCGGAACCGGGAGGATCGCGCCGAGTGGTGCGGACGAGCCTTGGAGCGTGGCGAGGGTTGCCCGGCAGCCGGGGCAGTTCCGAAGGTGTGGGCGGAGGTCGATCATCTGCTCGGGGGTGGCCTCGCCGTCGACCATTGCGGAGATGACGGGGAGCCAGCGTTCGCATTCGGCACCGGACTCGATGGTCGCGTAGCGCGTGAGGAAGCTGCGGCGGCCCTCGGTCAGGCATCGGTTCACCTTGGTGTACGACCACCCGGTAAGGGCGCAGATCTCGTTGTAGCTGTGACCTTCGGCCTTCAACCACAGCGCCCGAAGCTCCTGTGGCTTCAGGCGCTGGAGCGCTTCGGCAGCGCGACCGACGAGGTCGAATGACGCGAGGCGCTCGTCGGACGTCGGGAGCTGGGCCTCGTGGGCGTCGAGGTCGACCTCGCTGGCGCCAACGAGTCTCTGGCGTGAGCTGCGGATCGCGTGCGCCTCACGCTTGACGACGACGTGGAGCCATCCGGCGGCGTTGCCGCCGTCGAGTCGGTCGGCGTGCGCCATGAAGATCTCGAGCGCGCGCTGGTAGGCGTCCTGGGCGTCGTCGGGACAGAGCGAGTAGCGGCGGGCGGTCCGGAGCAGCGAGTCGGCGTGCGCCGCGACGGTGCGGAGGATCAGCTCCTCCGCGCCCTGGCCTCTCGCTCGTCGCTCCTGCGGGTTCTCCAATGCGGGCCTCCCCGCTCTGGGTCTCCGTCGGACCCTCTGCATAGTCCTAGGGAAGCGTATGCCTGGATTCGTCCCCGATCGCCACTGCAAAGCACGCTATTTGCGGCTTTTTCTTCAGGCTCTTGGCCCAGAGGGGTCCATCTGGATGAAACGCCCGACGCTCACTCTCGCAATTCACCGGGTTGCAGTAACCCGTCGCCGCGCTCACCCAGCGACCGGCGCTCCGCCCGCGCGAGGCGGAACGAACGCGCCCCCCGATGCGGACGAAACGAGCGCACGTGCGATTCATCGGACGCCGACAGACCACCGAACCTCCCGTCCGGCACCGCCCAGCGGACGGTCGCACGCAAGACGACCGCGTCCGCGACGGCGACCTCGTCCACGACATAGAGCCCGTCAGCGACGAGCTCTCTGAGCAGCTTCACACGTGTGTTCATCCTGATGCCTTCCGTGGCTTCACCGCTTACATCGACGGTTCTACCCGCGGCGACCAGCGGGGCATCGACGGCTCGACGCACATGCGATCAGACGCTCGCTATCAGACGCCGAGCACGGCGGCGATCGCCTCCCGATCGACATCCGGCACGACCGCGGTCGAGCCGTATGTCGCCCGCGCAGCGCCGCGCGCACCCCAGTTGAAGAGCGCGAGGTCGAGCGCCTCGATCGGCAGCTCGAGCGCGTCGGCGAGCGTGCGCGCGCGGCGCTCGAGCAGGATCTTGTCGCCGATGCCGAAGACGCGCTTGGCGGCGGTCGTCGTGTCGTCGTCACTGAACTGCAGCGACGACGGGCGCAGGTCGATGACGCCGAGCCGGCCCAGCGACACGAGCAGCTCGTAGCGCGCGCCGCGGCCGAGCCCGGGCAGCGCGAGGCGCTCGAAGACGCGATCGAAGCGGCGTTCGGGCGTCCACGCCGCCTCCCCCGTGAACGCAACCAGCTGGCTGCCGGCGCGCTGCGCCCAGGCGCGGTAAGCGAGGATCGTGCGCTCGCCGGCCGCAGGATCGGCGGCGGTGCGCGGGCCGCGCGTGACGTCGAGCAGCGGAAGCTCGCCCGATACCCAGGGCGCGTGCGCGGCACGGACCTCGGCGAACGGATCCTCGTCCTCGAGCGGGCCGACGTACGCGACGAGGAACGCGAGCCAGAGCGCCTCCTCGACGTCGTCGAGCGACGCGATGTCGGCGTACAGGCCCGGCGGGTCGGCGGCGAGCTCGGCGAGGCGGGCGGTCGCGAACGCGAGCTCGGCGACGAGCCGCTCGGCGTCGGCGGTCGCCTTGACGCCCGCGACGAGCTCGGAGCGGTAGCCGTCGTCGGCGGCCTGCACGAGTTGGCGCACGCGCATGGCGCTGCCGCGGCCGGGCCGCGTGGCTCCCCGCGGCGCGGCAGATGATGCGGACGACGAGCGCGGCGGGCGCTTCGGCTTCGTCGCCTCAGGCTGAGGGGGACTGCAGATCGAGCAGTTCTGGATGAAGCGGTTGTGGCGGCAGAACGTGGGTGACACGGCCGGAGAGTCTAGGGAGGAAGCGACCGACGCAACCTTCGTGACAAGCGCAACGTTCTTCGTTGCATGCGCCGACGTTCGATCGCCCAAACGCTGACCCTCGCGGCGCTCGCAGCGACGGCCGCTGCGCCCGCTGCGCAGGCCGGTTGGAGCGCGTCTCAAACGCTCGCGCGACCGGCCGCCGAGCACCTCGCGGCAGCGGGCAACGCGCGCGGCGAGGAGGTCTTCGCGTGGGCCGTGACGACCGAGCGCTTCCTGCGGTCGCGCAACCGCCGCTCGGGCTTTGCTAGCTACGTCCGCGCGCGCGTCCAGCTCGCCGACGGCACGCTCGGCAGCACGCGCGCGATCTCCTCGACGAACGAGCTCGCCGCCAACCCCGCGGTCGCGCTCGACGCCCGCGGCAACGCGACCGCGGTCTGGACCCAGGCCGGTCGTCACCACCGCATCATGGTCTCGTTCCGCCCGCGCGACGGGCGCTTCGCAACGCCGGTCGAGATCGGTCGCACCGGCGCGTTCATCAACTCGCGCCCGCAGGTCGTCGTCAGCTCGAGCGGCGCCGCCGTGATCGCCTGGAACGCCGGCCGGCAGATGCGGGTCGTGCGCCGGCCGGCCGGCCGCTGCCGTGCCGGTCGCCCGCGCGGCTGCTTCGGCGCGCCGCAGGACTTCGGCGCCGGCTTCGACCACACGCTCGCGATCAGCGCCGACGGCGACGCCTTCTTCGTCTGGGCCGCGAGCGTCCGCGACGGCGGCGACTTCCACACGCGCCTGCGGATCGCGGTCGCGGAGCGCGGACGGCGCTTCGGGCACTCGGAACCGATCACGCACAGCGGCGACGCCAGCCAGCCGGCGGTCGCGATCACGCCGGACGGCCATGCGATCGTCGCCTGGCGCGGCTCGCTGCCGGCAGGTAGCGAGCAGAACTCAGACGCGACGATCTTCGCCGCGACGCGCGATCGCTTGGGCCGGCTGTCGGCGCTACAGCCGGTCTCGCAGCACGACGGCTACGAGCCGCGCATCGCCGCGACCCCGCAGGGCGAGGCGATCCTCGTCTGGAACGAGCGCGACTTCACCCCGCAGAACCCCGACGGGGCGCAGGTCGCGGCCGCGGTGCGACCGTCGGGCGGCGGGAGCTTTGGAACGCCGGTGACGCTGTCGCGGCCCAACGTCGCCGCGGACTCGGCGGCGCTCGCCGTCGATGCGAGCGGCACGGCGACGATCGTCTACAGCGCGGCTGCGGCGCGGCCGCCGTACGCCACCGGCGGGCCGGTCGCGGTAGCGCACCGCAGGGCACCGGGCGCACCGAGCTTCGGCGCCGCCGCGGAGCCGCTTCCGGCGGCGTTCATCGGCGCGCTTGTCATCGCGGCCGGCGCGCGCGTGACGGCGGCCAGCGGTCGCAGCGGTGGGCGCACGCTGATCAGCGACTACGCGCCCTGAGCGCCGCGCCGCGCCCGGAGCGCCACACCCGGACCGCCCTGCTCGCGCCCTACCCCGCCCCGAGCCGCTCGATCCCGCCGAGGAAGACGCTCGTCGCGAACTGCGTCGCGCCTTCGACGTCGGGCGGCTCGCGCTGGATCATCGCCACGCCGACCTCGAGCGCGGCGCCGACCATCGCGGCGGCCATGTAGTCGGCGTCGACCCTCGGCACGATCCCGATCTTCATCGCGGTCCGCAGGTCGGCCGCGAGCTCGTCGATCCCGGCGCCGAAGATCGGCTCGTCGAACATCGCGCGGATCGTGCCGCTGTTGCGCCGCATGAGCGCGAACGCCTCGGGGTCGTCGGCGAGGAAGCCGAAGTACTCGCGGTAGCCGGCGGCGACGAACTCCTCGAGCGAGCGCGCCTCGCCGCGGGCGGCGCGCACGCGCGCGCGGACCTTCTCCGCGCTCTGCTCGAGCACCGCGCGAAAGAGCGACTCCTTGTCGGGGAAGTAGTTGTAGAACGTCCCGCTCGCCAGCCCCGTGCGGCGGATGATGTCGCGCACGGTCGTGCTGCCGTAGCCGACGTCGGCGAAGACGCCGCGCGCGGCGTCGAGGATCGCCGCGCGGTTGGCGGCCTTCGTCGCCTCGCGCCGCCCGCCGTTGTGCTCCTCGGCGATGCTCACGCGGCCGCCGCCTCTGACGCGCCGCGCCGCGCGCGCGCCGCCACCGGCAGCGCGTTGCCCGCCGCGGCCGCGCGTGCTGCGCCGCGCCGGCGCTCGCGCCGCAGGTCGAACAGGTACGTGTCGAAGTCGACCTGGATCGTGTGGCGCTTGGAGGCGACGTAGCGCTTGCGCATGCGCTCGCCGTCGCGCCGGATCGCCGCCTCCATCGCGCGCGGCGACGGCAGGTGGCACGCGCCGCGCAGGTAGTCGGCGATCCAGCGGCCCTGCTCCTCGGCGAGCGGCATGATCGCGCCGATCGGCTGCACGAGCCCGGCGAACGCGAGGCTCGGGTTGCGCGCCGGGAAGACGCGGCGGTAGAGCTCGATCCGGTTGTCGCGGACGTCGAGGAAGTCGTCGTCGAAGAACGGGAACGAGATCCGGTAGCCGGTGCAGTAGATGACGACGTCGGCGTGCACGCGCGCGCCGTCGGCGAACTGGACCCAGTCGGGACCGAGCCGCGCGATGTTCGCCCGCGGCACGATCGCCCCGTGGATGATCCGGTCGAGGATCCGCCCTGAGATCGTCGGGTGGGCGGCGAGGAAGCGGTGGTCGGGCTTCGGCAGGCCGTAGCGCTCGGGGCGCCCGGTGTGCAGGCGCACGACGAGCTCGGCGACGCGGCTGGCGAGCCAGTGCGGGACGTGCGGCAGCGAGCTGAGCTGATCCATCGGACGCCCGAAGAGGTACTTCGGGACGATCCAGGCGCCGCGGCGGGCGGCGAGATGCGTCGTGTTCGCGACGTAGCTGCACTCGACGGCGATGTCCATCGCGCTGTTGCCCATCCCGAGCACGACGACGTCCTTGCCGGCGAGGAAGTCGTTGTCGCGGTAGTCGTGGGCGTGCAGCTGGATGCCGCCGAACGTGTCCGCTCCGGGGAGCGCGGGCTCGGGCCAGCGCTTGTCCCAGTGATGGCCGTTGGCGACGACGAGCAGGTCGTACTCGCGCGCGACGCCATCGCCGTCGGTCAGCCGCCAGCTGCCGTCGCGACGCTGCTCGGCGTGGCGCACGGGCGTCTCGAAGCGGATCCGATCGCGAAATCCGAAGTGGTCGACGTAGGCGTCGAAGTACGCCGCGATCTGCGTGTGGTGCGGGAAGTCCGGATAGGAGCGCGGCATCGGGAAGTCCGAGTACTGCATGCGGTCGCGCGAGGTGTTGATGTGCAGGTCGCGGTAGGCGGCCGACATCCCGTTTGAGTTCTGAAAGACCCAGTTGCCGCCGACGCGGTCAGACGCCTCGAAGCAGTCGAACGCGACGCCGCTCTCGTGCAGCGCCTTGGCCACCGCGATGCCGGACGAGCCGGCACCGATGATCGCGGCTGTTGGCAGCGTTGGCATGTGGTCGGCGGGCCTCGCGGGACGGAGAACGTGACGCAGGCGTCACTTTACGCCTCGCGCATCGCGCGCTGCGCAGCGACGAGCAGCACGTGCTCCATCTGCTCGCCGTAGCCGTCGTCGCGGCCCTCGACGAGGCGGCTGCGCGCCGCCTCGAGGCCGAACCACGTCGGCTCGCGGTCGGGCTCGGCGGGAAGTCTGTCGCGGAACACCGTCAGCAGGAACGCCGTGACGTCGTCAAAGCCGTTGCGCGACGGGCCGTAGCGATAGACGCAGAGCGGCTCGGGCCCGACGGTTCCCAACAACCCGGCCTCCTCGCGTGCCTCCCTGCCGGCCGCGGCGTCCGGCGCCTCACCGGGCTCGACGCCGCCCTTCGGGAACGTCCAGCGCGCCCCGTCCTTCGTGCGCACGAGCAGGAACTCGAGGCCGCCGGCGATCCGGCGGCGGACCGGCACCGCGGCGACGACGGCGCTCGTGCGGGTACGGCGGGGCAGCACGTGCTTCAGCCGCGCCATCGTCGCCGCCTCAGTAGCCCGGAGGCGCTCCCGGGTCCGTCAGGCCGCCGCCACGCGAGCGGCGCACGAAGTAGACGATGATCGCTGCGCAGATGATCGACAGCAGGATCGAGCCGCCGCCCTCACCGAAGAGGGCCCTTCCGATCAGGCCCCCGACGAACGAGCCCGCGAGCCCGATGCCGATCGTCATCGGGATGCTCATCGGATCCCGGCCGGGAAGCGCGAGTCGCGCGAACGCGCCGACGACGAGGCCGACGAGCGCCATGACGATGATGAACGTGAGGAGACCCATGCGCCGGACAGTAGCGTGCGCGGCGGCGGCCTACGCCGGGACGCCGGGACCGACGTGCTGGGGCGGGCCGGCCGCGCGCTCGTCGGCGTCCGCGGCGGCCGCGCTCGGGTCGAGCGTGCCGAGGTAGCGGTCGACCATCCGCGCGCACTGGCGTCCCTCGTTGATCGCCCAGACGATCAGCGACTGGCCGCGGCGCGCGTCGCCGGCGGCGAAGACGCCCTCGACGGACGTCGTGTAGGGCTTGACCGCCTTCGCGTTGCCGCGCGCGTCCTTGGCGACGCCGAGCTCGTCGAGCAGGTGCTGCTCGGGATGCAGGAAGCCCATCGCGAGCAGCACGAGATCGGCACGCAGCTCGCCCTCGGTGCCGGGGACCGGCTTGAACGGCGGCGCCGCCTCGGCCTGGGCGTAGTGCAGCGCATGCACGCGGCCGCCCTCGTCGCCCGCGAAATGCGTCGTCACGACCGAGTAGTCCTGCTCGCCGACGACCGGCATCCTTGGCCTCCTCCATCGCGTAGGAGAGGCGGAACTTCTGCGGCCACAGCGGCCACGGCGTGCGGTCGTCGGGGCGCTGCGGCGGCGGCTCGGGCAGCAGCTCGAGCTGGGTGATCGACGTCGCGCCCTCGCGCAGCGAGTTGCCGACGCAGTCCGCGCCGGTGTCGCCGCCGCCGATCACGACGACGTGCTTGTCCTTCGCGGTCAGGCCCTGCAGCGCGGGCGGCTCGCAGCCGGTCGCCGTGCCGGTCTGCGTCGCGACCCAGCGGTTGCGGTCGTAGAGGTAGTCCATCGCGAAGTGGATGCCGTCGAGCTCGCGGCCGGGGACGGGCAGGTCGCGCGGCGCGCGCGAGCCGGTCGCCAGCACGACGGCGTGAAACGACGCGCGCAGCTCGTCGGCCGAGATGTCGATGCCGACGTCGACGCCGCAGCGCACGTCGACGCCCTCGGCGACGAGCTGGTCGACGCGGCGCTGGACGACGTGCTTCTCGATCTTGAAGTCCGGCACGCCGAAGCGCACGAGCCCGCCGGCGGCCTCGTCGCGCTCGAACAGCGTGACCGCATGGCCGGCGCGGCGCAGCTGCTGCGCGGCCGCCATGCCGGCCGGGCCGGCGCCGACGACGGCGACGCTGCGGCCGGTCTCGTGGCGCGGGGGCAGCGGGACGACCCAGCCCTGCTCCCAGGCGCGGTCGATGATCGAGTTCTCGATCTGCTTGATCGTCACCGAGTCGCCCTCGCGGATCTCGAGCACGCAGGCGGCCTCGCACGGCGCCGGGCACAGCCGCCCGGTGAACTCGGGGAAGTTGTTCGTCGCGTGCAGCTGGCGGATCGCGTCCTGCCAGCGGTCGCGGTAGACGAGGTCGTTCCAGTCCGGGATCAGGTTGCCGAGCGGGCAGCCGTTGTGGCAGAACGGGACGCCGCACTCCATGCAGCGCGCGCCCTGCGCGGCGAGCTCGGGATCCGGCCGGCGGATCATGAACTCCTCGTAGTCGCCCGCGCGCTCGGCGGCATCGCGATACGGAACGCCGACGCGCTCGATCTTCAGGAAGGCACCGAGCTCGCCCAGGTTCAGCCGACCTTCTTGGCGGCGGCGTGCGCGGCGCGAGCCGCCGTTGGTCGCGGCGGCCTCGGCGGCCGCGCGCTCGGCGAGCACGCGCTTGTAGTCCGTCGGGAAGATCTTCACGAAGCGCGGCAGCAGCGCGTCCCACTCGTCGAGCACGCGCTGCCCGACCTCCGAGCCGGTCCGCTCGACGTGCTCGGCGACGAGCGCGCGCAGCTCGATCGCATCGCCCTCGTCGAGCTCCTCGAGCTGGCTGCGCATCTCGGGGTTGACGCGACCCTCGAACGTGCCGTCCTCGTCGAGGACGAAGGCCAGCCCGCCGCTCATGCCGGCCGCGAAGTTGCGCCCCGTCGGCCCGAGCACGACGACGCGCCCGCCGGTCATGTACTCGCAGCCGTGGTCGCCGACGCCCTCGATGACGGCGCTCGCGCCCGAGTTGCGCACGGCGAAGCGCTCGCCGGCGAGGCCGCGCGCGAACAGCTTGCCGTCCGTCGCGCCGTACAGGACGGTGTTGCCGATGATCACGTTGTCCTCGGCGACGTACGTCGAGCCGTCGGGCGGCATGATCGCCAGCGTTCCGCCGGACAGCCCCTTGCCGGTGTAGTCGTTGGCGTCGCCGTGCAACGTGAACTCGACGCCGGGCGCCAGCCAGCCGCCGAACGACTGCCCCGCCGAGCCGCGGAACTCGACGCTGATCGTGCCGGCGGGCAGGCCCTCGGCGCCGTGGCGCTTGGCGATGTGGCTGGAGAGGATGCCGCCGACGCAGCGGTGGACGTTGCGGATCGCGTGCTCGAGCCGCACCGGCGTGAAGTCCTCGAGCGCGGCGGCGGACTGCTCGACGAGCTCCCAGTCGAGCGCGTCGTCGAGCACCGGCTCCTGCGGGCGCACGCGGTGCAGCGGCGCGCCCTCGGGCAGCGTCGGGCATCGCGAGGATGTTCGTCAGGTCGACGCCGCGCGCCTTCCAGTGGGCGATCGCCTCGTCCTGCACGAGCAGGTCCGAGCGGCCGATCAGCTCGTCCATCGAGCGGATGCCGAGCGAGGCCATGATCCCGCGGACCTCCTCGGCGACGAAGAAGAAGTAGTTGACGACGTGCTCGGGCGTGCCCGTGAAGCGCTTGCGCAGCTCGGGGTCCTGCGTCGCGATCCCGACCGGGCAGGTGTTCAGGTGGCAGGCGCGCATCATGATGCAGCCCGCGGCGATCAGCGGGGCGGTCGAGAAGCCCATCTCGTCGGCGCCGAGCATCGCGGCGATCGCGACGTCGCGGCCGGTCTTCAGCTGGCCGTCGGTCTGGACGATGATGCGCGAGCGCAGGTCGTTGCGCAGGAGCGTCTGCTGCGTCTCGGCGAGGCCGATCTCCCACGGCACGCCGGCCGCCTGGATCGAGCTCAGCGGCGATGCGCCGGTGCCGCCGTCGTGGCCGGCGATCAGGACGTGGTCGGCGTTCGCCTTCGCGACGCCGGCGGCGACGGTGCCGACGCCGACCTCGGAGACGAGCTTGACCGAGACGTGCGCGCGTCGGGTTCGAGCAGCGCAGGTCGTAGATCAGCTGCTTGAGGTCCTCGATCGAGTAGATGTCGTGGTGCGGCGGCGGCGAGATCAGGCCGACGCCGGGGGTCGTGTGGCGCACGCCGCCGATGTAGTCGTCGACCTTGTGGCCCGGCAGCTGGCCGCCCTCGCCGGGCTTGGCGCCCTGCGCCATCTTGATCTGCAGCTGGTCGGCGTTGACGAGGTAGTGGATCGTCACGCCGAAGCGGCCGCTGGCGACCTGCTTGATCGCCGAGCGGCGCAGGTCGCCGTTGGCGTCGGGCGTGAAGCGGACGGGGTCCTCGCCGCCCTCGCCGGTGTTCGACTTGCCGCCGAGGCGGTTCATCGCGATCGCGAGCGTCTCGTGTGACTCGCGCGAGATCGAGCCCAGCGACATCGCGCCGGTCGCGAAGCGCTTGACGATCTCCTTGGCGTCCTCGACCTCCTCGAGCGCGATCGGCTCGACGCCCTCGGTCTTGAACTTCATCAGGCCGCGCAGCGTCGCCTTGCGCGAGGCGTCGTCGTTGACGAGCGCCGAGTACTCGTCGTACTTCTCCTGGGCATTGCCGTTGGAGCCGTTGGCGCGCACGGCGTGCTGCAGCAGCGCGATCGTGTCCGGGTTCCACATGTGGTGCTCGCCCTCGCGGCGCCAGGCGTAGATGCCGCCGACCGGCAGCAGCTGCTCGTGATCGACCGGGTAGGCCGCTGCGTGACGGTCGAGCGTCTCGCGGCCGAGGACCTCGATGCCGATGCCGCCGATCCGCGATGCGGTGCCGGTGAAGTGGCGGTCGATGAGGTCCTTCTCGAGGCCGACCGCCTCGAAGATCTGCGCGCCGCAGTAGGACTGCGTCGTCGAGATCCCCATCTTCGAGATCGTCTTCAGCAGCCCCTTGCCGATCGCCTTGACGACGTTGCGCTCGGCCTTGTCGGCGTCGTCGATGCCCGGGATGCGGCCCTCGGCGACCATCTCGTCGACGGTGTCGAGCAGCAGGTAGGGGTTGATCGCCCCGCAGCCGTAGCCGATCAACGTCGCCATGTGGTGGACCTCGCGCGGCTCGCCGGACTCGAGCACGAGGCCGGTGCGCAGGCGCGTGCCCTCGCGCACGAGGTGCTCGTGGACGGCGCCGACCGCCAGCAGCGAGGGGATCGCGGCGCGCTTGGGGCCGACCTGGCGGTCGGACAGGATCAGCACGCTGACGCCCGCCGCGACGGCGTCGTGCGCGTCGTCGCAGAGCTTCGCGAGCGCGGCCCGCATCCCGTCCGGGCCGTCGGCGATCGGCCACGTGATGTCGAGCGTGTAGGCGCGGAAGATCTCGTCGTGGACCATGCGCAGCGTCTCGAGCTCGTGGTTGCGCAGGATCGGCTGGTCGAGGATGAGCTTGTGGGCGTGCTCGGGCGTCTCGGTGAGCAGGTTGCGCTCGCCGCCGATGCCGGTCGCCAGCGACATCACGATGTTCTCGCGGATCGGGTCGATCGGCGGGTTCGTGACCTGGGCGAAGAGCTGCTTGAAGTACGAGAACAGCGGCGGGCGGCGGTCCGACAGCACGGCGAGCGCGTTGTCGTTGCCCATCGAGCCGATCGGCTCGGCGCCGGTCGCGGCCATCGGCGCGATCAGCACGCGCAGGTCCTCCTGCGTGTAGCCGAAGGCGAGCTGGCGCAGCTTCGTCGGCTGCAGGCCGGTCATCGTCACGTGCGCCGGCGCGAGATCGTCGAAGTGGACGGTGTTGCGCTCGAACCACTCGCCGTAGGGCTGGCGCGTCGCGACGTCGCGCTTGACCTCCTCGTCCTCGACGATGCGATGGCGCTCGAGGTCGACGAGGAAGAGCTTGCCCGGCTGCAGGCGGCCGAGGCGCTTGACCTCCTCGGGCTTGATCGGCAGCAGCCCGGCCTCGGAGCCGAGCACGACGAGGCCGTCGTGCGTCTCGACCCAGCGTCCCGGCCGCAGGCCGTTGCGATCGAGCGTCGCGCCGACGATCGAGCCGTTCGTGAACGCGACCGCGGCGGGGCCGTCCCACGGCTCCATCAGGCACGAATGGAAGGCGTAGAAGCCCTTCAGATGATCGGGCAGGTCGTCGCGATCGGCGTACGCCTCGGGGATCATCATCATGATCGCGTGCGGCAGCGAGCGGCCGGCGAGCATCAGCAGCTCGAGCACGTTGTCGAACGTCGCCGTGTCGGAGTTGCCCGGCACGACGATCGGCATGATCTTCTGCAGGTCCAGCCCGAAGAGCCTGGAGGCCATCTGCGACTCGCGCGCGCGCATCCAGTTGACGTTGCCCATCAGCGTGTTGATCTCGCCGTTGTGGGCGATCACGCGATAGGGATGCGCGAGCGGCCAGCTCGGGAACGTGTTCGTCGAGAAGCGCGAGTGCACGAGCGCCATCGCGCTCGCCATCTTCGGATGGCTGAGGTCGGGGAAGAAGGCGCGCAGCTGGTCGGGGACGAGCATGCCCTTGTAGACGAGCGTGCGCGAGGAGAACGAGGCGACGTAGAGGTCCGGCCCGACGGCGAGCTCGCAGATCCGGCGGATCACGTAGAGCTTGCGCTCGAAGGCGTCCTGGTCGTTCTCGAAGCCCGGGCCCGCCTCGACGATCAGCTGGCGCATGACCGGGCGCGTGCGGTCGGCGGTCTCGCCGACATGGTCGGTGTCGACCGGGATGTCGCGCCAGCCGAGCACGCGCTGTCCCTCGACGCGGACGTTGAGCTCGAGCATCGCCTCGAGCTTGTTGCGGCGCTCCTCGTCGGTCGGCAGGAAGCAGACGGCGACGCCGTAGCGGCCGCGGTCGGGGAGCTCGAAGTCGACGCTCGCGCGGAAGAACGCGTCCGGGATCTGCAGCAGGATCCCGGCGCCGTCGCCGGTACGGGAATCGGCCCCCGTCGCGCCGCGATGCTCGAGGTTCTCGACGGCCTTCAGACCCTTGTCGACGACCTCATGGCTGGGCCTGTTGTCGAGCCGTGCGACGAGCGCCACGCCACAGGCATCGTGCTCGTAGCGAGGGTCGTAGAGGCCGGCGGCCTGTGAGGGCGGGGTCGTCGCGGTCATAGGAGTGCCTCAGGAAGTCGGCGCGCGGCACTGTGAGGCGGAGCGACAAGATTAGCATCGCGGCGTCTATTCTCCCGGGACGGATCGAGCGATCCAGCCGCATAGCAACGCTCGCGAATCGGGACGAGAGTGAAACGCGCTCAGCATGGGCACCATGGCGACTGAGGGCTCGGACGAGGCCGTGTCGTCGACATCGGAAGAAGGAATCGCTACGCCCGACCTGGAGCTCATCCTGCCGGCACGCGCCGAGAACGTGGCCGTCGTTCGACACGCATTCGGAGGATTCGCCGAGGTGCTGCGCGTTGACGAGCAGACGCTTGCCGACATCAAGCTGGCCGTGACCGAGGCCTGCACGAACGTCGTCATCCACGCCTACGACCGCGATCAGGAGGGTGGCCTCGAGGTCGACGTCACGATCGACGACCGTCGCCTGACGGTCGTCATCCGCGACAGCGGACGGGGCATCGTCCCGCGTCCGGACTCGCCCGGGCTCGGGCTCGGGCTGCCGTTGATCGCGTCGCTCTCGGAGACGCTCGAGCTCGGCACGAACGGCGACGACCAGACCGAGGTGCGGATGACCTTCCGCCTCGACGAGAACGGGGCGTAGATGCAGCCGGCGTCCAACGAGGCGACCGTCGGCGTTGCCAGCGGGCCGCTCGGCGCGCCGGTCCTCGGTCGCGTCGTCGGGATGCTCACGGCGCGAGCCGACTGCCCGATCGACCGGCTCGACGATGCGCTGCTCGTCGCCGACGCGGTCGCCGCCCAGGCCGGGCGCTTCAGCGAGGACGGCCGCATCCGCGTGCACGTCGTCGCGCGGCACGGTTCCGTCGAGCTCCGCGTCGGCCCGCTGCGCACCGGCGGCGCCGACGGCCTCGTCGCGTCGGCCGCGCTGCCGGGTGTCGGAAACGTGCTCGAACGGGTAGCCGATGCCCTCGAACGTCAACAGCGCGACCACGACGGTGAGTTCCTCCTGATCAGGCTCGTCTTCGATCCCCAGGGCGCGGCAGTGAGCGAAGGGATGCAGTCCGATGTCAGCTGACTTTGCGATCACAGAACACTCGGTCGACGGCGATCGCCAGCTGATCGCCGTCTGCGGCGAGATCGACCTCTTCACCGCGCCCGAGCTCAAGCAGGCGCTCGCCGAGTCGATCGAGGGCGGGCACGTGCGGATCGTGATCGACCTGACGGCCACGACGTTCGTGGACTCCACCGCGCTCGGCGTGCTGATCGGCGCGGTCAAGCGGCTGCGCTCGCGCCAGGGAGCGCTCGCGATCGTCAACACCGACGAGAGCATCGCCAAGACGTTCGAGATCACCGGCCTGGACCAGATCTTCACGATCGCCGCGACGCGCGACGATGCGATCGCCGCGATCGAGCCCGGCGGCCGCGCCGCGGGCTGAGCCGCATCTACCCCTCCAGCAGCTCCAGGACGGCCTCCTCGACGGGGCCCTGGATCGCCGTCGCATTGGGGTCGGCACCGATCAGATCGTGCTCGAGCTCGATCGTCTGGCCGTCGCGGAAACGGTCGAAGACGCGCGGATCGATGTACGAGTTGCGCGCGACCGCCGGCGTGTTGCCGAGGTAGAACGCGACCTCCTTGACGACGCGCATGATCGCCCGCTTGCGCGCCGGCGCGCTGAGGCCGTCGCGCTCGGTGACGGCGAGCCCGACCGCCGCGAGCACCGTCGCCCCCCAGGTCCGGAAGTCCTTCGCCGAGATGTCGGCGCCGGTCGCCGCCTTGAGGTAGGCGTTGATGTCCGGTGAGCGCACGTCGCACCAGCGGCCGCCGCGCTTGTAGGCGAGCAGCTCCTCGCCGCCGCCGCGGCGGCGCTTGAGCGTCGCGACGATCGCCGCGACCTCGGGGTCGATGATCGCCTGGACGCGGCGCTTGGACTCCTTGGCGACGTAGTCGAACTGCAGGACGTCGCCGTCGATCGTGACGTGGCGCTTGAGCATCGTCGCGAGGCCGTACGTCTCGTTGGTGACCTTGTACTGCTCGGATCCGATCCGGAAGAAGCCACGGTCGAGCAGCCGCCCGGCGCAGGCGAGCACCTGCTCGCGCGACATGTCACCGAGCGCGAGGTCGTGGTCGACGACCGAGCGCAGCGCGGGCAGCGACCGCGCGAAGGCGACCATGTCGTCGAACTTCGCCTGGTCGCGGCGCTCGCGCCAGCGCGGGTGGTAGAGGTACTGCTTGCGCCCGCGCGCGTCGATTCCCGTGGCCTGGATGTGACCGAACGGGTCGGGCGAGATCCAGGCCGACTGCCAGGCGGGCGGGATGACGAGCGCCGTGATCCGCGCGACCGTCTCGGCGTCGGTGAGCCGCTCACCCTCCTCGTCGAGGTAGATGAAGCCCTTGCCGCAGCGCCGGCGCGTGAAGCCGGGCGCGCCGAGGTTCGAGCGCCGTAGCCGTTGCGAGCGTCTCTGGGGGGCGGCGGCGGT
>CAWADD010000027.1:0-362429 GCA_963780585.1 uncultured Actinomycetes bacterium
AGCGCGCGCCGCCGAGCGGCGACTCGCCGACCTCGACGCTCGCCCCGTGGGCGCGCACCTGCTGGCTGACGAGCGCGAGCCCGAGCCCCGAGCCGGGCACGGTCGTCCCGTTGGCTCGAACGAACGGCTCGAAGATGCGCTCGCGGTCGGCGTCGGCGATGCCGCCACCGTCGTCGTCGACGAACAGGGCCGGGCCGTCGTCACCGTCCGCCGACAGCGTCACGGCGACCCGGCCACCGCCATGGCGCGCCGCGTTCTGGACGAGGTTGTCGACGAGCAGCCGCAGCCCGGGCTCCCAGCCGCGCACGAAGACCGGCTCGTCGGGCAGCTCGGACGTCCAACTCACGCCGGGATAGCGCGTGCGCGCGGCCGTCAACGACACGCCGACGAGATCGGCGAGCTCGACATGGGTGTGCTCGAGCGGCGAGGCATCGCCACGCGCGAGCGCCTGCAGGCCGTCGAGCAGGTGCACGAGGCGGCGATTCTCCGCCAGCGCGTCGGTGACCATCTCGGCGCGCTGACGCTCGGACATCTGCGGGTGCCGGCTGAGCGCCGACAGCGTCGCGCGCACGCTCGTCAGCGGCGTGCGCAGCTCGTGCCCGGCGTCGGCGGCGAAGCGCCGCGTGGCCGCCAGCGCGCGCTCGCGATCGGCCGCCGAGCGCCCCAGCCGCGCGAGCATCTCGTTGAACGAGGCGGCCAGCGAGCGCAGCTCGGCGGGGCCGTCGTCGCCCGGCACGCGGCGGTCGAGATCCTCGGTTCCGGCGATTCCCGCGGTGGCCGCCCGCAGCCGGCGCAGCGGGCGCAGCAGGAGGTCCGCCGCGAACCAGACGCCGAGCCCGGCGACGAGCAGCGCCGTGACGCCGAACGCGAGCAGCCGGCGGTTGAGCGCGGCGAGCTTGCGCTCGGTCGGCTCGAGCCGGGTCGTCACCTCGAGGTGCGCGAGCCCGCCGAGCGCCTCGAGCCGGATCGCGTACGAGCGGTAGCGCTGACCGCCGGCCTCGAACGTGTGCAGGCCGTCGCGCGGAGCCGGCCGGCCGGCAGGCAGCGGCTTGCCGAAGGCCGGCAGCTCGCGCCCGGCGAGCAGCAGGCGCAGCGAGGTGCCGGTCGCCGACAGGACGTTGTCGAGGCGCCGGTCGCCGGAGGGCAGCTCGCGCTGGACGGCCGCGAGCGCGGTCTCGCGCGACAGCTCGGCCGTCCGCTTGAGACGGTCGTCGAGCGCAGCGCGCTCGGAGCGGTCGACGTAGCGCGAGACCACGACCCCGGCGCCGACGAGCACGATCGCGAGCACGATCGTGGTGCCGAGCGTCAGGTGACCGCGGAGGCTACGCACCCGCACGTGAGATCAGACCTGGAGGATGAAGCCGATGCCGCGCACGGTCTGCAGCACGCGCGGCTCGCCGTCCGCCTCGAGCTTGCGGCGCAGGTAGCCGACGAAGACGTCGGCGATGTTCGTGCCCGGGTCGAACGTGTAGCCCCATACCTCCTCGTGGAGGCGTGCGCGGCCGAGCACCTCCCCGGGATGGCGCATGAAGAGCCGCAGCAGGTCGAACTCGCGCCGCGTCAGCGCCAGCTCGCGGCTTCCGCGGCGGGCGACGTGCGCGCGCGGGTCGAGCGTGAGGTCGCCGACGCTGAGCACGACCTCCGACGTCGCTGGGCGGCGGCGCAGGAGCGCCTGCAGCCGGGCCGTCACCTCCTCGAGCGCGAACGGCTTGACGACGTAGTCGTCGGCGCCGGCCTGCAGCCCGCGCACACGATCCTCGACCTCGTCACGGGCCGACAGGACGCAGACGGGAACGTCGTCGCCGCCGCTGCGCAGCCGGCGCAGGACCTCGAGCCCGTCGAGGTCGGGCATCGCGAGGTCAAGCAGGATGACCGCCGGCGAGATCGATTCGACGGCCGCCAGCGCGGCGCGACCACCGGACGCGCGGACGACACGAAAGCCTTCCAGCTCGAGACCGGCGCCGACCGCGCGGCGAATCGCCGCGTCGTCGTCGACGAGCAGCACGACGGGCCCGGCAGGTTCGTCATCCACGCTCGACGGCCTCAACACGCGACACGACCTCGCAGTCTCGGGCGACGTTGTCGATCGTGTCCGCGACGACGCGGTCGCGGCCCTTGCCGCAGCTGATCCTGTCGCGGGTGAGGTCGACGGCGTCGATCAGATCGCGCCCGTCGCCGCCGGCGACGACGTCATCCGGGCCGCCGCGCGCGTCGATCCGGTCCTGACCGGCTCCGCCGAGCAGCAGATCGGGTCCTGGACCGCCGATGATCACGTCGTTACCGGCGTCACCGGCGACCGTGTCGGCGCCCGCTCCGCCCTTCAGCAGGTCGTTGCCCGGACCGCCGCGCACCTCGTCGTCTCCGCCGCGCCCGTTGATCCGGTCGGCGGCGCTCGTGCCGACGAGATGGTCCGCGCCCTGGGTCGCGCGCAGCGGGCCCGCGAGCGCCGTCGCCCCGCTCGCGAGCGCGCTGATCAGGAGGGCGACGATCACGGCGCGGCGGTGCATGTCCACACGATGACGTAGCGGAGGGGTCGCGTGCCACAGTAGCCCCCGCTCTCATCGACTTCTCACCCCCCGTGAGTCGTCCATGAGAGCGGCCACACATTCCCTCGCGCGGGGCGCAGAGTACTTCCATGCACCCCTCCAGGGAAAGGACGTCAGGCATGAGGTTCACGAAGACGCAGCTCGCAGGAGCGCTCGCGGCGGTCGGTCTGATCGTCCCTGCGGCCGCGCTCGCGGCGACGATCGACGGCGGTCCACGCGGCGAGCACCTGCGCGGCACGAGCTCCGCCGACACGATCAACGGCAACGGTGGCAACGATCGCATCCGTGGTCGCGGCGGCGCGGATCAGCTCAACGGCGGGCCCGGCAACGACCGCGTCTTCGGCAACACCGGCAACGACGTGATCGCCGGCGTGCAGGGCAACGACTGGCTCAACGGCGGCGCCGGCGACGACACGATCAGCGGCGATGCGAACGGCACCGGCGACCTGACGTCGTTCGACCGCATCTTCGGCGCCGCCGGCAACGACATCCTCAAGGGCGGAGACTCGGCCGACCACATCTCCGGTGGCGCGGGCAACGACGGCGCCGATGGCGAGAACGGCAACGACAAGATGGCCGGCGGCACCGGCGACGACCTCCAGAACGGCGGCTCCGGCAACGACACGATCTATGCCAACCGCGGCGCCGACGTCTCCAACGGCGGCGACGGCAACGACGTCCTCTGGGCGCTCGCGCGCGCCGACGTGACGCCGAGCGCGACTGGCGCGATCGACACCATCGGCGACCGGCTCGACGGCGGCGACGGCAACGACGTCTTCCGCACCCGCGACGGCGAGGTCGACACGATCACGTGCGGGCCCGGAGCCGACACGGCGCTGCTCGATGTCGTCGACGTGATCGCCGACGCGACGCCGGACAACCTCAACGGCTCCTGCGAGCTCGTCAAGCGCGCCGCGCCGAGGCCGGGCCAGGCGCGGTCGGAGGACAAGCAGGAGAAGCCTGCCGCAGAGCGCATCGGCGCCTAGCCGCGGCCGCGCGCCGGGCGGCGCGGTCAATCGTTCGCTCCGAGTGAACAGCGTTCGCTTCTGGCTCACGCCAAGCTCGTGACGACAGGCAGGGACAAGCCACCCGAACCACCGAAGCTGTCTTGCCATTTCACAGCTTTGGGTCGTATCAGAAAGGGCGCCTCATCCCCGGGGCGCCCTTTCTCATGCTCGGGCCCGTGCCGTCAGCGGCGTTCGACGGTCCAGCGCAACGGGTCGGAGCGGTCGGGCTCGTAGACGCAGAACGTCCCCGTGCGAACGCCGCGACCGAGCTCGGCTCCGAGCCGGGGGTCGTAGCTGGCGATCCGCTTCAGCGTCGCCCGAATCGCACGCGTGACGTTGATCCGCGCACGTTCGGCGTGCGAGCCGGTCTCGCGGTCGCGCCCGCGCATCCCGACGGCACGCGCGAGCTCGCGGCGCACGAACTCGAGCTCCGCTCGCGCGCGCTCGGCGCCCGGCTCGTCGCGCCGCGACGCGGCGTTCGCGACCTGTGCCTCGAGCGCGCCGATGCGCTCGCGGTACTCGTCCTTGGCGCGGACGTCCAACGCCGGTCCGGCGCCGCCCTGCACGCCGAAGCGCCCCGCTGTCTCCTGCCCGCCCGAGCGCTCGACGGCGCCGCCGATCGGGGCGCCGTCGACGGCCGCGACGAGATCGAGGCTGTGGACCTCCGTGCCCGGCCGTTCGAGCAGCAGCGCGATCAGACGCAGGCCGCGACCGTCGTTGAGGTGGATCGTGCGGCCACGGCAGCTCATCGTCCAGACGGCTCCGATCCGGCGCAGCGCCGCCTCGCCGGCCGGCGTCCCGGCGTCGCCTGGGCGATCCCGGCTCACGCCGGCGCGCAGCTCCGCGCGCAGCGCCTCGACCTGCGCAGCAAGCCGGACGAGCCCGATCGCGGCGCAGGCGGCGGCGGCTTCCAGCAAGAGCTGCTCGGCGTGCCGCCGCGCCGCGACGCCGCCGTCGCGCACGTGCACGACCGCCTCCTCGACGGCGATCCGCGCGAGGCTCGTGCGAGCGCCGTCGCGCGCCGCGCGGACCCGCGCCGCGGCGAGCTGCTCGAGCGCCTCCGCGTCACGGCCGGCGACCCTCGCCATGATGCCCAGCCACAGCTCGACGGGGCCGAGGAACGCGACCGTCGGCAGGACGACGTTGCGTCCCGCAAACGGAGCGAGCTTGGCGTGGACGGCCTCCGCCTGATCGTGGAGGTCGAGCGCGAGGACGGTCTCGCAGACGAGCGCCATCGCCGCCAGCCAGAGGTTGTCGCGCGGCAGCGCGGCGAAGTCGTCGGCGATCAGCCGGTCGAGCTCGACGCGCGCCTCGTCCGGGCGGCCGGCGTCGGCGAGCGCGGCGGCGAGGCCGGCGCGCCAGCACGGCATCGCCGGCGAGCCATCGGCGTACGCGCGCGCGATCTCGGCGATCTCGCGCGCGCCGTCGCGCACGAGCGTGAGGACGACGCCCTGCGATGCGACGGTGATCGGGATCGTCGTCGCCGACAGCGCTCCGGCCGTGTCGCTGAGCCCGTCGAGCAGGCGCCTGCTCTCCTCCAGGCGCCCGTCGAGCGCCGCGCGGCGCGCCCGGTGCAGCGGGACGAAGCTGGCGGCGCGCCGGTCGCGAGCCTTGTGCGCGACGCGCTCCAGCGTCTCGATCGCGACGTCCGCGCCCGCGATGTCGTCGAGCTCGAGCAGCAGGTCGACGTGGCGGCTGCGGGCGGCGAGCGACATCACGGTCTCGCCCGTGCGGTCGGTCAGCTCGAAGAGCTCCTGCAGCCACGCGAGCCCCTGCTCGGTCACGTCGGGCCCGCAGGTCGCCAGCTGCGCCGAGCCGAGCGCGATCGCCAGCGTCGCGTCGTCTCCCAGCCGCCGCGCGATCTGCAGCGCCTCGCTCGCGAGCTCGGCGCGGCGCTCGGCGCCGTCGGACCAGTACAGCGCGACGGCGAGCGAGCCGAGCAGCCGCACGCGCATCGGATCGTCGCCTGCGCCGATCCGCTCGAGCGCATCGACGAGGACCGCAACATGGGTCTCGTCGACGTATCCGGGGGTCAGCGCGAACGGGGCGAAGCCGAGCGCGGCGCGCGCGAGGACGTCGTCGGCCCCGATCGCGCGCGCGGCGGCGACCGCGGCCTCGTACGTCGCCCGCGCGGCAGGCCGACCGGCGCGCGACTGCGCGGCGCCGAGCCCGAGCAGCAGGCCGGCCCGGCGCGGGACGTCGGGCTCGATCTGCGCGAGCGCCTCGAGCGCGAGCGTGTAGAGATCGGCGGCCTGCTCGTAGGCGAGCGTGTCGAGCGCGCGCTGAGCGGCGCGCTCGGCGTAGCCGACGGCCTTGCCGGGGTCGCCGAACGTCGCGGCGGAGAGGAAATGGTGGGCGAGCTCGGGCAGGTGCGCTTCGATCGCCCCGCGGTAGACCTCCTCGAGCGCCTCGCCGACCGCCCGGTGGCCGCGCCTGCGCTGCTCGTCGTCCATCTCGAAGAACAGCGTGTCGCGCACGAGGCCATGCTCGAAGCGGTACTGGCCGAGCGTGCCGGGGACGGCCGCGACGAGGCCCGCCGAGACGGCCTCGTCGAGCGCGTCGACGACGCAGTCGCGAGCGAGCGGGGAGGCGCGCTCGAGCGCCGCGAGGGTGAACGTACGGCCGACGATCGCCGCCAGCTCGAGCGTCGCGACGCGGCCGTCGCCGAGCGGTTCGAGGCGGCGCCGGATCGTCTCGCGCACGCTGTCGGGCAGCGGCAGCTCGTCGGGCGGATCGTCGAGACGGCCCTCGGCGGCCAGCAGGGCGAGCACCTCGCGGACGAAGCAGGGGTTGCCCTCGGTCGCCGCATGGACGGACTGCACGAGCGCCGGCGGCGGCCGGATGCCGCTCGTCTGCTCGATCAGCCGGCCGATGTCCTCGCGCCCGAGGCCGCCGAGCAGGACGCGGCGACCGGCGCGGACGATGTTCTGCAATGCCGCCGTCGCCTCCGGCGCACGGTCCGGCACCCGTTCGTGCATCGTGACGACGATCAGCACGGCGGCATCGCGCAGCATCCGCGACACGAAGTCCAGTGCCACGAGCGATCCCTCGTCGACGGCGTGCAGGTCGTCGATCAGGACGACGACGGGAGTGCGCGCGCTGCGCACGCGCAGCAGCGCGACGAGCGCGTCGAAGAGCGCGAAGCGCGCGGCCCGCGAGTCGTCGTCGTCGCGCGCCGGACGGCGGGCCTCGGGCAGCCGCGCAGCAAGCCGCGGTACGAGCCGCAGGAGCTCGTCGGCGGCCGGGCCGAGCTCGTCGCGCAGCGTCTCGCCGTCGAGGTCGTCGGTCAGCCCGCGCACGACCTCGACCCAGGGCCGGTAGGCAGGCGCGCCGACGCCCTGCGCGCGCGTCCAGATCACGCGAGCGCCGCGCTGCGCCGCGTGCTCGGCCAGCGCCGCCGCGAGCCGCGTCTTGCCGATGCCCGGCTCGCCGAGCACGAGCTCGACACCGCCGCGGCCGCGCGTCGCGTCCTCGAATGCGTCATGCAGGTCGCGCAGCTCCCGGACGCGCCCGACCAGCGGACCGACGCCCGCGCTGGACACTGCAGACGACTTCTTGAGACGCAGAACGCTCCCCGGTACGACGAACTCCGACCCTACCGGGTGACCGGCGCCGCGGGCGTGCGCCTCGCGCCGGCCCGGCTCAGCGGTGGACCTCCCACTCCAGCGGCATCGCGGGATCCGGTCGGTAGGCGCAGGCGCTGCCCGTGCGGACCGTCCCGCGCAGCAGGTCTCCGAGCTCGGGCTCGTGCTCGGCGATCCGCCCCACGGCGGCCTTGATCGCGCG
Organism: uncultured Actinomycetes bacterium; assembly: GCA_963780585.1. Classification (GTDB taxonomy): domain Bacteria; phylum Actinomycetota; class Thermoleophilia; order Solirubrobacterales; family Solirubrobacteraceae; genus CADCVQ01. Next base: position 7,340 of record CAWADD010000027.1, read on the forward strand.
CGTCACGTTGACGCGCGCGCGCTCGCCGTCGGCGCTCGTCGCCAGGCTGCCGCCGGCCTGGGCGTCGGCCTCGACCTCGTCGACGAGGACCGCGAGCTGCTCGCGTGCGCGCGCGGCGCGCTCGGGGTCGTTGAACGTCTGCGCCTCGGCGAGCTCGTCGCGCAGATCCCGCGCGCGCGCGCGCAGCTCGACCTTCGCCGCGCGCGGACGGCCGCGCTGGGCCGCGGGCACGCCGGCGAGCTGGAGCGCCGCGACCGCGGTCCCGGGGCGCTCGAACAGCATGGCGAGATGGTGCAGCCCCTTGGCGTCGCGCAACCACACGCTGCGTCCGTCGTAGTCGAGCAGCCAGACGTCCTGCTCGCGCCGCAGCGCGGCGCGCAGCGGCCGGGCGCCGGCCGCCTTGCCCGCCGGCCGTGCGGCCTCGTCGAGCCGCGCGAGCAGTCCCTCCGCGCGAGCGATCGGACCATCCATCCGCAGCCGTGCCGCGTCCTGCACGACGCCCTGCACGAGCGTGCGCGCGCGCTGCGCGTCGCCGGACCGGTCGCGGCGCTCGAGCACCTCGGCGGTGTCGAGCGCCGTCAGCACGACGGTCGGCCGCGCGCCCATCCGCTCGGCCGCCGAGCGCGCCGTCTCGAGATGGCCGATGGCGCGCTCGTCCTCCCCGATCGTCATCGCCAGCAGGCCGAGATATCGGGCGACCGGGCCGATGTACGCGGCGCCCATCGAGACGACGTTGCGGCCTTCGTAGGGGATGAGCAGCTCGTACAGCCGGCGGGCGCGCGGGCCGTCGTCGAGCAGCGCGCAGAGCTCGGCGAGCAGCGAGATCGAGACGAGCCAGAGCGCGTCGCGCGGGACGTCCTCGAAGTCGGCCGCCGCGAGATGCTCGAGCTCGCGGCGCGCCTCCTCGACGCGGCCGAGCTCGGCGAGCACGAGCGCCAGGCCGCAGCGCCAGCGGCGGATCTCGGGCAGCGAGTCGGCGTTCTTGCGGACGTAGGGCTCGATGTCGGCCTGTCGGCCCTGCATGCGACGCACGAGGCACATCTGCGCGTCGGCGATCATCGGCGCGATTGATCCGGCAACGCCCTGCGCCTGCTCGAGCGCCTGCGTCGTCAGCGCCTCGGCGCCGCCGAAGTCACCGCGCAGCTGAGCGGCCATCGCGCGGTGCAGCGGGTCGTAGACGAGCATGCGCGGCTGGCCGAGCCGGCGCGCGGTCGTGCCGAACGCCTCGATCTCCTCGTCGGCGCGGACCGGGTCGTCGAGCTCGAGCAGCAGGCTGATGCGCCATAGGCGGACCTGCATGCCGAGCTCGGCGTCGTTCGTGCGCTGGCAGAGCTCCTGGGCCTCGATCGAGAGCGGCAGCCCGCGCGTGATCGTGTCCGGGCCCCAGACCGCGACGAACCCCTGGGCGAGCGCGAACGCGAGCGTGCGATCGGCGAGCACCCGATGGGCCGGCGATTGGCGCGCCGCCTCGCCGCTGTAGATCGCCCTCGCGAGCGCGAGCGCCTCGTCGACGAGCCGCTCGCGGCGTTCGCGTTGCGGCGACCAGTACAGGGCCAGCGCGAGCTGCACGCGCAGGCGGCAGCGCAGCGCGTCGACGCGCGCCGTGGCCAGCATCTCGTCGGGCGTGAGCGCCTCGATCCGCGCGAGCGCCTCCTCGAGCGACGCCACGAGCTCGGGATCGAGCAGCCCGGGCGAGAACGCGCCGAGCGTGCTGCCCAGCGCGGTCTGCGCGAGCCGCTCGGGATCGTCGAGGCGGCGCGCGTGCTCGGCCGCGGCGCGCAACGCGCGGCGCGCGCTGTCGACGTCGCCGGCCCGCATGCGCGCCTCGCCGAGTCCCTGCGTGAGCTGCCAGGCGCGCGCCTCGTCGGCCGGCAGCGACGCGGCGACGTCGATCGCGTGCTCGTACAGCCGGGCGGCCTCCTCGTTGGCGAACTGGCCGACGGCGCGCTGGGCGGCGCGCGCGGCGTAGTCGACCGCGCGCTCGGCGCCGCCCTCGGTCGCGGCCTGCAGGAAGTGGTGGGCGATCTCGGCGAGGTGCGGCTCGAGATCATCGCGGTAGGTCAGCTCGAGCGCCTCGGCCGCGAGGCGATGCAGCTGCGCGCGGCGCGCCGCGCCGAGGCCCTCGACGAGCGTGTCGCGAACGAGCGCGTGGGCGAACGTGAAGCGACCCGGATCGCCGGCGACGTTGATGATCCCGCCCCGCAGCGGGAGATCGAGGCAGTCGAGCACCGTCGCCGGCGCGTCGTCGAGCACGCTGGCGAGCGTCTGCAGCGAGAACTCGCCGCCGACCACCGCGGCCGCGCTGAGCGCGCGCACGACGGACGCCTCGAGCGGCGCGAGGCGGCGGCGGATCGCATCGCGCACGCCGTCGGGCAGCGGCAGCGGCCGCTCGGCGGCGCGACCGTCGTGCAGCCGCCCCTGCGCCGCAAGCAGCTGCACGAGCTCGTCGACGAAGAACGGGTTTCCCGCGCTCGCCGCGTGCACCGCGGTCACGAGCCGCGGCGGGATCGGCTCGCTGTCGGCGCCACCGAGGCCATGCGCGCGCGCCGCCGCGAGCTGGCCGACCTCGTCGCGGCCGAGACCTACGAGCGGCAGCCGCGTCGCCGCGCGCACGAGCCCGCCGAGCGCGGTCGAGAGCTCCGGGCGCGCGTGCGCCTCGGCGTGGCGGTAGGCGGCGATCGCGAGCAGCGGGACGTCGGGCAGCGCCCGCGCGACGAACTCGAGCGCGAGCAGCGACGACGCGTCGGCCCAGTGCAGGTCGTCCAGCACGACGACGAGCGGGCGCTGCTCGGCGACCGTCGCCAGCAGCGTCGCGAGGGCGTCGAAGAGCCGGAAGCGGGCTTGGTCGGAGTCGAGCTCGGACGGCTGCGCGGGAGCGCCGAGCGTGTCCGCGAGCTCGGGCAGCAGACCGGCGATCCAGGGCGCGCCGGCACCGAGCGCGTCGCCCAGGCTGCTGCGATCGGCGTGCCGCGCCAGCGCCCGGCCGACCTGGACCCAGGGCCAGTACGCGGGCGCGCCGCCGCCGTCCCAGCAGCTGCCCCACGCCCACGTCGCGCCGCGCGTCGCGGCGTGCTCGACGAACTCGCGCGCGAGCGCCGTCTTGCCGATGCCGGGCTCGCCGGTCAGCAGGACGAGGCCGCCACGACCCGCAAGCGCCCCGTCGAGCGCTCGGTCGAGCTGTTCGAGCTCACGCGCGCGACCCACGAGGCGCGCTCCGCGTCGTTCGCTGAGTCCAGCTACAGGCATAGCATCGTCTCTGCAGGGGAGACTAGACGAGCGTCACGCGGCAGCCCGGGCCGCGCCCGGCGGCGACCGCCGCTCGTCATCGCGCCAGCAGCCATCCGCCCGCCCGGCGGCCGGGTGCGGGGCAATTCTCTTCCACTCGCAGAAAGAGCGCCCCAGCGCCCGCGCTGATACAGCCCGGCGCGATGTCGGCGGGCGGGTCGTCCCAGACCGACGCCGTGACCGGCCCGTGACGGCTCGCGGACATGCGTCTTTTCGGTCGGTGCTGCCACACTCCTGGATTCGCTTCCCGCTGCCGCAGGGATCGCCCCCGGCGCGACCCGCCCCACCCCGGAGAATCGCTTGTCCACGAACAGCTTCGATGCCCGCAGCGCGCTCACCGTCGGCGCGCGAACGGTCGACCTCTACCGCCTCGACGCGCTCGCGCCCAGCTTCGATGTCGCGCGCCTGCCGTTCTCGCTGAAGATCCTGCTCGAGAACCTGCTGCGCACCGAGGGCAACGGATCGGTGACGGCGGCGGACATCGAAGCGCTCGCGAGCTGGGACCCAAAGGCCGCGCCCGCGACGGAGATCGCGTTCACGCCGGCGCGCGTCGTGATGCAGGACTTCACCGGCGTGCCGGCCGTCGTCGACCTCGCCGCGATGCGCGACGCGATGGCCGCGATGGGCGGCGACCCGGCGCTGATCAACCCGCTCGTCCCCGCCGAGCTCGTCATCGACCACTCCGTCCAGGTCGACGCCTTCGGCAGCCGCGACGCGTTCACGCGCAACGCCGAGCGCGAGTTCGAGCGCAACGAGGAGCGCTACGCGTTCCTGCGCTGGGGCCAGACGGCGTTTGACAACTTCGCCGTCGTGCCGCCCGACACGGGCATCGTGCACCAGGTGAACCTGGAGTACCTCGCGCGCGTCGTGTTCGTCGACGACAGCGGCCTCGCGTACCCCGACACGCTCGTCGGGACCGACTCCCACACGACGATGATCAACGGCCTCGGCGTGCTCGGATGGGGCGTCGGCGGGATCGAGGCGGAGGCGGCGATGCTCGGCCAGCCGATGCCGATGCTGATCCCGGAGGTCGTCGGCTTCAAGCTGCGCGGCGTGCTGCCCGAGGGCGCAACCGCGACCGACCTCGTGCTGACGGTCACGGAGATGCTGCGCGAGCGCGGCGTCGTCGGCAAGTTCGTCGAGTTCTACGGCCAGGGCCTCGCCTCGCTGCCGCTCGCCGACCGCGCGACGATCGGCAACATGAGCCCGGAGTTCGGCTCGACCTGCGCGATCTTCCCGATCGACGCCGAGACGATCCGCTACCTGCAGTTCTCCGGCCGCCCGCCCGAGCTGATCGAGCTCGTCGAGGCGTACGCGCGCGAGCAGGGCCTGTGGCACGACGAGAGCTCCGTGGAGCCGGTCTACTCCGACACGATCGCGCTCGACCTCGGCGAGGTCGTGCCGTCGCTCGCGGGGCCGCGCCGGCCGCAGGACCGCGTCGCGCTGAGCGAGGCCCAGGCCGCCTTCCGGATCGCGCTGAGGGATTTCGCGCCGCATGACGACGGTGACGACGGCGAGGCCGCGCTCGGCGACACGATCGAGTTCGACGCGCTGTCGTTCCCGGCCTCCGACCCGCCGACGTTCACCGGGCGCGCGGGCATCCGGCCGCCGGAGCACGCGACGGACGCCGACCACGCCGAGGCGATCGCCGCCGCGCGCGAGGCCGGCCACATCGACAACAGCGTGCCGATCGTCGTCAACGGGATCGAGACGCGCGTCGACAACGGCCACGTCGTGATCGCCGCGATCACGAGCTGCACGAACACCTCGAACCCGTCGGTCATGCTCGCCGCGGGGCTGCTCGCGCGCAACGCCGTCGCGCGCGGGCTGACGAGCAAGCCATGGGTGAAGACGTCGCTCGCGCCGGGCTCGAAGGTCGTCACGAAGTACCTCGACCACGCAGGCCTGACCGGCGACCTCGAGGCGCTCGGCTTTCACCTTGTCGGCTACGGCTGCACGACCTGCATCGGCAACTCCGGTCCGCTGCCGCGCTCCGTCTCGGAGGCCGTCAGCGAGCACGACCTCGCCGTCGTCTCGGTGCTGTCGGGCAACCGCAACTTCGAGGGGCGCATCAACCCCGACGTGAAGATGAACTACCTCGCCTCGCCGCCGCTCGTCGTCGCCTACGCCCTCGCGGGCTCGATGGACGCCGACATCGTGCACGATCCGATCGGAGTCGATCGCGACGGGGTCGATGTCTACCTGCGCGATCTGTGGCCGTCCGGGCAGGAGGTCGGCGAGACGGTCGAGCGCGCGGTGCGCTCGGAGATGTTCCGCTCCTCCTATGGCGACGTCTTCGCGGGCGACGAGCGCTGGAACTCGCTCGAGGTGCCGACCGGCGACCGCTTCGCGTGGGACAAGGCCTCGACGTACGTCCACCTGCCGCCGTACTTCGACGGCATGCCCGCCGAGCCCGGCCCCGTCGAGGACATCGAGGGCGCGCGCGTGCTCGCGATGCTCGGCGACTCGGTGACGACCGACCACATCTCGCCGGCCGGCTCGATCAAGCCCGACTCGCCCGCCGGCCTGTACCTGCAAGAGCACGGCGTCGCCCCGCGCGACTTCAACTCCTACGGCGCGCGGCGCGGCAACCACGAGGTCATGGTGCGCGGCACGTTCGCGAACATCCGCCTGCGCAACCAGCTCGCGCCCGGCACCGAGGGCGGCGTGACGCGGATGTTCAGCGACCACCGCTCGACGCGCGAGATGTCGATCTACGACGCCGCGCTGGCGTACATCGAAGAGGGCACGCCGCTCGTCGTGCTCGCCGGCAAGGAATACGGCTCGGGCTCGTCGCGCGACTGGGCCGCGAAGGGCACGCGGCTGCTCGGCGTCCGCGCCGTGCTCGCGCAGTCCTTCGAGCGCATCCACCGCTCGAACCTCATCGGGATGGGCGTCCTGCCGCTGCAGCTGCCGGCGGGACCGGCCGACCTCGGCCTGAGCGGCGAGGAGGTCTTCTCGATCACCGGGCTCGCCGACGCTATGAACGCCGGTGAGCCGATCCCCTCCGAGGTCACCGTCCACGCCGGCGAGCGCGAGTTCAAGGCGCGCGTCCGGATCGACACGCCGCAGGAGGCCGAGTACTTCCGCCACGGCGGGATCCTGCAGTACGTGCTGCGCCAGCTGCGCGACCGCTGAGCGTCGTCGCACCCGCGCGCCCGATTGGGCGCAAACGCGCGTAGTTCCGTCACACGAAGGGCGCGATCGTCTGGGTCCATGGAGGGGTCCCAGAAAATGCGTCCATATGTGGGACGAAACGTCGGGGACCCCCTCGACCGCCGGATCGCAGACCGCGCGTCGGCGCAGCACGGCGCGATCGCGGTACATCAGATCGTCGAGTTCGGGCTGTCCGCGAGCGCCGTTCGCAGTCGGGTATCCCGTGGTCGGCTCCATGTCGTCTACCCCAGCGTGGTGGCGGTCGTCCCGCTGAACCTCATGACGCGCAAGGGGCTCGTGATGGCGGCCACGCTCGCATGCGAACCCGGCACGGCCGCCTCGCACCGATCGTCATCGATGCTGTTCGAGCTCGGCCTGGCGCGCCGATCGTGGATCGACGTCACGACGCCGGGCGGCATCGGATATCGACGCCGCGGCATCAGAGTGCACGACGGGCTGACGCTCACCGAACGCGATCTCACGATCGTCGACGCGATCCCCTGCACGACGCTCGCGCGCACGCTGCTCGACGTCGCCGAGGACGCCACCCGTCGCGAAGTCGAGCGCACCGTCGACCGCGCCGAACAGCTGCGGCTGCTCGACGTGACCGCGATCGATGACGTGCTCGCGCGCGCGAACGGGCGCCGCGGCGCGGCGCTGCTGCGCACGATCCTCGACGAGCACCGCGCCGCCAGCACGCTGACGCGCAACGATCTCGAGGAGGCCTTCCTGCGGATCGCGCGCGACGCCGGCACCCCACCCGACGCCGTCAACGCCTGGATCCCGTACCCGGCCGGAGGCGGCGCCGAGGCCGACTTCCTGTGGCGCGCGCAACGCCTGATCGTCGAAGTCGACGGGCGCGAGGTCCACACGACACGACGCGCGTTCGAGTCCGATCGCCGGCGCGATCAGCGGCTCATGCTGCTCGGCTGGCGCGTGGTCAGGTTCACCTGGCGTCAGGTGATGTTCGCGCCCGCCGAGGTCGCGAACACGCTGCGCGGTCTGCTGCTGCGCTAGGCCGCGGCCCGGCAGCTGACGCAGCGGCCGTGGACGAGCGCCTCGATGCGGTCGTGCTCGAAGCCGTGGCCGGCGGCGGCGCGTTCGAGCGCGAGCGTGTCGAGCTCAGAGTCGAGATCCTCGATCGATCCGCACTGCGTGCAGACGAGGTGGTGATGGGCCTCGACGCGCGGGTCGAAGAGCGTCGTGCCGGCGCGCTGGACGCGGCGCACGATGCCGAGCTGCTCGAACAGCTCGAGCGTCTTGTAGATCGTCGGCAGCGCGACGCTGGGCAGCCGGTCCGTCACGGCGTCGAGCAGCTCTTCGGCGGTCACGTGGCGATCGAGCTCGCCCAGCGCGCGGTGCACCACGAGCCGCTGGGTCGTGACGCGCATGCCGCGCTGACGCAGCACCGTGGCGAGATCCGTGCTCACAGGACACCCATCTTAGGCCATCCTAGTTAGGGTTTCCTTATTACTAAACGTTTGTAACTAGGGTAGAATAGAGGCATGACCACGGCCGACATCGCACTCGTACGGCGTTGGCGCGCAGCCGACCGACGGCAGCGCCTGCTGCAGGTCGTCCAGCCCGCGCTGATCGGTCTGATCGACGGGACGATCTCGACGCTCGCCCCGATCTTCGCGACCGCCTACATCGCCGGCTCGAAGGCCGCGCTCCTCGTCGGCCTGGCCGCCGCGCTCGGCGCGGCGATCAGCATGGGCATGTCCGAGGGCCTCTCCGACGACGGCGCGATCACGGGCCGTGGCGCCGCGCTGCAGCGCGGCTTGATCACGGGCGTCGCAACGTTCATCGGCGGCACCGCCCACGCGCTGCCGTTCCTCATCTCCGACATCCAGACCGCGCTGACGGTCGCCTACATCGTCGTCTCGATCGAGCTCGTCGTGATCGCCTGGGTGCGCAAGCGCTTCCTCGGCGTCGCGCTGCGGACGTCGCTCGTGCAGGTCACGCTCGGCGGCCTGATCGTCGCCGCCGTCGGCGTCATCGTCGGGCACGCGTAGCGATCACGACGGCGCGCGATCGGCAACCGCCCGGTCGGCGCTGCGCCGCGCGATCCAGTCGACGCCGGGTGCGTCGCTGAGGCCGTGGGCGATCGTCGACACGAATACGACGAGCGCGGCGACGTTGAACAGCCGCTCGGATGCTCCGAGCCCCTCGGCCAGCACGAGCAGCGCGAACGTCATCGTCGCCACTCCCTTCGGCCCGAACCAGGCCATGAACGCCTTCGTGCGCTGTCGACGCCCGTGCCGGCGAGCGCCAGCCAAACCGCAACCGGACGGGCGACGAGCAGCGTCACCAGCACGATCGCGACGGCCGCCATCCCATCGTCGAACAGGTTCCCGACGGTGAGCAGGCTCCCGAACACGATGAAGATCCCCAGCTTCACGATCTCCACGATGTCCGGCGCGCGCTCCTCGAAGACGCGCGCGAGGTCGGGGCGACGGATGCCAAGCACGATCGCGCAGACGAACACGGCGATCAGCCCGTTGCCGTGCGGCGGCAGCGTCGTCGTGCCTTAGGTCAGGAAGGCGACGCCGAGCGCGTAGAGCGCGCGCCGGTGCGACGGGATGTCACCGCCGCGCGGGTCGGGCAGCAACAGGCTCGCCAGGACGCCGATCGCGATCCCGAACGCGAGACCGACGCCGATGTCCTGCAGGACGAACTTCCACCAGACGAAGTCGCCGGCGTCGGCCTGCAGCACGGCGATCAGTGCGAGCACCGGCGCCAGCGCGAGTCCGTCGTTCATGCCCGATTCGAGGTTCAGCGAGTGGCGGATGATCCGCGCCACGCGCGGGTTCGTGACGACGCCCGACGACAGCACCGGGTCGGTCGATGAGAGCAGCGCGCCGAGCAGGAACGCCTCGGTCCAGGACACGTCGAGCAGCACCTTGGCGGTCAGCGCGACGATGACCGCCGTGATCGGCGTCGCGAGCACGAGCTTGCGCAGCGGCAGATGCCACGCGGTGCGCAGCATCTCCTCCTCGACCTCGGGGCCATCGCGGAACAGGATCACGATCAGCGCCGTCAGCGCGAGGATCTCGACGAAGCCGGAGCCCGCGTCGACCCAGGACGCCGAGCCCGCCTTCACCGAGCACGAATCCGAGCAGCACGGCCAGCGGCGTCAGCGCGAGGAAGCTGCGATGCGCCACGCCCGAGACGAGCGCCCCGAACAGAGCAGACCGCCGAACAGCGCCGCCGCGGTCTCGAAGTCGGTCACCGAGCAAGCCTGCCAGAACGTCCGCCCGGAGCGCCGGCGCCTGACCACGCGCGCAGTACGCTTCCTCGCCATGCCGCTGCCCGATCTCCTGCGCCAGCTCCTCACCGCGGCCGGGCCGTCGGGCTACGAGACCGCGCCGGCCGCCGTCTTCGCGCAGGCCGGCCGCGCCTTCACCGACGACGTCGAGATCGACGTCATGGGGTCGGCCGTCGCCCGCGTCAAGGGCACATCCGATCCCGCCCACCCGGCGCCGTTCCTCGCCGTCGTCGGCCACATCGACGAGATCGGGCTGATCGTCTCGCACATCGACGACAACGGATTCCTGCGCTTCGTCGGCGTCGGCGGCTGGGACCCGCAGATCCTCGTCGGTCAGCGCGTCGACGTCATCACTCGCGACGGCGTCCTGCCCGGGGTCGCGGGGCGCAAGGCGATCCACCTGCTGCGCGACGAGGAGCGCGACAAGGTTCCCAAGCTGCGCGACCTGCACATCGACATCGGCGCCAAGGACGGCGACGAGGCGCGTGGGCTCGTGCGGATCGGCGACGTCGCGGTGATCGCCGGCGAGCCGGTCGAGCTGCCCAACGATCGCGTCATCTCGCGCTCGATGGACAACCGGCTGGGCGCGTTCATCGCGCTCGAGAGCGCCCGCCTCGTGGCCGAGGCCGGCGGCGCGCCGGGCGACGTCGCGGCGGTCGGCGTCGTGCAGGAGGAGATCACGTTCGGCGGCGCGCGCACGTCGTCCTATCGGCTCGAGCCCGACCTCGCGATCGTCGTCGACGTCACGCACGAGACCGGCTCGCCCGGCATCGACCTCAACGAGCTCGGCAAGCACGAGTTCGGCTCCGGCCCCGTCATCGAGCGCGGCTCGATCCTCAACCCGGTCATCTTCGAGCTGCTGCACGACGCCGCCGAGCGCGAGCAGATCCCGTTCACGGTGCAGGCCTCGGCGCGCTCGACGGGCACCGACGCCGACGCGATCCACCTGCAACGCGCGGGGATCCCGACGGGCGGGGTATCGGTCACCCTGCGCTACATGCACTCCCCGGTCGAGATGGTCCAGCTCGACGACGTGCACGCGTGCGCGCGGCTGATCGCGGCGTTCGCGCAGTCGCTCAGCCCCGAGACGACGTTCGCCCGCGCGTAACGCGCCCACCCAGCCGACGGCCTCCGGCGTGCTCCTGCTCTTCGACATCGACGGAACGCTGCTGATCGGCGCCGCCGACGCACACCGCGACGCGATCTACGAGGCGCTGCGCGTCGTGCACGGCGTGACGACGCCCGAGCACCGCACGATCGAGGTCGCCGGCCGCACCGACGCCGACATCTCGCGCAGCCTGCTCGTGCACGCGGGGATCTCGGCGCAGCGGATCGACGAGCGTGCCGACGACATGCGGATCGCCGCCTGCGAGGCCTATGGCCGGCTCTGCCCCGCCGACCTCAGCGCGCACGTCGCCGCGGGGATCCGCGAGCTGCTCGGACGGCTGTCCGAACGCGACGACACCGTGCTCGCGCTCGTCACCGGCAACTACGAGCCGATCGCCCGCCTCAAGCTGCAGCGTGCCGGCATCGGACGGTTCTTCGCCGGCGGCCAGGGCGGCTTCGGCTCCGACCACGAGGACCGCACGATGCTCCCGGCGATCGCCCGGCGGCGAGCGGGGGGCGACGACGGCGAGCCGTGGCCGCGGCGGCGCACGGTCGTGATCGGCGACACGCCGCGCGACATCGCCTGCGCGCGCGCCGACGGCGTCCGCGTCGCGGCGATCGCGACCGGGCCCTACGGCCCCGACGAGCTGCGGACGGCGGACGCCGTCGCGCGCGACGCCGGCGAGCTCGGCGCGGCCTTGGAGCGCTGGCTGGGCGCGGGAACTAGGCTGACGTCATGAGCAGCGGGTCACGCATCGGCCTCGTGGCGGCGACGCTCGTCGCGCTCGTCGTGGCGTTCGTCGTGCTGTCACCCGGCGACGACGACGACGAAGCGGTGGACAGGGCACGCTCGACGACGAGCGCCGCGCCCGCGACGACGGCGAGCCCAGCGCCCGCCACGACGAGCACGACCGGCGGCACCGAACCGGCGCCGGCCCAGGAGCCGGCGCCGCCGGCACCGGCGCCGGCGTTCGTCAAGATCCGCGTGCGCGACGGCATGCCCGTCGGCGGCGTCAAGACGATCACGGTCCGCAACGGCGAGCGCGCCCGCATCGAGGTGTCCTCGCCCGATACGAGCGACGAGGTTCACCTGCACGGCTATGACGTCAGCCGCGATCTGGAGGCCGGCGGGCGCGTGCGCTTCTCGTTCAAGGCCAACGGCGACGGCATCTTCGAGATCGAGCTCGAGGGGTCGCACACGCAGATCGGCAAGCTCGTCGTCGAGCCGTAGGCAGCGGGCTCGCAGGGTCCGCCGGACTGCGAGGATGGCGCGATGTCCCGCGTCGCGCCGCTCGCCTGGCTCACGGTCACCCAGCTGCTGCTGCTCGCGCCCGACGCGCCGGCGCAGGCCGGCGGCGGCAGTTCCGGCTTCGGAGGCGGTGGTGGCGGCGGCGGAGGAGGCAGCTACGGCGGCGGCGGCCAGAGTGGCGGTGGCGACGACCCGCTGCTCGGCGTCCTCGCCGTGGCGATCGTCGTGCTCATCTTCGCCGTCGTCGCCGTCTTCGGGGTCGTCGCCAAGCGCCGCCGCGCGCGGGCGCGCGCCGAGCGCGACGTGCGCGTCACGACGGCGAGCGCAGAAGCCGCCGAGGAGGACCCGGTCTTCGCAGCCGCCGCGGTCAAGGCGCAGGCCGGCGCCCTCTACGTCGACGTCCAGCGCGCCTGGAGCGAGCGCGACGACGAGTCGCTCGCGCGCCTGCTCGGGCCCGACCTGCTCGTCGAGTGGTGCCGCCGGCTCGCCGACTTCGCGGCCCGCGGCTGGGTCAACGAGGTCGCGATTCGCGGCGGGCCGCAGGTCGGCTACGCCGGCCTCGTCAACCGCGACGGCGAGGTTGACGACCGCGTCACGGTGACGATGACCGCGAAGCTGCACAGCGTCGTACGCACGAGCGCTGGAGCCATCGTCCCGAACAAGGCCGACACCAACGGCGACGGCGTGATCGATGTCTGCGAGTACTGGACGCTGGACCGCGCCGGTGACGGCTGGCGACTGATCTCGATCGAGCAGGAGCGCGAGGGTGCGCACCATCTCGACGCCGCGATCGTGACGGCACCCTGGTCGGACGACGCCAGGCTCAGCGACGAGTCGCTCGTCGAGCTTGCGGCGGCCGATGCGCCGCCGCCCGGCGTCCGCCCGTCCGAGCTCGTCAGCGTCGAGTTCGACGGCAGCGCGCGCGAGCAGGCGCTCGACCTCGCGCTCGCCGATCCGCGCTGCGCCCCCGACCTGCTCGAGGTCGCGGCCAGGCGGGCGGTCGAGGCGTGGGCCGAGGCCGTCGACGGCGACGACAGCGCGCTGCTGGCGGTCGCCACGCCGTCGGCGCTGCAGGCGCTGCTGTATCCGGACCCGAAGGCGACCGCGGCGCGCGTCGTCGTGCGTGGGCCGCGGCTGCTGCGCCTCGCGATCACAGCATTGAACGCCGGTGCCGAGCCGCTGCAGATGGAGGTCGAGGCGCGCGTTCGCGGCCGGCGCTACGTCGAGGATCGCGACACCGCGGCGGTCGTCTCGGGATCCAAGCAGCGCGAGATCGAGTTCACCGAGCGCTGGACCTTCGCGCTCGACGGCCCGACCGAGGCGCCGTGGCGACTCGTCAGCGGCGCCCCGACTACGCGCGCGTAAGGCGCTTGTACGTGATCCGGTGCGGGCGGTCGGCCTCGTCGCCGAGCAGCTCGCGCCGGTGCTCCTCGTAGGCCTCGAAGTTGCCCTCGAACCAGCGCACCTGCGAGTCGCCCTCGAACGCGAGCACGTGCGTCGCGACGCGGTCGAGGAACCAGCGATCGTGCGAGATCACGACGGCGCAACCGGCGAAGCTCAGCAGCGCCTCCTCGAGCGCGCGCAGCGTGTCGACGTCGAGGTCGTTCGTCGGCTCGTCGAGCAGCAGGACGTTGCCGCCCGCGCGCAGCAGCTTGGCGAGATGCAGCCGGTTGCGCTCGCCGCCGGACAGCGTGCCGACCTTCTTCTGCTGGCTGGAGCCCTTGAAGTTCCACGACGAGCAGTAGGCGCGCGAGTTCATCGTGTGGTCGCCGACCTTGATCGTGTCCATGCCGCCGGAGATCTCCTCCCAGACGGACTGCTCGTCGTCGAGCGCGTCGCGCGACTGGTCGACGTAGGCGAGCTCGACCGTGTCGCCGACGCGCAGCTCGCCGGCGTCGGGGCTCTCCTGGCCGGTGATCATGCGAAACAGCGTCGTCTTGCCAGCGCCGTTGGGGCCGATCACGCCGACGATCCCGCCGCGCGGCAGCTTGAAGCTCAGATCCTCGATCAGCAGGCGCTCGCCGAAGCCCTTGCGCACGCCGTCGGCCTCGACGACGACGTCGCCCAGCCGCGGGCCGGCCGGGATGTGGATCTGGACCTGGTCGAGCTTGACGTTGCGCTCCTCGGCCAGCAGCGCCTCGTAGTTGTTCAGCCTCGCCTTGGCCTTCTTGCGACGGCCCTTCGCGTTCTGACGGACCCACTCGAGCTCCTGCTCGATCGTCTTCTGGCGCGCCTTGTCGCCCTTCTCCTCCATCGCCAGGCGCGTCTGCTTCTGCTCCAGCCAGGACGAGTAGTTGCCCTCGTAGGGGATTCCGCGCGCGCGGTCGAGCTCGAGGATCCAGCCGGCGACGTTGTCGAGGAAGTAGCGATCGTGGGTGACCGCGACGATCGTGCCCTTGTACTCGGCGAGATGGCGCTCGAGCCAGTCGACGGACTCGGCGTCGAGATGGTTCGTCGGCTCGTCGAGCAGCAGCAGGTCCGGGGCGCGCAGCAGCAGCCGGCAGAGAGCGACGCGGCGGCGCTCGCCGCCCGACAGGGTCGTCACGGCGGAGTCCGCGGGCGGCAGGCGCAGCGCGTCCATCGCGTACTCGATCGCCGTGTCTAGGTTCCAAGCGTCGGCGGCGTCGATCTGGTCCTGCAGGCGGGCGAACTCGTCGGCCGTCTCGTCGGAGTAGTTGGCGGCGAGCTCGTTGAAGCGCTCGAGCAGCGCCTTCGTCTCGGCGACGGCCTCCTCGACGTTGCCCTTGACGTCCTTGCTCTCGTCGAGCCGCGGCTCCTGCTCGAGCAGGCCGACCGTCGCGTTGGGCGCCAGCATCGCGTCGCCGCGGAAGTCGGTCTCGATCCCGGCCATGATCTTCAGGACCGTCGACTTGCCGGCGCCGTTGTAGCCGAGCACGCCGATCTTCGCGCCCGGCAGGAAGGCGAGCGTGACGTCCTTGAGGACCTGCTTGTCGGGCGGATAGTCCTTCGACAGGCGGTGCATCGTGTAGACGAACTGGGTCGACATCGTCGTCTGAGGGTAGCTGGCGTGCTCCGTCCCTCAGCGACAGCGCACGTACGTCACGCTGCGGGTCGCGGCGCGACCGTCGGCGAGTCGGACGGTGACGGCGACCTTCGTGCGCCGTGCTCCGAGCGCGACGACAAATGGCTTGCGCAGCCGCGCGCCGCGGATCGTGCGCTCGCGGTCGCCCACGGTGACCGTGAGCGCGCGGACCGATGACGCGCCCCGGCGCACGCCGACTCGCAGCTGCTTGCCGCGCACGCAGCGCCGCGCGAGCGGCATGGTCACGTGGCGTCCGAGCGCGACGGCGGCCGCGCTCGCCGGCCTGAGCGGCCCGGCCGGCGCCGGCATCGGCACCGGCATCGGCGGACCGTGGGGACTGACGGCGAGCCGCACCTTGTCGCCGTGCGGCGCGAGCAGCGCACGGACGCGCTCGACGATCTCCGGCGTCGCGTCGACGTACAGCGTCACCTCGACCCGTCGCGCATCGGAAAGCGTGCACAGGCCTACGTTCGCGCCCCAGCCGACGCCGAGCTGCGCCGCGCTCAGCGCATCGCTGACCGCAGCCTGCGTCGCCCGCAGCTCGGCCTCGCTGTAGGACTGCGGGTCGACGTACAACAGCTCGGCGAGATACGCGGCCTCCGACGGCGTGAACGCCGGGCCGAGCCGGTCGATGATCGCGCCGCGCGCCGCGGCGACATCGAGCGGACCGGGCGCGAGTCCGACGACCCAGCCCTGCACGGCGTTGCTGACCCAGCCGCCGCCGAACTGCACGCCGAGCGCCGCGCGCGCGACGCTGTACGCCCCCGGACCGTTGCGCGGCGCAGGCAGCGGTGGCGATCCGGGCGGCACTGGCAGTGGCGGCCCGGGATCGCTGAGCAGTGGGCCGAGCGTCGCCTGGTACTGCCACGGACCCGGCGACAGCGTGCAAAGCGGTGCCGCCTGCGCGCTCGCGGCGCCGATTCCCGCGAGCGACAGCGCCACCGCGATCGCGCCGATCACCCGAATGCTCCGCACGTGCGGAGTGTCACGCGCGTCGGCGGCGGGTGGCAACTCACAACCGCGCAGGGCGGCGCTCCTTAGCCGCGGTCGGGCAGCTCCTGCAGCGCCCAGGCGTTGCCGTCGGGGTCGCGGAAGAAGGCGAACTTGCCCCACGGCATCGGGTCGACGTCGGTCACCTCGACCCCGCGCGCGGCGAGCTCGTCGTGCGCCGCCTGGGCGTCGGCGACGACCATCTGCATGCCGCGAACCGAGCCCGGCTCGGCATCGGTCAGTCCGCTGCCGATGCAGATCGAGCACGCCGAGCCGGGCGGCGTCAGCTGAACGAAGCGCAGCTGCTCGTTGACCGCGTGGTCGTGGTCGGCATTGAAGCCGCACTGGTCGACGTAGAAGGCCTTCGCGCGATCGACGTCGCTGACGGGGATCGTGATGAGCTCGATCTTGTAGTCCATGCCGGGGCGTCCTCTCGTGTCGGGGTCTGCCGCAGGCTATTTGAGGTTTAGGCCAGATCCTGTCCGTGATTTATCGGAAGATGGCGCGATGAGTTCCAACCTCGACGGCGGTCTGAACGTGCATGACTAGCCTTGCGTCCGTGCCCGAGCTCGCGATCCGCCTGCGCTCCGTCGTCAAGCACTTTGGCGACATCGTCGCCGTCGACGGCCTCGATCTCGACGTCCCGCCCGGGACGTGCGTCGGCCTGCTCGGACCAAACGGAGCCGGCAAGTCGACGACGATGAAGATGCTGACGGCGCAGGTGATCGCGAACTCCGGCGAGATCGACGTGCTCGGCTACACGCTGCCCGAGCAGTCCAAGGTCGCGCGCGCCCTGATGGGCGTCGTGCCGCAGCTCGACAACCTCGACACGACGCTGACCGTGGAGCAGAACCTGCGCGTCTTCTCGCACCTCTACCGCCTCGGTCGCGCCGAGCGCGGTCCCGCGATCGATCGCTCGCTGCGGATCGCCAAGCTCGAGGACCGCCGCGAGTCGAAGGTCGACGAGCTGTCGGGCGGCATGCGCCGGCGGCTGCTGATCGCGCGCGGCCTGATCCACAGGCCTCGGCTGCTGCTGCTCGACGAGCCGACGGTCGGCCTCGACCCGCAGGTGCGCCAGGAGCTGTGGGCGCTGATCGACGCGCTGCGCAGCGAGGGCACCTCGATCCTCATGTCGACGCACTACATCGAGGAGGCGCAGCGGCTCGCCGACAGCGTGACGATCATGTCGCACGGCAAGGCGGTCGCCAGCGGGCCACCGGCCGAGCTCGTGCGCCAGCACGCCGGCACGGAGGTGCTCGAGGTGTACGGCCCGCCCGCGCGCCTGGTCGAGGTCGAGGCGGAGGCCGCCGGGGCCAACCTGCGCACGCGGCGAACCGGCACGAGCGTCGCGCTGATGGGCATCGAGGACGGCAACGGCAACCTGCCCGACGGCGTGCGCCGCTCGGCCAACCTGGAGGACGTCTTCGTGCTGCTGACCGGCGAGGAGGTGGCCTGATGGCCGAGCTGCCGGCAATCAGGGCGCGCGGCCTGCGCATCGGACGGCTCGACCGTCCCGCGATCGCGGGCGTGCTCGTCCGCGAGATGACGAACTTCAGCTCGTTCTGGCGCTCGACGACGTTCTCGTCGACGATCGACCCGACGATCTACCTGCTCGCCTTCGGGTTCGGCTTCGGCTCGCTCGTTTCGCGGGTCGGCGGCTACGACTACGTCGACTTCGTCGGGACCGGCGTCGTCGCGACGGCGGTGCTGTTCTCGTCGGTCTTCCCCTCGATGTTCGGGACGTTCATCAAGTACCAGTTCCAGCACACGTACGACGCAATCCTCGCGGCGCCGGTCGACACCGAGGAGCTCGTCACGGCCGAGGCGCTGTGGATGGCGATGCGCGCCGGGACGTATGGCTGCGTGCCGCTGCTCGTGGCGATGCTGTTCGGGCTCGATCCGCGGATCGACATGCTCGTCATACCGCTGATCGCGTTCATCAGCGGCTTCGGCTGGTCGGCGTTCGGGATCATGATCGCGGGGCTGCTGAAGTCGATCGACAACTTCAACTACGTCACGAGCACGATCATCACGCCGACGTTCCTCGTCGCGGGCACGTTCTTCCCGCTCAGCGGGCTGCCGCAATGGGCGCAGATCGCCGGCAACTTCAACCCGCTGCACCACACCGTCGAGCTCGTCCGCCACGCCTCGTTCGGCTGGGAGGGCTGGGCGGACGTCGGCCACCTCGGGGCGCTGCTGCTGTTTGCGGTGGTGCTGTGGCGGCTGGCGATCTGGGCGCTGGCGCGCAAGCTGATCACGTAGCGGCAACTGCGACCCGGCGCGCCGCTCAGTCGTATCGTGGTCGCCGATGAGCTCGGGGCGGGGCAGTCGCCGGTCGCTGGTCGCAGGGGTGGCGATCCTCGCGCTCACGATCGCGCCCGCGCAAGCGCTCGGCGCCCCCAAGCTCAAGCGCGGGACGACGCCTTCGGTGGTTCCCGGCGCGGCGCTCCAGGTCAGCGGCAGCGGCCTGCGAGGCTCGGGGATCACGGTCCGCGTTGGCAGTGCGCGAGCGCGCGTGCTGGCCGCCGAGGGACGCACGCTGCGCTTCGTCGTGCCCAAGCTGCGGCCCGGCACGCACCGGCTCAGGGTCCGCCAGGGGGGCCGCGCGACGTCGATGGCGCTGCGGGTGCTGAAGCCGTTTGGCGGCACGATGGCGGTGCGGGTCGACCGACTGAAGCGGGCGAGCCGCACGATCGGGCCCGACGGCGGAACGATCACCGCGCGCGGCCGGGACGGGACGAGCTACCGGCTGCGCGTGCCGCGCGGTGCGCTGACGGAGCGCAAGCGGATCCTGCTGATCCCGGTCCTGAGCTTCAGGGGCCTGCCGTTGACCGGGGGGCGACCGGCCGGCGTCGACCTCGCTCCTGACGGTCTGCGGTTCGCGCAACCGGCGAAGCTCGTGATCACGACTAGCCGGCCGTTCCCGGCGAGCGTCGCGGGCTTCGGCTACGCGCCGGGTGCCGGCCTCGACATCGAGAAGGCGCCGCGCACCGGCCGCAAGGTGACACTGCTGGTCGAGCACTTCAGCTCGAGCGGAGCGGGCGTGATGACCGAGGCCGACTTCGCCAACGTCGTCGGCCCGATCGCCGGCCGCTCGGGGTCATTGTCCGAGCGCGAGATCGGCCGCGTCGCCGAGGCCATCGCGGTCTGGTCCGCACGCTTCAGGGGCTTCTGCGCGCGGCAGCCGATCTGCGACGAAGTCGTCCAGAAGGCGCTCGGCTCGATCGACGCGCTCGTCACGGCGATGTGCGCGGACAGCCGCGCCGCTCCGCAACTCACGAGCGTGACCCGCTTCGCCGGGCTGGAGGCACTGCGCGTACAGCTCGGTGGCACGGCCCGGACCGGCCAGGACTGCCAGCGGGAGATCCTGACGAGCGTGATCGGCATCGCCACGGAGGCCGCGCGCTCCGATCCGCGCGCCGCGTCGAGCCTCGATCTTCCGGAGGCCGGCTACGGCGACCTCGACGGCAACCGCGTGTCGGCGAACTGGGAGGTGCTGCACGCGCTCGCCGGCGAGGCCACGACGCTCGGTTTCGGTGACCTCGCCGAGTCGGCGCGCGCGGAGGCGATCGCGATCCTGCGAGCGATTCCCGGGCGCGGGCGAAGCAGCTGCGCCGACGCGTCGCTCGTCCCGACGCTGGTGGCCGGATCGCCGTTCGGCGACGTCGTCAACCGCGTCACGATCGGGCGCGACTGGGCCCGCCGTGCGGACCCGCCGACGCTGCCCGAGTTCAACACCGTGCTCGACTTCTGCCAGATCAGCGTCGCCGTCACCCCGCCGCAGTCGACGATCCCGCCGGGGGCGCAACAGCAGTTCACGGCGGCGATCACCGGCCTCGTCGACCCGTCGATCAACGCGGCGGTCACGTGGACGACGTCGCGCGGCGCCGTCGACGCGGCCGGGCGCTACACCGCGCCGGCGGCGGCCGGCGGCGACGAGCTCGTCGCGACGAGTGTGCTCAACCCCGACCGCAAGGGCGCCGCCGCGATCTCCGTCGTCGTCGGCGCTCCCCCGCCCCCGCTCCCGCCGCCTCCGCCGCCGGGCGCGCCCCCGCCGCCTCCGCCTCCGCCTCCGCCTCCGCCGCCGCCGCCTCCGCCACCGCCACCACCGCCGCCTGGGCCGCCGAAGACCGTGACGATCACGATCAAGAACTTCGCGTACACGCCGACCCCGGCGACCGCGAGGGTCGGTGACACGCTCAAGGTCGTCAACGACGACAACGTCAAGCACAGCCTGACCGAGGGGCCCGATCACGAACCAAGCCCAGAGTTCGGCACCGGCGAGATCCAGAGCCACGACGACAAGAGCATCGAGCTCCAGAAGACGGGCACCTTCGCCTATCACTGCACGGTGCACACGAACATGCCGGGCTCGCTGACGGTCACGCCGTAGCCACTCGCGTCCGCGCCCGCCGCCGCTACTCTCGACGGTCCCATGCCCGCCGTTCTCGACATCGAGCAGTCGCTGCTCCTCCTCGAGCTGCAGCCGCCGTTCGACAAGCGCGACGTGCAGCTCGCGCGTCGCCGGCAGGCGAAGATCTGGCACCCGGACATCGCCCCGCCGGGCAAGCAGTTCGAGCACGAGCGCCATCTCAAGGCGATCAACGAGGCGGCCGACCAGCTCGAGCGCCTGGCCGAGGGATCGCGCGGCGGGAAGGTCTCGCGCAACGCCGTCAAGGTGAGCGCCGCGGCGGCACGCGAGGCGCGCGCCGAGGAGGGCCGCCGCGCCTACGAGGCTCAGCAGCGCGAGCGCGCGCACGCCGCCGACCGCGAGGCGAACGATCCCTTCGCCTCGCAGGTCCCGGACCACTCCGTCGTGCACCGCTACGCGCGCTGCGTCGCATACCCCGAGTGGGGCGTCGGCAGCGTGACCGGGATCTACTTCACGGGCGGCGGCGACGACGTCCAGCAGTGGGCCCGGATCCGCTTCCACATCGGCGTGCGGACGGTGCCCGCGGGCACGCTGCAGTTCGTCGACTTCACCAAGCCCGACGCCGCCGCCGACCGCGTCGAGCGCTTCATGGCCGCCGCCCAGCATGCGACGTTCGAGGGCAACCATGCGCTCGCCGCGCAGCGGCTCATCTACGCCCGCGACGCCGAGCCCGGAAACGTCACCGTGCTGCGGCTGCTGACGCTCGCCTTCTGGCAGGCGGGCGACCTCAACGCCGCCGGCCGCTCGGTGCGCGACTGGGCCCGAGCCGACGGCGACCGCCCGGCGCCGCATCGCTTCGCGGCGCGGATCTACGAGGACATGGGCGCGATCGACCTCGCCGCCGAGGCCGCCCAGCGTGCTGTCGACCGCGGCACCGGCGATGCCGACGCCTGGGAGCGACTCGGCCGGCTGCGGCTGCGGTTGATGGACCGCGACGGGGCGATCGAGGCGCTCGAGCGGGCACGCTCGCTCGTGCCGTCGGTCGACGGGCTGCTCGACCTTGCGCTCGCCTACCACCTGGCCGGCGATCTCGGCGCCGAGGTGTCGGCCTGCGAGCAGGCGACGCTGCTCGACGCGGAGTCGGCCGCCGCGTGGTCGCGCTACGCCCACGCGCTCGCCCGCACGGACCGCGTCAGCGACGCGATCGACGCCTGCGACCGGGCGCTGCGGCTGGCGGTGGACGACGAGGTCGCCGGGCTGCTTCAGCGCCTGCGCGAGCAGCTGCCGCGGGTGCTGCCGGCGGCGTAGTTCTAAGCCGGCGCGAACGCTTCGCGCGCGGCCAGGCGGTGGTGCTCGCGGAGGCCTTCGAGCTGGCGCTCGGCGCGCGCCGCGAGGCTCGCGATCTCGTCAGCGTCGAGCCGCTCGTCGAACGGCGCGATCTGGCCCAGCGAGTCCCACAGGCCGAGCTTGCCCTGCACGCCGGAGCGCAGCCCCTCGAGCTCGAGGACGCGGCTGAGCGGCGAGTAGCCGGTGAGCTGTTCGTTGAGCTTCAGGCGCCCGAGCTTCTCGCCGACCTTGGCTCCCGCGGTCTTGAGGATCGCCTTCGAGACCCCGAAGCGCGCCATGATGTCCTCGAGCGTCTCGACGTCCTGCTCGATCTCCTGCGCGAGGCCGGCGAGGAAGTCCGCGTATTCCGTGCCGGCGTTCTCGTCGGCGAGCCGGCGGGCGAGGCCGCTGCCCATCTCCGCTCCGGCGCGATGGTCCTGCAGGTAGGTCTCGAGGTAGTCGGTCGTCGTGGTCATGCGTTCGTGCGTACCCCCGCGGGCCGTGCGATACGCGGCCGCGATGGGTCCGCCGCGACCGGTACGGTCCCGAACCATGCGTCTGATCGTCGCCCGCTGCGAGGTTCGCTACAGCGGCCGCCTGACCGCGGTCCTGCCCGAAGCCCTACGGCTGTTGATGATCAAGGCCGACGGCTCGTTCATGGTTCATGCCGACAGCGGCGGCTACAAGCCGAGCAACTGGATGACGGCGCCGACGGTGATCGAGACGACCGGTGATCCGCCGACGCAGATCGTCGTGCGCAAGCGCGCCGGAGCGACCGAGGACCGCCTCGAGATCGCCATCGCCGAGATCGTCAGCGACGTCCTGCACGACATGGGCGATGCGGCCGCGCTCGAGAAGGACGGCGTCGAACGCGACCTGCAGGAGGCGCTCGCCGCGGCGCCTCAGTTCTGCGGCGAGGGCTTCCGGCTCGTGCGCCGCGAATGGCCGACCGACATCGGGCCCGTCGACCTCATGTGCCGCGACGTACGGGACGACTGGATCGCCGTCGAGATCAAGCGGATCGGCACGATCGACGCGATCGAGCAGTTGTCGCGCTACATCGAGCGCATCCGCCTCGATCCGGCGCTGGCGAGCTGCCGCGGCATCCTCGCCGCACAGGCGATCAAGCCCCAGGCGCGCGTGCTCGCCGAGGCCCGCGGGATCGCCTGCGTCGCGGTCGATCTCGCGGTGCTGCGCGGTGAGCGAGCGCCCGACCTGACGCTGTTCGCGGCGTAGTCGAGCGCGCTGCGCGTGCGGTGCTGGGCTCAAGCGCGCGGGGCAGCGAGTGCGAGCCGCCCAAGTCAGGACGCGTCCGCACGACGCGCCCGCTCACACCATCAACGCCCGGACCGATTCCCTCATCGATGCCGTTCGCAGACGCCGGCGCCCGAGCGACCACCGGAGCGACCCTCCGAGCGACCCACGAGCGCGCAAACCACCGACACGCCCGCCATTTGTACATCCGGGCCATCCCGTTTGGCCCCAGCGCGCAAATCTGAGCGAGTTGGCAAATCCCTGCATATGCTCAGTCGATGGATCGGCTCCCGCCCCAGATCGTCGCGTTTGGGGGCGGCGGGTTTTCGATGGAGGCGGGCAACGCGTTGCTCGACGACTACGTGCTCGGGCTGACCGGCGTCGCGCATCCGAAGGTCTGCTTCCTGCCCTCCGCCTCGGGCGATGCCGACCACTACATCGTGCGCTTCTACCGCGCCTTCTCGCCCGCACGCTGCGAGCCGTCGCACGTGTCGCTGTTCCGGCGCGACAAGGGCGCCGGGCTCGGCTGCGACCTCGCCGAGCACCTGCTCGACCAGGACCTCATCTACGTCGGCGGCGGCAGCGTCGTGTCGCTGCTCGGCGTGTGGCGCGCGCACGGCCTCGACGAGGTGCTGCGCGAGTGCTGGCGCCGTGGCATCGTCCTGTGCGGGCTCAGCGCGGGATCGCTGTGCTGGTTCAGCGAGGCGGTGACGGCGTTTCACGGCCCGCCGCAGCGCGTTGCGGGGCTTGGGCTGCTGCCATACTCGAACTGCGTGCACTACGACGGCGAACCCGGACGGCGAGCGGGCTATCAGCGCTTTCTGAGCGACGGCATGGTCCCGGGCTACGCGGCCGGCGACGGAGCGGCGCTGCACTTCACCGGCGAGTCGCTGGCGCGCGTCGTCTCCTCGCGCCCGACTGCGACCGCGTACTGGGTCGAGGACGTCGGCGGTGAGCTGTCGGAGGTGGCGCTGCAGGTTCGCTGGCTCGGCGAATCGCGGACCCTCTCCGCCGCGTAGTGCCGACCCGCACGATCTTCGCCATGGGCGGTGGCGGCTTCACCGCCGAGCCCCACAACCCCGCGCTCGACGACTTCATCCTCTCGCTCGCCCGCGATCGCGAGCCGCGCATCCTCTTCCTACCGACCGCCAGTGGTGATCCCAACGGCCAGATCGGCGCGTTCCGCTCGACGTTCGGCGCGCGGGCCTGCCGCGCACGCCATCTGTCGCTCTTCCGGCTCGAGCACGAGCCCGCCGATCTGCGCACGCTGATCCTCGGCCAGGACATCGTCTACGTCGGCGGCGGCTCGATGCGCAACCTGCTCGCGATCTGGCGCGAGCACGGCCTCGACGCGATCCTGCGCGAGGCGTGGGAGGCGGGCATCCTGCTCGCCGGCCTCAGCGCGGGCGGGATGTGCTGGTTCGAGCACGGCATCACGCGTTCGGCGGGCCCACCCGAGCCGGCGCCCGCCCTGGGCTTCCTGCCGGGCAGCTTCTCGGTGCACTACGACCACGACCCGAGCCGCCGTCCGGCCTACCTCGACGCCATCGCGCGCGGCGCGATCCCCGACGGCTACGGCGCCGATGACGGCGTCGGGCTGCTGTTCGAGGGCACCAAGCTCGCGCGCATCGTCGCTTCGCGCTCGGCGACGCACGCCTACCGCGTCCAGCGTCAGGCCGGCGAGCAGGGCGCGAGCGCGGTCGAGACGGTGCTCGAGCCGGAGCTGCTCACCGCGGCCACCGGGCTGCGCGGGCGTGCCGTGCCGGACGACATCCGCGAGTACCGCGCCGAGCGCTTCGGCGCCGCCGCCCGCCGCTAGCTCCCCCCGCGCTCCTCGCCGAACAGCGTCGCCAGCAGCGAGCGAGGCCCGCCGCGGTCGCGGTGCTCACAGAGATAGATCCCCTGCCAGGTACCGAGCGCAAGCCGTCCGGCGGCGATCGGCAGGCTCAGCGACGAGCCCATCATCGAGGCCTTGACGTGCGCCGGCATGTCGTCGGCGCCCTCGAGCGTGTGCGTCCATGCGAAGTCCTCGGGAACGGCGACGTCGAACCACGACTCGAAGTCGCGGCGCACGTCGGGCGACGCGTTCTCGTTGAGCGTCAGCGACGCCGACGTGTGACGGATGAAGAGGTGCGCCAGGCCGACCTGCAGGTCGCGCAGCTCGGGCAGCGCCTCGACGATCTCCGCGGTCACGAGATGGACCCCCCGAGGACGGGGTCGCAACGTGAGCTCGCGCTGGATCCAGGACATCGAGCGAGGGTACGCGACGCACCCGGAAGGTGTTCATCGGCACATGCTGGGTACGATCGAATGTATGTCAATACAGGCAGGGACTCACCAGATCGGACCCTCAAACGGGTCACTGACAATCAAGACGGGCCGCGAGGGCGCGGCCGCGAAGGCGGGTCATGACCTCGTGCTCGAGGCGACCTCCTGGGACGGGACCGTCGAGATCGGCGACAACGCGTCGGTCGAGCTCAACGTCGACCCGGGCAGCATCGAGGTCGTTTCAGGCACCGGCGGTGCCAAGGCCCTCAACGACAAGGACAAGGGCGAGATCAAGAAGAGCATGACGGGCAAGGTTCTCGGCTCCTCGCAGATCACGTTCAAGTCCAGCGATGTCAAGGCCGACAACGGCTCGATGAACGTCAGCGGGGACCTCAGCGTGGCGGGCTCGAGCAACTCGATCAGCGTCCCGCTCAGCGTCAGCGACGACGGCACCGTGCGCGGCTCGGTGACGCTCAGCCAGAGCCAGTACGGGATCAAGCAGTTCAAGGCGCTGATGGGCGCGCTGAAGGTGGCCGACCAGGTCGAGGTCTCGCTGGAGGCCAAGCTCCCGACCGGCTGAGCCCCCGGGCTGCGCCCGGATCACCGTAGGATCGCGACGGTGGATCGCGATCTCGCGGTGCTGTGGCGTCCCGGCGAGGCGTTCGCGCAGCGTTCGCGCCTACGCGCCTACATCGACTGGCTCGCCGCCTACCACGGCGTCGAGGTCGCCACCTACGACGAGCTGTGGCGATGGTCGGTCGGTGATCTCGAGGCCTTCTGGTCGTCGATCGCCGAGTACTTCGAGGTTCGCTTCCACGAGCCGCCGGCCGCCGTCCTCGAGCGGCCCGAGATGCCGGGCGCCGCGTGGTTTGCGGGCGCGACGCTGTCCTATCCCGAGCACGTCTTCCGTGGCCACGACGACGACGCGGTCGCGATCCGCCACGCCTCCGAGCTGCGGCCGCTGCAGGAGCTGACGTGGGCGCAGCTGCGCGCGTCGACCGCGCGCGTCCAGGCCGGCCTGCGCGCGCTCGGCGTCGGCCCCGGCGACCGCGTCGCGGCGTACATGCCGAACATCCCCGAGACGGTCGCGGCGTTCCTCGCGACGGCCAGCCTCGGCGCGGTCTGGTCGAGCTGCTCGCCGGACTTCGGCGCCCGCTCGGTGATCGACCGCTTCGCGCAGATCGAGCCGACCGTGCTGCTCGCGGTCGACGGCTATCGCTACGGCGGGCGCGACTTCGATCGCGCCGCGGTCGTCGAGCAGATCCACGCCGAGGTCGGCGGCACGCTCGTGCGGCTCGGCTACCTCGCCGGCGGCGGCTGGCAGGCGGGCTTCGAGGGTCCGCCCGACGCCGAGCTCGAGCTGCGCCCCGTCGCCTTCGACGCGCCGCTCTGGGTCCTCTACTCGAGCGGCACGACCGGGCTTCCGAAGGCGATCGTGCAGGGTCAGGGCGGCATCCTGCTCGAGCAGCTCAAGCACCAGAACCTCCACCTCGACATGCACGCCGGCGACCGCGCGTTCTGGTTCACGACGACGGGCTGGATGATGTGGAACTTCCTCGTCGGCGTGCTGCTGACGCCGGCGTCGATCGTCCTCTACGACGGCAGTCCGGCGGCGCCGACGCTCGATCGCCTGTGGCAGCTCGCCGCCGACGCGGGCGTCACGTGCTTCGGGGCGAGCGCCGCGTTCATCGCCGGCTGCATGAAGGCCGGCGTCCATCCATCGGCCGGCGGGCGCGACCTCAGCGCGCTGCGCAGCGTCGGCTCGACCGGCTCGCCGCTGGCGCCGGAGGGCTTTCGCTGGGTCTACGACGAGCTCGACCGCGACACGTGGCTGTTCTCGACGAGCGGCGGGACCGACGTCTGCACGGCGTTCGTCGGCGGCGTGCCGCTGCTGCCGGTCCACGAGGGCGAGCTGCAGGCGCGCTCGCTGGGCTGCGACGTGCAGGCCTTCGACGAGCGCGGCCGGCCGCTGATCGACGCCGTCGGCGAGCTCGTCATCACGCAACCGATGCCGTCGATGCCGCTGGCGTTCTGGAACGACCCCGGCGGCGCGCGGCTGCGGGCGGCGTACTTCGAGACGTATCCCGGCATCTGGCGTCACGGCGACTGGATCGAGATCACGTCGCGCGGGACGGCGATCATCAGCGGGCGCAGCGATTCGACGATCAACCGCGGCGGCGTGCGGATGGGCACGAGCGAGATCTACCGCGCGGTGCTGGCGCTGGACGAGATCGTCGATGCGCTCGTCGTCGACGTCGACGGCTGGATGGCGCTGTTCGTCGTCGTGCGCGACGACGCGCCGCTCGACGACGCGCTGCGGGCGCAGATCACCCGGCGCGTGCGCGAGGACTGCTCGCCGCGCCACGTGCCCGACGACGTCTACGCCGTCGCCGAGGTCCCCCGCACGCTGTCGGGGAAGGTGCTCGAGGTCCCCGTCAAGCGGATCCTGGCGGGCGCGGCGCCGGAGACGGTCGCCAGCCGCGACTCGCTTGCCAGCCCGGCCGCGCTGGACTGGTTCGCGGCGTTCGCGCGCGAGCGGGCGAAGACCGCGTGAGCAAGAGCCGCGCGCAGAAGAAGCAGCGTCAGCGCGCGCGGGCCGCCACGACGCGGCAGCCGCCGGCGCCACAGCGGCCGGTCGAGCGCAACGCTGCGCCGCTCGTGGCAGCCGCGAAGCCGAGCGCGCGGGAGCGGCGCGCGGCCCGCTCGGAGGTGCGCGACGGCGTGCCGCGGCCTGACGCGATCTGGGCGCCCTTCCCGCTCACCGAGATCGGCATCGGCGTCGGGCTCGTGCTGTTTCTGATCGGCTTCGCCGGCCAGCTCGCCGTCCTGCTGGCGGGCGTCGGCGTGCTGCTCGTCGTCGTCAGCGAGCTGTGCCTGCGCGAGCACTTCGCGGGCTTTCGCTCGCACAGCATGCTGCTCGCCGCGCTGCCGGTGACGGTGGTCCACGCGGGCGTCGTGATCGCCGGCGGGGTGGATTGGCGCGGCCCGCTCGCGCTCGCGCTCGATATCGCGATCGGCGCCGCGCTGGCGTGGTGGCTGTGGCAGCGCTTCACCGTCGCCCGGGCACGCGCGCAGTCGCGCGCCTGAGGAGCCTGCGAGGGCGCAACCGTCTGCGAACGGCATCGATGAGGAAGGGCGTGAAGCGTCGTCCAGGGCCGCGCGAGCAGGGGTCCCAAAGTTTTCGTCCATATATGGGACGAAAAGTCGGGGACCCCCTCCGCGCGCTGCCGCCGGCGGGCCGGGCCCACTTCCTCGATGCCGTTCTCGAAGCCCCGGCGACATTCGCGGCCTCGGCCAGCCCCTACAGCACGATCTCGCAGTTGCGCGAGCGGTCGCGCGAGTCCTTCTCGACGCGGTCGGTGCCGGGGCCGCAGTCGATGACGTCGGCTCCGCCGCCGACGGCGCGGATCGTGTCCGCGCCAAGCCCGCCGAGCAGACGGTCGCGGCCGAAGCCGCCGTTGAGCTGGTCGCGCCCGCGACCGCCGCGCAGGACGTCGTCGCCGCGGCCGCCCTCGAGCTCGTCGTGGCCGTTGCCGCCGGCGAGCCGGTCGTCGCCGGTGCGCCCGAAGAGCGAGTCGTCGTCATCGCCGCCGTAGAGCGCGTCGGAGCCCGCCGCGCCCTCGAGGAAGTCCTCGCCGCCGCCGCCCTTGATGAGATCGGCCCGCTTCGTGCCGAGGATCCGCTGCGGCCGGTCGCCGGGCAGACAGCGGCGGCGCGCGAGGTTGCAGTTCGACAGCTTCTCGTACGCGGCGGCGCGCAGGACGACCTCGCTGTCGATCGGCACGCCGACGCTGTTCCAGCGCCCGAGGACCTTCAGCAGCGTCGGCGCGCGACCGAGATCCGCGCCGGTCGTCCGCTGCTCGCAGTCGGTGAACGTCGTACGCGAGCCGCCGACGCGGATCGTCTCGTCGGCGTAGCCCGACAGCAGCACGCGGTCGTAGCCGGGACCGCAGTCGACGACGAGCGCCGAGGCGCCGACGTGGAACGTGTCGCCGCCGTTGCCGCCGTACATGCGCGTCGCGAGGCCATCGCTCGCCATCCACAACGTGTCGTTGCCGTCGCCGCCGTCGATGTCGCCCGAGCCACTGTCGACGATGACGTCGTCGCCGTCGCCGCCGGCCGCGCGCCGGCCGTTGGCCTGGCCCGTGCCCGGCAGCAGGATGTCGTTGCCGTCGCCGCCGTCGAGGCCGTCGTTGGCGGTGCCGCCCGACAGCAGGTCCTGGCCCTCGCCGCCGAGCATCTGCCTGTCGGCGCCGGCGTTACCGATCAGGACGTCCTCGCCCGGACCGCCGTCGAGCAGCCGGTCGTCGCCGAAGCGCGACTCTCCGAGGAAGTCGTTGCCCTCGCCTCCGCGCAGCGTGTCGTCGCCGTCGAAGCCGTCCATCCGATCGTTGCCCGGGCCGCCGTCGAGGCGGTCGTTGCCGGTGAAGCCGTAGAGGAAGTCGTTGCCCTCCTCGCCGACGAGCTTGTCGTTGCCGCTGCCGCCGTCGAGGCTGTCGGCCCCGTCCCCGCCGTAGAGCTGGTCGGCGGCGGTGCCACCGCTGAGCAGGTCGTTGCCGCCGAGGCCGCGCAGCGTGTCGCGCGAGCCGCCGCCGCGGATGCGGTCCTTCTCCGGGGTCCCCTCGATCGTGTTGGCGAACGTGTCGCCGCTGCGCTCCGCGGCCGTGCCGACCGAGACGACCCCGGCGAGCAGCGCGCCGAACGCGAGCAGGACGAGAAGTGGACGAATCAGCGTTCGCCGGGCGTCTTGACCGGATACAGCGAGACGGGAATCGAGAGGTCGAGCGCGGTCTCGACGATGCGCGACTGCTCGGCGACGTGCGCAGCCGGATAGCCCTCGCCCGGGCTCGCGCGCTCGGGCCGGCCGATGTAGCCGAAGCGCAGCCGCTCGGGAAGGATCTGCATCAGGCGCGGGAACATGTGGGCGCGAGCGCCCATGTTGCGCGGCTCCTCCTGTGCCCAGACGACCTCGCGCAGGTTGGGATACAGCTCGATCAGCTCGAGGATCTGCGCCTGCGGGAACGGATAGAGCAGCTCGACGCGGCCGACGGCGACGCCCTCGACGTCGCCGCGCCGCGGGTGGCCGACGAGGTCGTAGTAGATCTTGCCCGTGCACAGCACGAGCCGGCGGACCTTCTCGACCGGCACGCGCGGCTCGGCCAGGACCGGGAAGAAGCGCGTCTCGGAGAGGTGCTCGATGCGGTTCGTCGCCTGCGGCAGGCGCAGCAGCGACTTCGGCGTCATGAGGATCAGCGGGCGCTGCTTGGCGACGCGCGCCTGGCGGCGGATGAGGTGGAAGTACTGCGCCGGCGTCGTGACGTTCGCGACGCGCATGTTGCCCTCGCTGGCGAGCGTCAGGAAGCGCTCCAGCCGCCCGCTGGAGTGCTCGGGCCCGGAGCCCTCGTAGCCGTGTGGCAGCAGCAGCACGAGCCGCGACGTCTGACCCCACTTCGCCAGGCCGCTGGCGATGAACTGGTCGACGATCACCTGGGCGGCGTTGACGAAGTCACCGAACTGCGCTTCCCAGAGGACGAGCGTCTCGGGCGCCTCGGCGCTGTAGCCGTACTCGAAGCCGAGGCATGCGACCTCCGACAGCGGCGAGTTGTGCAGCTCGAACGGCGCCAGCGCGCCGGGCAGCGACTGGATCGGGCAGATCGTCTGACCGGTCTTCGCGTCGTGCAGCACCATGTGGCGCTGCGAGAACGTGCCGCGCTCGACGTCCTGGCCGGTGAGCCGGATCGGCGTGCCCTCGGTCAGCAGCGAGGCGAACGCGAGCGACTCCGCGTGCGCCCAGTCGATCCCGCCGTCGGCCCCGACGGCCTCGCGGCGGCGCTCGAGCTGCTTGACGAGCTTGGGATGGACGGTGAAGCCCTGCGGGATGCGCAGCAACTCGTCGTTGAGGATCAGCAGCCGCTCGGCGCTGACGGCGGTCTTGACGTCCGGCGACGGCGTGCGGTCGAGCGTGTACTCGCCGGTCGGCTGCTCGCGGCCGACCTGGTCGGCGTGCTTGAGATGCGTCTTGAGCTGCTGGTGCAGGCGCGTGAGCTCGTCCCAGACCGCCTTCGTCTCCTCCTCGACGTCCTGCGCGCTGACGACGCCCTGGGCGACGAGCTGCTCGGCCCAGATCTCCGCGACGCGCTTGTGGCCGCGGATCCGCGTGGCCTGCTCGGGCTGCGTGTAGGCCGGCTCGTCGGCCTCGTTGTGCCCGAAGCGGCGGTAGCCGATCAGGTCGATCAGCACGTCGTGGCCGAACTCGCGGCGGAACGCGAAGGCGAGCCGCACCGCCGCGACGCAGGCCGCGACGTCGTCTGCGTTGACGTGGACGATCGGCACGTCGAAGCCCTTCGCGACGTCCGATGCCCAGCGCGTCGAGCGCGCGTCGTCGGGATCGGTCGTGAATCCGACCTGGTTGTTCTGCAGCAGGTGCAGCGTGCCGCCGACGGAGTAGCCGTCGAGCGCCTGCAGGTTGAGCGTCTCCGGGACGACGCCCTGCGCGGGCAGCGCGGCGTCGCCGTGCAGCACGATCGGCACCGCGGTCGCGACGTCGCGGCGCGCGTGCGGCCCGATCCGCATCGTCTGCGCCGCGCGCGTCGCGCCCGTGACGACCGGGCCGACGTACTCCAGGTGCGACGGGTTGGATTCGAGGTTGACAAGTATCGAGTTGCCGTCGGGCAGCTGGTAGGAGCCCTGCGCACCGTGGTGGTACTTCACGTCGCCGGTGCCGCCCTGCGGGATCGTCGTGACGGCCTCGAGCGTCGAGGCGCCCTCGAACTCCGCGAAGATCGTGTCGTACGGGCGCCCGAGGTTGTGCGCCAGGACGTTGAGCCGGCCGCGATGCGCCATGCCGAGCACGACCTCGCGGGCGCCGTGGG
Source organism: uncultured Actinomycetes bacterium (assembly GCA_963780585.1). GTDB lineage: Bacteria > Actinomycetota > Thermoleophilia > Solirubrobacterales > Solirubrobacteraceae > CADCVQ01. Next base: position 39,530 of record CAWADD010000027.1, read on the forward strand.
CGGCGCACAGCTGGATCAGCTCGTCGAGCATCGGCACGGTCATGTCGAGGCCCTCGATCGAGAACTGCTTCTGGCCGAGGTAGGCCTTGTGCAGGAAGCGCTCGAGCGCGTCGACCTCGATCAGGCGCTTGAGCAGCGCCCGCTGCTCGTCGGAGCGCAGCGGAGCACGGAACTCGCCGGACTCGATCTTCGCCCGCAGCCAGGTGCGCTGGCGATGCGACGCGATGTGCTCGATCTCGTAGGCGATCGTGCCGCAGTACGTCTCGCGCAGGTGCGGCAGCGCGTCGGCGAGCGTCGCGCCCGGGACCTTGATGCGCAGGATCTTCGCCGGGATCCGCGCCATCAGCTCCGGCGTCAGCCCGAGCGGCTCCGGATCGAGCGCGGGGTCGCCCTCGGGCTCGCGGCCCAGCGGATCCAGCCGCGCGGCGAGGTGGCCGTGCGTGCGGTGCGCCTTCAGCAGCGAGACCGCCGCCTGGACCGCGCGCAGCAGCTCCTCGTCGGTCGCGGCCGCCGACGGCCGCGGCTCGGCGGCCTCGCGCGCCGCCGCGGCGGCGGCAGCCGGCGCCGGTGGCAGGGGCAGCGCCGGGAGCTCGGAGCCGAGCTCGCGGAAGAGCTCCTCGTAGAAGCCGTGCTCGCCCTGCAGGTACTCCTCGACGACCTTCAGGAAGCGTCCCGACTCGGCGCCCTGGATGACGCGATGGTCGTAGGTCGACGTCATCGTCATGACCTTCTCGACGCCGACCATCGCCCCGACCGCGGCGAGCCCGACCGGGTAGCCGATCGCGCCCGTCGCGACGATCGTGCCCTGGCCGGTCATCAGCCGCGGGACCGAGGCGATCGTGCCGATCGCGCCGGGGTTCGTCAGCGTCAGGTTCGCGCCGCTGAGGTCGTCCGCGATCAGCGCGTTCTCGCGCGCGCGGGTGACGAGGTTGCCGAACGCGTCGAGGAACTCGGGGAACGTCAGGCGGCCGGCGTCGCGGATCACCGGGACCATCAGCGTGCGGCTGCCGTCGCGCTTTTCGACGTCGACGGCGATGCCGAGGTTGACGGCGCCGTCGTCGATGCTGTGCGGCTTGCCGTCGAGCTCGGCGAAGTGGTGCGCCATGACCGGCATCTGCTCGGTCGCCGCGCGCGCGATCGCGTAGGCGATCACATGCGTGAAGGAGATCTTGTGGCCGGCCGCCTTGAGCTGCGCTCGGCGCGCATCCATCGCCGTGACGGTGATCGTGCGCAGCGACGTCGCGGTCGGGATCTCGCGCGAGGCCTCCATGTGGCGGGCGAGCATCGCGGCGCCGCCGCGCAGCTCGGTGCTGACGGCGGTCGGCCGGGCGCGCCCGGTTTCCGCGGGCGTCGCGGCAGGCGCGGCCTTGGCGGCGAGCACGTCGGCCTTCGTGATCCGCCCGGCTGGGCCGCTGCCCTGCACGGCGGCGATGTCGACGCCCTCGGCTGCGGCAACGCGGCGGGCTACGGGCGAGACGTGGGCGCCGTTGCCGTCGGCGTTCGCGGCGCGCTCGGGCGCCGCGGCCGCGGTCTCGGGCTCGGGCTCGGGCTCGGGCGCCGCAGGCTCCGGCGCGTGAGACGCCGCCCGCCCGCCTGCCGGCTGGGCGGACGCCGGGTCGTCGACGGCGATCTCGGCGAGCATCGCGCCGACCGCGACCGTCTCGCCGGCGGCGGCATGGATCTTCACGAGCGTGCCGGCGACCGGCGCGGGAACCTCGGCGTCGACCTTGTCGGTCGACACGTCGACGAGCGGTTCGTCCGCCGCGACGGCGTCACCCTCGCGCTTGTGCCATTCGAGCACGGTCCCCTCGCGAACCGACTCGCCCATCGCCGGCAGCGTCACCTGAACTGTCGTGTTCACGGCCATCCCGAGCCTCCACTCTAGATGGTCGATTGGGCGGTTCGCGGCGGATCCATTGCCGCCGACGGCCGCGCCCGCGACTGGCGCCAGAACTCGTAGGAGCCGATGAACGGGCCGACCCCGCCGATCACGGCGACCGCGACGGCGAGCCGCAGGTCGATGACGCGCAGCCGCAGCGCGACGAGCGCGACGAGCGACATCGCGATCCAGCCGAGGCCGTGGGCCATCCCGAAGACCATCTCGAGACCGGCGAGCCCGGGAACGAGCCAGACGACGAGCAGCACCGTGTAGACGGCCGAGTGCACGAACGACCCCCACTTCAGGCGCTCGAACGTCAGCGGACCGGTCATCTGCGGCTGTGGGCGACGAGCAGGCTCGCCATCCGGCGCAGCGGCTCGTCGGCCTCGTCGGGCCAGTCGTCGACCTCCGCCGGCCACCACGCGTAGGCGTCGTGCTCGTCGTCCATCTCGACCTGCGCGCCGTCCGGAAGCCAGGCCAGCCCGACGACCATGACGAGCTGGTGCGGAAGCCGTACCAGCGCCTCGACGGTCAGCCGCTCCGGCTGCACCGACCATTCCTCGTCGAGCTCGCGGATCAGCGTGTCGGCGGGGCTCTCGCCGAGGTCGACGGCGCCGCCCGCGCCGAGCGCCCAGCGCCCCGGCCAGGACGACAGCCAGGCCGCTCGCCGGCCGGCCAGCCAGCGGCCGTCGGCGGCGCGCGTGACGGTCAGCGCGGCCATCGAATGCGACGCGTCACCCTCGACGAGGCGCAGCGCCCAGCGCACCGGCTGCAGCTCGAGCAGCAGCTCGTCGCCCTGCTCGGCGTGCGCGACGAGCCGCGCCGACAGCCCGTCGTGGCTCGGGGAGCCACGCTCGCGCAGCGCGGCGATCGCCGCGTCGGCGGCCTCGACCATCTTCTCGGGCGGCTCGTAGTGCTCGTCGTGCCAGCGCGCGCGCACGTGCTCGGTTGGCCAATGGCCGCGAGCGAGGATCGCCGGCTGCTGCATGCACGCAACGATAGTTCGCGCAGCCGGTAGCGAGGCTCAGGCCGCCGCCGCGGGCTCCCGCTCGGTCAGCTCGAGCACGAGATCGGCGGCGGCGGGCAGGTCCGGAACCTGCGGGCCGACCGGCGGAGCGGCGAGCGCACGGATCAGCGCGTGCGCGAGCTGCGGGCGGTTGCGCGCGACCGCGACCATGCCGAGGCGCTCGTAGGCGCTGTTGTTGACGCGGATGTGGCCACGCGCCCAGCCGTAGGAGATGACGCGGCAGTCGCACATCAGCGCCTCGAGCACGGTCAGGCCGGCGGTCGAGTGGATCAGCACGTCGGCGGCCGCCAACAGCGTGACCATGCGGTCGGTGAAGCCCCAGATCTGGACGCGGTCGTCGTCCCCGTAGGCGGCCTCCATCTCGGCCCGCGCGCCGTCGTTGTAGCCGACGAGGATCACGACGGTGTTGGCGCCGTAGTGCAGCGCGGTGTCGGTCGCGCCGCGCAGGTCGCCGACGCCCCAGCCGCCGCCGGACACGACGACGAGCGAGCCGCGCGCGGGCAGCTCGAGGTCGGCGCGCGCCAGGAGCCGATCGGGCGGCGCGGTGAAGCGCGGGTCGGTCAGGCCGTGAACGGCTTCGATGCGCGTGCCGAGCCCGGCGATCGCGCGCGCCTCGCGCTCGGACTCGGGGTGCGTGAGCAGGTGCAGGTCGATCCCCGGGTGAGCCCAGAAGTGCAGCGCGGCGAGGTCGGTGATCGCGCTGACGGCGGGTACCGCCAGCGTTCCGGCCTGCCGCATGCGCCCGAAGAGCTCGCTCGTGAGCGGGTACGTCGAGACGACGACCTCGGCCGGATGGGCGCTGAGATACGTCTCGAAGCGGCTTCGCATCATCTGCTCGATCAGGCTCGAGCCGACGTGGCGCAGCGCCGCCGGGCGCGTTCCGAGCAGGTAGGCGGCTTCGAACCCGAAGCGGCCGACGGGGGAGTCGAGCGACGAGCCGCCGCGCACGATCGCGCGCACGAGCGGCCCCGCGACGTCGAGCGCGTCGACGATGTCGGCGCTGGCACCGCGTTCGCGCAGCGCGCTGGCGAGGATCTCGGCGGGCACGTCGTGGCCGGCGCCGATCGAGGCGGTGAAGATGGAGACGGTCGCAGGCATCGTTGGCACTATCTTCGCGCACGTGACCGTGCGCAGGCGCAAGCACTGGGGCTGGGGCTACGAGGACGACGCCTGGTCGCAGGCGCAACTGCGGGTCGCCGCGGCCGGGCTCGAGGAGCACCTGCGGATCGCCGGCGACGGAACGGTGCGCGAACCGGTCGCGCTCGACGACGTCGTGCTGGCGCCGGCGCGCGTCGCCGCGCCCGCCGCGCTGCGCGCGATCTGCTCGAGCGACCGTTATGCGCGCGCGTCGCACGCGTGGGGGAAGTCCTACAGCGACGTCGTGCGCGGCTTCGGCGGGCGCTTCGACTTCCCGCCCGACGTCGTCGCGCGGCCGCGCGGCGAGCGCGACGTCGAGGCGGTGCTCGAGTGGGCCGACGGCGCGAACGTCGCGGTCGTGCCGTACGGCGGCGGGACGAGCGTCAGCGGCGGCGTGCAGTGCGAGGTCCCGGCGCGCTTCGACGGCGTCGTGTCGCTCGACCTCGGCGCGCTGGACCGCGTCCTGCAGATCGACGACGTCTCGCGCGCGGCGCTGATCCAGGCCGGCGCCAGCGGGCCGGCGCTCGAGAAGCAGCTGCGGGCGCTCGACCTGACGCTGCGCTTCTATCCGCAGTCCTTCGAGCTGTCGACGCTCGGCGGCTGGATCGCGACGCGCGCCGGCGGGCACTTCGCGACCGTCGAGACGCAGATCGACGACCTCGTCGAGTCCGTCCGCGCGATCACGCCGCGCGGCGAATGGCAGTCGCGGCGCGTGCCGCGGTCGGGCGCGGGCATCTCGCCCGATCGCATGCTGCTCGGCTCCGAGGGCATCCTCGGCGTCGTCACCGAGGCCTGGATGCGCGTCCGCCCGCGACCGCAGAGCAACTCGCTGGCGGCGGTTCGCTTCGGCTCGTTTGGCGACGGCGTCGACGCCCTGCGCGCGATCTCACAGTCCGGCCTGCGGCCGTCGAACTGCCGCCTGATCGACGCCGAGGAGGCGCGCATGACCGGCGCCGCCGACGGCACGGCCGCGCTGCTCGTGCTCGGCTTCGAGGGCGTGTCCGAGGCGATCGTGCCGGTCGGCGAGCTGCTCGACCGCGCGCTGCACCTCTGCGCGGGGGCGGGCGGCGAATGGGACGAGGGCGCCGTCCGGCGGCCGCGCTTCGCCGGGGACCCGGCGGGCGGCGGCGACCCGGTCGGCGCCTGGCGCGCGGCGTTCTTCCGCGCGCCGTACCTGCGCGACGCGTTCGTCGCGATCGGAATCCTGTCCGAGACGTTCGAGACGGCGATCACGTGGGAGCGCTTCGCCGCCCTGCACAGCGCGGTGACCGCCGCCGCCACCGAGGCGATCGGCCCGGGCGGCCGGATCACGTGCCGGATCTCACACGTCTATCCCGACGGCGCGGCGCCGTACTTCACGGTGCTCGCGCCGGCGCGACGCGGCGAGGAGGTCGAGCAGTGGGCGCAGATCAAGGCCGCGGTGAGCGCCGCGCTGCTCGCCGCCGGCGGCACGATCACGCATCACCACGCGGTCGGCCGCGATCACCGGCGCTGGTACGACGGGCAGCGCCCGGGCCCGTTCGCGGCGGCGCTGCGGGCGGCGAAGTCGGCCGTCGACCCGGCCGGCATCCTCAACCCCGGCGTTCTGATCGACGGCTGACCTTCCGCGGCCTGCCGCGTGGCGTCGGCTGCGGGCGCGGTGGCGTGCCGTGCGCGGCGCGGGTGGTGGCGCGGGCGCCACGCGGAACACGGCATCGATGAGGGAGGGGTCTGACACCCGGCGGGGATTCGCCAAGCCCCGGATGGGGCGTCGTGTCCTGCCTGGTGTGGGCATGAGCCACACAAGTCAGGACGGCTTCGCACCGCAAAGCTCACAAGCGACCAGAGCGCTCGCTCACCAGCGCTCCGCTAGCGCGGCAGGAAGACGACGCGATCGCGCAGGCGCTCGATCGCGTTGCCGTCGAGGTCGAGCAGGCCGCCGAGGTCGTGCACGGACTCGAACCCGTTCAGCTCGGCGCGCAGCTCGACGATCCGGGTCGCCAGCGCGTCGTCGATCCCCGGCGGCTCGCGCAGCGCGCCGAGCGTGGCGTGTTGACGTCCACGAGGCCCACGCGCCGAGCCCGAGCGGCATCGCCGAGGCCAGCGCCCACCACGGCACCCGTCTCATCGCGGCGGAGGCTACGCCGCCGCCGCCCCGGACCCCGCCCGCGATTGCGAAGCGCGTCGGAGGCGCTACCGTTAATCGCAGCGATGCCGACGCCGACCGAGAAGATCGCCGCCAACCTGCGCGCCTTCCAGATCGCGCTCAACTCGCACGATCGCGAGAACCCGACGCACACGGCGCACGGGATCGGGCTCGCGCATTTCGACATGGAGCGGCTCGGCTTCGACGAGGGCGAGGAGGTCCTGCCCGGCATCACGATCCACGCCGACGGCGGCGTGACGGGCAACTTCCGCGTGCTCTGCGACGGCGATCACCTCGAGCAGCTCGAGGCGGAGCAGGCCGAGGCCGTCGACGCCGTCTCGACGCAGGCGATGCCCGTGCCGGTCGGCACGCCGCGCGAGCACGACGAGCAGTAGTCCCAGCTCGCGAGCAGGGCCGCGGCCAGCGGTCGCGAAGCGGTGTATCAGCGCGCCGCGCTGGTCGCTCTCATGGTTCGGTTAGCCGCCCGTGATTGGTCGGTTAGCACGATTGCCAGAAATTTCGTCGGCGCCGAAACTCTGGCTTCGGTCTGCGGTTAAGGAGGGCGCTCAGAGATGCAGGGTCTCGCGACAGTCAGGGGGCAGGAGATGACACCGAGCAGCACCGCCGCAAGCCGGCCGCGTCCCACCGTGGACGCACTGCGCCAGGCGCTGCAGGTGCCGTTCGCCGTCACCCGTCTCGTGCGAGTCCCCGACAAGGACGTCCGTCGACTGCGTTGCGGCGGGACCAAGGGCGCCCGGACCTGGCGCTTCGATCTCGTCGCGCACCACGAGTCCGGCGCCGCCAAGAGCAGCGCGAAGAGCTACAGCGCCGCCGTCGTCGAGCTGCGCTCGCCGATCGAGATGCGCCTCTCGATCTCGCGCCGCGGCCCCGGGCGCAAGCCCGCCCACCTGAACGCCCCCGAGATCGAGGTCGGCACGGACGCGTTGCGGCGCCGCTGCATCGTGCGCGGCACGTCGCCCGAGCTCGCCGCCGAACTGCTCGACGACCAGCTCTGCAGCTGGCTGTTGGGGCTCGGTCGTGGCTTTCACTACGAGATCTCGCACGACCGCGTCATCGCCTACGGGCGCAAGCGCTACCTCGGCGGCCGCGCCGCGCTCTGCGCCGCGCTCGGGCTCGCCACGACGCTGCGCGACCGCCAGCTCGCGACGCTCGGCTACTCGACGGACGTGCGCATCCCCTCGCGCGCGACCTCGAGCATTCAGGCGTCGAGCTCGACGAGCACGCCCGCGCCCGTGAAGCAGACCAGCCCCGCGATCTTCATGGCCTCGGCGCGCGGCAGCTCGTAGCTGTGGGCGGCGTCGGGCAGCGTCTCGCCGCCCGCGTGGATGTGCCAGTAGATCGCCGCACCGATGTAGGGATCGATCGTCGTCGTGTCGCTCGGGCGCAGGTGCCCCGCCTTGACGTCGCCGCGCGGTAGGTAGGCGCGCACACCGATGCTCGTCTCGAAGACGAGCGTCGGATGGGTGCTCTCGGCGATCAGCTCGCCGGCCGCCGTGACACGCACGGAGCGCGAGCTCGTGTGCACGTCGACGCGGTGATACGGATCGCGCAGGCCGCCCGCGACCGGCTCGTCCTCGACGAGCCAGCGATCGGCGCGCGCGGGATACAGCGACGCGTGGCCGCGTAGCCAGGACGCCTCCTCGATCGGGTCCTCGTAGGCCCAGATCGCGTCGTCGCGCACGTCGTCGCCGACGCGCAGCGACCAGTACGACGCGTCGCCCTTGAACGGGCAGTTCGTCGTCTTCGCGCTGCGCTCCATCAGCGCCTGATCGAAGTCCTCCAGCGGCGCGTAGACGACGGGCCGGATGCCGGTCTCGTACAGCAGCTGCGCGCGGCGCGTGTCGAGCACGACGGTGTCGGCGACGAGCGCGCGCAGGCGGCGCGCGTCGGGCGCGAAGAGGATCCTGTGCGCCGGCGCCCGGATCGTGTAGTTCGAGGGCGGCGGCGCGCCGCCGAGCGGCCCGCTGCCCTGCGTGAGGCTCATGGCGACGCGACCTTGAGCTCGCGGTGAAACGCGCGATCGAAGAGCTCGACCTCGCGCTGCGCCGCCCAGCGCTCGACGGCGGCGGTCCCGTCGGATTCGAGATCGAGCCGGATCGTCCCGTTGTCGGCGGCGATGTGCGCGGCGCGCACGCTCTGGTCGCGGCTTCGCTCGAGATCCTCGGCGAGACGCAGCAGGATCGCGAGGCGGTCCAGCCGCTCGGCGTCGCCGTCCTGCGCGAGCGGGGCGAGCTCGCCGAACTCGGGCATCCCCTTGCGGTGGTAGCGCGCGGCCTGCGCGATCAGCGCGACCTCGCGCGGCTCGAAGCCGGCCAGTCCTGCGTTGAGAATGAGATACCTCGAGTGCTTGTGGTGGTCGTCGTAGTCGACGGACATGCCGATGTCGTGCAGGACGCAGGCCGAGAAGAGCAGCTCGCGCTCCCAGCGATCGCCCGGATGCAGATCGTGCTCGGCGAGCTCGTCGAAGAGGGTCAGCGCGAGCCGCGCGACGTGCTCGGTGTGCTCGGGGCGGACCTGGTAGCGCGCCGCGAGGTTCAGCACGCTGGCGCGACGCACGTCGTCGAACAGCGGCGGGTCGCCGTCGAGGTGCTCGCTGAAGAAGACGCCCTCGCGCAGGCCGGCCTCCGTCACGTGGATCGAGTCGAAGCCTCCATGCTCGAGCACCGCCTGGACGACGATCGCGCCGGCGAGGATGAGGTCGGCGCGGGCGTACTTGATCCCCTTGACCGTTCCACGCTGCGCGGCCGGCATGTCGGCGAAGCGCTCGACGAGAGCGTCGAGCGCGTCGCGCGTGATCTCGAAGCCCTGGATGCCGCCGAGCGAGGGCAGCCCGGCCTCGGCCTGGATCGCGGCGGCGAGGTTGCGCATCGTCCCGCCGATCCCGACGATCCGCCGGCCGCAGCGCGGCAGCCAGGCGGCATCGTCCTCGAGCGTCTCGCGCACGTGGGCGCGCAGCGCCTTGCGCGCCTTCTTCGACGGCGGATCGTCGTCGGCGAGGAAGTGCTCAGTCATCCGCACGGCGCCCAGCGGCCACGAGCCAAGCCGCCCGGGATGGCGGCTGAGGACCTCGACGAGCTGCAGCGAACCGCCGCCGAGATCGAGCACCGCGCCGTCCGCGAGCGTCGTCGAGTTGACCGCCGCGAGGTAGCCGAAACGCGCCTCCTCCTCGCGGCTGAGCACGCGAACGCGCAGGCCGGTCTCGTCGCGCACGCGGTCGAGGAAGAGCTGCTGGTTCGTCGCGTCGCGGATCGCGCTCGTCGCGACGGCCTTGATGCTCTCCGCGCCGATCCCGGTGGCGGCGCAGAAGTGCGCGAACACCTCCGCGACCGTGAGCGCGCGCTGGATCGGCTCGGCGCCGAGCTCGCCGGTGGCGTCGAGACCCTCCCCGATGCGCACCGGCTGGTAGATCTCGTCGGTCCGCTTCCACCAGCCGTCGGCGGCCGTGAAGACGACGAGCCGAAACGAGTTCGACCCCATGTCGATGACCGCAGTGCGCTGCTCGGCCACTGTCGTCGTGCTCAGCTCGCGGCCGGTGCGGTCATGGTGCTGGAGCTTAGAGGCGGGTCGGCCGGCGCCACCCGACCCCGCTATTTCGAGGAGAATCTATCGACGAATCGGGACCGTTGCTCTTTAGTTCATGCTTAGATTGGATGATGGCGCGTCAGCCTTCGCCGGGTACGCCTCTGAGCCTCGACGAGGCCCGCCGCGGACGCGCGAGCCCGCTCGAACCGCTGGCGCCGGAGTCCTCCGAAGCCGGATCGGACGCCGCTCGCGCATCCGTCGCCGCCGAGGACGTCGTCGCGCTGCTCAATCGCATCGGTGAGTGCGTGCGGGCGCTGCCCTCGTTCGGCCGGGCGCGCACGCAGACGTCCGCCGTACGGGCGAAACGCACGCTGTCGGCGATCAGCACGTGCAGCGCGGCGGGATTGGCGGACGGCGACCCGCTGCGCGCCGTGCTCGCTCGCCTCGACGAAGCGCGCAGCCAGGTGATCCGGCAGGCCGCCGATCAGTGCGAGCCGGAGAGCGTGGGCGACGGGGGCGTGCGGGTCCGACAGGAGCGGATCGACGAGCTCACGCTGGCCGCCGCGCAGATCGCCGCCGAGATCGAACGTCTGCAGCAGATACGGGACACGCGCCGCTCCGCATAGCTACCTACATTCGCTTCTCGATGATCTCGATCCGGTAGCCGTCGGGATCGCGCACGAAGCACAGTAGCGAGCCGCCCTCGCGGACGCGGTAGGGCGGCTTCTCGGGCTCGATGCCCTGCTCGCCGAGCGCGGCGAGCGTCTCGTCCATCTTCGAGACGGTGATCGCGATGTGGTTGTAGCCGGATCCGTGGGTGTACTCGTCGACGCCGTGGTTGTACGTCAGCTCGAGCCGGTCGCCGTCGCCGGGCAGCCCCATGAAGACGTTGACCGCTTCGTCGCGAATCGGCTTTCGACCCCGCTCCTCGAAGCCGAGCGCCTCGTAGAAGGCGACCGAGCGATCGATGTCGCCGATTCGATAGCACGTGTGGATGAGCTCCAGAGCAGGCATGGATCACACAGTACCCTGGGCCCAATGCTGATCGAACGCTCGATGTCGGACGGCTTTCTGACGAACACGTACCTCGTCGCGAGCGGCCCCGGGGCGGCCGGATTCCTCGTCGACGCGGGCGGTCCGATGGAGCCGCTGTTCGCGGCCGCCGAGCGCGACGACATCGACGTCACGCACCTGCTGCTGACCCATCATCACCACGACCACGTCTGTGATCTGGACGCCGTCACCGACCGCTATCCAGACATCGTGATCCTCGCCCACCCCGACGAGCCGCTCGACGCCGAGCCCTTCGCGCCGCTCGACATCGGCGGCCTGCGTGTCGACGCCGTCCACACGCCGGGGCACACCGCGGGGATGCTGAACTTCACCGTGCCTGGTCATGTCTTCACCGGCGACACGCTCTTCAAGGACTCGATCGGCGGCGTCCGCGCGTCCGGCAGCACGTCGTACGCGGACATCAAGTCCTCGATCATGGACACGCTCATGAGCCTCGACCACGCGACGGTCGTCCACCCCGGTCACACCGATCCGACGACGATCGGCGGCGAGTGGGAGCACAACGCGTTCATCCGCGTCTGGCGCGGCTTGGATCCGGAGGGCGACGAGCCCGTCGTGGTCTTGGGCGAGCCGGCGACGCTCGTCGTCTGGGGCGACGACTACGACGGTGGGCACAAGGCCTGGGTGCGCTGGGGCGACGGTCGCGACGACATCGTGCCCGGCTCCAAGGTCGAGCGCACGGCGGGATAGCGGGCGACCCGTTCCGGCCCTACGCCGCTGATGTCCAAGAAGGACGCGATCCCGACGTCGCGGCTGAGCCGCTCGACGAAGGTCGGCAAGCTCGCCGCCACGCAGGCGGCCAAGCAGATGGGCACGCGCGCGACGAACGTCGCGCGCAGCGACGCCGGCCGCGAGCAGGCGCTCGCCAAGCGCCAGCTCGAGACCGCCGAGCAGATCGTCGCCGCGCTGGGGACGATGAAGGGCGCGGCGATGAAGCTCGGGCAGGTGATGTCGTTCCTCGACGTCGGGCTCGTGCCAGAGGAGTACCGCGAGGAGTTCCAGGCCAAGCTCGCCGAGCTGCGCGACGCCGCGCCGAAGGTCGCCTTCAAGGACATGAAGAAGGTCATCGAGGGCGAGTACGGCGACACGATCGAGCACATCTTCGAGACCTTCGATCCGGTACCGATCGCGGCCGCATCGATCGGCCAGGTCTACCGCGCGCGGCTGCGCGCGCCGACCCCGCGGGGACTGTCGGGCCGCGATGTCGCGGTCAAGGTCCAGTACCCCGGCGTCGCCCAGGCGGTCCGCGCCGACATGCAGAACCTCGGGATCATCCTGCGGCTCATGAAGATGGTCGCGCCGGGCCTCGATCCGAAGGCGATGGGCGACGAGATCCGCTCGCGGATCGACGAGGAGCTCGACTACGAGCTCGAGGCGCAGAACCAGCGCACGCTCGCGCGCCTGTTCCGCGGGCATCCGTTCATCGTCGTGCCGGAGGTCGTGACCTCGCTCTCGCACGAGAAGGTGATCGTCAGCGAGTTCGTGCAGGGTCGCGGCTTCGAGGAGCTCAAGCAGCTGCCGCAGGCCGACCGCGACCGCCTCGGCGAGATCGTCTACCGCTTCTACTTCGGCTGCATGTACCGCCACCACCAGTTCTCCGGCGATCCGCATCCGGGCAACTCGCTGCTGCTCGACGACGGGCGGATGGCGTTCTTCGACTTCGGGCTCTTCAAGCGCATCCCGCCGGAGGTCGCCGAGTTCGAGCTGAAGATCCAGCGCATCGCGCGCAGCGGCGACGGCCAGGCGCTGATCGACCACCTGCACGCCGGCGGCTTCATCGCCAAGCCCGAGTACTACACGCCCGACGGGATCCTCGACCAGGTGCACGACATGACGTGGTGGTACGTCGACGACGCCGAGGTCGCGCTGACGCCGGAGATCGCGACCGAGGTGATGATCGAGATGTCCGACCCGCGCTCGTCGCACTTCTCGAAGATGCGCCACGAGACGCTGCCGCCCGACCACCTCTTCGGCCGCCGCCTCGAGATGCTCACGCTCGCCGTGATGAGCCAGCTGCGTGCCCGCGGCAACTGGCACCGGATCGCGCGCGAGTGGATCTACGGCGATCCGCCGGTCACCGAGCTCGGCCGCCAGGAGGCCGAGTTCTACGCCGCGCACCCGCCGGCGGCGGTCCTGCGCGGCGCCGCGTGACGCGCGGCGCCGCCCGCTGGCGCCTCCTCGCGCTCACGATCGTCCTGGCCGGCGCCTTCGTCGCCGTCACCTCCAGCGGCGGCCTCTCCTCCGCGCGCGTGCGCGACGCGATCGACCCGCTCGGCGCGGGCGCGGTGCCGGTGTTCATCATGGTCAGCGCGCTGCTGACGTGCGCCCTCTTCCCCGGTCCGCTGCTCGCCGGCGCGAGCGGGCTGCTGTTCGGCACCGCGCTCGGCACGCCGGTCGCGATCGCCTCGGCGACGCTCGGCGCCGTGCTCGCGTTCTGCATCGCCCGCTTCGTCGCGCACGATGCCGTCGAGACGCTCGCCGGCCGGCGCCTGCGGCCCGTCCAGGCATGGATCGAGCGGCGCGGCTTCTGGGCCGTTCTGTACGCCCGGATCGCGCCCGGCGTGCCGTACTCGCTGCTGAACTACGTTGCCGGCTTGACGCGGGTCGCGCTGCCCGCATTCGCGGCGGCGACCGCGATCGGCGTCGCTCCGCGCGCGTTCGCCTACGCGGCGCTCGGCGGCTCGCTCGACGACCTCGCCTCGCCCGAGGCGATCGTCGCGATCGCGGCTCTGGTGGTGATGGCAGCTGTGGGGGCGGTGGTAATGCGGCGGGAGCGGCGGCGCTCCGTCCCGGCGGGTGGCGTGGTGCCATCGCTCGCCGAACGGCATCGGTGAGGAAGCGGTCTCGGACCGGGGCGGCGCCACAAGCCGCCGAGCATCGTGGCGCGTTTGGGGCGGATATCGCCCCGAAAGCGCCATCGACCCACCGCCCTGGTTCCACCTCCTCATCGATGCAGTTCGACGCGCCGCTACCGTGCAGCTCAGCGATGACGGAGGACGAGATCCTCGCCCGCGTGCGCGCGATTCCGCGCGGACGGGTGACGACCTACGGCGACCTCTCGCCCGGCGCGCCGCGCTACGCCGGCGCCGTGCTCGCCGCCAACGACGACCCGCGGCTGCCGTGGCAGCGCGTCGTGCGCGCCGACGGCTCGCTCGCGAAGGGCGAACGGCAGCGCCGGCTGCTGGAGGCCGAGGACGTGCCGTTCCGCGGCGCCCGCGTCGACATGCGCGCGGCGTGGGTCGAGGTCGGCGGCCGGGCGCCGGCTAGCGACGGAACCTGACGCGCTCGAACTCGAGCTGGTACGACGTATTCAGCGCGTTCGCGCCGCTGCCGAGCCCGATCGCGACGTAGAAGCGGCGCTTGGAACCGGTCCGGTTGGTGATCGTCACGCTATCGGTCCTCTGGGCGCTGTTTCGCGAGCGCGTGACGATCTTCGCGTTGTCGTCGATCGACCTCGCGTTGGAGCCGAAGACGAACAGGTCGGGGTTGCCGAACGACGGGCGCAGCCGGATCCGCGCCGACGAGCGGACCGGCAGGCGCACGCGGTAGACGTCGATCGGGTCCTCGACCTGGTCCGCGCTGCCGCCGAGCGTGCGGCGCTTGCCGCCCGTCCAGAGGTACGGGTCGGCCTTCGCGAACACCGAGCCGTCGACGAACGAGATCCCGTCGTTGGGCTCGAGCACATCGGGAGTCGGCGTCGGGTAGGCGAGCGCGGCGGCCATCTGGATCAGCCCGAAGCCGGTGCTCGGGTCGTAACCGGTCGACGCGACATCGAGCGCCGAGCGGCGCAGCACGTCGGCGAGCTGGCCGTTGGAGAGCTTCGGCCGCACGGTCTCGAGCCATGCAGCGGCGCCGGAGACGATCGGCGCCGCGAAGCTCGTGCCGCTGCCGAGCGTGACGCCGTCGACGACCCCGTCGGTGTCGAACGCCGCCGGGGTTGCGAGCGGGATGTCGGAGCCGGGCGCCGCTACGTCGACGGCGGCGTTCTCGCTGCTGAACCCCGACGACTGCAGCGACGGGTCGAGCGCCGCGACCGACAGCACGTGCGGGTAGGCGGCCGGGTAGATGACCGGGTTTCCCTGCCCGAAGTCGTTGCCGGCGGCCGCCACGACGAGGCTGCCCTTGGCGAAGGCGAGCTGCACGGCGGCGAACAGCGTCGAGCAGTCGGCCGGCGAGCCGAAGCTCAGGTTGATGATCCTCGCGCGCGCGTTGGCCGCGGCGGTGATCCCGTTGGCGGCGTCGGCGCAGGTGATCACCGGCGGCAGGCCGACCGACAGGATCGGCGCCGACGGGAAGACGCCGAAGACGCCGAAGCCGTTGACGGCGCCGGCGGCTGCGGAAGCCACCATCGTCCCGTGCGGCCCGAGCACGGCGCCGGGGGCGAGCTGGCGGGTGTTCGCGGCCAGATCGGGGTGCGTGATGTCGACGAGGTCGTCGACGACGGCGATCGTCGTCTCGCCCGGCGCCGGCGGCGCAAGCGCGGGATCGACGACGAGGTTGCGCGCGTAGCCGGCGGGCAGGGCGTCGAAGGCGCTCGCCCGGCGCAGCTCGCCGTTCGGCTCGGCGTAGCGCAGCGCGTTCACGTCGCGCAGCGCCGCGGCGAACGCTCGCGCCCGTGCCCGTGCGACGCGGTAGACGGCGCCGGAGCGCAGCTTGCGAGCACCGAAGCGGGCCGCGACGGCGGCCGCCCGCGTGCTGCGGGGGGCGGCTCCGACGAGCCACGAGGTGGGCTCCGCGGACGCTGACGCCGCCGACGCCCTGGCGCCCGCCGCCGGCAGGCGCATCGGGCGCTCGACGTAGGCCTGCGCCGGAGCGACGACGACGGCGCTCGCCGTCAGCATCGCGCAGAGGACGAGGAGCCGCGTTCGCAGGCGATGGTGCTCGCGCCTGGATCGCCTACAACGCAAAGCGACCGTCCTGCACGATGGTCTGACCGTCGGCCGTCAGGCGGCCGCCCGCGCGCAGATCGCAGATCAGGTCCCAATGCAGGGCTGAGTCGTTCTTCGCGCCCGTCTCGGGATACGAGCGGCCCAGCGCGAGGTGCACGGTGCCGCCGATCTTCTCGTCGAACAGCGTCGCGCCGATCGCACGATCGATGCCGAAGTTCGTACCGATCCCGATCTCGCCGAGCCGGCGCGCGCCCTCGTCGGTCGCCAGCGCGCGCTGGAGGTACTCGTCGCCGCGCTCGGCGGCCGCCGCGACGACGAGCCCGTCGCGGAACTCGAGGTCGACGCCGGCGACGTCGACGCCCGCCGGCGATGACGGCACGCCGAAGCGGATGCGCCCGTTCGCGCTCGTCTCGTGCGGCCCGGTGAAGACCTCGCCGCTGGGCATGTTGCGCTTACCGTCGGAGTTGACCCAGGTGCGCCCCTTGACGTACAGCGCCAGGTCCGTGCCGGGCGCCTCGATGTGGAGCTCGCGCGCGCCCTTCAAGCGGTCGATGAGCGCCGCCTGGAAGCTGCGCAGCTCGCCCCAGGAGCGCGCCGGGTCGGGCTGGTCGAGAAACAGCGCGCGCGCGACGAACGCCTCGAAGTCGGCCAGGCTCATGCCGGCCTGCTGCGCGCCCGCCTGCGTTGGCCAGAGCGTCGAGCACCAGCGCTTGCGCAGCGTCTGCTCGCGCAGCGGCTTGCGCGCTCGCGCCGCCCGGGCAAGCCGCTCGGGATCGATCCCGTTCAGCGCGCGGGTGTTCTCCGGCGCCTGGATGCCGAGCTGCGCGTGCGCCTTCTTGGCCTCGGCGAACGCGACCTCGGGGAACGTGTCGAGGTGGCGGTCGAGCGCCTGGCGATGAAACGCGGCCGTCGCGCCCGGCAGCTCGGCGCGCAACAGCGGCCAGCCCTCGCGCGCGAGGATCGCCCGCTGGCACTCGAGCATCAGCGGCGCCGCGAGCGTCGTCGAGCGGACGAGCACCTCCTGTCCAGGCTGTACCTCGAGGCAGTAGCCCGCGAGCAGGTCGGCGAACGCCTCGGCGTCGAGCGCCACTGGAGGCCTACTGGCTGCCCACGAGCTACGCCCGCCACCCCTCGTCGAGCGCGGCCAGCGGCTCGCCCGCATCGACGTTCAGCAGCGCGGCGAGCGCGCCGACGAGCCGCGCCTGCGGCTCGCGCCGGGCGCCCTCGCCCATGACCCCGATCCGCCACAGCCTGCCAGCGAGCGGGCCCAGCCCGCCGGAGATCTCGATCCCGTGCTCGAGCAGCAGGTCGCGCCGCACGGCGGCCTCGTCGATGCCGTCCGGCGGCGTCACCGCGAGCAGCGAGTGCAGTTGCTCGCCGTCGGGCGCCAGGCGTTCGCAGCCGAAGACGGCGAGCGCGTCGCGCAGCGCGTGGTGCGCGCGGCGGTGTCGCTCCCAGGTTGTCGGCAGCCACTCCTCGCCGACCGCGATCCGCAGCGCCTCGCGCAGCGCGTAGACCATGTTGATCGGGGCGGTGTGGTGATAGGCGCGGGCGGGAGCGCCGGCGCCGCCCGGAACCGCCTCGGGGTCCCAGTATCCGAGCACGAGCGAGAGGTCGAAGTACCACGAGCGCCCGGGCTGCTCGCGCGCCGCGAGCTTCGCGAGAGCGCGCTCGTTCGCCGTCAGCGGGGCCAGGCCGGGCGGGCAGTTCAGGCACTTCTGCGTGCCCGAGAAGGCGGCGTCGACGCCCGCCTCGTCGATCCGCAGCGGGTGGCCGCCGAGCGACGTGACGCAGTCGATCAGCAGCAGGGCGTCGCGCTCGTGGCAGGCGTCGGCAAGCCCGTCGAGCGGCTGCGCCACGCCGGTCGAGGTCTCGCCGTGGACGACGACCATCGCGTCGAGGCCGTCGCTCGCGGCGGCGATCAGCGACTCGGGATCGATCGCCCGTCCCCAGTCGGCCTCGACCTTGACGACGTCGGCGCCCGCGCGCGCGAGCTCGTCGGCCATGCGCACGCCGAACAGGCCGTTGACGCCGCAGACGACGCGATCGCCGGGATCGACGAAGTTCGCGACCATCGCCTCCATGCCGGCGCTGCCGGTGCCGGAGATCGGCAGGGTCGCCTGGTTGGAGGTCTGGAAGGCCTCGCGCAGGAGCTCGATCGTCTCGCCCATGATCGCCGCGAACGCGGGGTCCATGTGCCCGATCGTCGGTTGTGCGAGCGCCGCGAGCACGCGCTCCGGGACCGGGCTCGGGCCGGAGCCGAGCAGCAGCCGCGTCGGAATGTCGGTCACAGCATCGGTCCTGGTCGTCATGACTTACGGCGCCTCCACGTCGGGGAAGTTGGCTGTCAGGTGCTCGCGCAGGACGTCGCGGATCCAGCGCCGCTCCTCGGGCGTGGCGATGCGGTAGCGCATCAGCAGCTTCTTCTGGCCTTCGGTCGGCACGCCGTAGACCTCCCAGCGCTCGACGAGCCGCTCGAAGAGGAACTCCACGGCGCGCTGCCAGGAGTCATCGGTCGTGCGGCGCTGATCGTGCAGCGTCGAGGCGTACTTGCGTCGCGTCAGCGGCGACATCGAGCCCCGCAGCGTCAGCACGTTGTCGTCGCCCGCATCGCGGTACTCCGTGCTGTCCGCCGAGATCCGTCCCACTCCACGGTTGCGCTTGCCCATCTGCCCTTGGAGGCTACTAGCGCCTATCGTCCGTGCGATGACGTCTCCGGGCAGGCGGCGCGAGCTCGGCCGCGGCGAACGGGTCCTGCCTGGCATCTCCCGCCTGCGACTGCCGCTGCCGTGGCCGGGCGTCCCGCACTGCAACGCGTACGCGGTCGCCGCTGCAGACGGGATCGTGCTGGTCGACTGCGGGCTGCACGAGCCGGACTCGCTGGCCCAGCTCGAGCGTGCGATGGCGCAGGTGAACCTCTCGCTGGCGGACGTGCGGCTGCTCGTCTGCACGCACGCGCACTCCGATCACTACGGGCAGGCGGCGAGCGTGATCGACGCGAGCGGCTGCGAGCTGTGGATGCACCCCGACCACGCGCACATGCGGGCGCAGGTCGACGACCCCGACGCGCTGCTCGCGCGGCGCTTCGAGGTCGCGCGCCAGAGCGGCGTGCCGGTCGACCCGCTGCGCGCCTGGTCGCAGTCCGCGCGCGAGCGCGGCAGCGGGATCGCCCGCCTCGTCGAGCCCGACCGCGAGCTCGTGGCCGGCGTCACGGTCGACAGCGAGCTCGGATCGTGGACGGTCGTCGAGACGCCGGGGCACGCGCCCTCGCACGTCTGCCTGCATCAACCCGAGCGGCGCCTGCTGATCTCCGGCGACCATCTGCTCGGCCGTGTCTCGCTGTACTTCGACTACGGCTGGACGCCCGACCCCGTCGGCGAGTTCGTGGTCTCGCTGGACCGCGTCGAGGAGCTCGACGCGCGCCTCTGCCTCGCCGGCCACGGACGCACGTTCACCGACGTGCGCGCCCACATCGACGCCAACCGCGCGCTCGTCTCCGAGCGCCTGGAACGCGTCCGCCTGGCCGTCGCCGAGCACGGCCCGATCAGCGCCTACGACGTCGTGCCGCTCTTGCATGGCGAGGAGCTCAGCGCGCTGACGGCGGGCTGGTGGCTGCCCGAGGCGCTCTGCTACCTGCGCCATCTCGAGGTGAGCGGGCAGGTGCGGCGGGTCGAGGGCGAGGACGACACCGAGCGCTGGGCGCTCGCGAGCTAGGCGGGCTCGATGTCGAGGCCCTGGATCAGCTGCGGGCGGCCGTCGACCTCGTAGCGCACGTCGACCGAGTCGTTCTGGCGGTACGTGCCGACGCCGAACGCGCCCAGCGCCCAGCGCCCGAGGCCGAGCTTGCCCTCCTTCTTCAGCTCGCGGCCGAAGACGAGCTGCCCGTCGCGCACCTCGAAGTCGACGCCGAGCTCCTGGCGCACGCCGTTGACGTAGACGTCGAACGGCGCTCGCAGGCCGCGCGGGAGCGGCACTCTCGATCTGGCCTCCACCGTCGCCATTATGGTCGGGCATGCGCGGTCCGTCATGAACGAGGAGCTGCCCTACCGGATCCGGCGCTCGGATCGCGCGCGCCGCGTGCGCGTCAGCGTCGACGCCGCCGGCGCGGTCGAGGTCGTGCTGCCGCGCCGCAGCCCGGCGAGCGCCGCGCCCGCGGCGATCGCCGAGCTGCGGCCGTGGATCGAGCGGCGCCTGCGCGAGTCCAGCGCGGTGCGCGCCGCGATCGCCGCGCGCGGTGCGACGCTGCCCTACCTCGGAACGCAGCTCGCGCTGGTCCCCGAGCCGGGGCGCACGCGCGCCCATCGCAAGGCCGACACGCTGCTCGTGCCCGGCGACGCCGCGTCGGCGACGCCCGCGATCGAGCGCTGGTATCGCCGCGCCGCGGCGCGGGAGATCGGCCCGCGGCTCGATGCCGCCGCGCACGCGCTCGGCACGTCGTACTCGGCGCTCGCGATCCGCGGCCAGCGAACGCGCTGGGGCTCGTGCTCGGCGCTCGGCGCGATGAGCTTCAACTGGCGCCTGCTGCTGGCCCCCGAACCCGTGCTCGACTACGTCGTCTGGCACGAGGCCTGCCACCTGCGCGTGATGGACCATTCGGCGAGCTTCTGGGCGCTCGTCGGCCGCCATTGCCCGGACTACGAGCAGCAGCGCCGCTGGCTGCGCCAGAACGGGGCGACGCTCGTGCTGTGACGGGCGGATGCGGTCGCCCGCGACCGCCGACCGTGGCAGGATGAGGACAGTGCTTCGGAGTGGTCGGGGGAGTGGGCCGGTCATCGCTGGTGTCGCCGCGCTCGCGACGATCGGCATCGTCGTGCTCGTGCTGTTGCTGGGCGGCGGCAGCCCGTACACCGTCACGGCCGACTTCGTCTCCGCCAGCCAGCTCGTCGAGGGCAACCAGGTCAAGGTCAGCGGCACCCCGGTCGGCGAGGTCGGCAAGATCAGGCTGACCGACGACGGCAAGGCCGAGGTCGTCCTGAACATCGACGCCGACGGCTATCACCCGTTGCGCCGCGGCACGCGCGCGACGATCCGCCAGACCTCGCTGTCGGGCGTCGCCAACCGCTACGTCGACCTGCAGCTCGGCGGGGCCGAGGGAGCCGACATCCGCGACGGCGGGCGGCTGCCGACCGAGAGCACGTCGGCCGCGGTCGACCTCGACCAGATCCTAGACAGCTTCGACCCCGAGGCGCGCGCGGGCGTGAAGAAGAGCGTCGCGTTCCTGCGCGACTTCCAGGCCGGCAACGAGGACGAGGCGAACGCCGCCCTGCGCTATCTCAACCCGGCGCTCTCCTCGTCGGCCCGGCTGTTCGCCGAGGTCAACCGCAACACCCCGGACTTCGAGCGCTTCATCGTCGAGACGGCGCGCCTCGTGACGGACGTCTCCGCGCGCGACGGGGTGCTCGCCGACCTCACCCGCGACCTCGCGACGACGACGAGCGCACTGACCTCCAACGGCGAGGCGCTGGGCGAGTCCGCCGGCCTGCTGCCGAGCGTGATGCGCAAAGCGAACACGACGTTCGTCAACCTGCGCTCGGCGCTCGACGACCTCGATCCGCTCGTCGACGACGCCAAGCCGATCGTGCGGGACAAGCTGATCCCGCTGCTCTCCGAGCTGCGCCCGTTCGCGCGCGACGCGCGGCCGGTCGTGCGCGAGCTGTCGCAGACCGTCCGCCGGCGCGGCGCGGACAACGATCTCGTCGAGCTGCTGCGCCGCCAGCCGGCGCTCGACAAGATCGCCAACCAGGTCGCCGAGCGCAACGGCGCCGACCGTCCGGGCACGTTCCCGACGACGATCAAGGCGTTCGACGGCCTGACGAAGCAGCTCGCCTTCCTGCGCCCGTACGCCCCCGACCTCGTCGGCTGGATGGACGACTTCTCGACGAGCGGCTTCTACGACGCGCTCGGCGAGTTCTCGCGTGCCGGGCTGCAGCTCAACGGCTTCACGCTCGGCCCGGCGCTCAATGCCCTGCCGATCCCCGCCGAGCTGCGCACCCTGATCCTCAGCGTGGGCACGCACCCGGGCCGCAACAACCGCTGTCCGGGCTCGATCGAACGCCGTGCACCGGACGGCTCGAACCCGTACAAGCCGTCGCCGGACTTCAACTGCGACGCGACGCAGGTTCCGATCGGGCCATGAGCGCGCAGCGACGGATCCCCGCCCGGCGGCTGGTCGTCGCGCTGCTCGCGCTCGCGCTCGCGGGGGCGGCGCTGCTCGCGGTCAGCGCGGCGGGAGCGGCCGACGAGGAGCGCTACACGGTCGTGCTCGACAACGCCTTCGGACTCACCGAGGGCTCGGACCTGCGCTCGGCGGGCGTCCCGATCGGGAAGGTCGCCGAGCTGGACATCGAGCGCTCGACGGCGCGCGCGCTGGCGACGATCGTCGTGACGAAGCCAAGCTTCGCCGGCTTTCACGCCGACGTCTTCTGCGAGGTCAAGCCGCAATCGCTGATCGGCGAGTACTACATGGACTGCGACCCGGGCACGAAGCCCGGTCCCGCGCCGCGCACGATCCCGGTCGCACAGACCGCCGGGACGATTCCGCCCGACCTCGTGCTGGACATCCTGCGCCGCCCCGCGCGCGAGCGCTTCGGGCTGATCCTCAGCGAGCTGGGCGCGGGCCTGAGCGCGCGCGGCGAGGACCTGCAGACGACGCTGCGTCGGGCGGTTCCGGCGCTGCGCGAGACCGACCGGGTGCTCGGCATCCTCGACGCCAACCGGCGCACGATCAACCAGCTCACGCGCGATGCCGACCGCACGCTCGTCGGGATCGCCCGCAACCGTCGTGACGTCGCGCGCTTCGTGCGCGAGGCGGGCGCGACGACCGAGATCTCGGCCAGCCGCGCGGGCGCGCTGCGCACGACGATCGACAAGCTGCCCGGCTTCCTGCGCGAGCTGCGCCCGACGCTCGCCGATCTCGGCACGACCGCCCGGCTGCAGACGCCGGCGCTGCGCGACCTGCGCGGCGCCGCGCCCGACCTCACCGAGCTGCTGCAGCGCCTGGGCCCGTTCGCGGACTCGGCGCGACCCGCGGTGCGCGGCCTCGGACGCGCCTCGGAGACCGGCGTCAAGGCCGCCAAGGAGGCGCGCTCGACGGTCAGCCAGCTGCGCGCGCTCGGCACCGCGAGCACCGAGCCGATGCGCAACCTGCGCTTCGTGCTGGAGGACCTCAACGACCGCAGCCGCGCCGTCGAGCCCAACCGGCTGAGCCCGACCGGCGGCGGCTTCACCGGCCTCGAGGCGCTGCTGCAGTACTTCTTCGTCCAGTCGCAGGCGATCAACATCTACGACTCCAAGGGCTACCTGCTGAAGCTCAGCCTGCTGATCAACGACTGCACGCAGTTCACGAACGCGCAGTCGGTCATCGACAACCCCGAGCGCACCGCCCGCTGCAAGCAGTGGCTCGGGCCCAGCCAGCCCGGCATCAACAGCGGCGTCGTGGCGCGCAGCACGCCGAGTGCACCCAAGCGCGCACCGAGCGACGGCGCCGCGACGCCCGGCAAGACGCCGGCCGCGCAGCCGCCGTCACAGCAGGGCGGCGCGCCTGCGCCCGCGCCGCCAGCGCCCGGTTCGCTGCTGCCGGGCGTCAAGCCGATTCCCGACGCCAAGGACCTGCTCGACAAGATCCTGCCGCCGAAGGTCACCGACAAGCTGCACCCGCTGCCGCACAGCAGCACGCGATCGACTTCGAGCGCCGAGAGCGAGCGCAACCTCCTCGACTACCTGCTCGGGCCATGAGAGGCCGCCGCCGCCGATCGCGCGCGACGAGCCCGCTCGTCGTCGGAGCGCTGACGGTGCTCGTCGTCGTCGTCGCGGTGCTGCTCGCCTACCGCGCCAACCAGGGGCTGCCGTTCGTGCCGACGTTCGAGCTCAAGGTCGACACGCCGAACGCCGCCCGGCTCGTCGTCGGAAACGAGGTTCGCGAGGGCGGCTTCCGCGTCGGTCAGGTTGCGAAGATCGAGCCGGTCGGCGCGCAGGACGGGCGCCGCGCGGGCGCCCAGCTGACGCTCAAGCTCGACTCATCGGCGACGCCGCTGCCGGACGACTCGACGATCCGCATCCGCCCGCGCTCGGCACTCGGGCTGAAGTACGTCGAGCTCGTGCGCGGCACGTCGCGCACGGAGCTCGCCGAGGGCGCTGTCATCGCGACGCGCTCCAACGCCGTCGGGCCCGAGCTCGACGACTTCTTCTCGACCTTCGACGAGACGACACGCGAAAACGTCGATCGCAACCTCGACTACTTCGCGACCGCGCTGGCGGGCCGCGGCGCCGCGATCAACCGCACGCTCGGCGCCGCCCCGGAGCTGCTCGGTGACCTGCCGCCGGTGATGCGCACGCTCGCCAACCCCGACACCCGGCTCGTGCGGCTGCTGACCGAGAGCGCCGACGCGACCCGCGTGCTGGCGCCGCTGTCGGACACGCTGGCGCGCGGCTTCACCGGCATGGCCGACACGTTCGACGCGCTCTCGCGCGACCCGCGCGCGCTGCGCGAGACGATCGAGCGTGCGCCGGCGACGCTCGACGAGGGCATCCGATCGCTGCCCGCGACGCGTCCGCTGCTGACGCGCCTGGCGGGGATCTCCGACGAGGTCCAGGGCACCGCGCGCGAGCTGCGCGCCAGCCTGCCGGCCGTCAACCGGGCGCTGGCCGCCGGCACGCCGGTCCTCAAGCGCACGCCGCAGTTCAGCGAGGACCTCGAGGGCACGCTGCGCGCGCTGCGCGAGCTCGCCCAATCGCCGACGACCGACATCACGCTGGGCGGCCTGACCGACACGATGCGCACGCTGAACCCGACGCTGCGGTGGGTCGGCCCGCACGTGACCGTCTGCAACTACTTCACGTACTTCTGGACCTTCCTGGCCGACCACCTCTCCGACGAGGACACGACCGGCACCGTGCAGCGCATCCAGGTCAAGCTGGCGCCGCCGACGCAGCACAACTCGCCGCTGATGTTCGGAGCGACGGAGCCCGCCAACGGCGGTGAGGTCGATCCGCTGCAGCACGCGGTCTTCGGCGACGCGGCCGAGCTGCACAGCCAGCTCTACGGCGCCGCCGTCGACGCGACCGGCGCAGCGGACTGCGAGCACGGCCAGCGCGGGTACCTCCAGCGCCTCGCCACCGGCTTCCCGAGCAACCTCAACATCGTCGTCGATTCGCGCACGCCGGGGCTGCAGGGCCCGACCTTCAAGGGCCGCGCCCGCGTGCCCGAAGGCCAGTCCTTCTCGCCCGAGCCGACCGGCATCGCGCCGAGCGTGACGCCATGAGCCGCCGCGACCGCGGACCGAGCGCATTCGCCGTCGGGATCGGCGTGATCGTCGTCGCCGTGCTCGTGACGTACTTCGGCTTCGCGAAGGACATCCCGTTCGTCAACAGCCCGTACGTGGTGAAGGCGGCGTTCCGCGACGCCAGCGGGATCAACGCCGGGTCGCCGGTGCGGATCGGCGGCGTCGAGGTCGGCGAGGTCGAGCGCGTCGAGCACACGAGCCCCGGCGCCCGCTCGGCGACGCTGACGCTCGCGATCCGCGAGCGCGGCCTGCCGATCTACGACGACGCGAGCGCGAAGATCCGCCCGCGGATCTTCCTCGAGGGCAACTTCTTCGTCGAGCTGGCGCCCGGAACGGCGCGCGCCGGCGAGCTCGACGACGGCGCGACGATCCCGGTCGACCGCACCGCGAGCCCGGTCCAGTTCGATCAGGTCCTGAGCGCGCTGAAGGGCGACGCGCGCAACGACCTGCGCGAGGTCTTCACCGAGGTCGGCAAGGCGCAGGACGCGGGCGGGGCGCGCGCGTTCAACGAGTCGCTCCCCTACCAGCCGGCGGCCTACAAGTTCGTCGCGATCGTCTCCGAGGCGCTGCTCGGCAAGCGGCCGAGCGACGCCGGCGACCTCGTGCGCGACGCGGGCGTGACCGCGGAGGCCGTCAACGAGCCGCGCCGGCTGCGCGCGCTCGTCACGGACTTCGCCGCGACGGCGGGCGCCTTCGCCGACCGCGAGCGCGCGCTGACGAGCGCCGTCGGCGAGCTGCCGCGCACGCTGCGCGCCGCGACGCCGGCGCTCGACGAGCTCAACGGCGCCTTCCCCGACGTGCGCCGCTTCGCCCGCGGGGCGCGCCCCGGCGTGCGCTCGCTCGGACCGACGGTCGACGCGACGCTGCCGCTCGTCAAGCAATTGCGCGGGCTCGTGCAGGAGCGCGAGCTCGGCACGCTCGCGCGCAACCTGCGCAGCGCGACGCCGCCGCTGGCGCAGATCGCGAAGACCGGCAGCTCGGTGCTCGCCGAGCTGCGCGCGCTCGTCAGCTGCGCGGCGAACGTGCTCGTCCCGTTCGGCGACTCGCAGATCGAGGACAAGGCCTTCCCGACCCACGGACCGGTCCACCAGGACCTCGCGAAGTTCCTCCCCGGCCTCGCCGGCGAGAGCCGCTCGTTCGACGCCAACGGGCAGTACTTCAAGGTCCTCGGAACCGGCGGCGCGGAGACGCTGAACCTCGGCAACGGGATCTTCGGCAGCGTCGCCGATCCGATCGTCGGCAACAATCCGCCGCCGATCCGCGAGCGCCCGCCGCTGAAGCCGGACGTCGCCTGTGAGACGCAGCAGCCGCCCGACCTGCGCTCGATCGCGAAGGGGCCGCCGCCGAGCGTCAGCACGCGCAACGCCGCCTCGCGCTCGCGCGAGCGCAAGGCCCAGACGATCGCCGTCTCGCTGTTGCGGCGCGAGCTGAAGGCCAAGGGCAGCGACGTTAAGGTGCTCGACCGCGCGATCACGATCGACGAGATCCGCCAGCTCGCGGCGAGGAACGGGCTCAGCGGGCAGCTCGACCGCGCCCTGCGGAGGCTGCGTCGATGAGCAGCGTGATCGGCAAGAACCTGCGCCCGTTCGTCGCGATCACCGTCCTGATCGCGATCGCGGTCGTCGTCGGCGCGTACATCCTCGACCAGCAGCGCTTCCGCTTCCCGTTCGTCGACGAGACGCCGATCCGCATCAACGTCGAGCTCGACACCGCGCAGGCGGTCACGCCCGGCCGCGGCCAGACGGTCCAGGTCGCCGGCGTCGAGATCGGGGCGATCGGCGACGTCAAGCTGCGCAACGGGCGCGCGCTCGTCGGGCTCGACATCGAGCCGCGCTACGCCGACCTGATCCATCGCGACGCGACCGCGCTGCTGCGTCCGCGCACCGGGCTGAAGGACATGTACATCCAGCTGCAGCCCGGCAAGCAGGGCGACCCGGTCAAGGAGGGCTTCACGATCCCGATCCGCAGCTCGCTGACCGACGTCGACCTCGACGAGATCCTGTCCGCGCTCGACGCGCGCACGCGCGACTACATCACGCTGCTCGCCAACGGCGCCGGCGAGGGCCTGCGCGGCAAGGGCACGACGCTCGCGCGCGTGCTCGAGCGCTACGGCCCGACGGTGCGCGACCTCGGTCGCGTCAGCCAGCAGGTCGCCTCCGAGCGCGTCGCGCTGCGACGCCTCGTCACGTCGCTGGCGCAGGTCAACGGCGAGCTCGCCAAGCGTCCGCAGGACCTCTCGCGGCTCGTCTCCGGGGCGGCGGGGACGTTGCGCGCGTTCGCCAGCGAGGACGATCGCCTGCGCGACGCCGTCGGCGAGCTCGCGCCGACGCTGCAGCAGGCGACGGCGACGCTGGCGGCGGTCGCGCCGTTCGCGCGCGAGCTCGGGCCGACGACGCGGGCGCTGCTGCCCGCGGTCCGCGAGCTCGAGACGGTCAACGCCGCCGTCAGCCCGTTCGCGCGCGAGGCCACGCCGATCATCGCCTCGCGGATCCGCCCGTTCGTGCGCAGCGCGGCGCCGCTGGCGAAGGACCTCGCGCCCGCCGCTCGCGGGCTGGCACGGACGTTCCCCGAGCTCGACCGCAACACGAAGGTGCTCAACGACTTCGTGAACATGCTCGGCTACAACCAGGCCGGCCGCGAGGCGCCCGACAAGGCCAACCGCGACGAGGGCTACCTGTTCCAGCTCGGCTGGCTGGCGCACCAGACGACGAACCTGCAGAGCGTCGACGACGGCAACGGGCCGATCCGCCCGATCTTCGTCGGCGGGACGTGCTCGACGCTGACGAGCCTCGTCAACGACCTCCCGCAGGCCGAGTTCGCGCTCGGCCTGTCGCCGCTGCTGGCGACGGTCTGCAAGAACCCGACCACGAGCTCCTTGAACCTCACGCGCGCGCTGCGCAGGACCGGCGGCGGCGGATGAACACGCGCGCCCCGACGCCCGGCAAGCTCGTCGTCATCGCCGGATTCGCGCTGACGTGTTTCGGGCTGCTGCTCTACCTCTGGCTCGCCTTCGGCGGTCCGATCCCCTTCAAGCCGCAGGGTTACCGCGTGCAGGTCGCGTTCACCGACGCCGCCACGCTCGCCGACCAGGCCGACGTGCGCAGCGCGGGCGTGCGGATCGGCAAGGTCGTCAAGAAGGAGCTCGCGCCGGGGGGCAACAGGCTGCTCACGACGCTCGAGCTCGACAGCAAGTACGCGCCGCTGAGATCCGACGCGCGCGCGATCCTGCGCCAGAAGACGCTGCTCGGCGAGACGTACGTCGAGGTCACGACCGGCAGCCGCGCGGCGCCGGACCTCAAGGAGGGCGCGCGCCTGCGCGACGCCCAGGTCAAGCAGGCCGTCGAGTTCGACGAGCTGTTCGAGATCTTCGACGAGCCGACGCGCAAGACGTTCCAGCAGTGGCAAGCGAGCATCGCGAAGGCCGGCGCGGGGCGCGGACGCGACCTCGGCGACGCGCTCGGCAACCTGCCGATCTTCGTCGAGAACGCGCAGAGCGTCGTCGACGTGCTCGACGACCGCCGCGCCGCGCTGCGCGACCTCGTCAAGAACGCTGGCAAGACGTTCGAGGAGATCAGCGCCGACGAGGGCGCGCTGTCGACCCTAGTGCAGCGCAACAGCGAGCTCTTCGACGAGCTGGCGCGGCGCCGCGAGGCGATCGCCGACGCGATCAAGATCTTCCCGACCTTCCTCGACGAGACGAAGCTGACGCTGGCCCGGCTGAAGACGTTCTCGGTCAACACCGCGCCGCTGATCGCCGACCTCGAGCCGGTGCTCGACGACCTGCAGCCGACGCTCGCCTCGCTGGGCAAGCTCTCGCCCGACCTCGAGAACCTGTTCGACAACCTCGACCCGCTGATCACGGCCGGCGACACGGGGCTGCCGGCGCTGTCGCGCATCCTGCGCGGCCTCGACCCGACGCTGGCCTCGACCGGACCGTTCCTGCAGCAGCTCAACCCGATGCTGCGCTACCTGGAGTACAACCAGGCCAAGCTGTCGGACTTCTTCGCGATCGGCCCCGTCGCGCTGGCCGGTATTCGCTCCGCGCCGGCGGGCTCGAAGAGCAACGGGCACGTGCTGCCGCAGATCATCATCACCGGCAGCGAGTCGCTGCCGGCCCCGGTCCGGGGGACCGCGAACCGCGGCAACGCCTACCTCAAGCCCGACGCCCGCCGCGACCCGCGCGCGCTCGTCCTGCCGAGCTTCGACTGCATCCGCTCGGGCGAGAAGGGACCGACGAACACGCCCGGCTGCGTCGTGCAGGGCGCGGTCCCGTTCGGCGGTCAGAACCGCCGCTTCCCGAACGTCGAGCCCGCGCAGCCCGGCGGCCGGTTGAGCTCGAGCGGCGGCTGAGGGAGCGGCGGTGACGCGGGTTGGCGTGGTCGGCCACGTCGAGTGGGTGCGGTTCGCGGTCGTCGAGCGGGTCCCGCGTCCCGGCGAGATCGTGCATGCGCGCGAGACGTTCTCCGAGCCGGCCGGCGGCGGCGCGGTGGCCGCGGTCCAGCTGCGCAAGCTCGCCGGCTCGGCGGTCTTCCTGACCGCCCTGGGCGACGACGCGATCGCGCAGCGCGCCGCCAGCGAGCTGGGCGGACGGCTCGGCATCGAGCTGCACGCGGCCGCCCGGGAGCTGCCGCAGCGCCAGACGTTCACGTTCATCGACGACGCCGCCGAGCGGACGATCACCGTGCTCGGCGAGCGCATCGTGCCGTCGTCGGTGGACCCGCTGCCGTGGGACCGGCTGGCGGCGCTCGACGCGGTCTACTTCACGGGCGGCGACGCCGGCGCGGTGCGCGCGGCGCGCGCCGCGCGCGTGCTCGTCGGCACGGCGCGCGCGCTCGGGCCGCTCGCCGCGGCGGGCAAGCAGGTCGACGTGCTCGTGCGCAGCACGCACGATCCCGGCGAGGCCTACGAGCCCGGCATGCTCGACCCGCCGCCGCGCTTCGTGCTCAGCACGCGCGGCGCCGACGGCGGCTCCTGGACGGGCCAGACGTCGGGCTCGTGGAGCGCGACGCCACCCCCCGGCCCGGCCGTCGACGCCTACGGCTGCGGCGACTCATTCGCCGCCGGCGTCACCTATGGGCTCGGCGCCGGGATGGAGCTGCCCGACGCGATCGAGCTCGGCGCGCGCTGCGGCGCGGCCTGCCTGTGCGGGCGGGGTCCGTACGCGGCGCAGCTCGAGCGGGCGTGACGCACTGGTCCTTCAACGACATCACTGAAGAGAAGGGCGCCTTCGGACAGGCGGGATTCGTGGAGGGTCCCCAAGAAATCGTCCACATGTGGGACGAAATCTCGGGGACCCCACCGACCGCCCGACGTGACCTTCCTTCATCGAAGCCGTTCGCGCCCACCGCGGGCGCGGCGAGTCACCCCCCGCCGGACCGGCGCGCGCGAAACGGCTTCGCATCGTCCCAGCGCTCGAACCAGCAGCCGCCCTCGCGGATCGAGAGGAACACGTCCGGCTCGAGGCTGAGCGCCGCGAGGAAGTCGGCGCGCGCCGTCGCCGGATCCTCGCCGCGCGGCGCCTCGAGCGCCACGCCGCGCTCGGGATGGGCGTCGGAGGCGATCAGCGCGAAGCGCGAGCGGCCGTCGTAGGAGAGGCCGACGTAGGACATCGAGCCAAGTCCTTCCTCGACGCCCGCCGCCCACGTCCAGCCGAACATCGCGGTGAGGGCGGCAGCGTCGCGATCGATGACGGCGACGTAGTCCATGACGACGGGCGTCCACTCGTCCGCGGTCTGCTGGACGAGGCGCGTGCTCGGCGAGCTCATCGGCGGGTCTCCCGCTCCACCCCGAGCGTGCGGCGCAGGGCGTCGAACGCGCGCTCGCCCCGCCGCAGCTCGATCAGCTGCCGCTGCAGCTTGCCGCTGTAGACCTCGATCGAGCCGTCGCCGCGCACGTCGGCGCCGGCGCGCACGCGCGGCCGCAGCCGCGAGGGACCGATCAGCTCGCCGCGTGCGGCGACCTGGGCGACGGGCGCGTACTCGCGCGTCAGCGCGCGTTGCGTCCGCCGGCGAGCGCTGGGACCGAGCGTCGTCAACTCACCCTCGAGCGCGTCGAGCGCGTCGGCCAGCGCGCCGTGACGCGAGCGGCTGACCTTCGGACCGACGCGGATCGTGACGGTGTACGGCATCGGCGCCGCGATCGTAACCGCCGAGCCAGCCATCTGTGGCGTCAGCGCCGCGCCGGCGGTCGGGCGTCAGCGCTGATCGATCGGGACGTAGTCGCGGGCGCGGGCGCCGGTGTAGATCTGGCGCGGGCGCGAGATCTTCTGCTCGGGATCCTCGACCATCTCGCGCCACTGCGCGATCCAGCCGCTCGTGCGGCCGATCGCGAACATGACGGGGAACATCGCCACCGGCAGGCCGAGCGCCTGATAGATGAGGCCGGAGTAGAAGTCGACGTTCGGATAGAGCTTGCGCTCGATGAAGTACTCGTCCTCGAGCGCGATCTGCTCGAGCTCGAGCGCGATGTCGAGCATCGGATTGCGCCCGACGACCGCGAAGACGTCCTCGGCGGCCTGCTTGATGATCGTCGCCCGCGGGTCGTAGTTCTTGTAGACCCGGTGGCCGAAGCCCATCAGACGGTGCTTGCCCTCCTTCACGCCCTTGACGAAGTCCGGGATGCTGTCGCGATGCTTGATCCGCCGCAGCATGCGCAGCACGGCCTCGTTGGCGCCACCGTGTAGCGGGCCGTAGAGCGCGCCGACGCCGGCGGCGATCGCCGAGTAGGGGTCGGGCTTCGCGGACCCGACGGAGCGCACGGCGCTCGTCGAGCAGTTCTGCTCGTGGTCGGCGTGCAGGATGAAGAGGATGTCGAGCGCGCGTTCGAGCCGCGGATCGGGCTCGTACTTCAGCTCGGTCATCTTGTACATCATGTTCAGGAAGTTGCCCGAGTATCCGAGGTCGTTGTCCGGATAGACGTACGGCTGGCCCTGCGCATGGCGGTAGGCGAACGCGGCCAGCGTCGGCATCTTCGAGATCAGCCGGATCGTCTGGATGTCGCGGTTCTCGGGATCCTCGATGTCGTTGGCGTCGGGGTAGAACGTCGACAGCGCGCCGATCGCGCCGAGCAGCATCCCCATCGGGTGCGCGTTGTGGCGGAAGCCGCCGAGGAACTCCTTGATGTTCTCGTGCACGAACGTGTGCGTCGTGATCTGGTGCTGCCACGCCGCGAGCTCTTTGGCCGTCGGCAGCTCGCCGTAGACGAGCAGGTACGCGACCTCGAGGTACGACGACTTCTCGGCCAGCTGCTCGATCGGGTAGCCGCGGTATTCGAGGATGCCGTTCGTGCCGTCGAGGTACGTCACCGACGAGCGGCAGGACGCGGTGTTCATGAACGCCGGGTCGTACGTCATCAGCCCGAAGTCGTCCTCCTGCACGCGGATCGCGCGGAAGTCGAGCGCCCGCACGGTGCCGTCGACGATCGGAATCTCGTAGCTGCGACCGGTGCGATTGTCGATCACGGTCAGCGTGTCGGGTCCACTCGCCCCGTCCGCTCCGTTCATTCCCGAACGGCCGACGGGGCTGATCTGGGTGTCGCTTTCTGAACTCATCAGCCTCCGATTATGCACCCCCGGAGGCCGATTACCCCGATCACGCTCTGTGAAAATCCTGGTACGCGAGAATTATTCTCGTTTCCAGCCGCCGCCGAGGAAGCGGCTGAACCGCCCACCGCGTGCGTTGGCGCGGTATCTCGGGGCGCCGGCGCTGTCGCGTTCGGGCAGCGCCGCGGCCTGGGCGGCGTCGAGCGTGAGCGTCACCCGCCGCTCCGCGATGCGCGCCACCTCCGGCGCGTCGACGAACCGCTGACCGCCCGGCGTATCGAGCACGAGGCCGTCGAAGATGTGCTCGGCCAGGTTCTCGAGGACCTCGCGGACGGTGCCGACCTCGGCGCCGTCGCGGTCGACCACGGGGGTGCCGCGCTCGAGCACCTTGTAGGAGATCGCGTAGCCGTCGTCTGCATCAGGCGGAGACATAGACGATGCTGATCATCGCCGCCGCCACGAGCGTGACCGTCACGGCCATGACCCCGCGCGCCGTGCCGGCATCGCCCGGGAAGTCCGGCCGCTTGAATCCGAAGACGCTGAGCGCGATCGCAAACAGGACGAGCACCGCGCCGGCGACGAAGAACGGCGTCTCGGACTTGTGGTGCTCCTCGGCGGGGTGCTCCGCGCCGGCAGCGCCGGCCTCTGCCGCATGCTCCGCGGCGGCGAGAATCGTGCTGATCGTGAGGCTCATGCGGCCGCGACCTTACAGCACGGGGCGCGACGCGGAGGCGCCCGGGCCACCCTCGTAGCGGCTCTCGGTCGCCTCCACCTGACCGTGATAGTGGCTGCCGAGGTCGGGGTGCCCATACGGGCGCAAGGCAGGGGCGTCGAGCGTCATGAACGACAGCTGGGCGATCGGCTTGCTGGCCCAGAGCTTGATCGGGACGCGCGTGAGGTTCGTGATCTCGAGCGTGAGCGTGCCCTTCCAGCCGGGATCGACGAACCCGGCCGTCGCGTGCACGATCAGCCCGAGCCGACCGAGGCTACGACTTCCCCTCGATCCGCGCGACGACGTCGTCGGGCAGCTCGACCCACTCCAGCGTGCGCCCGAGGCAGAACTCGCCGGGATGGATGACGAACGGCTCGTCGTCGCCGATCGTGATCTGCTCGGTCAGGTTCTGCGGCGGGGCGGCGAGGTCGATCGCCGCCGTGCGGTGGTTGTGGAAGACGCGGAACGTGTTGCCGAGTCGCAGGTCGACGCTCGCGGGCTGCACCATCGCGGGAGCCCACGGCTCGATCGTGATCCGCCCCTCCCCGACGAGGCGCAGGATCGTGCCGTCGGAGAGGACGGAGCTCGGCGCGGTCATCGCGCCGTCGAGACTAGATCAACCATCTCATGGGTTCGCGGGCGCGGCTAATGCTCGACGCGGCGCGCGCGGGCGACCGTGGCGGTGCGCACGCGCGGCGGCGGCGCCATCTGGGGCGCGCCATGCGGACCGCGGCGCGGGCTGCGAGGGAGCGCCGGACGGGGATGCGGGTGACGCGGGCGCGGGCTGAGCGGACGCTTCGTGCCGCCGTCCTCGCCAACCGCCGGCTCGGGCTCGGGCGGGGACTTGATCGCATACCAGACGATGTACAGAAGTCCCGCGATCGGCAGCTTCAGCCCGAACATGAGAAAGATGAAGGTCGCGTCCACGGAGCACTGAGCGTACCCACAATCGCGGGTGCCGAGGACGATCACGCTCGCCATGCGGTGATCCGCGCGGCGGCCGTTTCCGTTGAACCCGTCATGAAGCTACGCCCCCGACGCCTGCTCGCCGTCTGTGCGATCAGCGCCACCGCCGTTGCCGGCGGGCAGGTGGCCGCCTCCCAGGCGGCTGGCAAGACCGTAAAGCTGCAGAACATCTCGTTCTCACCAAAGAGCCTCTCGGTCTCGCGCGGCACGACCGTGACCTTCAAATGGCTGGACGACCGCACGGCGCACAACGTCGTGAGCAAGGGCACCAAGCGCTTCAGGTCGATCGCCACCCGTGAGACCGGCTCCCAGTCGCGCAAGTTCTCGAAGGCTGGTGCGTACCGCTACGTCTGCACGCTGCACCCCGGCATGTCCGGTCGAATCACCGTCCGTTGATCATCACCACACCAGGAGGTCTCCCTTGTCTGATTTCAGCCTTGCCATGGTGGACGCCGACGGCGCCATCCGCGACGCCGCCGAGTCCGCCGGCCTCGATCGCAGCGACTTCCTCAGGAAGAGCGCCCTCGCCGGCGGCGGCCTGCTCGTCGGCAGCGCCATGTTCAGCGGGATCCTCAGCAGCGCCGAGGCCGCCATCTCGACCACCAAGCGGTCGGCGAGCAACGACGTCAAGATCCTCAATTATGCGCTGACGCTCGAGTTTCTCGAGGCCGCGTTCTACGAGCAGGCCGTCGCCAACAACGCCTTCGGCTCGAACGCGGCGCTGAAGCAGTTCGCCGAGGTCGTCGCCGTCCACGAGCGCAAGCACGTCGACTTCCTCAAGGGCGCCCTCGGCTCCAAGGCCGTCAAGTCGCCGACGTTCGACTTCGGCAACGCGGTGACCGACACGGCGACGTTCGCCGCGACGGCCCAGGTGCTCGAGGATACGGGCGTCAACGCCTACCTCGGCCAGGTCGGCAACATTGCCGTCAAGGGCACCCTCTCGGCCGCCGCCACGATCGCCACCGTCGAGGCGCGCCACGCCGGCTGGATTCGCAACATCAACGGCGTCGTCGGCGCTCCGCTGAGCTTCGACAAGCGCAGGTCCGAGAAGGCCATCCTCAAGGCCGTCGGCGCCACGGGCTTCATCAAGTAGCACGCTGAACCGCAAGGCGACGTATCGGCGGGGCCTGCACAGGGCCCCGCTGTCGTGCCTCAGTCAGTCCTTGAGCGCGACGTCGGGCGTTGCGAAGGAGGTGATCCGCCTGAGCTCGTGGACGCGCTCGACGATCTCCGGCCCGGTCAGGCGCGCGACGCGCTCGGTGCCGAACTCCTCGACGTTGAACGAGGCGATCGCCGTGCCGTAGGCCATCGCCAGCTTCAGCACCTCGGGCGTCGCCTCGCCGCCGTGCGCGGCGATGCAGCCGACGAAGCCGCCCGCGAAGCTGTCCCCCGCGCCCGTCGGGTCGGCCACGAAGTCGACCGGGAACGCCGGGATCCAGAACGAGTCCTCGGGCGTGACGAGCGCGGCGCCGTACTTGCCGAGCTTGACCACCATCGCCCGCGGACCGTGCGCCATGATCATCCGCGCGCCCGCGACGACCTCGCGCTGGCCGGTGAAGAGCGCCACCTCGGAGTCGTTGAGGATCACGCAGTCGACCTCGGAGATCGCGGCGATCAGCGCGTCGCGCGCGATGTTGATCCAGAGGTCCATCGAGTCCAGCGCGACGAACTTCGCCTGCTCGCACTGCTTGCGGACGTTGAGCTGAAGCGCTGGGAGGATGTTCGCGAGGAACAGGACGTCGGAGTCCATCGAGGCCTGCGAGAGCTTGGGCTCGAACGTCTCGAAGACGTTGAGGTCGGTCTCGAGCGTGTCGCGCGAGTTCATGTTGTCGTGGTAGACGCCGCTCCAGAAGAACGTCTTGCCACCGGCGACATGCTCGATGTCGTCGGTGTTGATGCCGCGGCCGTGCAGGACCGCGTACTCCGCGTCGCCGAAGTCATCGCCGACCGGCCCGACGACGCGCACCTCGTCGAAGAACGACGCCGCCAGCGAGAAGTGCACGGCGGCGCCGCCGAGCATGCGCTCGCGACCGCCGTGCGGCGTCCGCACGGCATCGAAGGCGATGGATCCAACGACGGTGAGGCTCATGGTTCGCGCTGTCCGTTCCTCGATCGATGTGGCGACGAGCGCGCGAAGTATGGTCGCCCGCCGCGCGGCGCGCGAACCGGATGTCGGTCAGCGGGCTACTGAGCCGGCGCGCTGGCGGCAGCGCGAGCGCGGCGCGCGAGCTCGACGGTGGCCGAGCGCAGCCCGTCGGGCGCCGCGACGGGCTCGGCGAACCCGACCCGCGTGGAGGACCGCCCGCGCGGTGTGTCGACGCTGAGCTCGAGGCCGTAGCGGTCGGCCGCCGTGCAGCTTGCGCGGGTGGCGTCGGGGAAGCCCCCGACGGCCTGCGCCATCACGACGCTGCGCCAGGGACGGACGATCGTCACGAAGGTGAAACGCAGCTTCAGGGTCCGCTGAGCGGCGCATCGTCGGAGCGCGCGCGAGCTATCGTGGCGCGCCGAGATGCGCGCGATCCAGATGTCGGAGTACGGCGGGCCGGAGGTGCTGCGGCTCGTCGACCTGCCCGTCCCCGAGCCGGCCGACGGCGAGGTCCTCGTCCGCGTCAGCCGCGCGGGCCTGAACTTCGCCGACACGCACCGGCGCACGAACACGTACCTCGCCAAGGACGAGCTGCCGCTCGTGCCGGGGTCGGAGGTCGCGGGCGTGCGCGAGGACACCGGCGAGCGGGTCGTGGCGCTGTGCGGGTCGGGCGGCTACGCGGAGTACGCGACGGCGCCGGGCGCGCTGACGTTCCCGATCCCCGACGGGGTCGCGGACGAGACCGCGCTCGCGCTCGTCCTGCAGGGCCTGACGGCGTGGCACCTGTACCGCACGAGCGGCCGCGTCGCGCCCGGCGAGAGCGTCGTCGTGCACGCCGCGGCGGGCGGCGTCGGCTCGCTCGCCGTGCAGCTCGGTAAGCCGCTCGGGGCGGGCCGCGTGATCGCGACCGCGTCGACGCCGGCCAAGCGCGCGCTCGCGCTCGAGCTCGGCGCCGACGTCGCGGTCGACGGCGCGGCGGAGGGGCTGACCGAGCGCCTGATCGAGGCCAACCTCGGCGCACCCGTCGATGTCGTCTTCGAGATGGTCGGCGGCGCGGTGTTCGACGCATCGCTCGCCGCGCTTGCCCCGTTCGGCCGGCTCGTCACGTACGGAATCTCGTCGGGCGAGAACAACACGCTCCGCAGCGGCTCGCTGATGCGCCGCTCGCGGGCGGTCGTCGGCTTCTGGTTCGTCCACTGCCTCGACCGTCCGGCGATGGTCGACAAGGCGCTCGCCGATCTGTTCGAGCGCGTGCGCCGCGGTGAGCTGCGCGTCGTGACGGGTCCCGCGTATCCGCTCGAGCGGGCCGCCGAGGCGCAGACCGACCTCGCCGCGCGACGCACGACCGGCAAGGTGACGCTCGACCCGACACTCGGCGGGTAGCCGCTGCGCGAAGGCGCTCCGTAACGTGTCCTGAGTTGTGTGCCCATAGCACGCACAAGTCAGGACACGACGAGGCGTGCACCCGGCACGAAGCCAGCACAAACCGCTGGTCCACCTTCCCTGATCGATGCCGTTCGCAGACGCAAGGGTCGTCGCGAGCGACGAGAGTCCTAGTAGGCGGAGCCCTTCTGCGTCTTGCCCTCGTCGTAGAAACGCGACGGCATCTTCTGCGAGCCGAACGCCTGTAGGACGCGCTCCATCGGCTGCCCGGTTTCCGGGCAGACGGTCAGGGAGTCCTCCAGCCACGACTGCTGGAGCTCGATCGTCGATCCATCCTCGCGCTTATAGACGTAGAGCGGCACGCCGGCGAGTGTACTCACCGCGGCGCCCCTGAACGACGAAGGCCCGCCGGGGAGAGCGGGCCTTCGTGAGGAGGAGGGGCTGGTGCTTCGAGGGAGGAGAGGTGCTGCAAGGCTCCTATCGGCATCGCGGCGGAGGACTTGAGCCCCAATCGCAACGCTGCCGTCAGTCGCGGCCGCGCGCGGTGCCGCCGTACGCGCCGAGGTCACCGAGGAACGCCAGGACGACGATGAACCACTCGAAGCCGGTCACCTCGTGCGTACCGAGATCCCACATCAGCGCGTACGCGAGCGTGGTCCACGGCAGCAGGAAGAACCCGATGAACGGCAGCAGCCAGTCGTCGAACGCACGGCTCAGGACGTTGCTCAACAGCCACATGGCGACGAGCGCCAGGCGCGGCGAGATCAGCGCGAGCACGAGCGACAGACAGGGCACCGGCCGTACGCTACGCAACCGCCTCGTCGGCTCCGCTCAGATCGCCGCGAGCGCGCGGCGGATCTGCTTGGCCGATGCGGTGCCGCGCACGCCCAGTCCCTGCGCGAACTGCGCCACGCGCAGCTCCTGGAGCATCCAGTGCACCGCCGGCGCGGCGGCGCGCCCGCCGCGGGCGCGGTACTCGCGCTCGAGCACGTGGATGACGGTCATGCGATCGCGGTCGGCGGCGACCGCGTCGGGCAGCCGATCGAGCCGGCGGACGGCGCCGCGCAGGTAGCGCACGAGCTCGGGCAGCCGCTCGGCGCCGGTCGCGGCGACGAACCCCGGGTGGACGAGCCCGCCGAGCTGCGCGGCGACGTCGAGGCGCGCCGGCTGCAGCGCGGGGTCGGGCGAGATCGCCTCCAGGCGCGCGCGCAGCTCGGCCGCGCCGTCGAGCACGGCGACCGCGTCGCGGACGATCGCGACCATCGCATCGGGCAGTCGCGCCGTGACGTGCTCGCGCAAGGCCGCGAAGCAGGCGGCGTCCCAGGCCGGGCCACCGCCGCTTGCGATCAGCGCGTCGAGCGCGGCGACGAGCGCGTCGTCGAGCACGGCGGCCGCAGCGCCGTGCGGGCCTCCGGCGAGCGTCAGCGCGGCCGCGCTGCCGAGGCCGTGGCGAACCGCGCGCAGCGGCGACGGCACGGTCAGCGCGAGCAGGCGGCGCGTCCCGGCATGCATCGCGGCCGCCTGCGCGGCCGGCGTCTCGAGCGCGCGCACGCCGACGCTCACGCCCTCGTCGACGAGCGCCGGGTGCGCGCGCACGGCGTCGCCCGTGCCCGCCAGCGCGATGCTGCGCGGCAGCTCCCCGATCGTCCAGTCGCGCAGGCCGCTGCGCTCGTAGCGCGCGCTCGCCGCCGCGAGCTGCGCGCGCAGGCGCGGGCGGACCTGCTCGCGCAGCGCGTCGAGGTCCTCGCCGGCGGCGATCGTCGCGCCCTGCTCGTCGTGCACGGCGAAGCGCGTGCGCAGGTGCGCGGGCAGCCGCGCGAGGTCGAACTGGCCGGCCTCGACGCGCACCCCGCGGACGCGCTCGAGCTCGCGCGCGACGGCGTCGACGAGCGCACCGCGGCGCGGCCGCAGCCCTGCGACGACGAGCGCGGCGGTCTCGGGAATCGGCACGAGCGGTCGCCGCAGCTCCTTCGGCAGCGAGCGGATCAGCGCGATCACGAGCTCCTCGCGCAGGCCGGGCACGAGCCAGTCGAAGCCGCTGTCGCGCATCGACATCAGCGCGCTCAGCGGGACGTCGACCGTGATGCCGTCGTCCGGCGCGCCCGGCTCGAAGCGATAGCTCAGCGCGAGCTCGAGCTCCGGGCCCTGGCGCCACGTGTCGGGCAGCGCGCGCTCGTCGATCCCGGCGTCCCCGACGAGCAGCTCGCGCGTGTAGTTCAGCAGCCCCGGATTGCGGCGGCGCTCGTCCTTCCACCAGCGGTCGAAGTGCGCGCCCGAGACGACGTGCTCGGGGATCCGCCGTTCGTAGAAGTCGTACAGCTCCTGCTCGCCGGCGACGATGTCGCGGCGGCGCGCACGGTGCTCGAGCTGCTCGACGTCGTCGAGCAGCTCGCGGTTGTCCTGCAGGAAGCGATGGCGCGCGCTCCAGTCGCCCGCCAGCAGCGCGTGGCGGATGAACAGCTCGCGCGACAGGACGGGGTCGACGGCGCCGTACGGGACCGTGCGAGCGGCGACGACCGGCACGCCGTAGAGCGTCGCGCGCTCGGTCGCGACGACCGAGCCGCGCTTGCGCTCCCAGCGCGGCTCGGAGTACGTGCGCTTGAGCAGGTGGTCGGCGAGCGGCTCGATCCAGCGCGGCTGGATCTGGGCCGCGGTGTGGCCCAGCAGGCGCGTCGTCTCGACGAGCTCGGAGACCATCACCCAGACCGGCGGCTTGCGCGCCAGCGCCGAGCCGGGCGAGAGCATGAAGCGCGCGCCGCGCGCGCCGTCGTACTCGCGCCGGCCGCCGTCGCGCAGGCCGACGTGCGACAGCAGGCCGGCGAGCAGCGCGCGATGGACGTCGTCCGGCGTGGCGGGCTGCTCGTTGATCGTCACGCCGACGTTGCGCGCCGCCTGGCGCAGCTGGCCGGCGAGGTCCTGCCACTCGCGCACGCGCATGTAGTGCAGGTACCCGGCGTGACACTGCTTGCGAAAGCCGTTGCGCGACAGCGTCTTCTGCTCGGCGCGCAGGTGGCGCCAGAGGTTGAGGTAGGCGAGGAAGTCCGACCGCTCATCCCTGAAACGGAGGTGCTGCTCGTCGGCCTCGGCGCGCTTGTCGACGGGGCGCACGCGCGGGTCCTGGATCGACAGCGCGGCCGCGATCACGACGACCTCGTCGGCGCAGCCGGCGCGGCCGGCCTCGAGCACCATCCGGCCGATCCGCGGATCGACCGGCAGCTGCGCGAGGCGGCGGCCGAGCGCCGTCAGGCGCTTGCGCCGATCCTTCGCCTCAGGGTCGAGCGCGCCGAGCTCGTGCAGCAGCGCCTTGCCGTCGCGGATCTGGCGGCGGTCGGGCGGATCGAGGAAGCCGAAGTCCTCGATCTCACCGAGGCCGAGCGCCTCCATCTGCAGGATCACGGCGGCCAGGCTCGTGCGCAGGATCTCCGGATCGGTGAACGCCGGCCGGTCGGCGAAGTCCTGTTCGGAGTAGAGGCGGATGCAGATGCCGTTCGACGTGCGCCCGCAGCGGCCCATGCGCTGGTTCGCCGACGCCTGCGAGATCGGCTCGATCGGCAGCCGCTGGACCTTCAGCCGCGCGCTGTAGCGGCTGATCCGCGCGCTGCCCGGATCGACGACCGCGCCGATCCCGGGGACGGTGAGCGACGTCTCCGCGACGTTCGTCGCGAGCACGACGCGGCGCTCGCCGTGCGGCGCGAAGACGCGCTGCTGCTCGGCCGGCGAGAGGCGCGCGTACAGCGGCAGGATCGCGGTCGCCTTCGGCAGGCGCCCGGCGAGCGCCTCGGCCGTGTCGCGGATCTCGCGCTCGCCGCTGAGGAAGACGAGCACGTCGCCGGGCGCTTCGAGCAGCAGCTCCTCGACGGCGTCGCCGATCGCATCGACGGGATCGTCCTCCTCGACGAGCGGCCGGTAGCGGACCTCGACGGGATACGTGCGCCCGGAGACCTCGACGACCGGCGCGCCGCCGAAGTGCTCGCTGAAGCGGCGCGTGTCGATCGTCGCGCTCGTGATCACGAGCTTGAGGTCGGGGCGCTGCGGCAGCAGCTGCTTGAGATAGCCCAGCAGGAAGTCGATGTTCAGGCTGCGCTCATGCGCCTCGTCGAGGATGATCGTGTCGTAGCGGCGCAGCAGCCGATCGCGCTGGATCTCCGCCAGCAGCAGCCCGTCGGTCATCAGCCGCACGCGCGTGCCGGCGTCCGAGCGGTCGTCGAAGCGCACCGCGTAGCCGACGGCGCCGCCGAGCTGGACGCCGAGCTCCTCGGCGATACGCGCGGCGACCGTGCGCGCGGCGATCCGCCGCGGCTGCGTGTGGGCGATCGCGCCGCGCCCGAGCTCGAGGCAGATCTTCGGTAGCTGGGTCGTCTTGCCCGAGCCCGTCTGGCCCGCGACGATGACGACCTGGTGCGCGCCGATCGCCCGCAGCAGGTCGTCGCGGCGCGCGCTGACCGGCAGCTCCGGCGGATAGCTGAGCTTGATGTCCGCCGCGATCGCCATCGCCGTCGAGGATAGGGCTGCGATCATCGAGCGATCGAGTCCGTCCGCATCGACAAGTGGCTCTGGGCCGCGCGCTTCATGAAGACCCGCACGCTCGCCGCCGAGGCGGTCAAGGGCGGGCGCGTGCAGCTCAACGGCGCACGCGTGAAGGCGAGCAAGGAGCTCGCCCCGGGCGACGAGCTCGAGATCACGATCGGCCAGACGCGCCGGACCGTGATCGTGCGCGGCCTGTCCGACAAGCGTGGACCGGCGAGCGTCGCCGCCGGCCTCTACGACGAGACGGCGGCGAGCGTTGCGGCGCGCGAGCTCGCGGCCGAGCAGCGCCGGCTGCAGCCACAGGCTCCCGGCGCCGACCTCGGCGCGCGGCCGACGAAGCGCGACCGGCGCCGGCTGGACTCCGCGCGCGGAACGCGGCGCTGAGCCGCGCGATGAGTCTTCGGGCGACCGACGGTCATAGGCGTAGGTTGCCATCAACACGGAGCGGCGCAGCGGTGCCGAGGAGGAGATCAGCATGGGACAGCCAGTCGTGCATTTCGAGGTCATCGGAACCGATGGCGAGAAGCTGCAGAGCTACTACTCCGAGCTCTTCGGCTGGGAGATCGACGCCAACAACCCGATGAAGTACGGGGTCGTCCAGCGCGACGGCAACACGAACGCCGACGGCGCCGGGATCGGCGGCGGCGTCGCGGGCGGGCCGGAGGGCTACGGCGGCCACGTGACGTTCTACGTCGAGGTCGATGATCCCGAGGCCGCGCTGGCGAAGGCCGAGCAGCTCGGCGGGACGCGCGTGTTCGGCCCCGACGAGGTCATGCCGGGGCTCGTCATCGGCCAGTTCACCGACCCCGAGGGTCATCTCATCGGGATCGTGAAGACCGGCGAATAGCGCCTACTCGACCGCCCGCGCGACCGCTCGCACGAACGGTGCCGCGAGCGGCTCGCCGCGGCGCACGGCCTCGGCGACGAGCAGCCCGACGACGACGTCGGCGACGTAGTGCTCGCCGAGGTAGACGATCGCGAACGCCGCCGCGGCGACGTACGTCCAGCCGATCGCGCCGAACAGCGGGCCGACCTCGGCGAGCCCCATCGCGGTGATCGCCGCCGACGAGATGTGGTCCGACGGCATCGCCCCCCAGGGGTTGCCGGGCACCGCGCCGTCCTTCGGCGGCGGGCGCTTGAGGATGTCGCAGACGACGAGCCGCGCGACGCGCTCGATCTCGCCGCCCATGCGCCCCTCCTTCTCCGATGCCCACCATGGCGGCGCCTCGGGGGCGAAGAAGTAGAACGGGCAGGTGAGGTGGTACGCGGCCGACAGCCGCGCGCCGGCCCGCGGCACGTACTCGGGGTGCTTCGTGAGCAGGTACGCCATCAGCAGCTGGGGGACGAACCACGAGCCGTACACGACGGTCACGACCTTGTCGAACGCGGTGACCTCGCCGGGCCGGCGCAGCGCGCGCTGCAGTCGCAGCCCAGGCGGCACGCCGAGCCCGACGACCGTGTCGAAGCGGATCGGCTGATCGATCCAGAGACGCTTGCGCAGCTTGTCGGCCTCGTCGTAGGGCAGCTCCCAGCCGAGCTTGAAGAGATGCATGTAGCCGGCGCCCACGGCGGCGTAGCGCCGGCGGCCCTTCGGCACGGCGATCGCGAGGCCGAGCGGCGGGACGCAGCCCAGCGCCAGCGTGGCCGCGGGGTGCATGCCGATGCGCTTGCGAGCCGCGATCAGGCCGGCGGCGGCCGGGACGGCAGCGACGGCGATCACGAGCGGCGCGCGACGCGCGCGCAGCTCGCGGTTGACGGCGCTCGACACGTCGTCGAGCGCGCGCTGCAGCGACCGCAGGCCGTCCGGCCCGCGCCGTCGATACGTGGCTGACTTCGTCGCCATGCTCCCAGCCTGCCACAGAAGCGCCGCCGCGGACGGCCCCGCGCGCGCAGGTCAGATCCCTGGCACGATCGTCC
Source organism: uncultured Actinomycetes bacterium (assembly GCA_963780585.1). Lineage (GTDB taxonomy): Bacteria > Actinomycetota > Thermoleophilia > Solirubrobacterales > Solirubrobacteraceae > CADCVQ01. The sequence continues at coordinate 83,616 of CAWADD010000027.1, forward strand.
GGTGAGACCCGGGGTGCCGACGCTCGCCGATGCCGCCGACCCGCTCGGCAAGCTCCAGCGCGGGCTGGGCGCGGGCTACCTGTGGGCGCTGGACGCCGATCGCACGGTCAGCCAGGCGCTGCTGCTGCACTGCGTCTTCAACGACCCGCGCTGGGACCGCCAGCTCGACGACCGCGACGAGTACCACGCGACGCTCGCGCTCGACATGCGCCTCCACACTGGCGCGCTCGAGCTTTGGCTGCACGACAGCGACGAGGAGCTCCCCGACACGACGTACGACGTGCTCGGGATGCTCGGGCGGATGGCCGTGCGCGGCCACGCCGACGCGCACCGCGCGCTGCGCGAGTACGTCGCCTACGGGCGCTACTGGACGCGGGCGATCGACCGGCTGATCGGCGACGAGGACGCGCTGCCCGTCGCGACCCCCTGGCCCGAGGTCGTCGCCGGATTGGACGCCGTGCTGATCGAGCGCTTCCCGAACGACGACGCGCTCGCCGAGGCGCTCGCCGGCGTCGACCCGCGCGAGCGGCCATGGACGATGTGGTCCGTCGAGCAGCCGCGGATCGCGCGCGCGTTCGCGCTCGAGCAGGAGGGCAGCGGCGGCGCGCCCGCGCCACCGCCAACCTCGAAGCGCCGCCCGGCGCGCGAGCGCGCCTCGCGCGCGCACCCGCGCCCGCGCGAGATGCCGACCCGCGAGCTGCTGCAGATCGCCGAGGACTCGCGCTGGACGCAGATCGCCGACGAGCTCGCGTCGCGCTCGGCGCCGGACGACGTCGCGGCGCTGCTCGAGGCCGCCAACGACCCGACCGTGCCGATGCGGCGCGCGGCGATCCTCGCGCTCGGCCGCCAGGGCCGTCGCGAGCTGCTGGAGATCGCCGAGCAGAACACGAGCCAGGCCGGGCGCGGCAAGCTGCAGGGAGCGATCGCGCTCGCGCTCGAGGCGATGCCGCTGTCGCAGACGCGCCATCTCGCGCACGACTGGCTGACGTCGGCCGACTGGGCGCGCCGCCGCAAGGCGGCGGGCATGCTCGCGACCTGGGCCGAGGACGAGGATCTCGCGCCCGCCCGCGATGCCCTGGCGCGTGAGCTCGACGAGGGCCTGGAGGGCGACGTCTACGTCGTCTGCTCGCTTGCCCAGGCGCTCGGCCGCGGCGGCGTGCACGGTCCGTTCGAGGAGCTCCAGCGCGCCTACGAGGAGATGCCGTACTCCTACGGGCGGCGCTACATCGTCTCGGCGCTGGCGGCGTCGGACCCGACGTTCTATGGCGACGTCGCCGTCGAATGCCTGTGGGACTGCGAGGCCGAGACGCGCCGCCTCGCGGCGAGCCACGTCGATCGCCGCGTGCGGCTTGCGTCGCAGCGCCTCGAAGAGCTCGCGGGCGACGAGGCGCAGGCGGCATCGGTGCGGTCGGTCGCCGCCGAGCGCATGCGCGCGTAGACCGCCGCGGGGGGCGCCGGAACGCCGTTTATGAGCGACTAAGCTGGGTGCGTGACCACATTCGCCGATCTTGGACTTTCAGAGAGCACGCTAGAGGCACTCGAGGACGTCGGCTACGAGAAGCCGAGCCCGATCCAGGAGCAGGCGATTCCGCCGATGCTCGAGGGCCGCGACGTGATCGGGCAGGCGCAGACGGGCTCCGGCAAGACCGCGGCCTTCGGCCTGCCGATCATCGAGTACATCGACCCCACCGAGCCCGAGGTGCAGGCGCTCGTCCTGACGCCGACGCGCGAGCTCTGCATCCAGGTGACGCAGGCGCTGCGCACGTACGCGCGGCGCAAGGGCGCCGACGTCGTCGCCGTCTTCGGCGGCGCGCCGATCCGCACCCAGCAGGCGCAGCTGAAGGCCGGCGGGCACATCGTCGTCGGGACCGTCGGTCGCGTGCTCGACCTCATCGGCCGCCACTCGCTCGTGCTCGACTCGTGCCGCTTCGTCGTCCTCGACGAGGCCGACGAGATGCTCGACCTCGGCTTCCTCGAGGACGTCGAGAAGATCCTGCGCCTGACGCCCAACAGCCGCCAGACCGCGCTCTTCAGCGCGACGATGCCGCCGCCGATCCGCAAGCTCGCCGACAACTACCTCTACGACCCCGAGCACGTCAAGGTCGAGTCCGCGACCCTGACCGTCGACTCGGTCGAGCAGTTCCAGCTGACGGTCAAGACGGCCGACAAGGCCGACAAGCTCGTCGAGGTGCTCGAGGCCGAGCGGCCCGACCAGGCGATCGTCTTCGCCCGCACGAAGATCCGCACCGACCAGCTCTACAAGAAGATGAAGGACCGCGGCTTCAACGTGAAGGCGCTGCACGGCGACATGTCGCAGGGCTCGCGCGACGGCGTCATGCTCGGCTTCAAGGGTGGCCGCGTGCCGATCCTCGTCGCCACCGACGTCGCCGCCCGCGGGCTCGACATCTCGACCGTCACGCACGTCGTGAACTTCGACGTGCCGCGCTCGCCGGACGTCTACGTGCACCGCATCGGCCGCACCGGCCGAGTCGGGCGCGCCGGCCGCGCGATCACGTTCGTCGAGCCCCGGCAGGAGAAGGAGCTCGAGGCGATCGAGCGCCACACCGGCGTCAAGGTCACGCCCTGGGAGGCCGGCGCCACCGTCGTGCCGGTCGTCGTCGTCGACAAGCCGCGCCGCCACACGAAGCCGCACATCTCGCGCAACGGCGACGAGGCGTACGCGAAGCTGATGGTCGCCGGCGGCCGCTCGGCCGGCATCGAGGTGGCCGACCTCGTCAGCGCCGTCACGCGCGCCGCCGAGATCGACGGCGAGGCGGTCCGCGACGTCAAGGTGCTCGAGCACTTCGCGTTCATGTCCGTGCCGGCCGCCGAGGCCGAGCGGATCGCGGCGGCGGTCGACGGCCAGCGCGTGCGCGGGCGCCGCATTCGCGTCGAGCCAGCGAAGGTGTGAGCGAGCGCAACGTCCTCGGCGGCGAGCTCGAGCCCTGCGGCACGGATCCGCTGACGGGCTTCTACCGCGACGGGTGCTGCAGCACGGGTCCCGAGGATCGCGGCAGCCACACGATCTGCGCGGTCGTGACGGCCGGGTTCCTCGAGCACCAGCGCAGCATCGGCAACGACCTCAGCACGCCGATGCCGATGTACCGCTTCCCCGGGCTCGTGCCCGGCGATCGCTGGTGCGTGACGGCGATCAACTGGCTGCGCGCCTACGAGGAGGGCGCCGCGTCGTACGTCGTGCTGGCCTCGACGCACGAGCGGGCGCTGGACATCGTGCCGCTCGAAGCGCTCCGCGAGCAGGCCGTCGACGTGCCCGCCGACCCCGGCATTCTCGAGAGCTGAGGACGCAGCCGCGGGCCGGCGCGGCCGGCAGCCTGCGACTTGACGCCACCCGGCCCGTTACCCTGTCGTGAACGTGGCGCTGCTCGAGAAAGACCGCGAGGCGACTCCGGAAGCCGGCCCGGCGCCGCCCGCCGGCGCCGATGTCCCGGCTGCTGCGGACGGCGCCTGCGAGTCGTGTGGCGGGACGATGCAGCGCGGCCAGGACTGGTGCCTGGAGTGCGGAACAGCCGCTCCCGGCCGGCTCGGCGCACGGCCCGGCTGGCGCGCAGCGTTCACGATCGTCGGCCTTTCGACGCTGCTGCTGTGCTGCGCGGTCGTCGCTGCCTACGCCGCCCTGACGAGCGACGCCGAACGGACCGCCGCGGCGCCGGCAGGGGGATCGGCGGAGCCGATCGTCGCCCCCGCGCCCGCCTCGGACGCCGCCCCGACAGCGGTCACGCGGCCCGGTCTGACCGGCCCTGGCGTCACCCCGAAGGTCGTCGCACCGGTGCTTCCGCCGGCGCCGCCCGTCGCGCAGCTTCCGCGGGTCCAGGGGCTCGTTCCGCAGGTCGGCCCGCCGCAGGTCGCGCCGGCGCCGCCCGGCGGGACCGCAAACCCCAACGCCGGCGCGGCTCCCGGCAGCGGCGCGGGCACAGGCGTTCCCGGCGTCCCCGTGCTGATCGAGCTGAAGAAGGACGCGGCACAGACGTATGACCCCGCCAAGCGCGCCGGCGCCGAGTTCGGCCCCGCCGCGAACGCCGTCGACGGCAAGCCGAACACGGTCTGGGACGTCGTCGTGCCCGCCGATGGCCAGCCGATCGCGGCGGGCCTCGTGATCGATCTCGGCAAGCCGTATGCGCTGCGCTCGCTGCGGATCGCGACGCCCGGCGGAGGCGGCGGCTTCACCGTCGAGATCTATGGCGCCAAGAGCGCCAAGCAGCTTCCCGAGGACGTCATCGACAAGCGCTGGATCCACCTGACCGACAAGAAGTCCGTCGCCGACGACGCGCCGATCCTGCTCAAGGGCAAGGGCGAAGGCGCCAAGGTGCAACTCCTCCTGCTGCACATCACGCAGCCCGCAGACCCCAGCGATCCGCGCGTGGCGATCGCCAACGTGACGCTTCGCGGCACGTCGTAGTCACTAAGCTGGCGCCATGTCCGCAGCCGCGATGAGAACGACCGAAGGGGTCATCATCCTCGAGTTCTTCGACGAGGATGCGCCCGCGACCGTGAAGAACTTCCGCAAGCTCGCCAGCGAGGGCTTCTACGACGGGCTGACGTTTCACCGCACGATCAAGGAGTTCATGATCCAGGGCGGCTGCCCGCACGGCACCGGCACCGGTGACGCGGGCTACAAGTTCGACGACGAGATCAACGAGAACAAGCTCGTTCGCGGCGCGCTCGCGATGGCCAACTCGGGGCCGAACACGAACGGCTCGCAGTTCTTCATCGTGACCGCCGAGTCGACGCCGTGGCTGGACGGCAAGCACACGGTCTTCGGCCAGGTCACGGATGGGATGGACGTCGTCGACCGGATCGAGAACATGCCGACGACCGGCGCCGACCGTCCGATCGAGCCCGTGCAGATCGCGAACATCGAGCTCGGCGTCTAGATGGTCAGTTGTGCGGCCCCGCGCGGGTCGTTGACTGCGCCCTCGACGTAGCAGTCGCGGGCTTGGACTTCTTCCAGGCCATCGTTCTGGGCATCGTCCAGGGACTCACCGAGTTCCTGCCGATATCCAGCAGCGGCCACCTGCGAATCGTCCCCGCGATGGTCGGCTGGGACGATCCGGGCGCCGCCTTCACCGCCGTGATCCAGCTCGGCACGATGGCGGCGGTCGTCCTGTACTTTCGGGCCGACCTGATGCGCATCGCACGCGCCTGGCTGGCGTCGCTGCGCGATCCCTCGCGGCGCTCCGAGCTCGACGCGCGCCTCGGCTGGTACCTCGTCCTGGGCACGGTTCCGATCGTCATCCTCGGCGTGACGTTCTCGCATCAGATCGAGAACGGAGCGCGCGACCTGTACCTGATCGGCACGACGCTGATCGCGCTCGGCCTGCTGCTGCTCGTCGCCGAGAAGGTCTCGTCGCGTGAGCGCGATCTGACGAGCATCACCGGCCGCGATGCCTTCGTGATCGGCTGCGCGCAGGCGCTCGCGCTGATCCCCGGCGTGTCGCGATCGGGCGCGACGATCACCGCGGGGCTGTTCCTCGGCATGGACCGCGTGGCGGCGGCGCGCTTCTCGTTTCTGCTCTCGATCCCGGCCGTCGTCCTGAGCGGCGCGTACGAGCTCCGGGACGTCGTCAACGGCCACGCGGAGGGCGGCGCGGGCCTCGGCGCGACGGCGATCGCGACGCTGCTCGCGTTCGTCAGCGGCTATCTCTCGATCGCGTTCCTGCTGCGCTTCCTGACGACGCACACGACCGCCGTCTTCGTCGCCTACCGGATCGTGCTGGGCAGCGCCGTGCTGGTGCTCGTGGCGACGGGCACGATCGGCTGACGAGCCGCGCTCGCCCCGAAACCAACCATCTACTGTTTGCGGGACGTCGAGACCCGAGGGAGCACGCAGACATGGCCAGCGTCGACACCACGATCGCCCACAGCACGAACGGTCACGGCGAGGGAGCCGAGATCCCCGTCGAGAACCCCGCCACGGGCGCGGTCGTCGCGCACGTCCCCGATCTCTCCGCCGCGCGCGTCGCCGAGCTCGCGCGCGCGGGCCGCGCGGCGCAGCCCGGCTGGCAGGCGCTCGGCTTCGACGGTCGCGTGCGCGTCATCCAGCGCATGCAGCAGTGGATCATGGACAACGCCGAGCGGGTCGTGGCGACGATCGTCTCGGAGACGGGCAAGACCTACGAGGACGCGTACATGGCGGAGATCAACTACGCCGGCGGCGCGATCGCGTTCTGGTGCAAGCACGCCGAACGCTTTCTCGCCGACGAGCAGATCCGCGCCAGCACGCTCTCCGCCAAGGGCAAGAAGATGGTCGTCCGCTACGAGCCGCTCGGCCTCGTCGGGGTCATCGGACCGTGGAACTACCCGCTGACGAACTCCTTCGGCGACAGCATCCCGGCGCTGCTCGCCGGCAACAGCGTGATCCTCAAGCCGTCCGAGGTCACGCCGCTGACGTCGCTGCTGCTCGCCGAGGGGCTTGCCGCGAGCGGCCTGCCCGATGCCGTCTTCCAGGTCGCGACGGGCCGCGGCGCGACCGGCGCCGCGCTCGTCGACGAGGTCGACATGATCATGTTCACGGGCTCGACGGAGACCGGCAAGAAGGTCATGGCGCGCGCCGCGCAGACGCTCACCCCGGTCGCGCTCGAGCTCGGCGGCAAGGACCCGATGATCGTGCTCGCCGACGCCGACCTCGAGCGCGCGGCGAACCTCGCCGTCTACTACTCGATGCTCAACGGCGGCCAGACGTGCATCTCGATCGAGCGCGTCTACGTCGAGGAGCCCGCCTACGACGAGTTCGTGCGCAGGGTCGTCGACAAGGTCGGCGCGCTGCGCCAGGGCGAGTCGACCGGTCCCGCGACCGCCGAGGTCGGCGCGATGACGTTCGCCAAGCAGATCGAGATCGTCGAGGAGCACGTGCGCGACGCGATCGCCAAGGGCGCGCGGGCGCTGACCGGCGGCAAGCGCCGCGCCGGAGCCGGCCTGTTCTACGAGCCGACCGTGCTCGTCGACGTCGACCACACGATGAAGGCGATGACCGAGGAGACGTTCGGTCCGACGCTGCCGATCATGAAGGTCGCCAACGCCGAGCAGGCGCTCGAGCTCGCCAACGACTCCCCCTACGGGCTCGCCGCCGCGGTCATCAGCGGCGACCGCGAGCGCGGCGAGCAGCTCGCCCGCCGCCTGCAGGCGGGCGCGGTCTGCGTCAACGACGCGCTGCTGAACTACGTCGCGGTCGAGCTGCCGATGGGCGGCTGGAAGGCATCGGGGCTCGGCACGCGCCACGGCGCCGCCGGGATCAGGAAGTTCACCAAGCAGCAGTCGCTGTACATCAGCCGCGTGCACCTCAAGCGCGACGTGTTCATGTTCCCGTACAAGCCGACGGTCTCCAAGCTGCTGTTCCGCGGCGTGCGACTCGTCTACAGCCGCCCGCGGCGGCGCTGATCCACACGTAGACAGCTGAGGCTCCGGTCGATGGCCGCGATCTTCCTCGCGCTGAGCTCGTCCGTCCTGTGGGGGCTGGCCGACTTCCTCGGCGGCCTCAAGAGCCGCACGCTGCCGGTGCCGGTCGTGCTCGCGGCGATGTACTTCTCGTCGCTGACCGTGATGCTCGCCTTCGTGGCGGCGCGCGGCGCGGCGCCGCCGTCCTCCGAGCACGTGATCGCGGCGCTCGGCGGAGGGATCGCCGGCATCGCCGGCCTGTCGGCGTTCTACCGCGCACTTGCGATCGGCACGATGAGCATCGTCGCGCCGATCGCCTCGACGGGCGTCGCGCTGCCGGTGCTGATCGGCGTGCTCGAGGGCGACAGGCCCGGGCTCGTGCGATCGGTCGGGCTGGCGCTCGCGGTCGCAGGCGTCGTGCTCGCGTCGCGCGAGGACGATGGCGGCGGCGTCGCGGGATCGGACCAGCGGCGCAGCGTCGTCCTGGCGCTGATCGCCGGCATCTGCTTCGGGTCGTACTTCGTGCTCGCCGAGATCGGCGCCCGCGGCGACGTCGCCTGGGCCCTCGCGCTGTCGCGGATCTCGGCGTTTCCGATCATCGCGGCCGTCGCCCTGTACGTCCTGCGCCGTGGCGGCGCGCGACCGGGACGCTCGGCGTTCGTGGCGCTGTGCGGCTTCGGGCTGATCGACCTCGCGGCCAACGCGCTCTACAACCAGGCGACGACGATGGGCGAGCTGTCGAGCGTCGCGGTCGCGGGCTCGCTGTACCCGGTCAGCACCGTCGTGCTCGCCGCGATCGTGCTCGGTGAGCGCGTGCAGGGCGCGCAGCGAATCGGCATCGCCGTCGCGCTGACCGGCGTCGTGCTGATCGCCGCCGGAGGCTGACGCCGATGCCGCCACCGCGCGCGGCGTTCCTGTCAGCCTTCGCGTGATGCCGCCGGCCGCCGCCGCACTCGTCCAGATCGAGCCACTGCAGCTCGCGCCGGCGCTCGCGTTCGGCGTCATGTACCTCGTCCGCGCGCGGGGCCTCGCCGAGCGCGGCAAGCCGATCCCGTCGTGGCGGCAGGCGTGCTTCTACTCCGGCATCGCGCTGATCGCCCTGGCGCTCGTGTCGCCGCTCGGCGCGCTCGCCGACGAGCTGTTCGCGGCGCACATGGCCGAGCACCTGCTGCTCGCCGACATCGGCGCGCTGCTGCTCGTGCTCGGCCTGACCGGCCCGATGCTCGCGCCGCTGCTGCGCACGACGGCGCTGGGCTGGCTGCGTCACCTCGCCCATCCGGTGCCCGCCTTCGGCCTGTGGGCGGCCGACCTGGTCTTCTGGCACATCGTGGGACCGCACGAGGCCGCGGTCCGCAACGACGCCGTCCACGCGCTGCAGCACATGCTGTTCGTCGGCTTCGGGATCAACATGTGGCTGGCGCTGTTCGGGCCGCTGCCGAAGCCGGCCTGGTTCGGCAACCTCGCCAAGCTGCTCTACATCGTCGTCGTGCGGCTGACGACGACCGCGCTCGCCAACGTCTTCGTCTGGAGCAACGACGTCTTCTACGACGTCTACGCGCCCGGCGAGCGCGCGCACGGCATCTCGCCGCACACCGACCAGGTGATCGCGGGCTCGGCGATGATGGTCGAGGGCTCGATCTTGACGCTGTGCCTGTTCTGCTGGCTGTTCCTGCGCAGCGCGCGCGAGGGCCAGGAGCGCCAAGAGCTGCTCGAGCTCGCCGCCGCCGGCGGCGTCACGGTCGACGAGCGGCGCGTGGCGCGCGCCGTCGCAGCCGGCAAGGGAGCCGAGCTGCGCCGTCGGATCGAGGATGACGGCACCCGCTAACGTCCACGGCATGTCCCTCATCAACAAGCTCACGCAGATCGCCAAGTCCGACAAGGGCAAAGAGCTCATCGAGAAGGCGCAGACGATGGCCAACGATCCCAAGACGCGCGCGAAGATCGACGAAGCGCGCGAGAAGATCGAAGGACAGATCGGCGCCGCGAAGCAGAAGCTCGCCGACAAGAAGGCCAAGGACGAGGAGGCCGGCGCCGCCAAGGACGACGCCCCCGAGGCCGCTGCCGAGGCGCCCGCGCCGGCCGCCGCGGCATCCGCCGATCCACCGCCGCCGGACGGCGAAGACGGTCCGAAGGCCGCTTAGCCACGCTCCTCTCGGAACGTTCTGAGAAGACCGCGTAGCCCCGCAACCTTCGCGCACCGGGTTGGTTGCAGCTCCCGATGCGCCGACTCCTGCCCCTCACCGTCCTGCTCGCGCTGCTGATCGCGGCGCCCGCGAGCGCGTCGCGCACGCAGTCGATGACGTTCGAGGCCCCGCGTGACCTGATGAACCCGGTCACGCGGCCGGCCGCGCTGCAGGAGCTCGAGTCGCTCGGCGTGCGCTCGCTGCGTGTGCTGCTGACGTGGCAGACGGTCGCGCCCGGCGCCGACCAGGCGCAGCGCCCGGACTTCGAGCCGACCGACCCCGAGGCCTACGACTGGGGCGAGTACGTGCCGTTGATGGCGGCCGCCAAGGCGCTCGGCTGGCCGGTCCTGCTGACCATCTCGGGGCCGGTGCCGAAGTGGGCGACGCAATCCAAGCTCGACAACACCACGCGCCCGAGCCCGACGGCGTTCGCCGCCTTCGTCACCGCGGTGGCGCGCAAGTTCGGCGATCAGGTCCGGACCTGGACGATCTGGAACGAGCCCAACCAGCCGCAGTTCCTGCGCCCGCAGTTCGCCGGCGGCGGCCGGGCCGCATCGCCGGCGATCTACCGCAGCCTCTTCACCGCGGCCGTCCGAGCGCTGCGCAAGGCCGGCCACGGCGACGACCCGATCCTGATCGCCGAGACCTCGCCGCGCGGCACCGGTCGCGTCGTCGCGCCGCTGCGCTTCCTGCGCGGCATGTTCTGCCTCAACGCGAAGTACCAGCGCAACCTGAAGTGCGGCCCGCTGGCCGCGACGGGCTATGCGCACCATGCCTACACGACCCGTCAGGGCCCGTCCTTCAAGCCGGCGAACAAGGACGACGTCACGATCGGCGTGATCTCGCGCCTGACGACCGCGCTCGATCGGGCGCAGCGAGCCGGCGCGCTGACGAAGCGGCTGCCGATCTACCTGACCGAATTCGGGATCCAGTCGACGCCGGACACGCAGAGCGGCGTCTCGCTCGCCAAGCAGGTCGAGTACCGCGCCGCCGCCGAGCGGATCGCCTACGACAACCCGCGCGTCGTCGCGTTCTCGCAGTACCTCCTGCGCGACAGCGATCCGACCGGGCCGCGACAGTACGGCGGCTTCGAGTCCGGGCTGCGCTTTGCCGACGGCAGGCTGAAGCCGGCGCTGGCCGCGTTCCGGCTCCCGCTCGCGGTGCAGCGCACGGGCACGAGGGTCTCGATCTGGGGGCTCGTCCGGCCGGCGAGCGGCCCGACGACGGCGACGATCACGTACGCCGATCGCGGCTCGTCCGCGTTCCGGCCGCTGCGCACCGTGACGACCGACGCGCGCGGCTACTTCCAGGTCGGCTCGGCATGGCGCAAGGGCCGGCGCTGGAACGTCACCTGGGAGGGCCAGACCGGCTCGCCGGTCGAGTCCTACGTCGGGCCCTGAGGTTCCGCGCGAGCGGCGTCGTCGCTCAGCGCAGCGGGTACGGCGGCGGACCCGCGTCGATGATGTTCTCGGTGCCGACGAGCTGCATGTAGACGGCGTAGCCGACGATCATCAGGGCGCAGGCGGCGAACGTCGGCGCGCGCCAGCGCGGTCGGCGATCGAGCGTCCATGCCGCCGCCGCGTAGACGACGGGGGCGGCGACGAACGCCACGCGGCCCCAGTCGAGCGCGAACGTCATCGCGACCGCGCAGAGCGCGAGCAGGACGAGCCCGCGGCGGGCGAACTGAAACTCGCGCAGCGCGAGCGGAGCGAGCAGCCAGAGCGGGCCGAACGTGATCGCAAGCCGCCGCGCCTCGACGTCGAAGAACGCGCGCAGGCCGTCGATCAGCACGTCGATGCGGCCGCCGATCAGCGAGGCCCCATAGCCGGGCACCTGCTCGCGGCCGACCGTCGGGATCGCGAAGCGCAGGGCGCAGAAGGCAACGATCGCGGGCGCGGCGAGCGCCAGCACGCGCGCCAGCGCGGCTCGGTCCCACGGTCGCTGCGCCCAGACCGCGTAGGCGAGCGGGGCGAGGAAGAGCGCGGACTCGCGGTTGAAGGCCCCGACGAGCATCGTCAGCGCGAGCGCCCTCGGCCGCCGCTCGACGATGAACAGCGCGCCGCTGACGATCACGAGGACCGTCAGCGGATCCGGGTTGCGCCCCTGCCGCACGCTCGCGACGAGCAGCGGCGGCGACAGCACGAGCACGAACGCGAGCGGCAGCGACACGCTGCGCGAGATGCCGAGCCGCTCGAGCAGCAAGAAGAGGACCGCGCCTGCCGCCCCCGAGCACAGCCACGCGATCATGCTGAACGAGAACGTGTGCCCGAACGGGAGCACGTGCACGAGCCACGGCACGGCGACTCGATAGGCGAAGACGAAGGTGTGGGTCGCCGACGGGTCCTGCGCCATCCGCTCGTAGATCAGGTCGTCGCCCTGCGGCGTCGGCGCGTCGCGGACGAGCGCGTCGAGCAACACGATGGCGAGCGTGCCGAGAACGCCGATCGCCACCGCGAGCCGGCCCGATGGCCACGCCAGCATGAGCGACAGCCGGCGCCTGAGCAGCGCCATCAGCGGCGCGCGATGAGCATGAACGTGTGCCCGACCCAACGCAGCCCGGGCGCCGAGCCGAAGCGATCGAGCGCGCCGACCGCGCGCTGCGCGCGGACCGGCAAGCGCCGCCAGGAGTACGTCACGGCGTGCAGCTCGGGCCGCAGGCCCGCGGCCCGCGCGATCGCCGCGAGGCGCCGCGGCGACAGCGGGATGTCGTCCGCCGTGCCGTGCACGCGCACGCCGAGCCCGGCGCGGTTGGCGAGCGACAGCGCGGCACCGATCGGGTGGTAGACGTTCGGCTCGATCGCGACGAGCGCGCCACCGGGACGCAGCAGCCGCCGCGCCTCCGCGAAGCACGGCTCGAGCGGCCCGGCGTAGGCGACGTGGTGCAGGACGAGTCGCTGCAGCACGACGTCGAAGGAGCCGTCGGGCAGCGAGTCCAGCTGCCCGGCGGCGCCCTGCAGTCCCTCGTCGGCCTCGCCCTGCGCGACGGCGAAGCGCGCGCGCTCGGGATCGATGTCGGCGGCGACGAGCCGCCAGCCGGGCTTGGGCAGCAGGTGGCGGCCGGGATGCCAGCCGCAGCCGATCGAGAGCGCGTCGCCTCCGCTGAGACCGAGGTGGCGATCGAGCAGCGCGCGCTCGCGCCGCTTGCCGCGCTCGTACTGCTCGGCGAGCGTCGCCGGATCGCTGAGCCGGTCGAGCAGGTTCTCGGGCGTGTAGATCTCGCTCATGACGTGACGGGCCGGTCGAGGGTACTCTGCCGCGCATGGCTCAGCAGCTCTGGTTCCTGCGCCACGGCGAGGCCGAGCCACACGACGCGCGGCCCGACGCCGAGCGGCGCCTGACCGAGCGCGGCGAGCAGCAGTCGCGCGCGGCGGGGCGCGCATTGGCCGCGCTGGGGATCACGTTTCAGCTCGTCGCGACGAGCCCGCGCGTGCGCGCGCTGGACACCGCGCGGCTGGCCTGCGAGGCGCTCGGCTGCGAGTGCGTCGTCGACGACTCGCTGTCGTGCGACTTCGACGTCGAGGACGCGCTCACGCTCGCGGCCGCCGCCGGCCCCGACAAGCGCGTCCTGTTCGTCGGCCACAACCCGGACTTCGTGCAGGTCGTCCAGGACCTGACCGGCGCCGCGTGCGAGATGAAGAAGGGCAGCATCGCCGGCGTGCGCGTGCGCGGGCGCCGCGGCGAGCTGCTCGTCCTGCTGCGCCCGCGCGAGATCAGCCTGATCGCGGACGCGGGTCGGGCGGACTGAGCCGCCCGGCGGGCGCGAGCGGTTTCTCACCGTGGGTCGCGGTCGCGCGAACGCTCGCGAACAGCATCGATGAAGGAGGGCTGGATCGGGTGTCTGTGGCACCCGCCGGGCATGGTGGCGCACGTCATCCGCGGATATGGCGGATAACGTGCGCCACCCCCTTCAGATCCGCCTTCCTCAACGATGCTGTTCGCAGGCGTTCGCTCCCTCGCGAAGCCGCGATGGCAACGCCCACCCAGCAGCCATTCCCACCCCTCTACGCTTGACCAATGCCGGAGCTGCCCGAGGTCGAGATCACGGCGCGCCGTCTGGACGCGGCGCTGCGCGGCGCGACGATCGAGTCCGCGCTGGCCCCCGGGATCAACGCGCTGAAGACCTTCGACCCGCCGCTGTCCGCCCTCGAGGGCCGCGCGATCAGCTCGATCCGGCGGCGCGGCAAGCAGTTCGTCATCGAGGTCACGGGCGGGCTCGCGCTCCTCGTCCACCTGATGAGCGCCGGTCGCCTGCAGCTCTACGACAAGCGCGCCGGCCCACGCGACCGCACGTCGCGGCTGCTGCTGCGGCTCGAGGGCGGGCGCGAGCTGCGCCTGCGCGAGTTCGGCACCAAGCAGGCCGCCTGGGTCAAGCTGCTGGCGAGCGATGCCGTCGAGCAGGACGAGCTGATCGCGACGCTCGGGCCCGAGGCCTGGCCGCAGCCGCCGGAGGATCTCGCCGCGCTGCTGCACGCGCCACGCCCACTGCACACGATGCTGCGCGATCAGCGCGTGATCGCGGGCATCGGGCGCTCGTGGGTCGACGAGATCCTGTGGACGGCGCGGCTGTCGCCGTTCAAGCGCGGCGACGACCTCAGCGAGGCCGAGGCGCAGACGCTGCGCGAGGCGATCGCTACGGTGCTCGACGGCGCGCTCGAGCACTACGAGCGGGTCATCACGCTGCCGATCGCCGACAAGCTGCCGCTGCCCTTGCAGGTCCATCGCAACGCGGGCGAGCCGTGTCCGCGCTGCGGCGCGACGATCGAGGCCGTCCACTACGAGGACTACGTCATGTGCTACTGCCCGGCCGAGCAGACCGCGGGCAAGGTGCTCAAGGACCGGCGCCTGTCGCGGCTGCTGAAGTGACGCCGCATCGGTGAGGAAGGGTGCCGCGGCGGCGCGCGCGGCGCGTCGCATTCGGCGCTGGGTTGCGCTGGTGCTCGACACACCCCCGGGCGAGCCCGGCGTCGGATCGCGGCGTCGTGTCCTGCCTAGTGCGTGCATGAGACACACAAGGCAGGACAGGTCCGCACCGTACCCCCACCGGAAGCGACCGCGACCGCTCGGTCACCGCTCCTTCATCGCAGCCGTGCGCGAGCAGCGGCGCCCAGACAATGCGCCGAGACCGACCGCGACCAACCGCACCAGCACGACGAGGGCGAAGCGGTCCGACCGCGACGACGGCGGCCAGCGCCGCGCAATCAACCGCCTAGCGCCGTCAGCCGCGGCGCAGCGTGATGTTGCGCGTCGCAGCCTTGCCGCTGGCGGGCTTGAGGGTGACCGTCACGGCCTGCGTTCTGCTGCGCCGCAGCAGGCGCTTGGCGTCGAGGCTGAGCCCGAGCGCGAGCGTCCGGCTCTTGCCCTGCGCGACCGTGTACTTGACGATCCGGACGAGGTTGACGAGCCGCGGCTTGGCGCGGCCGATCCGCACCGGGCGGCGCGTCGTCACCCGCGCCGAGCCCGCGCAGGCGCCCGAAGCGCCGGCGCAGCTGATCTTCAGCCGCAGCTTGCCGCCGGTCGCGACGAGCGAGGTCGACGCGACCCGACCGGGCGACGCCGCGCCGCCCTTTGCCGCGCCGGCTGCCGGCGCCCCGTCCGGGTTCGACGGCGGGCCGGCGACCGCCACGCTCGCGAACGGCGCTGCCGTGAGCGGATTGAAGCTCGTCCCGGCGCCCGCCTCGGGGCGCGTCACGACGGTCTCGCCGGGCTGGCAGTCCATGAAGAAGTTCACGCCGCCGGGGAGGTTGGCCTGCACGACCGCGCTACCGCCGACGGCCACGCCGCCCCCGCCGCCGCCGACGGGCAGCTGACCCTGCGCGGCGGCGATCGCGCCCGCTCCGGCCTGGCTGAAGGCGACCTCGCCGCCGGCTCCCGTCCACGTCGTATCGGGCAGCTTGGGCGGCGTGTAGGCGAACGGCGTCGCGGTGATCGCTTGCGCGCCCTCGTCGTAGTAGACCGTCGTCGTCGCGGTCACCGAAATCGGGCCGATCACCTGCGTGCCCTCGCGCGTGTTCGTGCCCTTGATCGCGATCCAGGTCTTCGTGACGACCGTCGACTCGATGCCGGCACCGCTCGACGGCAGCAGGCCGACCGCGGCGGCGTCCCTGGCGAGCTGCGGGCGAAGCTTGACCTCGATCTTCTCGCCGCTCAGTGTCAGCTGCTGTCCGGCGGCGCTCTCGGCCGGCGCCGACGCGGTCAGCGCGATGGCCTGCGTGCGGTACTCCCCGTCGTAGCTGAACTTGCACGCGTTCGGCGCCTCCGCCACCCCGGCGATCGCCGGCGCCGGGCCGACGGCGAAGATGAGCAGCGGGACCGTCGCGGCGACGAGAAAGATGCGGTCGCGGGCAGAGATGCCGGGCACCCTAACAGGGCTCCTGTGCTGAGGCCGCGCACCCTGGTAGGTTCACCAACGCTCGGGTGTTAGGGAAACCTTATTTGGGTGGCTCAGGCAGCCGGCGTCTTTTGTGCAGGGCAACCGAAAGGTCAATGCAGAATGAGAAGCACAAACGCCAGGCTGCTCGTGGGCGCGCTGACGTTCGGCGCCGCGCTCTCGAGTGCGGGAACAGCACAGGCGGCCCTCGACGTCACCTACGGCCTCGGAGGCGTCGCGCTGACACCACTGTCGGCGGCCACGGGTGATCGCTTCCTCGGGTCGACCCCTGGATCAGGCGGCACGACGTTCGCGGTCGGGTTCACGACGCCGGTGCTCGGCACGCCGGGCGACCAGGCCTTCGCGCTCGCGAAGCTGCGCTCGGACGGCTCGCTGGACCAGGAGTTCGGCACGAACGGCGTCGCGGCGGTCAACGTCCGTCCGGGACCCTTCGCACAGCCGCCGGCGAACGCCGACGGCACGTTCCCGGCCACGCCGACCGGCACGCAGGAGGTCGCGCGCGGAGTCCTCGTGCAGTCCGACGGCAAGATCGTCATCACCGGGCAGGCGGAGACGCCGGCCTCGCCGACGCCGTTCGACAGCCGCGACGTCGACGTCTACGCCGCGCGCTTCAACGCCGACGGCTCGCTCGACACGACCTACGGCGGCGCCAAGTCGCCCGACCCGGCAGGTCCGGGCATCGTCCGGATCAACATGACGAACGGTGACGCCGACGCGAACACGCTGCTGTCCGACAACGCCTGGGGCGCGCTGATCAACCCCGACGACACCGTCGTCATCGAGGCGTCGCGCGGCAGCGACATCGCCAAGGAGCCGACCAAGGTCGATCGCGACGTGGCGATGATCAAGCTCACCAAGGAAGGTGCGCTGGACAAGAGCTTCAGCGGCGGCGCGGGTGGCACCGCGGGGATCTCGATCGCGGGCAACACGTACTCCGGCCGCGCGCTCAACGACAACGCGCGGCGGCCCAAGCTCGACACGGGCGGCAAGATCGTCGCATCGAGCTACGGCTCGGCTGCGGCCTCCGGCGCGCTTCCGGCGGTCCCCAACCAGCCGGCTGTGTACCGCTTCCTACCCAATGGAGCGCTTGACACGAGCTACAGCGGCGACGGGATCGCCAGCGCATCGCCGCTCGGCCCGCCGCCGGCCTTCTCGGAGGCCTACGACCTCGGCATCCAGGAGGGCGGCCGGTACATCCTCACCGGCTATGGCAACAGGATGACCCCCGGCAGCTCGATCGACATGGTCACCTACCGCTTCAAGGCGAACGGCGATCTCGACCTCAGCTACGGCGACAACGGGGCCAAGACCTACGACGCCGGCATCGGCCAGGAGGATCGCGGCCGCGACATCAACGTCCTACCCGACGGGCGGATCGTGATCGCCGGCAGCAGCGCGCAGGGCGCCGGCGACCTGATCGCAGCCGTCTACCTGCTGCGTCCGAACGGGCAGTTCGAGAAGACGTTCGGCGACGGCGGCGCCCTGAAGGTCGACTTCGGCGGCACCGGCGACGCGTTCTTCGGGCTCAGCGACACGGCGAGCGACACGCGCGCGATCGTGGCCGGCTACAAGGCCGTCCAGGGCGGGCTCGGTGACGACGCCGTCAGCATCAAGGTCGACCTGAACGCGATCACCCCGCCGCCGCCGCCAGCCGCGGAAGCACCGCCGGCCGCGGCCCCGGCACCGGGACCGGTCGACAAGAACGCGAGGGTCGGAACGGCGAAGCTCGTCGGGTCGTTCGTGACGATCCCGCTGAGTTGCCAGACCGGCGCGCGCTGCATCGGCACGGTACGGGTGCGGTCGTTCGCTCCGGTCCGGATCGGTAGCACGCGCAAGGTCATCAGCGTGACGCGACCGGCGAGCTTCAGGCTCGCGAGCGGGAAGAAGCGCACGGTCCGTCTGGCGCTGTCGAAGGACGCCAAGACGGCGCTGAAGAAGTCCAAGCGCCTGTCGGCCAAGGTCGTCGTCGACCCGAAGCCCGGCAGGATCTACAGCAAGCGAGTGGCGCTGAGCCGCTAGCCGCCGAGCGAGGCACGATCGATCGTCGCACCGTGGGCGTGCGGCGGTCGCCGTCGCCGGCCCGGGCGCCTCGCGCGCCCGGGCCGCGGCGGTCAGTACCGGACGCGGCCGTTGAGCGTGATCTTCGTGCTCTTGCCGCTGACCGGTCCGACGCCGATGAACCCGATCCTCGAGCCGGTCGCCGCGCGGTAGCGGCGGGTGCCGCCGGTGATCGTCGCGGTCCCGCGATACGTGGCCGTGTCGCCGTCGAGCGTCAGCCGCGCCGTCGCACGGCCGCGGACGAGCCCGGCGGTCGTCTGCAGCGTGAACGTCGACGTCACGATCGCCCGCTTGAGCGTCGAGCGAAGCACCATCCGGCCCGATCCGAAGGGCTGGCCGCGGAGCGTCCCCGCCTGCACGGTCGAGAGCGGTCCCGGCTTCGCGGTGCGCGTGAGCTCACCGGAGGCCTTCAGCACGCGCGACTGCGCCGCCGCGGCGTACGTCGTGCCGACCCCGGCGACGACGACGAGCGCCGCCGGCAAGCTTCGACGAAGGCGCATCGTCATGCCGAGGCGACGGCCTTCGCCGCCCGTGCCTCGAGCCGCGCGCGGCGCTCGCGATCGGACGTCAGCGGACAGGTGAAGCACGTCTCGCAGCCCTCGGCGCGCCAGATCAGACAGCAGCTGCGGCGGTTGCGCGTCGGCTCCGCGATGCCCGCGTGCGCGAGCACCCGAAAGCCCGCGCCGACCGCGAGCGGGCCGTCCATCTGCATGCAGCGGGTGCCCAGGCGCCACGCCTCGTCGCGCATCCCGACGACCTCGCCGAGCCAGAGAAACGCGCCGCCGAGGCGGTCGCCGGCGCTGCGCCAGAGCGCCCGCAGGGGCCGCCCCGTGGCCGCGGCGATCGCCGCGAGCAGCGGATCGAGCGCCGCCTCGAGCTCGTCGTGCAGGCGTTCGAGCAGCGCGTCCTCGCCGGGCAGCAGGACGAGCGCGGGATCGCCGGCGCGGGGGTCGCCGACGACGCCGTAGGCGCCGCCCGCGAACGCGAGGCCGGTGATCGTCGTGTCGCCGGCGGCGAGCTCGAGCTGCATCTCGTGTGCGGCGAGGGCCGGGATCCGGCGGCCGAACAGCAGCGTCCCGACGGACCGCACGGAGAGCGCCCAGGCGCAGCTCTCGGCCAGCAGCGTACCGCCGATGTCGGCGCGCTCGGTGCCGCTGGCCCGCGTCGCGCGCACAAGCATGGCGTCGAGCGCCGGGCCGGCGCAGAACAGCTCGCTCGCCGGCAGCCAGCCGTCGGGGGCGCGTAGCCGCGTCGCGAGCACGTCGTGGCCGCCGAAGTGCGCGCGCGACGCAGCCAGCGTGTCCGCCAGAGGCGCGCGATCGGCGTCCTCGGGCTGCCGCGGGCGCTTCCAGCGGTAAGGGGAAGCAGGCGCAGATTGCAAAGGTGACTTGCCCGGTCCAGACAACCTGGCTAGGGTACTTGAGCCGATGGCCGTACGGTCGCGCCCAGCGGCCATGGGCCCCGCAACCGCCGCGGTGGCCCCGGCCGCCACCTCGTTGATCACCGAGCTGCAAACCGGCGGGCGGCGCGCTGCCGTCACGTTCGCCGGCCAGGGCGGCGCCGCGCTCTCGGAGCTCTCGACGCTCGTCGCCCAGCGACCCGAGCTGCGCGACGGGCTGGCGCTCGCCGCCGCCGTGCTCGCGGACGCCGCCGCGTCGCCGGCGGGACAGGCGAGCGGCCGTTTCCGCCACGGCGTCGAGCTCGTCGCCTGGGCCGACGATCCAGCCGCCGCGCCCGCCGACGCGTACCTGCGCTCGTCGGCGATCTCCTATCCGCTGATCCTCACGACGCAGGCCCTGCTCTGGCGGGCGGTCTGGCAGGACGGCCTCGCGGACGCGCTGCGGGCCGGCGCGATCGTCGCCGTCGCCGGGCACTCGATGGGTCTGCTGTCCGCACTGCTCGTCGCCGAGGCCGGGGCCGGCGAGATCGACGACGCGCTGCTCGCCCGCTACGTGCGCCTCGCCTGGACGGTCGGAACCCACGCCGCGCTCGCCGCGCACGGTGGCGACGAGCCGCCGCTGGCGACGATCTCGGGCGTTCGCCTGGCGCGGCTGACACCGCTGCTGGACGCCGTCAACGCGCAGGTCGGCCCCGCCGCGAGCGCCTCGATCGCGCTCGTCAACGCGCCGCGCCGGATCGTCGTCGGCGGTCCGCCGCAGACGCTCGCGATGCTGCGGGCTCGGCTGGCCGAGCAGGCGCGGCTGGAGGCGAGCGAGCGCCAGCGCGGCCAGCGCGGCGGCGCGCCGCTGCGCTTCGGCTGGCGCGCGCTCGACGTCGACGTCGCCTTTCACACGCCGGCGCTGCGCGAGCCGTGCGCGCTGCTGCGCGCGCAGCTCGCCGCCGAGCCGGGCCTGCTGCCCGATCCGGCCGCGCTGGCGCTGCCCGTCCTGTCACCCGCCGACGGGCAGGACCTGCGCGCCAGCGGCGACCTCGCGGCCGCGGTCGCGACCGCGCAGCTCGTCGCGCCGGTGCGCTGGGACGTCGTCTCGCGCCGGCTCGCGGAGGCCGGCGCGGACTGGGTGCTCGACCTCGGCCCGGGAACCGACGTCGCCGCGCTGACGGCCGAGAACCTGCGCGGCCACGGCGCGCGCACGCTCGCGCTCGCGTCGCCGGAGGGCCGCCGCCGGCTCAGCGCTGCCGGTGCCTCGCCGGCCGGGCCGGACGTGCGCTACGCGAGCTTCGCGCCGTCGGTCGTCGAGCTCGCCGACGGGCGCCGCCACCTCGACGGGCGCTACGCGCGCCGCACCGGCATGCCGCCCGTGATCCTCGCCGGCATGACGCCGACGACGAGCGACGCGCCGATCGTCGCGGCGGCGGCGAACGCCGGCTATCGCGCCGAGCTCGCGGGCGGCGGCCAGCCCGACCGCTGGACGTTCGAGCGCCGCATCGCCGAGCTGCGCGAGCTGCTGCAGCCCGGCCGCGAGGTCGTCTTCAACACGCTCCTGCTGGACCGCCATCTGTGGGAGCTGCACATCGCTCGCGACCGGCTCCTGATCGACGCGCGCGGCAACGGGGCGCCGCTCGCCGGGCTGACGGTGTCGGCCGGCGTGCCGGACGTCGAGGAGGCGCTCGCGCTGCTCGACGAGCTGACGGCCGCGGGGCTGCACCTCAACGCGTTCAAGCCCGGCACCGTCGAGCAGGTGCGCCAGGTGCTGGCGATCGCCGATGCCGCGCCCCAGCACACGATCGCGGTCCACCTCGAGGGCGGTCACGGCGGCGGCCATCACTCCTGGGAGGAGCTCGACGAGCTGCTGCTGGAGACCTACCACGAGCTGCGCCGGCGCGACAACGTGCTGCTCTGCGTCGGCGGCGGGATCGGCGATCCGCAGCGCGCCGCCGACCTGCTCTGCGGATCCTGGTCGCTGGCCCACGACGAGCCCGCGATGCCCGTCGACGCGGTCCTCGTCGGGACCGCCGCGATGGCCTGCGCGGAGGCCGCGGCGTCGCCGGCGGTCAAGCGGGCGCTCGTCGCGGCCAGCGGCAGCGACGGCTGGGTCCTGCGCGGCGCGCAGGCCGGCGGCGTCACGTCGGCGCGCAGCAACCTCAACGCCGACATCCACCTGCTCGGCAACGCGGCGGCCGCAGCCGCGCACCTGCTCGAGCAGGTCGCCGGCGATCCGGCGGCGGTGCACGCGCGCCGCGCCGAGATCATCGCCGCGCTCGCCCCGACCGCCAAGCCGTACCTCGGCGACGTCGAGGCGATGACGTACGGCGAGCTGCTCGCGCGCTTCGCCGAGCGCTGCGCGACCGGCCGCCACGGGCGCTACGACGACGGCGCCTGGGGCCACCCCTCGTGGCGCGCGCGGGCGCTCGAGCTCTATCGGCGCTTCGGCGCGCGCCTGCACTCCGCCGATGCCGGGCCGGTCGAGCTGCCGGTCGTCCGCAGCGAGGACCTCGACGACCCGGCCGCCGCGCTCGACGCCTTCGGCGCGGGGTTCCCCGCCGCCGCGACGACGCTGCTGCACCCCGCCGACGCCCAGTACTTCCTCGAGGTCTGCGACCGGCCCGGCAAGCCGGTCCCGTTCGTGCCGCTGCTCGACGGCGAGATCCGGCGCTGGTTCATGGCCGACGCGCTCTGGCAGGCGCAGGACGAGCGCCTCGCCGGCGACGGCGTCTTCGTGATCCCGGGTCCGCGCTCGGTCGCCGGCATCACGCGCGCCGACGAGCCGATCGGCGAGCTGCTCGAGCGCTTCGAGGCCGAGGCGATCGCGCGCACGCAGGCCAGTGGGGCGCAGCTGCAGCGGCGCGAGCGGCTCGCCGACCCGGGTCCCGTCCCGCAGCCGCTCGCGGCAGCGATCACGGGCCGGCGCGGCGCGATCGCCGCGCTCTGTGCGACGCCGTCGCTGCTTGTCGGCGACGGCGATCGGCAGCGTGCACAGCCCAACCCGCTGTGGCGCGTCGTGCTGCCCGGCGACGAGATCAAGCCGGTCGTCGACGAGGACGGCACGCTCATGCGCCTCGAGGTCCGCCCGGCGGCGACGTCGGACGAGCGCCTGCAGGTCGAGGCTGATGGCGACGACGTCGTCGTGACCGTCGAGCTGCCGGCGCTCGACGGCCCGCCGGACGCGCTCGTGACGCGCTGGCGGCGATCACTCGACGGGTCGTTCAGCGCGGTCGCCGGCGACGCCGGCACGATCGCCTTCGCGCGGCGCGTGCTCGGGGCGCAGCCGGCGACGGCCGAGCACCCGTTCGATCACGTGCGGACCGACTGGAGCTGCTCGGCGGCGCTCGCCGCAGCGCACCGCGCGGCGACCGGCGCGGCGCACGACGGGACGCCGGTCGACCTCGCGCTCGCGCTCGCCTGGCCGGCGCTCGCCGGGCTGCTGTCGAGCGCCCCGCTCGCGGCGCGGCTGGGGCAGCTCGTCCACGCCGGGCACGCCGTCGAGACGGCGGCCGCGTGGCCGCCGCGCGCCGGCGAGCGCGGACAGGCGCAGGCGCGCATCGAGACGCTCGACGATCCCGGCGGCGCGGCGACGCGGATCACATGCAGCGCGCTGTTGCGCAGCGACCGCGGTGCGCTCGCGCGCGTCGACGCGACGTTCGCGATCCTCGGCGCGGCGGCCGTCACCGATCGCCTGCGCCATCGCAGCGACGCCCACGACGTCGAGCTGACGCCGGCATCCGCGGCCGAGGCGAGCTGGCTCGCCGAGCAGCCGTGGCTCGGCGGCGTCCGGCCGGCACCCGGCGAGCGGCTTGCGCTGAACGTGCGCTGCACGACGGACGAGCCGCGCTCGGGCGCCGCGACGTGGCGCGCCGAGGGGACGCTGCGGCGCGACGGCGAGGCGCCGGTGGAGATCGACTGGCAGGCCCCGGCGGACGCTCGCCAAGAGCATCCGCTCAGCGCCGCCGTGGCGCGGCTGGCCCGCCCGGCGCCGGCGCGCCTGCCGCGCCCGCGCGTGCCGCTCGCCGAGGCGGACGACAACGCGCCGCCAAGCATGGACGCGTTCGCGCGCGTCGCCGGCGACCACAACCCGCTGCACCGCTGCGTGCTCGCCGCGCGGCTCGGCGGCCTGCAGCGACCCGTCGTGCACGGCGCCTGGACGGCGGCCCGCGCGTCGGCGTTCGTCGCCGACGCCGTCTGCGACGGCGACGCCGGCGCGAGCAGGCGCTGGAGGATCGAGTTCGTATCTCCGGTCGCGCTCGGCGCGGCGCTCGAGCTGCACGCGACGCGCGTCGCGCTGCAGGACGGCCTCGAGGTCGTCGAGGTGACCGTGCTCGCCGACGGCGAGCTCGCCGCGCTCGGCGAGGCGCACGTCGCGCCCGCGCCGACGGTGCTCGTCTTCTGCGGCCAGGGCGTGCAGCGGCGCGGCCTCGGCGCCGAGGGGCGCGCGCGCTCGCGCGCCGCGCGCGAGGTCTGGGCCCGCGCCGACGCGCACACGCGGGCGCGGCTCGGGTTCTCGCTGCTCGATGTCGTCGAGCGCAACCCGACCGAGCTGCGGCTCGCCGACGGGCGCGTGCTGCGCCATCCCGACGGCGTCCTGCAGCGCACCGAGCTGACGCAGCCCGCGCTCGTGACGCTGCACGCGGCGCAGCTCGCCGAGCTGCGCGAGGCCGGCGCGCTCGGCGACGATGTCCGCGCCGCCGGCCACAGCGTGGGCGAGTTCTCGGCCCTGCTCGCGCTCGGCGCGCTCGCGCTCGAGCCGGCGCTGGAGCTCGTGTTCGCGCGCGGCGAGCTCATGCAGCGCCAGGTCGCGCGTGACGCCCGCGGCGTCTCGCGCCACCGGATGGCGGTCGTCGACCCATCGCTGGCCGGCATCGAGCTGCACGAGCTCGAGGCGCACGTCGCGGCGATCGCCGAGCTCGAGATCGTCAACCACAACGCGCTCGGGCGCCAGTACGCCGTCGCCGGCACGCGTGCCGGCGTCGCCACGCTCGCCGCGCGGATCGGCGACCGCGCGGTGCGCCTGTTGCCCGCCATCGACATGCCGTTTCATTCCGCGCTGCTCGCGCCGGCAGTCGACGACATGCGGGGCGAGCTCGAGCGGCTGATCGGCGCGATCGACCACCGCCGGCTCGTCGGGCGCTGGGTGCCGAACGTCACGGGGCGCACGTTCACGCTCGACCCGGCGACGGCCGCTGGCGGCGGCGATCGCGACGCGCAAGCCCGCGAGCAGCTGATCGAGCTCGTCGCGCGCCAGCTCGCGGCGCCCGTGCGCTGGGTCGACACGCAGCGCGCGCTGATCGCCGCGCCGATCGCGGGCGGGCTCGGCGCGCGGCGCATCGTGGAGCTCGGACCGGCCGGATCGCCGGTGCTGACCGGGCTGATGCGCGCGACGCTCGCGGAGCTGCAGCTCGCCGGCGCCGCGCCGGCGCTGCTGCACGTCGAGAGCGACCGCGACGACGTGCTCGCGCTGACACCGGCTCCGCCTGACGTCGAGCTGCTAGCAGCTGATAGCCCTGGGCTCGCGTCTGCTAGCACCTCCGCGACGGGGACCGCCAGCCACCGCCGCACCGCGAGCGCGGCCGGGGGTGCGCTGCCCGCGGCCGACCGGCCGCTCGACGCCGGCACCGCGCTGCGGCTCGTGCTCGCCGTCCAGGCGCGCGTGCGTCCCGAGCAGCTCGACGACGAGGAGCCGCTCGACGAGCTCTTCCAGGGGGCGTCCTCGCGCCGCAACCAGGTGCTGCTCGACCTCGCCCGCGAGTTCGGCCTGTCGGGCGCCGAGGGCGTCGCCCAGCAGCCCGTCGGCGAGCTCGTGCGCGCGCTGCGCGAGCGCGATTCGCAGTACCGCTTCCCCGGCGCGTACCTGCGCGACACGATCGCCGCCGGCTTGACGCGCGCGCTCGGGCGCTCGGGCCTGTCGCGCGACGACGCCGCCGCGCACCTCGCAAGCGCGTGGGGGCTCGGGCCAGGCCTCGTCGACCATGTCCTCGCGCTGCTGGCGCTCGAGACGCGGCCCGGTCCGTCGGCGCGCGAGGGCGCGCTCGGACGTCTCGCCGGCGACGCCGCGACGACGCCGGCCGCCGCTCGCGAGCTCGTCGACCGCGCCGCCGCGCTCGCCGGCGACGCGCTCGGCCTCCCGCTCGCGCGCCCCACCGCGGACGCGCTACCGGCGGACGCGCCCGCGCCCGCGCCGGCCACCGAGCCAGACGTGATCGCTCGCACGGAACCTGCCGCAGACGGCGCGCCGCCGGCCGAGCCCGATCCGGAGCTCGACCGCCTGGCGCTGCTCGACGCGGAGCTCGGCCCCGGGCGCGCGGCCGAGATCGCGCCGCGCTTCGATCACCGCCGCCACGTGCGCTTCGACGACGCGACGGCGCGGGCGCGCTGGGACCTCGTCGGCGCCTACCACGACGGCCTGCGCGGCGATCTCGACGAGGCCACGCTGCGCAGGATCGCCGCGCACGGCGCCGATCCGGTGCTCGCGCGGACCGCCCGCTACCTCGCCGGCCGCTGCGACGGGCGGCTCGCCGACGCGCTGCTGGCGGTCACCAGCGGTGACCGCATCGCGCAGCCGCCGCCAGGTCTGCGGCCGGCGTTCGAGATCGATCGCGACGGCACGCTGACGGCCGGCGCGGTAGCGGACGCCGCGCGCCCGCACGACCTCGTCGCCGGGCTTCCGGCCGAGCTGCGCGACGCCCTCGCCGTCGTGCCGGACCTGCGCGGCGAGACGGCGCTCGTCAGCGGGGCCAGCCCGGGCTCGATCGGCGCCGAGCTCGTGCGGCGGCTGCTGCGCGGCGGCGCGACCGTCGTCGTCGCGACGTCGACCGACACGCCCGCGCGGCGGCGCTGGTATCGCGAGCTCTACCGCCTGCAGGCCGGCCCCGGCGCCGTCCTGCACGTGCTGCCGGCGAACCTCGCCTCGTTCGCCGACGTCGACGCGCTCGCGGGCTGGCTCGCCCGCCCGCAGACGGGCGCGCGCGGGCGCGCCGACCTGCGCCCCGATCCGCTGCACCCGACGCTCGTCGCACCGTTCGCCGCGACCCCGACGGCCGGCGATGCCGCCGCCGCGGGCGCCGGCTCCGAGCTCGCGCTGCGCTTGCAGCTGCTCGGCGTGCAGCGCCTCGTCGGCGCGGTCGCCGCGAACGTGCCGCCGGGCGCGCCGCCGCCGACCGTCCTCCTGCCGCTGTCGCCGAACCACGGCGCCTTCGGCGGCGACGGCGCCTACGGCGAGACGAAGGCCGCTCTCGAGCTCATGCTTGCGCGCTGGCGCAGCGAGCGCGCAAGCTGGGGATCGCGCGTGCGGATTGTCGCGCCGCGGATCGGCTGGGTGCGCGGCACCGGGCTGATGGCGGCCGGCGACGCGGTCGCCGCGCTCGTCGAGGAGCGCCTCGGCCTGCGCACGTTCTCGACCGCGGAGATCGGCTGGCTGCTGTGCGCGCTGACCGCGCCGGGACCGCTGCGCGAGCAGGCAGCCGCGGCGCCGCTGCAGCTCGACCTGACGGGCGGCATGATCGCGATCGACGACCTCCACGCGGCGCTCGCCCCGCTCGCCGCCGAGCTGCGCGAGCGCGCTGACGCCGCCCGGCGGCGCACCGAGCTCGACGGCCCGCCGCCGGCGGGCGCGTCGGCGATCGACGCGCTGCCGAGCGTCGACAGCGACACGGCGAAGCTCGCGCGCGCAGCCGCGGCGTCCGCGCCGCCCCCGGGCGCGCCCGCGATCGATCCCGCGCAGCTCGTCGTGATCGTCGGCGGCGGCGAGCTCGGCCCGTGCGGCGGCGGCGCGACGCGCTTCGAGCTCGAGCTCGACGGCGAGCCCTCGCCGGCGTCGATCGGCGAGCTCGCCTGGCTCTGCGGGCTCGTCGCCTACGAGCGCGACGGCTATCGCGGGCGCTACGTCGATGCGGCCGGCGGCGACGAGGTGCCGGAGTCCGAGCTCGCCGCCCGCTACGGCGGCGCGGTCGCGGCGCGGATCGGCGTGCGCACGCTGCGCGACGACGAGTCGGTCGACGCGGCGGGCCTGACCGTGCTCGCCCCCGTGGCGCTGCCGGCGGACATGCGGATCGCAGTCGCCGACGAGCAGCAGGCGCGCGCCTTCGCCGCCGCCGACCCCGAGCGCGCGCACGTGCGCCACGACGCCGCCGCCGGAACCTGGCACGTGCTGCTACAGACGGGCGCGCAGATCCGCGTGCCGCGCCGCGTCGCGCACTCGCGCCGTGTCGCCGGGCAGCTCCCCGACGGCCTTGACCTCGCCCGCTTCGGCATCCCCGCCGATCTGCTCGCGACCGCGGACCGGATGGCGCTCGTCAACCTCGCCTGCACGGTGGAGGCGTTCGCCGACGCCGGCCTGACGCCGGAGGAGCTGCTGGCCGAGGTCCATCCCGCGCTCGTCGGCAACACTCAGGGCTGCGGGATGGGCGGGATGGCGTCGCTGCGGCGGCTGCTGCTCGACCACCTGCTCGACGACGAGCGCCTGCCCGAGCGGCTGCAGGAGTCGCTCGGCAACGTCGTCGCGGCGCACGCCGTGCAGTCCTTCGTCGGCTCCTACGGGCCGATGGTCAACCCCGTCGCGGCGTGCGCGACGGCCGCGATCTCGCTCGAGGAGGCGCACGAGAAGATCCGCAGCGGCAAGGCGCTGGCGATCCTTGCCGGCGGCTTCGACGACCTCACGCCGGAAGGGCTCGTCGGGTTCGGCGACATGGGCGCGACGGCCGACAGCGACGAGCTCGACGCGCTCGGGATCGCGCCACACGAGAGCTCGCGCGCCAACGACGTGCGGCGCGCGGGGTTCGTCGAGGCGCAGGGCGGCGGCGCGCTGCTCGTCGTGCGCGGCGACGTCGCGCTCGCGCTCGGCCTGCCCGTGCGCGGCGTGCTCGCCTATGCGGCGAGCTTCGCCGACGGCCTGCAGGCCTCGATCCCCGCGCCCGGGATGGGCCTGCTCGCCTGCGCCCGCGGAGGCGCCGACTCGCCGCTCGCGCGCGCGCTCGCGCGGCTCGGGCTGAGCGCCGACGACATCGCCGTCGTCTCCAAGCACGACACGTCGACCGAGCTCAACGACGCCAACGAGGCCGACCTGCACGAGCGCATCCAGGCCGCGCTCGGGCGCACGCCCGGCAACCCCTTGCTCGTCGTCTCGCAGAAGACCGTGACCGGCCACGCGAAGGGCGGCGCCGCCGCCTGGCAGGTCGACGGGATGCTGCGGATGATGCAGCGCGGCGTCGTGCCCGGCAACCGCAACCTCGAGTGCGCCGACCCGCTGCTGCGCGAGGGCGAGTTCCTGACCCTCGGCGACCGTCCGCTGCGCCTCGCCG
Source organism: uncultured Actinomycetes bacterium (assembly GCA_963780585.1). Classification (GTDB taxonomy): domain Bacteria; phylum Actinomycetota; class Thermoleophilia; order Solirubrobacterales; family Solirubrobacteraceae; genus CADCVQ01. The sequence continues at coordinate 112,326 of CAWADD010000027.1, forward strand.
AGCCGATCCGCGCAGGGCTCGTCACGAGCCTCGGCTTCGGCCATGTCTCGGCGCTGCTGGCGATCGCGCACCCCGACGTCTTCCTGAACGCCGTTCCCGCCGCGCAGCGCGCGGACTACCTGCGGCGCGCCGGGCGACGCCGCGCGGAGGGCGTCCAGCAGCGCCTGCGCACGCGCCTGGGCCGGCCGGCCGCGGTGCGGCGCGCCGACCGCCGGCTCGGCGGCGGCGATCCCGCCGCAGCTCGCGAGGCCGAGGCCGCGCTGCTGACCGACGCCTCGTCGCGCCTGCGTGCCGGCGGGTCGTACGGACCGCCGGCGCCGTGACGACGCTCGCGGTCGGGCTCGACATCGTCACGACGACGACCTTCGCCGAGCAGCTCGCCGACCCCGCGTCGGCGTTCGTCGACGCGACGTTCACCGCGCGCGAGCAGCGCGACGCGCGCGCGCCGGACGCGATCCGCGCCCAGCGGCTGGCCGCCCGCTTCGCCGCCAAGGAGGCGTTCGTCAAGGCCTGGTCGGGCGCACGCGCGGGACGGGCGCCGGCGCTGGCGACGGTCGACCTGCGCGAGATCGAGGTCGTCGACGACGGCCACGGGCGCCCGGCGCTGGCACTGCACGGCGAGGTCGCGACGGCGCTCGAGCAGCTCGCCGCCGAGCTCGAAGCCATGGCTGGATTGCGGATCCATCTGTCGCTCAGCCACGACCCGCCGACGGCCGCGGCCGTCGTCGTGCTCAGCGCCGAGCGCTGAGCACGATGCTGGCGGTGGCGACGCCGACGATCGCGGCGGCGAGCAACGGCATCAGCAGATCCGCGCCGAGCGCCTCGGTCGCCACGGCGAGCGCGCCGAGACCGAGCACGAGGACGACGCCGAGCGCGATCCGCCAGTCGTCTCCGATCACGAACTCGAACCAGAAGCGCCCGAAGCCGCGCAGGAAGCGCATGCTCAGGCGCCCGCCGGGCGCAGTACGCGCACCGTCGACCAGGCGAACGTGCTCCAGAGTCCGAGCAGGACGAGCAGCGCGACGTCGCCGCCGGGCCAGTCCAGGCTCTCGCCATCGCTCGCGAACACGCCCAGCCCCTCGATCGCCCAGAACGTGCCGAACGTCGACAGCAGCAGCCCGACGGCGAACTTGATCGTGTTCTGCGGCACGCGTGACAGCGGCCGGTGCGCCGCGATGCCGGCGGTCAGGACGAGCACGCCGGCGGCGGCGGCGCCGGCGGCCGCCCCGGGGACGTTGTCGGCGTTGAGGCCGAACGTGATGACGATGAAGACGATCTCGAGCCCTTCGAGGAAGACGCCCTTGAACGAGACGACGAAGCCGAACCAGTCGAGGCCCGCACGGACCTGCGAGCCCGCCTGGCGGCCGGCCTCGAGCTCGGCGCGGAAGGTCTCCTCCTCGTCGTTGTGCGCCTTCAGCCCGGCCGCGCGCAGGACCGCCTTGCGCAGCCACTGCAATCCGAAGATCAGCAGCAGCGTGCCGACGATCAGCTGCAGCAGCGACTCGGGCAGCCACTCGGCGATCGCGTAGCCGGCGGCGACCGCGGTCACGGTCAGCGCGACGAGCGCCGCCGCGACGCCGGCCAGCGCCGACCGCCAGCCGCGCGTCATCCCCATCGCCAGCACGATCGTCAGCGCCTCGACGAACTCGACGGCCGAGGCGAGGAAGACGGAGACCATCAAGCCGATCGAGTCGGACATCAGGCCCCGCCGCTCGACGATGCGTGAACGGTCGCCGGCTCGGGCGCCAGGCGCCAGCCACGGGCGCGACTGCGCTCACGCCAGAAGTCGGCGTAGCGCCCGCCGTGCGCGAGCAACGTCGCATGCGTGCCGCGCTCGACGATCCGGCCGCGATCGAGCACGACGATCTGGTCGGCGGCGACGACCGTCGACAGGCGGTGCGCGATGACGATCGTCGTGCGGTCGGCCTTGAGCTCGTTGAGCGCCTGCTCGATCGCCGCCTCGTTGAGCGGGTCGAGCGCCGCGGTCGCCTCGTCGAGCACGACGATCGGCGCGTCCTTCAGCAGGGCGCGGGCAATCGAGACGCGCTGGCGCTCGCCGCCCGACAGCGCGCTGCCGCCCTCGCCGACGCGGGTCTCCCAGCCGTCGGGCAGCCGCTGCACGATCTCGTCGACGCGCGCGCGCCGCGCGGCGGTCCGGACCTCGTCGTCGCTCGCCGCCGGCCGGCCGGCGCGGACGTTGGCCTCGATCGTGTCGTCGAACAGGTAGACGTCCTGGAAGACGAGCGCGACGTGCGCCATCAGCGTCGCCGTCGACAGCTCGCGCACGTCGACGCCGCCGAGCTCGACGCTGCCGGCATCGACGTCCCAGAAGCGGGCGACGAGCCGTGCCACGGTCGTCTTGCCGGCGCCCGACGGGCCGACGAGGGCGAGCGTCGTGCCCGCCGCGAGCTCGAGGTCGATGTCCTCGAGCACGGTCTGGTCACCGTAGGAGAAGCGCACGCCGCGCAGGCGGACCGCGGCGCCCTCGGGCCGGCGCGGCGCGACCGGCTCGGGCAGCGGCGAGGCCGACAGCACGCGCTCGACGCCGCGCAGGCTGGCGCGCGCGATTCGCAGCGCCCCGACGATGTCCGCGGCCTCGACGAGCGGCTGGCCGAAGCGCGCGACGAGCACGAGCACGGCGATCAGCTCGGGCACGTCGATCGAGCCGCCGAGCGCCCGATCGACGCCGTAGACGGTGACGACGAGGAACGCGAGCTGGATCGCCAGCGACGATGCCAGCAGGCCGCCGCTCATCGTCCACAGCTGGCGCCGACGGGCGGCGTGCTGGGCGAGCAGCGCGTCGTCGAGCAGCCGGTGGTCCTCCCCCGCCCGCCCGTACGCGCGCAGGATCGGCTGCGCGCGCGCGAACTCGACGATCCGCCCGCTGGCCTCGGCGGCGGCGGACTGCACGGCGCCGGCGGCCCTGAGCGCGAGCCGGCTCGCGAGCCGGTGCGCGCCGTAGATCAGCGGGATCGTCAGCGTCGTCGTAAGCGCCAGGCGCCAGTCGACGAGGTACATCGCGAGCACGACGGTCGCGGGCGTCAGCATCGCGGCGACCATCGGGCGCAGCAGGTGCGCGGCGGCGCCCATCACGTCGGTCACGCCCTGGCTCGACAGCCGGCCCAGCTCGCCGACGCGTTCGGGGCCGAACCAGCCCAGCGGCAGCGCCGCGAGCTGGTCGCCGAGGCGGCGGTGCACGGCCCGCGCGACCTCGCTGCCGAGCCGGTGGGCGAGCATCGCCTGGGCCATGAACGCGACCGCGGCGAGCAGGACGACGACGCCCAGCAGCGCCAGCCAGCCGCCGGCCGGCTCGTCCTCGAGCAGCGCGCCGAGGATCGGCACGAGCAGCACGAAGGCGATGCCCTGCAGGACGGAGTACGCCGCGATCGCGGCGACCTGGGCGCGCAGCAGCCGCCGGCCGGCGGGATCCAGCAGCCGTTGCAGCGCGCGGATCACGACGCGCGCTCGTGCGCGCGCCACAGGCGCGCGTACTCCCCGCCGGCGTCGAGCAGCTCGGCGTGGCGCCCGCGCTCGACGACGCGACCCGCGGACAGCACGAGGATCCGGTCGGCGCCGGCGATCGTCGACAGGCGGTGGGCGATCACGACGAGCGTGCGCCCGCTCGCCAGGCGCGACAGCGCGTCCTGGATCGCGGCCTCCGACTCGGGGTCGGCGAACGCCGTCGCCTCGTCGAGCACGAGGATCGGGCGGTCGGCGAGCAGCGCGCGCGCGATCGCGACGCGCTGCGCCTCGCCGCCCGACAGGCGCGCGTCGTCGCCGATCACCGAGTCATAGCCGCGCGGCAGCTCGAGCACGCGCGCGTGGATCTGCGCCGCCCGCGCGGCGGCCTGCACGGCGCCGTCGTCGGCGTCGGGACGGGCGAGGCGGATGTTGTCGCGCACGCTGGCCCGCAGCAGGCCGGGATCTGAGAAGACGAACGCGACGTGGGCGTAGAGCTCGGCCGACGGCACGTCGCGCACGTCGACGCCACCGACGCTGACGGCGCCCGCGCTGACGTCCCAGAAGCGGGGAACGAGCGCCGCGAGCGTCGACTTGCCGGCGCCCGAAGCGCCGACGAGCGCCGTCACCGTCCCCGGCTCCAGCTCGGCGCTGACCTCGGCGAGCACGTCGCTGCGGCCGTCGTAGGAGAACGCGACGTCGCGCAGCTCGACGCGCTCGCCCTGCGGCGCGCGGGCGGCGGACGGCTGCGGCAGCTCGGGCAAGGCGAGCAGCGCCATCACGCGGCCGGCGGCGTCGGTCGCGAGGCGAAAGCCCTGCGCGCTGTAGCCGAGCGTCAGCAGCGGCGCCGTCAGGCCGAGACCGAGCAGGACGAAGGGGACGACGTCGACGGGCTCCATCGCGCCCCACTGCACGAGCGCGATCCCGCCCGCGAGGACCGTCAGCAGCATCAGCGGCGGCGAGCAGGCGAGCTCCGCCCACGCCGAGCGGCGCGCAATCGGCCGCACCCACTCCGCGTGGTAGTCGGCGAAGGCCTCCGTCGCGCTGGTGTAGCGGCCGTGCGGCCGGCCCGCCGCGCCGAACGCCTTGACGACGGCGATCCCCTGCACGAGCTCGACTACGGCGGCGCTGACGCGGCCGAGCGCGGCGCTGTGGCCGGCCATCTGCGCCGAGTAGCCGCGCACGATCCCCAGGTAGAGCGCCGCAAAGACGAGCACCGGCGCGAGCGTGATCAGCGTCAGGCGCCAGTCGATCGAGACGAGGTAGGCGAGCGCGGCGAGCGGCGCGACGACGCCGGCGACGAGGTCGGGCAGCGAGTGGGCGACCATGTAGTGCATCGCGGCGACGTCGTCCTGCACGGCGCGCTTGACCTCGCCGGAGTGGCGCGCGCCGAACCAGCCGAGCGGCAGGCGCCCGAGCCGCGCCGCGACCCGCCGCCGGACCGCGAGCTGGAACGTGTTGTCCGCCAGGTGGGTGATCTGCCCGCTCGCGCCCTGCGCCAGCAGCCGCACGCCGAACGCCACGACGGCGACCGCCACGAGCGTGCGCACGGCGGCCTCGTCGGCCGGCGGCGCGAGCAGCCGGCGGGCGATCTCGACGACGCAGATGAACGGGACGATCGAGGCGACCGCGGCGACGGCCTGCAATGCGGCTGCGACGAGGAGCGGCACGCGCACGGGCGCGAGCAGCCGCAGCAGCGGGGTCACCCCCAGGTCCGTTTCGGCGCGTCCTCCCGCAGGCGCCACAGCGCGACCGCCACGAGCAGCATGGCAAGCCCGCACATCGCCAGCAACGAAGGCACGACGTCGCCGACCCCGCCGCCGTCGAGGATCACGTCGCGGTAACCCTCCATCGCCCAGTTGACCGGCGACGCGGGCGAGATCGGCTGGACCCACTTCGGCAGCTCGCGGACGGGAACGAGCGCTCCGCCGAGCCCGCCGAGCACCATCGTGCCGAGGTTCGTGACGGCGTTGAGCTGCTGCACGGTGCCCAGCAGCGCCGCCGCGGCGAGCCCGGCGCTGAGGATCATCAGCGCGAACGCGAGCGCGAGCAGCGCGACCGCGAGCCACGCGCCGTTGACCTTGAAGTCGAGCAACAGGACGCCGAAGCCGAACAGGACGGCATGCTGCAGGACGAGCATCCCGGCCGGCACGGCGAGCTTGCCGGCGAACAGCGCCGGGCCGCCGATGCCGCTCGCGCGCACGCGCGGCCACGTGCGCCAGCCGTGCTCGCGGAAGATCGCAAAGCCGATGATCGCGATCGAGAAGAAGCCGAACAGGCAGGCCATGCCGGGCGCCGTGTGCATCGAGCCGGGCGTATCGTCGTAGCCCTCGAACAGGAGCACGTGCCCGAGCGACTGGCTCAGCAGGAGCATCAGCACGATCGGCATCCCGATCAGCAGCACGAGCGGCACCGGATCGTGGCGCAGGATGCGCAGCTCGGTACGGACGATCGCGCGAAACGGGCTCATGGCTCGGGCAGGGCGATCGGCTCGACGGTCGTGCGGCCGGTCAGCGCGAGGTAGACGGTCTCCAGCGACGTTCGCGCGCGCTCGACGTCCTGCGCCGCGCGATCGGGCTGCGTCGTCGCGTGGCGCGCGACGAGCTCCAGCAGCGAGCCGCGGGCGATCACGCGACCGTGCTCGAGCAGCACGATATCGGCGGCCAGGCGCTCGACCTCGGGCAGGTAGTGCGTCGTGTAGATGACCGCCGTCCCGCCGGCGGCGAGGTCGCGCACGGCCTGCAGGATGTGCTCGCGCGTCGACGGGTCCGCGCCCGCGGTCGGCTCGTCGAGGATCACGAGCCGCGGATGGTTGACGAGCGCGATCGCCGCATGCAGGCGGCGCTGCTCGCCGCCCGACAGGCGACCGGCGGGCCGGTCGGCGAGCTCGCTCAGCGCGAACGGCTCGAGCAGCTCGGCGGCGCGCGCCCGCGCCGCGCGCGCGCCGGCGCCGTGCAGCTCGGCGAAGCAGCGCAGGTTCGTCCTCACCGTCAGCTGCGGGTAGACGCCGATCTCCTGCGGGGCCAGCCCGATCTGGCGGCGCACCGCGCGCGCGCCGCGGCCGGCCGGGTCCTGGCCGAGCACCAGCACGCTGCCGGCGTCGGGCCGCGTCAAGCCGGCTGCGAGCGAGACGAGCGTGCTCTTGCCGGCCCCGTTGGGCCCGAGCAGGGCCGTGACGCGACCGGCGGCGGCGTCGAGCTCGACGCCGTCGAGCGCGCGCACCGCGCGGCCGTAGGACTTCACGACGCCCGTCATGACGAGCGTGTCGGTCACCGGGTCACCCGCCGGCGACGACTCGCGAGGCGCTCGAAGTCGGACCGCTCGCAGACCATGAACGCGGCGCGCTTGTCGGGCAGCTCGATCTCGGCCTGCTTGCGAAAGCCGAGAAACGCCAGCAGCGAGAGGAAGTTCTCGTTGCGCACGTCGGGCTCGCCGACGATCCGCAGCACGCCGGGGCGCCGGAACAGCATCCGCATGACCGCTCGCCCGAGGGCGACGCTGTAGCGCCCGAGATGCTCCTCGTCGCCGATCAGGACGTGCGCGCCGAGATCGCCGGGCAGCACCGGCGCGTGCGCGCCGAGCACGTCGCGGAACGGGTCGTAGACCTCGAGGTAGCCGATCGGCAGCTCATCGACGAAGCCCAGGTAAGGGCTGCGCGCGGGGTCGTCGACCTGGCGCAGGAGGTAGTCGCCGATCCAGTCGCGCGGCCAGTCCATCTCCCAGAACTCGACGACGTGCGGGCGCTTCATCCATGCCCACATGAGGTCGGTGTCGTGCTCGGGCACGACCGGCCGCGCCCACAGGCGGCGGTCGAGCGCGGGCTCGTGCTCGGCGTACGCGGTCAGCTCGCGCAGCAGCGGTACGGCCGGCAGCTCGGACGGCGTGCCGATCACGGCGCGACCGGGCGCGCGGACGGCGCGAGCGGGTTGTCGATCCAGCCCGACGCCGACGCGACCGGTCGCTGCGCGTCGTCGGCATAGCCGCGGCCGAGGATCCGGACGCGGTTGAGGCAGAGCTTCACGAACGCCGGCGCGTCGACGTCGAAGAGCGCGAAGCGCAGGCCGAGCTCGTCCTCGAAGCGCAGCTGGTAGGCGGCGACGGCGCGCTCGGCCGCGGACCAGAACGCACGCTCCGGGTAGCCGATCCGCTGCTGCAGGATCTCGGCCAGATAGCGGTGCACGCAGACGAGCAGGCCCGACTGGATCCACTGCACGAGGAGCGCGGCCTCGATGCCCTCGCCGAGCGCTGCGCGCACCTCGCGCGGCAGGTCCTGCAGCTCGGCGAGCGGCTCGGAGCTGATCATCGCGTCGTCGACGAAGTCCTTGACGACGAGCCGCACCGGCACGTCGTCGCGCAGCACGACGAGGCAGTTCTGGGCGTGCGGGGAGAACGTCGCGCCGAAGCGGTACAGGACGTGCAGCAGCGGCGGCAGCGTGACCTCGTGCAGGCGCCGCACCCAGGCGTCGGCATCGAGGCCGCTGCGCGCGATCAGCAGCTCGGCGAACGAGACCCCTTGCGCGTCGCGGTGGATCAGCGCGGCCATCGTGATCGCGCGCTCGCCCGCGCGCAGGTGACCGTGGACGGACTCGCGCCAGATCGCGCCGAGCAGCTCGGTGTGCTGGTAGGGCACGTCGGCGATCGACTCGAACGCCGAGTGCGCGACGCTGACGCTGGCGACCTCGCCGAGCAGCACGAGCCCCTGCTCGCGCAGGAACGGGTCGGCCGCGCAGCGCGCCTGGAACCACTGCGTCAGCGCCGGCGCGGCGAGCGTGCGGGCGCGCGGCAGGCCGCGGTAGACCGATGTGTTGAGGATCGACAGCGCGAGCTTGAGCTGGCGCCGATCGGGGTGGTCGATGTCGGCGAGCGTGCGGATCGACTGACCCGGCAGGTAGCGCTGCGCCAGCGTGCCGAGCGCGACGAGCTCGCCGCGCGCGATCGCGCCCGCGTAGAGGGCGAGCACGCGGTGCTCCCACTGCCACGGGTGGACCGGCAGGTACGTCGCCGCGTCGGGGTCCAGGCCCGCCGCCGCCGCGCACTCACGCAGCAGCGCCCAGTCCTGCTCGCCGACCTGCTCGCGCACGACCGTCGCGTGTGCCAGGCCGTCGACGCAGCGCCGGTCGGCGATCGCCGGCGCCGCCGCCAGCCAGCGCAGCGCCAGCGGCTGCGCGGCCTCGGGCGCGTAGGCCAGCAGGTCGCTCGCGCCGAAGCCGAGCCGCCCTTTGCTGGCGACGATCCACGGGTGGCCGCGCATCTCGCACTCGAGCGCCAGCGGATCGAGGTCGAGCAGCTCGGCCGCGGGGCGCCCGCGCGCGGCGCCGAGCACGTCGCCGAGCGCGGTCATCGCGATCTCCTGCACGAGCCCGGCGGCGGTCGACGGGTCGGCGCCGACGGCCGGCGCCCCGAGCGCGACGACGTCGGCGGCGTCGGGCATGGCGACCTCGTCGCCGTCAAGCCAGGCGCGCAGCGAGTCGGCCTCGACGCGCCAGTCGCCGAGCGGGCGGCGATGGCCGGCATAGCGCAGCACGAGCCGCTCGCCGAGCGCGAGCTCGAACGCGCGCCGGCCGTCGGCGAGCTCCTCGCAGCGCGGCGCGAGCACGTCCTCGTAGGCGAGCTCGGTCAAGAGCTTGGCGATCAGCTCGCGGTTGACGTGCTCCCAGCGCTCGCGCGTCAGCGCCGCGACGAGCGCCTCGCTCATGCCGCCTGCACCCCGGAGCCGCTGCCGGCGGCGTCGGCGGGCGCTCCGAAGGACTGAAACACGTTGCGCTCGCGGACCGGATAGACCTCGCGCTCGCAGAGCGCGTTGATGATGACGGCGTTGCGGTGCGCGCCGAGCCCGAGGTCGGGCGCGCCGACGCCGTGCGTGTGCAGCTCGGCGTTCTGGACGAACAGCAGGCGATCGCGCCCGCCGGCGCCGTCGCGCAGGCGCACGCGGTAGTCGGCCTCGATGACGGGGCGGCCCTGGGCGTCGAGCGCGGCCAGCTCGGCGAGCGCCGGCACCGGCAGCGGCGCCTCGCGGTGCCCGGTGCCGAGCACGAGCACGTCGGTCTCGTGCGTGAACGTCACGTCCTCGTCGCGGTGGCGCAGCGCGAGCCGCAGCGCCCCGCCGGCACCGCGGCCGAGCTCGACGAGCTCACAGCGCGCGGCGTAGCCGATGTCGGGCTCGGCGCCGTCGATGCTGCGCGCGTAGAGCGCGTCGTAGATCCGCTCGCTCGTCTGCGCCGAGATCCCCTTGTAGAGCAGGTCCTGACCGGCGCGCAGCGCGTCGCGCCGCTCCGCCGGCAGCGCATGGAAGTGCGCGCCGTACTCCGGCGAGAAGTGCTCGAGCCCGAGCTTGGAGTACTCCATCGGCAGGAAGCCGGCGCTGCGCGTGAACCAGTCCAGGCGCGCCCGCGGCGCGTGCTCGAGCAGGTCGGCGACGATCTCGGCGGCGCTCTGCCCCGACCCGATGACCGTGACGCGCGCGGCGCCGAGCGTGCGCTCTCGCAGCGGCACGTAGTCGGCGCTGTGCAGGACGTCGCCGCCGAGCAGCGCGCGCGCGCAGTCGGGCACGACCGGGACGCTGCCGACGCCGAGCACGACGGCGCGCGCGCGGTGCTCGGCGCCACCCGCGACGAGCACCGACCAGCCGCCGCCCGGCGCGGGCGCCACCGCCTCGACGCGGGTTGCGAAGCGGCAGCTCTCCAGTTGCGCGGCAGCCCAGCGGTAGTACGCGTCGAACTCGCGCCGCAGGACGTGCAGGCGCTCGTGGAAGTAGAAGCGGTAGAGCCGCCCGCAGGCGTGCAGGTAGCTGAGGAACGAATGGCGGTTCGTCGGGTCGGCGAGCGTGACGAGGTCGGCCAGGAACGGCACCTGGACCTCGGCCTCGTCGAGCATCAAGCCGGGGTGCCAGGCGAACTCGGGCTTGCCGTCGAAAAACAGCGCGTCGATGTCGGCGACGCCGTGCAGCAGCGCCGCGAGGCCGAGGTTGAAGGGCCCGATGCCGACGCCGATGACGTCGTGCTCGCTCGTCATGCCGCCACCGCCGCGCTCTGCTCGGTCCAGGCGATCAGCTCGGCGCGGCGGCCGTCGAGATCGAGCGTCGCGATCGGCGCCCCGCCGAGCGCGCGGCAGAACGCGAGCATGCGCGCGTTGCGCACGTCGGGCTCGCAGACGACGCGCGTCGTCCCGGGCGCGGCGAGCAGCTGCGCGAGCACGTGGCGCAGCAGCCGCCGCGCGGCGCCGCTGCCGAGCAGCTGCGGCGGGCCGACGAGCAGGTGGAAGCCGCGGTCGCCGGGCAGCGCCGCGTAGTGCCGGGCGAGCGGATCGCCGACGACGACGTACGTCTCGACGTACGCGAACGGGCGCCCGTCCTCGCTGGCGATCCAGCAGTCGAGGTGTTCGAGCGCGAGCTGCCCGCGCAGATACGCGCGCACGCCCTCGAGCGGGCCGGCGAGCTCCCACCAGGGCGCGATGTGCGGCTCCTGCATCCAGCCGTGGACGAGCTCGGCGTCGGCCTCGAGCGCGAGCGGGCGCAGGGCGATCTGCGTCACACCGCGACCTCGCGCAGCGGGTTGGCGATCCGCACGTAGACCGACTGCGTGGCGATGTCGCCGACGAGCTCGTCCATGTCATGCATGCGCGTCATGAGGTTCGCCTTGCACGGCCACGTCGCGTCGTCCAGAACGCGGTCCAGCAGCGTCGCGGGGTAGCTCGCGCCACGGGCCCGCTCGCGCTCGCGCTCCAGCAGCGCGCGCAGGGCGCCGAGCAGCAGGCGCTCGTCGATGCAGCCGCCGACGCCGAGCGCGTTGACGACCCCGAGCGCGTTGTTGAGAAACGGGTAGTAGACGAGCCGCTCGTCGGCGAGCGCCTCGGGGAAGATCGACTCGCTGCGCTCGCCGATGCCCGGCACGATCGCCGCGATGTCCTCGTGCGCGGCCTCGCGGTGGAAGTAGCCCTGGCTATCGCGGTAGACGCCGCGCGCGGGCCAGCCGTCCTCGAGCTCGAGCAGGACGTTCTGCTGGTGGGGCTCCATGCAGAGGCCGAGCTCGAGGAAGAGCCGCACGAGCGGCACGAGCACGACCTCGCAGTAGCGCCCGAACCAGTCGCGCGCGACGTCGGGCTCGCTGCGCCGCTCGCGCGCGGCGATCGCGGCGACGATCTGCGCGAGCCGGCTGCGCCCGCCGTAGGGGTGGTCCTGGCAGAGCGTCGTCAGCGCGCTGACGTCGGCCGGCGAGCCGGCCCGCCAGCGGTTGTCGCGCAGCAGCACGGAGAGGCCGTCGATCAGCTCGCCGCCGTGGCGCACGGCGAGGTAGGCCGGGTCCTGCAGCATCACGAGGCCGGGCGCGATCGCCGCGGCGCGATCGCCGAGCTCGGTCTGCAGCAGGCGCGCGGCCTCGACAGCGCGGAGCAGCTCCTTGGGCAGCGTCACGCGCTGCGAGTTCGTGACCCGGACGTGCAGCGAGAACTTCAGCTGCCAGGGCCAGTCGGGGTTGTAGACGGTGCGAACCGAGGTCGTCGCGGCGACCGGACCGCCGAGCGGGCCGAGGTCGACGAGCGCGCCGTCCTGCAGCAGCGCGGCGACGACGGCGTCGTTGCTCAGCAGGTGGCCGAGCTCCCATGGGTGGACGGGGAGCAGGATCCGCTCGCCGAGCCCGGCGAGCGCATCGTCGAGCGCGGCGACGTCGACCGCCGGGTCGTCGCGCAGCAGGCGCTCGGCGAGCACCGGCGCCGGCGTGCCGGTCGCGCTGTCGTGCTCGACGAGCCCGGCATCGACGGCGAGCCAGTGCAGCTGGAAGCGCGCCGCGGTCTCCGGCGCGTAGGCCGGAAGCTGCGCGTCGCTCATCTCGCTGCGGCTCTTCGGCGTCGGATGCAGCATGTGGCCCAGCAGCAGCGCCTGCTCGCTCGCGATGAAGCTCAGCGGCTGCGCGCTCCACAGCGCGTCGATCTCGTCCTCGCGCGTCGCGAGGAAACCGCCGACGGCGTCGATGCTCGCCCAGATCCGCGCCAGCAGGGCGCACGGGTCGGGCGCGCCGCCGGCGCCCGGGCGGCTGGCGAGCTCGACGACGAGCAGCGCGGCCACGGTCTCGAGGCCGGCCGCGACGGGCTCGCCGCCGTCGACCACGATCTCGACCGGCAGCCGGAAGCGGTGGCGCTGGGTCGGCGAGAAGCGCTCCACACGCGCGATCAGCCTGGTGCGCGCGTCACGCAACGGGAGCACGATCGCGTCGATCTCCGCCGGCCGGGCGACCGCGGGCACGTCGCGGGCGGGCAGCGCATGCCATGCGCCGCCCTCGCGCATGTAGCAGTTCAGCAGCGTCTCGGTGGCGGCCGCGGCGGCCGCTTCGTACGCGCGAGATGTGCCCAGGGCGCGCGTCCCGGGGCCGGTCAGCGTCATCGCGGTCCGCTGCCGGGGGCGTCTCGCCAGGCCGCGCGGGCGGCGCCCGCGACGAGCTCCAGCAGCGCCCGCAGATCGGCTGCGCCCGTCAGCGGATTGACGAGCGTGAGCTTCAGCGCGACGCGTCCGTCGAGGCGCGTGCGGCCGATCACCGCGCGGCCCGAGCGCAGCAGCGCGCGCTGCGCGGCGACGTTGACCGCATCGAGCACGTCGGCGGCGATCGGCTCGCCGGCCGGGCGCCAGCGAAAGACGACCATCACCGTCGACGGCTCGGCGAGCAGCTCGAGCTCGTCGTGCGCATCGACGGCGCCGGCGGCGTAGCGGGCCAGCTCGACGAGCTGCTCGATCATCGCCGCGAGCTGGCGGCGTCCGGTGGCGCGCAGCCCGACGAGGATCTTCAGCGCGTCGAAGCGGCGCGACGTGTCGAGCGAGCGTCCGACGAGGTTGAGCACGCCGTCGGCCTCGTCGTCGGCGCGGTTGAGGTAGTCGCTGTGGTGGTGCACCGCGCCGAGCAGGGCGACGTCGCGCACGAGCAGCGCGCTGGCCCCGATCGGCATGAACCAGAGCTTGTGCAGGTCGGCCGTGATCGAGTCGGCCCGCTCGATGCCGTCCAGCAGCGGGGCCAGCCGCGGCGACAGCGCGAACGCCGAGCCGACCGCGGCGTCGACGTGCAGCCAGGCGCCGCAGGCGCGGGCGCGCTCGGCGAGCGCCGCCAGCGGATCGATCGCGCCGAGGTCGGTCGTGCCGGCCGTCGCGACGATCGCGATCGGCTCGAGCTCGGCCCCGGCCAGCGCCGCCAGCGCGGCGTCGAGCGCGGCGACGTCGATCCGCCCGCGGTCGTCGGTCGCGACGCCGACGACCGAGCCGGCGCCGAGCCCGAGCACGGCGGCCGCACGGCGCACGCTGTCGTGCGCAGCGGTCGAGGCCAGGATCCGCCAGCGCGCGTGCTGCTCGGGAAGCCCGGCGCCCTTGGCCCAGCGCTGCTCGCGAGCGCAGGCGCGCTCGCGCGCGAGCAGCAGGCCGAGCAGGTTCGATGCGCTGCCGCCGCTCGTCAGCACGCCGGACCCGCCCGCGAGGCCGAGCGTCGCCGCCAGCCAGCGCACGAGATGGTCCTCGACGAGCGTCGCTGCCGGCGCCTGGTCGTAGGAGTCGAGCGACTGGTTCGTCACGCCGATCGCCAGCTCGGCGGCCGCGGCCGACAGCAGCGTCGGGCACTGCAGGTGCGCGGCGCAGCGCGGATCGGCGACGTTGACGCCGTTGGCGAGGACGCCGTCGCCCAGCTCCGTGAGCAGCTCCCCGAACGCGACGCCGTCCTCCGGGCACGGATCGAGCGCCGCGATCGTCCGCGCCAGCGCCACCGGATCGATCTCCGCGAGCGGGCGGTCGGCGGCGCGCGTCTGCGCGACCGCGTCGACGACGGCCGCGGCGTACGCGTGCAGCCGCGCGTGCGACTGCGGATCGGCCGTCAGGAAGCGCGCCGGTGCCGCGACGGCGAACGGCGTCATCGCGCCCTCCACGCGCTCCAGACGGCCTTGCCGAACGCGTCGGCGATGCGGTCGACGTGCTCGGCCTCGATGATCAGCGGCGGCAGGAAGCGCACGACCGCGCCGTCGCGACCGCCGATCTCGACGAGCACGCCGAGCTCGAGCATCGCTCGCTGCACGGCGCTCGCGAGCGCTCCGTCGGGCTGCGGGAGCCCGTCGTCGTCGCAGCGCTGGGGATCGACGAGCTCGACGCCGATCATCAGGCCGCGGCCGCGCACGTCGGCGACGACGGGCAGGCCCGCGGTCTGCGCGCGCAGCGCGTCGATCAGGCGCTCGCCGATCGCGGCGGCATGGTCGGCGAGCTCGTGCTCGACGATGTGGCGGATCGTCGCCGCGCCGGCGGCGAGCGCGAGCTGGTTGCCGCGAAACGTTCCGGCGTGCGCGCCCGGCTGCAGGACGTCGAGCTCGGCGCGGTAGACGATCACCGCGAGCGGCTGACCGCCGCCGATCGCCTTCGAGAGCACGAGCACGTCGGGGTCGAGGCCGATCGCGTCGGAGCCCCACAGCGTGCCGCTGCGCCCGAGCCCGGTCTGGACCTCGTCGGCGACGAGCAGCACGCCCGCGCTACTCGCCGCGGCGCGCACGGCGCGCGCGAACGACGGCGGGGCGGGATGGACGCCGCTTTCGCCCTGGACCGGCTCGACGAGGATCGCCGCGGGCGGCAGGATGCCGCTGTGCGTGTCGGTCAGCGCCCAGCGCAGCGCGCGCGCGCAGAGCTCCGCCCCGCGCTCGCCGCCCGCGCCGAACGGGCAGCGATACGACGTCGGAAAGGGCAGGTGCTGGACGTCGACGGCGGGCGTGCCGAGCTGCGCCTTGGGCGCGTGCGCGCCCGACAGCGCGAGCGCTCCCAGCGTCATCCCGTGGTACGCGCCGCCGAACGCGATCGCGCCGCTGCGACCGGTGGCGGTCCGCGCGAGCTTGACCGCGGCCTCGACGGCGTCGGCCCCCGTCGGCCCGCAGAAGAGGATCCGTCCTGAGCGCAGCGACGCCGGCAGGACCTCGAACAGCGTCTCGACGAAGGCGTCGCGCAGCGGCGTGTCGAGATCCAGCGTCGTCAGCGGGACGCCGGCGTCGATCGCCCCCCGCAACGCCGCGACGACGGCAGGATGGCCGTGCCCGAGCGCGAGCGAGCCGGCACCGGCAAGGCAGTCGAGATAGACGCGCCCGTTCGTGTCGCGGACGTGCACGCCCTCGCCGTCGGCGAGCACGACCGGAAGGCGCCGCGAGTACGTGCGAGCCGCCGAGTCACGGGGCTGCGCTCCGCCCGCGAGCAGATCGTCCGAGGGCGGCTCAGCGGAGGTCGCCGGCATCGTCACGGACGCCAAGCGTACCTCAAGTTTGGCGTCAGGAAAGCCTTACGAGGTGCTCACGCGGACGATCAGCCCGCGGGCGGCCTTGTCGGCGATCAGCGTCTCGGGCGCGTTCTTGCCGGAGCCGAGCCGGACCTTGATGTGGCCGGCGGCGCGCTGCACGTCGAGCACCGCCAGCGACGTGCCCGGAACGAAGCCCTCGTCGTAGTACCAGTGCAACAGATCCCCGTCGTGCTCGACGAGCCGCATGACCTCGCAGCGATCACCCTTGGCGAGGTCCGACAGCGCGCGCAGGCCGGCGTTCTCGACGCGCTCGTCCTCGGGCGAGATCGGCCAGCCGTGCGGGCAGCGGTCTGGATTGCCGAGCCGTTCGTTGAGCCGTTCGATCATGTCGGGCGTGAAGGAATCGCCGAGCGCATCGGCGTGCTCGTGGGCGCCGGCCGCGCTGTAGCCGAGGAAGTCCGTCAAGAAGCGCTCGATGATGCGGTGCGTGCGGACGACCCGCTCGGCGCGCGCCATGCCCGCGTCGGTGAAGACGAGCTCGCGACCGCCGTCGCGCCGCAGCAGCCCGTCGCTGCCGAGCCGCTTGAGCATCTCGCCGACCGCCGCGCGTGAGACGCCGAGCATCTCCGCGACTCGGGCCGCGTTGGCAGGCGAGCCTTCGGCCGGCTGGTACTCCCCGATCGGCGACACGAGGAAGTAGATGGCCTCGAGGTAATCCTCGACCGAGTGCCCGTGCGCGTGCGCCACAGCGCAGATGATAGTCCGCGTGCGGGGACGGGCACGAAGGCGCGAACGCTTGCCAGCGCCAACGTCCGGATCGTCATGGATGCATCGCCGCTGTGTCAAGGTGAGCCCAATTCGCTCTGTTAGGGTCTCCTAACGAAGCCTACCAGGGCGGGAAGTCGACTGATACTGGGGGCGCTTGTCAACTCAGGACCGAGAGGGGACAACACACGATGAGATTCCACGTCGGGCACGTGGCGGCGGGCGGCGGCGTGCTCGCGCTGGTGTTCGCGGCGACAGCCAGAGCGGGGACCCTGACGGCGACCAACGCGTGCCTGTACAGCGTCAACGGCGAGTATCGCGACCAGCCCGTGACGCTCGGCGGCGTCGGATCGCCGCGCGATGCCGCCGCCGGCGCGACGGCGACCCTGTCGGGCGCGTTCATCTCGGCCAAGCTGCCGCCGTCGCTGCCGAAGACGGGCTACGACCTCGGCGTCTTCAAGGCCGGGCACAACCCGATCCCGTCGCGCGTCTGGATCGCGATCGCCGCCGCCAACGCGACCCCGGCGACGCAGGTGCGCGAGCTCAGCGTGACGGCGTCGACGACGATCAGGGTCGCGTCCAGCGGCCGCTTCATCGCGGGTACCCCGATCGTCGTGCGGATCCCGATCCCCGACACGACGTGGACCGTCGCCGGCAGCGGCCCGGTCGCGTTCTCGCAGGCCGCGCCGGGCACGCTGCCGAGCCTGCCGATCGGCATCAACGACCAGGTCGTCCCGGTCGCCGGCAGCATCATCGTCAAGCCGACGCTCGCCAACCTGCGCTTCATCATGGACTGCCAGCCGGGCACGACGGCGGCGCCGTTCAAGAGCCTGACGCCCGCGCTCGCCGAGCCGTTCGCCACGCTCGAGGCCGACAGCCCCGTCCCGCCGGCCGCGTCGGCGTCGTCCGCGCCGCGCGTGACGTCGCCGCTGCTGCGGATCGCCGCCGGCCGCGTCGGCGTCACGATCGCCTGCCCAGCGGGCTCGTCGAGCTGCAGGGGCAAGGTCACGCTGCGCTCGGTCGCGCCCGTCCGCGCCGGTCAACGCACGCGGGTCGTCCTCGTCGCGCCGGCCACGAGCTACCGCGTCAGCGCCGGAGCGCGCCGCACCGTGCGGCTGCGGCTCGGCGCCGCCGCGCGGGCGCTGATGCGCACGCGCCGCTCGCTGCGCGTGCGCGTGACGCTGACGAGCTCGACCGGTACGCCGGTCAAGCGCGACCTGACCCTGACGCGATGAGCCGTACCTCGAGGAGGAGCGCGATGATCAACCGGTCGCTGCACGCATGTCTGCTCGCGACGCTCGCCGTCGCACTGCTCGCGGCGCCCGCGCAGGGCGCGGCCACGCGCGTCGTGGCGCTCGAGTGGGACTCCGTCGAGAACGTGCTCGCGCTGGGCCTCAAACCGGTCGGCGCGAGCGACCTGCGCGGCTACCGGACGTACGTCTCGGTCGCGCTGCCGGGCGGGATCGCGGACGTCGGCACGCGCCAGGAGCCGAGCATCGAGGGGATCGCGAAGCTCAAGCCGGACCTCATCATCGTGCCGAGCAACCGCGGCGGTCGCAACCTCAAGACGCTGCGCAAGATCGCGAAGGTGATCGAGACCAACCCGTACCCGGGCGACACCTCGAACGGCGCCCAGTTCGCCGCGATGGTGCGGGACTTCCGCAGGATCGGCGACGCCGTCGGGCGGCGCGCCCGCGCCGAGACCGTGCTGCGCGGGATGAGCTCGACGTTCGCGAGCCTGCGCAAGCGGCTCGCCGCTGCCCGCCGCGGCGGGATCCGCGTCACGGTCGCGACGCCGGGCGGCACGACCGGCTCGCCCGCGGTGCGGCTCTTCACGAGCAACTCGGCGGCCGCCGAGATCGTGCGCCGGCTCGGGCTGCGCAACGGCTGGACGGCGTCGCCGGCGCGTTTCGGCTTCTCGACCGCCGGCGTCGAGGCGCTGCGCAAGGTGCAGAGCGGCTGGCTGGCGTTCATCTACCCGACGCCGTTTGCCGCCCAGATCAAGCGCTTCACCGCGCAGGATTCCTACAAGCGCCTGCAGATGGTGCGCGCCAACCGCGTGCGCAAGCTGCTCGGGAACACATGGCTGTTCGGCGGCCCGCTGTCCGCGAAGGTCTTCGCCCAGCGCCTGACCACCGCGCTGACGTAGTGGGCATAGCCGGTTCGCCGCGATGAGCCGGCGCGTCGTCCTGTTCGCGCTCGCCGGGCTCGCGCTGGCGCTGCTGATGCTCGTCGCGGACGTCTCCCAGGGCCAGGGCGGGCTGTCGCTGCACACCGTGCTCGACGCGCTCCTGCACGACCGCGCGACGCTCGACGGGGCGCTCGTGCGCGACGTGCGCCTGCCGCGCGCGGTCTCGGGGATCGTCGCCGGCGGCGCGCTCGCCGCCGCCGCCGTGCTGCTGATCGCCGTCACCCGCAACCCGCTCGCCGAGCCGGCGACGCTCGGCCTGACCGCCGGCGGGACGCTCGCCGTGACGGTCACGAGCGCCTACGCGTCGATCGCCCCGGGCGCGTCGACGATTGCGGTCGCGTTCGTCGGCGTCGTCTTCGGCGCGCTGCTGATCGGCGCGATCGCGGCCGCCGCCGGGGCGGCACCGGTGCGGATCGTGCTCGCCGGGATGGCGATCAGCCTCGCGCTCGCCGCCGTCAGCGCGGCGATCCAGCTGCTGCGCGAGACGGAGACGAGCGGCCTGTTCCTGTGGGGCGCGGGCAGCTTGTTGCAGTCCGGCTGGGAGCAGGTCCGGCCGGGCGCGCTGATCGGCGCCGCGGTGCTCGTCGGCTGCTTCGCGCTGACGCGCCAGCTCGACGTCGCCGTGCTCGGCGAGAGCACGGCCCGCGCGCTCGGCCTGCGCAACGGCGCAACCCGGCTGCTGTCGGTCGTGGCGGCGACGTTGCTGACCGCGGTCGCCGTCGGCGTCGCCGGGCCGATCGCGTTCGTCGGCGTGCTGGCGGCGGCGATCGCGCGCGCGGCGCGACCGCGCAGCCACGCCGCGCAGCTGCTGATCGCGGTGCCGTGGGGGGCGGCGATCGTCGTCGGCGCCGACGTCGTCGGGCGGCTCGCCTTCGGGATCGACGACGAGACGCCGGCCGGCGTGATCTGCGCGCTGATCGGCGCGCCCGTGCTGATCGTCGCGGCCAATCGCCTGCGCGACAGCGGCGCGCCCGTCGTCGACGCCGCCGCGAGCGCCGCGCGCTGGCGTCCGAAGGCGGTCGGCGCCGCGGTCATCGTCGCGCTCGCGGCGGCGTTCGCGAGCCTCTGCATCGGCGAGCTGTCGGCCGGCCCCCGCGAGATCGTGCGGTCGATCTTCGGCACCGGCGACGGGCTCGGCGACCTCGTGCTCGAGCTGCGCGCGCCGCGCCTCTGCGTCGCCCTGCTCGCCGGAGCCTGCCTGGCGGCCTCGGGCGTCGTCCTGCAGGCCTCGGTCCGCAACGCGTTCGCCGGGCCCGAGCTCGTCGGCGTCACGGGCGGCGCGTCGGTGGCGGCGTTCATCGTGCTGCTCGCGCTGCCGTCCGCGCCGCACGGCGTGCTGCCGTTCGCGGCCTTCGTCGGCGGCATCGCGGCGATGGGACTCGTGCTCCTGCTCGCCGGCCGCGGGCGCGGCTCGCCGCAGCGCCTCGCGCTCGTCGGGCTCGCCGTCAGCGCCGCCTGCCTGGCGATCACGACGCTGCTCGTCCTCAACGCCGAGCCGGCCGCGTCGGTGGCGGTCACCTGGCTCGCCGGCTCGACCTACGCGCAGAGCTGGAGCGAGCTGCGCCTGCTCGCGATCCCGGCGCTCGTGCTGCTGCCGCTGGCGGCGCTCGCGGTGCGCCGGCTCGACGTGCTGATGCTCGACGACGAGCTCGGCACGACGCTCGGGCTGCGCGTCGGCCCGGCGCGCGTTGCGCTGCTCGGCGTCGGCGCCGCGCTCGCCGCGTCGGCCGTCGCGGTGACCGGCGCGATCGCCTTCGTCGGGCTGCTCGCGCCGCACGCCGCGCGCCTGATCGCGGGCGGCAACCACCGGCGCCTGCTGCCGATCGCGATGCTCGTCGGGGCGACCCTGCTGGCGACCGCCGACGCGCTCGGGCGCGTGCTCTTCGCGCCGACGGAGATCCCCTCGGGGCTCGTCGTCGCGCTGATCGGCGCGCCCTACCTCAGCTGGATGATGTGGCGCGGGCGGCTGGCGGCGGCGTGACGGCGCGCGCCGCGCGATCGAGCGGGATGCACAGCGGCGCCCCGCTGACGGGGTCCTCGATCACCTCGGCATCGAGGTTGAGCACCTCGCGCACGAGCGTCGCGTCGACGATCTCGCGCGGCGGCCCGGCCGCGTAGACCGACCCGTCGCGCATCGCGACGAGCTCGTGGGCGTAGCGGCAGGCGTGGTTGAGGTCGTGCAGGACGAGCGCGATCGTGCGGCCGTCGCGCTCGTTGAGCTCGGCGAGCAGGTCGAGCACCTCGAGCTGGTGGGCGAGGTCGAGGTACGTCGTCGGCTCGTCGAGCAGCAGCACGCCCGTGTCCTGGGCGAGCACCATCGCGATCCAGACGCGCTGGCGCTGTCCGCCCGAGAGCTGGTCGAGCGGGCGGTCGCGCAGCGCGGTCGTGTCGGTCGCCGACAGCGCCCAGGCGATCCGCTCGCGGTCGTGCGCCGAGTGCGCGCGGCCGAGGCGCTGGTGCGGGTAGCGCCCGCGCGCGACGAGATCGGCGACCGTCAGCCCCTCGGGGGCGATCGGCGACTGCGACAAGAAGCCGACGCGGCGCGCGACCTCGCGCGTGGGCAGCTTCGAGATCGCCTTGCCGTCGAGCAGGACGCAGCCCGACTGCGGCTCGATCAGCCGCGCCATCGCGCGCAGCAGCGTCGACTTGCCGCTCGCGTTCGCGCCGACGATCGCCGTGATGCGGCCCTCGGCGAGCGCGCAGTTCAAGCCCTTCAGCACCTCGTGCTGGCCGTAGGCGAACGAGACCGATTGTGCGTCCAGCGTCATGCGTGAGGTGAACCTAACAGGCGCCCAGCGGGGCGCCGTCGTCAGCGGTGGAGGCGCGCAGCGCCGCTCCGTCAGCGACGGACGCCGAGCAGCGGGTTGGGGATCTGGACGTACCTGTCGACGTCGTTGTGCAGGCGCGTGCGCATCGACGCGCGGCAGGGCCAGGACTGGCCGTCGAGCACGCGCGTGAGCATCGCCGCATCGCCGCCGTCGCGCGCGCGCTCGCGCTCGCGCTCGAGCAGTTCGTCCAGCGCCACGAGCAGCACGTCCTCCTCGACGAGGCCGGCGACGCCGAGCGCGTTGATGACGCCGAGCGCGTTGTCGAGGAACGGGCCTTCGCCGATCCCGGGGCCGGTCGGCGCGACGTCGTCGTGGGCGGCCGGGTTCTGCGAGGAGCGATAGGACTCCCGCAGAACGCAGTGCGCCGGCCAGCCGCCGTCGAGCTCGAGCAGCGTGTTCTGCTGGTCGGACTCGATCGACAGCCCGAGCTCGGCCTGCAACCGCACGAGCGGCAGCACCGCGACCTCCATGTAGCGCGCGAACCACTCGCGCGCGACGACGTCGGCCGGGCGGCCGCCGTCCTGCGCGAGCCGCGCGACGATCTGCGCGAGGCGGCTCTCGCCGCCGAAGGGGTGATCCTGGACGAGCATCTCGATCGCGCTCACGTCGGCATCGGAGCCCGCGTCCCAGCGGTTCTCACGCAGCTGCACGGACAGCCCGGCGATCGGCGCGCCGTCGTGCACGACGGCCAGGTAGGCGGCGTCCTGCAGCAGGCTGACCTGCGGCGCGAGCTCAGCGGCGGCCTCGGCCTGCGTGGCGAACCGGCGCGCCGACTCGACGGCGTGCTCGAGCTCGGCGATCGGCGTCAACCGCATCTCGTCGGTCATGTGCGCGTGCAGGCTGAAGATCAGCTGCCAGGGCCAGTCGGCGTTGTAGACCGTGCGCACCGACGATGTCGGCGTGACCTCGCCGCCGAGCGCGCCGAGGTCGAGGATCCGGCCCTCCGCGAGCAGCGCGGAGAGCGGCGAGCCGTCACGCAGATGGTCGAGCTCCCACGGATGGGCCGGCAGCAGGATGCGCTCACCGAGATCGGCGAGCGCGGCGTCCAGCGCCGCGACGTCGACGGCCGGATCGGCGCGCAGCAGCTGCTCGGTGAGCTCGGGCGCCGAGCTGCCGGTCGCGCTGTCGTGCTCGACGAGCGCGGGATCGACGGCGAGCCAGCGCAGCGCGAACCGCGCCTGCGCCTCGGGGCCGTAGGCGGCGGTGTCGCCGGGCTCCATCCCCCAGCGGCTCTTCGTCGTCGGGTGCGCCATGTGGCCGAGCAGGCCGGCCTGCTCGCTGTCGATGAAGCGCAGCGGCTCGGCGCTCCAGAGGCCGTCGACCTGATCGCCGCGGGCGTCGAGGATCGTGCCGATCTCGCTGACGCTCTGGCGGATCCGCGACAGCAGGAACGTCGGATCGGGTCCGCGCATGCCGGCCGCCGTCATCTCGTTGCCGAGGTGGGTCTCGCCGAGGTCGTCGGCCAGCATCGACATCAGCGTGTCGAGCGACACGACCCACGGATCGCCGCCGGCCATCGCGATCTGGGCGGGCGTGCGGAAGCGGTGGCGGTGCGTCGGCGAGAGGTGGCGCACCCCGGCGAGGATCGCCGTGCGCTCCTCGGGAAAGGGGATCACGGCGACGAACGCGTCGCCCTCCTTGGCAAGCTCGGGGACCGTGTCGGCGGGCAGCGGGCGCCACTGACCGCCCTCGCGCATGTAGCAATTGAGGACCGCCTCGGTGACCGCGCTGAGCGCCGCGTCGAAGCCGCGCGTCTGGGGCCACTCGCGGACCCGCATCCAGGTCCGGTCTCTCATGTCTTCTTGGCTGTGCATGCTCGTTCTCTTACCTGTATTCGGATGCGGCGATGCGCCGGGATCAGCCGACGATGCTACGCAAGTGCGATCATCACGCCGGTGATCGGACCAGGCGCACCAGCACCGGACTTCGAGCTGCCCGACCAGGACGGCGAGCCGATCCGCCTGTCGGCGCTGCGCGGCCGCAGGGTCGTCCTGTACTTCTATCCGAAGGCCGATACGCCTGGCTGTACGACGCAGGCCTGCTCGATTCGCGACCGCGAGGGCGACTACGCCGCGGCCGGCGTCAAGGTCATCGGCGTCTCGCCCGACGCCGTGAAGAAGGTCAAGCGGTTCCACGACAAGCGAGAGTTGAACTTCACGCTGCTCGCCGACGCCGACCACGCCGTCTGCGATCTCTACGGCGTCTGGGTGCAGAAGTCGATGTACGGCCGCACGTACATGGGCGCCCAGCGCGCGACGTTCATCATCGGCGCCGACGGCGTGATCGCGCACGTCATCCCGAAGGCCTCGCCGAAGACGCACGACGACGCGGTGCTGAAGGTGCTCGAGGAGCTGCGTTCGGCCGCCTGACCAGCCCCGGCCATCGATTCACACGTCCTGCCGGCTGGGGCACATCCGCCGCAGCACGCAGTCGCCGCAGGCGGGCCGCTGCGCGTGGCACGTGCGGCGCCCGTGGCGCAGCAGGTTGACGTGCAGCTCGAGCTCGGCTCCCGGCGGCGTCAGCTCGAGCATCGCATCGTGCAGCTCCTCGAACGGCGCCTTCGGGCGCAGCAGCGCGAGTCGGGTGCCGACGCGCGAGACGTGGGTGTCGACCGGCACGTCGCGCAGCCCGAAGGCGAACAGCAGCACGCAGGCGGCCGTCTTGCGTCCGACGCCGGGCAGCGCGCAGAGGTACGCCTGCGACTCCTCGACGGACGCGTCGCGCATCCAGCCGAGGTCGAGCGGATCGCCGATCGCGCGCAGGATCGCCTGGATCCGGGCCGACTTGACCTTCGAGATGCCGCCCGGCCGGATCGCCTCCTCGATCTCCTCGAGGGGCGCGTCGCGGACCGCCTCCCAGGACGGGAAGCGCTCACGCAGGCGCAGGAAGGCGACATCGCGGTTGCGGTCGTTCGTCGACTGCGACAGGACCGTCAGCACGAGCTCGGCGAGCCCGTCGCCGTGCGGCCCGGCGCTCGGGACGCCGTACGTCTCGGCGAGTCGCTCGCGGATGCGCGCCACGCGGGCACGGCTGGGCGCCTTCCAGTCGGCGCGCGTCAATTCAGGGCGCCCCAGTGCTCGCACGCGTCGGCGGCCCGCTCGGCGGCTGCGGGCAGCGCCGCGCCGAGCGCTGCCGGGTCGTAGCCGCTGCGCCCGAGCCGCGCCAGCAGGACGCCGAGGAAGACGTCGCCGGCGCCGATCGTGCTGCGCACGCGCGCGGGCCGCGCCGCGACCTCGGCGCGGACGTCCGGCGCGCGCAGGATCGCGCCGCCGGCGCCGCGCGTGACGACGACGTGCCGCGCGCCGGCGTCGAGCAGCGCGGCGGCCGCGGCCTCGGGATCGGGCTCGCCGGTGATCAGCTCCGCCTCGGCCCGATTGCACTTCACGAGGAACGCGTCAGGCAGGCAGCGGCGGCAGGCCGCGCGCGCGCCTCCGGACCGCGCGCTCCAGCGGTGCGGGCGGATGCTGGGGTCGAAGACGACCGGTCGCCCGAGCTCGAGCGCCCGCGCGCGGGCGCTCATCGTCAGCGCCGCCGCGGCGGGATCGGCGAGCGTGTTCGAGCTGAACAGCAGCGCGTCGGTCGCCTCGACGGCCTCCAGCAGGCGACCGTCGAGCGCGTCGATGCTGGCCGCGACGCCATCTCCGCAGAGCTGCCAGGCGGCCTCGCCGCGCGCGTCGACGGTGGCGAACGCGACCGCCGTGGCGTGGCCGCCGGCGAGCGCGAACCAGCGCAGATCGACGCCCGCCGCCTGCAGCCGGGACGACAGCCACGCGCCCCACGCGTCGTCGCCCGCTCCGCCCGCGAACGACACCGCGCCGCCGTGCATCGAGGCCGTCGTGGCGATGTTCGCGATCACCCCGCCGGGCGACGGGACGAACGCGTCGGCGTCCTCCAACGAGCTGACGGACCGCCGGCAGATGAGGTCGACCAGCGCGTCGCCGAAGCAGAGGGTCCGCACGCGCCTGAGGCTATCGTCAGGCCCCGTGCCGGCGGTCGCCGAACGCAACGTTCGAGGGCGACAGCCGCAGCCTCTGGCACGCTCGTACCGTTGCATCGGCATGCGTACTCTCGTCCTCTCGATCATGATGCTTCTCGCGATCGCCGCCCCGGCCTCGGCTGAGGACGTCGCGCGCGTCGACCGGCCGACGCCGATCGCCGCCCACGCCGGCTGGCTCGCCTGGAGCGCGCGCGGACCCGACGGCCTGTTTCACATCACCCTGCGTGACCCGCGCGGCGTCGTGACGACGCCACCGGTCTCCGCCCGCACGACGTCATTCGACGTCGACCTCGGACCCGGGCCCGATGGTCTCGTCGCGACGTACTCCCGCTGCCATCGCGAGGTGCGGACCGCCGGCAGCTTCCTGCCCGCTGACTACGACGAGGGCGCTGGCTGCGATCTGTACCTGCTCGACGTCGACAGCGGCAGCGAGCGCAAGCTCGCCGGCGCGAGCACCGACCAGGCCGACGAGACGTGGCCGACAGTCTGGCGCGACAAGGTCGCGTTCGTGCGCTCCTACGACCGCAAGCCGACACTTCCGTACATCTACGTGCGGCCGCTGGCCGGCGGACGCAGCCAGCGCCAGCCCGGCGGCGCGCGCAAGGTCTGCAGCCGATCCGCTGGCAGGCGGACGTGCACCGACGAGCGGGTGAGCAGGCCCTACGCGCTGGAGCTCTACGGCAGGCGACTGGCCTTCGGCTGGACGTATGCCGGCCGTTACGAAGGCCTCGAGACCGAGATCCGGCTCGACACGCTCGGCGACGGTCACGCGCGGATCGCACGCCAACACGGCGGCGGCCTGACCGGCCGGGCGCTCGGCTGGCCGGCCTTCGAGAGTGGTCGCGTCTTCTTTAGCCGCGCCTGCTACGCCGACACGGGCGGCTGCACGAACGAGCCAGAGCTGCGCCGCTACCGGATCACGGCCACCAGCACCGACGGCGCCGACGCCGACAAGGCGATCCTCGGCCACGAGCGGGACGGAGGCGTGACCTGGCTGCTGATCGACGAGGCCAGCGGCACCGAGTGCCGCGGTGACCCTGACGTCCCCGGCGGAACCTGCGTACTGCGCGGCGTGCGCCCGCGCTACGGGTGACCGGTCAGCGAACCCCGTGCGACTCGGGCGTGAGGCTATCGTCCGGCCCCCATGCTGGCCGTCACGGAAACCACGTTTGAGCTCGATGATCAGCCGGTCTTCCTGCGCCGCGCCGGCGGCGACGACGACGTGCCCGTCGTCTACCTGCACGGGATACCGACGAGCTCGTTCGACTGGATCGCCCCGCTCGCGCTCGGCGGCGGCATCGCCGTCGACCTGCCCGGCTTCGGAGCGAGCGGCAAGCGCGGCGACCTCGACTACTCGCTCGCCGGGCACGTGCGCTTCCTCGACCGCCTGCTGGAAGCGCTCGAGCTCGAGCGCGTGCGGCTGTGCATGCACGACTGGGGCGCCGCGGTCGGGCTCGCGTGGGCGGCGGAGCACCCCGAGCGTGTCAAGCGGCTCGTCGTCGTCAACGGCATCCCGCTGCTGCAGGGCTTCCGCTGGCGCGGACCGGCGCGGCTCGTGCGGCTGCCGGCCGTCGGAGCGATCGCGGTCGGATCGGCGACGAAGCCCGTCCTGCGCCACCTCTCGCGGCGCGCGTCGGCGACACCCGGCGCGATGCCGGAGCCGTTCGTCGCGAACGTCGCCGGCTGCTTCGACCTCGGCACCGAGCGCGCGACGCGCGCGCTGCTGCGCAGCGCGTCGCCGGATGTCCTCGCGCGGGCGGGCGCGAAGCTCGGCGCCGTGACGGCGCCCGCGCTCGTCCTGTGGGGCGACCGCGACCCGTACCTCCCGGCGCGCTTCGGCTCCGGCTACGCGGCGAAGCTCGGCGACGCGACGCTCGAGCGGATCGAGGACGCCGGCCACTGGCCGTGGATCGACCGGCCCGAGGTCGGCGCCCGGATCGTCGAGTACCTGGCCGGCTGAAAGCTGCAAGGGTTGCCGGGGTGCTGCGCCGCAGGCACAGCCCATGGATCGTCGCGGCACTCGGCGCGGCGCTCTACCTGCTCGTGTCCCCCCCGAGCGCCGACCTCGCCGCGCAGGAGTACCGCGCCGATCTCGGCCTGGCGCTCTGGAACAACGGCTGGTTCGCCGGCCACCACACGCCCGGCTACAGCGTCCTCTTCCCGCCGCTCGGCGGGGCGCTCGGCGTGCGCCTGACGGGCGCCGTCGCGGCCGTCGCGGCGGCGGCGCTGTTCGCGCCGCTCGCGCGCCGGCAGTGGAGCGGATGGCCGGCCGACGCCGCCGCGCTGTGGTTCGCCGCCGGCACGACCGCCGTGCTGCTGAACGGCCGCGTCACGTTCCTGCTCGGCGTCGCGATCGGGTTCGCGGCGTTGCTCGCGCTGTCGCACGACCGCCGCGCGCTCGCGCTCGCGCTCGCCGCCGCGACGGCGCTCGCCAGCCCGGTCGCCGGGCTGTTCCTCGCGATCGCCGCCGCGGCATGGGGGCTGGCGGCGCTGCGCACGCGCTGGCCGTGGGGCGCGGCGATCGCCGCCGCGGCGCTCGCGCCGATCGTGATCCTGCTCGTGCTCTTCCCGCAGGGCGGCAGCGAGCCGTTCGTCGCGTCCGCGTTCTGGCCCGCGCTCGCCGGCGCCGTGCTGCTCGCCGCGCTGCTGCCGGCCCGCGAGCGCACGCTGCGCGCCGGCGCCGTGCTGTACGCGCTGGCGCTCGTCGCGGCGTTTGCGATCGCGACGCCGCTGGGCGGCAACGCGACGCGGCTCGGCGCGCTCGCCGCCGGTCCGATCGCGCTCGGCGCGCTGGCGAGCGTGCGCCGCCCGTTGCTCGTCGGCGCGCTCGCGCTGGCGTTCGCCTACTGGCCGCTGTATCCGGCCGTGCGCGACGTCGTGCGGGCCAGCGGCGACCCGTCGCTGCAGGCCTCCTACCACGCGCCGCTGATCGGCTTCCTGCGGGCGCAGGGGCCGCCGGGCAGCTTCCGCGTCGAGATCCCGTTCACGGAGAACCACTGGGAGGCGCGCCATGTCGCGCGCGAGATTCCGCTCGCACGCGGCTGGGAGCGCCAGCTCGACCGCCGCTTCGGCGCGCTCTTCTACGACGGCAGCCTCGGCGCCGCGAGCTACCGCGACTGGCTCGACGAGCGAGCCATCGCGTACATCGCGCTGCCCGACGTCGCGCTCGACGAGGCCGGCCGCGACGAGGCGCGGCTCGTCGCGGCGGGCCTGCCGTACCTGCGCGAGGTCTGGCGCGACCGCCACTGGCGCGTCTTCGCGGTCGCCCGCCCGGCTGCGCTTGCCAGCAGCGGCGCCCGCGGCGGCGGCGCGAGCGCGACGCTGAGCGCAAGCGGCGTCACGCTGCACGCCGCGCGCGCCGGCAGCGTCCTCGTCCGGGTCCGCTTCACGCGCTGGTGGCGGGTCACGCGCGGGCGCGGCTGCGTACGCCCCGGCGCAGGCGGGATGACGCGCGTGACGCTGCCGGCGGCCGGCACGGTGCGCCTGCAGGCGCGCCTCGGCGGGTCCTCCTGTCGCGGTTGACAAGACGGACACATCGCCGCGCGCAGGCGCCATTAGCGTGCCGGCCGCATGGCCGCTGTCCGCTCCGCCCCCTGGCTGCTCGCGGCGGTGCTCGCGCTTGCATGGCTGGCGTTCGGGCCGCCGACGCCCGACCTCGCCGCCCAGGTCTACCGGGCCGGCCTGTTTGACCGCGAGGGCTTCACGCTCTTCAACGCCAACTGGTACGGCGGCCACCACACGCCGGCGTACTCAATCCTCTTCCCGCCGCTCGGCGCGCTCTTCGGGGTGCGCCTCGTCGGCGCGCTGGCCGCCGTCGGATCGGCCCTGCTGTTCGAGCGCATCGCGCGGCGACACTTCGGCGACAGCGCCCGCTGGGGCGCGCTGTGGTTCGGCGCGGGGACCGCGGCCGACCTGCTGATCGGGCGCCTGACGTTCGCGATCGGCGTCACGTTCGCGCTCGCGGCGGTCTTCGCGCTCCAGCGCGGCTACCGTCGCAGCGGGCTCCTGCTGGCGACCGGCTGCACGCTCGGCAGCCCGGTCGCGGGGCTCTTCCTGGCGCTCGCCGGCGTCGCCTACTGGCTGGCGACCCGCGCGCGGCTGGGTCTGTGGGTGGCGGCCGCCGCGCTGATTCCGGCGGTCACGCTCGCGCTGCTGTTCCCCGAGGGCGGCAGTCAGCCGTACTCCGTCGAGACGCTGCTGTCGATCGTGCTGTGCTGCGGGCTGCTGCTGTGGCTGCTGCCCAAGCGCGAGCGCGAGCTGCGCACGGCGGCGCTGCTGTACCTCGCCGCCGGCCTGCTGGCGTACATCGTCGCGACGCCGATGGGTGGCAACGCCAGCCGCCTCGGCGTCGCGTTCGCCGGGCCGCTGCTGCTGTGCGCCGTGCTGTCGGCGGGCGTGCGGCGGCGGATCGTCGTCGCGGCGATCGTCCCGCTCGTCGTCTGGCAGTGGTGGGCGCCGGTTCGCGAGACGATCAAGGGCGCGGTCGACCCGTCCGGGCAGGCGGCCTACTTCGCGCCGCTGCTGAACTTCATCGACGCGCGCGCGGAGGCCGCCGTGCGCGTCGAGGTGCCGTTCACGCGGCTGCACTGGGAGTCGGACTACGTCGCCAGCCACGTGCCGCTCGCGCGCGGCTGGGTGACGCAGCTCGACGTCAAGTACAACCCGCTCTTCCGCACGGCACGCCCGGCCTGGCCGACGGCGTCGGGCGGATCGCGCAGCTGACGCCCCAGTCCTTCGAGCTCGACGTGCGCCAACCCGGCTTCACGCTCGTACGGGTGCGCTTCACGCCGTACTGGCGGATCGTCCGCGGCCACGGCTGCGTGATGTCGAGCAACGACGGCTGGACGCTCGTGTACGCGCTGCGCAGCGGCCCGCTCAAGGTCGCGACGGGCTTTGACCCGCGCAGGCTCATCACGCGCGCCGCACGCTGCACGGCGGTCGCGAAAAACGCTCGGAGCAAGTTGTGATCTTCCGTAACATGAGCCCGTCCTCATGTTCTCCCGCATCAGCACGTTGCAGGCGCGCCTCCTGCCGAACGGCCCGCTCGACGTCGTGCGTCAGGTGGTCCTGTTCATGGCCGCCTACCAGCTGTACCGCCTTACGCGCGGGCTCGTCAACGACCCCCAGGCGGCGACCGCGGCGTTCCAGAACGCGCGCGACCTGATCCATGTCGAGCAGGCGCTCAACATCTTCATCGAGCCCTCGCTGCAGACGTTCGCGTCGGGCCAGCAATGGCTGCTGGACGGGGCCTCGTGGATGTACATCAACGCCCAGACGTCGATCACGCTCGGCGCGCTGGCATGGCTCTACATGTTCCGCAACGACAGCTTCTACTTCGTGCGCAACATGTTCCTCGTCGCCTTCGGCGTGGCGCTGATCGGCTATGCCGCCTTCCCGACCGCGCCGCCGCGCTTCTTCCCCGAGTGGGGCTTCTTCGACGCCGTCTCGGACTTCACCGGCGTCCGGCAGGACAGCGTGACGATCAACGAGCTCTTCAATCCCTACGCCGCGGTCCCGTCGATGCACGTCGCGTTCGCGCTCATGATCAGCGTCCCGATCGCGCGGCTCGTACGATGGCGTGTGCTGAAGGTCTTCTGGTCGCTGTATCCACTGCTCGTCGTCTTCGTCATCGTCGTCACCGCCAACCACTTCATCGCCGACGCCGTCCTGGGCGCCTTGGCAGCCGGCATCGGCGCGCTCGCCGCTCGCGCGATGGCTCGCGCGCGCCCGGAGGTATGGAAGTTCATGCCGGCGCGCGCCTCCCACTCGACGGCGACGGTGACCGCGCCCTGATGCCGGCGGACACCGCCGCGCAGCGGCCACCGACCGAACCCGAGATTCCCGAGCGGCCGCGCGGCTCGCGTCAGCGCTCCGGCGCCGAGCGGCTCGAGCTGTTGCGCGACCGGCTGATCGCCTCGCGCCTGACGCCGAACCAGATCTCGCTGGCCGGCTTCACGCTCAACGTCATCGCCGCCGTGCTCGTCTGGCAGCACGAGTTCTTCATCGGCGGCGTCGTCTTCATCATCGGATCGATCTGCGACACGCTCGACGGCGGCTACTCGCGGATGTCGGGCAAGGGCACGCCGTTCGGCGCGTTCCTGGACTCGACGCTGGACCGGATCGTCGAGGGGATCGTGCTGACGGCCGTCGCCACGACGTTCGCCCAGCGCAACGACGAGCTGGCCGTCGCGGCGGTCGTCGTCGCGGTGATGTCGTCGCTCGTCGTGTCGTACACCCGCGCGCGCGCCGAGGCGCTCGGCGTCGAGTGCAAGGTCGGCATCGCCGACCGGCTCGTGCGCGTCGTGATCCTGTCCGCCGGGCTCGTGTTCGCCGATCTTGGCGCGCTCGAGCCGTCGGTCTACGTGCTCGCGGGGCTGTCGACGATCACCGTGGTCCAGCGCATCATGCACGTCCGACGCGAGCTGACGCCACCCGCTTCCCTGTAACGAGCCATCGTTCGTGGGGTGTAAGACCCGGCGAACAGTTGACGAAAAGGAACCGAACCTGACATGAC
This sequence comes from uncultured Actinomycetes bacterium, assembly GCA_963780585.1. GTDB lineage: Bacteria > Actinomycetota > Thermoleophilia > Solirubrobacterales > Solirubrobacteraceae > CADCVQ01. The sequence goes on from CAWADD010000027.1 coordinate 144,310, forward strand.
CCCCAGCAACGGCAACGGCAACGGCGCCGCCCACACCAACGGCACCGCGCGCTACCAGCAGGAGAAGGTCCGCGTCGCGATCGTCGGCGTCGGCAACTGCGCCTCGGCGTTCGTCCAGGGTGTCGAGTACTACAAGCACGCCGACGCCAGCCAGGACGTGCCGGGCCTCATGCACGTCGACCTCGGCGGCTACCACATCTCCGACATCGAGTTCACGGCCGCCTTCGACATCGACTCGACGAAGGTCGGCAAGGACCTCGGCGAGGCGATCTGGTCAGGCCAGAACAACACGATCAAGTTCGCCGAGGTGCCCACGAACACCGGCATCAAGGTCTACCGCGGGATGACCCACGACGGCCTCGGCAAGTACCTCAAGCAGAAGATCGAGAAGGCGCCCGGCGAGACCGCCGACATCGTCCAGATCCTCAAGGACACGCACACCGACGTCGTCGTGTCCTACCTGCCGGTCGGCTCCGAGCAGGCCACGAAGTGGTACGTCGAGCAGGTGCTCGAGGCCGGCTGCGGCTTCGTCAACTGCATCCCCGTCTTCATCGCCCGCGAGGACTACTGGGACAAGCGCTTCAAGAAGGCCGGCCTGCCGGTCGTCGGCGACGACATCAAGTCCCAGGTCGGGGCGACGATCGTGCACCGCAACCTCGCCCGCCTGTTCCACGACCGCGGCGTGAAGATGATGCGCACGTCGCAGCTCAACGTCGGCGGCAACATGGACTTCTACAACATGCTCGAGCGCGAGCGCCTGGAGTCCAAGAAGATCTCCAAGACGAACGCCGTCACGTCGATCATGGGCCACGAGCTGCCCGCCGACGACGTCTACATCGGCCCGTCGGACTACGTGCCGTGGCTGACGGACCGCAAGTGGGCGCACATCCGCGTCGAGGGCCAGGCGTTCGGCGACGTTCCGCTGAACATCGAGATGAAGCTCGAGGTGTGGGACTCGCCGAACAGCGCCGGGATCGTCATCGACGCCGTCCGCTGCTGCAAGCTCGCCCTCAACCACGGCATCAGCGGCCAGCTCGACGGCCCCTCCTCCTACCTCATGAAGTCGCCGCACAACCAGCGCCCCGACGACGAGGCGCGCGAGGACACGGAGAAGTTCATCGCCGACTACGCGCGTCGCCCCGGGACCGAGCCGGCGGCCGGCACGGCGGCACCGGCGGCGGCCGGCGAGCCGACGGCCTGAGCGCCCAGAACCGCGGGGTGTCTTCGCTTGCGTCGCTAGCGATTGCTAGCCCTGGGCTAGCAACTGCTAGGGAGTGACCGAGCGGTCGGCGTCCGGCCGTGCCGCGCCCCGTAGCATCTCCGGCATGAGCACGGACGACCGCAGGACCCCGACGGCAGCACCCGCCAAGGCGGCTAAGGCGGCGAAGGCGACCCCAGCGCCCCCGCGCACAATGGCGACGCTCGTCCTCGACGCCGCCGCGCGTCATCGCACGACGGCGATGCGCTACCCGGAGGCCGGGGGCTGGCGGCGCACCTCCTACCCCGAGCTCGGAGCCGATGTGCGCGAGATCGCCAAGGGCCTGATCGCGCTCGGCGTCGCGCCCGGCGAGCGTGTCGCGATCCTCTCGAACACCCGCGCGGAGTGGACGCTGGCCGACTTCGGCGCGATCTGCGCGGGCGCGGTCGTCGTCCCCGTCTACCAGACGAACTCGCCCGAGGAGTGCGAGTACGTGCTCGAGCACTGCGGCGCGACGGCGCTGTTCTGCGAGGACCAGGGCCAGCTCGACAAGCTCGCCGAGATCCGCGACGCGCTGCCGCGGTTGCGCCACGTGATCCGCTTCGAGGGCGAGGGCGGCGACGCGATCACGCTCGACGAGCTGCGCGCCGCCGGCGCCGACGTCGGCGACGACGATCTCGACGCCCGGATCAGTGCGATCGCGGCCGATGACGTCGCGACGATCGTCTACACGTCGGGCACGACCGGGGCGCCGAAGGGCTGCATGCTCACGCACGGCAACCTGCGCTCGGACATCGACGGCATCCACGAGATCCTCACCGTCAAGGCCGGCGAGGACGTCCTCTACGTCTTCCTGCCGCTCGCCCACGTGCTGACGCGGATCGTGCAGCTGTTCGCGATCGACTCGGGTGGCGAGATGGCCTACTGGCGGCGCGACCCGAAGAAGATCGTCGAGGACGTCCAGCTCATCAAGCCGACGCATCTGCCCTCGGTGCCGCGCATCTTCGAGAAGATCCACACCGCGGCGACGACCAAGGCCGAGGCCGCCGGCGGCGTCAAGGCCAAGCTCTTTCACTGGGCGGTCGGCGTCGGGCGCGAGCGCAACCGGCGCGAGGATCGCGGCGGGCACGCGGGGCTGATCCTCAAGGCGGAGCACGCCCTCGCCGACAAGCTCGTCCTGCACAAGATCCGCGACCTCTTCGGCGGCCGGATCAAGCTCGCGCTGTCCGGCGCGGCGCCGATCGACACCGACATCCTCGAGTTCTTCCACGCCGCCGGCGTCTGGGTGCTCGAGGGCTACGGTATGACCGAGAACTGCGCCGTGCACACGCTCAACACGATCGAGGCGCACCGCTTCGGCACCGTCGGCCGGGCGCTGCCGACCTCCGAGGTGAAGATCGCCGACGACGGCGAGATCCTCATGCGCGGCCCGAACATCTTCAAGGGCTACTACGACAACGAGGAGGCGACCAAGGAGACGCTGTCGGCCGACGGCTGGCTGCATTCCGGCGACCTCGGCGAGCTCGACGGCGACGGCTACCTCTCGATCACGGGCCGCAAGAAGGACCTGATCATCACCTCGAGCGGCAAGAACATCTCGCCGTCGAACATCGAGAACGCGCTCAAGCTCAGCCGCTGGATCTCGCAGGCGGTCGTCTACGGCGACCGGCGCCCGTACCTGACGGCGCTGCTGACGCTCGACCCCGACGAGGCGGCCGCGCTCGCCGAGAAGGTCGGCGCCGACGCCAAGGATCCGGCCGCGCTCGCGAAGCACGACGGGGTGCGCGCCGAGCTGCAGGCCGCGATCGACGAGGCCAACCGCAAGTTCGCCCGCATCGCGCAGGTCAAGCGGTTCACGATCCTCGAGCGCGACCTGTCGCAGGAGCACGAGGAGCTGACGCCGACGCTGAAGGTCAAGCGCAACGTCGTCTACGAGCTCTACGCGAAGGACTTCAAGCAGCTATACGAGGACCGCTAGAGGAAGAACCAGATGTTGAAGGGGCGGTCGGCAGCGGCACCGTCGTTCGTCATCGCCAACACGCGTATCTCGCAGTCGCCCTGGTCGCCGGCGAACACGGTGACGCTCACGATCGAGTCGTTGATCGGCTGGTCCAAGGTGTTCGCGGGGGCAACGATCGCCGTCCGCGGGACGATCGGCAGGCTCTGGGCGTCGAAGCAGAAGCGTGCGCTGCTCGCGCGCCGCGCACACGGCGAGCCGAGGAGAGCTGCTCCCCGGCTCGCCGACTGGCTTAGAAGAACCAGATGTTGAACGCGCGGTCGGCCGCGGTACCGCTGTTCTTCGTCGTCCGGACGCGTATCTCGCAGTCGGCCTGGTCGTTGTTGAACACGGTCACGCTGACGATCGAGTCGGCGACGATCGGGTCCGTGGTGTTCGCGCCGGAGACGATCGCCGTCTTCGGGACGAACGGCAGGCTCTGCGCGTCGAAGCAGTAGTGCCCCACGCCCTTGCGAACGATGTTGGCGGCGGTCAGGTTCAGCGATGCCGAGTCCGCAGGGATCGTCATCGCGTCGCCGATCATGCGGAACTGCGCGAACGCGACCACGCCTGGTCCCCCTGAGGCGCCCTGCGGCCCCTGCGGACCCTCTGGTCCCTGTGGCCCGATCGGCCCTGCCGGCCCGATCGGTCCCGCTGCGCCCGCCGTCCCCTGCGTGCCGCTCGCGGCGGGCAGCACGCCGGCCGCGAAGTCGGCTGCCTTCAGGGAGCCGTCCTTGACCTTGCGCGACGACACGGCGTCAGCGGCGATGTCCGGTCCGGACACACCACCGCTCTTGATCTGCGTGGGACCGACGCTGTTGCGCGGCAGTGCAACCGCGGCGTAGCTCGTTCCTCCGAGCGCGACGACGAGCGCCAATGTGGACGTGACGTTGGCATAGCGCCCGCGTCCGAAGATTCCTTTCACGATCCCTCCTCTTCCTTGTGGATCGATAAGCCTAGAACCGCCGTATCCGCGAGGCGCCGGTCCCTTGTGCTACGCCTTCACGCAGACCACCCAGACCTCGGGCCTGGCCCCGCCGACGACGCCGCCGAGCAGGTTGGTGACGGTCACGCGCCAGCCGCTGAAGCCCTGACCGTTGGCGGGCGGCTCGGTGTTCGTCGAGCTGATCGCGGGACGCGACGACGTCACCGACGTCGCCTCGGAGAGCGTGTCGTCGCCCCGTACGCCGCCGGCGATCGCCTGCTGGCCGGCGGGGCAGTACACGTCGTAGGACGCCTTCAGGCCGTCGCCGAGGTCCGCCGCCGCCTGCGCGCGCTGCACCGTCGCCGGGCCGGTCGTGCCGACGAGGCCCTGGATGCCCTGCAGACCCGGGTCGCCCTCCAGCCCGGCTCGCCGGTCAGGCCACGCGGCCCGGCCGGGAGCTCGCCGGCGGCACCCGCCGGCTGGATCTCGCTCCCGCGCCCTATGCTGATTTGGTGTCGGATGCCCCCCTCGCGATCGCGCACGTGACCCCGTATCCGTGGGGCGCGGGCCACCACGAGATCACGACGTTCGTGCAGCGCACGACCGCCGAGCTCGCCGCGCGCGGCCATCAGATCCTGATCGTCGCGCCGTCGCGCTCGAGCGAGGCCGTGCGCGAGACGCGCCAAGCGCTGAGCGCCGCCCGCGACGATCCCGCGAGCCTGCTGCCCGAGCCGGGCGCGCCGCCGCGGGTGCTCGCGGTCGGCGACGCGATGCCCGACCTGCCGGGCGGCCGGCGCCGCACGCCCGCGCTCCCGGTCGACGTCTCACGCACGATCGAGAACCTGCTGGCGATCCTCCCGCTCGACGTCTGCCACGTGCACGAGCCGTTCGCGCCCTCGACGTCGAGCGCCGCGCTGCGCCACTCGCGCGCGCTCAACGTCGGCACCTTTCACCTGCCGACCGAACGCCTGCTGTCGACCCAGGTGGCGCGCAAGGTCGTGCAGCTCGTGCTCGGCCGGCTCGACGCGCGCACGGCCAGCTTCGCCGCCACGCGCGATCTCATGCAGCGCTTCTTCCCGGCCGACTACCGCGTGCTGACGCCCGGCGCCGATCCGCCGGCACAACGCGTCGCCGCGGGCGACGGCCCGGTGCGCTTCGGCTTCTTCGACGACGAGGAGCGTCCCGCGCTGCGCCTCTTCCTGCGCGCGCTGCGCCGCCTGAGCCCGGACGCGGCCTGGGAGGCGACGATCGTCTCGTTGCGCGGTCCGTCGAGCAGCACCCCGCTGCGGGCGGAGCTCGAGCCGCGCGTGCGCTACGCGACGCCCGACGAGCTCAGCGAAGCCGAGCTGCTCGCGAGCAGTGACGTCTTCGTCGCCGCCTCGGACGGCGCCTCGCCGGCGCCGGGACTGCTGTTGCGGGCGATCAAGGCGGGCGCCGTGCCGCTCGCCTCGCGGCTGCCGGTCTACGAGGAGGCGCTCGGCGAGGGCGAGATCGGGCTGCTGTTCGAGCCGCGTGACATCGAGACGCTCGCCGCGCAGCTGCAGCGGCTCTCCGCCGACGCCGTCCTGCGCGAGCGGCTGCGGGCGGCCGCTGCGCCGGTCCGCGAGGAGTTGACCTGGGAGCGCGTCAGCGACGACCTCGAGGACGTCTACGCCGGCCTCGTCGCCCGCCGCCATCCGATCTCCGGCAACCCGCAGCTCGCCGCGCGGCTGCGCTCGAGAGCGCGGATCGACGTCGACCTGCACATGCACACCGACCACTCGCACGACTGCGCGACGCCGGTCGAGGTGCTCCTCGCGACCGCCCGCGAGCAGGGGCTCGGAGCGATCGCGGTGACCGATCACAACGTCATCACCGGCGCCTACGAGGCGCGCGACAAGGCCGCCGAGTTCGGCGTCAAGATCATCGTCGCCGAGGAGGTCAAGACCGCCGACCAGGGCGAGGTCATCGGTCTGTTCATCGAACAGAAGATCCCGCGCGGGATGTCGCTGGCGGAGACGGTCGCGGAGATCAAGCGCCAGGGCGGCCTCGTCTACGTCCCGCATCCGTTCGACCGCATGCACGCCGTGCCCGACTACGAGCACCTGCTGACGATCATCGACGAGATCGACGCGATCGAGGTCTACAACCCGCGCGTCGCGATCGGATCGTTCAACGAGGAGGCCCAGCGCTTCGCCGCCAAGTACCGGATCCTCGCCGGCGCCGGATCGGATTCGCACGTCGCGCAGGGGCTGGGGTCGGTGCGCGTGCGGATGGCCGACTTCGACGGGCCGGAGGAGTTCCTCGAGGCGCTGCGCGAGGCGGAGATCACGACGAAGCCGTCGTCGCTGCTGTACGTGCAGGCGTTGAAGTTCCTCGAGACGAAGGCGACGCCGCAGGGGGCGCGTCGCGCGGTGCGCGAGCGGCGGGTCCGGCGGGCGACGCGCAAGTCGTGATGCACGCGCAGGGTCGGCCCTCGCGGCCGTCGAAACCACGGCCGAGCATGCCGACGACCGATGACGAGATCCGCGAGAAGTACCTCGAACGCGCGATCCGGGAGCTGAATACGCTGACGCGTGACCTGCAGGAGTGCCAGCGCTGCCCGCGCGGACAGCTCATGCCGGTGCTCGGCTCGGGCCACCCGCAGGCCGACATCTTCCTGCTCAAGCACGCCCCGATGCCGCCTGAGATCGAGGAGGGCGTCGCGTTCTACGGGCGCGCTGGGGCCGCGCTGATGAAGGCCTTCAAGCGGCTGTCGATCGATCCGCTCGCCGTCTACGGGACGCTGTGCATCAAGTGCCCGGTCGGCGACACGTCGCTGGCGGATCCGGAGTGCGTCGCGCGCGTCGCCGAGGAGATCGCGATCGTGCAGCCGAAGATGATCGTGGTCATGGGCGAGGACGCCCTCGAGACGCTCAACGATCTGTCCCTGCCGCTGTCCCGGCCGCTGCTCGAACAGCCGGGCGAGCTGCAACGCCTGACGCCGTCGATCGAGGCGCTCTATGTGCCGAACATCGACACGGCGCTCGACGAGGAGTCGGCCAAGCGCGCGTTCTGGTCGGCATTTCGCGAGCTCGGCGAGTGGTACGCCGAGCTGCCGCCCTACTGAGCTACGGCTCGAGGATGATCTTGCCGAGCTTGCCGCCGGCGGCGAACGCGTCGTAGGCGGCGGCGACGTCGTCGAGCGCGAACGTGCCGGCGACCGGCACGCGCAGCACGCCGCGCTCGAACAGCGGCAGGACCTCGCGTTCCAGCGCCCGCGCCGTCGCCGCCTTTTGCTCGAGCGGGCGGGCACGCAGCGTCGAGGCCATGATGCGACCGCGCTTGGCCATCAGCGCGGCGAGGTTGAGCTCGGCCTTCGCCCCGGCGCCGATACCGATCACGACGATCCGCCCACCGGCGCTCAGCGCCTTGACGTCGGCGGCGAGGTTCGGCGCGCCGACGAGCTCGAGGATGACGTCGAACGGCGCCTGCGCCTCGAAGCCGTCGGGCTCGATGACGAGATCGGCGCCGAGCTCGGCGACGGCGTCGCGCCGCTCCTCGTTGCGCACCGTCGCCGTCACATGGGCGCCGAGCGCATGGCCGAGCTGGACGGCGGCGGTGCCGACGCCGCCCGCCGCGCCGTGCACGAGCAGCCGCTCGCCGGGTCGCAGCCCGGCCTGCGTGAAGAGCGCGTCGTGGGCGGTGGTGAAGACCTCCGGCAGCCCGCCGGCATCGGGGAACGCGACGGATTCGGGCACGCCCATCAGCTGGCGCTCGTGGACGACCGCCAGCTCGCCCTGGCCGCCGCCGCCGACGATCCCCATCACGCGGTCGCCCTCGGCGAAGCGCGTCGCGCCCGCGCCGAGCCCCTCGACGACGCCCGCGAGCTCGAGGCCGGGGATGTCCTGCGGGCTGCCCGGCGGTGCCGGATAGCGCCCGCGGCGCTGCAGGATGTCGGCGCCGTTGATGCCCGCCGCCTGGATGCGGACGAGCACCTGGCCGGCGCCCGGCTCGGGGTCGGGGTGCTGCTTGACGAGAACCTCGCCGTCGCGAATCGTGGCGGCACGCACGGGGTGCCGAGTCTATTCAGGCGGCGGGCTGCTCCGGCGGGCTGCTCCGGCGGCTAAGCTCAGCATCGTGTCAACACCGGCCGAGGCCTACCGGCTACCCGGTATCTCACCGAAGGCATACGAGCATCCGGCCGACCGCGCCGCTACCGCCGCGCTGGGCTCGATCCCGATGCTCGACCTCGTCGTGCGCAAGCTGATCGAGTTCGGCTACGAGCGCGCGCTGCGCCAGACCTACCTCGGCGCGTCGGTGCGCCTCGGCACCGACCAGCTGCCGGGCATCTGGACGCGCTACCAGCACGTGCTCAGCGTGCTCGACATCACCGAGGAGTACGACCTCTACCTGATGGCCGAGCCGAGCGCCAACGCGATGGCGATCGGCGCGGGCAAGCCGATCCTCGTCCTCAACAGCGGCACGGTCGAGCTGCTCGGCGACGACCAGCTGGAGGCCGTCCTCGCGCACGAGGTCGCGCATATCGTCTCCGACCACGTGCTCTACCGCACGGCCCTGCAGATCCTCCTGCGGCTCACCGGCCAGCGCCTGCCGATGGTCGCCGGCCTGCCGCTGATGGCCGTCCAGCACGCGCTGCTGGAGTGGTCGCGCGCTACCGAGCTGACGTGCGATCGCGCCGCGGCGATCGTCACGCGCGACCCGCGCGTCGTCTGCAAGATGCTGATGACGATGTCCGCGGGGGCGAAGGCCGACGACCTCAACCTCGACGCGTTCATGCGCCAGGCGATGGAGTACACCGAGACCGGCGAGGGCCTGGACCGCCTGCAGCGGCTGCTGACCGACCTGCGCCAGACGCATTCGCTGCCGGTCAAGCGCGTGCACGAGCTGCTCAGCTGGGTGCGCGACGGCGAGTACGACCGGATCGTCGGCGGCGAGTACATCCGTCGCGGGCAGGAGCGTCCCGTCCGCGAGGAGGCGGCCGACGCGGCGTCGCACTACTCCGAGCGCTTCAAGGATCTGTTCCGCGAGACCGGCGAGCACGTCAACTCCGCCGGCAAGCAGCTGTCGGACTGGCTGAAGAACCTCTCAGACGACGACAAGCCCTCCAAGGGCGGCGGCGGCTCCGCTTCGGAATAGATGGATCTCACCGCGGCCGAGATCCGCGTCCTCGGCTGCCTGATCGAGAAGCAGCGCACGACGCCCGACACGTATCCGTTGACGCTCAACGGGCTGCGCGCGGCATGCAACCAGTCGACGAACCGCGATCCCGTCGTCGCCTACGACGAGGCGACGATCCGCGATGCGATCATGCGCCTCAGCCGCCGCCGCTGGGCGCGGCTCGCCAGCGGTGCCGGCAGCCGCGCCTCGAAGTACCGCCACCTGCTCGACGACGCGCTCACGCGGGCGCCCGACGAGCTCGCCGTGCTGTGCGTGCTGATGCTGCGCGGCGGGCAGACGCCGGGCGAGCTGAAGGGCCGCAGCGAGCGCCTGCACCCGTTCGCCGACCTCGCCGCGCTGCAGGCGACGCTCGAGCGGCTGATCGAGCGCGAGCTCGTCGCCCAGCTTCCCCGCCGGCCGGGGCAGAAGGAGGAGCGCTACGTCCACCGCCTCAGCGACGACGACGCGCGCGAGCCGGCCTTCGTCGCCGCGCCGCCGGCAGCCGCCGCGGGCGGCCTCGCTCCGGCCGCCGCGCCCGTTCGGGCGCCCGGTCGTCCGATGCCCGCGGCACCGGAGGTTCAGCGGGTCGAGCTCCCGCTCGGCGAGCGCGTCGCGCGGCTGGAGTCCGAGGTCGCGCAGCTGCGCGCCGAGCTGCGAGCCTTGCGCGGTCGTTGACGTGCATCGCCACTACGAAATCACCATCGCTGAAAGGACCGCGCATGCCAATCGAGCAATCGGCTATCGGCGTCGTCGCCGCCGAGATGATGGACGAGCTTGAGCGGACCTACGGCGTGGACGCTGCGATCGAGCGCGTCGCGCTCGTCGTGTCGGTCAATCGCGGCGAGGAGAACACGGTCCACTTCAAGTTCTCGGCGGAAACGACCGTCTACATGGCCAAGGGCCTGCTGGCCCACATCCACGACAACCTCGGGAAGTAGCCAGCAGCGGGTTGCCGATATCGGATACGATATCGGCGTGTCTCTGCTCGGGATGGAGCTACGCGCTGCCCGTCTGCGTCACGCCGTCACGCAGCGCTCGCTGGCTCGCCGCGCCGGAACCACCCAGGCAGCGATCAGCCGAATCGAGTCGGGCGCCGAGTCGCCGAGCTTTGAGCGCTTCACGCAGCTGTTGCTCGTGCTGGGCGAGCGACCGATCTTGCGGAGCGCTCCGTTGGAGCATGATCTCGATCCTGGCGACCTGGCGCAGGCCCGGCGACTGACCAGCGAGCAGCGGCTCGCTGAATCGGCCTCCTGGAATCTCGTGGTGACGCAGTTGGAGATCGCGGCGGCCGCCGCGAGAGAGCGCCGGCGATGACCGAGCGTCCGCTGACCGCCGCGCTGGATCTCCGCGAGCTGCTCGCGACGCTCGCGCGGCACACGGTCGACTACACCGTCGTCGGCGGTGTCGCGGTCCAGGTGCACGGGCACCGTCGAACGACGAAGGACCTCGACGTGATTGCGGCTCCCGACGACCCCAATCTCGAGCGCCTCGCCGACGCCCTCATCGAGCTCGAGGCCGTGCCGCGCGACATGCCCGGAGCCGGGTCGCCGACGCTCGAGCAGCTGCGCGCGGCGGCGATCGTCCCGCCGCTCACGACGCGCCACGGCGAGCTGCACATCCTCCGCGACGTTCCCGGCGCGCGGACATACCGCGAGCTGCGCGCGGCCGCTCTCGTCATCGAGTTCGACGGGATCGCGCTCGCAATCGCCGCTCTCGACGACCTGATCGCGATGAAGCGCGCGAGCGCGCGCCCCTCGGATCTGCGCGACATCGCCGCCTTGACCGCAATCGAAGAGGTCTGACCGCGCAAGCGCGGCCGCCGGTGACTTCGACTCCTCCTTCAACGGCGACGGGCGCCTGAAGCTCAGTTGGTACCCGCTTGGTACCCACGCCCCGAAACCTCAAGCCCGTTCGAGCAACGCCACGCACTCGATGTGCGGCGTCTGCGGGAACATGTCGACGGGCACGACACGGCGTAGCACGTAGCCCGCCTCGACGAGCTGGGCGGCATTCGGCGCGAGCGTCGTCGGGTTGCAGGAGATGTAGACGATCCGCTTCGGGGCGGCCTCGATGACGCGCCGCACGACCTTCTGCGACAGCCCCGCGCGCGGCGGGTCGATGACGCAGACATCGGGCTTGCTGGCCTCGTCGACGAGCTCGCGCAGCGCGAGCCGCACGTCGCCGGCGAAGAACCTCGCGTTGTTGATGCCGTTGCGCTTGGCGTTGGAGATCGCGTTGGCGACCGCCTGCTCGACGATCTCCAGGCCCCAGACCTCACCGGCGCGCGCCGCCAGGCTCAGCCCGACCGTGCCGATCCCGCAGTAGAGGTCGTAGACGCGCTCCCAGCCCTGCAGCCCAGCGAGCTCGCCGGCGATCGCGTAGAGCTGCTCGGCCATCTCCGTGTTGGTCTGAAAGAACGCGTTCGGCGCGATCGAGAAGCGCAGGCCGCAGAGCTCCTCCTCGAGCGTGCGGTTGCCGGCGAGCTTCAGCGTCTCGCCGCCCTGCGTCGTCTCGGCGAGCGCATCGGTCGTCGTCCACGAGAGCCCGTCGCATTCGACGGCCTGCGCGAGGCTCGTGCCGTCGATCGCGCCGGGGCCCGTGACAAGCCGCACCTGGATCTGACCCGTTCGGCGACCCTCGCGCACGACGAGGTTGCGCAACAGCCCCGTGTGCGTGCGGCGGTCGAAGGCGGAGTGGCCCTGCGCGCGACACCAGGCGAGGACCTGCTCGCGCGCGGCGTTCGAGCGCTCGGAGGCCAGCAGGCAGTCGTCGATCGCGACGATGTCGTGCCACGAGCCGGGCGCGTGGAAGCCGCAGATCAGCGTGCCGTCAGCGGCCGTGCCGAACGAGTACTCGAGCTTGTTGCGGTAGCGCCACTGCTCGACGGCGGGCACGATCGGGTCGAGCTGGAAGCCGTCGAGATGGCCGATCCGCGTCAGCGCGTCCCGGACCTGCTCGTGCTTGATCGCCAGCTGGCGGTCGTAGGGCAGCACCTGCCAGGGCGCGCCGGGGTGATCGGCGAGCGGCGCGATCCGCTCCGGGCTCGGTTCGAGCACCTGCAGCGTGCGCGCTTCGGCGTAGGCTCGCTTGCGCTTCGTGATGACCGCGCGCACGAGGTCGCCGGGGATCGCACCGGCGACGAAGACGACGTAGCCCTCCGTGCGGGCGACACCGTTGCCGCCGTACGCGAGCGTGTCGATCCGTAGATCGAGCTCGGCGCCCTTCTCGGGCCGGATGAACGTGGAGGACTCCATCCGCCCCAGGATAGGTGGCGCCTGACGCCGCTCGATGCCGCGCTGCTACAGCCGCTTGTCGATCGCCGCCAGGACCGACTTGCGGTTGGCGTTGCGGCGCTCGTGGTCGCGGACCTTGCGCAGGTCGGCGGCGTTGAGGCCGGCGAGGCGCTCCTTGACCTGCACCGTCGTGAGGTCGTCGTAGCCGGTGATTGGGAAGGCCTGGCCCAGCCCGGCGGCGCGGCGCACGCGATCGACCGTCCGCAGCGCGCGGTCGGTGCCCGGCGCGCGGCGCGCGACGGCGCCGACGCTCTTCACCCGAGAGCGCGTCATGCGACGGGTCTGTGTCGCCGAGCGTCCGATGATGCCCTCGATCTCCGCGAGCGCGTCCTGCGTCTGGCGGCGCCCGATCTCGACGAGGTTGTGGACGAGCTCCTCGGCGTCCTCGCGCGTCATGCGGCCGCGCGTGACGACCTCGTCGACGGCCTCCTGCAGGCGATCGCCGGTGATCACGACACCCTTGGAGAGCATCTCGCGCAGCGCTGCGGCCGCCGCCAGCAGCTGATCCTCGCGACGTTGGTCGGCGGCTGTCGCAGCGCTCGCAGGGGCGCTCTTGGCGTCCGTCGCGGGCTTCGGCGGCGCCGCGCGGCCCGATCGCGAGGCGGCGGGCTTGCGCGCGGCCGGCTTGCGCGCGGCCGGCTTGCGAGCGGACGGCTTGCAAGCGGACGACCCCTGCTTCTTCGGCTGCGGCATCGAGGCTCCTGAGTCGATCTCTCCGGCGCGGACGCTAGCGGGTCCGCCTATCGGACGAGCAGCTCCAGCAGGGCTTTCTGCGCGTGCCGGCGGTTTTCCGCCTGCTCCCAGATGCGCTGCCGCGGGCCGTACAGCAGCTCCTCGCTGATCTCCTCGCCGGGATGCGCGGGCAGGCAGTGCAGCGCGATCGCGCCGGGCGCCGCGAGCTCGAGCAGGTCGTCGTCGAGGCGGTACGCGGCGAGCGCCGAGCGCCGCTCGTCGGCCGTCTCCTCGTCGCCCATGCTGACCCAGACGTCGGCGTAGACGGCCGCCGCGCCCGTCACCGCTTCGACCGGGTCCGTCGTCAGCTGCGCGTCGGGCACGCCGGTCAGCGTGTAGCCCTGCGGCGACGCGATCGCGACCTCGACGCCCGCGATCGCCCCGACGAGCGCCAGCGAGCGCGCGACGTTGTTGCCGTCGCCGACATAGGCGAGCTTCAGCCCCTCCAGACGGCCGAACTCCTCGCGCATCGTCATCAGGTCGGCAAGCGCCTGGCAGGGGTGGTGGCCCGCGGTCAGCATGTTGAAGACCGGCACCGTCGCGACCGCCGCGATCTCCTCGAGCAGCTCGTCGGGACCTGTGCGCACGCCGATCGCCGCGACGTGGCGCGAGAGCACGCGCGCGGTGTCGGCGACCGACTCCCCGCGCGAGAGGTGGAGCTCGTCGCGCCGCAGCACGATCGGCTGACCGCCGAGCTCGAAGACACCGGCCTCGAAGGACAGCCGCGTGCGCGTCGAATGCTTCTCGAAGATCAGCGCGATGCTGCGCCCTTCGAGCGCGCGCGATGACAGCGGCGCCGCCTTCAGCGCGTCGGCGCGGTCGAGCAACTCGAGCAGCTCGTCGCGGTTCAGCTCGGTGCCGGTGAGCAGATGACGCTGCAAGCCGGGCAGTCTATGGCTCGATGCGCGTCCTGACATGGAACCTCTTCCACGGTCGTGCGGTGCCGCCCGCGGGGCGCGACCTGCAGGACGAGTTCGCGCGCGCGCTGGCCAGCTGGGACTGGGACGTGGCGCTGCTGCAGGAGGTGCCTCCGTGGTGGTCAACGGCGCTCGCGCGCGGCTGCGACGCCGACGCGCGCACGGCGCTCACCGCACGCAACGCGCTGCTGCCGCTGCGCCGCGCGCTCGCGCAGCGCGCGCCCGACCTGATCAAGTCAAACGGCGGCGGCGCGAACGCGATCCTCGTCCGTGGCGGCGGCCGGCCGATCGGCGAGCACCGCTGCGAGCTGCTGCGGCGCTGGCCCGAGCGGCGCGTCTGCCATGGCGTCGCCCTGGCCGACGGGATCTGGTCCGCGAACCTCCACGCGCAGGTCCACTCGCCGCGGCGCGCCGAGGCCGATATCGCCCGAGCGGCGGCGGTCGCGCTCGCATGGGCCGGCGGCGGCCCCGCCCTGCTGGGCGGCGACTTCAACGTCCGCCGGCCCGCCGCGCAAGGCTTCGAGTGGCTCGGCGGCCACGGCGTCGACCACGTGCTCGGTCACGGACTGCGCGCCGTCGGGACGAGCGAGACCCCCGATCGCGGCGAGCTCTCCGACCACGCTCCCGTGATCGTCACCGTCGCGCGGCTGCCGGCCGCCGCCGGTGGCTAATCTCGCCTGACCCCGACCTTCAGGAGAGCCATGCACCGCTTTACCATCGTCGCCCTCGCGTGCACGTCGCTCGCGTTTGCGCTCGGCGCCTGCGGCGACGACGACAAGGACAGCTCGGCGCCGACGACCACGACGCCCGCGGCGACCGGCGGCGGCGCCGTTCAGGTCTCGATCGAGGACATCAAGTTCATCCCGCACGACATCCGGGTGAAGGTCGGCCAGAAGATCCTCTGGACGAACGCCGATCAGGCAGCCCACAACGTCACGGCGACGAAGGGCGCGAACTTCGAGTCGGAGACGCTCGGCAACGCCGACACCTTCGAGTACACGCCGATGACGGCCAGCGTGATCGAGTACGTCTGCACGATCCACCCCGGTCAGGACGGCACGATCACGACCGTCACGGGGTAGCGCGCAGGCCGAAGCCGCGCAGCAGCATCAGCGCACGCCCGCCGATCGACCCCGGCTTCGGCAGGACGCCGAGCTGGATCGCGGCGTCGTAGAGGTCGAAGAACGCCCGCACGCGCCACAGCCGCGTGCGCGCCTCGTCGAGCTCGCAGTACAGGACCGCGTGCACCGTGATCGCGCGCCCGGTCGGCGGGAAGCCCTCGAGCTCGCCGGTGTGCGTCCCGACGAGCTTGGTCGGCGCCGCGATGAAGCGCCCGTCGGTCAGCCGCGGGCCGGAGCTCTCGAGCCGCGCGTCGGGCGCCGCGACGCGCAGCCGGGCGGCGTGCTCGGCGAGCGCGCCGGGGCCGTGCAGCGGGCCCTTGAACGTCAGCGGATCCTCGTAGTGCAGGTCGGCGGCGCACGCATCGACGAACTCCTGCGCGAGATCCGGCGCCGACCACGCCGCCTCGAAGCGCTCGACGAGCCGTTCGGCGGAGCTCGTCACTCCGTGAGCTCCGGCATGCCCTCCAGCGGGGAGCTGGCGCGCGCGTGCGTGCGGCGCGGGATCCGGCCGGCGTCGCGCGCGAGCACGCCGGCGAGCACCGCGTGGCGGATCGCGTGCGCCATCGCGACGGGGTCGGTCGCGCGCGAGATCGCGCTTGCGCAGAGGACGCCGTCGCAGCCGAGCTCCATCGCCAGCGCGGCGTCGGAGGCGGTGCCGACGCCCGCGTCGAGGATCACCGGCACGCCCGCGGCCTCGACGATCAGCGTGAGGTTGGCCGGGTTGGCGATCCCCTGGCCGCTGCCGATCGGCGAGCCGAGCGGCATCACGGCCGCGCAGCCGACGTCCTCCAGGCGGCGCGCGAGGACCGGGTCGTCGCTCGTGTAGGGCAGCACGACGAAGCCGTCGTCGACGAGCTGCTCGGCCGCGACGAGCAGCTCGGTCGCGTCGGGCAGGAGCGTGCGCTCGTCGCCGATGACCTCGAGCTTGACCCAGTCGGTGCCGAGCGCCTCGCGCCCGAGCTGCGCGGTCAGCACGGCGTCGCGCGCCGTGAAGCAGCCGGCGGTGTTCGGCAGCACGTCGACGCCGCTGGCGGCGATGACGTCGAGCAGCGATCCCTTGGCGGCCGGGTCGATGCGCCGCATCGCGACCGTGACGAGCTCGGTCTCGCTGGCCTGGATCGCCTCGCCGAGCGTCTCCAGACGCGTGAAGCCGCCGGTCCCGAGCAGCAGCCGCGAGGAGAACGTCCGCCCCGCGATCTGCAGTGGCGCCGAGGTCGAGCGCGCGCTTGAGTGCAGCGCCATCGTCATCCGCCCTGCACCGCGTGCACGATCTCGACGCGCGCGCCGTCGGGGAGCGTGCGCGTCGGCCAGACCGCGCGGCGCGCGACCTCGGCGTCGACGGCGACGGCGATTCCCGCCGTGTCGGGATCGATCTGCAGCTCGACGAGCACGTCGCGGATCGTCGGCTCGTCTCCCGCCTGCAGCGGCTCGCCGTTGACGAAGATCACGCGTGCACCGCCCCGAAGCGCTCGGCCGCGAACGCCGGCGGCAGCGCGGCGCCGTCGCCGCGCTCGAGCCCGTCGACGACGAGCTCGGCCGTGACCGGCGCCAGCAGGATCCCGTTGCGGTGATGGCCGGTCGCCCAATGCAGTCCCTCGAGCTCGGACGACGGTCCCAGCAGCGGGGCGTTGTCGGGCGTCGCGGGGCGCAGGCCGGCCGAGGTCTCCTCGACGACGAGCTCGTGGACGCCGGGAACGATCTCACCGGCGTCGCGCAGCAGCTCGTAGAGGCCGCCAGCCGTGACCGTCTCGTCGAAGCCGCGCTCCTCCATCGTCGCGCCGAGCACGTAGCGCCCGTCGCCGCGCGGGACGAGGTAGCCGGGGGTGGGCGGGCCCCAGCGCACGATGCGCTCGAGCAGGCCGGCGCCCGCCGGATCGCGCAGGCGCAGGATCTGGCCCTTGACCGGACGCAGCGGGACGCGCGGCAGCCCCTCGATCGCGCCGCTCCAGGCGCCGGCCGCGACGACGACCCGCGCGGCACGGACGACCTCTCCGCCGGCCAGCCGTACGCCGCTCACGAGGCGGCCGCGGCGCTCGATCGCGTCGACGACCGTGCTCGTGCGCAGCGTGACGCCGGCGCGGCGCGCCGCCTCGGCGAGCGCGAGCACGAGCGCGCGCGGATCGGCCGAGTGGTCGCCCGGGACCTCGAGTGCGAGCCGCAGCGTCGGCGCGAGCCCCGGTTCGAGCCGCCGCGCGGCGCTCGGCAGCAGACGCTCGACCTCGAGGCCGAGAGCGACGCGCAGCGCGAGCTCGCGCTCGAGCGCCTCGGCTTCGTCGCGGTCGCGAGCGACGACGAGCGCGCCGCTGCGCCGCAGCCCGGGATCGGCGCCGGCGGCCGCCTCGAGCTGCTCGGCGAACTGCGGCCATGCGCGTGCGCTGCGCAACCCGAGCTCGAGCAGCGCGATCTCGCCGGCGTCGGCCTCGGTGACGGGGGCCAGCATGCCGGCCGCGACGTGCGAGGCGCCGGCGCCGAGCTCGCCGCGCTCGAGCACGCAGACGGCGAGGCCGCGCTGCGCCGCGCGCCAGGCGACGGCCAGCCCGATGACGCCCCCGCCGATGACGGCGACGTCGCACGATGTGGTTGGGTCCTGCGGCATGACACCTCGCTTCGCCGGCATGATCCGGATCAGCTGTTGACGGTCGGCGTGGTCGCCCTCTCAGCCCGCGGCGCGGGCTCCCGTATGCCAGTCAGTCTAGAAGGTCGCCCGTTGCAACAATGGCTGCGATGCGCGATCTCGACGACCGCCGCGCCCGCCTGCGGGACGCGCGCCTGTACCTCGTATGCGACCTGCTGCCGGGCGGCCGCGAGCTCGCCGACGTGCTCGTCGCGGCGCTCGCCGGCGGCGTCGACATCGTGCAGCTGCGCGACAAGGCGGCGAGCGACGACGAGCTGCTCGCCGCGGCCGCGATCGCGCGCGGCCTGTGCGACGACGCCGGTGCGCTGCTGATCCTCAACGACCGTCCCGACCTCGTTTCCGCAGCCGGCGCCGACGGCTGCCATGTCGGGCAGCAGGACATGGCGCCCGCGGCCGCCCGCGCGCTCGCGGGCGAGCGTGTGCTGGTCGGGCAGTCGACGCACTTCCCGGGCGAGATCGACGCGGCGACGGAGGCCGACTACATCGGGGTCGGGCCGGTCCACGCGACGCCGACGAAGCCCGGCCGCGACCCCGTCGGGCTCGAGCTCGTGCGCTATGCCGCCTTCCATGCGACCGTCCCGTTCTTCGCGATCGGCGGGATCGACGCCGGCAACGTGCACGAGATCGTGGCGGCCGGCGCGCAGCGGATCGCCGCCGTGCGCGCGATCGCCGAGGCCGCCGACCCGAGCGCGGCCGCGAGCATGCTGCGCGCCGCCCTCGAAGTCGCGCCGGTCAGTGGGCGCGCGTAGCCGGAAGCGAAGCGGCGCCGATGACGCCGCGGCGAGCGCCGCCGAGCCGCCCGCGAAGGCACAGCCAGCGCCCGCGGACGCGCCGCCGCCGGCCGACGAGACGATGCGCCGCGGCTATGCCCGCGGCCGCGCGCGCGACGAGCAGATCCGCGCGAACCTCGAGCCGCTGGAGCCCGGCGAGCGCCCGCGGATCGTCACGATCGCGGCGATCATCGCGTTCGCCTTCGCGATCGCCAACGCCGCGGCCGCGCTGACCGGCAACGACATCTCGACGGCGAGCGGCGACCCGTCGGTCGCGACGGCGGTCACGACGGCGCTGCTGCTCGTCGCCGGCTTCGGCATGCTCGCCCGCCAGTACTGGGCCGTGCTCGGCTTCGAGACGATCCTCGGCCTGCAGATCGTCTTCCTCTCGCTGTACCTGATCGGCGTCCAGAGCTTCTGGGATGCGATCTTCCCGCTCGTCGCGATCGGGCTGCTGGGCTGGCTGTTCTGGAAGCTCGTGCGGCCGATGGCGCGCCTGCAGATGCCGCCCCGCCCGCCGCGGGCGCCGGTCGATAGGCTCGATTGACGATGGCCGACGGCTCCTATGACTGCATCGTGATCGGCTCCGGCCCGGGCGGCTACGTCGCCGCGATCCGCGCCGCCCAGCTCGGCATGACGGTCGCCGTCGTCGAGGTCGACCGGATCGGCGGGCGCTGCCTGAACTACGCCTGCATCCCGGCGAAGGCGGTGCTACGCGTCGCCGACGTGCTCGGCGAGATCCGCGAGGCGGGCGACTTCGGCATCATTGTCGGCGAGCCGACGGTCGACTTCGCCGCCGTCGGGGCGCGCCGCGACAAGGTCGTCAAGACGCTGACCGGCGGCGTCGCGGGGCTGATGAAGAAGAACGGGATCGACGTCATCGAGGGCCACGGCGTCGTGACCGACGAAGGCAACGTGAAGGTCGGCGGCAACTTCGACGGCACGGAGATCGCGGCGCAGACCGTGATCCTCGCGACCGGCTCGGTGAAGCGACCGCTGCCCGGCACGCGCTTCGGCGGCCGCGTGATCGGCACCGAGGAGGCGTGGGCGCTCAGCGAGCTGCCGAAGACGCTCGCGGTCGTCGGCGCCGGCGCGTCGGGCACGGAGATCGCCTCCGCCTACGCCCGGCTGGGCAGCGACGTGACGCTCTACGAGGGCCTCGACCGCGTGCTGCCGACCGAGGACGCCGACATCTCAAAGCTCGCCGAGCGCGGCTTCAAGAAGCAGGGCATCACGGTCCGCGCCGGGGTCTTCGTCGAGGACGTCGTCTCCGGCGACGACGCCGTCACGTTCAGCGTCGCAGGCGAGCCGGCGCAGGCCGAGTGGCTCGTGATCGCCGCCGGCCGCGCCCCGGACATCGAGAACCTCGGCCTCGAGGAGGCGGGCATCGCGCTCACCGAGAGCGGCCTGATCGCCGTCGACGGCGCCCTGCGCACGTCGCTTGCCGGCGTCTACGCGATCGGCGACCTCGTGCCCGGCCCGGCGCTCGCGCACAAGGCCTCCGACGAGGGCATCATCGCCGCCGAGGACGCCGCCGGCCTCCAGACGCATCCGCTCGAGCACGTCGACATCCCGCGCGCGACGTTCTGCCTGCCGAACGTCGCGAGCTTCGGCCTGACCGAGCAGCAGGCGCGCGACGACGGCCACGACGTCGTCGTCGGCAAGGTCAGCTTCGGCGCCGTCGGCGCCGGCACGGTCTACGGCGACCGCACGGGCCTCGTCAAGGTCGTCGGCGACCGCACGTACGGCGAGCTGCTCGGCGGGCACATCATCGGCACGAAGGCGACCGAGCTGATCCAGGAGCTCGTCAACGTGCGCTCGCTCGAGGGCGGCTTCGGCGAGGTCGCGCGCATCGTGCACGGTCACCCAACGCTCTCGGAGGCGGTCATGGAGGCCGCCCGCGACGCTGATGGCTGGCTCATCCACGGCTGACGGCCCGGCGTTCTACTTCGACTTCGCGGAGCCGTGGTGCTACCTCGTGGCCGAGCGGATCCTGCGCACGCTGCCGGGCCCGTGCGAGTGGCGCCCGGTGCTGGCAGCGGAGCTTCCGGGCGGCCTTGGCTTCGGCGCCTGGCGCTGCGCCGAGGAGCGCGAGATCGAGCTCTCGGAGTTCGAGCGCGCCGCGGCCCGTCAGGGCTTGCAGGCCGTGAGGTGGCCCGCCGAGCTGCCGCTGGACTCGACGTTCGCGATGCGCGCCGCGACGTACGCGGCGAGCATCGGCCGCGGCGTCGCGTTCGCCCAAGCCGCCTTCCGCCAGGTCTACGCTGGCGGCCACGACCTCTCGATCCCGGACAATGTGCTGATCGCGGCGGCGGCCTGCGAGATGCACCCGTCGGCGGTGCTGAAGGCCGTCGAGCTGCGCTCGGTGCGCGAGGCGCTGTCGCGCAGGACCGAGGCGGCGGTTGGGCGGGGGGTGATCAGCGTTCCGGCGATCTGGTGTGCGGGCGCGGTGTGCTATGGGGTGGACGGGCTGGAGGCGGCGGCGCTGCTCCTGTAACGCCTCCGCCGCAGGATAAGCACGGCCGCGACCGCGCCGGTCGCCGCGACCAGGTACGCCGGATAGACGATGGCCGCGTAGCGCGCGTCGCTGATCGCGAACAGGCACATCGTGTTACCGACCGCATCGGCGCTCCAGGCGCCCGGGGATTCAAGCAGCGGGCGGCGCCAAGCCTCTCGCAGGGTGGGCCACAGGCCGATGGTGTCGCACAACACCGCGAGGCTCGCGGCCGCCGCGCCCGATAGGGGCCCAAGGTGCCACAGCACGACCCCTACGACGGCCACGCCACAGAGAGGCCAGTCGTACCAGTCGATGTCGGGCTTGCCGAAGCGAGGGTTCAGGCTGATGAGGAAGGTCACGGTGTAGGCCGCTACGTAGACGCCGGCTGCATAGCTCCCTGGCCCGGCGCCCGCCTCGCTCGATGCGCCGAAGCCGAGGATCCCGATCACGCTCCATACGAGCCACGATCCGGCATGCGGACTGCTGCGGCCTCGCAGCACATCGACGATGTAGTAGATGCCGGCGACAGCCACCACACATGCCCCGGCGATTCCAAGCAGTTCGTCAGAGAGCATGGGGTCGCCTGCGGCAGGCGAGGCTGGGAGCGTGCGACGGCATTCATGAGCATGACGTCGGGTGCTCCGAATCCACAGAACGCGCCGGTGTAGCTGAGGCTGTAAGCACCGGCCGACAGCAGCACCACGCGATCGCCGACCTCGATCCCGACAGGCAGCGCCACGTCTCGAGCGATCGTGTCGGCCTGGTCGCAGGTCGGCCCGGCGACCGTGAACGATCGGAGTGGGCCGGCGGACCGCGGTGCAACGATCGGCGGACCGACGGACTCGCCCTCTTCGAGCGCTTCCATGACGCCGGTGAACACGCCGATGTCGAGGTACAGCCACTCCCCGTCACGACGTCTCGCCCGACCGATCACGGTCGCGACCGCAGTCGCGGCGTTGGCAACAAGCACGCGGCCGGGCTCGGCTATGACCTTCACGGGTAAGGAAGGCGATCCGTCACGGCCTCGGCGATCGTTGCGCCGATCTCGGCCAGCCCCGGCGTCTCGGCGTGGTACTGCACTGGAAAGCCACCCCCGATATTCAGGGCAGCGACGTGGATCCCCTCGTCGAGTAGATCGTTCATGACGATGCCGGCCTTGGCGATCGCGTCCGCCCAGGCGGCAGCGTGCAGGCATTGAGAGCCCACGTGGAACGTCAGGCCCCACGGCGTCAACGCGGCATCGCGGGCGAGCAGCATGATCTCGACCGCTGTCTTGGCGTCGACGCCGAACTTGGCGCTGAGCGGGAACACGCTCGTGCTGTCATCGACCGCAAGGCGGACATAGACGCGGCTCCCGGGCGCTCCGAACGCAAGCTTCTCGACCTCGGAGAACGAGTCGATGCAGTAGTGGCGCACCCCCGACGCATACGCGTCACTGATCTCACTGGGCGCCTGGGAGGCGATCACGCGGCTCGCCGACGGCATCGGGGTCCCGACCGCCGAGATCGCGCGCCACTACGACACGCTGAACGGCGCGGAGGATTGACGCAGAGTTGTCGCGCGGACGTGCTGACCTGACACGTCGCGGCCCGTACGGTCTCGAGCGATGCTGCGCCGCTCCGACTGGCTGATCGCCTTCCTGGCAGCCGATCCCGGAGGAGCGCTCGACCCCGTGCGCGTGCAGAAGGGCATGTTCCTGCTCGCGATGCGCACACCGCTCGAGGACGACGCGCGCTACGCCTTCGAGCCCTATGCGTACGGGCCGATGAGCCGGGCGTTGTACGGCGATGTACGCCGGCTGCGCCGCGAGCGCCTGGTCGACGCGACGCCGATCGAGGGCGCGTCCTGGGAGCTTCTGGGGCTCAGCCCCGACGGGCCGGGAGTTCGCCGAGGAGCTGCGGCGACGCGCCGACGACGAGCACCCGCAGGCGCTGGCAGAGCTCGCCGCGATCCGCCGCGAGATCAGCGGGCTGAGCTTCTCCGAGCTTTTGCAACACGTCTACGACCGCTACCCCGACGAGGCGCTCGGTGCGCTCGCGGCGTGACGCCCAGCGGCCCATCGGGCGGCCGGAGCCCCGTAGCGTAGAGGCATGATTCGTGACATCATCTGATGCGCCTATCAATGCCTTTGTGGAAAGGATGGGGATGCGAACCACAATGTCGCTCGACGACGGCCTGCTGGCCGAGGCACAGCGGCTGACCGGCACCCGCGAGAAGAGCGCGCTCGTGCGCGAGGCGCTCGTCGCACTGATCGAGCGCGAGAGCGCCCGCCGGCTGGCGCGGCTTGGCGGCAGCGATCCCACGCTTGACGACGTGCCGCGCCGGCGAGCCCCAGCGCGGTGATCCTTGTCGACACGTCGGTCTGGGTCGATCATCTGCGCGCGAGCAACGCAGTCCTCGCGGGCCTCCTCGAGCAAGCCACCGTCCTCGCCCACCCATGGGTCGTCGGGGAGATCGCGCTCGGCAACCTCAGTCGGCGCCAGGAGGTTCTGGGACTCCTCGACGGCCTTCCGCAGGCGACCTCGGCGACGCCTGCGGAGGTGCTGTTCGTCATCGAGCGCCACGAGCTCCACGGGACCGGCATCGGCTACGTCGACGCCCAGCTGCTGGCGGCCACGAAGCTCACGGGCGACGCCACGCTATGGACCTCCGACCGGCGCCTCGCGGCGCTGGCGGCCGATCTCGGCTGCGCGTTCGATTCGGCCTGATCACCCATGGTTTGAGCCGAACTCCGCGTGACGGCGCGAGATCCGCGCCGATCACATAGCGTCGCGCTTCATGCGCGCCAACCGCAGCTACCGGCTCCTGCACACCCGCGCCAACCGCCGCCCGGTCCGCATGGACCCGTCGCGGATCGACCACCTCGAGGTCGTCGAGGTCGCGTCCGGCGAGGTCGTGCTGTTCTGGGATCTGCCCGCGCCCGAGGCCGCCAAGCGCGCCCGGCGCCTGCGCGAGGAGCTGGCCGGCCTCGACGAGCAGGAGTTCCTCGCCCGCTGGGGCGACGTGTAGCTGTTCGCGCGCGTGGCCGGCGCCAGCGCTGGTCGCCGCTCAGGGGGTCGCTCGGGCGCTCTCGCTCGTGTACGGCATCGATGAGGAACGGGTCGCCGGGGCGCTGGGCGGTCGAATCGGCGGCAGCGAGTGACGGATCGAGCCTGACCGGCGGCCGATCCGTCGCTGCTTCCCGCATGTGATGAACGAGTGACGGATCGAGCCTGCGCGACGGGCGATCCGTCACTGCTTCCCGCGGCGCATGGAGAAGTGACATCGGCGGCGCGTCTCGACGCCGAGCGGTCAGTTCTCCGCGTATGCCATGGATAAATGACAGCGGTCGGCCGACGATCCGCCGAGCTGTCGGTTCTCCATCCGACATCGGCCCGGCGCGGCACATCCACCGCAGGCGCACGAACCCGCCTTCGTCACCGATGCGGTTCACGAGCGCAGGCGTCCACCCCACGGCCGGCGCCAACCGCCGGCACGCGTCGCCGCAGCTAGCTCTTCGGCCGCCCGCTGACCGCGAGCCCGGCGCCGAGCCCGATCATCACGAGGCCACCGGTGCCGCCGATCGCGAAGAGGCGGCCGGGCGACGAGACGAGCCAGGCGCGCGCCGTGCCCGCGAGCAGCGCCCAGAGGCTGTCGCTGATCAGCGCGATCGCGGCGAAGATCGCTCCGAGCACGAGCAGCTGCGGCGCGACCGACCCGCTCGAGCGGTCGATGAACTGCGGCAGCACCGCCATGAAGAAGACGATCGCCTTCGGGTTGAGCAGGCCGACGACGAAGCCGTCGGCGAGGATCCGGCGCAGAAGCTTCGGCTCGACCCGCTGATCGAGCGCCACGGCCAGCGAGCGCCGGTGGCGAAACGCCTGCACGCCGAGGAACACGAGGTAGCCCGCGCCGCACAGCTTGATCGCCGTGAACAGCTCGGTCGAATCCTGCACGAGTGCTCCCAGCCCGAAGGCGACGGCGATCACCTGCACGTAGACCCCGGCGGTGTTGCCGACGACCGTCGCGACGCCGGCGCTGCGGCCGAGCGTCAGCGAGCGCGTGACGACGAACAGCACGCTTGGCCCCGGCACCGCGATCAGCACGAACGCGAGCACGGCGAACGCGAGGAGGTGGTCGCTCGGCGGCATCAGCAGGGCGTGCCTCCGAAGAGCCACGCGAACGGGTTGCAGTTGGCCGGCGGCGGCGGCGGTGGCACGACCGGCGGTGGCGGAGGCGCGACCGGCGGCGGTGGAGCCGCCGGCGGCGGGGGCGGAGGCGGCGCCGAGCTACAGCCGCCGAACAACCACGCGAACGGGTTGCTGCAGGCTGCCGCAGGCGGAGGCGGCGAGAAATGCGCCCAGGCGTAGTAGTGCTCGTTCATGGTGAACGTCCCTGGGGATGTGCTTGTTCATGTGTTCTCCAAGAGAGGCGTACTCGATAGGTCCCGCGAAGGACGAAGCCGCGTTCTCATCCCCAAGCACCAGCGGCCCGGCTTGCTGCAGGCGACGACCGTATGAGAGGTTCACCTCACCCGCAAGGCGTGCCGGTCCACGTTCACACGTGGGGCCCCGAGGGCAGGCGACAACGGCCGGTACCCTGGACCTCTCGATGGCAGAGCGCGTCGCGCAACCAGCCGAGCACGCGGGGCTCCCCGAGCCCGACGTCGCGCTCGAGTGGCTCGCGACGATGATGCTGATCCGCCGCTTCGAGGAGCGCGCCGGTGAGATGTACGCGAAGGCGAAGGTCGGCGGCTTCCTGCACCTCGCGATCGGCGAGGAGGCGACGATCGTCGGCTCGACGCGAGCGCTGCGCGACGCGGACTACCTGATCTCGACGTACCGCTCGCACGGCCACACGCTCGCGCGCGGCAGCGATCCCGACCGCGTGATGGCCGAGCTCTTCGGTCGCGTCGACGGACTCTGCAAGGGCCGCGGCGGATCGATGCACATGTTCGACCTCGAGCGCCGCTTCATGGGCGGCTACGGAATCGTCGGCGGCAACCTGCCGATCGCCGCCGGCTTCGCGCTGGCGTCGGACTACCTCGGCCACGACGAGGTCACGCTCTGCCAGTTCGGCGACGGCGCCTCGAACCAGGGCACGTTCGGCGAAACGATGAATCTCGCCGCGCTCTGGCGCCTGCCGGTCGTCTTCATGGTCACGAACAACCAGTTCGGGATGGGCACGTCGATCGAGCGCCACTCCGCGGTGACCGACCTCATGCGCAAGGGCGAGGGCTTCGGCGTGCCCGGGATGCGCTGCGACGGGATGGACGTCGTCGACACGCACCGGGTGACCTCGGAGGCGATCCAGATCGCGCGCGAGCAGCGCCAGCCAGTGCTCGTCGAGGCCGTCACGTACCGCTTCCGCGGCCACTCGATGGCCGACCCCGAGGAGTACCGCACGAAGGAGCAGGTCGACGAGTGGCGCAAGCGCGACGCGATCGCGGTCTTCGGCGACCAGCTCGTGGCGGCCGGGATGCTCGACGCCGCCGCGCGCGAGCGCATGGACCGCGAGACGATCGAGCGCGTCGACCGCGCCGTCGCGTTCGCCGACGCCTCGCCGCACCCGTCGCCGAACGCCCTCTACGACGACATCTACGTGCTCGGCGACCAGGTCCGCGGCTGGTACTCCGTCGACGAGCGTACGCCGACGCCGCACCGCGGCGAGGACGAGCGCGGGATGGACCGCGCCGACCTCCCGCAGTCCGCCGAGCACGCCGGCGCTCCGACGCTCAAGCCGGCAGACGACGCGCAGCGGGACGAGGACTGAGCGCGATGACGGTCATGCGCTACCGGGAGGCGCTCAACGCGGCGTTGCGCGAGGAGATGGAACGTGACCCGAACGTCATGCTGATGGGCGAGGACATCGGCGTCTTCAACGGCGCCTTCAAGGTCACCGCCGGCCTGCTCGAGCAGTTCGGCGAGCGGCGCGTACGCGACACGCCGATCTCCGAGAACACGATCGTCGGGATGGGCGTCGGCGCCGCGATGACCGGGCTGCGGCCGGTCGTCGAGCTGATGACGATCAACTTCTCGCTGCTGGCGATGGATCAGATCGTCAACCACGCGGCGACGATCCGCTACATGTTCGGCGGACAGGTCAAGGTGCCGCTCGTGATCCGCATGCCGCAGGGCGCCGGCCACCAGCTCGGCCCCACGCACTCGCACTCGTGGGAGGCGCTCTACCTGCACGTCCCGGGCCTGCTCGTCGCGACGCCGACGACCGCGGCCGACGCGAAGGGGCTGCTGAAGTCCGCGATCCGCGACGACAACCCGGTCGTCTTCATCGAGCACGAGTACCTCTACGGGCAGCGCGGCGAGGTGCCCGACGACGACGACTTCACCGTGCGATTCGGCGAGGCCGCGATCCGCCGCGAGGGCTCGGACGTGACGATCGTCGGCATCTCGCGGATGGCGCTGACGGCAGCGCGCGCCGCGCGGACGCTGAGCGAGGAGCACGGCATCGAGGCCGAGATCATCGACCCGCGCACGCTGCGCCCGCTGGACCTCGACACGATCCTCGCCTCCGTGCGCAAGACCAACCGCTGCGTCATCGTCGAGGAGGGCTGGCCGCACGGCGGCGTCGGCGCGAACCTCGCGGCGCTCGTCGCCGAGCAGGCGTTCGACGATCTCGACGCGCCCGTCCAGCGCGTCACCGGCGCCGACGTGCCGATGCCGTACTCCAAGGCGCTCGAGCAGCTCGCGTTCCCGCACGAGCAACAGGTCGTCGACGCCGTGCGCGCGACGTTCTCAGACCGGACGGCGCACCGATGACCGAGATCGTAATGCCGCGCCTGTCCGATTCGATGGAGGAAGGCACGATCCTCAAGTGGCTGAAGGCCGACGGCGACGCGGTCGCGCGCGGCGAGCCGCTGGCGGAGATCGAGACCGACAAGGCGACGCTGACGTACGAGTCCGACGCGTCGGGCGTGCTGAAGATCGTTGCCGACGCCGGCGAGACGCTGCCGATCGGCAGCGTCATCGCGACGCTCGACGGCGGTGCGAACGGCGGCCGCGCGGAGCCCGAGGCGCCCGCGACCGCGCCGGCGGCCGCCGAGCCGACGGAGCCAGCCGCCGAGCCCCAGGCGGCCGCGGCCGCGCCCGCGGAGCCAGCCGCCGCCCGCGTCAAGGCCTCGCCGCTCGCGCGCCGCCTGGCGAGCGAGCGCGGCATCGACCTGCACGAGATCGCCGGCAGCGGCCCGGGCGGTCGGATCGTCAAGGAGGACGTCGAGCGCGCCGCGACGCCCCCCGCGGCAGCGGGTGTGTCGACGTACTCGACCTCTGGACGGCCAGAACTACACACCCCCGCCGGGGCCCCGCCGCCGGCGGCTCCGGCCGCCGCCCCACCGCCGCCGGAGACCGGCACCGCCAAGGGCGACGTCACCGTCCAGGAGCTGACCCGCACGCAGGGCCTGATCGCCCGCCGCATGGCGGAGTCGCGCGCGACGATCCCGACGTTCGAGCTGCGGATCGAGATCGACATGGAGGCCTGCGTCGCGCTGCGCGACGAGCTCAAGGCGCTCGGCGGCGACGTGCCGTCCTACAACGACATCGTCGTCAAGGCGTGCGCGATCGCGCTGCGCGAGTTCCCGCGCGTCAACGGAAGCTACCGCGATGCCCGCTTCGAGCTCTACGGCCGCGTCAACGTCGGCGTCGCCGTCGCGGCGCTGGACGCGCTCGTCGTCCCGACGGTCTTCGACGCCGATCGCAAGTCGCTGCGCGAGATCGCCCGCGAGACGCGCGCGCTCGCCGAGCGCGTGCGGGCGCAAGCCATCACCCCGCCCGAGCTCAGCGGCGGCACGTTCACGGTCTCGAACCTCGGCATGTACGGCGTGACGGACTTCAGCGCGGTCATCAACCCGCCGCAGGCCGCGATCCTCGCCGTCGGCGCGCTCGAGCCGCGTGCGGTCGTGGCGCAGGACGGCGCGGTCGCGGCGCGCCACATGATGACCGTCACGCTGGCCTGCGATCACCGCATCCTGTACGGCGCCGAGGCGGCGCAGTTCCTCGCCCGCATCCGCGCGCTGCTCGAGCGCCCGCTGGCGCTCGCCTTCGCCTGAGCGACAGCGCGCTGCTACTTCGCCGGCAGCAGGCCGTCGACGACGTCGCCGAGCCCGCCAGTCGCGCGGCGCAGCAATGTTGCGACGAGGTTCATGATCTTCTGCATCGCGGAGCTGACCGGCGGCGCCAGCGGCTGCGTCACCTGGGCGAGCGCGCTGCCCGTGTCCTCGACGGTCGTGCTGAGATCCTGGCCCGCGGTTCGCAGACCGTTGCCCAGGCTTTTGCGCTGCTCGACGACCGACGCCGGCGCGACGGTCTCCGCCGGCACGTCGCTTTCGGACGGCGCGACCGCCGTGACCGTCGGATGGGTCGTCACGTCCGGCAGCGGCGCGACCTGCTTCGTGCTGCGCGCGGGGCGCCGCGTCGTGCGCGCCGGCCGCGAGCTCTTGCGCCGGGGCTCGCTACGGGTGACCTCGGCCAGGACGACGGGCGATTGCTCGGCACCGGGCGGTGGCTCGCCGTCGAGCTCGGCGAGGACGATCGCGGCCTGGTTGATCGGCTCGACGACCGGGTCCGACCAGCCACCGAACGCGAAGACGGCGCTCACGGCCAGCAGCGAGAGCGCGGCGGCAGCGACGAGCGAGAAACTGACGCCAATCGATGTAAACAGAGCCCTGGTCCCCGACATCCATAGCTCTCATCGGCAGCGGCGGCGATTACCTGAAGACCCCGCGCGGATTTTGTGAGGCGTTGGACTCGCGGCTCGTGTCGCGCTTGACGCGCGGCGGCTCGTGCGAGGTGTCGACGACGAGACACAGCCAGCGCTTGGGGTCCGGTCCCGGGACGCACGTGCGGTACAGGTCCTCGTCGACCTTGACCGAGTCGGCCCCGTCCACGTGCGCGCGCGCGAAGTCGTCGCCGTTGGCCTCGACCCATAAGCGCACGGCCATCGACTGGGCCGCGAACGCCTCGCGCGTGGCCTGCAGATCGGGGCGGTGGACGCTGCCCGCGACGAGCAGCGCGAGGCCGACGGCGGCGAGCGCCGCGAGCCCGGCGTAGTCGTCGGCGACGACCTTCGGCAGGTCGCGCCGCCGCCGCCGAAGCAGGACGCCCCCAAGCCCGCCGATCAGCGCGATCGCGCCGACGTTCAGGCAGCCGGCGAGCAGCAGCGCTGCGATCCACCCGCTGCCCTCGCCGGAGATCGGAAGCCAACGCAGGAGCGCGGTCTCGAGGCCGGTCAGGATCACGAACGCGGGCCACAGCCAGGCGCCGCGCATCCGCCAGCGCAGCCGCCGCAGCCCCGCCCCGCGCGAGCCTGGTCCCCGGTTCCGCATCGAACCAGCGTACGACCCGGTACCCTCGGCCATGACGGTTGGTGTCTCTCACGGAGATCCCGGTGAGACGTCGAAGAAGGAGAGGCGGAGATCCCGTTCCTCTACCGCCGAGACGAAAGGCGAAGATGGCGACCAGCAGTACGGACGTTCAGATCGGTCCCAGCAGACCCGCCCACGAAAGCCCATCCGCGCAGCTGACTCCGGACGACCGGATCGGCCTGCTGCGCGCGATGCTGCTGATGCGCGCGATCGAGGAGCGCGCGATGAACCTCTACCGGCAGGGCAAGGTCCCCGGGTCCTTCTACGACGGCTTCGGCCAGGAGGCCGTCTCCGTCGGCGCGACCTGGGCGATGGCGGCTGCCGACCGCCTCTGCGTCCTGCACCGCGACCTCGGCGCCCACCTCGTGCGCGGCGTGCAGCCGGCGGCGATCCTCAGCCAGTACATGGGCCGCGAGGCCGGCATCACGAGCGGCCGCGACGGCAACGTCCACTTCGGCGACTACCGCACGGGCTGCGTCGGCATGGTCTCGATGCTGCCCGACATGATGCTCGTCGCCGCCGGCATGGCGATGGCCTTCAAGCTGCGCGACGAGCCACGCTGCGCGCTGACCTGGTTCGGCGACGGTTCGACCTCGCGCGGCGATTTCCACGAGGCGATGAATTGGGCCGGCGTCCAGCACCTGCCCGTGATCTTCGTCCTGGAGAACAACCAGTTCGCGTACTCGACGCCGATCAAGCAGCAGTTCGCGGTCAACCCGGTCGAGCGTGCGGCCGGCTATGGCTTCCCCGGCGTGTCGGTCGACGGCAACGACGTCGAGGCGGTCTTCGAGGCGACGCGCGAGGCACGCGAACGCGCGATCTCCGGCGGCGGCCCGACGCTGATCGAGGCGGTCACGATGCGCATGCACGGCCACGGCGCGCACGACGACATGAAGTACGTGCCGAAGTCGCTCGTCGAGGTGTGGCGCAAGCGCGACCCGATCGATCGCCAGATCGCGCGCCTGAAGGCGCTCGACGTCGATGTCGACGCGCTGCGCGAGGAGGTCCGGGCCGAGGTCGAGGCGGCCGCCAAGCAGGCGCTCGCCGGGCCGATGCCCGATCCCGCGACC
The DNA here is from genome assembly GCA_963780585.1 of uncultured Actinomycetes bacterium. Classification (GTDB taxonomy): domain Bacteria; phylum Actinomycetota; class Thermoleophilia; order Solirubrobacterales; family Solirubrobacteraceae; genus CADCVQ01. The sequence goes on from CAWADD010000027.1 coordinate 175,958, forward strand.
GCGACCGACCGCCTCTTCCATCCGCGCGAGGCGGACGAGGTCCTGCTCGAGGACGGCCAGGCGCCGTGGAGCGGGTTCCGGGTGCCGGCATGAGCGAGATGACCTACTTGCGCGCGATCTCCGACGGTCTGCGGACGGAGATGCGCGACGACGAGCGCGTCCTGCTGATGGGCGAGGACATCGGCGTCTACGGCGGCGCCTTCAAGGTCACCGACGGCTTCATCGAGGAGTTCGGGGCCGGCCGCGTGATGGACACCCCGCTCGCCGAGTCGGGGATCGTCGGCACGGCCGTCGGCGCGGCGGTCGTCGGGCTGCGGCCGGTCTGCGAGATGCAGTTCGCCGATTTCGTCTCCTGCGGCTTCGATCAGATCATCAACGTCGCCGGCAAGATGCTCTACCGCCAGGGCCTGCCGGTGAACATCACGGTCCGCCTGCCGAGCGGCGGCGGCTTCTCCGGCGGCCCGTTTCACTCCCAGAACCCCGAGGCCTGGTTCATGCACTCGCCGGGGCTGAAGGTCGTCGCGCCGAGCACGCCCGAGGACGCCAAGGGCCTGATCATCGCGAGCATCCGCGACCCCAACCCGGTCATCTACATGGAGCACAAGAACCTCTACCGACGCGTCAAGGGCGAGGTGCCGGAGGGCTCGTACGAGACGCCGTTCAGCGCCCGCGTCGCGCGCGAGGGCAGCGATCTCGTCGTCATCACGTACGGCGCGATGGTGCACACGGCGCTCGAGGCGACCGAGGACCTCGACGACGCCTCGATCATGGTGCTCGACCTGCGCTCGCTCGTGCCGCTCGACGAGGCCGCGATCCTGTCCGCCGTCCGCCAGTGCTCGAAGGTCGTCATCGTCGACGAGGCCAACCAGACATGCGCGGCCGGCGCGCAGGTGGCTGCGCTGATCGCCGAGTTCGGCTTCGAGGATCTCGACGGGCCGATCCTGCGGGTCGCCTCGCCGGACGTGCCGATCCCGTTCTCGCCGACGCTCGAGGCCGCCGTCCTGCCATCCGTCGATCGCGTGAGGGAGGCCTGCCGTCAGCTCCTCGAGTACTGATAGCTCGACCGTCGTCGACGTGACGATGCCGCAGATGGGCGTCTCCGTCGCGGAGGGGACGGTCGTCGAGTGGCGCAAGCAGCGCGGCGACTGGGTCCAGGCCGACGAGACGATCTGCGAGATCTCGACCGACAAGATCGACACCGAGGTGCCCGCGCCGGCCTCCGGACGGCTGCTCGAGGTGCTCGTCGAGGTCGGCGTGACCGTCGACGTCGGCGTCACGCTCGCGCGGATCGCCACCGACGCCCGGCCCGGCGAGCCGCACAGCTCCGAGAACGACCAGCCGCCGCCGCGCGCAGCGCCGGACAGCACGCCGCCGCCGGCCCCGACCCAGGCACCCGCCCGCCCACCCGCCCGCGCGAATCGCAGCGCGCCCGAGCGCGGTTCGCGTCGCTACAGCCCGGTCGTCCAGCGAATCGCCGACGAGCACGGCGTCGACCTCGACGAGGTCGAGGGCACCGGCCGCGACGGTCGCGTGCAGAAGAAGGACGTGATGGCGGTCGTCGCTGCTCGCGGTAGCGCGGCGCAGCCCGCCGCCGGCGCCGCGGAGCCGACGCTGCACATCGAAAGCCCCTACCGGCCCGGCGCCGGCGCCTCGACGAGCGGCCCGTACACGCCGCCGGAGGGCCGCCCGCTGTCGCGCATGCGCCAGGCGATCGGCGTGCACATGAAGCGCTCGCAGGAGACCGCGGCGACCTGCACGACCTGGATCGAGGTCGACGTCTCGCGGATCGAGCTCGCGCGCAAGAAGCTCGCGATCACGGCGCTGCCGCTGATCGCCCGCTGCACGATCGGCGCGCTCGTCGAGTTCCCGCTGCTCAATGCCTGGCTCGAGGACGACACGCACACGGTCCACGAGCAGGTCAACCTCGGCATCGCCGTCGCGCTCGGCGAGGACGGCCTGATCGTGCCGGTCGTGCGCGGCGCCCAGGATCTCTCCCCGGAGGGCCTGTCGCGGCGCATCCGCGACCTCGCGCGCCGTGCCCGCGCGCGCCAGCTCACCCCCGACGACGTCCACGGCGCGACGTTCACGATCACGAACCCGGGCCAGTTCGGCTCGATGATGGCGACGCCGGTGATCGCCCAGCCGCAGGTCGCGATCCTCGATGTCGAGGCGATCGTCAAGCGCCCGGTCGTCGTCACCGACGCCTTCGGCGAGGATGCGATCGCGATCCGCCCGATGGTCATCCTCGGCCTCTCGTGGGACCATCGCGCGCTCGACGGCGCGCTGGCGGCGCGCTTCCTGGCGAGCGTGAAGAAGCGCGTCGAGAGCTACGAGCTGTAGCCGCCGCGGCGGCCGCCTCACAGATCGAGGTAGCGCGTGAAGAAGTAGGGCGTCGCGGGCAGCCGCAGCAGGTCGGCCTCGGCGTCCTCGGGCCGGAACGCGATGTCGACGCGCGAGCCGATGATGAAGCCGCGCAGCTTGTGGCCGGAACGCTCCCCCCAGCGGGACATGCCCTGTGGCTCGGGCGTCTCGTCGAGCGCCGGATCGTCGACGAGCACGCCGACGATGCTCTTCGTGCAGCGCACGCATTCGTACAGCGTCATCGGACCGCTCTCGTCGATCGTCATCTCGTCGAGGCGCTGCTCCATCCCGCAGGAGCAGTTGAGCAGGAAGTCGTGATCCGTGGTCTCCGGACGTCCCGCCGCGCGAAAGGGGTCCGCGTACCGCATCGGGCTGCAAGCGTAATCGGTCGGCCAGCAGCGACGAAGGGCGCGCCGGGGGAGGAGATCGGCGCGCCCTCGCGGGAGCTGTCGTGGGCCCGACGCAACCCGCCAGGCCGGCGGCGGGAGGAGAGACAAACCGGCCTGGCGGGGATGCGCGAGGTGAGTGGCTCGACAATCGTGCACCAGGCCCATCCAGAAGTCCAATACCAGTGTTGGCGTCTACTTATAAGCTGTGCCTATGGAATTTCGCCAGCTGCGCTACCTCGTGGCGCTCGCCGACGAGCGTCACTTCACGCGCGCGGCGGCCCGCGAGCACATCGCCCAGCCCGCGTTGTCGCAACAGATCTCGCGGCTCGAGACCGAGGTCGGGCTGGCGCTCGTCGAGCGCACGACGCGGCGCGTCGCGCTGACCGCCGCCGGCGAGTTGCTCGTCGCCCGCGCGCGACACATCCTCGCCGAGCTCGACGCCGCGCAGTCCGAGCTGCAGACGCTCGCCGGGGTGCAGGGCGGGCGTCTGTCGGTCGGCGCGCTGCACACGATGGGACCGGTCGACCTGTCGCTGCTGCTGGCGTCGTTTCATCGCAATCACCCGGCCGTCGAGCTGACCGTGCGCGAGCAGTCCAGCGAGGAGCTCGCGGACATGCTGCGCGAGGACGTCATCGACCTCGCCTTCCTGTCGGTCACCGAGCGGATCCAGAGCCGCGGCCTGGAGCTGCACCGCCTCGTGACCGAGGAGCTCGTCGCCGTGCTGCCGACGCAGCATCCGCTCGCCGGCCGCGACGGCGTCAGCTTGCGCGAGCTCGCGGACGATCCGTTCATCAGCTTCCGCGCGGGATCGCGCCTGCGCGAGCTGCTGGACTCCGGCGCCGCGGCGGCCGGGTTCGAGCCGCGGATCGCGCTCGAGTCCAACGAGAGCCGGCGGATCCGCAGCCTCGTATCGGGCGGGCTCGGCGTCGCGATCCTGCCGCGCTCGGATGCGGCGGGCCCGGGCGCGCCGATCGTCATGACGCGTCTGATCGAGCCCGAGCTGACGCGCGACGTGACGCTCGCGTCGCGCGCGGGGCGCCGCCATTCGCCGGCGGCGGTGGCCTTCCTCGCGCTCACCCGGCGGGCCTTCGCGGACGTCAGCTCGCCTGCGATCATCGCCTCATGACCGACGAGCTCTGGGTCTGCCAGCTGCCCGCGATCGACTACCGCGAGGCGCTCACGCTGCAGGAGCGCCTGCGCGCGGCGCGCCAGGCGGACCTGATCGGGGACACGCTGCTGCTGCTCGAGCATCCGCCCGTCTACACGCGCGGCCGGCGCTCGGACCCAAGCGAGCTGCCGCTCGGCGAGGCGTGGTACCGAGGCCAGGGGATCGAGATCGTCGACACCGACCGAGGCGGCCGCGTGACGTACCACGGGCCGGGCCAGCTCGTCGGCTATCCGATCATGCGGATCGACGACGTCATCGCCTACCTGCGCACGATCGAGCGCGCGATCGTCGCGGCGCTCGCGGACGCCGGCATCAGCGCCCGCGCGCGGCCGGACGAGGGCCCGGACTTCACCGGCGTCTGGGCCGCCGAGCGCAAGATCGCGTCGATCGGCGTCCACGTCGCGCGCCACGTGACGACGCACGGCTTCGCGATCAACGTCTGCAACGACCTCGAGCCGTTCAGCTGGATCGTGCCGTGCGGCCTCGACGGCGTCCTAATGACCTCGGTGCTCGAGGAGACGCGGGCGCCCGACGGAGCCCAGGCGCTGGCGGACATCCGCCAGCGCATGGCCGCGCGCTTCGCCGAGGCGTTCGAGCGCACGCCGATCGCGGTCCCGCGCGCCGCGCTCAGCGCCGCGACGGACGAACTGCCGCCTGACGCGGCGCTTCAGCCATCTCACCCCTCGGCCCGGCCATGAGCCGCCTGCGCGCCGCCGTCGGCGTCCGCGCCGCCACCGCCCGCCACCGCGGCAGCGCGGTCACCTGCCCGCTGTGCGACAACGCCTTCGACCGCTTCAAGGACGACTGGAATCGCCCCGACGCACTGTGCTGGCGCTGCGGATCACAGGAGCGCCATCGCGCGCAGTGGCTGTTCCTGGAGCGCCGCCCGCAGCTGCTGCGCGACGCCCGCTCGCTGCTGCACTTCTCGCCCGAGTGGTGCCTGCGCCGGCGCCTGCAGGTGATCGCCGGCCTGCGCTACGTGACGACCGACCTCGACCCTGCCCAGGACGTCGACCTGCGGCTCGACATCACGGCGCTCGAGCTGCCCGACGAGGCCTTCGACGCCGTCATCTGCTCGCACGTGCTCGAGCACGTGCCCGACGACGCGGCCGCGATGCGCGAGCTGCGCCGGATCACCGCGCCGGGCGGCTTCACGCTCGTCATGGTGCCGCTCGCGCTGGACCGCGCGACGACCTACGAGGATCCGAGCGTCACCGCGCCCGACGCGCGCCGGCGCGCGTTCCTGCAGCACGACCACGTCCGCCTCTACGCGCCCGACATCGCCGGCCGGCTCGGCGACGCCGGCTTCGACGTCGAGGTCGTCGACATGCGCGCGGAGCTCGGCGAAGCGGCCGCGCGCTACGGCCTGCTCGCGTCGGATCTCGTCTTCGTCTGCCGCGCCTGAACGCGCGTCCGCTCAGCCGCGCACGTGCGGTTGCAGCAGCTTCTCGACCGCGCTCACCTTCTGCTGGTACTCGGCGGGGCAGCGCTGCTGGCGCGCCTCGCTGAGCAGCCGGCGCCGCGCGACCTCGCGGTAGGACTGCTCGCTGGAGCCCGCGATCCAGCAGACGATGCTGTACGCGCGCTGCTTGTCGAGCGAGTGCTCGTCGAAGAAGTCCTGCGGCGCGAGGTTGCGCTGGCGACTCGACAGCGCGTTGAAGAAGCGCGCCGCGTCGAACGCGTACTCGGCGCCGTTCTCGACCGCGCGCGTCAGGAAGACCGTGGCGACAGCGTCGGCAGCATCCTCCTCGCGGCCGAGCACGGGCAGATCGAAGGCGTGGATGAACGCGTGCCCGAACTCGTGGACGAGGATGAACGCGTCGACCGCGGCCAGCTGCTTGCCGAACTCGCGGTCGTCGCGGCGCAGCTCGGGGAAGTTCGTCTTCAGCACCCCGGCCGTGTAGTTCACGAAGCCGTAGGACAGCGTGATCGTCCGATCCTGCGGGTCGTAATGCGGTCCGACGACCCCGTTGACGACGTGGATCGTGATGTCTTCGGGCAACTTGAACGACGTCGTGAAGCCCTCCGCGACGCCGTCGGTGCCGCCGAGCTGGAGGATCTGCTTCGCGTCGCTGCCGATCTTGTCGTTCGGCGGGTCGTAGCGCACGCTGATCTTGCCGTCCGCGCCGGTCGAGGTCTGCGTCGCGCTGTCGCCCGCGCAGTCGTCGGCGCCGATCTTCTTCGCCGCCGCGCCGAACGCGACGACGACCGACTCGAACGTCTTGAGGTCGTCCAGCCCGCTGGCGTCCTTGGCCTTCGCCTTTGCAAGGATCTGCTTGAGCAGGTCGTTGCCCTCGTTCTGCTTGGCGATCACCGCCGCCCAGTCGGCCTTGACGTCGTCGGCCGGGTCGAGCGCCAGGAGATCGTCGGTCTGCTTCTGGTTGAGCGGAACGACCTTCTCGAAGTACGCCGCCGCGACCTCCGGATCCGAGAAGTCCGCCGGCGCCGTGACCGCCTGCGCCGACTTCTCGCCCTCGAGGCAGATCGCGTCGGCCTTCGCGGCCAGCTCGCCGCGCGCGAGCGTGTCGTCGCCGTTGCTCGATCCTCCGCAGGCCGCCAAGCCGAGGCTGAGCGCCACCGCGATCGACACCCTGATCGTGCTGTGCTGCATCCCCGGGCCTCCCTGACGACTGCTAGCGGTGCGCCAGTCTCTCCGACCGGGCAGGCCCGTTGCAACCCTGCTGCTGGGCCGCCAGGGCGCCGGCCGCTACCCTCGCTAGAGCGGCTATGGCCACCGAGGAACGCAGGCTCTCCACACGTTCGCGCGCCAACCCAGGCGGGATGGACGTGCTCAGCGTGCTCGGGCCCGACGTGCGCCCGCTGCGCGAGCGCAAGCCGCCGTGGTTCAAGGTCCAGGCCCCCGGCGGCGAGCGCTACCGCGAGCTGACGAAGCTCATCAAGGAGGAGAACCTCCACACCGTCTGCCAGGAGGCCGCCTGCCCGAACGTCGGCGAGTGCTGGGAGCGCGGCACGGCGACGTTCATGATCCTCGGCGACACCTGCACGCGGCGCTGCGGCTTCTGCAACGTTCGCACGGGCAAGCCGACGTGGAACGACCCGCTCGAGCCGGCCCGCGTCGCGCGCTCGATCGCGCAGATGGGCCTGCGCCACGCCGTCATCACCTCGGTCGACCGCGACGACCTGCCCGACTACGGCGCGAGCGCGTTCGTCGGCGTCGTCCGCCAGATCCGCCGCCAGGCCCCGCGCTGCAAGGTTGAGGTCCTGACGCCGGACTTCCGCGGCCAGGAGATGCCGCTGGCGAAGGTCATCGCCGAGCGGCCCGACGTCTTCAACCACAACGTCGAGGTCGTCCCGCGGCTGTATCCGGTCGCGCGGCGCGGCTCGCGCTTCGAGCGCTCCTGCCGCGTGCTGCGCAACGCCAAGGAGATGGGCGGCGACGAGGTCACGACGAAGTCCGGCCTGATGGTCGGGCTCGGCGAGACGCACGCGGAGATGGTCGAGGCGTTCGCGATCCTGCGCGAGCACGGCGTCCAGGTGCTCACCGTCGGCCAGTACCTGCGGCCGACCGAGCGCCACCTGCCCGTCGTGCGCTACTGGCATCCGGACGAGTTCACGGCGCTCGAGCACGCCGCCTACGAGCTCGGCTTCGACCACATCGCGGCGGGACCGCTCGTGCGATCGAGCTACCACGCCGACCAGCACGTGCCGCAGGACGAGCCGGGAAGCGGCCCGCTCGCGGCGCTCGCTTGACTTCAGGTACCCTCGGTATCAACATACCGACGGTACGCAAACGGGAGGGCGCGGATGGCGGGCAAGCTGAAGCTTTACGGGTTCACGGGATCGAACTCCGTCTACACGGGTCGGCTCCTGCTCGAGCACAAGGGACTCGACTACACGTTCGTCAAGCTCCCGCCGGCCGCGCACGCGCTGATCCTGCTGCTGCGCGGCTTTCAGACGATGGGCGTTCCGGCGATCAAGGTCGACGGCGTCCGCGTCCAGGGCACGCGCTGGATCGCCCGCGCGCTCGACGAGCTCTATCCCGACAAGCCGCTCTTCCCCGCCGATCCCGTCGCCCGCCGCGCCGTCCAGGACGCCGAGCGCTGGGGCGAGGAGCTGCAGAACGCGACGCGCCGGATCTTCTACTGCGCCGGGCGCCGTGACCGCAAGGCGTTCCTGAGCGTGCTGGCATCGGGCCGCGGGCCGGTCGGTCGCACGATGCTGCACCTGATGGCACGCGTGATCATCAAGCTTGCGACCGGCGTGCACCGCGCGACGGACGACGCCGGTCGCGAGGACATCGAGCTGCTGCCTGAGCGCCTCGATCAGATCGACGCCTGGATCGCCGAGGGAGTGCTCAACGGAGACGAGCTCAACGCCGCCGACTACCAGATCGCCGTAAACGTCTCGGCCCTGCTGCTGTCCGAGGACCTCGCGCCGTTCGTGCGCGAACGGCCGGCTGCCGAGCTCGCGCAGCGGGTCGCGCCGAACTATGCGGGCCACATCGGCCCGGTCGTCCCTGAGGAGTGGATGGCGCCGCTGCGCGCGAGCGCCGGCGCGGCCGTGTGAGATGACGTCAGCGCGGCTGACCCGGGCGCAGCGCAGCGCGCGGACGCGCGGCGAGCTGCTCGAGGCCGCCGAGCGGCGCTTCTTCATCCACGGCTACCACGGCACGACGCTCGACGACGTCGCCGACGATGCCGGGTACACGAAGGGCGCCGTCTATTCGACGTTCAAGAGCAAGGCCGGGCTGTTCCTCGCGCTCTTCGACGACGTCGTCGACCGGCGCCTCGGGGAGCTTGGCGCCGTGTTGGGGCCGCACCCCGACGACAGGTCGCGCTTCGAGGCGCTCGCGCGCCAGCCCGTCGACGACCGCAACACCCGATTCCTGCTCTTGTCGATCGAGTTCTGGGTTCACGCCGCACGTGAGCCGGCCGTGCTCGAGGCGTTCTCCGAGCGCTACCGGCGCCTGCGCGACGGCCTCGCGGCGATCGGACCCCGCGACCGCCCGCTCGGCAGCGACCGCTGGGCGATCGTGACACTCGCGCTGTCCAACGGGCTCGCGCTCGAGCGCTTGATCGACCCGGCCGGTGTCCCCGAGGACGTGATGGCCGCCGTGCAGGCGCTGATCGCTCGCGGTCAGCCCGAGACCGTCACCTAGCCGAACAGCCTTACGGGTAGGGTCCGCGCAGGCGACCTGTGTTCCCGCTCAAGGACAACATCCCGACCGAGCGGACGGCGATCGTCACGATCGCGCTGATCGCGATCAACGTGATCGTCTACTTCGTCCTCCAGAAGGGCGGCATCCTCAGCGGACCGAGTGACAGCGGCGTCGTCCATTACGGCGCGATCCCCTACGAGGTCACGCACTTGGGCGAGGAGTGCGACGCGGTCTTCGGCGCGGACGGGGTGGCGCGCTCGGCGATCCTCTGCGAAGGCGTCGATCCGGTGACGGTCACGGACACGCCGCCGACGATCCTCACGATCTTCTCGTCGATGTTCATGCACGGCAGCATCCTGCACCTCGGCGGCAACATGCTGTTCCTCTGGATCTTCGGCAACAACGTCGAGGACGCGATGGGCCCGGTCAAGTTCCTCGCCTTCTACCTGCTCGGCGGGATCGCGGCGCTGTTCGGCCAGATCCTCGTCGGGCCCGACGCGATCGTGCCGACGATCGGCGCGTCCGGCGCGGTCGCCGCGGTGCTCGGCGGCTACATCCTGCTCTATCCACGGGCGCGCGTGGTCACGCTGATCTTCATCGTCTTCTTCTTCACGATCATCGAGCTGCCGGCGATGCTGATCCTCGGCTTCTGGTTCTTGCAGCAGGTCGCGTTCGGCTACTTCGATCTCGCCAACCCGGCCGGCGGCGGGGGCGGCGTCGCGTACTTCGCGCACATCGGCGGCTTCATCTTCGGCCTGGCGGCGATCAAGCTCTTCGCCAGCCGCGCGAAGGACTACACGGTTCCTCCGAAGTACCCCGTGTACTAGGCTCTCCGCGTAGGAGTTCGTCGGGTAGCCTCTTCCCGTGACCGTTTCGCCCGATCGTCAGCCCGTCGTGGTCGCCGACCTCAACGAGGCGATCGACGCGGTCCGTCGCAGCGGGCTGCGCCTGACGTCCGCGCGTCGTCTTGTGCTCGAGGCCTTGCTCGCGGCGCGTGGGCCGATCTCCGCCGAGGACATCGCCGATGGTCTTGGGGGCAAGATGACGCAGTCGGACATCGCGTCCGTCTACCGCAATCTCGAGACGCTCGGCGAGCTCGGACTCGTGCGCCACTTCCACGCCGGCCACGGACCCGGGCGTTACGTGCTCGAGGGTCTCGGCGATCGCGAGTACCTCGCCTGCGAGTCATGTGGAACGCTGCAATCGGTCAAGCCGTCCTCGCTCGACGGCGTCCGCGAGAAGGTCCGCGAGCTATCGGGCTTCGAAGCGCGCTTCTCGCACTTCCCGATCGTCGGACTGTGCGCCCGCTGCGCGAAGAAGCGCAAGGCCCGCAACGGGCGCACCGCAGCGGCCAAGAGCTGACCGACAACGGTCAGTCGGCACGCGCGGCAAGCGGCGCCGGCACGGTGATTCCCGCGGCTCGGCGCCGGCCCGTCGCGCCGGTGACGATGAAGACGATCGCGAACAGCGTCGCGGCGACCAGCACGATCGACGGTCCGCTCTGGATGTCGAAGTGGTAGCTGAGGTTCATCCCGACGAATCCGGCGACGGCGCCGATTCCGGTGGCGAGCTGGAGCATCCGTGCGAACGAGTTCGTGAGCATCCGGGCGATCGCCGCTGGGATCACAAGCGCCGCCGCGACGAGCGTCACGCCGAGGACCTGCATCGTCGCGAGGATCGATCCGGCGAGCACGACCATCAGCAGCGCATCCATCCGCGCGGTGTTGACTCCGGCGACGTCGGCAACCTCAGGGTCGAACGTCGTGAACAGCAGCGCCCGGTAGCGCAGGAAGATGAGTGCCGCCGCGACGATGCAGACGACGAACATCGCGATGACGTCGTCTGTCCCGACCCCGAGGATGCTGCCGAACAGGGCCGCGTCGAAGCTGCGCCCCTTCGTACCGAAGAGCGCGAACAACGCCAGCCCGAGCGCGAACGACGCCGTCGTGATGACGCCGATCGCGGCATCCGATCCGATCACGCGCCGCCGCGTGACGCCGTTGATCATGAGCGCCGACGCGACACCCCACACGCCCGCGCCCAGCAGGTAGTTGACCCCCAGCAGCGAGCTCGCCGCAAAGCCGCCGAAGATGGCGTGCGACAGCCCGTGTCCGATGTAGCTCATGCCCTTCAGCACGACGTAGACGCCGATCGCGCCGCATAGCGCTCCTGCCATCGTCGCGACGAGCAGCCCGTTGCGGAAGAACTCGAAGTCGAACGGGCGCAGCAGCTCGGCCATCAGGCATCGCGTTCCGGCGTGCGGGTGGACGTGGGGCTCGGTGCCGTGCGGGTGATGCTGCGCGTGGCGCCGGAAGCTGTCGACGACGACCGGCATCCCGCCGTGCTCGAGCACCTGCATCGTCGCGCCATAGGTCCGCTCGAGCACGTCCGAGGTGAGCACCTCGTGCGGTGCGCCGTCGCCGATGACGCGGCGGTTGAGGCAGACGACGCGGGGCAGGTGGGCGGCGATCCCGTTGAGATCGTGCGTCGTCAGCACGATCGCCAGACCGCCGGCGTTGAGGTCGTCGAGCAGATGCAGGATCTCGTGGCGCAGCCGGACATCGACGCCCGAGGTCGGCTCATCGAGCAGCAGCAGCTCGGGCTCGCCGAGCAGCGCGCGCGCAAGGAACACGCGTTGCTGCTGACCTCCGGACAGCTCGCGGATATGGCGATCCGCCAGCTCGCCGATATCGAGCCGTCCGAGAACCTCGCCGACCTGGGCGCGCTCGGCGCGGCTCGCCCACGGCAGGCGCCGCCCGCCGACGCGCGACATGAGCACACATTCGCGGACGGTCACCGGGAAGCTCCAGTTGATCGTCTCGACCTGCGGCACGTAGGCGATCCGCAGACCGGCGCGCCGCCGCACTCCACCGTGCGCTGGCCGCATGCTGCCCGCGACCACGCGCAGCGCGGTCGTCTTGCCCGCGCCCGACGGACCCACGATGCCGACGAACTCGCGTTCGTGGATCGCGAGGTCGACCTCGACGAGTACGGCGTCGTCGACGTATCCGCAGGTGACGCCCGCGAGCGCGAGCAGTTCGTCGCGCTCGCGGTCGTGGCTCACTGCGGGTAGCTCGCCTTGTCGGGAGCGACGTCGCCGGGCTTGAACGCCTTCAGCGCGCTCGCGTCACCGCCCATCGCCTCGGTCATCGTCACGTAGTCGAAGTGCATCAGCCCCATCCACGAGTGTTCGGGCTCGCCGGGTGCGCCTGGCAGGTCGTCGTCGCGCAGGACGTCGACGTACTTCACGCCTGCTTCCTTGCCGATCTGCTCGAGCACCGGGCTGGGAAAGACCTCGGAGCCGAAGATCGCCGGCACCTTCGTCTTCTTGACCTGGTCGATCAGCGACGCGACCTCCTTCGGCGTCGGATCCTCGAAGTCGGAGACCTGGATCGCACCGATGATGTCCCAGCCGTAGTCCTTGCCGAAGTACGCGTACGCGTCGTGGTAGGTCAGCAGCTTGCGCTTGGCCGCGCGCGATCGTCTCGAACGACGTCCCCATCGCCTTGTCGAACGCCTCGACCTTCGTCTCGAACTTGTCGTAGTTGGCGCTGAAGTAGTCGGCGTCATCAGGGTCGCGCTCGGACAGCGTGTCGCGGACGATCGCGGCGTACTTCAGCGCGTACTTCGGATCGGTCCAGAGGTGCGGGTTGGGCTTGCCGCCGGACTTCGGGAACGAGAAGTCATACGCGTACTGGCTCGCGGGAATCGACTTCGTGCCGAGCTCGACGATCTCCGCGTCCGTCCTTGAGGTTCTCCTCGGCGAGCTCCTTCGTCGGCTCCTCGAGCTTGAGGCCGTTGACGAACAGCACGTCGAGCTGCGACAGCAGCTCGGCCACGCTCGGCTTGGGCTCGAACGTGTGCGAGTTCGTGCCCTCCGGGACGATGCCGGTGATCTTCACCCTGTCGCCGCCGATGTTCGCCGCGATGCTCGTGATCGGCGCGACCGTCGTGCCGACCTGCAGCTGCGATCCGGAGTCCGCCGTGCCGCCGTCCGCGTCATCGCCGCATCCGCTGACGAGCATGCCGGCGGCGCAGATCATGCCGGCGAGCACAGAAGCGGCTGACACGGCGCATGGCAGATCTCCCGGATCGCGGTGCCGCATCTGACGCGTTCACCTGGTCGAGCCACCCTAAAGGAATTGCCACCTTGTCGCAATAGCGGCCTATCCCCGTTTGAGACCATGCATCGCGTGGAGCACAGGCGCCGCGGAGATTGCCACTGGCACGCGCCTGCAAGCAGGCATACGCTGTAGCCGATGCCGGTCCGCTACTGGTTCAAGTGCGACATCTGCGGCTGCCTGCCCGACGAGGCGACGCGCGCGGCGATCGGCGCCTCGACGCGCGAATCGCTGTTCGGCGAGCTGATCGACGCGATGCCCGGCGAGTGGCTCGTGTGGCACGCCGGTGGCTTGCTCGGGCCGCGTCGCTATGCCTGCCCGGACCATCGCCGGCAGCTGCTCAAGCAGATTCGCTTTCACTACGCGTACTGCGGCGAGCAGTGGGTCTGGAAGCGCCCGCCATACCCACAGCGCTGGCCGCCGGACCGGCTCGAGCAGGAGGCGGACGCCCCGCTGACGATCCCCGAGTGGTTCGCGCCCGGTACGAGCGAGACGGGCACGCCCTCCGCGGACGATCCCGGCGCGCCTCAGGCCTGAGCGCCGCCCCGGTTGGCGTCCTCTTCCTCGCGGCCAGGGTCCTGGTTCTTGACCCCGCGTTGCTTGCGTACCTCGGTGACGGTGTCGCGTGGCAGCTCGGGCAGCTTGAACGTCGTGATCCCGGCGACGAGCGCGATCTCAACCTGCGCCGCGTAGTAGGCCTGGCGCGAGCGCTGCCAGTCGCTGCCCGAGCCGTCGATCTGCAGCCAGCGGCCGTTGTAGACGAGCTGCAGCCCAGCCTCTTCCTCGACGAGGTGTGCGATCCAGATGTCGAGCTCGAGCGGCTCCGCGCCGCCGCCCAGCAGGCCCTGCAGCTCCTCGAGGCTGTTGAGCGTCGTCGTCGCGTCGTCCCACTCCAGCGTGACCTCGCAGACGAGCGGGTCGAACGGACCTGCCTCGACGGCAGCACGAGCGGCCTGCACGATGACGTCGAGGTCGGTCCACCCGTTCCAGCGCTCGCTCAGGGCGAAGCTGTCCATCGGCAGAGCATACGTCGCGGGTCGCCGCGCGGCACGATCGGATGCTGCTGCGAAACGGACCCTGCGCGCGGTCAGCTGCCGGCGAGCCGCGCCGCGGCGATCGCGACCTGTCCGAACGCGATCTGGCCGTCGTTCGGCGGCAGCTTCTCGGGCACGATCACGCGCAGTCCGGCCGCGTCGAGCCCGTCGAGCGTCAGCTCGAGCAGCAGGCGGTTCTGGAAGACGCCGCCCGACAGGACCGCGAGGTCGAGCTGCTGGCGCTCGGCGACGAGCACGAGCACGTCGGCGGTCGCGCGCGCGAGGCCGGCGTGGAAGCGCGCCGAGATCGTCGACACCGGCACGCCGGCGGCGATGTCGTCGAGCACCGCGAGGATCATCGGACGCGGGTCCAGCGCGACGGACTGGTTTCGATGCTCGAACTCCAGCGGGTACGGGTCGGCGGCGGTCCGGTCGGCGAGCGCCTCGAACTCGACCGCGGCCTGGCCCTCGTAGCTGACCTCGAGGCGCACGCCGCAGATCGCCGCGACCGCGTCGAAGAGGCGCCCGACGCTCGACGTGAACGGTGAGCCGGTGCCCTGCAGCGAGAGCCGCGCGACCATGTTCCAACGCGGCTGCGCGATGTCGGCGAACGCCGGCGGCAGCTGCGCCTGCATGTCGGTCAGCCAGGCGCACGCCATCCGCCAGGGCTCCTTGATCGCGCCGTCGCCGCCGGGCAGCCGGATCGGCCGCAGGCGGCCCGAGCGCGCGACGCGCTCGAGGCTGCCGACGAGGATCTCGCCGCCCCAGATCGTGCCGTCGGTGCCGTAGCCGGTGCCGTCGAAGATCGCGCCGACGGCGGGGCCGGTCTCGCCGTGCTCGGCGAGCGTCGCCGCGAGATGGGCGTGGTGATGCTGGACCGAGAAGAGCTTGACGTCGTCGAGGCCGAGCGCGTAGCGCGTCGAGAGGTAGTCGGGGTGCAGGTCGTGCACGACGAGCTCCGGCGTCACCTCGAAGAGCGCCTTGAAGTGCTCGACCCCCGTCTCCAGCGACTGCAGCGTCTCGTAGTTCTTCAGGTCGCCGATGTGGTGGCTGGGCCAGGCGCGGTCGCCCTTGGCGATGCAGAACGCGTTCTTCTGCTCGGCGCCGACGCCCAGCAGGCGCTGCGGGGACGCGATCGGCAGGTCGAGGCTCGTCGGGACGTAGCCGCGCGAGCGGCGCATCAGCAGCGGGCGATCGCGCACGACGCGCACGACCGAGTCGTCCGTGCGGGTCGCGATCGGGCGATCGTGGACGAGGAAGCGATCGACGATCCGGCGCAGGCGGTCGCTCGCGTCGTCGTCGTCGAACGCGATCGGCTCGTCGGAGAGGTTGCCGCTCGTCAGCACGAGCGGCACGCCGGTGTCGTTCGCGAGCAGCTGGTGCATCGGCGTGTAGGGCAGCATCACCCCGAGATCCGGTGCGCGCGGCGCGACCGACGGCGCGACGCCGGCGTCGGGCAGGCGGCGCGCGAGCACGATCGGGCGCGCGCGCGAGGTCAGCAGCTCCTCCTCGGCCGGGCCAAGCTCGACGAGGCGGCGGGCGGCGTCGAGGTCGGCGACGAGCAGCGCGAACGGCCGGTCCTCGCGGTGCTTGCGGGCACGCAGCGCGGCAACGGCCTCCTCGTTGTCGGCCCGGCAGGCGAGGTGATAGCCGCCGAGGCCCTTGACCGCGAGGATCTTGCCATCGAGCAGCGCATCGGCGGCCGCCCGCATCGGGTCCTCGACGTCCTCGACCGGCGAGCCGCCGCGGTTGAGCAACCGCACCTGCGGGCCGCAGACGGGGCAGGCGTTCGGCTGCGCGTGGAAGCGGCGGTCGAGCGGGTCCTCGTACTCGGCCTGACAGGCCTCGCACATCTCGAAGCCCGCCATCGTCGTGAGCGGACGGTCGTAGGGGATCCCCCGCACGATCGTGAAGCGCGGCCCGCAGTTCGTGCAGTTGAGAAACGGATAGCGGTAGCGGCGGTCCTCGGGGTCGGCGAGCTCGGCGAGGCAGTCCGCGCACGTCGCCGAGTCGGGCGTGACGGGCGCGGTCGCGGCGCCAGCGCGCTCGCTGGCGACGATCTCGAAGCCGGCTGCGCCGACGACCGGCACGATCTCGGCCTCGACGCCGCGGACCTCGGCGAGCGGCGGGGCGTCGGAGCGCAGGCGCTCGACGAACGCCTCGACGGCATCCGGCGCGCCCTCGGCCTCGACGAGCACGCCGCGCTCGTCGTTGAGCACCCAGCCGGAGATGCCGAGCTCGTCGGCGAGGCGGTAGACGAACGGGCGGTAGCCGACGCCCTGCACCGTGCCGTCGACGCGGGCGCGCACGCGCCGCAGGGTCCCTTCGGAGCTTGTGCTCACGACGACGCGTCGACTGGCGGGGGGTCCGCGAGCTCGACGAGCTCGCGCAACACGTGGTAGACGCTCGCGTGCGCCTCCTGGATGCGCGGGATGTTCTGCGAGCCGCTGACGACGATGTAGTCGGCGAGGTTGCTCTTGGCGACGTTGCCGCCGTCGTAGCCGACGAACGCGATCGTGACGAGCTTGCGCTTGCGCGCTTCCGCGAGCGCTGACAGCACGCTCAGCGAGTTGCCGCTCGTCGACATCGCGAGCAGCACGTCGCCCTCGCGGCCGTAGGCGATCACCTGGCGCAGGAAGATCGCGTCGGTGCCGATGTCGTTGGCGACCGCGGTGATGATGCCCGTGTCCTCGGTGAGGTCGAGCGCGCGCCGCGCGGGCCCGCCGAACATCGGCGTGTGGAAGTCCGCGACGACGTCCATCGCGTCGGTCGCCGAGCCGCCGTTGCCGAGCGCGATCAGCCGACCGCCGGCATCGAGCCGCTCGCGCAGGACGCGGGCGGCGTCGAGCAGCGTGTCGCACCCGTCGCGCAGCGTCTGTGTGCGCAGCGCGGTGACCTCGTCGGCCTTCAGCAGCATCGACTTGCGCACGTCGTCGAGGATCGAGTCGAGGTCGTGCTCCTGCTGGCCTAGGAAGGGATACAGGAAGCTCGACGCGCCCGAGTCGTGGACAGGCTTCGCCGCGCGGCCCTCGAGCAGGCCGCGATGGTCGAGAAAGATGTGCACGAGCTCCCACAGCAGGTGGTAGAGCGTCTCGACGATCTCCTGGCGGATCAGCGGATCGCCGACGGACGAGAGGTCGAACTCCCATTCGGCGCCCGAGCCGGGCTCGTACGCGATCGTCAGGCAGCCGCGCTCGCGCGCCGCGGCGAGCGCGGCGAGCGTGTCGGGATGGTCGCCGAAGGCCATCGCGATGTCGACGGGCTCGGTCTCGAGCGCGACCTGGTGCGCGACGGGACCGCCCTCGCCGGCGAGCGCCAGCGCGGGCAGCGCGCTCTTGCCGACGATCACCGGGTGGACGAACTCGACGGCGACGTGACGCGCGTCAGAGCGGTCCGCCGGCGTGGCGCCGAAGGCCACGAGCCGCCCCGCGCGCGCGAAGCGCTCGGCCATCTTGTGACACAGCCGCGCGAGGCGCTCGGCCTCGGCGGTGAAGAACTGGGCGTTGGCCTCGCTGCGATCGCGCAGCAGGGCCTCGACCCGCTCGGCGCCGGTGCTGGTGGTCGGTCTCACACCACCGGGCGCCTCTTTCACGCCGTCGCGTGCTCGTGGTCGGTGTGGTCGTGATCGTGGTCGTGGGCATGGTCGTGATCGTGACCATGCTCGTGATCGTGATCGTGGGCCTCGGCGGCGACCCGCGCCGGCAGCGCCTTCAGCCAGGCGCGAAACTCGTCGACGCCCTCGCCGGTCTTCGCGCTGACGCGCATCACCGTCGCGTGGTGGTTGACCTGCTTGATGTTCGCCTCGAGGCGATCGACGTCGAACTCGAGGTACTGCAGCAGGTCGACCTTGTTGATCACGACGAGCTCGCAGGCGCGGAACATGAGCGGGTACTTGAGCGGCTTGTCCTCGCCCTCGGTGACCGAGCAGACCATGATCCGCGCGTCCTCACCGATGCGGAACTCCGCCGGGCAGACGAGGTTGCCGACGTTCTCGACGATCAGCACGTCGATGTCGTCGAGCGGCACGGCGGGCAGCGCCGAGCGCACCATGTTCGCGTCGAGATGGCACTCGCCGCCGAAGCCGTTGTCCGTGTTGAGCTGGACGACCGGGATGTGGAGCACCGACAGGCGGTCGGCGTCGAAGCTGCCCTGGACGTCGCCCTCGAGCACGCCGACGCGCAGGCCTTCCTCCGCGATGCCTTCGAGCGAGCGCTCGAGCAGCGTCGTCTTGCCGGCGCCGGGGGCGCTCATGAGGTTGACGACGGTCACGTCGGAGCGATCGAAGTCGCTGCGGTTCGCGCCGGCGATCGTGTTGTTCGCGTCGAGCGCGTCCTCGACGACCCTCACCTTGGTGCGGTGCATGCCGCCTCCTCCTCGTCTTCGACCTCGATCGACTCGACCATGAACTCTTCGCCCGTCGCGACCTCGACGGCCCCTGGTCCACAGGTGCCGCAGATGAACGCCGGAATCTCGATCTCCCACTCGTTCTTGCACGTGTTGCAGCGCAGCACGGCGGGCACGTCGATGATCTCCAGGGTAGCGCCCTCGCACGGGGTGTCCTTGCCGACGATCGCCAGGTAGAACAAGAGCGTGTCCTTGACGACCTGACGCAGCCGGCCGACGCGCAGCGTGATGTGCGTGACCCTGCGCCCGTTGGCGTGCTTGTTGACCGTCTGGACGATCGCGCTGGACAGGTCGAACTCGTGCATCTCAGCGCCCCCGCCGCTTACTTCGGCTCGTCGACGGCGTACGCCTCGTCCGTCAAGAGCTCCTTGGCGGTCTCGATGACGAGGTCGACCGCGCGATCGACCGCTTCCTCGACGACCGGGCTGAGCCCCATGCCCATCTCCTCGACGGTCTGCGGCTCGCACGCGACGATGACGACCTTGCCGGGCCAGCCGCCGGTGAGCTTGATGAAGCGCAGGACGGTCTCGGGGTCCATGCCGTGCGGGTTGAGCACGTCGCCGTCCTCGACGGCGCCGCCGGCGACCTCGTCCTCGTCGACCTCCATCACGTACAGCGTGCCGGGCGATCCGCCCTGGCGGCTGACGTCGATCATCAGCAGCCCGTCGTAGCCGTACATGACCTGGTAGGCGAGATCGAGCCCACCCGTGCCGAAGTCGATGACGGCGACGCCCTCGGGCAGCTCGCGTCCCTCGATGCGCCGCGCGACCTCGCTGCCGAAGCCGTCGTCGCGCTGCCAGGAGTTGCCGATGCCGGCGATCAGGACGCGCTTGGGGCGAGCGGAGACGTCGGGCTCGTGCAGCTCCAGCGGGGCATCGGGCGCCGGCGGCCGCCATGTGTCCTTCGGCGGCTCCAGCGTCTCGCGCTCGCGCTCTTCGGGCTCCTCGGTCATTGCACCAGCTCCACTTCCTCGGCAAAGAAGAACAGGAAACGACCGCTCTCGCCGAGGATCTCCTGCATCGGATCGTCGTCGATCGTGACGCCGAGATGGAGGCGTTCATCGACGCGCATGAAGAGGCGGTGGATCGTCGCGGTGCGGCCGTCGAGCATCTTGTCGTAGACGTCGGCGTCGAGCGGCGGGTGCAGGATGACCTTGTCGCCGCGGCGATACGAGACGCCCTCGAACGTGACGCTGCGCTCGCCGGGCGGATCCTCGAGGCGCACGCGGCCGTGCAGATCCATCAGCTGCTGCGGCGTCGTCGCGTCGGCGCGGGCGAGCATCTCGCGCACCTTCGGGTCCTGCGCGGCGATCTCCTCGCGCTCCTGGTCGGAGAGCGCCTGGATGTGCAGGACGAGCGCCTCTTCGATCTCGGTGCCGTCGAAGAAGTCGTTGACGGACTCCGGCGCGATCTCGGGATGGTCCGGCAGCATGATCGTCGGCGCCAGGATCGCGTCATCGCCGGGCGCGGCCAGCACCGGCCAGGTGTTGACCTGACAGCAGCCCGCGACGCCGTCGTCGCCGCGCTCCAGCGGCGAGACGATCCTCGCCCCATCCTCGGTCTGGGCGAGCAGGTGCGTCGAGAGCATGCTCTTAAGCAGCGCGTCCTTGCGGTCGCCGGTCGCCTCCTCCTCGGTCAGCGGCGTGACGTTCTCGACCTTCAGCGTCACGCGCGCGCGCCCGTCGGGCAGCGTCTCGGCATCGATCTCGGCGATCCCCTCGAGGTCGTCGAAGTCGAAGGAGACCTTGGCGGGGCAGACGCCGAGCTGCACGCGGCGCTCGACCGCGCGGTGCTTCTCGCCGGATGCCTGCAGGAAGCGCACCTCGCCGGTGACGACGGCGCCGGCCTCGACGATGAACTGGATCTGCATGCGATCGAACGCGTGCGTCTCGTTCTCCGCGTAGTCGCGCGGGTAGACGATCCCGAACGGGGTCGGCGTCGCGTTCTTCGTCGCGCCGGGCGTGTACGGGTACAGCGCGTAGCCCTCGAACAGCAGCGAGTCGACGAGCCGCTCGAGATGCGACTTCGTCGACGTGATGCCGACGTTGGACGGCGTCTCCGGCGTGATCGGCTCGATACCGCCGCTCATGCCGGCGTCCCTTCGGGCTCGCCGGCGGCGTCGGGCTCTTCCGCGGCGGTCTGCTCGAGCAGATCAACCACGACGGCGTCGAAGCTGTGCTGGCCGCCGGCCCGCTTGCGCTTCTTGAGCTCCGTCAGCGTGTCCTTGTGCAGGATCACGAAGCCCGACTCGCCGTGGTGGTGCTTGACCATGTTGTGCCACACGCTGACCGGCATGCGGTACGCCGCGGACGTCGACCAGGGCAGGTGCACGACCTGGACCTGCCGCTGCGGGCCCTGGTAGAGCACGCGACCGGTGAAGTGCATCGTCAGCGGGACCTCGCCGTCGGGCAGCGCCGACATGTAGCGCGTGCCGACCGCCTCGAGGTCGGCCGTGCACGGCACCTCGAGCCCGAACGTCGTCGCGCCCGTGAACGAGTTCACCATCGTCGTCGCGTGGCACCACAAGAAGCTGCGCGTCGTCGACGGCCAGCGCTCAGGAGCGCCGAAGATGTCGAACAGCTCCTCGCGCATCGCCGCGTCGTATTCGCGGCGCGCGGGGTCGAAGTTGATCTGGGCCGTCAGCGCGATCGCGTAGATCGGGCGGTCGTCGGGCTCGAAGGCGCTCAGCTCGAAGCGCAGCGTCGGCTGCGCCGCGAACGGCTCGTGCGCGGCCCCGAGCACCTCGAATTTGACCTCGGGGCCAAAATCGCGCTCGCCGGTGGCCGAGGCCCTGAGATCGGGCATTGGCGTCATGTAACTCCAGCCTTATCACGTACGTAGTCGAAGAATTTCGGCACGGCATCCTGTATAGCGTTGCCGCCCGAGATGCCCTGCCAGGTGGACTTGATCAGGCCGACGAGGCGATAGCACTCGTCGATCGGCACGATCGCGTGCTGGTGCGCGCCGACCATGCGGTTGACGACGAGCGCCTCCGCGTCGGCTTCGAGGTCCAGCAGGATCGGGTTCATCTCGACGAGCTTGTCCCAGCTCTCGAGGTGCAGCTCGCACTCGGTCGCGCCGGCGGGGCTCGGATAGAGCGCCACGACGGTGCCCGTCCCGGTCGAGCGCATGAAGAACGCGAGGCCAACCGGGAGCTGGAACGCCGACCACAGCTCGTCTGGGAAGACAAAGTCGTCGAGCCACAGCGTGCGCGTGCTGACCGGACAGTAGTTCTCCAGCCCGGACTTCATCGCGAGGCACGGCTCACAGGCGCACAGGATGCGCCGCTCGTTGAGCTCGAGCAGGTGCCGGTGCTCGTCCGACAGGGGCCGATCACACAGCTCGCACTTCTCCGTCTCTTGAACTGGCGCGGGCCGCGCGAGGCGGCCCAAGCCAGTCACGAGCGTGGAAGGCAGCCGACCGCTAGCGGTCACTTCCCCACGCCCGAGGGACACTCGGTGTATTGCGGACCATCCGCCATCGGCAGGCTCGGAGCGCCAACCTGGACCATCGGCAGCGACAGGCCGGCTGGGCCGCCGTCGTGCTTGTCGTCCAGTCCAACCGCGCCCTCGACCTCGAGGCCGAGCAGATCTGGTGCCGCTTCGTCGATCGCCTCGCGCAACGCGTGCTCGAGCGTGGCAGCGGACGATGGGCAACCGTTGCAGCTGCCCTGTAGCTGGAGGCGGGCAACCCCGTCCTCGAGGCTCAGCAGCTCAACGTTCCCGCCATGAGAGGCGAGGAACGGCTTGACGCTCTCCAGGGCCTTCTCGACGCGCTCCTCGAGCGGCACCGGGTACAGGCCGTGGATCAGCAGCAGGCTTGCGACGATCCCGTCTTCGAGCAGCTCGGCGCGGATCGGGAGGCCGGGCTCCCCGGCGTCAGAGATGACGCCGAGGATCCGGTCCAGACCAGCTCCGTACAGCTCGAGAACTGCGCCGACGAGCTCCTGCACGCGCGCTTGCGCGACAGGGTCGGCGATTTCGTCGAGCGAGCCCAGGAGTTCCTGGACCCGCTCGACCAGCTCTTCCGGAGCTTGTTGCTTAGCAGCCACTTAGGCCCCTAGCACATCCCCGTCGGCGTGTGCTGCACCTTCGTGACACGGCCCTTGCCGTTGTACATGTGCACGCCACACGGCAGGCACGGGTCGAAGGAGCGCACAGCGCGCATGATGTCGATCCCCTTGAAGTTGTCCGGCCCGTTCTCCTCGAAGATCGGGGTGTTCTGGACAGCGTCCTCGTAGGGTCCCGGGGTCCCGAACTTGTCGCGCGGGTTCCCGTTCCACGGGGTCGGGGGATATGGCTGGTAGTTGGCGACCTTGCCCTTGGCGATGACCATGTGGTGGCTGATGACGCCGCGTGCGGCCTCATGGAAACCGCAGGAGACTGCCTCCTCCGGCACCGTGAAGCTGTTCCACGACTTCGTGCGGCCAGCGCGGACCTCGATCAGAGCCTTCTCGAGGTTGTACAGACCGATCAGCGCGGAAATCGGCTGATGGTACGTACGGGCGCGGTCACGCTCGACGGCGTTGGACCACGGCGGGATCTTCCACTCGAGCTCCATCTCAGGCATGTTCAGCGACTTCGGCAGCACCATCTGGATGCTGTGACCCGTTGCCTTGAGGTACCCGAGATCGACGAGCCCGGCCTTGGCCGTGCACCAGTTGCGCGCGAACGGGCCGCCACCGGTGTCGGTCGCAACGTAGATGTCGTTGCGCTTGTCGTACATACGCGGCGCAGCGACCCACGAGTACTTGTCGTTGAAATCGCGCTTCTGCGGACGCGGAAGCGTCTGCTTGTTCCACGGGTGACGCGTGTCGACCGGGTTCCCGAGCGGATCGTGCGTGACGAAGGGCGCAGTCTGGCCGTCCCAATCGTCGAAGTACGAATGGCCCAGGAGGATCCGCATGGCGAGGTTGATCTCGACCAGGTCGGTCGTGACCAGCTCACCCTTGAACACGAGGCCCGGCGTGATGAACCGCTTGCGGCCCCAGTCGGTCATCGTCTTGTACTCGTACGTCACGTACTCCGGGTCGTCGAAGGCGCCCCAGCAGATGATGTCCGTGTCGCGGTATCCGACGCGCTCGTAACCGGGCATGGCCTCGTAGAAGAAGTCATACAGGTCGTCGTGCATCGGGACCGTGCGCTTGATGTAGTCCATGTAGCGCATGAGCCGCACGTAGTAATCGGTCATCGTCTGATGCGTGATGTCCGCGCTGCAACCGCCCGGCAGAATCGTCGAGGGGTG
The DNA here is from genome assembly GCA_963780585.1 of uncultured Actinomycetes bacterium. GTDB lineage: Bacteria > Actinomycetota > Thermoleophilia > Solirubrobacterales > Solirubrobacteraceae > CADCVQ01. The sequence continues at coordinate 199,797 of CAWADD010000027.1, forward strand.
CGTGTGCCGGCCGCCGAAGAGGCAGTACATCTCACGCGTGTACCGGGCGACGCCAAGCGTCTCCAGGTAGAACGAACCCGTGAACGGGTTCAGCGCGCGCATGATGTCCGCGATCGTCTTGTAGCCGTGGATGTCCCCGTGCGGGGCCGAGGTGTTCTCAGCCTTCGCGAGGACGGACGGGTTGGTCTCCTTGACCATCTGCTCGCAGAAGTCCACGTTGGCCATGCAATCGTTGAAGATCGCGTGGTCGAACATGTAGTCCGCGGTCTCGGCCAGGTTGAACGCGTAGTCGCCGAGCTTCGGCGGCTTGACGCCATAGGCCATGTTCTGGTTCAGGCACGAAACCGTACAGTGGTTGTCACCGCAGATTCCGCAGATTCGACTCGTGATGAAGTGCGTATCGCGAGGATCGATGCCCTTCATGAAGATGTCGAAGCCACGGAAGATCATCGAAGTGCTGTAGCACTTGTTGACCTTGCGGTTCGTGAAATCGATCTCCGTGTGGATGCCGAGCGACCCGACGATACGGGTGATCGGATCCCACGCCATCTCCTTGACGACGACGCCAGACGTCGAGGTCGGTGTTTGAAGTGTGGCCATGTGTGTGGTCTCTCCCTCTTACTGCCAGTGAGGCGTGTAGCCGGTGGTGATCTCGGCACGCGGATGGCGCCACTCCGGCTCCTTGTCGCCGACCCTGTTGATCGACTGGGTACGGAAGTAGCGCAGCAGCGGCCCATAGGTGAACTTCGCCGTGTTCGACGACAGCTTCGCCTTGGGATCCTCATCCATGAACGGCATGAACTTGTCGGGGAAGCCCGGCATCGTGCAAGCCATGCAGATGCCACCCACGTTCGGGCAACCGCCAACGCCGCTCTGCCAACCGCGGACTGGGACGTTGCACTTCACGACGGGACCCTTGCACCCGAGCTTGACCAAGCACCGGTGATCGGAGCCGTACTCCGTCGCGAAATTGCCGTGCTCGTAGAAGGCAGCGCGGTTGCAACCCTCATGCACGGTACGGCCGAAATGCGCCACCAAGCGGTGCTGCTCGTCGAGCTCCGGAACCGGCGCGATGCCGGCGAGAGCCATGACGGCGAGCGTCAGTGCTTCGGTGGTGTTGTCCGGCTGCGCGGGGCAACCGGGGATGTTGATGACGGGCAGCCCCGCGGCAGAGGTCCAGCCCCAGCCGAGGTAGTCGCACAGGCCCATCGCGCCCGTCGGATTGTTCTTCATGGCCGGAATGCCACCGTACGTCGCGCAGGTGCCCAGGGCAACCGTCGCAGCGGACTTCGGCGCCAAGCGATCGATCCATTCGTTCGTCGTGATCGGCTGGCCGTTGGACGGGTTGACACCCATGCCGGACCAGTGACCCTCGCCGTTGATCTTCTCGTTCGGGATCGAACCCTCGACGATGAGGACGAACGGGTCGAGCTTGCCGGCCTCGGCGTCATACCAGGCCTGCATGAACTCGGCACCGACCTCGTACGCGAGCACCGGGGTATGCGCAACGACCTTCGGCATACCGGGGATCGCGCCCGTGATGATGTCCTCAAGGCTCGGGTTGACGGCCGACGTCATGGAAACCGAGTCACCATCGCAGCTCAGTCCAGACGTCATCCAGATGACGTGAGCAGTGATCTGCTCCGTCTCGTGCTGCCTTGGTGCGAACTCGATTGATGCCACGTGAGCTCCTCCCTTTCGACTAACAGATGCGCGGCAACGGATCACCCACGAGCTGATCCATCACCCGCTTACCTCCGAAGGCAGTTGCCATCAGCACCATGCCTTCGGGTTCGGTCTTGCATTCGCCGATCTCGGCGGCCTCTTCGCCGCCCGGCATTGACCGCAACGCGGCCAGTGCTGCGTCCGCCGCCTCTGGGGCGACGATCGCAACAAGTTTCCCCTCATTCGCCACGTGCATCGGGTCGATCCCGAGGATCTCCGCGGCTCCTGCCACTGCCGGGTGCACTGGCACCGCGGCCTCGTTGATGATCATCGCGACATGCGATGCTCGTGCGAGCTCGTTAAGGACCGAGGCGACGCCACCGCGAGTCGCGTCGCGCAGGCAGCGCAGCGACGGACCAGCCTGGTCCAGCAGCGTGTCGACCATCGGCCAAAGACTTTGGGTGTCGGACGTGATGTCGGCGTCGAGATCGAACTCGCCACGGGCCAGCATGATCGCCGTGCCGTGGTCGCCGATCCGTCCGGACACGAGGATCTTGTCGCCCGGCCGCAGCGACGACGGCGACAGGCTCGCGCGATCGTCGAGCACGCCGATGCCGGTCGTGCAGATGTACATCTGATCGCACATGCCGCGCGGGACGACCTTCGTGTCGCCGGCGACGATCGGCACGTCGGCCTCGGCCGCGGCCCTGGCGATCGCCGCGACCTGCTCCTTGAGGATGTCCGCCGGCAGGCCCTCCTCGAGGATCAGCGAGAGCGTCAGCGCGACCGGCTTGGCGCCGGCCATCGCGACATCGTTGATCGTGCCGTTGACGGCGAGCTCGCCGATCGTCCCGCCGGGGAACGTGATCGGGTTGACGACGAAGGAGTCCGTCGTCATCGCGATGTTGCCGCCGAAGACCGGGACCGTGCCGGCATCCGCCAGCGCCTCGAGCGTCGGGTTGGCGAACGCCGGGACGAGCAGTCCCTCGATCAGGCTTGCCGTGGCCTTGCCGCCCGCCCCATGCGCCATCGTGATCTGCGTATCGCGAAACTTCTGGCGCTTCGCGCGCGCAGTCTCGATGATGTTGAGCACCTTCTGCTCGCGCTCTGAGACGTCGGAGGGGGCCACTAGACGACCTCGCGCTCCCGGGCGAAGCGCCCGTAGTTGTAGTAGGCGGCGCAGGCGCCCTCGCTGGAGACCATGCACGTGCCGATCGGACGCTCGGGCGTGCAGCCGGAGCCGAACACCTTGCACTCCCAGGGCTTGATGACGCCCTTGAGGACCTCGCCGCACTGGCAGGCCTTCGGGTCGGCGACGCGGATGCCGGGAACGCTGTAGGTGATCTCGGCGTCGAAGTCGGCGTACGCCTCGGAGAGCTTCAGGCCGCTCTGCGAGATGAAGCCCATGCCGCGCCACTCGAAGTGCGGGCGGAGCTCGAAGACCTCGGACATGACCTGCAGCGCGCGCGGGTTGCCTTCCCACGGGACGACGCGGGCGTACTGGTTCTCGACCTCGCAGCGGCCCTCCTTGAGCTGCGTGAGGATCATGTGGATCGCGTGCAGCACGTCGAGCGGCTCGAAGCCGGCGACCGAGATCGGCTTGCCGTACTCGGCCGGGATGAACTCGAACGGGCGAACCCCGACGACCGTCGACACGTGGCCGGGGCCGATGAAGCCGTCGAGCCGCAGGTCGGGCGAATCGAGCAGCGCGCGCAGCGGCGGCACGATCGTCACGTGGTTGCACATGCAGAAGAAGTTCTTCACGCCTTCGGCCTTCGCGCGCTTGAGCGTCAGCGCCGTCGACGGCGCCGTCGTCTCGAAGCCGATCGCGAAGAAGATCACCGGGCGCTCCGGGTTCGCCTTGGCGATCCGCAGCGCGTCGAGCGGCGAGTAGACCATGCGGATGTCGGCGCCCTCGGCCTTGGCGTCGAGCAGCGTGCCGGCGGAGCCGGGCACGCGCAGCATGTCGCCGAAGCAGGTGAAGATCACGTTCGGCTCGTGCGCGAGCGAGATGCCGTCGTCGACGCGCCCCATCGGGATCACGCAGACCGGGCAGCCGGGGCCGTGGACGAGCTCGACGTTGGCGGGCAGCAGGTCGTCGATCCCGTACTTGTAGATCGAGTGCGTGTGGCCGCCGCAGACCTCCATGAACTTGTAGTGGCGGCCGGGCTCGACCAGGCCCAGGATCTCACCGGCGAGAACCTCTCCCAGGGCAGGATCGCGAAACTCGTCGACGTACTTCATTCAGGGGCCTCCTCGGTGAGCCGTGCGATCGCCGTGCCAGCGTGTACAAGGAGTCGGTCCCCCGGCGCCACCGGGGCGACTAGGTCTGTCTCTACCGTCTCCGAGTTTCCGTCGTCATCAGCGCAGAGCGCGAGCCCCCTGTCCTCGTCGAGCCGAAGGACCGTGAGCGGGATGGCGACGTCGCCGCATGTGATGCAGCCCGTCGTGTAGTCACAAGTTGGTGCCAGTGCAGACGCTGGTGCCAGAGCGGACGCCGCGTTGGCAATCAGACGGCTCATTCGATGATGCTCGCCTTCAGCTCCTCGAGCTCCTGCTCGTAGTCTTCGCCCATGCTCTCGAGCATGCGGCGGGTTTCGAGAGCTTCCGCTTCATCGACCTTCGACATCGCAAAGCCGACGTGTATGAGGACCCAGTCCCCAGGGCCTACGCCGATGCCGTCGTCATCGAGAAGACCGATGTTGACGTTGCGCTGCACGCCCGCCACATCGACCTTCGCGAGACGGTTCGACTCGTCGACGACCTCAAGGATCTGACCAGGAATCGCCAAGCACATATCGGTCGTCAAGCCTCCCGTTGGGACTGCATTGCCACATCTCTCGTCACAAGCAGGGAGAGTCGTATCACTCGCGCAAGCCCCGCGCTAGATGTGTAGATCACCTTGTGCCAAAGCTCGCGACCGTGGTACCAACGGGCAGTCGGGACCAGCAGCTGTGCCGAAGCCCGGAAAAGGGAGGATGAAGCCGCGTGTCAATTGGCCGATCGGTGACGCAGGATCCCATTGAGCAGGCGCTAGACAAACTGGGGGCGTTTGGAATCCCCGTGGCGGAGATCGGCGAGAAGGCTGGGGCGCTCTTCAGCCAGCTTCCATCGTTCGATCTCTTCGAGATCGTCGACCAGGTTGGGGCGATCGATCCGACCCAGCTCGACATTGGAGAGATTTTCGGAGAGCTGAAGGCGAAGTTCGACGAATTGGACCCAGGATTGAAGGTCCCCGTGGCGATCGCGGCCGGTTTCGTCGGCGCTCGGGTGGTGAGGTGGATTGTCCGCTAGTGCCGACCGCCGTTTCGCGGCGGAACGCAAAACGGCTCTACATAACGCGAGGCGTCTTGTACACGCGCGCGTGAAGAGGTGATGGGCTGATGACAGGCGAGGCCATCGCCAGCGACACGACCGGCGGCGTGCTCGAAGCACCCGGCGGCTCGACCGCACCCCTGGCCCCGACCGCGGGGAACCCCGGTATGGTCACGGTGCGGGAGGATGTGCTGACCTCGGCGGCCTTGGCGATGGGAATCGTCGCCGGCGCAGGTGGGGTTGGCGCGGCCGTCGGCATGCCCTTCCGGGCGGTCGGCCTTGGACGTCGGACACCAGCGTTGAAAGGGATGCGAATGCGGAACAGGAAGCTCAACGCGCAGCTCGCGCCGGCGATGTACTCGCTGGCCGCGACCAACAGCCAGCTGCTCGGTCTCGTCGGACACAGGCGCCCTGCGCTGGCGTTCGCCAAGCTCGGGATCGCCGCAGCCGGCATCGCGTATCTGACCGCCGACGAGGCGGGACGCAAGGCAATGCTCGATCAGGCGACCGGGCTGCTCGAGCAGGGAGCCGGACTTCTCGGAAGCTCGGGCCTGCTCGACAAGGTCTTCAAGTAGACCGAACCGGCTACGCCCGCGTGCTCCGGAGCTCCGGGGCACGCGGTGTTCAGCGCATCCCGCGAGCGCCGGTGGACGACCGAGGCCGGCGCCGGCGAGATGGCCTACGCCTTGGCCTCGGCGTGGATGCGCCCGCCACCCTTGGACTGCGACAGGCGACCGCCTGACCGGCCGTGGCGAACCGCGGCCAGCTCGGCCATGATCGACAGCGCCGTCTCGCGTGCGTTCGTGGCGCCGAGATCGAGTCCGACCGGCGCGCTGATCCGCGCCTGATCTTCGTCTGACACACCGGCCGCGACGAGCCGCTCACGACGATCGGCCTGGGCCCGCTTGGAGCCCATCGCGCCGATGTAGGGCACGTCGCTTGCGAGCACGCAGAGCAGCGTCGCGTCGTCGAGCTTCGGGTCGTGCGTGAGGATCACGATGTACGTCGCCTTGTCCGGCGCGCCGAGTTGCTCGAACGCCTCCTCGGGCCACGCCGCGACGACGCCGAGCGCGTCGGGAAAGCGCTCCGTGGTCGCGAAGCGCGCGCGCGGGTCGACGACGTAGGGGCGCCAGCCCGCGACGCGGGCGAGCGCCGACAGATGCTGCGCGTACTCGACCGCGCCGAAGATCACGATCCGCGGGTCGGGGTTCGTGACGTCGATGAACAGATCGCCCCGCACCTCGGAGCGCTCCTTCCACATCAGCTCCTCGGCGTCCGCCTTGCCCTGGGCGTCGAGCTCGGGATCGCCGAGCGTGCCCTCGGACGTGCCGTCGGGCCGCACGAGCAGCTTCTCGGCGAGGTGCGGTCCGCGCACGACGGTGACGAGCGCGGCGCGTCCGTCCTCGCGCGCGATCTGGGCGAAGTCCTCCTGGACGCTCATGGCCGGAACCGCTCGACCCAGACGTCGATCTCGCCGCCACAGGGCAGCCCGACGTCCCAGGCCTCCTCGTCGGCGATGCCGAACGTCAGCAGCTGTGGGTCGCCGCCCGTCAAGACCTTGTCGGCGACCTCGATGACGGCGCCTTCGACGCAGCCACCGGACACCATCCCGGAGACCTCACCACGATCGTTGACGGCCATCTTCGCGCCCGGCGGGCGCGGCGCCGAGCGGCGCGTGGCGGTGATCGTGGCGATCGCGACCTGCGCGCCGTCTGCCACCCAGCGATCTACATCCTCGATTACGTCCTTCACTGGCTTTGCTCCTTCCGCGACGACCCGAGTTTCGATACTACCCGGGGGTACCGAGCGCCCTCTCGGAAGAACAGAGGCTGGCGCCCAGGCGCTGCCAGGCAGCGTGGCGGCCGGGGGCGCTGTCGACGCGCACCCGGCCGGGGGCTGGCTACGCCTTGCCGACGTTGGCCGTGAACTGCTTGACGAGCTGCGTCAGGACGGCGACGACCGTGCCCTCGCCCATCGAGGCGGCCTTGCCGTTGACGTTCGCGACGGCGCTGACCGTGCCGGTGCCGCCGCCGACGTTGATCGTGACGTCGCCGTTGGCGGCGCTCTGACCGCCGGCTTCCTTCGTGTTGGCCTTGATCTTGACCGTCTTGCTACCGGCGTCCGCCGACTCGATCGTGACCGGACCGGTGAACTTCATGCCCATCGAGCCCATCTTGACCTCGATCTCGGCCTTGACCGACTGCGGGCTGTCAGCGGACGTGACGCGGGCGCCCGGAACGCAAGGCACGAGCTTGTTGAGGTCGCTGACGACGCTCCAGGCGTGATCGGGATTGGACACCGAGAACGTCTCGTTCAACGTTGGCATTTCTGCGGTTCTCCTTCGTCCGGTCGGAATCTGGCGGCTGTCTTGGCTGGCATACCCCGGCCGCGCGCGATGCAGCGAGGTAGAACGGTCTGGCGCAGAGCTGGCGGCGCAGTATCTCAGGTTCCGGCCGCGTTCGCGGCCTCGCGCGCGGGATCAGGAGCGGGACGCGAAAACACGCCTTTATTCATAGAATCCGGCGATGGCTATTCAGGCAGGTACATACAAGCTCGGACCGGACAACGCCTCGCTCCATGTCGAGACGGGCCGTAGCGGGGCGGCCGCCAAGGCGGGGCACGACCTCACGATCGACGTCCAGACGTGGGAGGCCACGCTCGTCGTCGGCGCCAGCTCGAGCCTTCAGCTCAGCGCCGATCCGACGTCGCTGCACGTGCGCGACGGGCATGGCGGGATGAAGGCGCTGGACGACGACGACCGCGCCGACATCCGCAAGACGATCGACAAGGAGGTGCTCGAGAAGAAGGCGATCAGCTTCTCCTCGTCGAGTGTCGAGCAGACGGATGGCGGGCTCTCGGTCAGCGGCGACCTCGAGATGGGTGGCAAGACCAAGCCGGTCACCTTCGCGCTCGACGAGAGCTCTGGCAGGCTGACGGGCAGCGCCGAGCTCAAGCAGAGCGACTGGGGCATCAAGCCGTACTCCGCGCTGTTCGGCGCGCTGAAGGTCAACGACGAGCTCAAGGTCGTCGTCGAGGCAAAGCTGAGCTGAGCGGGTACGCCCACTAGGTAGGATGAGACCGTGCGCTTGATCGTGGCTCACATCGCCGGGATCCCTCTCGAGGAGACGCTCGTGATGGCCGTCCCGGTTCTCGGCGCGACCTACGTCGCGCTGATGGCGAGCCTGCGCTCGCGCCGGCGTTCCTGGAAGCGCGACTGATCCAGCCGCCGCGGCGCGGCTGATCGAGTCCTTAACGACCACCGGCCTGCAACGCAGGCCGGTGGACGTCGATGATCTGACGTGCGGCGTGTCAGTCGGGGAAGGCGGTCTGCGCGTCGAGGGAACCCTCGAGCTGCCGACCGTCTGGCCCGAGCGGAAGCTCGATCGCGCCGCCGTGGGCGTAGAGCGCGATCTCCTCGATCCGCTTGCCGCCGAAGTTGTCGCCGGTCCAGCGCAGCGACTGCGGCGACGTTCCGAGCATCCCGCCCGCGAGGTAGCGGGCCTTGTCCTTGATCTTCTCGCAGCTCTTGCGGACGGCGTTCGTCACGCCGGGGCTCGAGCTCGTGATGTAGCCGTGGCCGCCGCCGAAGCGGTCGAGATCCTGCGGCACGACCTTGATGTCGCCCGCCGGCATGCCGAGCTCGTCACCGACGACCTGCGCGAGCAACGCCTCCTGGCCACCGCCGTCGCAGCTCAGGCTGAGCGTGCACTTGCCCGTCGGATGAACCCGCAGATAGACACAACGGTACGCATTAGCCATGGATAACTCCCCTCATTCGTGTATGACAGTTCCCATGGCGCCGCGTCCTCCGGATGGCGCCTTGGGTGTTACGGGTAAGGCTTGTATGCCTGCTCATAGGCCCGAGTTCGATCCCGGAGATGTGTTGCCCCGGTAGGGCCCGTATCCGCTCGGCATCGCGACATGCCGCTCGGTCGTCCCGGCGACGCCCCAGGTCTCCTCCTCGGGCTCGTCGTCAAGCGATGGGACGCGCCAGCTCGCGAGCAGCGGATCGTGATCGCGCTGCGCGGCGATCGCGTCGGCGACCTCCTCGAGCGACCGCAGCGTGTGTCCGCTGACGAGCGCATCGCAATACGGCAGCGCGGCGACGAGGCCGCCGGCCTTCGGCGCGAAGCCCTGCGCGGCGACGCGCGGGTTGACCCAGACGATGCGGTACGCGAGGCGCGCGAGGCGCTGCATCTCGCGGCCGACGAGCGCCGGGTCGCCGCGCTCCCAGCCGTCGGACAGGATCACGATCACCGAGCCGCGCGCCATCCCGCGACGCCCATAGCGGTCGTTGAACGTCTTCAGCGCGTCGCCGATGCGCGTGCCGCTGGACCAGTCGGGCGCGGCCTCGGTCGCGCGGCGGATCGCGCGCTGCGGATTGCGCCCGGCGAGCTGGCGCGTGAGCCGCGTCAGGCGCGTGGCGAAGACGAACGCCTCGGCATACGGGCCGGTCGCGCGGGCGGCGTGGAGGAACTGCAGGTACGCGCGCGCGTAGGGCTCCATCGAGCCGGAGATGTCGCACAGCAGCACGAGCCGGCGCGGGTGAACGCGCCGGCGCTTGCGCGCGAGCTCGATCGGATCGCCGCCGGTGTGCAGGCTCTGGCGCAGGGTGCGGCGCATGTCCATGTGCTCGCCGCGGCGGCCGCGGCGCTTGCGGCGCGTCACGCGTTCGGGCGTGGCGAGCTGGAGTCGCACCATCAGCCGGTACAGTGCCGCGAGCTCCTCGGCGTTGAGCGTCGAGAAGTTCTTCGTGCTGAGCGCCTCCTCCTCGCTCGCCTCCTGCATCGGGACGAGCGTCTCCTCGCCTTGCTCGTCGTCCTCGTCGTCGCCGTCGCCCTCGCCGGCGTTCATGCTCATCGCGTCCTGGCCGCCCTCGCGCTCCATGACGTTCTGATCGAGTCCCTCGGGGGTTTCGCTGTCGACCTGCTCGACGCTGGGATCGTCCTCGAGCTGGACGTCGAAGTCGTCGACGTTCGAGCGTTTGCGCGCCCCGAACACCTCGGCGAAGACGCGGTTGAACGCGCTCACCTGCTGGAAGCCGGTGACGAAGATCGCGCGCGTCGTGCAGTACAGCCGCCGCCGCGAGACGGGCTTCGTGAGCCTCAGCGCGCGCGTGTACTGCTCGGTCTGCGAGGGCGTCACCGGAACGCCGGCGGCATGCAGGCGCTGGCTGAACGCGCTCGCCAGCCCCGGCAGGTCGACGTCGAAGTCGACGACCGCGAAGACCGGGACCGCGCCGTTGCCCTCTTCAGCCATCAGCGGATCACTGCTCCTACCGCTCCTCGACGAGCTGATCGAGGCCGGCCGAGCGAACGACCTCCTGGTCCTCGCTGTACTTGAGCACCGAGCCGAGCGTGCGGTCGGCCGACGCGACGTCGAGGTGCTCGACGCCGAGCAGGTCCAGCGCCGCGACCCAGTCGATCGCCTCGGCGATGCCCGGCGGCTTCTGGATGTCGGACTCGCGCATCCGCGAGACGGCGTCGGCGACCTGCACGGCGAGGATCGCCGACGCGCCCTTGACGCGGCGACGGACGATGTCGACCTCGCGCTGCGGCGTCGGGTAGTCGATCCACTGATACAGGCAGCGCCGCTTGACGGCGTCGTGCAGATCGCGGGTGCGGTTCGACGTGAGGATCACGATCGGCGGATGCGTCGCCGTGATCGTGCCGATCTCGGGGATCGTCACGGTCGCCTCGGCGAGCAGCTCGAGCAGGAACGCCTCGAAGTCGTCGTCGGCGCGGTCGAGCTCGTCGATCAGCAGGATCGCGGGCCGCGGGCCCTTGTGCTCGAGCGCGCGCAGCAGCGGGCGGCGGATGAGGTAGTCGGGGCCGAACAGCCCCTCCTCCTCGAGCTCCTCGCCCTTCGAGTCGGCGATCCGGATGCTGAGCAGCTGGCGCGGATAGTTCCACTCGTAGAGCGCCTCGGAGGCATCGATGCCCTCGTAGCACTGCAGGCGGATCAGCGGCGTGTCGAGCACCTCGGCGAGCGCCTTGGCGAGCTCGGTCTTGCCGACTCCCGCCTCGCCCTCGAGCAGCAGCGGCTGCGGTAGGCGCAGGGCCAGGAACGCCGACGTCGCCAGGCCTTCGTCGGCCAGGTAGTCGACGTCTCCCAGCATCTGCCCGAGCTTGTCGACGCTCGGGACCAGGCGGCGCATCTCATCTTCAAGCTCGTCGCTTCGTTTCAGGCGGCTCATGCCGTCACCTCCGTGTAGCCGGCTGCGGCGAGCACGGCGTGGTAGTCCTCGGGCGTATCAACGTCAAGTGGAACATTCCCGGCGATCGGCACCTCTACGACGTCGTCTGCGCGCTCGTCGAGCAGGCGCCAGACGCCCTTGTCACCGTGCAAGTCGGCAAGTGCTGAGAAGACGCTGCGATCGAACGCGATCGGGTGGCCGCGGCCGTCGTCGTAGCGACAGGCGGCAAGCGGCGCGTCGCCACGCCCTGCCAGCAGCGTCGCGACGGTCGCCGGCGTGACCCCCGGCTGGTCACCGAGCATCAGCACGAGCACGTCGCAATGCGGGTCGACCGCGCCGAGCGCGGCGGCGATCGACGACGAGCAGCCCTGCCCGAACGCCTCGTTGACGACGACGTCGGCGCCGGACAGGTCGACGCGCTCGCGGACCTCGTCGGCGGCGCCTCCGATCGGCACGACGAGCTGGTCGAAGCCGCTCTCCCGCGCGGTCGAGACCGTGTGCTCGAGCAACGTGCGATCGCCGTAGGGCAGCAGCTGCTTGGGCTGCCCAAGGCGTCGCGAGCCGCCCGCGCCAAGGACGAGCCCGGTGATGAAGAGCTCAGCCCGCGGTGACGGCATCCATGTGCTCCCGCTCGTACTTCGCCTTGCAGCCGTCGCAGCAGAAATACACGGTCTCGCCGTTGTGTTCGACGTGCGGGGTGTCGGGTGCCGCGAGCACGGTCATGCCGCAGATCGGATCGACGGCGGTCGCCGGCGTCGCCTTCGCGGCCGCGGCGGGCGCGCCCGCGAGCTGGGCTTCGTACTCGGTCTTGCAGGCCTCGCGACAGAAGTAGATCGTCTCGCCGTCACGCTCGAGCTGCGGCGCCTCGGGCGTCATCGTGACGGTCATGCCGCAGACCGGATCGACGGCGAAGCTCGGTGGCTGCTCGCTGCTCGGCGAGCTCAGCGGCGGCGAGTACGACGCGCTGTGGCGCGTCTTGATGAGCTGGGCGAGGATCGACAGCGCGACCTCGGGTGGCGTTTTCGCGCCGATGTCGAGCCCGGCCGGGCAATCGATGCGGTCCAGCGCTGACTGCGAGACGCCGGCGGCGCGCAGCTCCTCGAACAGCGCGGCGCCGCGCTTCGGGCTCGAGACGAGGCCGACGTACGGCAGCTCGGCGGCGAGGCCGGCTCGGATCGCGTCGAGCTCGCCCTTTCCGTGGGCGGCGACGACGATGCCGAGGTCGCCCTCGCGCAGCTGCGGCGGGTTGTCGCCGACGGCGGCCATCTCGAAGTCGAACTCGGGGCCGAGCTGCTCGAGCGCGGCAGCAATCGGCTTCGAGCCCACGATGTTCACGCGCGGAATCGGCAATGTCGGCTCCAGAAAGATCTCGATCGCGCCGCCCGACAGACACGAGTTCAACACGGTGACGGCGCCATCCTCGGTTGCGTCCTGCCTGCCTGCGACCTCTTCCTCCGTAGGCAGGATACGAAGGAGGATCGGCTCGCCGGACTTCATCGCCGTCCAGGCGAACAGCCGCACGCTGTGCTCCGCGCAGATACCGCCGACGAAGCCCTCGATGTTGCCATCGCTCGTGATCAGGGCGACGTCTCCCGCATGCGCGCTCGTCGGGCGCTGTGCGCGCACGACGGTCGCGGTCGCGAAGGCCGCGCCCTGCGCGGCGAGCTCTTCAGCTCGCCGCGCCAGCGCGTCGTTTCTCACTGCGGGGGCTGCTCGTTACCGTTCATCGCGGCCCACACGCGGGCAGGGAAGCACGGGATGTCCATGTGCTTGACGCCCTTGGCGTGGTAGAGCGCGTCGACGACGGCGTTGGCGATGCACGGCGGCGACCCCACGCAGGGGGACTCGCCGACGCCCTTGGCGCCGATCGGGTGGTGCGGGCACGGCGTGCAGGTCTCGCCGAGCTCCCATTCCGGGCACTCCAGCGCCGTCGGGAGGAGGTAATCCATGAACGACGCGTTCAGGCAGTTGCCCTGCTCGTCGAACGAGATGATCTCCATCAGCGCCTGGCCGATGCCCTCGGTGAGGCCGCCATGGATCTGGCCCTCGACGATCATCGGGTTGATCCGCACGCCGCAGTCATCGACCGCGATGAAGCGACGCACGTGGACCTTGCCGGTACCCGGGTCGACGTCGACAACGCAGATGTACGCCCCGAAGGGGTACGTCAGGTTTGGCGGGTCGTACACGGCGTTGGCGTCCAGGCCGCCTTCCAGCCCCTCGGGCAGGTTGGTGGCGCTGTGCGCGTACTGCGCGATCGACTCGATCGTGGCACCGCGCTCCGGATCGCCGCGCACGAACCAGCGACCCTTCTCCCACGCCAGGTCCTCGGCGCGCGTCTCGAGCATCAGCGCGGCGAACTGCCGAGCCTTGTCACGCACCTTGCGCGACACGACCGCGACGGCGCCGCCGGAGACCGGCGTCGACCGGCTGCCGTAGGTGCCGAGGCCGTACGGGGTCTTGTCCGTATCGCCGTGGCGAACCATGATGTCGTTCGGTGAGATGCCGAGCTCCTCGGCGACGATCTGCGCGAACGTCGTCTCGTGGCCCTGGCCCTGCGTCTGCGCGCTCAGCGAGACGACGGCCCTGCCGGTCGGGTGAACGCGCAGCTCCGCGCCGTCGTTCATCGCGAGGCCGAGGATGTCCATGTGCCGTCGCGGACCGGCGCCGACGCCCTCCGTGAAGAAGGAGCAGCCGATGCCCATCATCTCGCCCTTCGCGATCTTCTCCTGCTGCTCGCGCCGCAGGCCCTCGTAGTCGGCCATCTTCATCGCCATCTCCATGGCGGTGTGGTAGTTGCCGGAGTCGTAGACCCAGCCGGTCTGGCTCTCGTACGGGAACTGCTCCGGCCTGATGAAGCTGCGCATGCGCAGCTCGACCGGGTCGACTCCCATCTCCATCGCGAGCGCGTCGACCATCCGCTCGACGAGGTAGACGGCCTCCGTGATGCGGAACGAGCAGCGGTATGCAACGCCACCGGGCGCCTTGTTCGTGTAGACGGCCTTGACCTGCACGTGCGCGCCCTGCAGGTCGTAGGACCCCGTCACGATGTGGAAGAAGCCGGCCGGGAACTTCGTCGCCTGCGCCGTCGAGTCGAACGCGCCGTGGTCGGCGATCGTGTCGACGCGCAGGCCGGTGATCTTGCCGCCCTTCGAGCACATCTCGCTGTACATGAGGTAGTCGCGGGCGAACCCGGTCGACGCCAGGTTCTCCGAGCGATCCTCGATCCACTTCACCGGCGCCGCGGCGACGATCGACGCGGCGATCGCGCAGACGTAGCCGGGGTAGACGGGCACCTTGTTGCCGAACCCGCCGCCGATGTCGTTGCACAGGATGCGGATGTTCTGCTCGGGCAGGCCGGCCACCTGCGCGTACACCGTGCGGTGCGCGTGCGGTGCCTGGTTGCCGTTGTAGATGTTCAGCTGACCGGTCGCCGGGTTCATGTCGGCGACCATCCCGCACGTCTCCATCGGGCACGGATGCGAGCGCGGGTCGAGGATCGTCCGCTTCGCGATGACGTCGGCCTCGGCGAACACGCGGTCGCAGTTGGCCTTGTCGCCGGCCTCCCACAGCGGGCTCGCGAGGTTGTCGGTCTGGCCGACCTTGTCGTCGCGAATCAGCGGGGCGTCCGGATCGAGCGCCTTGCGGCAGTTCACGATCGCCGGGAGCACCTCGTACTCGACGTCGATCAGCTGCAGCGCGTCCTGCGCGGAGTACGCGTCGAGCGCGACGACGAACGCGACCTCCTGCAGGTGGAAGCGGACCTTGTCGCCCGCCAGCACGGCCTGCGTGTCGTAGGAGATCGTCGGCATCCAGGCGAGGCCCAGCGTCTCGAGGTCCTTCGCGATCACGACCGCTGCGACCTTCGGGTGCGCGAGCGCGCCCGACGTGTCGATCGACTTGATGCGGGCGTGCGCGTACGGGGAGCGCAGGATCGCGCCGTGCACCATGCCCGGAAGCCGGACGTCGTCCATGTAGTCGCCGAGGCCGCGGATGAACCGCGCGTCCTCCTTGCGCTTCATGTGGCCGTGTCCGATCGGAGCGTCCGCTACCTGGCCGAACTTGTCGCCATTCGCGTGACTGAACCAGTCGGGGTGACGACCGGGAGTGGTCTCAACAGTTGCCATGCTGGGTTACCTCGCTGTCCTAGCCGACTCGGGGTGCTCCTCGATGTAGGCAGCTGCCCACCGAATCGCCTTGATGATGTTGGTGTAACCCGTGCAGCGGCACAGGTTGCCGGAGATCCCGTCGCGGATCTCGTGATCGGTCATCTGCGTCGGGTTCGGATGACGCTCGATGAGCCAGCGGCCCGTCGACATCATTCCCGGGGTGCAGAAGCCGCACTGCAGGGCGTGCATCTCATGGAAGCCCATCTGGATGGGATCAAGCGTTCCATCCGGATGTGCCATGCCTTCGACCGTCGTGATCTCATAGCCCTCGGCCATGGCCGCGAGCATCGTGCACGACTTAACGGGATACGGAGGCTGCGAGCTGTTCGGATCATCCATCAGGACGATGCAGATGCCGCAGTTCGAGGTGTCACAGCCCCAGTGGGTGCCGTGCAGTTCGGCGTACTCGCGGATGTAATGGACGAGCAGCAGACGCGGCTCGACATCGTGCGAGTGCATCTGGCCGTTGATCGAGATGTTGACTTGCATGTCGTTCCTCCTAACGCAGCGCCGTGGCGGCTGCGCGGCTCAGTGCCCGCTGGGTGAGCACACCCGCGACCGCGCGCTTGTAATCCGCCGGCCCGCGGCCGTCGCTGTTCGGCGAGCAGTCCGCCGACGCCATCTGGCCGCACTGCCTGAACAGATCCTCGGACGGTGCCTGGCCGACCAGCGCCTCCTCCGCGCGACCGATGTGGAGCGTCGTCGGACCGACTGCGCTGCAGGCGACGCCGGCCCAGGCGATCTTGCCGCCCTGGATCGCCAGCGCTGCCGATGCGGCCACGATCGCGAAGTCGCCTGCGCGACGCTCGACCTTCTCGTGCGCCCCGCCGAAGCCGGAGTTGGTCTTGAAGCGGACCTCGATCAGCATCTCGGTCGGCTGGACGGCCGTCATGTATGGGCCGACGTGGAACTCGTCCATGCCGACGATGCGCTCGGCGCCGCCGGGACCACGCAGGACCGCCTCGCCCTTGAGCGCCACGACGACGCCGGAGAGGTCCTCGGCCGGGTCGGACTGGCACAGCGAGCCGCCCATCGTGCCGCGGTTGCGCACGACCGGATCGGCCAGCACTGCTTCGGCCTCCTGGAAGATGTTCGGGAAGACGCGCGCCAGCAGATCGGACTCCAGCATGTTCACGTGGCGGGTCATCGCGCCGATGCGGATCTCGTTGCCCTCCTGGCGGATGTAGTTCAGCTCGGGCTCCAGCGGGTTGATGTCGATGACATGCCCGGGATTGGCCAGGCGCAGCTTCATCATCGGGATGAGGCTGTAGCCGCCGGCCAAGATGCGTGCGTTGCCGCCGAGCGCTTCAAGCTGCGCTATGGCGTCGTCGACGCTTGTCGCCCGCGAGTAGTCGCAAGGCGCAGGGGTCTGCATTGCCAAGGTGTGACGCTCCTCTCCTCCGAAAGTGGTCCGAACTCATTTGTGAGTGGTCCGAGGCCGATCGTATGCGCGCTAGGATCGCTCCGCAACCGTAATGAAGTGATCGCTTAATTGACCCTTTCACAGCTGAGAACGTTCCTGAACGTCGCCCGGCACGGCTCCGTCAAAGGGGCCGCTCGCGCGCTCAAGGTCTCAGAGCCGGCGATATCTGGCGCGGTCGGAGCCTTGCGCCGCGAGCTCGGCGACGAGCTCTACATCCGGGCCGGCGGCGTGATCGAGCTCACGCCGGCGGGACGCAAGCTGGCGCGTGCGGCAAGCGAGATCCTCGAGCTTGCCGAGCAGGCGCGACGCGCGGCCGACGACGCCGACGACGCGCGGACGACGCTGCGCGTCGCCGCGACAGCGCCGTTCGCCGAGTTCGCGGCCGGACCGCTGCTGGCGACCTTCAGCCATCGCCATCCCGAGATCGAGGTCGAGCTGCAGATCGCCCGCCGCGACGATCTCGCCGGGCTGCTCGCCGATCGCAAGGCCGACATCACGCTGGGCCCCCCGATGACCGATCGCGACGACGTCCCGGCGATGGTCTCCGAAGCGTTCCTGCGCTACAAGCTGATCGTCGTCGCGGCGCCCGGGCACACGCTCGCGTCGTCCAAGGCGCTGGCGCCGGCGGCGCTCGTCAGCACGCCATGGCTGCTCGGTCCGCACGAGAACGAGCGCACGACCGACACCGGCGCCTTCCTCTCGCGACAGTCGATCGCACCACGACGGACGCGCACCTACCCGAACTTCGCCGCGGCGCTGGCGCAGGTCGCCTCGGGCCGCGGCGTCACGCTCGCGATCGCGCACACGGTGCGCGACGAGCTCGAGCGGGCGACGCTCGTCGAGCTCGACGTCCGCGGCACGCCGATCTCGAGCCTGTGGCACGTCGGCACGCTTCGCAGGCAGCTGCGGACCGCGTCGGCCGAAGCGCTGCGGCGCTTCGTGATGATGCCCGATGCGACGCGCGCGATGCTGTCTCGCGGGGGCGGCGTCCCCGCGGAGCGCTTCGTCCACATCGGCACGCGATGGAGCTAGCCCTGCTTGCCCGCGGCGGCTTCCTCCTCGAGGCGCTTGAGTTCCTGGAACGTCGAAGCCGCGTTGTGCTCCTCGTTGTCGCAGTAGCGCGGAGGCGGGCCCTGGCGATCGGCGCGCTGCTCCTTCTTCGCTCCCGACATGGCCTCCCTGTCACAGCCCGGGTACAAACAGATGACCTTCTCGCCCGGTGCCATTTCGCTCTTCGTCGTCTCAGGCATCGCCTTCTCCTCCTGGGGTGTTCCTCCGGTTATCGCCGCATTCGTAACGTAGCAATCGTCCCTTCGGGCTCAATCTTGGCGCGTTGGCGCTCCACGATTGGGCGCGTTGCCGCGCACGGGCCCGCCAGGGCGCTCGCGCCGCCTAGGTACAGTTCGGTACCGTTGGTCGCTCGGGCACGCGTTGGGGAGCGCATTTCATGACCCACTCGGGCGACACATGAGCGGCAGCGAACTTCTGACTCACCTCGACAAGGACGGGCGCGCCCGGATGGTCGACGTCGGCCAGAAGCCGGAGACCGATCGCGTCGCGACCGCGCGCGCCGTCGTCCGCATGGCGCCCGCCACGGCAGCCGCCGTCGCCGCCGGCGACGCCCCCAAGGGCGACGTCATCGGGACGGCGCGGCTGGCGGCGATCCAGGCCGCCAAGCGGACCGATCAGTGGATCCCGCTCGCGCACACGCTCCCGCTCAACGCCGTCGACGTCGACGTCGACGTCGATCCCGACGCCGGAACGGTGATCGTCACGGTGACCGCGCGCGTACATGCGCGTACGGGGGTCGAGATGGAGGCGATGGTCGGATGCGCGGCCGGCGCGCTGTGCATCTACGACATGGTCAAGGGCCTCGAACGCGGCGTCGTCATCGAGCACGTGGAGTTGCTCTGTAAGAGCGGAGGTCGATCGGGTACATGGAGACGTGATGAGCAAGATTGAGCCGCTCCGCGACGGGCATCGCCGGCTGATCCGCGACGTCCGCGTGTCCGTCACCGATCGCTGCAACTTCCGCTGCCAGTACTGCATGCCGGCCGAGGGCCTGCCGTGGCTCGAGCGCGATGCCGTGCTCAGCTTCGAGGAGCTCGAGCGCCTCGTCAGCGTGCTCGCCTCGATGGGCGTGCACGACGTGCGGCTGACCGGCGGGGAGCCGCTCGTGCGCCGCGAGTTCCCGCGCCTGGCCGCGCTGCTCGCCGCCGTCCCCGGCGTCCGCGACCTCAGCGTCACGACGAACGGCTTCTTGCTCGAGCGCGACGCCGCGGCGCTCGTCGAGGCCGGCATCAACCGCTTCAACGTCTCGGTCGATTCGCTGCAGCGCGACCGCTTCTTCGAGATGACGCGCCGCGACGCGCTGCCGCGCGTGCTGCGCGGCCTCGAGGTCCTCGCCGCGTTCCCCGAGGCCCACCCGATCAAGATCAACGCGGTCGGGATGCGCGGCTTCACCGAGACCGAGATCCTGCCGATGGCCGAGTTCGCGCGCACGCACCCCTACGAGGTGCGCTTCATCGAGTTCATGCCGCTGGACGCCGACCACTCGTGGGATCGCAGCAAGGTCCTGACGGGCGACGAGATCCGCGCCGTGATCCACGCGGTCTATCCGCTCGAGGCCGAGCCGCGCGAGCCGAGCGCGACCGCGCGCGTCTACCGCTTCTCCGACGGCGAGGGCAAGATCGGCTTCATCAACCCGGTCTCGGAGCCGTTCTGCGGCGATTGCGACCGGATCCGCATCACCGCCGAGGGCAAGCTTCGCACCTGCCTGTTCAGCCTGCACGAGTACGACTTGCGCGCGCCACTACGCGACGGGGCATCCGACGAACAGCTGCGTCAGATCATCCGCGACGCCGTCTGGCGCAAGGAGCTCAAGCACCACGTCAACGATCCAGGCTTCGTCCAGCCGACCCGGACGATGTCGCAGATCGGCGGCTGAACCATTCTCGCTTCCGCTTCGTAGCTCCTCGTCGAGGCGTGCACGTCAGGCCATATGGCGCCCTGACGCTCCACGTCCGCAAGTAGGGTTTTTGCTCATCGATTGGGGAGGTGGAGGGATACATGGGTAACAAGAGCCTCGCGGCTGGGGCCGCATTGCTGATCGGCGGCACGTACGTCGCCGTCGGCGTCCTCGGCTTTGTCTTGACCGGCTTCGACGGGTTCCTCGCGGACTCCAGCGACCAGATTCTGGGCTGGGCCAGCATCAACCCGATGCACAATCTCGTACACGTGTTGATCGGCGCATTCCTAATCACGATGACGCGCTTCTCGACGCCCACGACCGAAGGCGCGCTGATGGGCGTCGGACTCTTCTACATCGTCGCGTTCGTGATCGGCGTCGTCGCGCCGGACAACCTGACGATCATCTCGATGAACGGCGCCGCCGACGGCGAGAACTTCATCCACATCATCACCGGCGTCTCCGCTCTCGGCGCCGGGCTGCTCTCGGTCTCGCAGTCAGAGGCGAACGCGCGGCGCAGCGGCCTCTCTACCTAAGGCCACCGACGGCGCAGCCGTTCGCGCTCACGGCACGCGAGGCTCAGGCCTCGCGTGCCGTTTGCGTTTCTGAGCCCCTCTTCGACGTCGCGTGACGGCCTCGGTCAGGCGGTGACCACGAGCTGGCGTCCGCCCTCGACGAACCCGTTGATGATCGCGATCAGCGGCCGCTCGACGTCGAGCTCCTCGAGCGTCACGCGCAGATGCCACTGCACCTTGCTGAAGGCGCTGTCGGTGATCTTCAGAAACGCGTGTGACTCGCCGAGCGGGCGGCCTCCGTAGGCGTCCTCGCCGCCGCCGAGCGCGAACGTGAGGAACTGCCGCTGGTGGTGTTTGAGCTTCTCGCGATCGATGCCGTCGAAGTAGTGCTTGAGCTCCGGATCCGCCCACAGCGTCTCGTAGAAGAGATCGACGACCCTGTTGATGCCGGCGTCGCCTCCGAACGTCTGGTACATCGCGTCGTGGGTTTCCGTCGCCATAGGCGCTGGTCCTTTCTGCGTCGAACGGTCCTCCGCCGCGGACGCTAGAAGGCGCGCGTAACAGCGACGCGTCGGGTCGATGAACGGCGCGTAACGAGGCTATATCGTGGCTAGCGGCGGTTGCCCTGGAACCCCGCGGCGATGCGAGCGAAGGTCGGCTCGAGCGTCGCGAGCTGCGAGGACGGCACGGCCTGCAGGACGAGCTGGACGAGACGCTTGTCCTTGAACAGGAAGTAGTGGATGTGCGCGCCTTCGGCGTCGCCGGAGCTGCGATACGTGTAGTGGTAGCGGTAGCCGGGCAGCCCGCCGATCTCGACGGCGACCGGATCGGCGATCGCCGTGATGCGCTTGTCGGCCCGCAGCAGGTCGTCGGTCAGCGGGCGGACGACCGACAGCGTCCTGCTCGTGATCGGCTCCAGACCGGACCGGCGGACGCTCACGCTGACGCCGGCCGACGCGTCCGGCGAGGACGCGACGAAGCGAACCTGCTGGTCCTTGGGCTCGCGGCGGACCCAGGTCGCGGGGTACGCGATCGCGACATCCGTGAGCGCGTCGGTGAAGCGCACGGTCTCCGGCGGACGCTGCGGCTTGGGCGCCGGCTTGGGAACGATCGTCCCGCCGACGACGCCGCCGACCTTGAGCGCGAGCACGGCAGCAAGGATGAGGCCCCCAACCGCACCGCCCAGCACCAGCCACCTGCGATTCACGGCACGGCCATCTGAAAGGGAGCCCGGCAGAGGCCGGGCTCCATTTCCAGTTGTAGTACTAGCGCTCCCAGGGCCGGAGGCCCTTGCCGGACAGGCGACCCAGCTGAGCTGGGGACTCGCCTTGCGCCGGTGACGGCGTCGGCGAGGCAGCAGGTGCCGGCGGCGGTGCGGCAGGAGCCGCAGCCGGAGCCGGAGCCGAGGCCTCGATCCGGTTGCCCTGTGCGTCGCGGGTACGCGTGCCGGGCGTGAGCGCGGCCTCGTACGGGCTGTGCACCGGGTCCTTACCGACGACTGGCGACTTCGGGATGTTGCGGCTCGGGTCGCGACGATCGGGCGGGGCCGGGTACAGCTTGGCCACCTCGGTCGTCGAGTACTGCGGGTCACGAACAGCCGCGCCCTTGGCGTGCGCAGCGCCGATCGGCGCTCCGCGGCCGAGGCTCGCAAGGATGCCCACGCCACGCGTGTACACCGTGCCGACGTTGACGACCTTGCCGCTGCGGCGGACACGCTGGAGGAACTTCGCGCCCTCGCCCGGGAAGAGCGACTCGACCAGGCCCGCGGAATCCGGACCGGCCTTCTTGAGCATGAGGTTCTCGAGCGCGTCACGTGTCACCACGAGCTGCGCGTTGATGTCGTCGACGACGGGGTTGACGGGGTTCGTCTTGGCCACGATCTGACCGACCAAGGGCAGAACCACGCTCAACCCAGCGTTGATCTTGAACAGCTGCACGATCGTCGCGATCAGGTAAATCGCCAGCTCGGCGATGATCACGGCGACCAGCAGGATGATGATGGCTACCTGAATTTCCACAGTCGCCCCCTAGTAATCCGGAAGGGCGGCGTTCAGCGAGCCGCCGTAGTCGAGGACCGAGTACCGAATCGACTTGATGTAGCCCTGCGTCGTCAGCAGGACAGCGACTGCGTCGAGGTCCCGTGATGCCGCAGCGGCGACACCGGCGATGGCGTCGATCTTTGCCGGAATGCTCGTGGCGGCCGCGAGGACGCGCTTGAGCAACTGCATCAGGAGCAATACGACCACGGCCAGCACGAGCACCATGATCCAGAGTGCTGCATCAGCCATCGATCAGCCCCCCGTTGCCTTGCGGACGACCAGGCGGGCCTTGCCCGCGATGACCGGAAGCGTGTCGACGATGATCTTCAGCGGGCCGTTGACGTCCCCGGCGAGCTTGAACAGCGGCCGCAAGTGCTGCGACTCCACCGTTGCCAGCGCGCCGCCGAGCGTCCCGAGGCCTGCCGAGATGATCTCCAGCCGCTTGCCGACCATGGTCAGGGCGATGGTGAGAATGACTACCAGCAGAGCCGGCTCGACCATGCTCAAGATGATCATGAGTTCCGTGCTCATACCTTCTCTCCCGCCGCCGTGTAGCCGTCGGTCAGTGCATTCATGTAGCCGTCCTGAATGATCGCCTCTTCGATGATCAGGTTCAGGACCGGCGGCGTGCCAGCGAGCTTGGGGATGTTCGCCGTCTGCGACGCCACGACGCCTGCCGTCTCCAGCAGGTTGGCGACGCTCGACTGGATGTCCTTGACAAGGCTCAACAGGAGCATCATCAGGATGATCACCACGACGAGAACGACGGCGCCCATTCCGAGCACGATCTGCCAGGCCGCATGGGTATCAGCTGCTGCGATGACGGTGTTCACTTGCCCACCGCCACCTTTCGCAGCGCCCGGGCCATATGCAGGATCCGGACTGCTGAGTCATTGACCCTGTCGACGCCGTCGGAAAGGCTCGTTGACTGAGCCCTGACGACATCGACACCTATCTCTGCTTGTGAGGCCTGGTCAGCGATCCGCGCTGCCATCGTGAGGATGATGGCCACGATGATGACCACCACCACGATCACGAAAAACGACAGCCCGAGACCGATGTACCAGTCCGAGTATGTAGCTCCAATGGTCATGAACTGCTTTCCAGTAGTGAGTAACTACGACGTGTAGACAGCAGCCACCGACTGCTGCCTACACGCGCGACGACCTATCTATCTCTTGCAGGCGTTACCAGCAATCTTGATCGTCAGGACCACGCTGCAATCAATCGAATTGGCGTGACCGACGACCGAGGAACCGAACGCTCCACCACGAAGTTCCTGGCCCACGTTGGCATCGATGCCAACGAAGTCCTGCTTGATCGCGAGAGCTGTCGTGTTGATGTCCGTCGCAATCCCGACGATCGTCGCCACGGCCGTGTCAATGCTGTTGACGCGGCTGAGGATCGAGCCACCACTCGAAAGGATGCTCCGGGCACTGCCATTGATCTCCCTGGCTGAGGACAGAATCGTTCTGCCCCGACTGCCGATCGATTTAACGCTGTCGTTGATCGAACTTGCGTTGGCGAAGATCTGGTCCACCGTGGAGCCAATCTGCAGCACCGTACCGTTGATCTCGCCCGCCACTGAGTTGATCTGGCCAACCTTGCCGAGGATGCGCTTCAGCTTGGGGTCAATCCCCTTGCTGGCGGTCTCGAGGGTCACGGCGAGGTGCCCGGACAGCGGCGCTGCCGCTGTCCGGATCTTCGCCGACGTCGCCTCGATCGTCTTCGCCTGCGCGATGAAGCCGGCATCCGTGCCGATCTCATCCACGTTTGGCTTGATGACCGCGACGGAGCGATCGATCGATCGTGCGGCCAGCAGCGTCCCGGTGAGGAACATCACCGAGAGCAACGCCCACGCGATCAGGATCACGAGCACGACGGGCGACATGCCCCGTGCTCCGCTGAGGATGTCACGCAACATGACGGATCAGCACTTCGTCTCGGTCACCAGCAGGGTCGCAACCGCCGACTTGCAGATGCTCGTCAGGTGGTTGTGAGCGTCGGTCAGGCCGCTGTTGATCTTGTTCGTGTCGGAGAGGATGCCCGTGAGGCCTCCATCGCCGTCGATGCTCGACACGAGGCCCGGAACCGCTCCGGTGCCCTGGCTGTCGGCGGACTGCACCTGACGCAGAACCTGGTTGATGGTCCGGACGCGTCCGTTCACCGTGACGAGAACGCCCGACGTATCACGCAGGGAGCTCAGGATGGTGCGCAGGACGCCTGTCGTGCCGACCAGGGAGTCCGATGTGTTAACCAGTGACCCGGAGATCGTCTGCAGGGTGCCCGTCGTGTCCACGAGGGAACTCGACGTGCTCAGCAGCGAGCTCGAGGTGTTCTTCAGGGCTGCGTTGACCCGGCCTGTCGACCCATTGATCGAGGTCAGGCTGTTGAGGATCGAGACGCCCTGGCCGGGGACAGGCTTGAGGGCCTTGTCGATCGCGGTCAGGTTGTCGTTGATCTTCGAGATGTAGCCAGGCAGCGGATCGGCGTCGCCGCCGACATCCGTCAGGGTCGCGTCGGTGGTCCCCAACGCCTTGTCGATTGAGTTCAGAGCGCTCGTGATGCCGGACAGGAATCCGATCACCACGACGACGACCAGGATCAGGATCGTTCCGAAGATCCAGGTCCAGCGGAGATCTGTTGCTATGCCACGCTGCACGGGGTCCTCCTCGAAATCGCGACGTTGCTCATCGGGCGACTCATGGCTTGCCCTGGCAGTCGGTGCGGTTGGCGTTCGTGCTCAGGTTGAGCTTGTTGTCGATGCAGGCAGCCGTGTCCTTGATGACGATGGCGTCGCCGAGGATGTCGCCTGAATCGGACTTGATGCCCCTGGCGCGGTTGAGTGCACCGTTCAGACCGGTGACGATCACAGCCGCATCGTTGTCGATGATCCGCGCGATGCCGAGGATGCCCGAACCGGGGCCGGCAATCGTGTTGATGCTCTTCGCGGTGCGGTTGATCGTGCCAGCGGTGTTGTTGATGCCGCCGGCAACGTCGTCAATCGACTTCGCGGTCCCGTTGATCGTTCCAGCGGTTCCGTTGATCGTCGATGCGACGCCGTTGATCGTCGTGGCACTCGTGTTGATCGTGCCAGCGGTCGAGAGGATGGTGCTTGCGAGGCTGTCGATCGAAGTCGCATCGCCGTTGATCGACTTGGCGCGCGCGACGATCTTCGTCAGGACGCCGTCGAGCGGCTGAGCGGTCTTCAGAATCGAAGTCGCGGTCGCGTTCGTCTTCTGCAGCTGTGCGATCGAGTCGGTCGCGGTGTTGATGCCGATACCGGTGTCGCGGATGCTCTTTGCCTTCTTATCGATGGCGCGAGCGGTGTTGACGGTCTCCGCAAGGAGGCCGGCGGCGATCGTCACGGACGCTGCGACGAGGACCAAGATGATGACGTTGACGCCCTGAACGCCGCCTGAGGCGCCGCTCGCTCGGGTCGAGCCCGTGCCGCTGACAGCTCCACCCATCTGCTGGGGGGTCTTCTTCTTTTTTAGCGCTGGCACGGAACGCTCCACCGATGTGGCGCCAATGCGCCTGGCCGTATAAGCACTGTGGCTCCCCTCTGTTGTTCGCTTCCGAATCCCCTGTGACGAGGTGCCTCAGGACGACTTCGGTCGCTCGCTCCCAATAACTCCGCTTCCGGGTCCCGGTACGTCTCCCTCTGCCCCGACCCAGCCGGTTCTGAGCGCGACACTAGTACACCGCAGCCGGGAATGTCCAGTCGTCGTAGGCCGCATGCGGAGCGGTATCCGACCGTTGGGTCCGAAAGTAGTCTATGTGCAGGCGTTCTTAGGTTCTGTTAAGCGTTTTGAAGCGGATTGTGCGGGCATGGTCCGCGCGCGCGCGCATTGCCTTCGTGGCAAGCCGTCAAGGCCCCACGGAGCGGTCCCGCTGCGGTCGCTGTCAGGCTTTGCGCGATGCGCGCACCGCACAACGCCGGGTCCGGACCGGGCGCCGATCGATCCGCGAGCCGGCTGGTCAGGCAACCGTCCAGCGGCGCGCCCGGAGCGATCTAGTGCGCAGCGACCGCAGACGCGTGCGCCTGCTGCTGCTCGCGGTCTTCGTCCCCGTGCTGATCCTCGTCGGCGTGCTCGCCACGGCGGTCGCCGGCGACTACGGACAGGACGATCGCGTCGGTCAGGCGGCGGCGCTGCCGGGGATACCGCCGGCGCAGGCCGGAGCCTCGGCATCGCCGGCGATCGACTACGTCCCGCCGGGCGCGGAGCGCATCGACGTCGGCGAGGGTGCGCAGGGCGCGGCGATCTTCCGGCGCTCCGGCAACGAGCTGCTGGCCGGGCCGGTCGTGATCCTGCTCCATGGGTGGGTCGCGCTCGACCCACATCGCTACGCGTCGTGGATCTCCCACCTCGTCGACCACGGCGCAACGGTGATCTATCCCGCCTACCAGACGAAGCCCGCATACGACACGATCTCGCCGCTGGCCTACGTGATCGCCGGCGTGCGCGCGGCGCTGGAGCGCGTCCCGCTCGCGCCCGGACGGCTCGTCGTGGCGGGGCACTCGGCGGGCGCCGCGCTGGCAGCCGACTACGCGGCCGTCGCCACGGCGAGCGGCCTGCCCGTGCCGGCCGCCGTCTTCTGCGTCTATCCCGGTCGCAAGCTGCGCCACCTGCCGGTGCCGATTCCGCGCGTCGACCTGTCGGCGATCGCGCCCGCGACGCGCGTCGTGATCTTCGACGGCGAGCGCGACACCGCCGTCGGCAGCACGACGGCGCGCGAGATCGCCGCCGAGGTCGCGCAGGCCGACGTGACGCTGACGACGATCCGCGACGACGCGGTCGACGATCACAGCGCGCCGCGACGGGCCAGCGGCGCGGCCCAGCAGACGTTCTGGAAGACGCTCGACAGGCTGATCGACGAGACCGTCGCGGCAAGCGCCGGTACGGCGGCGCGGTAGGCGTATCGTCAGCGGTACGACTGGTCGGCCGGCCAGCAGGAGCGGCGTTCCGTGGATCTCAACGACACCCCCGAGCAGGCCCGCCATCGCGCGAAGGTGCGCGCCTGGCTCGAGCAGCACGCGCACGAGGCGCCCGTCGACCTGGGCCAGGAGGACGCCGCCTACATCCAGGCGCGCCGCTCCTGGCAGGGCAAGCTGGCGGCTGCCGGCCTGGCCGGCGTGACGTGGCCGACGGAGTTCGGCGGGCAGGGCCTTGGCCCGGTCGAGCACGTCATCGTCGGCCAGGAGATCGCGCGCGCCCGCGTGCCCGGGATCCTTGACGTGATCGGCATCGGGATGCTCGGGCCGACGATCATCGCGCACGGCACGGAGGCGCAGAAGAGCCGCTACCTGGGTCCGATGCTGCACGGCGACGAGGTCTGGTGTCAGCTCTTCTCCGAGCCCGCGGCCGGCTCGGACCTGGCCGCGGTGCAGGCGCGCGCGGTCGCACAGGAGGACGGCAGCTGGCGGCTGTCGGGCCAGAAGGTCTGGACGACGAACGCCCACTTCGCCGCATTCGGGCTGCTGCTCGCGCGGACCGACGCCGACGTCCCGAAGCACAAGGGCCTGACGATGTTCATCGTCCCGATGGACGCCGACGGCGTGACGATCCGCGGGCTGCGCCAGATCTCCGGTGAGGCGGAGTTCAACGAGGTCTTCTTCGACGACGTCGCGCTCGACGCCGACGCGGCCTGCGGCCCGGTCGGCGGCGGCTGGGGCACGGCGCTGACGACGCTGATGTTCGAGCGCCTGACGATCGGGCTCGGCTCGGAGGGGCTCGGCTACCGCGCCGAGCGCTACGCCGCCGCGATCGCGCGCGACGCGCACGCGCGCGCGGACCCGGACGTGCGGCGCCGGCTCGGCGAGCTGTGCGTCGAGCTGCTGGCCGTACGCTTCACCGGCTACCGCATGCTCAGCGCGCTGGCGCAGGGCCAGATCCCCGGTCCCGAGGCCGGCCTGGCGAAGGTCACGACGGTGCGCGCGGCGATCGACGCCGGCGACCTGATCGCCGACGTGCTCGGCCCCGACGCGCTCGACGCCGACAGCGAGTGGGCCTACATGATCTCGTTCCTGCCGGGCCTGAAGTCGGCCGGCGGCACCGAGGAGATCCTGCGCAACACGATCGGCGAGCGCGTCCTCGGCCTGCCGCCCGAGCCGCGGCTCGACAAGGGGATCCCGTTCAGCGAGCTGCGCGCCAAGGAGCGCGCCGCGGCGCCGTGAACCTCGAGCTGACCGACGAGCAGGGCTTCCTGCGCGAGGCGGCGCGCGACGCGCTCGCGCGCGTGAAGACCGTCGCGGCGGCGCGCGCTGCGCTCGAGGACCCGTCCGCGCTGCCCGACCTGTGGCCGACCGCGCGCGAGGCCGGCTGGCCGGGCCTGCTCGTGGGCGAGCTTGGCGGCGGCGCCGGGCTGAGCGCGTTCGACGCGATGCTCGTCATGACCGAGGCCGGGCGCGTGCTCGCCGGCGTCGCGCTGCTCGGCCACCTGCCGGCGTCGCAGCTGCTCGACGCCGGCGGCGACGAGCGCATCGCCGCGGTCGCCGACGGCGAGCTGCGCGCCTGCTTCGTCGCCGCGCGCCCGCCGGACGACCTCGGCGAGCGCTGGACCGCCGAGCCGGAGTCCGGCTTGGCGCGACCCGCGGCGCCGGTCGTCGCGGCCGGCGGAACGCTGAGCGGCAGCGTCTGCTGGGTGCCTGACGCGCCCGGCGCTGACCTGTACGTCGTCGCCGCGACGCGGGCCGACGATCGCTCGCCGGTCGCGGTCGTCGTCGACGCCGCCGCGGCGAGCGTCGAGCCGGCGACGCGCTACGACGCGACCCGCTCGCTCGGCCATGTCCGCTTCGATGGCGCGGCCTGCCGCATGCTCGAGGGGATCGGCTCGAGCGAGCTCGAGCGAGCCTGGCACCTCGGCCAGGCGCTGATCGCCGCCGAGTCGCTCGGCGCGGTCGAGACCGCGCTCAGCGCGTCGCTCGCCTACGCCAAGGAGCGCTTCACGTTCGGCCGCGCGATCGGCTCCTACCAGGCCGTCAAGCACAGCCTTGTCGAGGTCCTGCGACTGCGCGAGAACACGTACGCGCTGCTGCTGTACGCGGGTTGGGCGTACGAGGACAAGCCCGACGAGTTCGCCCTCGCCGCGAGCGCCGCGCGAACCGCCGGCAGCCACGCGCTCGACTATGCGAGCCGCGCGATGATCTCCGTGCACGGCGGAATCGGCGCCACCTGGGAGCACGACGCCCCGCTCTTCTTCCGCCGCGCGCAGCTCTCGCGGCGCCTGCTCGGCGGGGCCGGCGATGCCGCCGACCGGGTCGCCGGCGAGCTGCTCAGCGCGGCTCGAGACCGGTCGGCAGCTGACTAGACTGAGCAGCCGACGGGGCCATAGCTCAGCTGGGAGAGCGCCTGCTTTGCAAGCAGGAGGTCGGCGGTTCGATCCCGCCTGGCTCCATGCGCGCGGGCCGCGCGCCGCTACGCTGGCGCCGTGACAGCGCCGTGATCACGGTCGTCGTGCCGACGCGCGACCGGCCCGAGGCGCTTGCCCGCTGCCTCGCCGCCCTCGAGCGCCAGACCGCGCCGGCGCTCGAGATCGTCGTCGTCGACGACGGCCGCGGCGCGGTCGCGCCCGGCGTCCGCATCGTGCGCGCCGGCGCCGGCGGGCCCGCCGCCGCGCGCAATGCCGGCGCACGGGCCGCGCGCGGCGACGTCATCTGCTTCACCGACGACGACTGCACGCCGGCGCCCGACTGGGCGCAGCAGCTCGCCGAGCTCTGCGCGGGCGGTGGGGCAGCCGCCGGCGCGACGATCGCCGACCCGGCGGCCGGTCCGGCGGCGGCCGCCTCCCAGCTGCTCACGAACACGCTGATGCTCGCCTCGCGCGACGAGCGCAGCGGCGGCCTGCGCTTCGCACCGACGTGCAACCTCGCCTGCGCTGCCGAGACGCTGCGTGCGCTGCCGTTCGACGAGTCCTTCGCGCTCGCGGCCGGCGAGGACCGCGACTGGTGCGCCCGGCTCGTCGCGGGCGGTTGGCTGCTGCGCCACGCGCCGGCCGCCAAGGTCGTGCATCGACCGGCGCTCGGCGTGCGCGGCCTCGTCGGCCAGCAGCTGCGATACGGCCGCGGCGCGGTCGCCTTCCGCGCGGCCGGCGGCACGCTTGCCGGCCCCGGCTTCTACCGCGGTCTCGCGCGCGAGGCGCGCCGCGCCGGGCCGACGGTCGCCGTCCTCGTCGCGCTCGCGCAGGTGTCGGTGGCGACGGGGGCGGCGCTAGCGCTCGCCGAGCAGCGGCTGGCCCGCTAGCCCGTCGCGATCGACGCCGCAGACCGCCGCGACCGTGGTCGCGACATCGGCGATCCGCGGAGGCCGCTCCAGCCGCGCGGCGCCACGTGAGCCGGGGACGACGACGGCCCATGCCATCCCCGGCGGGTGGTTGCCCGAGCGCCCGCTACCGCTGCCGCGGCGCAGCACGTCACCGAAGCTCGGCGAGTGGAGGCCGGCGAGCGTCGTCGCCGAGCGCCCGCTCCACTGCACGACGAGGTCCGGGAGCTGATCCGCGCGCGCACCCGCGTGATGCTCGGAGACGCGCGCGACGCGCGCGACCGCGGGCTCGCCGTCGGGGTCGCGGAACGTCGTCAGGCCATCGGCGATCGAGCGCAGCAGCGCGTCGGCCTCGGCGGGATCGACGATCCCCGCCTGCTCGCGCCCGCGCAGGTTGAGGCGGATGTAGCCCTGGTTGTCGGCGGGGTGACAGAACGCCGGCGTCTGCGACCAGTCGATCCCGCGCAGCTCGAGGCGCGCGGTGAGCTCGAGCACCGCGCGGTTCGGCAACGCCTGCGCGATCGCGCCGCGCGCGCCCGACGGGACGGCGGCGCGCAGCCGCCAGATCGCGCCCGCGCCACCGTCGTCGTCCGGCAGCGGCCCGCCCTTCAGCACCGCGGCGAGCATCTGCGGCAGCAGGTCGGCGCGCGAGCTGTTGACGTCCATCCCGACCGCCGAGGTGACGATGATGTCGGCCTCGCCGGGCAGCGCGGAGAGCACGCGCCCGACGGCCGCGTCGACCTCCGCGTAGATGTCCTCGAGCGCGCTCTCCAGCAGCTCCCGGTCGCGCCCTGCCGGCCGCTCCGCGAGCTGGGAGAGATCCCAGAACTGATGGCCGCCGAGGTGCGCCGCGCTGAACGTCAGCCACGCCAGGTCGTAGCGCTCGCGCGCGAGCTGCTCGACGGCCGCCGTCGCCACGCGGCCCGGCGCCGCGACGAGCTTGGCGCGCAGCCCCAGCAGCTCGCGCACCGTCGGGCGACCGAAGACCTCGGTCGCCTGCGGGCCGCGGCCATGGCGCGCGGCGAGTGCTCTGCCGGCGCGCGCCGGCCGCGACCAGCGCGGCAGCACCGTGCGATCCGAGAAGCCCCAGCCGCAGACGAACGTGCCGAGCCACTCGCGCGGCGGGCGACTCTCGTACGGATCGATCGCCAGCGTGAGCAGGCCCGCCCGGGCGAGCCGCTCCCAGACCGCGGGCGGCTCGGGGAACGCGGTCATGTAGCGCGCGCGCTGCGCGCCCGCGTCCCATTGGAAGGGATAGAAGAGCCCGTGGTCGCCGACCTCGACGCCGCTGTAGAGCGTGTGAAACGCGCCCGCCGCGAACAGGTCGGCGGGCGTGTCGAGCTCCAGGCGCTTGCCGCGCGCGATCAGCCCCGCGAGCTCGGGCAGGCGTCCGGCGGCGAGCATCCGGTCGACGACGGGCACGCTCGCCGCGTCGAACTGCAGGACGCAGATCATCCGCCGGCGACCATCAGCCGACGGTCACGCCCTCGACCGCGACCGTGTCACCGCCGACGGCATCCGAGCGGCGGGCGGCGTCGAGCACGCGCATGACGGCGGCACCCTCGGCCGCGGTCGCCAGCGGGCCGGGATCGCTGCCGCGCAGCGCGCGCCCGTAGGCCTCGAGCTGCAGCTGCAGCGAGCGCACGAGCGGATGCGCACCCGGGGTCAGGCGCGCCAGCGCGCCACGCGCGCGCCCCGGCGTCGTCGTGCGGCCGACGAGCCGGCCGCCGGCGCGGCGTATCTCGACGAGCTCATGGTGCGGGCGGTCGGTGGCGCACTCGATCTTCACCTCGGCGCGCGTCGTCGCGAGCACGAGCCCGGCGCGATCGTGGGTGACGTTCGCGCGCACCGCGAGCGGCAGCGCGCCCGTCAAGAACAGCGTCAGGTCGATCAGGTGCGGGCCGAGGTCGAGCAGCGCGTCGTCGCCGCGCTGCACCGGTCGCCACGACTTGCGGCGGTAGTGCAGCTCCATCCGCACGTCGAGCTCGCCGCTCGGCGGAATCTGGCCTTCGAGCGCGAGCCCCTGGTCGAAGCGGCGGTTGAAGGCGATCCACGGCGCCGGCGTCAGCGCGGCGAGCCGCAGCGCGCCGGCGGCATCGGCCGCGGGCGGCTTCTCGACGAGGGCTGTCAGCCCCCATTCGGCGGCCGTCGTGGCGGCCTCCTCGTGAAGCTCGGGCGGCGTGCAGACGATGATGCCGTCAAGCGGGGTGGACGTCAGCATCTCACCGAGGCGAGCGTGGCCGGAGACGCCGAGCTTCGACGCGACGATGCCGCGGCGCTCGCGGTCGGGATCGGCGACGGCGACGATCTCGACCCCGCTGGCGGCGCGCGACGCGGGCGCGTAGCCGAGCTCGGCGAGACGACCGCAGCCGACGAGACCGAGGCGCAGCGGCGCGTCGCTCATCTGCGCCGTGCTCCGCGAGCCCACACCACGATGCCGGCGGGCACGGCGGCCGCGGCCGTCAGGTGGTGGATCAGGTGCAGCGGCACGCCGCTGAGCGCCAGGCGCGGGCCGCCGAGCCGCACGAGCAGCGCGTAGAAGCGCGCGTTGGGGGCGATCATCGCCGCGAGCGCCGCGGCGGCGAGCCGGCCGCGGCCGGTCAGCGCGGCGCCCGCCGCCGCGACCGCCGCCAGCGCCGCCAGGCGCTGGCGCCACGAGAGGTTCAGCGCGCCGCCGCCCGCGCCGCCGCGCTCGAGCCGCAGCGCGACCCACGGCGCGCCGCGCGCGCCGAGGTCGGTGGCGAGCATCGACCCCAGCGTCCAGCGCTTGAGGTGTGTGCCGCGCACGGCCGGCTCGAGCACGATCCGGTGGCCGGCCGCGTGCAGCCGCATGCCGAGCTCGATGTCCTCGATCGAGGGACGCGGGTAGCGCTGCGCGTCGAAGCCGCCGACGGCGTCGAAGGCCTCGCGGCGGACCGCTCCGAGGCCGGCCCAGAACGTCGTCGCAGGACCGGGCGAGCTCGCGTGCACGTGGTGGTGAAGGAGGTTGCGAAAGCGCGACACGGCGGTCATCACGGCGGGCTGGTCGTCGTAGCCGCCGAACACCGCGTCGAGCCCGGGGTCGCGCTCGAGCACCTCACGCAGGCGGCGCAGGGCGTCGGGATGGACCTCGATGTCGGCGTCGACGAAGACGACGATCGCCCCGGCCGTCCGGGCGACCCCGGCATTGCGGGCCGCGGCAGGCCCGGCGTCGCGCGGCTCCCTCACGACCTCGACCTCGTGCGCCTCACCCGAGCGCTCGAGCGCCGCGAGGCAGCGATCGAGCGTCGGCGGGGCGTTCGTGGCCGGGATGACGACGCTCAGCACGCTGAGGAGCCTAGGTGATCGACTGGCGGCTGCCTGCGCCTTCAGAGGCCCGCTCCGGCCAGCGCCGCCACGAGCACCGCCGCCGCGCCGGTCAATCCCACGATCACGGGCGCGCGCATCGCGGCGCCGACGAGCGGGACGGATGCCACGGCCGCCACCGCGAACGCGCTGACGACGGCGAGCGCCGCTCCCTCCGCACCGAGCGCGGGGACGGCGACGAGCGTGACGAGCGCGAAGACGAGCCCGCCGCCGATCCAGATCGCGGTCCTCAGCTCGGGACGCATGCGAAGCGCCGCGAGCTGGCCCGCGAGGCCGACGGCGGCCGCCAGCGGCGGGACGCAGAGCGCCAGCGCCACCGCATCGCGCGCGCCCGCGAAGCCCTCGCCGAGCGCGACGTCGATCGCCGGGCCGGCGAACAGCGCGGCGGGGATCCCGACAACGGCGGCGACGACGCTGACGGGAATCGCGGATCGTCGCGCCTCGCGCTCGGCCAGCGCCGGCGCGCTCCGCGCGAGGTCCGCGAGCCGTGGCAGGCGCACGACGACGAGGCTCAGCACGACGCCCGCGCCCGCGGCGGCGACGCCCGTCGCGATCGCCCCGTAGCCGACCTGCAGCGTCGCCGCACCGAGCAGCAGCATCGCGACCGGGCTGCCGCGCAGGACGACCGTGACGATCAGCACGCTCGCCGTCTCCAGCCGCGCGTAGCGCCCGAGCCCGGCCGGCAGCTCGGTGCCCGCCGCTGCGCCGCGCAGCACGGGACCGATCCCGGCCGCGAGCACGACGAACGTCAGCGCCGCCGCGACGGCCAGGCCGACGATCGCTCCGGTCGTCCCCAGTGCGGCGTGGCCGGCGATCGCCGCGAGCACGACGAGCAGGTTCTCGAGCACGAAGCGCGCGTTCCACAGGCGCGTGCGCTCGAGCGCGAGGGCGAGCTCGGCGGCGATGCTCGACGCGACGCTGAACCAGCCGGCGAGGCAGACCGTCGCGACAAGCGCGGCGTTCGCGCCGGGCACGACGAACGCCAGCAGGACCGCAAGCGTGGTCAGCGCCGCGAGCGCACGGGCGCGGCCGATCGCAACATGCCGCGCGACGGCCCGCGCGAGGCCGGCGCGCTCGACGGGATCCGCGCCTGGCACGTAGCGCATCGCCGCGAGCGGCGCCCCGAGCCCGAAGCCGATCGACACGACGCTCATCGCGGCGAAGGCCGCCGCGAACGATCCGTAGTCCGCCGAGCCGAGCGCGCGCGGGACGAGCAGCAGCAGCAAAGCCTGGCTTGCCAGCTCGACGGATCGCGCGAGCAGCGTCTCCGAGAGCGGACGTGCGACGCGCTCGAGCGCTCGCTCTGGACTCCCGCCCGGCACCGGATCTCACCCTACTTCCCGCTGCGGAGCGCGTCGACGGCACGCTCGGTCGCCGGGCAGCGGAGCGAGTAGAGGCGCCACTCGCCGCGCCGCGCGACGAGCGTCGCGACGGCGGACATCGCGACGCGCAGCTGCGGCGACGCCTGCGGGCCGACGACGAAGGCGCCGGACAGGCGCGGCGGCTCGCCGAACGACACGACCTCCGACAGCGGCACGTCGAGCTGCCATGCGAGCGCGGTGCGAACGAGCGCGTCGCTCGTCGCCGGGCGACCACAGGCGAACAGCCCTTCGCGCCCGACCTGCGGCAGGAGCGCGCTCAGACGCTCGTGCGAACGATCGATCCGCGCCGAGCTGCGCCACGCGTGCGGAACCTCGTTGATGCGGTCGCGGATCCCGAGCGCCGTCACGACGAGCGCGGGCAGGACGAGCGCGACGAGCGCGGCGCGGGGCCGCGCGACGAGCGCCGCGAGGCCGGCGCCGCCGAGCACGCAGACGACGGCGGCGGCGGGCGCCACGAAGCGCGGCAGGCCCGCGAAGCCGGCGACCGTCATGGCGGCGACGACCGCGATCCAGGCGAGCGCGCCGACGGCGAGCAGGCGAGCCGCACGCTCGCGCAGCGCCGCGAGCGCAAGCGGCCAGGCGACGGCGAGCGGCAGCAGCGCCGCCCAGCCCAGCGACTCGGCCGGGTTGCTCGTGCCGGTCTGCGCCCGCCGCGCTCCACCATCGCCGGCGCCGAGCAGCTCCGGGGCGAGCCACAGCGCCGGCACGAGCAGCGCGACGCCGACGACGAGCGGGCGCGTGCGCGGGTCCGAGCGCCAGCACCACAGGCCGTAGGCGGCCAGCAGCGGCCAGGCCTCGGGGCGCAGCAGCCCCGCCAGCGTCAGCAGGACGAGCGCCAGGCGCGGACGCGCGGCGAGTCCGGCGCGCGCCGCGCCCAGGACGAGCGCGACGAGCAGCGGCTCGGACATGCCGCCGGCGACCTGACGCGTCACATGCGTCACCTCGTCGGACAGCAACACGACGCCGCTTGCCGCGAACGCCGCGCCGGCGACGCGCAGCGCCCGCGAGCCGCCGGGCGCGAGACGGAACGCAAGCTCCGCCGCGAGCGCGAGCGACGCCAGCCAGGCGGTGCGCACGAGCACGAGCCAGAGCTGGGGCGCCGTGTCGCCCGCGAACGACAGCGGCGCGGCGAGCACGACGGGGAGCGGCTTCCAAGACGGGCCGGTCGTCACGTCGAGCTCGAAGTGGGTCAGCTCGCGGCCCCACTGAAACCACGCCCAGACGTCGTAGACGGGCTCGTCGGAGAGCAAGAGCGACGCCGAGGCAAGCCCGATGCAGGCGAGGCAGGCGAGCAGCAGTCGTGAGGTCCTCATGCGGAACGCGTCAGGGTGCCCGAAGACGCGCGCTGGTGCGGTCCCCGCGGCGTTCAGCCGGCGGCAGGGAGCGTCAGGCGGCCCTCGGCCGACGAGCCGCTACTTGTCGTCGAAGTCGAAGTCGCGCGGCGGGCGCTGCTCGAACCAGAGCCGGTCGTGCTCCGGGGTCTCCTCGAGGAAGTCCGGCGTCTCCTCGAGCACGTCCTCGACGTCAGCTTGCGGCTCGCCTGGCGAGGGCTCGTGCGCGGCCGGCTCATCCGCGCGGCGCGGCGGCGGGTCGGGCTCGGACGGTCGTGTCGACTTGCGCCCGACGCGCAGGCGCGACAGCAGCGAATGCGATTCGCGCTCGGGCTCCGGCTCGGGCTCCGGCTCGGGATCCGGGTCCGCTTCGGGCTCCGACGTGCCGGTCGGCGTGTCGTAGACGAGCGGCGGCCGCTCGTAGGCGGGCGGCTCGTAGGCCGGCGGCGACGGCGGCTCGTGCGCCGCGGTCGGCGGAAGCTCGTAGGGAGGCGGGGTCGGCGGCTCGTAGGCCGACGTCGGCGGTGGCTCGTACGCCGGCGTGGCGGGGGCAGGAGGCTCGTACGCCGCGGGCGCCGGCGGAGGCTCGTACGCCGGTGTCGCGGGGGGTGGCTCATAAGCTGCGGGCGCGGGCGGCGCCTCGGGCTCGCTCGTCAGCGGCGACTCGTAGCCGGGCGGCGCGGGCGGGCTGTGGGCCTGCGTCCGCTCGTCCCATGCCGCGGGAGCGGCCGGCGCCTCGGCGACCGGCTCGTCGGGCGGCGTGAACGTCGCAGGCAGATCGGGCGCGCCGTCGGGCCCACGCTGCACCGGCCCAAGCGCCTCGCTCTCCTGCCGGGAGATATCGCCGGCGTCGGCGCCGCGGCGCCGTTTGAGCTCCAGGTGCTCACGGATGGCGTCGTCCAGCAGTCCCATCAAGCGACAGCCTACCTCGCCCGTACGGACATGTTCTTTCCGTTGCGCTTCGCTTCGTACAGCGCGCTGTCGGCGGCGTCGAGCAGCGCGCGCCCGTCGACGCGCGCGCCGCGCGCCGCTGCGACGCCGCAGCTGGCGGTGATCCGCAGCGTCCCGCGGCCGTCGAGCCGGGTGATGTGCAGCTGCGCGATCTGCTCACGGACGCGCTCGGCACGGTTGAACGCGCCCTCGAGATCGGTCCCCGGGAGGACGACCGCGAGCTCCTCGCCGCCGTAGCGCGCGGGATGGTCTATCTCGCGCGAGCTCTCGCGCAGCACGCGCGCCACCTCGCGCAGCACGACGTCCCCCTGCGGGTGGCCGTACGTGTCGTTGACGACCTTGAAGTCGTCGAGATCGATCAGCACGAGCCCGAGATCGCTGCCGAAGCGCTTGGAGCGCTCGATCTCGCGCGAGAGCACGTCGTCGAATCCACGGCGGTTGGAGACCCCGGTGAGATCGTCCGTGACGGACTGGCGCGCCGTCGTCTCGTGCAGCTCGACGTTCTCCATCGAGCGTGCGACCTGCCCGGCGAGATAGGAGAAGAGATCGCGGTCGCTGGCCGTGAACGGCCGGCCCATGCGCGCGACCGAGACGACGCCGATGACCTCGTCGCGACCGTCGGCACCGCGCAGCGGATGGGCAATCGCAGTCGTGTCGCCGATCGACGCCTCGCGTGCGGTGGCGCTCGCCAGCGCGTCGGTCTCGGCGGACTGCAGGACGGCCTCCAGACCACCGGTGTTGCCGACGTGCGAGCGCTCCTCGAGGATCCCGTTGCCGTTGCTCCGAACGCACGCGCGACCGGCGTCGGCGCCGACGCCGTCGACGGCCGTGCGCACGACGAGCTCGAGCAGCGCGTCGCGGTCGAGGTTGGAGGCGACCGCCTCGCCGAGCCGGCGCATCGAGTTCTGGATCCGGCCGCGCTGCTTGCTGAGCTCGCCGAGGCGCCCCTCGAGCTCGCGCGACATCTTGTTGAACTCCTCTCCGAGCTCGGCGAACTCGTCGTGACCGACGGTCGGGATCTGGGCCGAGAAGTCGCCCGCGGCAAGCTTGCGGGCGGCCGTCAGGAAGCCCGAGATCTCGCGTTGAAGCGTGCGCGAGACGAGCATCGCGCAGGCGATCGCCAGCAGCAGGAAGCCGGCCAGGATCGCGCCGGCGAACGTGCGGTCGCTCTTGGCGTCGGCCGCGGTCGGCTTCGGGCCGAGCGTGAGGATGCGGATCCGCTGGCCGGTGAACGAGCCGCCGTCGGCGAAGCTGCGCACGCGGTACTCGTTGCCGCCGACCGCGATCGTCCTGCCGGGCGCGGCCGCCGTGACGCGATCGTCCGCCGCCGGCAGCGTGCTCGCCAGCACCTTGTTGCCGTTGACGACGATCGTGTGCAGCTGCGTGAGCTCGTGCGCGCGCTTGACGTAGGACGGCGCATCGGTCACCGACACCTCGAGCAGCCCGAGGTCGCCGATGGCGACGGACTCCACGCGCCGCCGGGCGGGGGCGATCGCGGCGCGGTCGCCGGCGCTGAAGACGACCTCGTTGCCCTTGACGAACACGATCCGCTTGATTCCCTGAAACTCGACGAGCTGCCCTGCCCGCTTCTCGGCCCGCGCGATGTCGTCCTGCAGCGCGCTTGAGAAGATCCGGTCCTTCGTGACGCGTTCGAGGGCCGCCTGCGCCTCGTGCGTCTGCGCGACGAACTGCCGCGTGACGACGCCGTGCTGCGCGGCGGTCGCCGCCTCGACCTTGCCGGTCGCGCTGTCGTCGATCAGGCGAAACAGCAGAAACGCAACCGCGAGCATCGGGACGATGACGATCAGGACGAAGAACAGCGTCAAACGGCTGCGAAAGCTCACGTGTGGTGAGCGTATCGGCGCATCGACGCCATTCCCGCACCCCTGGATGCATCAAAACGCCGGTACACTTCTTGCCCTTGGGGCTATAGCTCAGTTGGGAGAGCGCCTGGATCGCACCCAGGAGGCCGGGGGTTCGAGTCCCCCTAGCTCCATCAGGACCTCGCGAGCGGGCGGCTTGCGCGAACGGAGGACGGCGTGCCCTCGTCTCAACAGCGCGACGACGTACGGATCGAGCTGCTCGGCCGCTTCCGAGTCGCGTTCGACGGTCGTGAGGTGACCGAGGACGACTGGCCTGCGCGCCGGCCGCAGGAGCTCGTGCAACTGCTTGCGCTCGCCGACGGGCGGCGGCTGTTGCGCGATCAGACGGTCGAGCGGCTCTGGCCCCACCTCGCCGCCGACGCCGGCGCGGCGAACCTGCGCAAGGCGGCCCATCACGCCCGCCGCGCGCTGGGCGATCCGGACGCCGTCGTGCTTCGCGGCGGCAGGGTCGAGCTGTTCCCGGCCCGCGCGGTGACGACCGACGTCGAGCGCTTCCTGCGCGACGCCGCGCATGCCCTGCGCGACGGGGACGGCGAGACGTGCGCCCGCGTGGCGGCGTCCTGTGGCGGCGACCTGCTGCCCGACGCGCCGTACGAGTCGTGGACCCAGGAGCCGCGACGGCAGCTGCGAGCGCGGCTCGCGGAGCTGCTGCGCCGCGGCGATCTATGGGAGCGGCTCGTAGAGCTCG
This sequence comes from uncultured Actinomycetes bacterium, assembly GCA_963780585.1. Lineage (GTDB taxonomy): Bacteria > Actinomycetota > Thermoleophilia > Solirubrobacterales > Solirubrobacteraceae > CADCVQ01. Next base: position 239,928 of record CAWADD010000027.1, read on the forward strand.
AGCCGACCGACGAGTCCGCCTACCGCGAGCTCATGCGCGGCGAGCTTCACGCCGGCCGACGGCATGGCGCGATTCGCTGGTACGAGCGGCTGCGGATCGCGATGGCGCGCGAGCTGGGCGCGCCGCCCGGCCCCGAGACGCGCGCGTTGTACGACGCCTGCACGGCCGGCATTCGCGTCGATGAGCGCACGTTCGTCGGCCGCCACGGCGAGCTCGCCCAGGCGATGGCCGGCCTGCAGCGGGCCGCCGGCGGCGAGGCGACGGCGCTGCTCGTCGGCGGCCCCGCGGGGATCGGCAAGTCCGCTTTCTGCCGCGAGGTTTGCTCACGCGCGCGTGAGGACGGCTGGCGGGTCCTCGCCGTCAGCGGCTCGGCGTCGGGCGCCCCCTACGACCCGATCGCGGCGGCGGTCGAGGCGCTGCTGATCCAGGAGCGCACCCCGCTCGACGCGCTGCCGGAGCGCACACGGTCGGTGCTCGCCGAGCTGACCCCGCTGGCCGGCCCCGCGCCGCCGATCCGCGGCGCGCTCACCCGTCATCAGGTGATCGCCGCGCTGCGGCGCGCGCTCGCGCCGGCGGCCGACCCCGCGCCGACGCTGCTCTGCGTCGAGGACGCCCAGCTGCTCGACGAGGCCACCGCCGACCTCCTGCACCAGCTCGTCGTCAGCGGCGGCGGAGGTCCGCTGCTCGTGATGCTCGCCTGCCGCAGCGAACTCGCGTCGACGGCGCCCGCGCGAGGTCTCGGCGAGCTGACTCGCAGCGACCGCAGCGTGACGCTCGATCTGCGCGCGCTCGACGAGGAGGAGATCGAGACGCTGATCGCGCTCGTCGCACGCGAGCAGCCCGATCCGCAGACCGTGCAGCGGATCGTCGGGCTCGCCGAGGGCAGCCCGTTCTTCGCGCTCGAGCTCGCGCGCACGCTCGCGCCGGGCTCGTCCGGCACGCTGCCACGCGCCGCGCGCGAGGCGATCACCGGCCGCTTCGTCGATCTCGACCGCACGACGATCGACGCGCTCGCCACGCTCGCCGTCTGCGCCGACGACCTCGACCTCGCCAGCGTCCTCGCGCTCAGCGGGCTGGCCGAGCGCGAGGCGTTCGCGCTGCTCGATGCGGTCCTCGACGCCGGCGTGCTCGTCGTCTCCGGGACCCGTTACCGGTTCCGCCACGAGCTCGTCCGCCAAGCGCTGACCGACGAGCTCGCGCCACATCACCGGCTGGCGCTGCACCGCGACGCCGCGCGTCGCCTGATCGCCGCGGGCAGCGCGCCGGAGCTGATCGCCCGCCACTGGCTGGACGGAGACCGCCCCGGCGAGGCAGTCGCCTGGCTGCTGGCGGCCGGCCGGCGCGCAACCGAGCTCGGCGCCTTCGCCGACGCGCTGCGCCACGTCGAGCGCCTGCTCGAAGACGCGCCCGCGCAGCACGACGCGCTCTGCCTGCGAGCGGAGATCCTCGACGCGCTCGGCGACCCGCGCGCACCGGCGGCGTATGCCACCGCCGCCGACGCGGTCGGCGAGCCTGACGCCCCGGAGCTGCGCGCGCGTCAGGCCCTCGCGCAGCTCAAGGCGAGCGATCCCGGCGGCGCGTTGCAAACGCTCGCGGGCACGACGCCGAAGACGACGGCGGGGCTGCTCGCGCAGGCGCTGACGCTCAGCGCCGCCGCCGCGATCGGCTGGTACGGCGACGCCGAAGCGGCCGCGGCGAAGGCCGACGAAGCGCACCGGCTCGCCGTCGAGCTCGGCGATCCCGGAGCGATCCTCGACGCGACCTGGGCGCAGGCGCTCGCGTCGCACGCCAGGGGCGAGCTGCCGGCCCGGCTGCGCGAGTACCTGCGCTCGACGCACGAGCTTCCCGAGCTCGCGACACGCGTTTTCGACGGGCAGCTGTGCGTCACCGAGCGGATGCTCTATGGCGGGCTGCCGAACGACGAGATCATCGCCTTCGCCGACGCGCTCGCCGCCGAGGCGAAGCGGCTGGGCGCCGTTCGCGGCCACGCGTTCGCGCTCACGCTGCGCGGCGAGGCGGGGCTGCTGGCCGGCCGGCTCGACGACGCCGACCGCGACTTCGCCGCGGGAGCGAGGCTGCACGGGCGGATCGGCGCGGTCGCCGGCGAGGCTCTGTCGCTGATGGGCCGCGCCCAGGTCGCCGTCTACCGGGGCCGACCGGAGCACGCGACGCCGTTTCTCGCCGACGCGCTGCTGATGGCGCGCGAATCGGAGGTCGGCCACCACACCCTGGATCGCATCTACGGGACGATGGTCAGCGCCGCCGCCGACCCGTCGGAGGGCCTGCGCCTCGTGCGCGAGGCGGAAGCCGCGATCCGCGGCCCCGCCGAGACGTGCCCGACCTGCCGCATCGCGTTCAGCGTGCCGGCGGCGATCGCCGCCGCGCAGGCCGGCGACGGCGAGCGCGCGCAGCGCTACGCGCAGGACTGCCGCACGGCGATCGACCTGATCGCGCTGCCGCCGGCCTGGAGCGCCGCCGTCGAGGAGGTTCGGGGCTGGCTCGCGCGCGCCGAGGCGCGCCGGGACGACGCGCGCGCGCACTTCCGCGTCGCCGCCGACGGCTTCCACGCCTGGGGCCAGCCGCTCGACGCGCGGCGCTGCGCGGAGCTCGCCGCCGCGTAGGGAACGTTTCGGGATCGCTCGCCCAGCAGACTGCCGCCGAAGGAGCACGACCCGCCGCACCGACCCGCCACAGGAGGCAGCCATGATCGCCGTTCGCCGCGAAGACGCCGAGATCGCCATCGCCGGAGACGGCGCCGAGATGCGCACCAAGGAGCTGGGCGCCTACACCGTCGCGTTCGCCCGGCTCGCGGAGGGCGTCGACCTCGGCCCCGCCCTGCAGGGGCTGCCCGGCGACCTCTGCCCGTGCCCGCACTGGGGCTACATGCTGAAGGGGCGCCTGCTGATGCACACGGCCGATGGCGACCAGATCTACGAGGCCGGTGAGGCCTTCTACTGGGCGCCCGGCCACGCGCCGGTCGCGCTCGAGGACTGCGAGTACGTCGACTTCTCGCCGACGGACGAGTTCAACCACGTCATCGACCACGTGCGCAGCGGCGCGGCGACCTCCTGACGGTCGCATGGCGCGGCGGCTCTACTGCGCCGCGCGCACCTCCACCCGCCCGTCGTGCAGGCGCGTCTCGTAGACCGCCTGTGGATATGCCGACGGGCCGCGCTGCACGGATCCGTCGTCGAGCCGGAAGCGGGTGCCGTGCAGCGGGCAGGCGATGCAGTCGCCGTCAAGCTCGCCCTCGTGGAGCATCCCGCCGCGGTGCGCGCAGCGATCGGCGAGCGCATGGATCGTGCCGTTGCGCTTGACGATCACGAGCGGGAGGTCGCCGACGATCGCGTGCGCGGGACGGTCGTCGACGAGCATGCTCGCGTCGAGCGCGGGCGTCCAGTCCTGCGGCTCGTCGTCGAACAGCACCTCGTTGACGCCGACGCCGCGCGCGAACGCGAGGTCGCCGCCGAGCCAGCCGCCGGCGCCGACCGCGCCCGCGCCGGCGAGGCCGAGCAGCACGCCGGCCGTGTGCGCGCCGCGGCGCCGTGCCGCGTAGGAGGCGCCGTAGAGCAGCGTCGCGGTGCCGTTCGCGGCCGCGTGCACGATGCCGATCCGGCGCACCGCGTCGTCGTCGGGCTCGCTGTCGGCCCAGTCCGCCCAGCCGCTCCAGGCGGTCGGGGCGGCCGCGACGAGGCCGACGGCGATCAGCTTCTCCGCGGCCGGCCGGCTCGCGCGCCCACCGAGCAGGTCGAGCAGCGTCGCGCTCGTCCACGTTCCGATCGGGACGTCAGTCAGCATCGGATGCAGCGCGTGGCCGAGCCATGAGCCGCTCAGCACGTCCTTGACGCCGCCGCCGTCCGGCAGCAGGTTGCGGATCTTCGCGGCGACGAACGTCGCCGGACCGTCGAGCGCGTCGATCGCGGCGATGCGCTCACTGATTGCGTGCGGAAGGTTGGGCATGCCGCCGTCGTACCCCGTCGAACGTCCGCAAACTCCGCCGGCCTTGGGTTTGGCTGCACCAGTCCCCGGGTACTGGTGCGAGGTTCGGGGCGAGCGACGAGTTGGGGGATAGCGGCATGGCAACGGGCGCGAAGTCCGCTGGGCGCAGGGGGACGGCGAACAGCGGCGGCGCTCCCGGAACCGACGACGGCCGCGAGGACCCCGCCCTCGAAGAGCTGCTGCGCGTCCTGACGGCAGCTCGCGACGGCGACTTCAGCGTGCGGTTGCGCGCGCGCCGGCGCGACGTCATCGGCGAGATCCAGCAGCGCTGCAACGAGCTGATCGCGCTCAACGCCCGCCAGGCGAAGGAGCTCGGGCGGGTCGCCCGGATCATCGGCCGCGAGGGGCGCATGACCGAGCGCGTCTCGCTCGGCACGGTCGACGGCGCGTGGAACGACACGGTCGAGTCGGTCAACGCGATGATCGACGACCTCGTCCGCCCGACGACGGAGATCTCGCGCGTCATCGCGGCCGTCGCGAAGGGCGACCTGTCCCAGAAGATGGCGCTGACGATCGAGGGGCAGCCGGTCAAGGGCGAGTTCTCGGCGATCGGCAACACCGTCAACGAGATGGTCGACCAGCTCGGCTCGTTCGCCGACGAGGTCACGCGCGTCGCGCGCGAGGTCGGCACCGACGGCAAGCTCGGCGGCCAGGCGCAGGTCAAGGGCGTCAGCGGCACGTGGCGCGACCTGACCGAGAACGTCAACTCGATGGCCTCCAACCTGACCGACCAGGTGCGCCAGATCGCCGCCGTCACGACCGCCGTCGCGAACGGCGACCTGAGCCAGAAGATCACCGTCGACGCGCGCGGCGAGATCCTCGAGCTGAAGAGCACGATCAACACGATGGTCGACCAGCTGTCGTCGTTCGCCGACGAGGTCACGCGCGTCGCGCGCGAGGTCGGCACCGACGGCCAGCTCGGCGGCCAGGCCGAGGTCAAGGGCGTCAGCGGCACGTGGCGCGACCTGACCGAGAACGTGAACTTCATGGCCTCCAACCTGACCGACCAGGTGCGCCAGATCGCCGCCGTGACGACGGCCGTCGCGCAGGGCGACCTGACGCAGAAGGTCACCGTCGAGGCCAAGGGCGAGGTCGCGACGCTCGCCGAGACGATCAACTCGATGACCGACACGCTGCGCGTCTTCGCCGAGCAGGTGACCGGCGTCGCCCGCGAGGTCGGCACGGACGGCGTGCTCGGCGGGCAGGCCGAGGTGCAAGGCGTCGCCGGCACGTGGAAGGACCTGACCGACTCGGTCAACGTGATGGCCTCAAACCTGACCGACCAGGTGCGCCAGATCGCGGTTGTCACGACCGCGGTCGCCAACGGCGACCTCGACCAGAAGGTCACCGTCGAGGCCAAGGGCGAGGTCGCGACGCTCGCCGAGACGATCAACTCGATGACCGACCGCCTGCGGGTCTTCGCCGAGCAGGTGACCGGCGTCGCGCGCGAGGTCGGCACCGAGGGCCAGCTCGGCGGCCAGGCCGAGGTCGAGGGCGTCAGCGGCACGTGGCGCGACCTGACCGACAACGTCAACCTGATGGCGAACAACCTCACCGGCCAGGTGCGCAACATCGCGCAGGTGACGACCGCCGTCGCGACCGGCGACCTGAGTCAGAAGATCACCGTCGACGCGCGCGGCGAGATCCTCGAGCTGAAGCAGACGATCAACACGATGGTCGACCAGCTGTCCTCGTTCGCCGACGAGGTCACGCGCGTCGCGCGCGAGGTCGGCACCGAGGGCAAGCTCGGCGGCCAAGCCGAGGTCAAGGGCGTCAGCGGCACGTGGCGCGACCTCACCGAGTCGGTGAACTTCCTCGCCTCGAACCTGACCGATCAGGTGCGCAACATCGCGCAGGTCACGACCGCCGTCGCGACCGGCGACCTGAGCCAGAAGATCGACGTCGACGCGCAGGGCGAGATCCTCGAGCTCAAGCAGACGATCAACACGATGGTCGACCAGCTGTCCTCGTTCGCGGCCGAGGTCACGCGCGTCGCGCGCGAGGTCGGCACCGAGGGCAAGCTCGGCGGCCAGGCGACGGTCGAGGGCGTCAGCGGCACGTGGCGCGACCTGACCGAGAACGTCAACCAGCTCGCCGACAACCTCACCGACCAGGTGCGCAACATCGCGCAGGTCACGACCGCCGTCGCGACCGGCGACCTGAGCAAGAAGATCACCGTCGACGCGCAGGGCGAGATCGCCGAGCTGAAGGACACGATCAACACGATGGTCGACCAGCTCAACTCGTTCGCCGCCGAGGTCACGCGCGTCGCGCGCGAGGTCGGCACCGAGGGCAAGCTCGGCGGCCAGGCGACGGTCGGCGGCGTGTCGGGCACGTGGCGCGACCTGACCGACAACGTCAACCTCATGGCCGGCAACCTGACGAGCCAGGTGCGGGCGATCGCGCGCGTCACGACGGCCGTCGCCAACGGCGACCTGTCGAAGAAGATCGACATCGAGGCCAAGGGCGAGATCCTCGAGCTGTCGGACACGATCAACACGATGGTCGACCAGCTGTCCTCGTTCGCCGACGAGGTCACGCGCGTCGCGCGCGAGGTCGGCACCGAGGGCGTGCTCGGCGGTCAGGCCGAGGTGAAGGGCGTCAGCGGCACGTGGCGTGACCTGACCGAGAACGTGAACTTCATGGCCTCCAACCTGACCGACCAGGTGCGCAACATCGCGCAGGTCGCGACGGCCGTCGCCAACGGCGACCTGAGCCAGAAGATCACCGTCGACGCGCGCGGCGAGATCCTCGAGCTGAAGAAGACGCTGAACACGATGGTCGACCAGCTGTCGTCGTTCGCCGACGAGGTCACGCGCGTCGCGCGCGAGGTCGGCACGCAGGGCGTGCTCGGCGGTCAGGCCGAGGTCGAGGGCGTCAGCGGGACGTGGCGCGACCTGACGCAGAACGTCAACGTGCTCGCCGGCAACCTCACGACGCAGGTGCGCGCGATCGCCGAGGTCTCGACGGCGGTGACGCAGGGCGACCTCACGCGCCAGATCGCGGTCGAGGCGATGGGCGAGGTCGCGGAGCTGTCGGACACGATCAACCAGATGATCGCCAACCTGCGCGAGACGACGCAGAAGAACGCCGAGCAGGACTGGCTGAACACGAACCTCGCGCGGATCTCCGGCCTGATGCAGGGCCAGCGCGACCTGACGACGGTCTCGCGGCTGATCATGTCCGAGATCTCGCCGCTCGTCTCGGCCCAGCACGGGGCGTTCTTCCTGACCCAGGCCGACGACGGCGAGGACCCCGAGCTGCGCCTGATCGCGAGCTACGGCTACAAGAAGCGCAAGTCCGTCTCCAACCGCTTCAAGATCGGCGAGGCGCTCGTCGGCCAGGCGGCACTCGAGGGCAAGAGCATCCTCATCTCCGAGGCGCCGGCGGATTACGTCAAGGTCGCCTCGGGCCTCGGCGAGGCGACGCCGGTGAACATCGTCGTGATGCCGATCCTCTTCGAGGAGCAGGTCCTCGCGGTCGTCGAGCTGGCGTCGCTGCGCGCGTTCTCCGACGTCAACCAGGCGTTCCTCGAGCAGCTCGGCGAGACGCTCGGCGTCGTGCTCAACGCGATCATCGCCAACCGCCGCACGGAGGAGCTGCTGGAGCAGTCGCAGTCGCTCGCCGAGGAGCTGCAGTCGCAGTCCGAGGAGCTGCAGAGCCAGCAGGAGGAGCTCAAGCGCTCCAACGCCGAGCTCGAGCAGCAGACGTCGTCGCTGCGCGCCTCCGAGGAGCTGCTGCAGACCCAGCAGGAGGAGCTGCAGCAGACCAACGAGGAGCTGCAGGAGAAGGCCGAGCTGCTGAGCCGCCAGAACCGCGACATCGAGATCCAGAACGCCGAGATCGAGCAGGCGCGGCTGGATCTCGAGGAGAAGGCGGCGCAGCTCGCGGTCAGCTCGAAGTACAAGTCGGAGTTCCTCGCCAACATGAGCCACGAGCTGCGCACGCCGCTCAACAGCCTGCTGATCCTCTCCAAGCTGCTCGCCGAGAACCCCGACGAGAACCTCAGCGACAAGCAGGTCGAGTTCGCGACGACGATCCACACCGCGGGCGCGGACCTGCTGTCGCTGATCTCCGACATCCTCGACCTGACGAAGATCGAGGCCGGCAAGATGGAGATCAACCCCGGGATGACGTCGCTCTCGGACCTGCGCGAGTACGTCGAGCGCGCGTTCGGCTCGGTCGCCGAGCAGAAGGGGCTGGCGTTCGAGATCGGGATCGCCGAGGACGCGCCGGCGGCGATCTTCACCGACGAGCAACGCCTGCAGCAGGTGCTGCGCAACCTGCTCTCGAACGCGTTCAAGTTCACCGAGGCGGGGCGCGTCGAGCTGACGCTCGGCGCCGCGTCGGCCGACACGCCGCACGAGCTGAGCGTGAAGGTGCAGGACACCGGCATCGGCATCGCCGCGGACAAGCTGCGCCTGATCTTCGAGGCCTTCCAGCAGGCCGATGGCACGACGAGCCGGCGCTTCGGCGGCACCGGCCTCGGGCTGTCGATCAGCCGCGAGATCGTGCGCGCGCTGGGCGGCGAGATCCGCGTCCAGAGCATGCCCGGCGAGGGCAGCACGTTCGAGCTGCTGCTGCCGGCCTACAGCGAGCCCGTCGAGCTGCCCGCTGCGCTCGACGCTGCCGACCAGCCGCTGCCCGCGCTCGCCGGTCTGATCGCCGAGGTGGTGACCGAGCCCGATCGCGAGCCGGCCGCGCCGGCCGACGACGATCGCGGCCGGATCGCGCCCGGCGATCGCATCGCGCTGATCGTCGAGGACGACTCCGATGCGGCGCTTCGTGCGCTCGTGCAGGCGCGCGAGCACGGCTTCCGCGCGGTCGTCGCGCCGCACGGCAGCGCGGGCGTGACGCTCGCCCACGAGCTCGGGCCCGACGTCATCCTGCTCGCCGTGCCCGTCACCGGCGGCGCCGGCATCCTCGACCAGCTCAAGCACCACCCGCGTACGCGCCACATCCCCGTCCATGCCGTCGGCGCCGACGAGCATCGGATCACCGCGCTGCGCGCGGGCGCGGCCGGTTTCCTCGAGCGCCCGCTCGAGTCCGACGCGCTGGCGCGGATGTTCGAGGATGCGGCGTCGTTCCTCGAGCACCCGGTGCGGCGGCTGCTGATCGTCGAGGACGACGAGCTGCAGCGGCGCAGCGTCGTCGAGCTCGTCGGCGCCGGCGAGGACGTCGAGGTGACCGCCGTCGAGTCCAGCGAGCTGGCGCTCGCCGCGATGGAGGACAAGCGCTTCGATTGCATCGTGCTCGATCTCAAGCTGCCCAAGACGACGGGCTTTGCGCTGCTCGACCACATCAAGGAGGACGAGCGTCACCGCGAGGTGCCGGTGATCATCCACACCGGCAAGGAGCTCACGCGCCGCGAGGAGACGCGCCTGCGCCGCTACGCGGAGTCGATCATCGTGAAGGACGCTGCGTCCCCGGAGCGGCTGCTCGACGAGACGGCGCTGTTCCTGCATCGCGCCGAGACCGCGCTGCCGGACGACAGCCGCCGCGTGCTCGAGCAGCTGCACAACGCCGACGACATCCTTGCCGGCAAGCACGTGCTGATCGTCGACGACGACGTTCGCAACGTGTTCGCGCTGACGAGCGCGCTCGAGGCGCGCGGGATGCTCGTCCGCTTCGCCGAGAACGGCCGCGACGCGATCGAGACGCTGGACGCCGATCCGCGCGTCGACCTCGTCCTGATGGACGTGATGATGCCCGAGCTCGACGGCCACGAGACGACGCGCGCGCTGCGCGCCGACGCCCGCTTCGCGGAGCTGCCGATCATCGCGCTGACCGCCAAGGCGATGAAGGGCGACCGCGAGAAGTCGATCGCCTCGGGCGCGTCGGACTACATCACCAAGCCGGTCGACATCGAACAGCTCATCTCCCTGATGCGGGTATGGCTATACGGGTGAGCAGCGATGGCCAGGAGGCACGCGAGCGGCTCGAGACCGAGCTCCTGCTGGAAGGCATTCGCGGCTGCTACGGCTACGACTTCCGTGGCTATGCGCTGGCTTCCATGCGCCGCCGCCTCTATCACCGGGTCTACGGCGAGGGCCTGCAGACGATCTCCGGGCTGCTCGAGCGGATCCTGCACGACCCGTCGTGCATGGACCGGCTGCTGCGCGACCTCTCGATCAACGTCACCGAGATGTTCCGCGACCCGAGCTTTCACCGTGCGCTGCGCCAGCACGTCTTCCCGCTGCTGCGCACGTATCCCTTCATCCGCGTCTGGAACGCGGGCTGCTCGACCGGCGAGGAGATCTACTCGCTGGCGATCGCGCTGCACGAGGAGGGCCTGCTCGACCGCGCGCGGATCTACGCGACCGACATCGACGAGGCCGCGCTGCAGCGCGCGCGCTCGGGCGCGTTCCCGCTCGAGCGGATGCAGCTCTACACGGAGAACTACCAGCGCGCCGGCGGCACGGAGTCGTTCTCGGCGTACTACAGCGCCGACGGCAGCGTCGCCCGCTTCGACCCGGCGCTCGCCGCGGGAACGGTCTTCGCCCAGCACAATCTCGTCACCGATGGCTCGTTCAACGAGTTTCAGCTGATCGTCTGCCGCAACGTGCTGATCTACTTCGGCCCCGAGCTGCAGGAGGAGGTGCTCGGCCTGTTCGGCGCGAGCATGACGCGGCGCGGGATCCTCGCGCTCGGCCGCAAGGAGTCGATCCGCCACTCGCGTCACGCCGAGCAGTACGTGCCGCTCGTCGAGACCGAGAAGATCTTCCGGCGGCGGTAGCGGTGCTCCACGTGGACACGTGCCGGGGGCACCACTCGTGAGCAGGATCGAGCTTGTCGCGGTCGGCGCGTCGTGGGGTGGGTTGCGTGCGCTCTCGAGCGTGCTCGGCGCCCTCCCCGCCGACTTCGGCGCGGCCCTCGTGATCGCCCAGCACCGTCAGATCGACGGGCATGGCGCGATGCTCGAGCGCCTGCTCGACGCGCGCTGCGAGCTGTCCGTGTCCGAGGCCGAGGACAAGCAGGCGCTCGAGCCGGGCGCGGTCCTCGTCGCGCCGGCGGACTACCACATGCTCGTCGAGCCCGGCTCCGTGTCGCTGTCCGTCGACGACCCCCTGAACTACAGCCGGCCGTCGATCGACATCCTGCTCGGCTCGGCGGCCGACGCCTACGGCGAGCGTGCCGCCGGCGTCGTGCTGACGGGGGCCAACGCCGACGGGGCGCTCGGCCTGGCGCAGATCGCGGCGCGCGGCGGCGTGACGATCGTCCAGGATCCGGACAGCGCCGAGCGCAGCGAGATGCCCGCGGCGGCGCTGTGGTCGACGCCCGAGGCAAGCGTGCTGGCGCTCGAGCAGATCGGGCCGGCGCTCGTCGAGCTCGTCGACTCCGACATCGAGGCGATGCCGTGAGCTCCGCACGCGCCGACACCGCGATCCTGCTCGTCGACGACCACGAGGAGAACCTGCTCGCGCTCGAGGCGATCCTCGAGCCGACCGGCTACCGGCTCGTGCGGGCGAGCTCAGGCGACGAGGCGCTGCGCGCGCTGCTGCGCGACGAGTTCGCGGCGATCCTGCTCGACGTCCAGATGCCCGGCATCGACGGCTTCGAGACCGCGGCGTTGATCCGCGCGCGCGAGCGCACGCGCAGCGTTCCGATCATCTTCGTCACCGCGGCCAGCACGACCGACGAGCACGTCTTTCGCGGCTACGACGCGGGCGCGGTCGACTACCTCTTCAAGCCGATCGACCCGGTCGTGCTGCGCTCCAAGGTCGAGGTCTTCGGCGAGCTGTACGCGCGCGGGCGCGCGCTCGCCGAGCGCGAGGAGCTGCTGCGGGCGATGTTCGAGGACGCGCCGATCGGGATGGCGCGCGCCGACGGCGACGGGCGCCTGCGCCACGTCAACCGCGCGCTCCTGGAGACGCTCGGGCGCGATGCCGTCGAGCTCATCGGGTGCACGCTCGACGAGCTCGGCCCGATGTCGGACGCCGGCATCGACAGCGAGCGTCGCGCGCAGCTGCTGGCGGGCGAGATCCGCCACTACGAGGTCGAGCGGCGCCTGTCAGGACCGCGCGGGACGACGATCCCGGTGCTCGTCAGCGCCTCGCTCGCGCGGCCGGCGAACGGCGGTCGCTCGGATCTCATCCTCCAGCTGCAGGACCTGCGCGAGCGCCGCCGCGCGCAACGCGACCGCGAGCAGCTGATCCGCGCGGAGTCGGCGCGCGCACAAGCCGAGTCCGCCGCCGAACGGCTGCAGATCATGCAGTCGATCGCCGCCGCCGCGCTCGGCGCGCAGGATCTCGAGGAGCTGCTGCGCGAGCTGCTCGATCGGATCCTCGAGGCGCTCGACGTCGACCGCGCCTCGGCCGTGCTGACCGACGAGGCACGCGCGATCGTCGCGCGCGCCGCGCGCGGTGTCGAGACGGTCGTCGAGCGCGCCGCGCGCGACGAGACCGACGGCGTCGAGCAGCGCGTCGCGCAGGAGCGCGGCCCGGTGACGATCCCCGACATCGCCGCAGCGGGCATCGACGCCGGCTCGCTGGGCCCGGCGATCAGCTCGCTGCTCGCCGTTCCGCTCTCCGACGGCGGGCTCGTGATCGGCTCGATCCAGGTCGGCACGCTGACGCGGCGCGACTTCGACGCCGAGACGATCGGGCTGCTGCGCGTCGCCGCCGACCGCGCCGGGCTGGCGATCGCGCGCACGCGCCTCTACGAGCGCGAGCGGCGCATCGCCCAGGAGCTGCAGCGCTCGCTGCTGCCCAAGCGCCTGCCGACCGTCGCGGGCGTCGCGCTCGGCGCGCGCTACGTGCCCGGCGAGAACGGCACCCGCGTCGGCGGTGACTGGTACGACGCGGTCGCGCTGCCGAGCGGGCGCATCGCGATCGCGATCGGCGACGTCGTCGGGCGCGGGATCGAGGCGGCGTCGACGATGGGCCAGATGCGCAGCGCGCTGCGCGCGATCCTCATGCAGGCCGACGACACCGGCACGATGGCCGATCGCCTCAACCGCTTCACGCTCGCGCTCGGCTCCGACGAGGCGATCATGACGACGGTCGTGCTCGCGATCCTCGAGCCGGGCAGCGGGCGGCTGCATTTCACGAACGCGGGACACCCGCCGCCGCTGCTGATCGGTCCCGACGGCAGCGCCCGCTATCTCACCGAGCCGCCGTCACCGCCGATGGCCGTGCTCACGACCCCGCGCTACGAGCAGCACACGACGACGATCGAGCCGGGCTCGACGATCGTGCTGTACACAGACGGGCTCGTCGAGGAGCCGAGCGAGGTCCTCGACGTCGGCCTCGAGCGCCTGCGGGAAGCGGCCGCTGGGACGGGAGCCGACGTCGAGGCGACCTGTGAGCTGCTGCTCGAGCGCAGCCTGAACACCGATGCGGCGCGCTCCGACGACGTCACGATGCTCGTCGTCCGCCTCCAGGAGACGCTCGGAGCGAGGGTGTCGCTCGAGGTCTCCAACGAGTCCGGTGGCCTCTACGCGATGCGACAGATGCTGCGCCGCTGGCTCGGCGAGCACGGCGCGAACTTCGAGCAGACCGAGGACGTCATCATGGCCTGCAACGAGGCCTGCGAGAACGCCGTCGAGCACGGCTACGACTTCGGCAACGACCTCTTCGACGTCGACCTCGCCTCCGACGACGGCGAGATCACCGTCGCCGTCCGTGACGGCGGCAGATGGCTCGAGCCGCGCGCGACAGCGGACCGCGGGCGCGGGCTGCCGCTGATGCGGCAGATGATGGACTCCGTCGACGTTCAGTCAGGTGGCGGCGGGACGACCGTCGTCATGCGACGGCGACTGGCCGCGTCCACTCCGCCTGCGAGCCGGGCGGCGACGCCGCCTGCTCCCTCGGGCCCTGCTCGCTGACCTCGCGCAGCTTGGTGATCGTCTGGCGCAGGATGCGCGAGACCTGCATCTGGCTGATGCCGACCACCGCGCCGATCTCGGCCTGCGTCATGTCCTCCTCGAAGCGCATCCGCAGGATCGCCCGCGAGCGTGGTGAGACGCAGGTCAGCAGCCGATCGAGCTCGGCGCGCGCCTCGGCGCGCTCGATCTCCGGGTCCTCGGCGCCAAGCGAGTCCTCGAGCGCGATCGCATCGCAGGACTCGCTCTGCGGCGCATGCAACGACAGCGCGCCGCGCGCGCTGCGGGCCTGCATCGCCTCGAGGATCTGCTCGTCGTCGGTGCCGACCGCGGCCGCGAGCTCGCTCGTCGTGGGCGCGCGATCGAGTTGCTGTGAGAGCTCGGCGAGCGCGCTCTCGACGCGCAGTGTCAGCTCCTGCATGCCGCGCGGCGGTCTCACCATCCACGTGCGGTCACGGAAGTGGCGCTTCAGCTCGCCGGCGATCGTCGGCACCGCGAACGAGCTGAACGCGTTGCCGCGCCCCGGCTCGTAGCGATCGATCGCCTTCACCAGTGCGACCGAGGCGACCTGGACGAGATCCTCGAGCGGTTCGCTGCCGCGGTGATAGCGCCGCGCCAACGAGCGTGCGAGCGGGAGGTAGCGCTCGATGAGCAACGCGCGCGCCTGGCGGTCGCCGCGATCGAACCACGCCCGAAAGAGCCGCAGATCCTCGCGCGCCCGGCGCGCGTCATCGAGCTGATGCTGCTGCTGCTTCACCATCGCCGCGTGTCACCGCGACGGTTGCGTCCAGAGCTGCCACTTTCTCACCTCAACCCAGATGGTGCCTTCGATGACCAGCGGCCCTGTCTGGTGACAGGCGAGCGGTCGTCCCTGCCGAATCTGTACCCATGGACGCGAGCGGGAAACGCAAAGTTGTCGCCAGCTCGACGCCGCGCGGGCTCGCCAGCGAGCGGGGCCGTGCGCAGCGCCGTCGGCTACGCTGGCGAAACCCTGCGCCTTCTGCTGACCCTCGCTGACGTTCGAGGGGTACTTCTGGGGGATGTGGCGTCGCTTGCCGGGCTTGCAGCGTCTCCCCGTCCGTCCAGCGGCCCAACCCCTCGTGGAGACGAGAACGGCGTGTCGCTCGTGCCAGGTCCGGAAGCGCTTGCGCAGCGCGGCGAAGCCGCGCAGGCGATCAGCAACGCGATCGTCCGGTTGCTTCGCGACTACACGGGCCGCGGCCCGACGCAGGCGTACACGACGATCACGGACGGCCACGTGGTCGTGGTGCTGCGCGACGCGCTGCTGAAGGGCGAGCGCAGCCTCGTCAACGACGGTCATGCGGAGGCCGTGATCGACATGCGGCGCCGCTTCCAGCGCACGATGAAGGACGACATGGTGGCGGCGGTCGTCGAGCACACCGGCCGCGAGGTGCTCGCGTTCCTCAGCGACCATCACATCGATCCCGACATCGCCGTCGAGGTCTTCATCCTGGCGCCGCGCCGCGAGACGAACGACGAGCGTGGCGGCACGACCTCGGGCGCTGCCGGCGACGGAGCCGCGGGACCCGGCGCGTAGCGAACGCATCTACGCGGGTTTGTGAGCGCCGCTAGTGTTCTCTCCCAGCGCTCGACATCGCGACGATCTGGAGCGGTGGCGAGAGTTCTCATGATCTGCGGCAGTCGGTGGTCTCGAGCGGAGCACCGAACACCTCGTCACCGCCCACGTGTCGATCAGAAGGTGGCAGTTGCCCGCAGACACCGACCCGCCGAGAACGGAGCACTCGCCGTTTTGCGTCGAGGTTCATCCCGAGCGAGACGTCGTGCGGGTCGTCCCGCGCGGTGAGCTCGACCTCGCCACGGCGCCGGAGCTCGAGGAGCAACTGCACGAGCTGCGGCGATCGGGCTTCGAGCACGTCGTGCTCGACATGCGCGGCCTGACGTTCATCGACTCGAGCGGGATCCGCGCGATCCTCGCCGAGAACCAGTTCGCGGAGACGAGCGGGCGCGAGTTCTCGCTGCTCAGCGGCCCGCCCGCCGTGCAGCGCGCGCTCGAGGTCTGCGGGCTGCTCGAGCACCTTCGCTTCGACCCGGCGTGACGGCGGTCGGCGGTTTGCCGACGGCTTGAGGAGGTATCCCGAGAGGGACCACAGCCGATAAGGAGAGACCGATGGAAGAGCGCCTTGCCCGCGGCGCAGTCGATGACCGCGAACCGTCCCGCGAGGATCCCGCCGAGCTGCATCTCGGTGAGCTGCTCAAGCGGGCGACCGAGCAGACGTCACGGCTCGCGCGCGAGGAGCTGCATCTCGCCCAGCTCGAGCTGCAGGAGAAGGCCAAGCACGCCGGGCTCGGCATCGGCATGTTCGGCGCCGCCGGCGTCGTCGCGCTGTTCGGCGTGGGCGCGCTCGTCGCGACGGCGATCCTCGCGCTGTCGACCGCGCTCGCCCCGTGGCTGGCGAGCCTGCTCGTCGCGAGCGTGCTGCTGCTGGCGGCGGGCGCGATCGCCCTCGCCGGCAAGAACCAGGTCGCGGAGGCCGCGCCCCCGGTGCCCGAGCACGCGATCGACAGCGTCCATGAGGACATCGACGAGATCAAGGCGAGGAGCCACCGATGAGCATCGACCATGTCGACGACCTCGAGGCGGCCCGATCGGAGGTCGAGCAGACGCGCGCGGAGCTCGGCCGTACGGTCGAGGCGCTGGCCTACAAGACCGACGTCAAGGCGCGCGGACGCGAGAAGGCCGAGCTGGCGATCGCCCGCGCCCGCGAGCAGGCCCAGCGGGCACTGACGAAGGCCAAGCGGCTGCCCCCGCCGGCGCTCGCCGGCGCCGCCGCGGCGGCGCTGCTGGCGGCGCTCGTCGTGCGGCGCCGCGCGCGCTAGCTGACGGCCGCGACGTCCGCCAGCCGCGCGCTCGTCACCGCGATCGCCTCGGGGTTGGAGTCGATCAGCACGAAGCGCCGCCCGAGGCCGCGGCAGACCGCGCCGAGCGTCCCCGAGCCGGCGAACGGGTCCAGGCACCAGCCGCCCGGGCGCGACGACGCCGCGACCATGCGGCGCACGATTCCGGCCGGCTTCTGCGTCGGGTAGCCGGTCTTCTCGCGCGAGTTCGTCGGCACGATCGTGTGCCACCAGCAGTCGCTCGGCCGCTTGCCGCGCGCGGCCTTCTCGGGGCCGACGAGCCCGGGCGCCATGTACGGCTCGCGATCGACCTCGTCGTCGTCGAAGTGGTAGCGGTCGCGGTCGCGCACGTAGACGAGGATCGTGTCGTGCTTCGCGGGCCAGCGGCGCTTCGGCCGGCCGCCGTAGTCGTAGACCCAGATCAGCTCGTTGAGGAAGCACTCGGGCCCGAAGAGCTCGTCGAGCACGAGCTTGCAGCGGTGCGCCTCGCGGTAGTCGAGGTGGAGGTACAGCGTGCCGTGCGGTGCGAGCAGCGCCCGGACCCGCTCCAGCCGTGGCGCCAGGAAGCCGGCGTAGTCCGCGAACGAGTCGGCGTAGCCGAGCTCGCCGCGGCGCCGCTCGAGACCGGTGTTGAACGGCGGATCGAGGTAGGCCATGTCGAACGCAGCGGCCGGCAGCCGGGCCATCGCATCGAGGTTGTCGCCCGCGATCAGCAGGTCCTCGTCGAGGACGACCGGGGCGCCGGCGGCGAGCGTGCGCATCGCGCCGCAGCCTAGGGCGGCGGGCGGTCGTCGAGATGGCCCCGCATTCGATCTACGCCTCGATCGCGAGCGTCGGAGCGCCGGTGACCGTCACGCGCTCGAGCACGCCGGAGGCGATCAGCTTGTCGCGCGCGGCGCCGGCGTCGTCGGTCGTCTCGAACTCGACGAGCACGATGACCTCGTTGGGATCGTCGACGAGGCGGAAGACGCGGTGGCCCGTGGACTCGCTTCTGACCCCGGCGGGGTCGCTGTCGAACATCTGCCTCCAGGCGTCGTAGTCGCCGACCTGGACGCGCGTCATGACGAATGCCATCTTCAGCACTTCCTTTCACCGTTCGATTGTTCATTACTGTCTTGATGTAATGAATCTGGCGGTAGGATAGCCAAATGGAGGGCCCCGTCAAGCGCGCGTATCACTCGCCACGCCGCCGCGAGCAGGCGGCGGCGACGCGGGCGGACATCCTCAGCGCCGCACAGCGGCTGTTCGAGCAGCACGGCTACGGCGCGACGACGATGGCGGCGATCGCCGCCGAGGCCGGCGTCGCCCTGAAGACCGTGTACCTCGCGTTCGAGTCCAAGAGCGGCGTGCTGCGCGCGTTGTGGAACCGCGTGCTGCGCGGCGACGACGAGAACCTTCCCGTCGCGGGGCGCGACTGGTACCGCGCGGTGCTCGAGGAGCCCGACCCCGAGCGCCAGCTGCGGCTCAACGCGCACAACGCCCGCGCCGTCAAGCAGCGCGCGGGCGCGGTGCTCGAGATCATCCGCAACGCGTCGCAGGCCGACCCGCTGATCGCGGCGCTGTGGCAGCGCATCCAGGAGGAGTTCCTCGCCAACCAGCGCGCGATCATCGAGTCGCTCGCGACGCGCGAGGCGCTGCGTCCGGGGCTCGGCGTCGACGAGGCCGCCGACCTGTTGTGGACGCTCAACCACCCCGCGCTGTGGGCGCTGCTCGTCGGCGAGCGCAAGTGGTCGCCCGAGCGCTTCGAGGCCTGGCTGGCCGATGCCTTCTGCTCGCAGCTGCTCGGCATGCCGGCGCGGGCGACGTTGACCACGCCAGCGTTCGACGACAGCGAATGAGCCTTGTCCGCCGGGCGCTCGTGCTGCTCGTCGTCGCCGTGCTCGCTGTCGTCGCGGTCGTCGCGCTCTTCACCGGCGACACGTCGCACCCCCGGCTCGTGCCGGGAACGGGCGCCGACAACGACCCGCTCGGCTACACCCCCGGGCGCGAGCAGGCGTTCGTCGCGGCGGCCGCACGCGGGCACGCCCACGTCATCTACGCGAAGTCGCCCGGCGGCGTGCGCGCCAGCGCCGCGCGGGTGGCGCGCTACCGGCCACTCGTCGAAGCCACCGCGGCGACCGCTCAGATCGAGCCCGACACGCTCGAGGCGATGGTCCTGCTCGAGAGCGCGGGGCGCCCCGACGCGGCGGCCGACCCGCGGCTGGAGGGCGCCGTCGGGCTGACGCAGATCCTTGCCGAGACCGGTCGCAACCTGCTCGGGATGAACGTCGACCCGGCCGCCGCGCGACGGATCGGACGCTCGCTGCGGCGCGCTGCGCGCAAGGGCGACAAGGCGCTGATCGGTCGGCTGCGAGAGCGCCGCCGCCGCGTCGACGAGCGCTTCGACCCGCCGAAGGCGCTTGCCGCGACGGCGCGCTACCTGCTGATCGCCCGCCGCGAGCTCGGCCGCGCCGACCTCGCCGTGCAGAGCTATCACATGGGCATCGGCAACGTGCAGAGCGCGCTACGCGACTACGGCGAGGACGACATCTCCTACGCGCGCCTGTACTTCGACTCCACGCCGCTCAAGCACGCCGACGCCTATCGCCGCCTGGCGGCGCTCGGCGACGACTCGGCGACGTACCTCTGGCGCGTCGCGGCGGCGCGCGAGATCATGCGCCTGTACCGCTCCGATCCGGCGCAGCTCGAGCGCGTCTCGCGGCTGCAGAATGCCAAGAACTCCGCCGAGGAGCTGCTCCACCCCGAGGACGAGACCGAGCGCTTCGCGACGCCCGACGACCTGCGTGCCGCGTACGCCGACGGGCGGCTCAGCGCGCTGCCGCGCGCCAGCCTGAGCGAGCGCGGGATCGCGCTCGACGCCGGCATCGGCGAGCTGGCACGCCGCGTCGGCGGCTCACGCTCGATCTACCGCGGGCTGCGCGACCCGGCGCTCGCGCTGCTCGCGTACGTCGGCGCGGGCGTCAAGGCGATCTCCGGCGACGCGCCGCTCGTCGTCACGAGCACGGTGCGCGACCGGCGCTACCAGCGGCTGCTCGTCGCGCGCAACCGCGAGGCGACGCCGAACTACTCTCTGCATACGACCGGCTGGGCGTTCGACATCTCGCGCAGCTACCAGTCGCGCAGCCAGGCGCTGGCCTTCGAGTTCCTGCTCGAGCGCCTGCAGTCACACGACCTGATCGCCTGGGTGCGCGAGCCGGCGGCGATCCACGTGACGGTGGCGGAGGGCGCGACTGCGCTGGCGCGGGTGGTGGGGCCTTGAGCGCGTGGCGGGCCTGGGCGCGTGGATGAGCGCCACCGCTGGCGTACGGCATCAATGAAGAAAAGGTGGGGGCAGCCGCTTGGGGGGTGTGTCGAATAATGCTCGCCTGGCGACAGTTATTCGACACACCCCTCGGCGCGAGACCCCGCGAACGCCTGACATCCCGGCGAGGTCGATCCCTCATCGCCTCAGTGATGCCGTTCGCCAACGCCGGCGCCCCGCATCGACCCCGCGAGCGACGCCTGCCCCCGCCGACCCTCAGCTCAGCAGTTCGCGCACGTGCGCGGCGACGTTCTCCGGGGTGATGCCGAGCTTCTCGAGCACGATCTCGCCCGGTGCCGATGCGCCGAAGCGGTCGACCGAGACGATCGCGTCGGCGTAGCGCTCCCAGCCCATCCGGATGCCGGCCTCGACGGAGACGGTCGGCAGGTCGACGGGCAGGACCGAGGACTGGTACTCGTCGTCCTGCTGCTCGAACAGCTCCCACGAGGGCATCGAGACGACGCGCACCGGAACGTCGAGCAGGTCGGCGGCGGCCAGCGCGACCCATACCTCGCTGCCCGTGCCGATGATCGTCGCCTGCGCGTCGTCGGCGTCGGCGAGGACGTAGGCGCCCTTGCCGACGCCGGAGGCCGAGCCGTACGTCGAGCGGTCGAGCACCGGCAGGTCTTGGCGCGAGAGCGCGAGCGCCGCGGGGCCCTCGAGATCCTCGAGGATCACGCGCCACGCCTCGGCCGTCTCGTGCGCATCGCAGGGCCGCAGCACGACGAGCCCGGGGATCGCGCGCAGCGCGGCGAGGTGCTCGACGGGCTGGTGCGTCGGGCCGTCCTCGCCGAGCGCGACGGAGTCGTGCGTGAAGACCCAGGCGACCGGCAGGCCGGTCAGCGCCGAGAGCCGGATCGCGCCGCGCATGTAGTCGGCGAACTGCATGAACGTCGAGCCGTACGGGCGGACGATGCCGCCGTGCGCGGCGATCCCGTTGACGGCGCCGCCCATGCCGTGCTCGCGGACGCCGAAGAAGACGTTGCGCCCGGCCTTCTCGGCCGTGAAGCGCTCGGCGTTCGGGAACTCGGTCTTCGTCGACTCCGACAGATCGGCGGCACCGCCGACCATCGTCGGGACGAACGCCTCGAACGCCGCCATGACCTTCTGGCCGGCGCTGCGCGTCGCGATCTTCGGCTTGTCCCAGTCGATCTGCAGCGCGTCCGCGAGGCCGGTCAGCGGCTTGCCCTGCCAGGCGAGGTCCCACTCCTCGGCGAGCTCCGGGTTGGCGGCGCGCCAGGCCTCGAAGCGCTCCTTCCACTCGCCGTGGGCCTTGGCGCCCTCGTCCTTCATCGCGCAGGCCTCGTAGGCCTCGTCCGGAACGTAGAACTGCTTGTCCGGATCCCAGCCCATGACCTCCTTCGTCAGGCGCACCTCGTCCTCGCCGAGCGCGGCGCCGTGGGCGGAGCTCGAGCCCGCCTTGTTCGGCGACGGGTAGCCGATGATCGACTTCACGCGGATCAGCGACGGCTTGTGCTCGACCTTTTGCGCGGCGCGGATCGCGGTCTCGAGCGCGACCATGTCGTTGGCGTCGCGGACGTCGCTGACGTGCCAGCCGTACGCCTCGAAGCGCTTGTCGACGTCCTCGCGGTCGAAGCTCAGGGACGTCGGGCCGTCGAGCGAGATGTCGTTGTCGTCGTACAGGTAGACGATCCGCCCGAGGCCGAGCTGACCGGCGAGCGAGGCCGCCTCGGCGGCGATGCCCTCCATCAGGTCTCCGTCGGAGACGATCGCGTAGATGTGGTGGTTCTGGACCTGCTCGCCGTAGTGCTCGCGCAGGAACTTCTCGGCCAGCGCCATGCCGACGCCGTTGGCGAAGCCGGCGCCGAGCGGGCCGGTCGTGACCTCGACGCCGGGGGTGACGTGGACACGATCGCGCTCGGGGTGCCCCGGGGTCAGCGAGCCCCACTGGCGGAACTGCTTGAGCTGGTCCATCGGGAGGTCGTAGCCGGTGAGATGGAGGATCGAATACAGCAGCATCGATCCATGTCCGGCGCTGAGGATGAAGCGGTCGCGATCGGGCCACTGCGGGTCGGCCGGGTCGTGGCGCATGATGCGGCGAAACAAGACGAGGGCGGCTGGCGCCATGGCCATCGGCAGGCCCGGATGGCCGGAGTTCGCCTTCTGGATCGCGTCCATCGCGAGGGCGCGGATGGAGTCGACGCACAGCTGGTCGGTATCGGAAGTCATGCCGGAAGTATCGAGATCGGCGCTTCGTGCTGCGGGGACGTCGTGTCGTAGAGCCATTGGGGGCGGCGTTCCCACGTACAGTCGCAACCATGTATCGAGCGCGCGCGGATGGCTGACGAGCTGAGCTGGGACGCCGTGCTCGCGTGGCGCGTGGCGCGCCACGGGCTGGCGCAGCGGGCCCCGGCACGCGACTGGCCGGCGGTCGTCGCACGCATCTGCGGACTGCACGCACAGGTCCAGGCCTCGGCGGAGCTGACGCTGTGGGCGCGCGTCGACGAGCTCGAGCCGGGAGCGGTCGCGCGGGCGCTGTGGACCGACCGGACGCTCGTCCGGACGTGGGCGATGCGCGGCACGCTGCACCTCCTGCCGGCCGCCGAGCTCGGCCTGTGGGTCGGCGCGCAGGGCGTGACCAAGCCGCGCTACGAGATGGCGAGCTGGCGCAAGGCGTTCGGCATGAGCAGCGCCGAGGCGGTCGCGGTGCTCGACGCGATCCGCGACGCGCTCGCCGGTGACCCACTGACGCGCGACGAGCTCGCCGACGCGGTCGGCTCGCAGCTCGGCGATGCGCGCCTCGGCGAGGCCGTGCGCGGCAGCTTCGGCACGATGCCGAAGCTCGCCGCCTTTCGCGGGGACGTCGTGTTCGCGCCGCCGGCGGGCCAGAAGGTGCGCTTCACGCGTCCGGACCGCTGGCTCGCCGGCGGCTGGCAGCCCGATCCTCCGCGCCCGGCGATGGCGGCGGTCATCCGTCGCTATCTCGCGATCAACGGCCCGGCGTCGCGCGAGCGATTCGCGCGCTGGTTCGGGATGTCGTCGGCCGCCCATGCCGGCAAGCTGATCGCCGCGCTCGGCGACGACGTCGCGCAGGTCAGCATCGAGGGGCAGGCGGCCTGGATGCTGCGCGACGACGTCGCGGTGGCAGGTGCGGCGCGGCCCGACGGGATCGTCGCGCTGCTGCCGGGCTTCGATCAGTACGTCGTCGCGGCGGCGCGCGACGACAGCCCCGTGCTCGCCGAGCGCCATAAGGCGCGCGTGTACCGGCCGCAGGGTTGGCTCTCGCCGGTGCTGCTCGTCGACGGCCGCTTCGCCGGCGTCTGGCGCCACGACCGCAAGGGCGGCCGCGTGCGCGTGGCGATCGAGCCGTTCGCGCCGCTCGCGGACGAGATCCGCTCCGCTGCCGAGCGCGAGGCGCTCCGGCTGGCGGCGTTTCTCGACGGCGATCTCGAGCTGGAGTGGACGACATCGACCACGTGAGGCGGGTTGGCGCCGAGTGCGGCTAGGCTTCTGCGCCGATGTCCAGTCGCCAGGAGGAGAAGGAGAAGCGCAAGCAGGAGCGTCTCGCGCGCGAGGCCGCCGCCGCGGCCGCCGCGAAGCGCGCCCGCCTCCTGCAGATGGCCGGTGGCGTGATCGTCGCGATCGCGGCGGTCGCCGGCGTCGCGTTTGCGATCTCCGCCGGCGGGGGCGGTGGCAGCGACATCGACGACGGCGAGCTGAGGGCCGCCGCGCAGGCAGGCGGCTGCGTCTACGGCGCGTTCCCCGAGGAAGGCCGCGAGCACGAGGCGAAGACGTTTACGCCGGCCGACTACAAGACGAACCCGCCGACGTCCGGAAACCATGTCCCGACGGGCTCGGAGGCGCCGGACGGCATCTACGTCGCCGGCAACGAGCCGGGGATCGGGAACTGGGTCCACACGCTCGAGCACGGGCGCGTCGAGCTCCAGTACCGGCCAGGCGTCGACAGGTCGGTCGTCACCGCGCTCGAGAACCTCTTCAACGAGGACGTGAAGGGTAGCGGCAGCGGATACCACACCCTGCTGATGCGCAACAACACGAAGATGCCGTTCCAGGTCGCCGCCGTCGCGTGGCGCCACTACATGGCCTGCGAGACGTACACGCCGAAGTCGATCGATGCGCTGCGGACGTTCCGCGAGGCGCTCGTCGACCAGGCACCGGAGCTCGTTCCCTAGCTCCCTGGCGCGGGCGCCGACGCGCCGCGGCCGCTCCCGTCGCCGACGCACGACCGCAACGCGCGGTTCACGCACTCGACACAGTTCGCACACGGCGCCGAAACGGCGGGCTGGAACCGTGCTGTTCGTACTGATCGGCAACAGCTTGGGAGAGGACCGCATGAGCACCAGCGTCGCGACGGCCAGCGCGCCGGAACCACCGACGGCAGGCCGCAGGGGCCGCTGGCTGGATGACTGGGAGCCCGACGACGAGGCGTTCTGGGAGAGCACGGGCAAGAAGGTCGCGAAGAAGAACCTGATCCTCTCGATCTTCGCCGAGAACCTCGGCTTCTCGGTCTGGGTGCTGTGGACGATCGTCGTGATCAACCTCGCGAACGCCGGCTTCACGCTCTCGCTGTCGGAGCAGTTCTTGCTGATCGCGCTGCCGAACCTCGTCGGCTCGACGTTGCGCATCCCGTACACGTTCGCCGTGCCGCGGTTCGGCGGGCGCGCGTGGACCGGCGTCAGCGCGTCGCTGCTGCTGATCCCGACGATGCTGCTCGCGTTCCTCGTTCCGAGCGGCTGGCTGCTCGAGCAAAGCCACTCGACGCAGCTGTGGGTGCTCGCGCTGTGCGCGGCGACGGCCGGCTTCGGCGGCGGCAACTTCTCGTCGTCGATGGCGAACATCTCGTTCTTCTATCCCGAGCGCCACAAGGGAGCCGCGCTCGGTCTCAACGCCGCGGGCGGCAACCTCGGCGTCGCGATCACGCAGCTGCTCGTGCCGCTCGTGATCATCATCGGCGTGCCGGTGGCGACCCACAAGCTGCCGGTGCACGACGTCAACCTCGCCTACGCGGGACTCGTCTGGATGCCGTTGATCGTGCTCGCGGCGATCCTCGCGTGGCGCTACATGGACAGCATCACCGACGCGAAGACCGACCCCAGCACGTACACGCGGTCGCTCAAGCACAGCCAGACGTGGGTGATGTCGCTGCTCTACATCGGCACGTTCGGCTCCTTCATCGGCTACGCGTTCGCGCTGCCGCTGGTGATCAAGAACACGTTCCCGGAGTTCCTCGCAGCGCATCCGTTCATCGCGACGTACCTCGCCGGGCTGGGGTTCGTGGGCGCGCTGATCGGCTCGCTGGCCCGCCCGCTCGGCGGCTGGCTGTCGGACAAGGTCGGCGGCGCCCGCGTCACGTTCGCGGTCTTCCTCGGTGAGGCGCTGTTCACGGTGACGGCGATCATCGGCGTCAACGAGCACAGCTTCCCGGTCTTCTTCGGCTCGTTCATGGTCATCTTCCTGCTCGCCGGGATGGGCAACGGCTCGACGTACCGGATGATCCCGTCGATCTTCGCCGAGCTCGGGCGCAAGGAGGCATCGGAGAAGGGCCTCGACCTCAAGCGCACCGTGCTCGACTTCAAGCACCAGGCGGCGGCCGTGATCGGCATCGCCGGTGCGATCGGCGCGTTCGGCGGCTTCTTGATCCAGGTCATCTTCCGCCAGGCGAGCCTCGGGGTGTCGGCCGCGGTCAAGGCCGCCGAGACGCCGGCCGAGAAGCTCGCGATCGCGCAGGCGCAGGCCGACTGGTCGATCCCGGCGCTGTACGTCTTCCTGCTCGCCTACGTCGTCTTCGCCGGCATGACGTGGTTCTTCTACCTGCGCAAGAGCTTCGCGACGAACCGGGTCGCGAGCTTCGCGCACGCGTCCGTGTAACCCAAGTCCTCCTCGAAGGGTCCGACGACCGCCGGGTGACCGGCGGTCGTCGTGCGTCACGGCCGCGACCCGCGGCGACGGGCGGGTTACGCTTCGCGCCGCATGCGGCGGCTGCCCTCCACCGACGATCGCGAGCAGCACGACAGTCGCTCGCCGATCGTCCGCTGGTGTGCGGCCACCGCGGACTCGTCGGCGTTCAACATCGTCATCTTCGCCGTCATCCTGGCGAACGCCGTCGTGCTCGGCCTCGAGACCTATGACGGCGTCGTGCGCGAAGCGGGCGGCCTGCTGCGCGCGCTCAACGACGTCTTCCTCGGCGTCTTCGTCATCGAGCTCTGCATCCGGCTGATCGGCTTCGGGTCGCGTCCGCAGGACTTCTTCAAGAGCGGCTGGAACGTCTTCGACTTCCTCGTCGTCGCCGCATCGTTCACGCCCGGGCTGCGCGAGAACGCGTTGCTCCTGCGGCTCGCGCGGCTGGCGCGGGTGCTGCGCATCGTGCGCCTGCTGCCCGACCTGCGCGTGCTGGCGATCGCGATCGGGCGCTCGATCCCGGGGGTCATGAGCCTCGCGATCCTGGCGCTGCTCGTCGTCTTCGTCTACGGCATGGTCGGCTGGACGATCTTCGCCGACCACGCGCCACAGCAGTACGGCTCGATCGGCGAGGCGATGCTGACGCTGTTCGTCACGTTGACGCTCGAGAACCTGCCCGACCAGATCGCGCTCGGTCGCCAGCTGTCGGAATGGACGATCATCTACTTCGTCAGCTATGCGCTCGTGGCGGCGTTCCTGATCTTCAACATCCTGATCGGCGTCGTGATCAACTCGCTGGAGGAGGCGCGCGCGATCGAGCACGCCCGCGAGCGGCTGGACCGGCTCGAGCACGGCGGCGGCGGGCCTACCGTCGAGGAGCGCGTGGCGGCGGTGCGCGAGGCGCTCGACGAGCTCGAGGCCGACCTGCGCCAGCGACCGTCCCCGTCGGGCTAGGCGCCGTTCTTGACGGCCCGTTGATGGGTGCGGCGGCGGGGCCTAGTAGTAGTGGCGACGCCCGCCGACGCCGCGGCCGATGGCGCCGGCCACGGCGAGGACCATGCCGACGAAGATGGCGATGATGCCGATGCCCCAGAGGGCGACGAGCTCGGGGTTCATGACGGCGACGATCAGCAAGAAGATGCCGAAGACGATCATTGAGGTCTCCTGACCTGAGGGGCAAGTGATGCGCCGGGGGTGCTGTCCGGTCGACGCTCAGGGCCGCGAGCCGCACGGACGGTGAGGCGGCTCACACGTCTCCTATCGACAGCGGGAGACGCGACTTGAATTGGCGTGCCGGCGGGACGGTACTAGCGCGGTCGCCAGCCGCCGGTGTCGCCCTTGTAGAGCCCGTCGCCGGCGACGACGAGCCGCGCGCTGCGCCAGAGGATCTTCAGGTCCAGCCGCCACGAGCGGTTGTCGATGTACCAGAGGTCGAGCTCGATCCGCTCGGCCCACGGCAGCGATGCGCGCCCGTTGACCTGCGCCCAGCCGGTGATGCCGGGCCGGACGGCGAGCCGCCCGCGCTCGCGCTCGCCGTACTGCGCGACCTGCGCGGGCAACGTCGGGCGCGGGCCGACGATCGCCATCTCGCCCTTGAGGACGTTGACGAGGTTCGGCAGCTCGTCGAGCGACGTGCGGCGCAGGAGCTTGCCGACGCGCGTGATGCGGGCGTCGCCGGCGTCGACGGCGAGTCCCGCGCCGATGTGCTCGGCGCCGTCGACCATCGTGCGCAGCTTGAGCACGTCGAACTCGCGACCGTCGCGTCCGACGCGTCGCTGGCGGTAGATCGCGCCGCCGCGCGACTCGAGCCGGATCGCGATCATCGCAAGCACGAGCGCCGGCGACGCGAGCAGCAGCGCGCCCGCGGAGACGACGAGGTCGAACGCTCGCCGCACCATGCTCAGCGCGTTCCCTCCGCCGGCTCCCAGCCGGCCTCGGTCCCGTGGCGCAACCAGTCCCACAGCCCGGCGGCGACCGACGCCGTCGTCAGGACGTAGTAGCGCGCGACGAGCAGCGGGCGCAGCGGCAGGTGACGAGCGAGCAGCGCCGCGACGACGAGCGCCAGCTGCAGCGCGAGCGCGACGGCGTAGAACGCGCTCTCGAAGCCGAGCACGAAGCTCGCGACGAGCGCGCCGATGTGCAGGAACGGGGCGCCGTAGCGCAGCAGTCGGTGCGAGACGATCATCAGCGCGTAGAGCGGCGGATAGCCGCGCGGCGACAGCAGCCCGCCGCGCAGGACGATCGGCCACGTGTGGCTCATCATGCGCCGCTTGCGGGCGAACTCGCCCTCCAGCGACGGAACCATCTTCTCCGTCGCGCGCGCCTGCGGCACGTAGATCGCGCGCCAGCCGCGCTTGACCATGTTGAAGGGAAACGAGAGGTCGTGGCCCATGATCGGGTCGACCTCGATGTACGCCTCGCGCCGCGTCGCGTAGATCGCGCCGTTGCCGGCGGTGATCGAGGCCAGCCTCGACTCCTGCGCGCGCAGCGCCATCTCGTAGCGCCAGTAGAGGCCCTCCTGGTTCGTGCCGCCGGTGCATCCGGATACGAACGTCACCTGGCCGCAGGCATAGCCGACCCTCGGGTCGTCGAACGCCGCGACGAGCGTCGCCAGCGCATCGGGCTCCCAGCTGCTGTTGGCGTCCGAGAACGCGACGATCTCGGCGCGCGACCGGGCGACGGCCGCGTCCTGCGCGCGGATCTTGCCGCCGCGCTCGAGCTCCAGCACGCTGTGCGCCCCGGCGCGCCGCGCCTCGGCGACCGTGGCGTCGCTCGATCCGTCGCTCGCGACGATCACCTCCAAGCGCCCAGGCGGGTAGTCGAGCGCGAGCGCGTTGTGGACCTTGTGTGCGATCACCGCCTCCTCGTCGTAGGCGGCGACGATCAGGCTGACCGTCGGCGGGTCCTTCGGCTTCGACGCCGCCGTGGTCGCCGCCGCCGGGCTGCGGCGCAGGCGGGCGAGCACCCCGAGCAACAGCGGGTAGCCGATCTGCGCGTAGACGAGCAGGGCGACGCAGAGCCAGAAGACGATCTCCCACGCGAGCACGCCCGCATTGTCACGGAGGGGGCGGGCGGTGGGGTGGCGGTGTGGCGTTTCGGGTGGCGCTCCGCTCGGGCGTTCGCGGAGCGCCGGCGTGCCCGAACGGCATCACTGAGGAAAGCAGGTACGGGCGGATCGGGCGGGCCGGGCGGCGGGCTCCCGGCCACCAAACGAGCGCCCGGCGATCGTGGCGCTTTAGGGGTGGACACAACACCCAACTCGCCACGATGCCCGCGGAGGTGGCAGGAAATCCCCGAATAGCGCGGCGAATCCGCCACGGGACCCTCAGCGGGCGCCCCGCCCCCGCACTTCCTCATCGATGCCGTTCGACGGGCGCGCGGACCCACGACAACACGCCGCGTGGGGCGCCCCGGCGCCGACACCGCCCGCGCCACGCTCAGCGCAACCCCTCGTACAGCCGCAGGTGCGCCGCCGCGATCGCGTCCCACGAGTAGCGCCCGGCTGCCGCCGCGCGGGCGCCGGCCGCCAGCTCGGCACGCGCGGCGCCGTCGCCGAGCAGGCGTCGCAGCTCGTCCGCGAGCGCCGCGGGATCGCCGGACGCGACGAGCGCCGCGGCGCCCTCGGCGGCGACCTCGGGAAAGCCGCCGACCGCGCTCAGCACGAGCGGCGCG
The DNA here is from genome assembly GCA_963780585.1 of uncultured Actinomycetes bacterium. Lineage (GTDB taxonomy): Bacteria > Actinomycetota > Thermoleophilia > Solirubrobacterales > Solirubrobacteraceae > CADCVQ01. The sequence continues at coordinate 269,480 of CAWADD010000027.1, forward strand.
CCGAACGCGAGCGCCGTGAACAGGACGCCGGACTGGTCGATCTCGCGATAGGGCAGCACGACGAGGTCGGCGCGCCGGAAGTACGCGGCGACCTCCGGGTCGGGCACGAAGCGCGGCACCCAGCGCACGGTCGCCGGCGCGGCGGCGCGCAGCCCCGCGATCTCCATCCGCGGCAGTCCGACGATCCACAGCTCGGCGTCGACGGCGGCGCTGCGCCAGGCGTCGAGCAGCACGTCGATCCCCTTGTACGGACGCATCAGGCCGAAGCAGAGGACGACCGGCTTGCGCACGGACGCGAGCTCTGCGGGCAGCGGTCGCTCGCCCGGCACCGCGGCGAGATGCTCGAAGGCGCCGTGCGGGATCACGTGGACCGACGTCGGCGCGATCCCGAGCGCCTCGACGAGCCTCCTGCGCCCGTGCTCGGAGTGCACGACGACGGCATCGACGCGCTCGTAGAGGCGGCGCTGCGCGCCGAGCTGCCCGCGGCGCGGCTCGCGCGGCAGCACGTCGTGGGCCGTCAGCACGAGCGGGCGCCCGCGTGGCAGCAGGTGCAGGTCCAAGGGCTGGACCGTCAGCCACTGGAAGTGGACGACGTCCGCCGCGCCCGCCGCGCCGCGGTACGCCAGCATGTCGGGCACGTGCTGAGCGAGCTTGGCGGCGAAGCGCGCGCGTGAGCCGGCGACGCCTGGCGCGCGGCGATAGAAGCGCTCGATTCGCTCGTAGCCCTCGGCGACAGCCACGGGGCCGTAGTCGAAGCGGCTCGTCTGCAGGCGGACGTGGGCGCCGGCGCGGGCCAGCGCGGCGCACAGCGCGTGGTCATAGGGCGGCGTGAAGGCCGAGGGATCGACGACGTCCACGCGCACGGGACGAGCGTAGTGGGCCACCGCAGGCAGACGCGGCCGCCAGCTAACGTGGCGAGACGTGGCCGCCGAGGTGTCCTACTGCGTCGTCAACACCGAGGAACGCGAGCTGCTGCTGCGCTGCCTGGACGCGATCGCAGCCGAGCAGCTGACGCTCGACGTCCCGACCGAGGTGCTCGTGCTCGACAACGCCTCGGGCGACGGCTCGGCCGGGGCCGCGCGACGCCATCCGGCGACGACGCAGCTGATCGCGCTCGAGCAGCGCCGCGGCAAGGGCGAGAACGACTCCGAGCTGCTGCAGCGAGCGCGCGGGCGCCTGTGCCTGCTGCTCAACGAGGACTCCGAGCTCGTTCCCGGCGCGACGCGGGCGCTGTGCGACGCGCTCGACGCGCACCCCCGCGCCGGCGCCGCCGGCGCGCGGCTGCTGCGGCCCGACGGTCGCCAGCAGCCCTCTGCGTGGCGCTTCCCGACGCCGCTGACCGCACTCGTCGGGGCGCTCTTCTTGCATCGTCGCTTCACCGTGCAGAGCCGCGGCGCGGCCGTGCGCGAGGTCGATTGGGCGCAGTCGGCCGCGCTGCTCGTGCGGCGCGAGGCGGCCGAGCAGATCGGCTGGTTCGATCCCGCGTTCTTCGTCTACTCCGACGAGGTCGACCTCTGCAAGCGGCTGCGCGACGCCGGCTGGCGCACGCTGTACGTACCGCAGGCCGCCGCGATCCACCACGAGCAGCTGTCGACCGGCAGCGTGCCCGAGCGGCGGATCGTCGAGCTCTCGCGCAACCGCGACCGCTACATGCGCAAGCACCACACGCTGCCCGCCGCGTGGGCGGTGCGGCTGCTGACCGCGTTCACGTACGCGGCGCGCTCGCTCGCCGCGATCGCGCTGCCCGGCCACGACCCGCGCCGCTACTGGTGCCACGTGACCGCGACGTTGCGCCCGGCGCGCGGCGAGGGCCTGCGCGAGGCGGCGTCGGAGCACAACCGCGGAAAGCGCCTGTAGCCGCTCAGCGGCAGGTGAGCGTGGCGTCGGGCGTGAACGTGTGCGCGACGATCCCGCTGCCGGGCGCGAGCAGGTAGAGCTGCCCGTTGTCGACTGCGACGTCGGTCGCGAGGAACTCCTGCGGCGAGCCGGCGGGCGTGAGCAGGCGCTCGCGCTGCAGGCAATCGCCGGACTGGCGGAAGATGATCGCCTCGGCGGGATCGCCGCTGTGCGTGGCGTCGGTCAGCGTCCAGTGCGCCGCTCCGCTCTCGATCGCCAGGCCGCGGGCGCTGGCGTCGCTCTCGCCCTCGGACGCGGCAGCGAAGAACGAGCGCATGTCCTTGCCGGCCGTCGTCTGCGAGTAGGAGTACTCGTAGATGTCGGCGACGACCGCCGCGACGCGCGTCCCGCGCAGATCGACGGAGTCGATGATCGTCACGCGGAACCGCACGGCGTCCTTCGGGCGTGGCAGCTGCACGGGCGCGCGCGACCCCTTCTTGACGTAGAGGCCGGTGCGCTCGCGGTTGCGCTTGGAGCCGCTGCAGAACTGGCCGTAGGCGATCCGCGAACGCCATTGCGACGGCGCGGTCGTGAGCCTGCAGCCGGGCAGGGCGAGCCCGCGGAAGGACGCGCGGCGGCCGTCGAGGTCGTTCCACAGCGGCGTGCACGAGGAGCTCGTGTCGCAGCGCAGGTACGTGAGGCGCAGCTTGTTGTCGGCATCGCGGCCGAGGTCGATCGACGGATAGGAGCGCGATTCCCTCGTGCCCTCGACGGCGGCGACCGTGCCGTCGGATGTGCGCTGCATGAGCTTCTGGTGGCCGAACCTGCCGCTGACCCAGACGATCGTCCCGTCGAGCGCGGTGATCTGCTGGGCCGCGGGGTCGGCGGCGAGGAGCGTGTCGGCGGCGGTCGCCGTCGCAGGCGCCGCGAGAGCGGCGGCGGCGACCAGCGCTGTCATCAGGAAGCGGGCCATGGCGTCATCTTCGGCGATCGCGGCAGGCGGCCGGGGGATCCCTAGGGCTCGACTGCGCACACCTCGCGCCCAGCGGGCGTAGCCTGCACGTCGTGTTCGAGCGGCTGGACTTCGTCTACCTGCCGAGCCGCGACGTCGCGGCCGACATCGCGCACTTCACCGCCCGCGTCGGCGCCGAGCTCGTCTTCGCGATCGAGCGCTTCGAGACCCGTGTGGCGATGATCCGGCTGAGCCCGGACCCACCGGCGCTGCTGCTGGCCGAGCATCTGCACGGCGACCAGCCGGTCCTCGTGCACCGCGTCGCCGACCTCGAGCAGGCGCTCGCCGAGCTGCAGGAGCGCGGCGTGCGGGTCAGCGCGCGCTTCGAGATCCCGCACGGGCCGGCGGCCGAGCTCGCCTGCCCCGGGCCGCAGCGGATCGCGCTCTATGAGCTGACCGAGCCTGACCGGGCGGCGAGCCTGCCGGGCCGCCGCGACTTCTAGATCAGGTTGCCGATCGCCTTGACCGCCGCGCTGCCGAGCAGCACCGAGAGCGCGACGCCCGCGGCGCCGACGGCGAACGCCACGATCGCGACGAGGATGTCCTTCAGCAGCACGGCCAGCGACAGCAGGACGACGCCGAGCGCCGGCAGCGTGTCGAGGCCCGTGAACGGCGGCGAGAAGAACGCCGCCACGCAGCCGGCGATGACGAGCAGCCCGAAGACGATGTTGCTCAGGCGGTGGTCGAAGAGGAAGCTCAGGCGCGGGCGCGAGTAGCGCTCGAGGCGCCGGATCATCCGCATCAACGTCGCCAGGAAGCGGTGCTGCTTGTCGCCCGCCAGCTGACGCATGCGCCAGCGCTCGGGCAGCCAGATCTCATCGCGCCCGGCGATCAGCTGCAGCGCGAGCAGCACGGCGACGACCTCGAAGACGTGCGTCGCCCCGCCCGTCGGCACCGGCAGCGCGGGCACGCCGAGCAGGATGACGAAGAGGATCGCGAAGCTCTTCTCCTTGAAGAGGTCGATCAGGCCGCCGACCGTCTTGTCGCCGTCGCCGGACAGCCAGCCCTCGAGCTGGTCGCTTACCTTCTCGGGCTCTGAAGCGGGCGGACGCAGCGCCGTCAGAGGCTAGAGGACCGCGGTCGCGCGGCCGCGCGCAACCGCCGCACGAGCCCGCGATCCCAACAGGCGTACCGTTTCGGGCGATGAGCACGACCGCGACCGACGGCGCGACGCTGCGCGCGACCGACCCCGCTGCGATCGAGCGCCGGCCGGCGATCCTCGCGGTCGACGACGAGCCGGCGGTGCTCGCCGCCGTCGCGCGCGACCTGCGCCGCGGCTTCGGCGAGCGCTTCCGCATCCTGCGCGCGACCTCCGGACAGGATGCGCTCGACCTGCTGCGCCAGCTGCTCGCGCGCGGCGACCAGGTGGCGATGCTGATCGCCGACCAGCGCATGCCCGGCATGCCCGGCACCGAGTACCTCGTCGAGGCGCGCAAGCTCGTGCCCGATGCCAAGCGCGTGCTGCTGACCGCCTACGCCGACACCGAGGCGGCGATCGCGGCGATCAACGAGGTCGCGCTCGACTACTACCTGCTGAAGCCGTGGGATCCGCCCGAGGAGCAGCTCTTCCCGGTCGTCGAGGATCTGCTGACGACCTGGGAGTCCGGCGCCGCGCTCGAGGCCGGCGGCGTGCGGATCGTCGGGCACCGCTTCTCGAAGGACACGCACGACCTGCGTGACTTCCTCGCCCGCAACCGCGTCCCCGCGCGCTGGCTGGACATCGAGCGCGACGGCGAGGCGCGCGAGCTGCTGAAGATCGCCGGGGTCGATGCCGACGGGCTCCCCGTCGCGCTGCTCGAGGACGGCTCCGTGCTCGAGCGCCCGACCGTGCTCGAGCTCGCCGAACGGCTCGGCGTCGCCGGCCAGCCGGCACAGGACCACTACGACCTGATCGTCGTCGGCGGCGGGCCGGCGGGGCTGGGCGCCGCCGTCTACGGCGCCTCGGAGGGGCTGCGCACGATCATGGTCGAGCGCGAGGCGCCGGGCGGCCAGGCCGGTCAGTCGAGCCTGATCGAGAACTACCTCGGCTTCCCGGCCGGTCTGAGCGGCTCGGACCTCGCCCGCCGCGCGACCGACCAGGCGCGCCGCCTGGGCGCCGAGCTGCTGACCGTCCAGGACGCCGTCGGCCTGCGCGTCGAGGGCGCCGGGCGCTTCGTCGAGCTGAGCGGCGGCGGCGTGCTGAGCGGCAACTGCGTGATCATCGCCTCGGGCGTCTCCTACCGCCAGATGACAGCGCCAGGCTTCAGCGAGCTGACCGGCGCCGGCGTCTACTACGGCGCCGCGATGACCGAGGCGCGCTCCTGCTCCGAGCAGCACGTCGTCGTGATCGGCGGCGCGAACTCCGCCGGGCAGGCCGCCGTGCACTTCAGCGGCTACGCGGCGCAGGTGACGATGCTCGTGCGCGGGCCGTCGCTCGAGAAGTCGATGTCGCACTATCTCATCGAGCAGCTCGCGGCGCTGCCGAACGTCGAGGTCCGGACGCACAGCTCGGCGATCGCCGCCCACGGCGAGGACGGCCGGCTGCGGCGGCTCAGCATCGCCGGGCCCGAAGGCGACGAGTACGGCCTCGACGTCGACGCCTGCTTCGTGTTCATCGGCGCCTCGCCGCACACCGACTGGCTCGAGGGCGTCGTCGCCCGCGATCGCCACGGCTTCATCCTCGCCGGCCCCGACGCGCGCGACGCCGGCTGGCCGCTGAAGCGCGACCCGTTCCTGCTCGAGACGACCGTGCCCGGCGTGTTCGTCGCCGGCGACGTCCGCGCGCGCTCGATCAAGCGCGTCGCGAGCGCCGTCGGCGAGGGCTCGATGGCCGTCTCTCTGATCCACCAGTACCTCGTCGAGGCATGACGAGCGGAGCGGTGACGCTGGCCGAGCTGCGCAGCGTCGACCTGTTCGACGGCATCGACGACGAGCAGCTCGCGGAGTGGCGTGCGGTCGCGCAGCTGCACGAGGTCGAGCCCGGCGAGCTGATCGTCGAGGAGCAAGGCCACGTGCCGGGGTTGATCCTTCTGCTCGTCGGCAGCGCGGTGACGAACGTCACCCGGCGCGGCCGCTTCGAAGCGGTGGGGCGCCAGGTCGCGCCGACGTGGATCGGCGCGATCTCGTCGCTCACGGGCGACCCGCTGCCGGTGCGGATGGTCGCCGAGACGAGCTGCCGGCTGGCGATCATCGCCGCCGACGAGTTTCTGCGACTCGCCTTCGCCCACCCGGCGGTGCACCGGACCGTGATCCGGCAGATCGCGCCGGTCTCGCAGCGCCTCACCGGGATCGAGCAGGACCGCGAGCGGCTCGCTTCGCTCGGGACGATGGCCGCCGGGCTCACTCACGAGCTCAACAACCCCGCCGCCGCAGCGCGGCGAGCGGCGGCGCAGCTCGCCGAGGAGGTCGGCATCGTGCAGTCGACGCTCGTGAAGTTCGTGAAGTCCGGCGTCGAGCGGGAGGACGCCGAGCAGCTCGTCGAGCTGCAGGAGGAGGCGATCGCGCGCGCGGCCGCCGCGACCGCGCTCGACACGCTCGACGCGGCCGATGCGGAGGACGAGCTGCTGGAGCGGCTCGAGGCGCTCGGCGTGCCGCAGCCGTGGCGGCTCGTCGAGCCGCTCGCGGGCGCGGGCGTCGATCAGGCGTGGCTGGACCGCGTCAGCGCCCACGCCGGCAAGGCGACGCCGGCAGCGCTGCACTGGGTCGCGGCCACGCTGACGATCGGGCGCGTCTCGAAGGAGCTGTGCGAGTCGACCGACCGCATCTCGGGGCTCGTCAGCGCGGTCAAGAGCTACGCCTACATGGATCGCGGCGGGCTCGTCGAGGTCGACCTGCACGAGGGTCTCGAGACGACGCTGACGGTGCTCGGCCATAAGCTCAAGCACACGTCGATCACGGTCGTGCGCGACTACGACCGCAGCCTGCCGCGGATGACGGTGCGCGGCTCGGAGCTCAACCAGGTCTGGACGAACCTGCTCGACAACGCGATCGGCGCGCTCGGCGAGCGCGGCACGATCACGGTCCGCACGAGCCTCGACGCGAGCTGCGCGGTCGTCGAGATCGGCGACGACGGGCCGGGCATCGCGGACGACGTGCGCGAGCGGATCTTCGACCCGTTCTTTACGACGAAGGACGTCGGGCTCGGCACGGGCCTCGGCCTGGCGACCGCGCGACGGATCGTCGTCGACCGCCACAACGGGTCGCTTGCCGTCGAGTCCGAGCCCGGCAACACGACGTTTCGCGTACGACTACCGATCACCCAGACCTGAACACGGAGACAACCATGGCCAGCTGCGCCCATCTCGAAGCGGTGACGATCACCGAGCTGCCCGGCTCGATCGACGGCTGCGAGGACTGCCTCGCCGCCGGCGGGGTGTGGTGCCACCTGCGCCTGTGCCTGTCGTGCGGGCACGTCGGCTGCTGCGACGACTCGCCCGGCCGCCACGCCGCCGCCCACGCCGCGGCCAGCGGGCATCCGCTGATCCGCTCGGTGCAGCCGGGCGAGGACTGGTCCTGGTGCTTCGTCGACGAGGTCGCGCTGCGGATCCGCGGCATCACGGGCGAGCCGGCGATCCCGCCGTCGCCGATGGGCTGTCGATGAGCGAGTTCGTCTCGCGCGCGTTCGGCGGGCGGCGCCGCGTCGATCCCGAGCTCGCGGCCCGCCTGCCGCCCGGTCAGTACGTCGAGCGCGGCTTCCCGGTCCTGACCGCCGGGCCGACGCCGCGCGTCGAGCCCGACGAGTGGAGCTTCACGATCGACGGCATGGTCGCCGCGCCGCGCACGTGGAGCGCGGCCGAGTTCGCCGCGCTGGAGTTCGAGCACGTGCCGTGCGACATCCATTGCGTGACGAAGTGGTCGAAGCTCGGGACGAGCTTCCGCGGCGTGTCGCTCGACGCGCTGCTCGAGCAGGTCGAGCCGCTCGACGCGTTCGCGATGATCCACTCCTACGGCGGCTACACGACGAACCTGTCGCTCGAGGACCTGACCGATGGCAAGGCGTGGGTCGTCACCGAGCACGAGGGCGAGCCATTGGAACGAGAGCACGGCGGCCCGGCGCGCCTGCTCGTGCCGCACCTCTACTTCTGGAAGAGCGCGAAGTGGCTGCGCGGGCTGCGCGTCGTCGACCACGACGAACCCGGCTTCTGGGAGCTCAACGGCTACCACAACCGCGGCGATCCGTGGAAGGAGGAGCGGTATTGGAACGACTGACGCCGGTCGTGCAGCGCGCGCCCGGGCGCTGGCAGATCGCGACCGTGACGGCGATCCGCGAGCAGACGCCGACCGTGAAGTCCTTTCGCCTCGGCCTGCCGATGTGGGTCGAGCACCTGCCCGGCCAGCACTACGACGTCCGGCTCACGGCGCCGGACGGCTACAGCGCGCAGCGCTCGTACTCGATCGCCTCCTCGCCGCTCGACGCCGCCGAGATCGAGCTGACGATCGACTGCCTCGCCGACGGCGAGGTCTCGCCGTACTTCCACGACGTCGTGCAGGTCGGCGATGAGATCGAGGTGCGCGGGCCGTTCGCGTCGTACTTCGTCTGGCGCGGCAGCGAGCCGGGGCCGGTCGTGCTCGTCGGCGGCGGATCGGGCGTCGTCCCGCTGATGGCGATGCTGCGCCATCGCCGCCGCACGATGCCCGAGCTGGCGATGACGCTCGTCTACTCCGTGCGCGGCGCCGAGGACGTGATCTACGTCGACGAGCTCGCCGATGATCGCGACGTCGTGCTGACCTACACCCGCCAGCCACCCGCCGGCTGGAGCGGCCACACGGGCCGGATCGACGCCGCGCTGATCGCAGACGCCGCGGCGGGCGCGATGACCGCCTATGTCTGCGGCTCCAACGGCTTCGTCGACAGCGCCAGCGGGCTGCTGCTCGACGCCGGCCTGCAGCCGCAATGGATCCGCACGGAGCGCTTCGGCCCGACCGGGTGATGCGGATCGCCCCCAAGCGGCTGGCGCTGCTTGCCGCGATCATGGGCTCGTTCGTTGCCGGGCTCGACGCGACCGTCGTCAACGTCGCGCTGCCCGCGATCGAGCGCGACCTCGGCGGCGGGCTCGCCGGCCAGCAGTGGGTCTCCAACGGCTACCTGCTGGCGCTCGGCGCGCTGATCCTGATCGGCGGGTCGCTCGGCGACGTGCTCGGCGAGCGCAGGGTCTTCTCGATCGGCGTCGCCGGCTTCGGCGTCGCGTCGCTGCTGTGCACGCTGGCGCCGAGCATCGAGGTCCTCGTCGCCGCCCGCGTGCTGCAGGGCGTCTTCGGCGCGCTGCTCGCGCCGAGCGCGCTGGCGGTGATCGTCGCGGCCTTCCCGCCCGACGAGCGCGGTTCGGCGATCGGCTCGTGGACCGCCTGGTCAGGGATCGCCGCCGTGCTCGGGCCTTTCGTCGGCGGCTGGTTGATCGACGCCGCCTCGTGGCGCTGGATCTTCGCGATCAACGTGCCGTTCGTGCTCGCCACGCTGGCGCTCGTCGCGATCGCGATCCCGGCGCCGCAGGCCGGTCGCGCGCGCCGCTCGATCGACTGGAGCGGGGCGGCGCTGTGCGCGATCGGGCTCGCCGGTCCCGTCTACGGGCTGATCCGGCAGCCCGAGGCCGGCTGGTCGTCGGCGCAGGTGCTCGGTCCGATCGTCGCCGGCGTGGCCGTGCTGGCCGCGTTCCTCCGGCACGAGCGCCGCAGCGACGACCCGATGCTCCCGCTCGACCTCTTCCGGCGGCGCAACTTCGCCGTCGGCAACCTCCAGACGCTGTTGATCTACGGCGGCCTGTCGATCACGTTCTTCTTCCTCGTCCTGTTCCTGCAGCAGGTCGCCGGCTACGACGCGTTGCAGGCCGGCCTCGCCACGCTGCCGACGACGCTCGTCATGTTCGGCCTCTCCAAGCGCTTCGGCGCGCTCGCCGACCGCCTCGGCCCACGTGCGTTCATGGGCTTCGGGCCGCTGATCGCGGCGGCCGGGCTGGCCTGGTTCGTCCGCATGCCCGCCGCGGTGGACTACGTCGTCGACGTGCTGCCGGGCCTGCTCGTCTTCTCGCTCGGCCTCGCGATCACGGTGGCGCCGCTGACGATGACCGTGCTCGCCGACGCCGACGAGTCCAACGCCGGGATCGCTTCGGGGATCAACAACGCCGTCGCGCGCGTCGCGGGGCTGCTGGCGATCGCGGCGCTTGGCGCCGTCCTCGCGGCGACCTTCGCGTCCTCGCTCGACAGCGCCCTCGCCGACCGCGAGCTCTCGCCCGCCGGCCAGCGGGCGGTCGCCGTGGCGGGCGACCGCACGCTCGCGCGGGCCGACACGCGTGGCCTGCCGCGCGGCGAGGCGCCCGCGGTCGCGCGCGCCGTCGAGCAGGCCTCGCTGCACGCCTTCCACGTTGGCATCGGGATCGCCGCAGCGCTCGTCGCGCTCGGCGGCCTGCTCGGCCTGGCGGGCATCGTCAACCCGCGCCGCACGGTGTCGGCCGCGGGCTGCGCCGGCGGTCAGCTCGTCGGGATGCCGGAGGAGGTCGCGCTGCCGAGGGCGCCGCGCGCCGTCGCGTAGGGTTCGGCGATGGGCCGGATCATCGTCACGCAAGAGGGGAAGGTCGCCGCGCCGGCTGAGCTGACGTATCGCCTGATCGCCGACGACGCGCATCACAGCCAGTTCCTGCCCGACGGCGTCTCCGACTTCGAGGTCGTCGAGGGTGGGATCGGCGCCGGCACGATCCACCGCTTCAAGGTCCGCGGGGGCGGGCGGGTACGCGAGTTCGAGATGCGCGTCGACGAACCCGAGCCGGGCCGCGTGATCACCGAGACCGACCAGAACTCGTCAGCGGTCACCAGCTTCACCGTGACGCCTCAGGGCGACGGCTGCCGCGTCCGGATCGAGACGCAGTGGAACGGCGCCGGCGGCGTCGGCGGGTTCTTCGAGCGAACGTTCGCGCCGCGCGTCATGCGCAAGATGTACGCCGACGAGCTGTCGCGGCTCGACGCCTACGCGCAGACGCAGATGCAGGCCGCCGGCTGAGCCGTAGCTACCTGCCCGTCGTGCGGTGCGTCGCGGCGCGCGTGTGCCCCGAGCGTCCCTGCCCTCCGCCGGCGCCACCGCGCGAGGACCCGTGCGCGGGCGGCGGTGTGCGGCGGATCAGCAGGCGCAGCGCGCGGTCGTCGGAGCCCGGCTCGGTGCGCTCGCTGACCGTGTTCGGGTGCACGGTCCGGAAGACCGGACCGCGGCCGCGATCGACGACCGCGACGACGACCTTCGTGCTGCTCGGCACGTCGAACACGATCCCGTCGCGCCGCGGACCGTCGCCGGCGACCGTCACGAGCTCTCCAACGCTGGTCAGATCCATCGGATGAGGGTACTTCGCGGGCCGCGCGCGGCCGCTCAGCGTCGCCGGCGCGAGTTCGCGACGGCGCGCAGATGGTCCGCGTAGCAGTCGGCGAAACGGCGCGCGGCGTCGGCGCTGAAGAGGCGAAACGGGTAGCGCAGCGTGAGCTGCAGCCGTCCGTCGAGGATCGCCGCGCCGACGCAGACGCTGATCGGCGACTTCGTCGGCGTCGAGAACCACAACTCGATGGGGTCGCCGGCGTCGGGCCCGAACGACGTGCGATCGTCGATCACCCCCAGGCTGCAGACGATCGCCGCGTCGACGTCGTGGCTGCTCGTGGCGGGCCGCAGGACCGTGCTGGACTGCTTGGCCCAGAGCGGCAGGAGGTGCGTGCGTCGCAGGGCCGCCATCAGCGCGATTCCCGTCCGCGTCTCCTTGTTGCGCGCCGTCTGGGCGGTGATCGTCCGCAGCGTGGACTCCACGCTGCGGCGAGCGCGGCCGCTCGTCGTGAGCCTCGTGCTGACGGAGAAGTTGGCGATCATGTCCTCGTCCCAGTCCTCCGGACGCAGGTTCGTCGGCGACAGCACCCCAATCAGCCGGCTCGACCGCCCGTGCCGGCGGTTCCACTCGGCGATCGCCAGGTGCAGCGCGGCGATCAGCAAGCCCGTGTGCGTCAGGTCGCGCTGCGCGTCGACGAGCGCCGACGAGTCCTCGGCCGACAGCTCCACGAGCACGAACCCGCGCTCGTCGCCGGCACCCGCTTCGTCAGCGGCGACGCCGGCGGGCCGCGTCAGCGCGTCGTGCACGCGGTCGCGGACGGCGCGATAGGTCCGCAGCGCAATCGCCGAGTGCTCGATCGCAGGGCGAACGGGCAGATCCATGCCGGCGAGGAAGTGCAGGGACGGCACGGACTCGCCGGCGTATGCACGGGCGATGCGGCCGAGGACATGGGCCGCACCGAACCCGTCGATCGCGCCATGGTTGAGGTTGAGCATGAGGACGTCGCCGTTCGGATGCTTGGCGAGGTAGGCGTGCAGCGGCGGGTGGCCGTCGAGCGGAACCCCGATGCCGTGCAGGCGCGATCGCGCCTCGTCGAGGGCGCCGTCGTCGTCGCAGTCGACCACCTCCAGGCAGTCGCGCCGCATCCCTGGTCGGAGCGTCGCGGCGAGCGCGCCGCGCAGCCGGTCCTCGTCCAGCGATCCGCTGACGCGCAGCTCGAGCTGGACGGTCCACGCCGAGGTCCTCGGATCGAGCAGGCGGAGCCTCTGCACCGCCCCGTCGGACTGCCATTCGCAGTTCAGCTCGCAACGATGATCGCCGCGGCGACCGCGCAGGATCGTGATGAGGTCCTGGGCCATGCCCGCGAGGTTGTGCAGCGTCGCGCGGCGGATCGAGTAGCGCGACCGGCCGTCGGACTCGATCTCGAGCGGTGCCACCTCATCGACGTGCGCGGCCACGCGGTTGTCGTCGACGGAGATGTGGAGGCTCTCGGTGGCGACGGTCTCGCGCAGCGAGACCATCCCGCGGTGGTACAAACGCCCGATCCGACTGTCGCGATGAAACCGCCCGCTGACGTCGAGATGGTGCAGGAGCGCGACGGGGTCCGCGATCGACGGCGCCTCGTCGGGATCGGGCGTGGCCGCGACCTCCGCGTCACGGTCGGATGCGGCGTCGTCCGGCTCGGCCGCTTCCAGGCGCGACTGCAGCGTGGCAGGGTCGTCGCCACCATCGTCGGCAGCTGTCGGCGAGGGCCTCGAGGACGGCACGCCGGGAGCATACGACCGTCGCGATCGGCGACCTGCGCCGATCGCGACGGGTCGGACGTGAATCCGGCCGCGGGCGGCGGCGCGCTCATCCGTGGGCGAACGCCGTCTCGCCCGCGTTCGCCTGCGCGACCTCGACGCTGCGACGGGTCAGCAGCGCCGCGCAGATCACGGCGCCGACGGCGTAGATCCCGGCCGCCCACCAGAACGCGACCGTGTAGCCGTGGACGGCGGCGTGCGCGACCGCGGCCGCGTCCGGGCGGGTTGCCGCGCCGGCGAGCTCGCTCGTGACGGCCGACGCCGCGAGCGTGCTGAGCAGCGCGGTACCGATCGACCCGCCGATCTGCTGCATCGTGTTGACCATCGCCGAGGCGACGCCGGCGTCGCTGGGCTGCACGCCGAACGTCGCCGTCGCCATCGCCGCGCTGAACACGAGGCCGAGGCCCGCGCCGATGATCATGATCCCCGGCAGCACGTGCGACACGTACGCCGTGTCGACGCCGATCGTCGTGAGCGATGCCAGGCCGGCCGCGGCGATCAGCATGCCGCCGCCGATCAGCGGCCGCAGGCCGACCTTCGGCAGCAGCTTCGTCGACCCGCTCGTGGCGGCGACGACGATCGCGAACGTCATCGGTAGGAATGCGAGGCCGCACTCGATCGGCGAGAAGCCGAGCGACTGCTGCAGGTAGTACGTGAGGAACAGGAACACGCCGAACATCCCGGCGCCCGCGATCAGCATCGCGAGGAAGGAGCCGCCGCGATCGCGATCGAGCACGACGCGCAGCGGCAGCAACGGGTTGCGCGAGCGCATCTGGATGACGACGAACGCGGACAGCAAGACGACGGAAGCGACGAGCATCCCGATCGTGACCGCGTCCGTCCAGCTGTGCGTCTCGGCGTTCGCCAGACCGTAGACGACGGCGAACAGGCCGGCGGAGGCCGTCAGCGTGCCGGGGATGTCGATCCGCGGCTTGTGGTCGGGCAGCTCGTTGTGCAGCAGCGCCATCGCGGCGAACGCCGCCGGGACCGCGATGACGAGGTTGACGAACAGGCACCAGCGCCAGTTGAGGTACTCGGTCAGCACGCCGCCGAGGATGAGCCCGATGGCGGCGCCGCCGACGGCGACCGCGCCGAAGATGCCGAACGCCTTGGCGCGCTCCTCGGGCTCGATGAACGTCGTCGTCAAGAGCGACAGCGCGGCGGGCGCCAGCAGCGCGCCGAAGACGCCCTGCAGCGCGCGCGCCGCGACGAGGACCTCGAAGCTCTGCGCGAATCCACCGAGCGCGCTCGCGCCGGCGAAGCCGCCGAGCCCGATCACGAACGCGCGCTTGCGGCCGAAGAGATCACCGATCCGGCCACCGAGCAGCAGCAGGCTGCCGAAGGCGAGCGCGTAGGCCGTGATGACCCACTGACGCTGGTCGTTGGAGAACTCGAGCGCCTGCTGGGCCGACGGCAGCGCGATGTTCACGACGGTCGCGTCGAGCACGACCATCAGCTGGGCGATCGCGACGACGAACAGGATCAGCCAGCGCCTCGCGTGATGGGGATTGGTGGGGGCTTCTTGCATGGGAGGAACCTCGTCGGTCGGCTAACTGGAGTGCTAGACTCCAAGTGGAGGGTTGATCTCAACTTCTGTCGAGACCGTACCACAGAAGTGGAGGCTGTATCTCCACTTCTACAGGTTTTTTCGTGACCCCGTCCGAAACCGCTCCCGACCGCCCCCTCCGCCGCGACGCCGAGCGCAATCGCCAGCGCATCCTCGCGGCCGCCCGCGAGGCCTTCGCCGAGGGCGGGCTCTCGGTCACGCTCGACGAGATCGCGCACCGCGCGGGCGTCGGCGTCGGGACGATCTACCGGCGCTTCCCGGACAAGGAGCAGCTGATCGACGCGCTCTTCGAGGACCGCATGAGGGCGTTCGTCGCGGAGGCCGAGGAGGCGCTGCGCGACGAGGACTCGTGGCGCGGCCTCGTCCGCTTCCTCGAGCGCGCGACCGAGCAGCACGCCTGCGATCGCGGCCTCAAGGAGGTCGCGCTGTCGGGCAGCCACGGCCTCGAGCGCGTCGCCCGTGCCCGCGCGATGATGTTCCCGCTCGTGACGCAGCTCGTCGAGCGCGCGCAGGCCGACGGCAGCCTGCGGTCGGATCTCGAGCCGACCGACATGCCGCTGCTGCAGCTCATGCTCGGCGCGCTGAGCGAATGCACGCGCGACGTCGAGCCCGACGTCTGGCGGCGCTTCCTGGGGATCGTCACCGACGGCTTGCGCGCGCGCCGCGACGAGCCGGGCGCGCTCGCCTGCGACGCGCTCACGCCGGAGCAGACGCAGAGCACGATGCGCGCCTGGCGCCCCTCCGCCCGCTGACGAACCGACCGCCCCGGAGGCTACGTTGCGGGGCGTGCTGACCCTCGCCCAGCGCGCGCCGTCCGCGCTCCTGCTGGCCGCCCAGCTCGCCGCGCTGCTGCTCTACCCGTTCATGATCGGCAACGACGTCGGGCGCTCGCTGTTCAGCGTCTTCGGCATCGCGATCCTCGGCCTCGTCGTGCTCGCCGTGCGCACGACGCCTGGCCTGACGTGGGTCACCGTGCTGCTCGGGATCCCCGCGACCGTGCTGCTGCTGATCCAGGCGGTGACGCAGACCGACACGCTGCTGCCGTACTCGTCGGCGTTCGAGGCGCTGCTCTACTTCTACGCCGCCGGCGCGATGCTCGCCTACATGCTCGAGGACCAGGTCGTCACGCGCGACGAGCTGTTCGCGATCGGGGCGACGTTCACGCTGCTGGCGTGGGCGTTCGCGTATGCGTTCACGGTCTGCCAGGCGATCGATCCGGGCAGCTTTGCCGCCGCCGTCGAGCCGACCGGCGACCGCACGTGGATGGACCTGCTGTTCCTGAGCTTCACGACGCTGACGAGCACCGGGCTCGGCGACGTGATCCCGGTCAAGCCGTTCGCGCGCGGCCTCGTGATGCTCGAGATGGTGGCGGGCGTCGCCTACCTGACGATCCTCGTGTCGCGCCTCGTCGCGCTGACCGTCATTCGCCGCGTGCGCTGACCGCGCGCGCGGCATGACAGGCCGCGACCGCGAGCTCGTCGCAGCGCTCGTTGAGCGCGACGCCGGCGTGGCCCTTGACCTTCCGCCAGGTGATCGTGTGCCGCGCGACGAGCGCCAGCAGCTCCTCCCACAGATCGCGGTTCTTGACCGGCTGCTTGGCCGCCGTGCGCCAGCCGCGCTGCTCCCAGCCGACGTGCCAGCGCTTGACGATCGCGTCCATCACGTAGGAGCTGTCGGTGTGGACCGTCAGCTGAGCGGGGCGCTCGAGCGCCCGCAGGCCGCCAATCACCGCCTGCAGCTCCATGCGGTTGTTCGTCGTGGCGGGATCGGCGCCGGACAGCTCGACCCGCTTGGCGATCGAGCCGTCCGCGGCGCGCGCGACGAGGATCGCCGCCCATCCGCCGGGCCCCGGATTGCCCGAGCAGGCGCCGTCGGTCCACAGCTCGATCGTCCCGGGCACGGAGCAGAAGGTAGGCCCGGACGCGGACGGCGGGGCGTCCGACCGCGCCATTTCGGGCGCGACTTTGGCAAGCTGCGAGGTCGATGCGGCTCCCGGCTCGTTCCCTGCCCGGCGTCCGGGGGCGCCGACTGGGCCGGCCCCTGGCGTCCGTCGCCGTGCTGCTCGCGGCCTCGCTCGGAATCGGCGCCGGCACGCCGCCGGCGCCTGACGCCGCCAAGCGCATGTCCGCGCTCCAGACGCTGCCGGCCGTGGCCGAGAAGGCCGCCGGCGTGCTGTCGACCGCTGCCGTGCGACGGGTCGCCGAGCGCCGCCGCAACCGCGCTGAGTACTACCGTCGGATCGCCCGCCAGCGCGTCGCGCACGGGGTCGCCGCGCGATTCCTGCCGCTCTACCGCGAGGCCGAACGGGTCTTCGGCGTCACCTGGCGGCTGATCGCCTCGGTCCACCGCCAGGAGACGGCGTTCTCGGTCGCCCCCACCACGTACCACGGCCTCAACGACTTCGGCTGCTGCGCCGGCCCGATGCAGTTCAACGTCACGAACGGCCCGATCAGCACGTGGGAGCACTACCGCGAGGCGTTCCGCGCCGGCCGGCGGCCCGCGCGCTACCCCCACCGCACGAAGCACCACCCCTCGATCTACGACGACTTCGACGCGATCATGGCCGCCGGATCGCTGCTGCGCGACTCCGGCGCGGGCCTGTCGCTCGACGGGGCCGCGTGGACGGCCGCATACGGCTACTACGGACACGACCTGTTCGGCATCACGTACGCAAGTCAGGTCCTGGGGCGCGCGGCCTCGTGGGAGCGCGACGGCTTCTGCGCGAACTGCGCCGACGAGAGCCTCGCCGCCGAGTTCGAGATCGCCTACGGCGCATCGGTCCGGCGCGAGCTGCTCGCGGAGGAGCGCAAGCGCAAGAAGGACAAGCGGCGCCGCGAGCGCGCCAAGCAGCGCGAGCGCGCCGACGCGCGCGCCGCGGAGCGAGCTGAGCGGTCCGGCGATCGCCCGAGCGCTGCCGAAGAGCCGGGCGTGAGGCTGCCACGTTCGCCCGCGGACAAGCGCGCGCCCGGTGCGCCCCCGCCGGATGACGTCACGCCCGAGCCGGCGCCTGCGCCGGCGACGCCTGAGCAGACGGCGACGACACCGGCCGCGCCGCCGCCCGCTGCGCCGCCGTGCTCGGGCGTACGCAAGCTGCTCGGCGGCTGCTAGCGCCGCAGCCTGCGCCCGCGCAGGTCGCGCAGCACGGCGAGCTCCTGGGGCTGCGCGAAGCGGGTCAGCACGAACAGCAGCGGCAGCGCCGCGAGCGCGAGCGCGCGCGCCGCGAAGCCCGCGGCGCCGGCGTCCGGCAGCGCCAGCTCACCGGCGACCGTCACGCCCGCCAGCAGCACGACCGCGTGTGCGAGGCGCCGCCAGTCGAACGGCACGGTGAACAGCCCGCGGGTGAGGAGATGCAGGACGACGAGCATCACCGCGTACGCGGCGACGAGCGCGATGCCGGCGCCGGCGATTCCCAGCGGCTCGACGAGCAGCGCGAGCACGACGGCGTTCACGACGACGCCGGCCAGCGCGGCCGGGAACGTCCGCGTCGTCACGCCGGCGCGACCGCCGATCGTCACGAGGACGAGGAACAGCCCGTACATCGCCCAGCCCAGCGCGACCCAGGGCAGCGCCTCGTGGGCGGCGAAGTACTCCGGCGCCGCGAGCAGCCGCACGATCCAGCGACCGAGCAGCGTCAACCCGGCCACGACGAACCCGATCACGACGACGTACCAGGTCGTCACGGCGGCGTAGAAGCGCCCCGCCTCGCGGTCGTCGTCGATCGAGTACGCGAGCGGCGACCAGGCGAGCTGAAAGCCGCGCACGGCGAGGATGACGCCCGTCGCGAGCTTCACCGAGAGCGCGAACAGGCCCGCGGCGGCGGCGCTCTGCGAGCGCAGGATGTACGCGCGGTCGACGACGTTGAGCGCGAACACCGTCGCGTCGGCGGGGACGGTCGGCACGCCGAAGCGCAGCAGCGGGCCGAGCGACAGCTCCGGCCGCAGCCCGATCCGTCCGCGCAGCATCCACCACAGCCCCAGCAGCACGACCACCGAGGCGGCGTAGTTGCCCGCCAGGTAGCCGCGCGCGCCGCCGTCGAGCGCGACGACGAGCGTCACCGTCAGCGCGACCGTCAACAGGACGTTGCAGAGCGACGCGGTCAGGTACGCGCGCCGGCGCTCCTCGACGCGCAGCAGCCCGTAGGCGATCTCGAGGTTCGTGAACGCCCACAGCCCGAGCACGGCGATCCGCATCAGGCCGGCATCCTCGAAGCCGAGGACGAGCGTGCTCAGCGGGCCCGCGAGCGCGGCCGCGAGCAGCGCGACGAGCGTCGACAGCGCGAGCACGGTCGCGGTCGTCGTGCGTGCCAGGCGGAGGCGGTCGTCCTCCGCCGTCTGGAAGTAGAAGCGCACGAACGCCTCGCCGAGCCCGAGCCGCAGCAGGATCGAGGCGAGGATGATGAACGTCAGCAGCGTCTCGGCGACGCCGAAGTCCGCGCGGCTCAGCGCCCGCGTGTAGAGCGGCAGCGTGACGAGCGCGAGCGCCGCCGCCAGCAGGCTTGACGCCTGGTATGCCGCGCCTCCCGTCAGCAGGCGCGCGAAGAGGCTGCGCATCGGCTAGCGACCGTCGGCGTGGGCAGTTGCAGGAACGACCACCCCGCCACGCTACTGTCCGCACGTGCCGGATCCCCGTGCTCTCCTGCTGCTGCCGCGACCGCTGGAGGGGTTCATCCTCGCCGACCAGGCACGCGACCTGCTGCGCGCCGACGGGGTCGTCGCCGCCGCTCCTCCGCGCGTCCCGTACGGCGCGGTCGCGCGCCTGCCCGCGGCGCCGCGCGACCGGATCGCCGCGATCACGGCGCGGCGACTGCTGCGCACGCTCGGCGGCGACCTGCGCGCGGTCGCGATCTTTCACCCGGTTCAGTGGCCGCTCGCGCACGCCCTGCTGCGCGCCCGGCCCGATGCCGAGCTGTGGTACGGACGCTGGGATCGCTACGAGGTCGCCTACGACGCCTCGCCGGCGATGCGGCGCCGGCTCGCGGCGCTGCACGACGAAGCGGCGTCGCGCTCCGCGCTGACGTTCGTCGTCTCGGGCAAGCTCGCCGAGCTCGAGCGCGAGGCCGGCCGGGAGGCGCAGCTCGTCGGCCTGGCGGCCGACTCGTTCCCCGCGCCGGATCCCGCCGGCGCGGTCATCGCCGTCTCGCTCGGGCACCTCGGGTGGCGCACCGACTGGTCGCTCGTGCGCGCTGTGGCCGCGCGCATGCCCGAGCTCGTGCTGCTGCTCGTCGGCGCCTGGCACGAGGACGAGTGCAAGGACGACGCCGACTTCGTCTGGTGTCGCAGCGCGCCGAACCTCGTCTGGCTCGGGCGCCGCTCCGACGAGGAGGCCGCGCGGCTGATCCTCTGCGCCGACGTCGGGATCCTTCCGTTCCGCGTCGAGCCCTTCAACGACGCCGCGCTGCCGTACCGGATCCTCAAGTACGCGCGGGTCGGGCGGCGGACGATCTCGCCCGAGCTCGCCGGCGTCCACACGTGGGATCGCGCCGTCACGACGGCGGCCGATCCGGCGGCGTTCGTCGCCGCGCTGCGGGCGCACGCCGGCGCCCGCCTGCGCCCGGACGCCGAGCTGCGCGCCTGGGCGCTCGAGCAGACCGCCGAACGCGTCAACGCGCCGTTGTGGGAGCGACTACGGGCGCTCGGGCTGGCGTGAGCGGACTGGCTGCGCGCGATGGCGCCGGTCGCACTCGGTGGTTGGTGCAGGGCGCGTCTTCTCGTGGACGGCATCGATGAGGACCGGTTCGGATCGCTCGCGGTGCAGATCGGCGCGAGGGAGCGACGGACCGTCGGCTCGCATGTGGCGGTCGGTCGCTGCTTCACGCAGGCGATGAATGGAGCGACGGATCGAGCTCGTGATCCAGGGCATCCGTCGCTGCTTCACGCATCGCATGGAGAAGTGACATCCGAGGAGCCCGGCAGCTCCCCTGTCAATTCTCCGCGCATGCCATGGAGAACTGACACCACGCCGCTACGAGCCGCCCGAGTTGTCGCCTCTCCATGCCGGATCGCCCGGAAACCGGGCGCGCGAAAGCCACCGAAGCGCTCGTCGTCCCTCATGATGCCGTTCGCGAACGCTGGCCCCCCACGCTGGGCCGAGGTCAACCTCCGCGACCGGCTAGCGCTGCGCGAGCTTCTCGCTGCGCGGCTTGCGGAACGTCGCCAGGCAGGTGATCTCGCGATCGCCGTCGGCCCAGCTGGCCGGCGTCGGGTAGACGAACTTGAAGCCCAGCAGCTTGTCCTTGAACGCCTCGGCGGTGGCCTGGCGGCGCAGCCGCGCGCGGCAGCCGCGCTGGCCCTTGCCGGTGACCTCGTCCGTGCCGGGGTACTTCGCGCCCTCCGCGCCCGGCAGGACGATCAGCGTGAAGACCTCGCCGTCGTGCGGCATGTCACATGCGACGGCGTCGAACGTCGTCACGTCGCCGAGCGTCGAGTTGGCGTCGCTGATGCAGTCGCCGGACTTCAGCTCGTTGGCGGTGACGGTGCCCGTGTTCGGCGTGTTCGCCGGCTTGTCGTCGTCGCCGCCGCCCAGCACGATGACGAGGACGACGATCACCGCCACGAGCGCAACCGCCACGATGAACCGCTTGCTCGTGAGGAGCTTCATCGTGA
This sequence comes from uncultured Actinomycetes bacterium, assembly GCA_963780585.1. Classification (GTDB taxonomy): domain Bacteria; phylum Actinomycetota; class Thermoleophilia; order Solirubrobacterales; family Solirubrobacteraceae; genus CADCVQ01. Next base: position 290,572 of record CAWADD010000027.1, read on the forward strand.
TCGAGACTAGCGCGGACGCGCCTGGCACATGTCATACACCCGGAACGGGCCGTCGGTGAGGGTCGGCCGGCCGCGCGGCGTGCGGTTCGTCGCGCGGTTGACGCCGTCGGCGCGCCCGAAGCGGCGCTCGAACTTCTCGTCGCCGGCGATGTAGACCGCGACCGCGCCGGGCGAGCGGACCGACTCGTCCGGACCGGCGCGGGTGCGGACCGCGCGCGCGTCGGCATCGAGCAGCCAGCGCGCATCGGGCACGAGGCGGTACGTCGGGAACGTCAGCGCTCCGCAGCGCAGCCCCTCGCGCACGCGCGGCTCGGCGAGCATGCCGCTGAGCTCGTCGTGGGTGCGCTCGATGAAGCGGAGCTCGCTGCGCAGCGCCGCGAAGCTCGACGCCTTGACGACGACGAAAGCGACGCCGATCGCCAGCGCGGCGAACGAGGCGCGCCGCCAGCGCTCGCGCACGGGGCCAGGCTCGAGCGTCCGAAAGCCGAGCACGGCGTAGCCGGCGAGCAGGCACAGCACGACGGCGGGCACGGTCAGGTAGCGCGGGATCAGCGACAGCCCGGCGACGCCGAGCGCGGCGAACGTCAGCGCGCCCGCGCCGAGCAGCGCGAGCGGGACGACCATCGGCCGCCAGCCGAAGCGGCGCAGGGCGAGGGCGAGCCCCGCGACGCCGGCGAGCGCGATGGGCGGGCGCGCGAGGTCGGCGAGGAACGTCACGAACGCCGACGGCACGTTCGCCAGGCCGCGCTCGCGGTCGAGCGCATCGGACAGCGCCTGCGTGTTCGTCAGGCTGAAGAGCGGGTCGCCCGTCACCGCGAGGTCGACGAGACACCACAGCAGCGGGGCCGCGAGCGCGAGCGCGAGCAACCCCGCGCGAGCGCGCAGCCCACGGCCGGGCAGACACCACAGCCAGTACAGCCCCGCGAGCACCCAGGCCTCGGGACGCAGCAGCCCCGCCGCCGCCAGCAGCGCCATCGGCGCGAGGCCGCGGCGCGGCCTCGCGACCTCGAGCGCCGCGGCCCAGACGACCAGCGCGAGGAACGGGACGTCGACGAAGGCGCGCACGGCATACAGCAGGAACGCGAAGCTCGAGCCGACGAAGAGCGCGCCGGCCAGCGCGGCGGCCGGCCCGAACAGCGCGCGACCAAGCGCGTAGGCGCCGCCGATCAGCGCGACGAGGCTGAGCACGGTGACGAGCACGAGCAGCCGGTCGGCGTCATCGCCGGCGAGCGACAGCAGCGCCCCGAGCGCGAGGTAGAGCGGGTGCGGCGTCGGGGCGAACGCGTCCTCGAAGCCGGGGGCGGCACCACGCAGCAGGTCGCGGCCCCAGACGAGGTGGTGGTAGGCGTCGTAGTCCGGGTACGTCGGGACCAGCGCCCACGCCGCCGCGGCGACGAGCGCGAGCGCCGCGAGCGCCGCCCGCTGCCTCACGGCTCCCGCGCCAGCGCCGAACCGAGCGCCAGCAGCGCCCAGGCGAGCGGGTCCTCGAGGAACGCCGCGTAGAGCAGCGTGTGCACGACGAGCGCCACGAACCCGGCGGCGACGGCGATCCGCACGATCGAGCCGGCGGCGCCGCGCAGGAGCAGCACGAGCGCGACCCCGATGAGCGCCAGGTACAGGGCGAGCCCGCCGACGCCCTGCTCGGCGGCAACCGTGATCGGGATCGTGTGCGAGGCGGCCGACGCACGGGCGCTCGAGGACTTGCGCTGCTTGCGATATTCGGTCTTGAACGAGCTCGCGCCCCAGCCGGTGAGCGGACGGTCGCGCGCGAGCTCGACGCCGCCGCGCACGAGCGACGAGCGGCCGCTGGAGACGGCGTCCGTCGACCCCTCGAGCCCGACCGCGCCGGGCGCCGCGAGCACGACGAGCACGCCCGCGACCGCGAACGCCGCGACGACCGCCGTCGCTCGCCGCGCCCCCCAGCGCAGCGCTCCGAGCACCGTCAAGCCGGCGAGCAGCGCCGTGAACGAGGACTGCGACAGGGTCAACACGAGGCCTGCCCACAGCAGCAGGAGCCCGACCACACAGCCCGCCGCGAGCGCCGCGCGGCGCGTCCACAGCAGGACCGCCGCGAGGCCGAGCATCACCGTGACGAGAAAGCGCCCGTAGATGTTCGGGTCGAAGAACAGCGAGTTGACGCGGAAGTAGGACTCGAACTGGTTGGAGCTGATGACCTTCGGGTTCAGCAGCAGCTCGCGCTTGGCGTACTCGACGAACCCGATCCCGACGAACGCCACGGCGAGCGCGAGCAGGACGACGAGGCAGCGCCCGGCGAGCTGCGCCGTCCAGCGGATTCGCACGAGCAGCGCGTACAGCAGCGTGAACGGCACGTAGAAGAAGATCGTCTGCGCCAGTGCGCCGTCGAAGTCGCTCGTGTACGTCGCCTGCGCGGCGTACAGCACGATCGCGCCGGCCAGCAGCCATTCGAGCGGACCGCGCTGATGCTCGCCCGCATCCTCCGCCTCGGCTTCCTCCAGCGCGCGTGGGGCGCGCAGGCGCGGGAGCGCGTAGGCGAGCACGCCTGCCGCGATCACGACATAGAGCGGGACGAGCAGGTTCGCCGTGTCGCCGCCGGACTCGATCGGCACGCGAAACGGCAGCGCCGCCGCCGCGGCCAGCGCGAGCAGCTCGGGCCAGCGCCTGATCGCGACGGCGGCCAGCGCGAGCACGACGAGGCCGCATGCGCCGGCGGCGAGCGCCAGGCCCGCGCGCTCGCGCAGCGGCTCGAACTGCGGCGTCGACCAGATGTTCGCGACGAGCAGGACCGGCGTCAGAACGAGCGCCGCGAGCATCGCCGCGGCGCGCGCGCGGGGCGCACGGGCGAGCAGCACGACCGCCGCGAGCAGCGCCGCGACGATGATCCCGCCCGTCTGCGCGAGCTCCCCGAGGGTTGTCACCGCGACGATCATCGGCTGCGCAGCAGCGTCCAGATGCGGTCCAGCAGCTCGGCGAGCTCGCCGTTCGAGCGCAGGCCGGCGGAGAACCCCGGCATGCCCGTGCGGATCACGAGCCCCTTGCCGAGGCGCGCCGCGACGATCACCTGGCGGGCGCCGTCCTGCGTCGCCGCGGTGGCGGCGATCGCGCCGCTGCCGCCGCGCACGTCGAGCGTCTGCTCGAAGGCCTCGACGCCGGCGAACTGGCCCGCCGTCCCGGAGAACAGGTCGATCTCGTCGCTGACGTTGACGACGGCGACCGGCGCCGGAGGCCGGGCGAGCGGCGCCAGCCGCGCTCCGAAGAGGTCGCGCGTCGTCGGCTGCGTCGGGGCGATCGCGCGGGCGGGCGTCAGCGTGACGCTGCGCCGCAGGGAGTCGATGCCGACCGACAGCACGCGCCCGCCCGCGCGCACGAAGCTCCGCAGCCTGGTGGCGACGCGGCGGTCGAGCCAGCGCGTGTCGCCGGCGAGGATCACGCCGCGGTGCCCGTCGAGCGCGGCCCCCTCGCCGCGGGCGAGCGCGACATCGGTCGTGAGGTCGTAGCGGCGCCCCTTGCGGTCGAGCTGCGCGAGCAGCAGGGCCTCGTGCTCGCGCACCTGCGCGGGCACGCCGGAGCCGACGTACGGGCGGTTCGTCTTCACCGGCAGCCCGGCGGAGAGCGTGTCGGCGCGCCCGTCGCCGTCTCCGTCGACGGGGTTGAGCCCCTGCCAGGTCGTCGCCGGCAGCACGACGAGCACGGGATTCTGCCGGCGCGACTGGACGATCAGGGGCGCCGCCGTGCGGCGCGTGCGCGTGCGGACCTCGAAGAGGTACAGGCCCGACTTGCCGCGCGGCGCGGCGAAGCGCACGACGCGCGAGCGCGAGCCACGGCCGCGCTTGCGGACGGCTTGACCGATGCGGCGCAGCGTCCAGCTGAAGCGTGCCCCCGCGGACTCGACGGCGACGCGTGCTCGCTCGCCGGCGGCGACCGGCGACGCCGGCGCCTGGGCGCGCAGGTAGCGCACGGTGATGCCGCCGCGGCCCGGTAGCGGCCGGCCGTACTCGAAGCGCGGCGGGATCGCCGTCGACGAGCCGATGTTGCCGGCGCGGTCGCGCGCGCGGACGATCACGACGTACGTGCCGGGCGCGACGCGCCGGCCCCGAACGGTTCCGTCCCACTCCCAGCTCGTCGCGTCGTCGTCGAGCGCGACCGGCGCGTCGAAGACCGGCCGCAGGGGTCGGACGTCGGTGCGGTAGACGAGGATCTGCTTGCGCCGGCCGGCGGCCTGGAACGTCACGCGCGCGGGGTCGCCGTCCTCGCGCGGCAGCAGCTCCGCTCCGGGAACCTGCTCGGGACCGATCGACGTGACGCGGATGTCCGGTGGTCGCGTGTCCTTCTCGACGTTGCGCGGGATCAGCACGGCGCGGCCCTGACGGCGGAGCTTCAGGCGCATGCGGTAGATCCCGTCGGCGAGCATCCGGCCGGCGTCGTCGCGGCCGTCCCACGCCAGGCGCATGCGCTCGCCGGCGCGCAGGCGGCGGTCGTCGACGAGCACGCGGACCTCGTCGTCCGCGCGATCGACGACGACGGCGGTCACGTCGTCGGTGCGCTTGAGGCGAAACGAGATCCGCGCGCGATCGAAGCGGCCGTCGCGGTTGGGCGAGAAGTACGGCGACTGGCGCGTCACGTCCTGCACCCTGGGCGGCGTGCTCTTGAGCTCCTGCGCGGCGAAGAACGCGGCGAACGTCGCGCAGACGAGCACCGCGAAGGCGATGCGCGCGGTCGCCGTCACGGGGTGCTCGGCGCCGGCGCTGGCGCCGGCAGGCGAAACAGGGCGCAGTTGCCGACCGCGCCGCCGGCCGGGCGGTCGATCCCTTCGACGGCGCGGATCGTCCCGCCGTGCGTGACGACGAGCGCCGGCAGCGGCCCTGCGGCGACGTCGGCGAGCGCCGCGGCGACGCGCGCGGCCTGCTCGGCGACCGACTCGCCAGAGGGGAAGCGGAACGCCGCGTCGGCGGCGCGCCAGCGCGCGTACTCGTCCGCTTCCCCGGCGCGGATGTCGGCGATCAGGCGGCCCGTCCAAGCGCCGGCGTCGGCCTCCACGAGGCGCTCGTCGAGGATCGGCTCGAGGCCGAGCTCAGCGCCGACGATCTCTGCGGTCTCGCGGGCGCGCTGCAGCGGGCTCGCGTACAGCGCCCGCAGGCCCTCGCCGCGCAGCGCGCCGGCGAGCGCGCGCGACTGCGCGCGGCCGCGCTCGTTCAGGCGCGTATCGGTGCGGCCTTGGAAGCGGGCGGACGCGTTCGCGTCGGTCTCCCCGTGGCGCACGAGCAGGACCTCGTTCGAGCCGGCCATCTGACGCCCGGACGAGCTACCCGATCTTGTCGGCGCCGACCGTCACGAGGACGTCCGCGTCCGAGGCCACGGCGGTGTTCGCGTCGACCGGCTGCACGAGGTCGCGAGCGACGCGGATGATGCGCGCGATGTCGCGGGCCACCCGCTCCTCGCCCGGCTTGTAGGAGACGGTCGTCACGGCCAGGCTCTGGTCGACGTTGTTGTCGGTCCCGCCGATCGTGTACGACCGCTTCTCGAGCTCGTCGGCGACGTTGCGGGCGAGGCCGGTCTGCGTCGTCCCGTTGAGCACGGCGACCTTCGTCCCGCGGCGCTCGGCCGTCGTGATCGCTGACGACTTCGCGCCCGAGCTCGAGTTCGAGCTGCTCGACGACGCCGCGCCGCCTGCGGGCTCCTGCGCCGCCGGCGTGTTGCCGAAATCGTTGGGCTTCGGCGGTTCGGCATCGTTACCGGCGACGAGGAAGATCACGACCCCGACGGCGAGCAGCGCAACCGCACCGCCGACGATGACGCCGAGGCGGGGGGTCGCGAAGGCGAAGCGCGACTCATCCGACGACGGGCCGCGCGACGGCAGCGGGTCGGGGCGGGCGGCGGCGGACTCGCGCGTGGGCTGGTTCAGCGAGCCGTTGCCGAACAGCGGAGGCTCTTGCACGGGCCGCGAAGCGGCGAACTGCGCGGCGGCCGAGGCGGCCTGCGGCGTCGGCGCGGGCGGCGGCGGCGCGGGCGTGGCGGTGACCGTCGGCCACGCGCCGGGCGCCGGCGCCTGACCCTCGGTGCCCGCCGTGCCCTCCGCGCCCTCCGTCCCCTCGGTCGCAGGCGTCGGCGCGGCGGCGGACGCGGCCGCCGTCGCGGGCGCGGGGCCGGGCGCCGAGCCGGGCGCAGATCCCGCGGCGGCAGGCGCCGGCACCGCGCCGGGCGCGAGCGAGCCGGGCGCGGCCGCGGGCGGCGTCGGTGTGCCGGGCCGGGCGAGCTGGCCAGGCGGCGCGGGTGCGCCGGGCGCCGTCGCGCCGACGCTCGCATAGAGCGCGGCGGTCGCCGCCGCGGCGGTCTGCGCCGCGGTCGTGGAGGGCGCGAGCGGCTGCGCGATCACGCGGCGATTGAGATCGGGCTGCGGGCGCTGCTCGAGCTCGAGCGCGCGCTCGGGGGCGCGCCCGGCCCATTCGCGCAGCCGCTTGACCTCGCGCGCCTGGCCGAAGTACAGCAGCGCCATGATCCCGAGCCCGATCACCGACGCGTAGCCCGCGTAGGAGCCGATCTGCTCGACGAGGCCGCCGGGCGTGGTGGCAGCGAGCGTCCACGCAGTCATGACTGCGCGCCGTCGCTGGTTGATCGGGGTTGGGCAGAGATCACGGCAGCTTCAGGATCGGACTGCGGGATCCTAGTGGGACTGACCTGGGGAATTGACGACAGCTCGGACACCTTCGCAGCCAGCCCGGCCGCGTCGCCCTCGAGCACTAGCAGCCCGATCTGGTCGAACATCTCGTCGACGACCTGCGGCGCGCGCGGCGCGCGCTCGGCGCGCAGGATCTTCTCGGCCGGCGTCGGCTGCGGGCGCTCGTAGGGGTTGAAGAGCTCCTCGTGGAGCTTCTCGCCGGGCCGCCGGCCGACGATCTCGATCGCGATCTCGCGATCGGGGTCGAGCCCCGAGAGCTCGATCATCGTCCGCGCGAGGTCGAGGATCCGCACCGGCTCGCCCATCTCGAGCACGTAGATCTCGCCGCCGGCAGCGCCCTTGCCGAGGCCGCCGGCGCGGATGATCAGCTGGACGGCTTCGGGGATCGTCATGAAGTAGCGCGTCATCCGCTCGTCGGTGACGGTCAGCGGGCCACCGAGGGCGATCTGGCGGCGGAAGATCGGCACGACCGATCCCGACGAGCCGAGCACGTTGCCGAAGCGCACGGCGCAGTAGCGCGTCCCCGTGAAGCGCGCCTGCTCGGCCTCGAGCGCGAACTCCGCAAGCGCCTTCGACGCGCCCATCACCGTCGCCGGGTCGACGGCCTTGTCGGTCGACACGAGCACGAACGTCTTGACCTTGAACTGGCCCGCGATGCGTGCCATCAGGCGCGTCGCGATCGCGTTGTTGCGGACCGCCTCGACGGGGTTCTGCTCCATCAGCCCGACGTGCTTGTAGGCGGCGGCGTGGAAGACGATCGTCGGCCGGTAGAGGCCGAAGATCTCGCGCATCCGCTCCTCCTCCTTGCAGTCGGCAAGGACCGCGTTGAGCGTCGACGGGTGCACGTGGCGGTCGTGCTCGAGCTCGCGCTGGATCGTGAAGAGGTTGTCCTCGGCGTGGTCGAGCAGGATCAGCCGGCGCGGCGCGACGCGCGCGATCTGGCGCGACAGCTCCTTGCCGATCGAGCCACCGGCGCCGGTGACGAGCACGATCTCCGAGCTGAGGTACGCGCCGACGCGGTCGAGCTCCATCCGCACGGGCTCGCGCCCGAGGATGTCCTCGACCTGCACGTCGCGGACCTGGCGCACGGCGGTCGTGCCGCTCTGCAGCAGCTCGAAGACGGTCGGCAGCGTGCGCACGGGGATGCCGCGCTCGCGGCACGAGCGCACGACGTGCGCGCGCAGGATGCCGGGCGCCGAGGGGATCGCGATCGTGACCTCGTCGGGCTCGACCTCGTCGAGGATCCGCCCGAGCTCCTGTGTCGTGCCGAGCACGCGGACGCCGTCGATCCGCAGCCGCCGCTTGAGCGGGTCGTCGTCGACGAAGCCGACCGGCTTGAGGCCCAGCTCGGGGTTGCGCAGGATCTCGCGCAGGACGAGGCGGCCGCCGTCGCCGGCGCCGACGATCAGCAGGCCGCGGGCGTCCTTGCTCGGGCGGAAGCCGCGCAGCGGCCGCTCGTAGACGGTGCGCGCGGTGAAGCGCGCGCCGCCGACGAACGTCAGCATCAGCAGCAGGTGCAGCGCGAGCACGCCGGACGGCATCGTGACAGCGGTGACGCCCGACGGCGCCCGCTGCGTGACCGGCTTGACGATCGCGATGTAGAGCACGAGCGCGAGCGCGGCGAGGACGACGGCCTGCACGATCGCGCTGTAGTCGCGCTGCGTGACGTAGCGCCACCACTTCCCGTACAGGCCGAGCGCGGCGAAGATCACGATCGAGCTGACGACGACAGGGATGATCGTCGCGTCGAAGAGCTTGTCGTAGTGCGACGGGACGCCTGCCGGGCCGTCGAAGCGCAGCCGGTAGGCCAGCCAGTACGCGAGCGCGACCAGCGCCCCGTCGACCGCGACCTGGGGGAGCGAATGGCGGTGTAGAGGCAGGGTCGCCGAACGGATCCGTCGGCGCATCGCTGCGGATTGTACGGCGCGGCGATGCGGAACGCGCGCTTCGGCCATCGACCTAGCGCCGCGCGGCGGCGCGCGCGAGCGGGCGGGCGAGCAACGCCGCCAGCAGCGCCGGATCGCGCCGCACGCGCTCCGTGGCGCGCGCTCCGGTGGCACGCTTGGCGACGACGACGTCCTCCGCGCGCTCGAGCATCCGCAGGCGCCCGTCGGCGATCAAGGCCTCGTCGACCGCTCCCAGGCGGCCCTGGAACGTCGTCCAGACCGGCGTGCCGAGCGCGACCGCCTCGCGGTTCATCGTCCCGCCGGCGGACACGACGAGGTCCGCGAAGGCGATCAGCGACTGCGCGTCGATCGCGCGCTCGGGCACGATGAAGCCGCCGCCGCGCAGATCCGCGCGCTGCTGCGGAGTGCGCGGCAGGACGACCGTCTGCGAGCCGCGCAGGCGGTCCAGGACGCCGCCGAGCACGTCGTTCTCGAAGCGGTGGTACAGCGACACCGCCGGCGGCGTGCGGACGACCGCGATCGGCTCTGCCGGATCGAGCCCGAGCTCGCCGAGCACCGCCGCGTCGGGGACGAAGTCGGCGAGGTAGTACTCCTCCTTGAGGCCCTCGTAGGCGGCGATCTTGCCGTTCGCCCCGTAGCGCGCCAGTCGCTCGGGCGGGATCGCGCGCGGAACGACGACGGTCTGCGCGAGGCGGCAGTTGACGTTGTGCTGGACGGTCGCCCACTCGTAGTCGAACATCGTCGAGCAGGGGATCCGCAGCATCCGCGCGGCGACCGTGACGTCGTTCGAGCCGTGCCCCAGCGCGAGGTCGAAGCTACGCCCGCGCGCCCAGCGGGCGAGCGCGAGCGAGCGCGAGACGAGCCCCAGCCCCTTCGCCGCCAGGCGCCCGCCGCGGTGGTGCCCGACGACCGTGTGCTCGATCCCGAAGCGCTCCAGCAGGCCGAGCGTCTGGGCGAAGTCGCGCGCCGTCAGCTGCACCTCGTGGCCCTGCGCGCGGAGGGCCGCGACGATCGGACGCAGGACGAGCACGTGCGGGCTGTTCGTGAGGTCAACCCAGACGCGCATGCTCGCCGAGGCTATCCGCCCGCTGGGCGCGAGCCCGCGGCAGACTCAGCAGCTCGGTTCGGAGAACGCCGGGCGCACGTCGCAGGGGACCGACGGCGGATCAAAGCGCTTGACGTCCTTCGTCGCGAGCCTGACCTCGCGATCGCGCAGCCAGACGACCCACAGCGTGCGCCCCTCGGCGGCGGAGGCGATCGCCCAGCGCGGGTTGCGGCGGCCACGCACGACCGTGACGTCCTCGTCGGCGCTGCGCACGCCGAGCGTGCGGCGGGCGTGCTCGCCGGCGATCGCGCGCAGCTGGGCGTCGCTGGGGCGCGGTTGCGTCGCGGCCGTCGTCGCGCGCGAGGGCGGATCGTCGTCGCCGCCGCAGCCCCCGAACGCGGCGGCCAGCGCGGCCCCGACGACCACCGGCGACAGGCGCAGCGCGAGCGACCTGCGATGGCGCATCTGGCATGAGTACCAGAGCACGGGGCCGCCCACAATGCCCGCCCGGTAGCCTGCCGACACGTGTTCGTCGTTGCGTCCCTGACGGACCCGATCGTCGAGTTCGCGACGAACGTCGTCGCCGACCTCGGCCTTCCGGGCGTCTTCATCCTCATGCTGCTCGAGAGCGCGTGCATCCCGATCCCGAGCGAGGCGACGATGCTGTTCGCCGGCTTCAACGTCAGCGAGGGCGAGTACAGCCTGATCGCGGTCACGCTGGTCGGCTCGTTCGCGAACCTCGTCGGCTCGTGGGTCGCCTATGGCGTCGGCTACTACGGGCGCGTCGACCTGATCGAGAAGCACGGGCACCGGCTCTTCATCAAGCCCCACCACCTGCACGCCGCGGACCGCTGGTTCGAGCGCCACGGCGACGCGACGGTGTTCTTCACGCGCATGCTGCCGATCATCCGGACGTTCATCTCGCTGCCGGCGGGCGTCGCGCGGATGCCGTTCATCCGCTTCTCGGTGCTGACGTTCCTCGGCTGCGTGCCGTGGGTCTTCATGCTGACGTTCATCGGCCAGCAGGTCGGCGAGAACTGGACGGACTGGAAGGACTCGCTGCACTACTTCGACTACTTCGTGGCCGCCTGCATCGTCGTCGGGGTCGCGTACCTGATCGTCAAGCGCCGACGCGGCGGCGGCGGAGACGCAGCGGTCGGCGCGGCCGAGCCGGCCGCCGATGCCCGCGGCCGCTGACGCACCACCAGCGCGGCTGCGCACCCGCGACGCGCTCGCCCTCGGGCTGCTGCACGGGCCGGCCGAGCTGCTCCCGATCTCCTCCTCCGGCCACGTCGCCGTCGTGCCGTGGCTGTGTGGCTGGCCCTACAGCCGGCTCGACGGCGAGCTGCGCAAGGCGTTCGAGGTCGCGCTCCACGCCGGCACCGCGGCGGCGCTGCTCGTCGGCCTGCGCGACGAGGTCGCCGAGGCGACGCGCGCGCTCGACCGCCGCCGCGTCGAGCTCGTCGTCCTGAGCTTCGTGCCGCCGGCGGTCGTCGGCTACGTCCTCGAGCGCCCGATCGAGCACCGCCTCGGCACGCCCGCGACGGTCGCCGCCGGGCTCGTCGCCGGCTCGCTGGCGATGCTCGCGGCCGACGCGACAAGCGACGGGCAGCGCCGTCGCGACGACGCCGGCGCGCTCGACGCGCTCTGCCTCGGCCTTGCCCAGGCGTGCGCGCTGATGCCGGGCGTGTCGCGCAACGGGGCGACGCTCGCCGCGGCGCGCGCGCGCGGATTCGGGCGCGAGGACGCGAGCGTGCTGTCGCGCCACGTCGCGCTGCCGATCATCATCGGCGCGACCGTGCTGAAGGGCACCCGCCTGGCGCAGCGCGGGCTACCGCCGGGGACGACGCGGGCGTTCGTCGTCGGGATCGTCGCGTCGTTCGCCACGACGCTGGCATCGATCCGGATCATCCGCCAGGTCGAGCGCGATCGCTCGCTGATGCCGTACGCGGCCTACCGGCTCGGGCTCGCGGCGCTCGTCGCGACGCGGCTGCGGCGCGCGCGCGGCGCGCCCTGCACGCGCCGACGCCTGCGCTAGGTTCGATCGCCGTGCCCTCCGAAGATGCCTACGCGGCCGCCGGCGTCTCGATCGCCTCCAGCGACGCCGGCGTGCGGGCGCTCGTCGACGTTCTGCGCACGATCGATCCCGGCCGCCCGAGCCGCTCGCTGCTCGGCTCCGGCCACTACGCGAGCGTGCTGCGCGTGGCGCCCGACCTCGCGATCGCGCTCTGTACGGACGGCGTCGGCTCCAAGCTCGTCGTCGCCGAGCAGACCGGTCGGCTGGACAGCGTCGGGATCGACTGCATCGCGATGAACGTCAACGACCTCATCTGCGTGGGCGCCGAGCCGCTGGCGATGCTCGATTACCTCGCCGTCGAGCAGCCCGACCCCGCCGCCCTGGCGCAGATCGCGCGCGGGCTGAAGGCCGGCGCGGAGCTGGCGGGGATCGAGATCCCGGGCGGCGAGCTGGCCGTCCTGCCGGAGCTGATCCGCGGCCATCCGAGCCCGCACGGCTTCGATCTCTGCGGCGCGGCGTTCGGCACGGTCGCGCCCGACGCGATCGTCACCGGCGCGACGATCGCGCCCGGTCAGGCGCTGATCGGGCTGCCCTCGAGCGGCCTGCACTCCAACGGCTACACGCTCGCGCGCCACGCGCTGCTGCAGCAGGGCGGCATGGGGCTCGCCGACACGCCGGCGGAGCTCGGCGGCGGCTCGCTCGCCGACGCGCTGCTGGAGCCGACCGTGATCTACGTGCGGGCGATCCTCGAGCTGCTCGCCTCGCCGCTGACGATCCACGGGCTCGCCCACATCACCGGCGGCGGCCTGGCGAACCTCCTGCGGCTCAACGACGCGATCGGCTTCGCGATCGACCGCCCGCTGCCGGTCCCGCCGATTTTCGACCTGATCGCGCGCTGCGGCGACGTCGCGCAGGACGAGATGTGGGACGTCTTCAACATGGGCTGCGGCTTCGTCGCCGTCGTCGAGGCGGCCGCGGCCGAGCAGGTCGTCGCGCTGCTGTCCGCGCACCATCCGGGCAGCGCGCGGATCGGCACGGTCACCGCCCGTGCCGGCCAGATCGAGCGCTAGCCCGCTACCCGCGGCGCGACTGCGTTCCGAGCGTGCGCGTCAGCTGCCCGCTGGCCGGATTCCAGAGGCAGATCGCCGTGTCCTCGCCGGCGCTCGCGAGGCTCTGCCCGTCGGGTGAGAACGCGATCGTCCAAACCGAGTCGGTATGGGCCGAGAGGATCGCGACCTGCATGCCGCTGCCGGCGTCCCACAGGCGCACGGTCTTGTCCTCGCCGGCGCTTGCGACCGTGCGCCCGTCGGGCGAGAAGGCGATCGCCGAGACCCAGTCCGGGTGCGCCTCGATCAGCACCGCCTGCTTGGCGCCCGCGACGTCCCACAGCCGCACCGTGCCGTCGTCGCCGGCGCTTGCCAGGCGCGTTCCGTCCGGCGCGAAGTCGACCCCCCGCACCCAGCTCGCGTGGCCTTCGAGCAGCGCGCGCTGCTCGCCGCTCGCGGGATCCCACAGGCGCACGGTGCCGTCGCCGCCGCCGCTGGCGAGCGTCGCGCCGTCGGGCGAGAACGCGACCGAGCGCACGCGGCCGGCGTGGCCCTCGATGACGACGGTCTGCTCGCCGCGGGCGGCGTTCCAGAGGCGCACCTTGCCGTCGCCCCCGGCGCTCGCGAGCGTCGCGCCGTCGGGCGAGAACACGACGGCGCGAACACGGCCGGCGTGGCCCTCCAGCAGCGCAGTCTGACGCCCGCTGGCGGGATCCCACAAGCGCACCATCCCGTCGTCGCCGCCCGATGCGAGCAGCCCGCCGTCGGGCGAGAAGGCGACCGCCCGCACGCGCCCCGCGTGGCCCTCGAGCAGCGCCGTCTGGCGCCCGCTTGCCTGATCCCACAGCCGCACGGTGCCGTCGTTGCCCGCGCTCACGAGCGTCGCGCCGTCGGGCGAGAACGTCACGGTGCGCACGACGCTCGTATGTCCGTCGCGCGGCTGTTGCGAGGCCGAGCGGGCCGTCGCGCCGGTCCCGAGCGCCGCCTCGAGCAGCGCGACCCGCCGCTCGAGCTCCTCGACACGCTCCGCGAACGTCATCTCCGGTGGCCCGTTCATCCCGGCCCGAGCCTACGCAACTTCCGTTGCGGATCGCCGATCGCGGCGGTGGTGAGGTGCGCCGCCCTCATGCGACTGCACAATAGAACGATGGCATCGCCGGTCGGCACGCTGCTCTCCAACCGCTACCGCCTCGACGCGCAGGTCGGGATGGGCGGGATGTCGACGGTCTACCGTGCGTTCGACACGCTGCTCGAGCGCCGCGTCGCGATCAAGCTGATGCACCGCGAGATCGCCGGCGACTCCGACCAGCTCGAGCGCTTCCGCCGTGAGGCGCGCGCTGTCGCCCAGCTCAACCACCCGCACATCGTCGGCGTGATCGACGCCGGCGAGGAGGGCGACCCCGAGCGACCGACGCCGTACATCGTCTTCGAGTACGTCGAGGGCGAGACGCTGAAGGAGCGCATCCGCCGCAACAGCCGCCTGTCGATCGCCGAGTCGATCGCGTACGCGATCGAGATCGCCCGCGCGCTGGGGATCGCCCACGAGCGCCAGATTGTGCACCGCGACGTCAAGCCGCAGAACGTGCTGATCGACGAGGAGGGGGCGGCCAAGGTCACGGACTTCGGGATCGCGCGGACCCTGCACCAGGAGGGCCTGACCGCCGACGGGCGCGTGCTCGGCACGACCGACTACGTCTCCCCCGAGCAGGCGCTCGGCCACCCCGTCTCGGGCCAGTCCGACCTCTACTCGCTGGGGATCGTGCTCTTCGAGATGCTGACCGGCGACGTCCCGTTCAAGGGCGAGAACCAGATCGCGGTCGCGATGAAGCACGTGCGCGAGGACCTGCCCGACGTGCAGCTGCGGCGTCCCGAGGTGTCCGCGGCGCTCGCCGCCGTCGTCGACCGCGCGACGAGCAAGGACCTTACCCGCCGCTACCCCGACGCGCAGGCGGTGATCGCCGACCTCGAGGACGTGCTGGCGATCGAGACGGCGCGCACCGGCCACGTCACGGGCGAGGCGACGTCGGTCCTGCGCAGCCTGCCCGCCCCGACGCGTCAGAAGGTGCCGCTGCGCGTGCGCAGCTCGTCGAAGGGCCTGCTCGCGCTGCTCGGGCTCGTGCTGATCGCCGCGGCGCTGCTGCTCTACCTCGCCGCCCAGCGCACCGAGCGCGGGACGGGCAAGCGCGAGAACATCGCGCCCGCCGTGGCCGAGCTGAAGTCCGTCCCGCTCGGCCAGCGCGCGGCGGAGGACTACGACCCGCTCGGCGACAACAAGCGCGAGCATCCGGACGAGACGAGCGCCGTCGTCGACGGCGATCCGCAGTCGACCTGGTCGACCGAGCGCTACAGGGGAGGCATCGCGGCGCAGAAGGAGGGCGTCGGGATCGTCATCGACACGCCTCCGGCCGGCGTCCCGGCGCGCCAGATCCAGATCCAGACGCCGACGCCGGGCTTCACCGCGGAGATCTACGTCGCCGAGGCCGCGCTCCCGCCGACGCTGCCCGACCCGGGCTGGACGAAGCTCGCCGGGCCGGTGGCGATCGGCGCCGACACGAAGCTCGACCTCGACACGGCCGGCAACCGCTTCCGCCGCTACCTCGTCTGGATCACGACGCTGCCGCTGGACAAGGAGACCGTCGAGATCTCCGAGATCCTGCTGTTCCAGTGAGCGGCGGCCTACAGCCTGGCGCCACCGTGTGCGGTGCCGTCGAGCGTCTGGTGGGCGCCGCCGCTGGTGAACGGCATCACTGAGGAAAGGCGGGTTCGCGCGCTTGCGGTCGGGCGACCGCGTGCGCCCGCGATCGCATGGAGAACTGACACTTCGGGCGGATGCCGGCGGACGGGTGGCAGTTCTCCATGACATGCGCGGAGAATCGACATCCGTCACACCCGCAGCGCTCGGGATGTCAGTTCTCCATGCGATGGGTGAAGCAGTGACCGCCCATCTCGACCGCGAACGCCCCGGACCATTCCCTCATCGATGCCGTCCGCGAGCAGACGCGCCCTCCACCAACCACCCGAGCGTGACCGGCCGCGGCGAGTCGCCACCGCCACCACCGCCTAGAAGCGGTAGCTGCGCTCCTCGGCGTGGCGCTCGAGCGCCAGCGTGCAGAGCCGCTCGACGAGCTTCGCGTACGGCATCCCGCTGGCCTCCCAGAGCTTCGCGTAGACGCTCGTCGGCGTGAAGCCGGGCATCGTGTTGAGCTCGTTGAGCAGCACGTGCTCGCCCTCGACGAAGAAGTCCGCGCGCGCCAGCCCCGAGCAGCCGAAGTGCGAGAAGGCCGCGACGGCCATCGTGCGCAGCTGTTCGCGCGCCGCCGCCGAGATCTGCGCCGGGACGCGCAGCTCCATCCCGCCGGGCTCGTACTTGGCGGCGAAGTCGTACCAGTCCGACGCGAGCACGATCTCGCCCGGCTCGGAGGCCTCGGCGCGCCGCGTCGAGCCGAGCACCGAGCACTCGACCTCGGTGCCCGTGCTCATCGCCTCGACGATCACGCGCGGGTCGTGGACGAAGGCGGCGTCGAGCGCCGCCCCGAGCGCGCTCGCATCCGTGACCTTCGCGATCCCGACCGACGAGCCGAGCCGCGCCGGCTTGACGAACACCGGCAGGCCGAGCGCCGCGAGCTCGGCGAGCACCGCGTCGCGCTCGTCCGCCCAGCGCGCGGCACGGATCCCGGCGTAGTCGACCTGCGCCATCCCGGCGCGCGCCATCAGCTCCTTGGCGACGATCTTGTCCAGGCAGACGGCCGATGCCAGCACGCCGGAGCCGACGTACGGCACGTCGAGCAGCTCGAGCAGCCCCTGCACCGTGCCGTCCTCGCCGAACGGGCCGTGCAGGACGGGGAACGCGACCTCGGCGCCGAGCAAGCCGCGGCCCGGCGACAGCGCGAGCTCCTCGCCCTCCAGCCGCCAGCGTGCCGTCGCGCTCCAGCGTCACCTCGAGCACCTCGTGGCCGGCCGCGCGCAGGCCCGCGGCGACCCCCTCGCCGCTCGCGCGGGACACGTCGTGCTCGGACGAGCGCCCGCCCGACAGGACGGCGACGCGCATCTACGGCGCCGGCGTGGTCGTCGTCGTCGCCGGCGTCGTGGTCGTCGGTGTGCCCGGCTCGGGGTTCAGCTCGGGATCGAAGCGACCGACGCTGATCATCACCGTCGAGCCGCGATCGACCTTGTCGCCGCCGGCGTCGGGCGACTGCTCCTGCACCTTGCCGTCCTGATCGAGCTCGTCGACCGTCACCTCCTCGACCGCCACCTCGAAGCCGGCGCCGGAGAGCGTCTTCGTCGCGCTGTTCTGCGAGCGTCCGACGACGTCGGGGACCGCGATCTGCTTGGGCTCGATCGCGACCGTCAGGCGCACGGTCGAGCGCGCCGGCAGGTCGCGCCGCGCCGGCGCCTGCGCGATCACCGTGCCCGGCTCCTGCTCGTCGTCCTCCTTCTTCTGCACGACGACGCGGAACGACTCGAGCGCGGCGCGCGCCTCGTCCTCGGTCTTGCCGACGACGTCGGGCACCTGCAGCCGCTCGGGCCCGGCCGAGATCTCGATCTCCACGACCTTGCCCGATTCGGCGAGCGAGCCGCCCGACGGCGTCTGGGAGATGATGCGGTTGATCGGCACGCTGTCGGACGGGATCCGCGTCTCGCGGATCGTGAATCCCGCGTCCGAAAGCTTCTTGCGGCCCACGAGGCGGCCGTCCCCGACGACCTCGGGGACGTTCGTGATCGCCGGCCCGTCGGAAACGGTGATCGTCACCTGCGACCCCTCGGCGGCCATCGCGCCGGCGCCGGGGTCCTGCCCGATGACGGTGTTGCGCGGCTTGTCGGAGTTGTCGCGCACGTACTCGACGCCGAAGCCATCGTTCTTCAGCCGCTGCGTGGCGACCGAGATCGAGCCGCCGACGACGTTCGGCACCTCGACGCGCGCCGGCGTCAGCACGGCGACGAGCGCGAACAGCAGGCCGAATGCGATCAGCAGTCCCGCCAGCAGCCAGGGCCAGCGCTTGCGGCCGCCGCCGGGCGGCTCCGCGCGCTGCGGCGCAGGCGCCGCGGGCAGCGGCTCCTTGCGCTCCGCGCGGACCGCGCGCAGCCGTGCACCCGGTCGCAGGCGGTGGCCCGGGCGCCGGCGCAGCGGGCGGCGGCGCCATCACGCCACCGCCCATCGCGGCGGCGGTCGGCAGCGCGGCCGCGGCAGCCTCGGCAGCGGCGATCGCCCGTGGCGACGGGATCCGCGACGCGGCGGCGTCGAGCGCGGCGACGAACTCGTCGGCGTCGGCGAAGCGGTCGGCCGGGTCCTTCGCGAGCGCGCGCAGGACGACGGACTCGAGCTCGGGCGTCACGCGGGCGTTGAGCTCGCTGGGCGGCACCGGCGCCTGGCTGACCTGCTTGAGCGCGATCGTCACGGCGGAGTCGGCGTCGAACGGCACGCGCGCGGTCAGCAGCTCGTAGAGGATGATCCCGATCGAATACAGGTCCGAGCGCGGCCCGACCGCGTGGCCCTGTGCCTGCTCGGGCGACAGGTACTGCGCGGTGCCGAGGATCGACCCCGTCTGCGTCATGTCCGACGCCCCCGCGCGGGCGATGCCGAAGTCGGTGACCTTCGCGCGATCCTCGTCGTCGACGATGACGTTCTGCGGCTTGAAGTCGCGATGGACGATCCCGCGGCGGTGGGCGAAGCGGGCGGCGCGCAGGATCTGCACCGTCAGGTCGACCGCGCGCTGCGATGCCAGCGGTCCCTCCTCGACGATGATCTGCTTGAGCGTGCGCCCGGCGACGTACTCCATCGCGATGTACGAGGTGCCCTCCCATTCGCCGCGGTCGTAGATCGCGACGACATGCTGGTGCGCCAGCCCGGCGGCCGACGACGCCTCGCGCTTGAAGCGCTCGACGAACTGCTCGTCCTCGGCGAAGCGCTCGTGCAGGACCTTCAGCGCGACGTCGCGCCCGAGTTGCATGTCCGTCGCGCAGTAGACCTCGGCCATCCCGCCCGATCCGAGATGGGCCGTGATCCGGTAGCGGTTGTCGATGACGGCGTCGTCGTCGATCTGCCTCATCGCAGCAGCTCCTGCATGACCTGCTTGGCGATCGGCGCCGCGACGACGCCGCCCTGCGCGCCGACGATGTTCTCGAGCGTCACGGCGATCGCGACCTTCGGGTTCGTGCGCGGGGCGAACCCGATGAACCACGGCTGGTTGAGCCCCTGGGCGATGTTCAGCTCGGCGGTGCCGGTCTTGCCGGCGACCTCGATGCCCTCGAGCGCGGCCGCGGTGCCGGTGCCCTCGCGCACGACGTTGCTCATCATCTGCGTCAGCTGCTCGGCGCTCTCACGCGACATCACGCGCTCGGCGCGCTCGGGCTCGATCTCCTCGACGGTGCGCCCGTCCTCGTCGACGATCCGGTTGGCGATGTGCAGCTTCATCCGCTCGCCCCCGTTGGCGACCGTCGCCGCAACGGTCGCCATCTGCAGCGGCGTGACGCGCAGGCGCTCCTGCCCGATGCCGACGCGGCCGATGTCGACGCGCTTGGAGCTCGCCGGGATCAGCTCCTGCTTTGCGAGGTCATAGACGCCGCTGGCGAACATCTGCGCGTCGGGGTAGTCCAGCGGCGGGTCGGTTCCGAAGCCGAAGCGCTCCATGTACTCGGCAATTGTGTCGTGTCCGAGCTTCTCGGCGACGGGCGCCCAGACGGTGTTAACGGAGTTTGTAAGCGCTGTCGTAAGCGTGATCTGACCGAACTGTGCGTCGGAGAAGTTCTTCAGCGGTACACCCGAGACGATGATCGGTGACTTGCCGGACACCGGCGACTCCGGCGTGAACTCGCCGCTGTCGAGCGCTGCGGCGGCCGTCACGACCTTCATCGTCGAGCCGGGCGCGTAGCCGGCCTGCGTCGCGCGGTTGAACAGCGGCGAGTTGCCCTCGCGGTTCAGGCGGGCGAAGACCTTCGCGTCGCGCAGCGAGTTCGGGTCATAGCCGGGCGTGCTCGCCATGACGCGGACCTTGCCGGTCGCGGGCTCGATCGCGACCACCGATCCGCGGCGACCGCCGAGCGCGTCGAGCGCGACCTGCTGGGCGGCGGGGTCGAGGTTCGTGATGACGTCGTCGCCGACCTTGCGCTTGCCGCTGAGGTCGTCGACGATCGACGACAGCTCGCCGCGCTCTCCCGCGAGCGCGTCGTTGCGCGACTTCTCCAGCCCGGCGCGCCCGATCGTCAGCGCGTAGTCGTAGCCGAGCGCGTGCGAGAAGCGGCGCGACTCGGACCCGTAGCGGCGGCGGTAGATCCCGTCGTCGCCCTTGACCGAGCGTGCCAGCAGCGACCCGTCGCGCGCGCGGATGACGCCCCGCTTGACGAGCGCCTGCTCGATCTGCGGGCGCTTGTTGAGCGCGTTGTCGCGGTACTCCTCGGCATTGATGACGCTGTTGTAGCTCGTCATCGCCGCCAGCGCCGCGAACAGGACGAGCACGAGCCCGAACAGCTTCAGGATCGGCGCGTTCATGCGCGCACCTCGCGCCGCGCGCGGTCGGAGACGAGCAGCAGCAACGCGAGCAGGATGAAGTTCGCGACGATCGACGAGCCGCCGTAGGAGATGAACGGCAGCGTCACGCCGGTCAGCGGGATGAGCTTCGTGACGCCGCCGACGATGACGAAGACCTGCAGCGCGAGGACCGCCGTCAGCCCCGCCGCGAGCAGCTTGGAGAAGGAGTCGGTCGCGAGCACCGCGGTCTTGAAGCCGCGCTCGACGATCAGCAGGTAGACGAGCAGCACCGCGACCGCGCCGACGAGGCCGAGCTCGTCGGTGATGACGGCGTAGATGAAGTCCGTGTGCGCGGCGGGCAGCAGCGGCGGGTTGTCGCCGAGCTGGATCAGCGCCTGGCCGAAGCCCTGGCCGAAGAAGCCGCCGTCGGCCTGCGAGAAGATCGACTGCGCGATCTGGTAGCTGCCGCCGACGCTCTGGTTGTACAGCTCGGAGTCGAACGGATGCAGCCAGGCGTCGACGCGGTGCTGGATCGTCGGCCGAACCGCGTACAACAGCCGCGCGCCGACCGCGAACAGCGCCAGCCCGATCAGGACGAACGAGATCCGGTTCGTCGCGACGTAGATGATCGCCAAGAAGCCGCCGAAGAACATCAGCGACGAGCCGAGGTCCTGGATCACGAACAGCAGCGCCATCGCCGTGCCCCAGACAGCCAGCAGCGGCCCGAGATGCTTCAGCGGCGGGAACGTGATCCCGGCGAAGCGGCGCGCGCCGACGACGAGCACCTGGCGCGTATCGCGCAGGTACGAGGCGAGGAAGATGACGATCGCGATCTTCGCCAGCTCGGCGGGCTGAAAGGCGATCGGGCCGACGTCGAAGGACAGGTAGGCGCCGTTGATCGGCGCGCTGAGCCGTGGCAGCAGCAGCAGCAGGATGCCGCCGAGCGCGATTACGTAGCGGTAGCGCTCGAGCACGCGATGGTCGCGCCGCAGGGCGACGATCGTCGCCGTGAAGAAGACGAGTCCGACGACGAACCACTTCGCCTGGTCGCGCGCGAGGTCTTCGTCGAGGCGGTACAGCACGACGAGCCCGAAGCAGGCGAGCACCGCGACGAGCGGGAACAGGTACGGGTCGGCGTCGGGCAGCGTCATGCGCAGCACGAGATGCGCCGCCAGGCAGAGGGCGAGGAAGATCGCGCCGTACGTCAGCGACAGGTCCGACAGCAGGTTCTCGCGCTGGACGAAGACGGCGGCGAACCCCGCCGTCACAAGCAGCGACGCTGGGATCAGCGCGAACAGCTCACGGTTGCGGGCGCTCACGGGCGGCCTGGTACGAAACGAGCCACTACAGCTCCGAGACGCGGCCGCGCTCGAGCGCGCGCACGAGATCGGCCGCGTCGTCGTGGGAGCGCAGCGTGTGTTCGACGATCTGCTTGCGGCGCAGCTCCGGCAGCGTCGCGAGCGGCACGCCGGAGACGTAGTTGACGCGATACAGGTCGACGCCGGCCGGCAGCGAGTACGGCAGCCCGCGGTAGAGCGTCACGAAGCCCTCTCCGTTCGTGCCGACGAAGTAGACGGCGGCGTTCGCGCTGTAGGCGCCGAAGCCGACCGGGATCAGGATCAGCGCGACGATCGCGAAGCCCTTGATGACGCTGCGCCGGCGGCGCCTGCGCGTCGATGACGCGGCCGCCGGTGCCGGGCCGCGCGGGCTCAACCGCTGGGGCGCGGCAGCTGCCGGCGGAGGCGGCTCGCGCGGAGGCGGCGGCGCCTGCGCGACGGCGGCGCGCACGTCGGCGGTCGTCATGACCGCGGCGGGGCCGCCCACCGACGTCGGCTGGTCGAGCACGTCGTCGGTCTCGCCGGCGACCTCCTCCAGCGCGAACATGATGACCGTGATGTTGTCGCGTCCGCCGGCCTCGTTGGCGGCGTCGATCAGCGCCTGCCCAGCGACGCGCAGCGAGTCCGCGTCGCGCACGATCTCGGCGACGCGCGTCTCGGGCAGCATCGACGTCAGGCCGTCGCTGCAGAGCAGGAAGACGTCGCCCGCCGCGCCACGCCACGAGCGCGTGTCGACGACGACGTCGCGCTCGGGTCCGAGCGCGCGGGTGATGATCGAGCGCTGCGGATGCTCGTCGGCCTCCTCGGCGGTGATCTGGCCGCGCCTGCGCATCTCCTCGACGAGCGAGTGGTCCTCGGTCAGGCGCGTGAACGTCTCGCCGCGCAGGCGGTACGCGCGCGAGTCGCCGACGTGGGCGATCGCGACGTCGTGCTCGCCGACGTGCACGGCGGTGATCGTCGTGCCCATCCCGGCGCGGTCCTCGTCGGCCTGCGACAGCTCGTGGATGCGCGCGTTCGCCTCCCGCACGCGCGCCGCGAGCAGCTCTTCGCCGCTGCCCGCGTCAGCGCCGGCGAAGCCGCGCTCGAAGGCCTCGATCGCCATCCGCGAGGCGACCTCGCCGGCCTGCGCGCCGCCCATCCCGTCGGCGACGACGAAGATCGGCGCGCGCGCGTAGTAGGCGTCCTCGTTCGCACGGCGGGCACGGCCGGTGTCGGAATGCGAGAAGTGGTCGGCGGCGACGCGCAGCATCTAGATGGTGTAGGTGAACGTCGAGTCGCCGATTCGGATGTGGTCGCCGGCGTGCAGCGGTCGCGGCCCGCGCAGCAGCTCGTCGTTGAGGTACGTCCCGTTCGTCGAGCCGAGGTCCTCGATCACGAGGATCGCGCCCTGGCGCGTGAGGCGCGCATGGTGTGAGGAGGCAAACGGATCCTCGAGCTGGATCTCGACGTCGCCGCGGCCGAGCGTCGCGCCCTCGGCGACGTCGTAGGACATCCCGCGCGCGAGGCCCGGCACCGACGCCACGACGAGCCGCGGCGCGACGTCGAGGTCGCCGTCGAGCGCGGCGAGGCTCGAAGCCGGGTGCATTCCCGTCTCGTCGGGCGCGACGGGCGCGCGCGCGCCGCCGAACGCACCGCGACGCAGATCCTTCAACGCGCTGCGCGAAACCCACAGCAGGAAGAGATAGAGGACCGCGAGGAAGGCGAACTTCAGGCCGACGGAGACCGGTTCGAGCATCTGGGGCTTGAGCCTAGATGGTTGATTCCGCGGCCGGTGCCGTCAGATGTGCGGGTCGTGTAGTCAACCCCCTGGTGGGCGTACGGGGTTTGGTTTCCCCGCCGGGCAGCGGGCTATTCCAGTTCGAACCTGATCTCGGCCGTGCCGAGCGCGATCCGGTCGCCGGCGTGCAGCGTCTCGGCGCCCTCGATCGGGCGGCCGTTGACGAGCACGCCGTTCGTCGAGCCGAGGTCGGCGATCGTCCACGTGCCGGCGGCCGCGGGCAGCAGCTGCGCATGGCGGCGCGAGACGTTCGTGTCCGTCAGGACGACGTCGCACTCGCGGCTGCGCCCGACGAGCGCGCCGGTCACGGGGATCACGTGACGGCGACCCTCGGCGAGCAGCAGGGCGCGCGTCGGGCGCGCGCCCTGCGCCTGCTCGACGTCGGCGCGGATGCGGCCGGCGGTCGAGTGGATCATCGTGTTGCCGTGGGCTGGCGCGGGCGGCTCCTCGGCGTCCGCCTCGTCGGGTGGGCGCACGAGCCGCGTCTGGATGCCGAACTCCCCGAGCGCCAGGCGCTCGTCGGTGCGGAACTCGATCTGCGGGCGCGACAGCAGCGCCAGGCGCTCGCGGCGGGCGTGCTCGAGCAGATACGCGCTCAGCTCGTCGCGCAGCGAGTCCTCGACGCCTTCGAGGCGCTCGCGGTCGTCCGGCGACAGGAAGACGACGTACTCGTTGGGCACGTACGTGCGCGACAGCGAGGCCGTCTTGTGCTCGTCCATCTCGCGGGCGAGCTTGCGCGCGACCTCAACCGGCCGGACCTCGGATTTGAAGACGCGCCCGAACGTACCCTCGACGATGTCGGTGAGCTTGGCTTCGAGGCTACGTAGGACGCTCATGCGTGGCGTTCATGCTACGGATGACGGATCAGCGCGCCACGCCCACGCGGCCGAACGCCGCACGCGCCGCGACCGCGATGACACCGCTTGCGACGGCGCCGAGGACGAGTCCGCGCGGCGAGTCGAGGACGAGCGCCTCGGCCAGCGCGCCGGTCGCGGCGGCGAGCGCCCCGGCCCACGCGGCGGCACCGACGAGATCGAGCGCTGCCGAGCGTCCACGGACGAACAGCGGCAGCGCGACCGCGGCGAGTCCCCACAGCGCGGCCAGCGCGAGCCCGCCGCCGGCGAGCAGCGGCCAGAGCGCGTCGCGCGTCGCCGCCAGCGCCGAGCCTTCCCACGCCTCCGGTATCAGCACCTCCTGCGGCGCGCCGAAGACGAGCCGGTCGGAGGCCAGCAGCTCGGCGAGCGACAGCCACCAGCCGCCGAGCGCGCCGAGCGCCGCGCGGACCTGCCAGCGCGCGGCCTGCCCCGCGAGCGCCGGCCAGGCGCCCGCCATGCCGATCGCGCCCAGCAGCGGCGCCGCCGCGGGCAGCGACCAGGTCGTTGCGCGGCCCGCCAGCAGGACCGGGACGGGCACCGCCGCCAGGGCCGCGAGCAGCGCCACGCCGGGGACCGGGCCGATCAGCCAGGCGAGCAGCGCGGCGGCGGCGAGCAGCCAGCCGAGCAGCGGGAACAGCAGCGCGACGGCACCCGCGAGCGCCGCGCCGGCGGCCGGCTCGAGAGGAGGCTGCGGACCGCTCCAGGCGAGCGCGCCGGCGACCAGCGCTGCCGCGCCGCAGGCGGCGGCGGCGCGCGGCGCCAGGCCGATGCGCCGGCGCGGGCGGGCCTCCTCGTCGGCCTCGACGAGCGCCGGCGGCGCGCCGTGCATGCGTCGGGGAGGACGCGGCGGGCGCGGCTCGTGGACCTGATCGCGCCGCTGCAGATGGCTGCGGGTGCGCGTCAGGGCGGGTCGTGCGAGCGTGTCGAGCGCGCTGCCGGCGACCGGCCCCTGCACGTCGCCGACGGCGTCGACGGAGCTCTCGAGCGCGCGCCGCAGCACGACGAGGCCGGCGCGCGCCTTCGGCTCCGGCGCGACGGCGGCATCGATCGCGTGACAGAGCTCGGCCGGCAGGTCGCGCCGCACGCGGTGCAGCGCCGGCAGCCGCATGCCGACGCGGCGCGCCGTCGCGGCCGGGTTGCTGGCGCGGATCGGATTGACGCCGGAGAGCGCTTCGTAGAGCACGACGCCGAGGCCGTAGACGTCGACCGCGCCCGTGACCTTCTCGCCGCGCGCCTGCTCGGGCGCCATGTACGCCAGCGTGCCCACGATGTCGCCGGTGCGGGTCAGGACGTCGTGGTCGGCCATCCGCGCGATCCCGAAGTCGGTCAGCTTGGCGCCGCCCAGCCCCTCCTCCGCGCGTGGGCAGATGACGTTCGACGGCTTGACGTCGCGGTGGATCACGCCGCGCGCATGCGCGTGGGCGAGCGCACCGCACAGCGTCGCGCCGATCCGCAGCACGTCGCGGTCCGACAGCTCCCCGTCGCGCAGCAGGTCGGCGAGCGTCGGGCCGTCGACGAGCTCGGAGACGAGGTAGACCGCGTCCTCGTCGCGGCCGGACTCGAACAGCGCGACGATCCCGGTGTGCGACAGGCGGGCGGCCGCCAGCGCCTCACGCTCGCCGCGGCCGTCGGGGTCGTGTCCGACGGCGATCCGCTTGACGGCGACGTCGCGTTCGAGGCGCTCGTCGCGCGCGCGGAAGACGACGCCCATCCCGCCCGCGCCGAGCCGCGCGCCGAGGCGGTAGCGGCCGAGCACGATCTGGCCCGCATCGGCGGGCGCGGGGCTGTGCACCTGAAACACCAGCTCCCTTGTTCGCGTCGGCTGCGGCCGGTCCCTGCGTCTGTGCAGGGCAAACGCGGCCGTGGCGGGAAAGTTGCAGGGGGGACGTGCGCGGCGCGCGTGGTCATACTGGACGTTCCGCCGGTTACGCGAGCAGCGCAGCCGCGCGTTCCGCTAGCTTCCGCAAGGAGCGACCCTGTCCTTCTTCGACGACGACGAGCAGCCCCGCACGACCCGCATCCGGCCCCGGCGCCCGGCGCCGGCGGCGATCGGACCGCCCGCCGATCCGCAGCAGCTCATGGTGCGCCGCGTCGCCGCGGTCGGGATCGGCGTCGTCGTCGTGCTGCTGCTCGTCTTCGGCATCAACGGCTGTCTGCAGGGCCGCAAGGAGCAGTCGCTGAAGAACTTCAACCGCGACGTGTCGACGATCGTGCGCGACTCCGACGCCAACGCGGACGCCTTCTTCGAGACGCTCGTCAACGGCGGCACGTCCGCGTCGACCGACGTGCAGTCCGAGATCAACCAGCTGCGCTTCCGCGCGCAGAACCTGACCAAGCAGGCCGAGGGCCTCGACGTCCCCGGCGAGATGCGCCCGGCGCAGCGCAACCTGCTGCTGGCCCTGTCGCTGGTCCAGGAAGCGATGAGCAAGGTCGCCGAGAAGCTGCCCGCCGCCCTGTCGAGGGACTCCGCCACGGCGGTGCCGGCCGTCAAGGGGATCGCCGGCGAGATGCAGGCCTTCACCGCCGCCGACGTCGTCTACAGCCGGCGCACGGCGGCGCTGATCCTGCAGGTGCTCGACGAGAACTCGATCGGCGGCCAGGTGATCCAGAACGCGAGCTTCCTGCAGAACTTCGGCTGGCTGCAGCCGTCGACCGTCGCCAAGCGGATCAGCTCGGAGGCGGGTCGCGGCGCCGGTGACGGCGGGGCGACCGAGCCCGCGCCGGGCGCGCACGGCCACGGGCTGATCGCGCTCTCGGTCGGCGACACGACGCTGCGCCCGGGGGCGTCGAACACGCCGACGATCCCGTCGACTCCGACGTTCAACGTGCGGATCGCCAACCAGGGCGACAACACGGAGACCGACGTGCGGGTGCGGGTGCGGATTCGCGGCGCCGGCGAGCCGATCACCGCCCAGGAGGTCGTCGACCAGACGCAGCCGAAGACCGAGACGACGGTCGCGATCAAGCTCGACGAGCCGGTGCCGATCGGCGAGGCGGTAACGATCACGGCCGAGGTGCTGCCGGTCAACGGCGAGAAGCAGACGACGAACAACTCGCAGAGCTACCCGACGCTGTTCCGGCGCGGCTGACGCTCCGCCCGCCCGGCAGGCGGTGGCGCTGACCCCGCGCTACCGTTTGGCGCGCATGGGTGCCGAGCTGAGTTCCACGGTGGGCATCATCGCGCTGGCTGCGGCCGCGGTCGCCGTCTTGGCCGTCTGCCTCGCCGCGGCGATGTCGCTGCAGCTGCGCCGCCTGCGTGCCGCGCAGCGCGTCGTGCTCGGCGAGAAGGCGACCGATCTCGTCGCGCACGCGGCGGCGATCGAGGCGAGCTTCGCGGCGCTGCACGGCTACGTCACCGAGGTCGCCGAGCGCCTCGACGCGCGCGTCGGCGTGGCCGAGAAGCGCCTCGACGGGGCGATCTCGCACTGTGGCCTGATTCGCTACGACGCCTACAACGAGATGTCCGGCCGCCAGTCGACCTCGATCGCGCTGCTCGATAGCTCGTGCTCGGGCGTCGTGCTGTCCTCGATCCACCATCGCGACCAGGCCCGCCTGTACGCCAAGCAGGTCTCCGATGGCAAAGGGGAACTCAAGCTCTCGCCCGAGGAGGAGGAAGTCCTGCGCATCGCGCTGGCGTCGTAGTGAGCCTGCGCCTCGGCTATCTCGGGCCCGAGGGCACGTTCTCCGAGGAGGCGGCCCGCACGGCAGCGGACGCGAGCGATGCCGAGCTGGTCGGCCTCGCGACGGTCCGCGACACGATCCTCGCCGTCCACGACGGCAGCGTCGACCGCGCGATCGTACCGATCGAGAACTCGCTCGAGGGTCCCGTCGGGGTGACGCTCGACACGCTGGCGGACGCCGACAACGACGTCGCGGTCGTCGGTGAGCTCGTGCTCGTCGTCTCGCAGCAGCTGCTCGCCGGTGCGCCGCGCGAGCTGGAGTCGATCGAGCGCGTGCTGTCGCACCCGCAGGCGATCTCGCAGTGCGCGCGCTTCCTGCGCGAGCGCGTGCCGCAGGCCGCCGTCGCGCACGCCTCCTCGACCGCCGAGGCGACGCGGATCGTCGTCTCACAGGATGCGCCGTGGGCGGCGATCGGAACGCGCCGGGCGGCCGAGCTGTACGGCGCGACCGTGCTCGCCGAGGCCGTCGAGGACGAGCCCGGCAACGCGACGCGCTTCGTCTGGCTCGCGCGGCGCGCGGCCGCGCAGGTCCCCGCCGACGGCGCGCCCGCGAAGACGTCGCTGTCGTTCTGGGGCTCGGGCGACGACAGCCCGGGCTGGCTCGTGCGCTGCCTGTCGGAGTTCGCCTTCCGCGGCGTCAACCTCACGAAGATCGAGTCGCGGCCGATGCGCCTGAGGCTCGGCCACTACCGCTTCTTCGTCGATTGCGAGGGGTCTACGAGCGCCGCCGCTGTCGCGGAGGCGGTCAACGGCCTGCGCAAGCACTGCGAGCAGGTCCGGATCCTCGGGTCCTACCCCGCCGCCGGGCCGCCTGATTAGACTTTCGCGCGAATCATGGCGACCCAGCCCACGCCACCAGGCCCAGGGGGGTTCGCGCCGCAACCGGAGCACCGGCGGCGCGGACGTGAGTCTGGTCGCGTGCTCGTCCTGAACGCCACCTACGAACCGGTCAACGTGTGCACCGTGCGGCGCGCCGCCGTGCTGCTGCTCAAGGAGAAGGCCGAGATCGTCGAGCACTCGAACTTCGAGCTGCGCTCCGAGCACGCGACGATCCCGCGCCCCGTCGTGATCCGCCTCGTGACGTTCGTCAAGGTCCCGCGCGACACGCACCGGCGCAAGATCACCCGCCGCGCCGTCTTCGCCCGCGACGGCTGGACGTGTCAGTACTGCGGCGCGCGCGCGAACCTCACCGTCGACCACGTCATCCCGCGCTCGAAGGGCGGCGGCTCGACGTGGGACAACATCGTCGCGTCCTGCGCCCCGTGCAATCGCCGCAAGGGCGACTCGATGCCGCAGAAGGCCGGCATGCATCCCCGCCAGGCACCGCGCGTCCCGCACCCGCAGGTCTTCATCCACGTCGCCAGCCCGACGATCCCGCCGGCCTGGCGGCAGTGGCTGCCCGAAGCGGCCTGAGGCTCGTTCAGGGCGCCGGCGGGCTGGGCGCTGTCGCCGGCCGTCGCACCTGGCGCTACGGTCGTGCGTCGCGCCTGCGTACGGCATCACTGAGGAAAGGGTTCGGTCGCCCGGGTCGCGAGCCGGGTGGGCGCCAGCGTGCGAGGGGGTAGCGCCCGGGGGTCCCCGACAATCCGTCCCATATGTGGACGAAACGTCGGGGACCCCTACCGACACGCGAGTGCACCACGGCAACCCGACCCCGCCACAGGGTCCGACCCGCTTCCCTCATCGATGCCGTTCGGCGAGGTCGGGGCCCCCGCCAACGCACGAGCGGAACGCCCGAACGCCCCAACGCGCCACGGAGGCCCCCCGCAACGACGAGAGGCGCCCCCGAGGGCGCCTCTCGCACTACACCGACTGGACTGAAAACCCGAGCAAGATGCTCTGCGTGCCGGTGGGACCAATCCGACGTCCGGCTCGGGGGTGGCCCGGTTTGGATTCGCTGGGCGGAGCCAGCCTGTCCGACCTAGCGGCCGGGCACCTCCAGGGTCCCGCAAGAACTTGAGCTGATTCGGACCACCTCCTTTCTCTGGTGAGAAAAGCGTAGCGGACCCCGGGGACGTGCGCGGGTCAGCCGTTCAGCTGGCGCCGCCGGAGTCTTCGCCGGGGCCCGGGTCCTCCGCGGGCGCGTCCTCCGCAACCGCCGAAGCGGCGGCGTCGGCGGTCGGCGGCGCGCCATCGAGCTCCTCCGCGAGCCCGGCATCGCCGTTGCCGGCGGAGCCCTCGACGACGAGCGCGACGGCCGACACGAGGTCGTCCTCCTTCATGTTCATCAGCCGCACGCCCTGCGCCAACCGTCCGTAGCGGCTGATCCCGCGCACGGCGGTGCGCTGCACCATGCCGCTCTGCGAGATGAAGACGAGCTCGTCGTGCTCGCGGACGACGATCGCCCCGGCGAGCGCCCCCTTCGCATCGGTGAGCTTGATCGTGCCGACGCCCATCGCGCCGCGCTTCGTCTTGCGGTATTCGGCGATCGAGGTGCGCTTGCCGTAGCCGTTCTCGGTCACGACGAGCAGCTCCTGATCGTCGCGCGCGACGTCCATCACGAGGACCTCGTTGTCGGGCTGGTCGACGTTCATCCCGCGCACGCCGGACGTGTCGCGGCCCATCGCGCGCGCGTCGGACTCGTTGAAGCGGACGGCCTGGCCCTTGCGCGAGACCATCAGGATGTCGTCGTCGCCGCTCGTACGGCGCACGCTGACGAGCTCGTCGTCGTCACGGATGTTGATCGCGATGATCCCGTCGGCCTTGATCGGCGTGTTGTAGGCGAGCAGCTCGGTCTTCTTGACGACGCCGCGCTTCGTCGCGAACACGACGTAGCGGCCCTCCGTGAAGTCGCGCGTCGACAGCACCGACTGGATCCGCTCGCCGTCGCGCAACGGCAGCACGTTGACCAGCGCGCGGCCCTTCGCCGTGCGCGACGCCTCGGGCAGCTCGTAGACCTTCGAGCGGTAGACCTTTCCTCGGTTGGAGAAGAACAGCAGGTAATCGTGCGACGACGTCACGAAGAGGTGCTCGATGTAGTCGCCGTCCTTCATGTCCATCCCGGTCACGCCGCGGCCGCCGCGCTGCTGGGCGCGGTACGTCGTCAGCGGCAGCGACTTGATGTAGCCCGACTTCGTGATCGTGATGACCATCTGCTGCTCGGGGATCAGATCCTCGATCCCGATCTCGTCCTCGGAGTCGGTGATCAGCGTGCGCCGCTCGTCGCCGAAGCGGTCGGCGATCTCGAGCAGCTCTTCGCGGATCAGCGCGTAGACCTGGGCCTCGTCGCCGAGGATCTCGCGCAGCTCGCCGATCCGCTCGACCTTGTCGTCGTGCTCGGTCTTGATCGCGCCAGCCTCGAGCGCGGTCAGCTGCGACAGGCGCAGGTCGAGGATCGCCGAGGCCTGGATCTCGGTCAGCGCGAAGCGTGCGACGAGCTCGTTGCGCGCGTTCTCGCGGTCGCGCGATGCGCGGATCAGCTCGATGATCGCATCGAGGTTGTCGAGCGCGATCAGCAGTCCCTCGAGCACGTGGACGCGGCGCTCGAGGACGCGCAGCTCGTGCTTCGTGCGCCGCACGATGATCTCGCGCTGGTGGTGGACGTAGTGCTTGATGACGTCCTGCAGCGACAGCGTGCGCGGCACGCCGTCGACGAGCGCGACCA
Source organism: uncultured Actinomycetes bacterium (assembly GCA_963780585.1). Classification (GTDB taxonomy): domain Bacteria; phylum Actinomycetota; class Thermoleophilia; order Solirubrobacterales; family Solirubrobacteraceae; genus CADCVQ01. The sequence continues at coordinate 321,980 of CAWADD010000027.1, forward strand.
TGTTCACGCCGAACGTCGTCTGCAGCGCGGTGTGCTTGTAGAGCTGGTTGAGGACGACCTCGGGGATCTCGTCGCGCTTGAGCGTGATCACGACGCGCATCCCGCCGCGCTCGGAGGAGTGGTCCTCGAGGTCGGCGATCCCACTGATCTTCTTCTCGCGGACGAGCTCGGCGATCTTCATCACGAGGCCGTTGTCGCCGCCCTTCTTGACCGCGTACGGCAGCTCGGTGACGACGAGCGCCTCACGCCCGCGGCCGATGTCCTCGGTGTGCGCCTTGCCGCGCACGCGCACCCGCCCACGGCCGGTCTCGTAGGCGTCGAGGATCCCTTGGCGGCCGAGGATGATGCCGCCGGTCGGGAAGTCGGGGCCCGGCATGTGCTGCATGAGAACGGCGGCGGCGGCACCGGGGTCGATCGTCGCCACCGACGGGTCGTCGATGAACGCGACGACCGCGTCGATCACTTCGCGCAGGTTGTGCGGCGGGATGTTCGTCGCCATCCCGACTGCGATCCCCGACGAGCCGTTGACGAGCAGGTTCGGGAAGCGCGCCGGCAGCACGACCGGCTCCTGCTTGCGCCCGTCGTAGTTGGGGATGAAGTCGACGGTGTCGGCGTCGAGGTCGCGCAGCATCTCCATCGCCATCCGCTCGAGGCGGGCCTCGGTGTAGCGCATCGCGGCCGGCGGGTCGTCGTCGATCGAGCCGTAGTTGCCCTGGCCGTCGATGAGCTGGTAGCGCATCGAGAACTCCTGCGCCAGCCGCACGAGCGCGTCGTAGATCGCCGAGTCGCCGTGCGGGTGGTAGTTGCCCATCACGTCGCCGACGATCGAGGCGCACTTGCGGTACGGCCGCGTCGGGCCGAGGCCGTTCTCCGACATCGAGAACAGCACCCGGCGGTGCACCGGCTTGAGCCCGTCGCGCACGTCGGGCAGCGCGCGCCCGACAATGACCGACATCGCGTAGTCGAGGTACGCCGAGCGCATCTCGTCCTCGAGCGCGCGCGGCTCGACGTTGCCGCCGCTGAGGGTGTCGATCGAAGACATCGGTGCCTCCTCAGACGTCCAGGTTGGCGACGAGGCGGGCGTTGTCCTCGATGAACTGACGCCGCGGCTCGACCATGTCGCCCATCAGCGTCGAGAAGATCTGGTCGGCCTGCGCGGCGTCCTCGATCCCGACCTGCGCGAGCGTGCGCGTCGCCGGGTCCATCGTCGTGTCGCGCAGCTGCGCGGCGTTCATCTCGCCCAGGCCCTTGAAGCGCTGCAGCGTGATTCCCTTCTGCGCGACCCGCAGCACGGCCTCGCGCAAGGCATGGAACGAGGCCGCGTCGTCGTTGGCGTCGCCGAGCTTGATGGTGAACGGCGCCTGGCCGGCGAGCTCGGTGAGCTGCCCGTGCACGCGCGTGAAGTTGCGCAGGTCCTGCGCCTCGAAGAGGCGGCGCGGGATCACGAGCACGCGCGCGAGGCCGGTCTTCGTCTCGACCGCGCGGACGGTGATCGTGACTTCGTCCTGGCGCACGAGCGAGGTCTCGTAGGGCGCGTTGGCGATCTGCGAGCGCTCGATCAGCTCGAGCGCGCCCGCCCCGGTGTTGATCTGCTCGTCGAGCACGCCCGACTCCTCGAGGAACGTGACGACGTCCGAGCCGTACTCGGCGCGCAGCGTCGAGGACCAGCCCTCGTACTGCTTGAGCAGGCGCGAGAAGCGCTGCCAGCGCACCTCGGTGAGCCTGAACTGGGTGCCGTGGCGGTCGAAGACGAGCGCCTTCTCGAGCTTGTCCGAGAGCAGGATCTGCTCGAGCTCGGAGTCCTTCTCGACGTAGCGCTCGTTGGAGCCCTGCTTGAGCTTGTAGAGCGGCGGCTTGGCGATGTAGACGTAGCCGGCCTCGATCAGCTCCGGCATCTCACGGAACAGCAGCGTCAGCGCGAGCGTGCGGATGTGGGCGCCGTCGACATCGGCGTCGGTCATCAGGATGAGCTTGTGGTAGCGCGCCTTCGTGAGGTCGAACTCGTCGCGCACGCCGGTGCCGATCGCCGTGATCAGCGCCTGGATCTCGACGTTCTTCAGGACCTTGTCGATGCGACTCTTCTCGACGTTGAGGATCTTGCCGCGCAGCGGAAGCACGGCCTGCGTGTTGCGGTCGCGGCCCTGCTTCGCCGAGCCGCCGGCCGAGTCGCCCTCGACGATGAACAGCTCGGCGAGCGACGGGTCCTTCACCGAGCAGTCGGCGAGCTTGCCCGGCAGCGTCGAATTCTCCAGCGCCGACTTGCGCCGCGTGAGGTCGCGCGCCTTGCGCGCCGCCGCACGCGCCTGCGCGGCCTGGACGGCCTTGCGGATGATCGCGTTGCCCTCGGTGGGGTTCTCCTCGAGGAACTCGGTCAGGCGGTCGTAGACGATCGAGCGCACGAACCCCTCCATGCCGGGGTTGCCGAGCTTCGTCTTCGTCTGGCCCTCGAACTGCGGGTCGGTCAGCTTCGCCGAGATGACCGCTGTCAGGCCCTCGCGGACGTCCTCGCCGGTCAGGTTGTCGTCCTTCTCCTTCAGCAGCCCGCGGGCGCGCGCGTAGCGGTTGAGGACCGTCGTCAGCGCCGAGCGGAAGCCCGACAGGTGCGAGCCGCCCTCGTGCGTGTTGATGTTGTTCGCGAACGAGAAGACCGACTCCTGGTACGTCGTGTTCCACTGCATCGCGACCTCGACGGCGCCCTCGTCGCTGTCGCCCTCGAAGAAGACGACCTTCTTGCCGATCGACTCCTTGTTGGCGTTGAGGTAGCGCACGAAGTCCTCGATGCCGCCGTCGTACTTGAACGACGCCGAGGCCTTCTCGCCGCGCTCGTCGTCGATCGTGATGCGCAGGCCGCGCGTGAGGAAGGCGGTCTCGCGCAAACGCTGCTCGAGCACCGAGAAATCGAGGTCGGTCGTCTCGAAGATCTCTGCGTCGGGCCGGAAGGTGATCGTCGTCCCGGTCTCGCTCGACGCCTCGCCGCGCGCGAGCGGCGCCTGCGGCGCGCCGCGCTCGTAGGTCTGGCGCCAGACATGGCCCTCGCGGCGAACCTCGACCAGCAGCAGCTCGGAGAGCGCGTTGACGACCGAGACGCCGACGCCGTGCAGGCCGCCCGAGACCTTGTAGCCGCCGCCGTCGCCGAACTTGCCGCCGGCGTGGAGCACGGTCAGCACGACCTCGAGCGCCGAGCGCCCCTCCTTCTCCATCGTCCCGACCGGGATCCCACGGCCGTCGTCGGCGACCGTGACGGAGTTGTCGGGATGGATCGTGACGTCGACGCGCGAGCAGTGACCGGCGAGCGCCTCGTCGACGGAGTTGTCGACGACCTCGTAGACGAGGTGGTGCAAGCCGCGCACGCCGGTCGACCCGATGTACATCCCGGGGCGCTTGCGAACGGCCTGCAGGCCCTCGAGGACCGTGATGTCCTGCGCGTCGTATGAGCCCGCGCCCGTGCGCCCGTCGAGCTTGTTGTCGTCCTTCGCCACCAGACCTCCGGATACGTGAAGAAGCCCCGGAACCGCGTCATGCTGAGACGGGCCGGGGCCGGTGCAGCTAGTTGCCATAAGGATAGCACAAGGGCGTTACAAACCGGGCCCGCCAGCTGCGACAAAAGTCCTGCTAATTGCAGGAAAATGCGCGCGCGAACGGCGTCCCGGCGGAGGCCCCGCGAGCGTCAGCCCGAACGCCGGCGCCCGGCCGTCGCGACGCAGCGCACGGCGCGCACGCGGTCGGCCCCCAGGGCGCCGTTGAGCGCATCGACGAGGACGGGCCCCATGAGCTCGATCTCGTGCATCCAGACGGCCGACGAGCACAGCAGCGTGACGGTCCCATCGCGCTCGGAGACCGGCTGCGCCTCGGCCCCGATCGCCGCCCCGGCGGCCTGCTCCCAGACGCGCTGGACATCGGCCAGCAGCGTCGCCGGCGCGAGCCGCTGCGTCAGCTCCGCGAGCGCGGCGCCGACCGGCCGGGGGGCGCGGCGGCGCGTCATGCGGCGGCCACGGCATCGCTGAGAACGGCGCCCGCGGCGACCGCGAGGCGCGCCGTGCCGGCGGCCTCGGCGCCCGGGACGTGGGCCAGGTCGGTCGTCGTTATCACGCTCTGGCCGGCGCCGCGCAGGAGGTCCGCGAGCATCGCCCGGCGGTCGGCGTCGAGCTCGCTCATGACGTCGTCGAGCAGCATCAGCGGCATCGTGCTGCGCGTGTCGGCGAGCGCGGATCGCTCGGCGAGCAGCAGCGACAGCAGCGCGAGGCGCTGCTCGCCCTGCGATCCGTAGGCACGCAGCTCGTGCCCGTCGCGCAGCAGCGCGATGTCGTCGCGGTGCGGTCCGTGCCCCGTGAAGCCGCGTTCGAGATCGGAGTCGATCCGCTCGGCGAGCTCGGCCGCGAGTTCGGCCGCGTCGAGCGCGCGCGAGCGCGGGCGGTAGCGCAGCTCGGCGCCGGAGCCGAGCCCGAGCGCCTCGGCGAGGGCGGTGAAGCGAGGCGCGAGCAGGTCCACGACGGCGGCGCGATCGTCGCGCAGGGCGATCCCGTGGCGGGCCAGCTCGGCGTCCCACGCCGGCAGCGAGTCGCGCGCGGCGCGGCCGCTGCGAATCCCCGCCAGCAACGCGTTGCGCTGCGCCATCGCGCGACCGTAGGCGCGCCGCGTCGCGCTGCGCGCGGGCCAACTCGCCGCGATCACGTGGTCGACGTGCGACCGGCGCAGCGCGGGCGGTCCCTTGACGAGCTCCAGGCGGTCGGGCATGAAGACACAGACGAGCGGTCGCATCTCGACGTCGACGAGCCGCTCGACGAGCACGCCGTCGGCCTGTAGCCGCTTCGTGTCGCCGGGTGTGAAGCCGACCGCGAGCGCATGGGGGCGGCCGTCGTCGTCGCGCAGGTCGACCTCGACGCGCGCCGTCGCCGCACCGAAGCGGACGACCTCGCGCTCGTTCGTCGTGCGGCACGACCGCCCGGTGCAGCCGAAGTACAGCGCTTCGAGCAGGTTCGTCTTGCCGGCGCCGTTGCGCCCGTGCACGACCGTCAGGCCGGGGCCGAGCTCGACGTCCGTGCGTTCGTAGCTACGAAAGTCGCGCAGCCGCAGACGGGTCGCGAGCACGGCGGGTCACTACACGTTCAGCCTGATCGGCATGATCAGGTACAGAAAGCCACTGCCGTCGGCGGACTCGATCAGGCCGGGGCGCAGCGGGCTGATGAGCTTCAGCACGAGATCGGCGCCGTCGGCCGACTCGAGCCCGTCGCGCAGGAACTCCGGGTTGAAGCCGATCTCGAACGGTTCGCCGGCGAACGGCACCGGCAGCATCTCGCGCGCCTCGCCGACGTCGGGGGTCTGCGCGGACACCGTCAGCTCGCCCTCGCTGAACTGCAGGCGCAAGGGGGCGTTCTTCTGGGCCATCAGGCTGACGCGACGCACGACCTCGGTCAGCTCGCCCGCGGCGAGCGTCAGCTCGTGCTCGAACGCGTCGGGCAAGAGCTGGCGATAGTTCGGGAACTGACCATCGATCAGGCGCGAGGACAGGACGTCGCCGCCGACCTCGAAGACGATCTGGTTGGAGCGCACCGAGACGGTCAGCGTGTCGGCCTCGGCGGCCTGCGCGATGCGGGCCAGCTCCTGCAGCGCGCGGGCCGGCACGTTGGCCTCGAAGCCGCCCTCCAAGGGCGCGTCGAGCGTCGTCTCCTTGACGCTGAGGCGGTAGGAGTCCGTCGCGACCATGCGCAGCTCGTCGCTGCTGGCCGAGACGAGGATCCCCGTCAGGATCGGGCGCGTCTCGTCGCGCGACGCCGAGCGGGCGACGCGGTTGATCGTCTCGACGAAGGCGGCGGCCGGCACCTCGACGACGTTCTCGCCGCCCGGCTCGGGCAGCGGCGGGAAGTCCTCGGCGCGCAGCGTGCGGATGTGGAACGTCGCCGAGCCGGAGACGACCTCGACGTCCTGCTCGGCGGGGCGCAGCTCGAAGCTCGCCTGCGGCCCGGGCAGCGAGCGGGCCACGTCGAGCATGAGGCGCGCGGGCAGGACGACGGTGCCCTCGCGCTCGACGTCGGCCTCGAGGGGAACGCGCAGGCCGACCTCCATGTCGGTCGCGCGCAGCTCGGCGCCGGCGGAGAGCGCGTTGAGCTGGACGCCGGAGAGCGCCTGCACTGCACTTCGCGTCGAGGCGACGCGGGAGACGACGCCGAGCTGACCGAGCAGGTCCGCACATGACGTGGAGAACTTCACGACGAAGACCTCTTAGATGAGATGGGATTCATAGGGCGTGTGGAGATGTGCAGAACCATGCGCGATCGCGTCAGCTGCTGGTGTCGGCACCGCGAATCGGGGTGCGGCGAATGTGCAGAGTGTGTCATCTGGCGCGGTCATCGCGGGGCTCGGAGAGGCGCCGCTCGAGATCGTGCACAAGTGCCTGTGCAGCGGGGTCGGCGGCGAGTCGCTCGCCGGCCTTGCGACAGGCGTACATGACGGTCGTGTGGTTGCGGCCGCCGAAGCGCTCGCCGATCGCTGGCAGGGTGGCGCCGGTGTGGCGGCGAGCGAGATACATCGCGACCTGACGGGCCCAGGCGATACGGCCGCTGCGGCCGGTCGACAGCAGCTCCTCGCGGCTGACGTCGAACGCGGCGCAGGTCAGCTCCTGCACGCGCTCGATCGTCGGACTCTCGGGTCGGGCGAGCGCGCGCGGAGCCGGGTAGAGGCCGGCGAGCACCTCGTCGGCGAGCGCGGCGTCGATCGGCCGGTGCGTCAGCGAGTGATAGGCGACGACGCGGATGAGGGCGCCTTCGAGCGCGCGCGCGTTAGCCGTGATGCGGTGCGCGATCGCGTGCAACGCGCCCTCGTCGGGCAGCTCGATCCGGTCGTGCTGCACGCGCTTGCGGAGGATCGCCAGGCGCGTGTTGAAGTCCGGCGGTGAGAGCTCGGCGACGAGCCCGGCCTGGAAGCGCTCGAGCAGGCGCTGCTCGAGGGCGGCCATGTCGGCCGGCAGGCGATCGCACGTCAGCACGAGCTGGCTGCCGGTCTCGTAGAGCGCGTTGAAGGTGTGAAAGAACTCCTCCTCCGTCTTGACCTTGCGCTGGAGGAACTGGACGTCGTCGATCAGCAGCACGTCGGTGTCGCGAAAGCGCGCCTTGAAGTCCTCGGTGCCCTTCGCCTGGAGGGCGGCGACGAACTCGTTCGTGAAGCGCTCGGCGGTCGTCGAGCGCACGCGCAGGCCACCACCGTGCGCGCTGACGTAGTGGCCGATTGCGTGCAGCAGGTGCGTCTTGCCGAGACCCGGCGGCCCGTAGAGGAAGAGCGGGTTGTAGGCCTGGCCGGGCATCTCGGCGACGGCGAGCGCGGCGGCGTGGGCGAGGCGGTTGGCGTCGCCGATGACGAACTGGTCGAAGGTGAACTTCGGATGAAACGCCGGCTCGGCCGCGCGTTCGCGCTCACGCGCGGGCGCCGCGCTGTCGGCGCGCTCGTCGAGCTTCGCGTCGGGCGCGACGACGTCGACGGTCGTCTCGGGACCGAGCACGGCCGCCGCGCAGGTCTGCAGCACGCGCGCGAAGCGGTCGGCGACCCAGCTGCGGATCTCGTCGGGCGCCGCGACGACGAGCGTGTCCCCGATCAGCGCGCGCGGACGCAGCGGCGCCAGCCAGATCTCGAACGTCGGATCGGGCACGGCCCGGCGCAGCTCCGATTGGATCAGCGCCCAGTCGCGGGCGAGCTGCGGGGAGAGGCCAGGCGTGATCGACTCCTTCGGAGGGGGACCGACTGCAACTGCGGAGGGCCCTGCGAGCGGCCCGGGCGGCGGCGAATATACCAGCGCCCAAGCGGCCCTCCGGGGGGCTTCCACGCGGAGCCCGCTCAGCGCGGGAAAAATCTCCCAGGCCTGCGCGCGCGCAGCGGTGCGCTAGCATCGACCGCCGCCGGCACCCGGCGAGGCACCCTCGTATGAAGCGCACCTACCAGCCCAAGAAGCGCAAGCGCGCACGTACGCACGGCTTCCGTCAGCGGATGCAGACGAAGGCCGGCCGCCTGACCCTCAAGCGCCGTCGCGCCAAGGGTCGCAAGCGGCTCACTGTCTGAGCGTCGCAGCCGCGCAAGCCGGGCCAACGGACGCTCTAGGCTGCTCATCGTGGACGAGCGGACGTCACGCGTTCCCAGTCGCGCCGGAGCGCGTCGCGGCCGCCTGTCGCGCAGCGCGGACTTCGATCGCGCGTACCGCCAGGGCCGCTCGCACGGCAACCGGCACTTCGTCGTCTACACGTTCCCGCGTGCGGGCGATGCCGCCGAGGCGCGGCTCGGCGTATCGGTCTCGCGCAAGGTCGGCGGAGCCGTCGACCGCAACCTCGTCAAGCGGCTGCTGCGCGAGGCCTTCGCCGCGGAGGCCGAGCTCGTCCCGCGCGGCCTCGACGTGGTCGTCGTCGCGCGCCCGCCGTCGCGCGAGCTCGCCCGGCGCGAGGGCCTCGACGGCGTGCGCGGCGCGCTGCGCGAGCTGCTCGAGCAGGCGGCCGCGTCATGAAGGTGGCCGTGCGCGCCGTGCGGGCGCCGCTCGTCGTCTATCGCCGCGTGATCTCGCCCGCGCTTCCGCGCCGCTGCAAGTACGAGCCCACGTGCTCGGCGTACGCCGTCCAGGCGCTCGAGCAGTTCGGCATACTTCGCGGGCTTGTGCTGGCGACGTGGCGCGTGCTGCGCTGCAACCCCTTCTCCCACGGGGGCTACGACCCGGTCGACGCACAGCGCCTGTTCCCGCCGCCTCGCTCCCGCTGATCTCATGACCCTCATCGCCCTCATCGCCCCCGTGCAGTTCATCGTGGACGTGCTGGAGCCGATCCTCGTCTTCATCCACGACACGCTCAACGTCGGTTGGGGCACGTCGATCGTGCTGCTGACCGTCGTAGTCCGCGCCGCGATGGCGCCGCTCACGGTCAAGCAGTTCAAGTCGATGCGGGCGATGGCGTCCGTGGCGCCCGAGCTGAAGAAGCTGCAGGCCAAGCACAAGGACGACAAGCAGAAGCAGCAGCAGGAGATCATGAAGTTCTATTCGGAGAACAAGATCAATCCGTTCGCATCTTGCCTCCCGCTGCTGGCGCAGTTTCCGTTCTTCATCGGGCTGTACTACCTGCTTCAGGGTCCCTTGCGGCGCCATATCTGCGGCGACGTTCCGGGCGTCGTCGCGGGCGCCGACGGGAAGCTGCCTGCCTGCGGGGACATCGCGCACCCGACCGGCGCCGAGCAGTTTCTCTTCGTCCCCGACCTGACAGCGGGCGCGACGGGCTGGGTGCTCGCCACGCTGATGCTCCTCTATGTCGGCTCGCAGCTGCTCTCGACGCTGCTGACGCCGTCAACGCCGGACCGCAACCAGCAGATGCTGATGTACGGCCTGCCGCTCGTCTTCGCGATCTTCATCCTGCTCTACGAGTTCCCGGCCGGTCTGCTCGTTTACTGGATCACGACGAACCTCTGGACCGTCGGCCAGGGGTATCTGCTGCGCAAGAAGCTCGGTCCGATCCTGCCGCCCAAACCGCCCGACGGCGGCGGCGACGGCGAGGAGAAGGAGACCCTGTTCCAGAAGCTGACCGGCGGCGTGATGAGCCCGAAGACGCCTGCGCCCGCGCCGGCGGCTGCCGCGAAGCGGGCGCCGAGCGGCCCACCGCCGCGCTCGCCGCGCAAGAAGAAGAAGCGATCGGGGCGCCGGCGCTGATGACCGAGCAGCCGGGCGACGCCGTACGCGAGCTGCTCGAACGCGTCGTCGAGGCGCTTGGCCTCGACGCATCGATCGAGATCTCCGACGACGGCTACACGTGCACGGGCACCGTCCACGGCGAGGATCTCGGCCTCTTCATCGGCCGTCACGGGCAGACGATCGACGCCGTCCAGCACCTTGCGCAGCGCGTCAGCGGCGCGCGCGCGCAGCACGGCCGGCGAATCGTCGTGGACGCCGAGGGCTACCGCGAGCGCCGCGAGACGATCCTGCGCCGCCAGGCCGACCACGCCGCCGAGGATGCGCTGCGGCAGGGGCGGCCGGTCGCGCTGGACGCGATGACACCGAGCGAGCGCCGCGTCGTGCACGAGTACCTGCGCGAGCACGGCTCGGTGCAGACGTACTCCGAGGGCGACGAGCCGGACCGGCACCTGGTCGTTGCGCCGCTGACGCAGTAGGGCGCGGGCGCCGCGGTGCTGGGTTGACGCGCGGCTGCCGACCACCGTTTCACGTTTTTCTCCCCGGTGTAACACTGGCGCGATGCTGACCGAGACCGAGCGCGGGCTGATCGCCGGGATCCTCATGAGCGAGGGCTCGTTCGGAGGCGACGGCAAGCAGCCGCACGTCATGCTGCGCAAGCACGTCCGACACGAGTCGCTGATGCGCTGGCTCGTCGAGCGTTTTCCACGCTCGCGCCTGTACGGGCCCTACCACCATGCCGATCGCTCGTACTTCCAATGGGTGGCGCGCGGGCCGGCGCTCGTCGAAGACGTCCTGCCGCTGCTGGACGAGCTGATCGTGCCCGAGCTCGACGAACACGCCGCCTGCCGCCTCGCCGACCTGCATGAACGCTACGGGCCGTACATCGCGCGCGTACGGGCGCGCGCACAGCGATGACGGTCGAGCGCCGGCTGCGGGAGCTCGGCGAGCGCTACGACCTGCGGCCGGCCGCGGCGCCCGCGCTGTCCCGCCTGCTCAACCTGCTCGCCGCCGATCCCCACGCGCCGACGACCGTGCGCGAACCCGCCGCGGCGGTCGATGCGCACGTCGCCGACGCGCTCGTCGCGCTAGAGCTCGAGCACGTCCGCGGCGCCCGCCGGATCGCCGACCTGGGATCCGGCGCCGGCGTCCCGGGGCTCGTGCTCGCGGCCGCGCTACCGGGATCCGCGGTGGCGCTGGTCGAGGCGAGCAAGCGAAAGTGCGCGTTTCTCGAGCGCGCTGTCGCAGAGATGGAACTGTCGAACGCCGAGGTCGTCGCCGAGCGCGCGGAGGCCTGGACGGGCGGCATCGAGCGCTGCGATCTCGTCACGGCGCGCGCCTTGGCCCCGCTCGCGGTGCTCGTCGAGTACGCGGCACCGCTGCTCGTGATCGGCGGCGCGCTCGTCGCCTGGAAGGGGCGCCGCGACAGCGATGAAGAGCGCGACGGGGCCGCCGCCGCCGCGGCGACGCGGCTCGAGGGCGGCGACGTGCGCCCCGTACGGCCGTGGGACGGAGCCGAACACCGTTACCTTCATCTCTACCTCAAGGTGAGTTCGACACCGAACCGTTTCCCCCGTCGACCGGGAATCGCCCGCAAACGACCGCTACGAGCGTCTGGTTGACGGCCAGCCACGGCGGTGCGACACCGAACCATCACAGCTCCGACCGTTCATCCCGCTACCGTTGGAGGTCCGATGGGCACCGTCTACGCGATCGCGAACCAGAAGGGCGGCGTGGGCAAGACGACGACGGCCGTCAACGTCGCGGCCTGCATCGCGGAGGCCGGTTTCGCGACGCTGCTCGTCGACATCGACCCGCAGGCGAACGCCACGCTCGGCCTCGGCGTCGCAAAGGACACGGAGCCGAACATTTATGACGTGCTCGCCGGACGCTGCGCGCTCGACGACGCGGTGGCGGACACCGCGATCGAGCGCCTCAAGCTCGTGCCCGCGCACCCCGACCTCGCGGCGGCCAACACCGAGCTGCCGCGCGAGCCGGGCTCCGAGACGCGCCTGCGCGAGGCGCTGAGCGGCGCGCGCGCGCGCTTCGAGCACGTCCTGCTCGATTGCCCGCCGTCGCTCGGCCCGCTGACGGTGAACGCGCTCGTCGCCGCCGATCGCGTCATCGTGCCCGTCCAGACGGAGTATTTCGCGCTCGAGGGCCTCGCCGGTCTGCTCGACACGCTGGCCCTGATCCGGCGCGAGCTCAACCCGCGGCTGACGATCGCGGGGATGCTGCTGACGATGCACGACGGCCGCACCCGCCTGGCCCGCGACGTCGAGCGCGAGGTGCGCGAGCACTTCCCCGACCTCGTCTTCGACACGGTCATCCCGCGCAACGTCCGCGTCGGCGAGGCGCCGAGCTACGGCCTGCCCGTCACGCACCACGACCCGCACTGCTCCGGCGCCGATGCGTACTTCCAGTTCGCCAAGGAGGTCGTGCGGGCGGGGGCGGCGACGTGACGCCGGCACGCGGGATGGGCCGCGGGCTCGCCGAGATCCTCAGGGTGTCCGGCGCACCCGCCGCGACGGGGGACGACCTGCGCAAGGTCCCGGTCGACCTCATCGTCCCGAACCCGAGGCAGCCGCGGCACGCCTTCGACGAGGCGTCGCTCGAGGCGCTGGCGGGCTCGGTGCGCGCGCGCGGCCTGCTGCAGCCGGTGCTGATCCGGCCCGTCGCAGGCGGCACGTACGAGCTCGTCGCCGGCGAGCGCCGCTGGCGCGCGGCGAAGATCGCCGGCCTCGAGACGATCCCCGCGCTGATCCGCGACCGCGACGACGCCGAGGCGCTCGAGGCGGCGCTGATCGAGAACATGGCCCGCGAGGATCTCAACCCCGTCGAGGAGGCGCGCGCCTGCGCCGCGCTCGTCGAGGAGCTCGGGCTGACGCGCGAGTCGGTCGGGCTGCGCGTCGGCCGCAGCCGCGTCGCGGTCACGAACCTCATGCGCCTGCTCGACCTGCCCGACGACGTCCTCGAACTGCTCCAGCGCGGCGAGCTTTCCGAAGGCCACGGCCGCGCGCTGCTGCTCGCCGGCGACCACGGCGACCGCAGCCGCCTCGCGCGCAGCGCGGTCGCCGAGTGCTGGTCGGTGCGCGCGCTCGAGACACGCGCCCGCGACGCCGGCGCGCGCAGCGCGAGCCCGCCTGTGCGCGCCCGCGCGATCGCGCACCCCGACCAACACGCCGCCGCCGAGCAGATCGCCGACGCCCTCGGCGGCGCGCTCGGCATCGAAGTGACCGTCAAGCCACGCGGGGACGGCTATCGCGTGGAATTGCAGTTCGACGATCCCGGCGAGGCGCTCGCGCTCGCCCGCCGGCTGCGTCCCCGCGCCGTCGCCTGATCGCCGGCCGGCCGGCCGGGGCCGCTAAACTCGTCCGCCGTTCGGGCGATTAGCTCAGTCGGTTAGAGCGCTTCTCTGATAAGGAAGAGGTCCCTGGTTCGAATCCAGGATCGCCCACTCGGGACTTGCGAGTTGCGGCCCATCTCGGGCGTGCTCCTGCATATACTCGCGCCGTGTCGGGGAGGTGGCGTTACGCGATCGCCGTGGCAGCCCTGGCAGCCGTTGGCGTGATCGCTGTGGTCTTGCTGAGCTCCGAGTCGGAGCCGGAGTCGAAACCTGCCCGGGTCGTGAACTGGCCGGCGCCCAAGGATCCCCTCGCCCGCGCCGTTCTCGCCGGGTTGAAGCCCGAGCGCAAGGAGTTCCTGAACAACCACGTCCACGCCCACCTGGACGTCTTCGTGGATGGCAGGCCGGTGACGGTGCCGGCCGCGATCGGGATCGACCTCCGCGACCCCGAGGTGAAGATCACCGAGGAGTTCGACGGGTCAACGACCTACGGTGGCATCGAGCTGTGTCGGCGACCGTGCATCTCACCGCTGCACACGCATGACAGGTCAGGCGTCCTTCACACCGAGGCCAAGAGCGCGAAGGCCAACACGCTGGGCGAGTTCTTCATCCAATGGGGCGTGCGCCTGACCGAATCCTGCGTCGGGCCCTTCTGCGGCGACGACGAGCTTGCGTTCCATGTCGACGGCAAGCCCTACACGCGAGATCCGCGAGCCATCCAGCTGACCGACCAGAAGGAGATAGCGATCGTGATCGGCCGCCCGCCGAAGCAGATCCCCGCCACGGCAGATTTCTCGGGCGCCTAAGCCCGGCGCCACGCGCACGGTCGGCCCGGCCAGAAGCAGCTCGCCCATGCATGAGATGGCCAGTCGCTGCTGCCGTGCCGAGGGTTCGAGCCTGGATCGCCCGCTCACCGCGGTTGACAATGCGCCACTCGCCGCGTTAGGAGGGGTCAATCATTAACGTGGTGGGTTGATGCGGTAGTTCCATTCGCCGTGGAAGTCGTCGGGGACGAGATTTACGGCGGCGAGTTCGGCGTCGGTGATCGTGATCGCGCGTTGGTAGGTGTTCTCGTCGAGCTCGGCGTAGACCTTGAGTCCTTTGGTCGACGTCGTGGCGGCGATCAGCGACACGACGGCTTGGCGGGAGACGAGGGGTTGGCCGCGCCAGTTGCGGGCGATGAAGCTGAACAGGCGGTGTTCGATCTTGTTCCACTTGCTCGTGCCGGGCGGGAGGTGGCAGACGCTGATCGTGAGGCCGGTTTCGTCGGCGAGGCGTTGCAACTCGGTTTTCCATAGGCGCAGGCGATTGCCGTTTGAGCCGCCGCAGTCGGCGGTGATCGTCAGCGTGCGGGCGTCGGGGTAGCGTTGCTGGCCCAGGTTGCGCCACCAACTGCGGATCGATTGCACGGCGAACTGGGCGGTGTCGGCGTCGACTCCGACGCTGACGAAGCCCTCGTCTAGCGCGATGTCATAGACCCCGTAGGGGTGACCTTGCCGAGCTGCTTGTCCTTGAAGTCCTTCGTGCGCACCAGGACCGGATCGCCCTTGGGCCGCCACTGCTGGCCGGCGTTCTTGAAGTCGCCGATCAGCTCTTTCTTCTTGGTATCGACGCTGATCGCCGGCTGCCCGGCGCCACCCAGAGCATCGCGCAGACGTTCACGGCGCGGATCAGCGGAACGCTCGAAGGCGTCGCGCTCCATCTGGCCAAGGACGCGGCAGCCGATCCGCTTGGCGTCGAGCTGCGCGACGTCGGATCGGACGGCGCCCGGGAGGCACCGTGCTCGCGCAGACGTATCTGGGTGCGCAACAGGTCGCTCAAGCCGGCGGGTGGCTGCCGCTCGGCCTGTCGGCTGCGGTGACGGCGGGCACGGCCTACGCGATCGTGGCCTACGCGTCGGGGAGCTCGGTCTACCGGTGGTACGGCGCGAAGACCGACACGTACATCGGCGGCCAGGGCTTTCACCAGTACGCCGACGCCTGCCGCACCGTCGTCGTCGGCGCGGGACGGCCGCAGTCGCTCAGGCTCGTCCGCGTCGCCGAAGAGGCGCTCGCCAGCGCGCTGCGGGTCGTCCATGCGGGGGTGCCGCTGAACACGATCGGTGCGACGGTGCAGCGCACCGTCCAGGCGCGCGGCTTCTCGGTCTGCGACGGGCTGATGGGACACGGCATCGGCCGTCGCATCCACGAGGCCCCCGACGTGCCCAACGTCTTCGACGAGGAGCTCTCGCAGCCGCTGCGCAGCGGGCTCGTCATCACGATCGAGCCACTCGTGGCGGCGGGCGAGCCGGCCGTGCGGATGAGCCGCGATGGCTGGACGGTGTGCACGGCGGATGGCTCGCTGAGCGCGCACGCCGAGCACACGATCGTCGTCCGCGACGGCGCGCCGCTCGTCCTGACGGCCTGAGCCGCCCGTACGCCACCGGTTGGTCGGGCTATGGCTGGATGCCGGGCTAGACGGCGATGCCCTCGCGGGCGAACATCAGCAGACCGATCTCGCGCGCCTTGCTCGCCGCGTCGGCGTCGCCCTCGTGCGCGGCGATGATCGAGCCCTTCGCGAGGATGTGCCACTGCGCGCCGAAGCGCTCCGGCTCGGCGACGCCGGCCTCGGCAGCAAGCTCGCAGAAGAACGCGCGGATGTTCGCGAGGTGCGCGACGCACGCCTGGCGAACCGGGTCGTCGGGATCGTCGAACTCCAGCAGCGAGGTGACGAAGGCGCAGCCCTCGAAGTCGTCGCGCGCGAACCATTCGGAGAACAGCTCGAAGATCGTCAGCAGCTGCTCCGCGGGCGTGTCGGCGCGGCCCTTGATCTCCGCCTCCAGCCAGCCCTTCGTCCAGCGCTCCTCGCGCAGCGCCAGGAACGCGAGCGCAAGGTCGTTCTTGGAGGCGAAGTTTCGATACAGCGTCATCTTCGCCACGTCCGCCTCGGCGGTGATCGTGTCCACGCCGATCGCGCGCACCCCGGATCGACTGAACAGGCCGTATGCCGCGTTGAGAATTCGATCGCGACCGCTGGCCACGCGTACTGGCTCCCCCGCATCACGTGTTGCCATTGCGCGACTATAGACATGCGCGCCCGTGAGCGGGAGAGAATGTTCCGTAACGCGCAATCGCGGGCGCGTAGCGGGACCGGCGCGGACGGTCGATATTGGGGTCCGCCGATAGCCCGTAGCTATGCTCCTGCAGATGCAGGAGATGGTCATCTACGGCGTCAGCTTCGACATGGTCGGCAAGCAGCCGATCGTCTTGTTGAAGACGGTCGACAGCAACAAGTTCCTGCCGATCTGGATCGGTCACCCGGAGGCGGCCGCCATCCTGATGAAGCTGCAGGGGGCCACGACGCCGCGTCCGATGACGCACGATCTGCTCTGCGACATGCTCGGCGAGCTCGACGTCCGCTGCACGCAGGTGGCGGTCACCGAGCTGCGCGACAACACGTTCTTCGCCTCGATCACGCTCGCCGTCGACGGCAAGGTGATGGAGATCGATTCGCGCCCCAGCGACGCGCTCGCGCTCGCCGTCCGCTCCGGCGCACCGATCTTCGCCGCCGAGGAGGTCATCGCCGAATCGGCGATCGAGTTCGAGCACGACGTCGAGGACACCGAGGAGGTCGTCGAGAAGTTCAAGGACTTCCTCGACCAGGTCTCACCGGAAGACTTCGCGGGCGAGGACTAGACCGCAAGCTCGACGATGCGCTCGATCAGCGCATCGAACCCGATCCCCGCCGCGTCGGCGGCCATCGGCAGCAGCGACGTCTCCGTCAGCCCCGGGATCGCGTTGACCTCGAGCACGGTCAGCTCGGCGGTCTCCTCGCAGAACATGAGGTCGACCCGCGCGAAGCCGCGGCAGCCGAGCATGTCCCAGACCTCCAGCGAGAGCTCCTGGGCGCGTTCGGTGATCTGCGTCGGAAGCTCCGCGGGGCAGACGAACTCCGTGCGCCCGATCTCGTAGCGCGCCTCGAAGTCGTAGAAGTCCTCGTCGCGCGGGACCGCCTCGACGACCGGCAGCACCTCGCGGTCGAGCACGGACACGGCGAGGTCGCGCCCATGCACGTGGCGCTCGAGCAGGACCTTGTCGCCGTAGGAGAACGCCGCCACGAGCGCGCCCGGCACCTCCTGCGGCGTGGCGGCGAACTTGATCCCCAGCGCGGATCCCTGGCCGGCCGGCTTGACGACGATCGGAAACCCGAGCCGCTGCTCGATCTCGGCGAGCGCGTCGGCCGCACCGAGCTCCTTGAACGCCGTCTCGTTGAACGCGAAGAAGTCCGGCGTCGGGATCCCCGCGTCGAGCATGTGGTGCTTGGCGATGACCTTGTCCGAGCAGCGGATGCAGGCCGACACGCCGCTGCCGGTGTACGCGATGCCGAGCGCCTCGAGCAGCTCCTGGACCGTCCCGTCCTCACCGTCGCGGCCGTGCAGCGCGACGAACGCGACGTCCGGCTCGGCGGCGCGCAGGCGTTGCACGAGGTCGTGTCCGACGTCGATCGCGACGACGTCGTGCCCGAGCCGCTCGAGCGCGTCCTGCACGCGCCCGCCCGACTTCAGCGACACCTGGCGCTCGAGCGAGCGGCCGCCCTTGAGCACTGCGACGCGGCTCACGGCCTGCGGGTCATCCCTCGCGGACGCCGTGCCCGCCACCCCGGCGGCGCTCGAGCGCCGGCAGATGCAGGACGTCGGCAAGCGCTGCATCGGGCTCGCTCGGAGCCGGTTCGGCCGGCGCGGGGAGGGTGCGATGCGTGCCCGTCAGCGTGCCGTAGAGCTCGACCTGCTCGCGCACGACCTCGCCGATGCGACGCACGCCCTCGCGGATCTCGCCCTCGGTCACGCCTGAGAAGTTCAGCCGCATCGAGCTCGCGCCGCGGCCGTCGAGGAACGCCGAGCGGCCGGGCACGAACGCGACGTGCTGGTCGAGCGCGAGCGCCAGCAGGTCGGTCGTGTCGATGTAGTCGGGCAGCGTGACCCAGATGAAGAGTCCGCCCTGCGGGTGCGTCCAGCGGAATTCGTCCCGCCCGCCCACGAGGTACTCGGCGAGCGAGTCGAGCATGACGTCGCGGCGGCGGCGGTAGATCTCGCGCAGCGAATGGACGTAGTCCTGCCAGCGACCGCTCTCGAAGTACGCGGCGACGAAGAGCTGCGTCAGCGACGACGAGCACAGGTCGGAGGCCTGCTTGCCGACGTTCATCTTCTCGAGCACGGGCCGCGGTCCGACGCTCCAGCCGAGGCGGACGCCGGGCGAGAGGATCTTCGAGAACGTGCCGAGGTAGATCACGAAGTCGCCGCCCTCGAGCGAGTACAGCGTCGGCAG
Source organism: uncultured Actinomycetes bacterium (assembly GCA_963780585.1). Taxonomy (GTDB): domain Bacteria; phylum Actinomycetota; class Thermoleophilia; order Solirubrobacterales; family Solirubrobacteraceae; genus CADCVQ01. The sequence continues at coordinate 340,272 of CAWADD010000027.1, forward strand.
CGGGTCGCCCTCGTAGCGCAGCAGGCCGTAGGGGTTGTCCTCGAGCACGAGCAGCTCGCGCTCGCGGATGACCTCGACCAGGCGGCGCCGGCGCGGTAGCGACATCGTCGTCCCGGCGGGGTTCTGGAAGGTCGGCACCGTGTAGATGAACTTCGGCCGCCGGCCCTCGCGGTCGAGCCGCTCGAGCGTCTGCTCGAGCTCGTCGATCCGCATGCCGTCCTCGTCGAGGCTGATCTGGACGACCTCGGCCTGGTAGGAGCAGAACGTCGGCACCGCGCCGGGGTACGTCGGCGCCTCGGCGATGATCACGTCGCCCGGGTCGATCAGCGTCTTGCAGACGAGGTCGATGACCTGCTGGCCGCCGGTCGTGACGAGCACGTCCTCGGCATCGATCGTCGTGCCCTCCTCGGCCATGACGTCGGCGATGCATGTCTTCAGCACGCCGAGGCCTTCGGTCGGGCCGTATTGCAGCGAGCGCGCGGTCGAGTCGACGGCGACCTTTCCCATGATCGCGGCGAACGACTCGGCGGGGAACGACGACGTGTCGGGCAGGCCGCCGGCGAGCGAGATGATGTCGCTGCGCTCGGTCAGCGCCATCAGGTCGCGCATCGCCGAGGACTTCATGACCTTCGTGCGCGCGGCGAACAGACCTGCGTAGCGCTCGAGGTCACGCGACGCCTGACGGGGACCGGGAGCACTTGTCATCGTTCGTGGTCCGCGGGGGGTCCGCGCGTCCCTGTCGTCTATCGTCATGCGCCCTCCACGGTACCGGACCCGTTGCAGCTGCTGATCGACATTCTTCAAGGCGCTGGCCTGGCCGGCGCGGCCGGCATGCGGCCGATCCTGCCGGCGCTCGTAGCGGGAGCGCTCGCCACCGCCGACGTCGGGATCGACTACGAGGGCACCCCGTTCGCGTTCATGGAGAGCTCGCTCTGGCTGCTCGTCATCACCGTCGTGCTGCTGGTCGCGTTCGCGCTCGCGCGCCGCATCGACATGACGGCCGGTCCGATCGATGCCGCGATGCAGGGCGTCTCGATCGGGATCGGGGCGCTGCTCTTCGCCGCGACGCTCGCCGACAACACCGACATGTGGTGGCCCGGCCTGCTCGCCGGCGGACTCTGCGCGGCGCTCGCGAACGCCGCCACCCGCTCGCTCGTCGGACGCGTGCGCGTGCGCCTCGACTCCGAGGCGCGCGGCGCGCTGCCGGTCTATCTCGAAGGCACCGCGGTCCTGCTTGCCGGCCTGTCGGTCGTCGTCGCGCCGATCTCGGTTCTCGCGCTCGGCTTCTTCGCCTTCATGCTGCGCGGCGGCCGGCGCCGCGAGGGCGAGAAGTACGCCGGGCTGCGCATCCTGCGGTGAGCACGGTCCCTTCGTGGCGAAGCCCCCCAAGCTCGTCCTGACCGTCATCGACGGTATGAAGCCGACGATGGTGGAGCGCGCGATGAAGGCCGGCAGCGCGCCGGCGCTGAAGGCGATCGCCGACCGCGGCCTATACGTGCCCGAATGCGTCGCGGCGTTTCCCTCCGTCACGCCGGTCTGCGCGGCGACGATCGCGACCGGCCGGCTGCAGGACGAGCACGAGATCCCCTCGATGAACTGGTACTCGCGCGGCGAGCAGCGCTACATCGAGTACGGGTCGTCGTTCTCGGCGTCGCGCAAGTTCGGCCTCAACCGCCAGCTCGTCGACACGATCTTCAACATGAACGCGACGCACCTCTCGCCCGACGTGGTGACGGTGTTCGAGGCGCTCGACGACGCCGAGAGCGTGCGTACGGCATGCACGACGTACCTCATCTACCGCGGCCGCCACGAGCACGAGATCTCGCGCGACTTCGCCTTGACGCGCGCGGCCTCGTCGCTCTTCAAGCGCTCCACGCGCGGTCCGCGCGAGCTGTTCTACGCCGACATCTTCGCGAGCCGCAGGACGACGTGCTGGTCGCGGATGGGGATCCCGGGCATGCGCGACCAGCACGCCGGCTGCGTCGGGGCGTACCTCGTCGAGCACGACCTCTTCGACTTCCTTCTGCTGTCGCTGCCGGACAACGACGCGCACTCGCACAAGTACGGCCCGCACGCGCAGATCCGGTCGATCGCGGCTGCCGACGCCGAGCTGTGGCGCGTGATGGAGGCCGGCGGCGGGCCCGACGCCTTCCTCGCCGAGCACGCGATGATCGTCATGGCCGATCACTCGCACTCGCACATCGAGCGCACGATCGACCTCAACGGCCCGTTCGCGGACTGGCGCGTGCTGCCGCCGTCGGGCGCAGGCGCCCGCCACGCCGAGCTTGCGATGTGCCCGGCGCAGCGCTCGGCGATGATCTACCTGCTGCTCGAATCGCGCACGAGCGCGGCGCCGCGCGTCGTGGCGACCGCACGCGCGATCGAGGGCGTCGACCTCGTCATGTGGTGGGATCCCGACGCCGGCAACCCGCGCGTGCGGATCGGCGGGCAGCGCGGCGACCTGTCGTTCGCGCCGGGCGACGAGGTCGCCGACGTGCGCGGGCGGCGCTGGTCCGTCGACGGCGAGCTCGACACGCTGCTGGCGACGGTCGAGGACGGGGTCTTCCACTGCGAGCACTACCCCGACGCGCTGGCCCGCGTCTGGGCGGCGATGTCGTGCCCGACGTCGGGCGACGTGCTGCTGTCCGCGGAGCCCGCTTACGAGTTCCCCGACTGGGGTAACCGCGCTCACGTGCGCGGCGGCAGCCACGGCTCGCTGCACCGCGTCGACTCGCTCGGCGCATTGCTGTTCTGCGGCCTCGAGGTCCCGCCCGAGCGCGCCGACGGGCACTGGTCGATCGCGGACGTGGCGCCGATGATCGTCGGCCATTTCGGTGCCGCGTAATCTTGTCGGCGTGAGCGTGGACGAGGCCGTCGCCGACAGCGCGATCGATCCGGGCCGCCTGCGCGGGCACCGCCGCGTTCGCGTTGCGCTCGCCAAGCAGTCCAACTGGTCGCAGCTCGTGCGCTTCGCCGCGGTCGGCGCCAGCGGCTACGTCATCAACCTTGCCGTCTTCACGCTGCTCGTGCATGGCGCCGCGTTCGACAAGGGCATCGCCGCGACGGCGGCGTTCATCGTCGCGCTCAGCAACAACTTCGTCTGGAACCGCCGCTGGACGTTCCGTGCCGGCGACGGGCACGCCGGATTCCAGGCGGCGCGCTTCTGCGTCGTCTCGCTGTCCGCGTTCGCCTTCAACCTGATCGTGCTCTACACGCTCGTCGACGGGCTCGGCGTCGCAGAGGTCCCGGCGCAGGCGATCGCGATCGCCGCCGCGACGCCGCTGAACTTCGTCGGCAACAAGCTCTGGAGCTTCAGGACGTAGTGGGGACCCACTAGATGCGCCGCGCGGCCTGTGCCGCGGTGATCCTCGCCGTGCTCGTTGCCGCGCCGGCGGCGGCGCAGGAGCGCACTCCGGGCAGCGCTGCCGGCCTGCCGGCGCCCGCGGCGCCCGCGAGCCCCGACGCGCTCGTCCGCCCGGAGCGCAACGACGTCCGGCCGAAGGGCCGCCTGCTGACCGCCGACCACGTCGCCGCGCTCGCCGGTCGCGTCGCGAAGCTGCGGCGCGAGCTGCGCGAGTACCCGGGCGCGACGCGAGAGGTCTTCCTCAAGGGCGCCGACCGCTGGCAGGTCTCCTACTTCGCCAAGACGCGACCCGCTGTGCCGCGCAAGGAGATCGCGCAGGTGCTCGTCGACGACCGCCGCGGCCGCGTGCTCGAGGCGTGGACCGACTACCAGGTGCCATGGTCGATGGCGCGCGGCTATCCCGGCGCGTTCGGGCGGATCGTCAACGCCCCCTGGGTCTGGATCCCGCTGGCCGTGCTGTTCGTGGCGCCGTTCCTGCGCCCGCCGTGGGGGATGCTCCAGCTCGACCTGCTCGTGCTGAGCGCGTTCTCGGCGTCGCTGGCGTTCTTCAACGCCGCGCGGATCGACGTGTCCGTCCCGCTCGTCTATCCGCTGCTCGCGTACCTGCTCGCGCGCATGCTCGCGATCGGGCTGCGCCGCCGGGGCGCCGCCGAGCCGGCGCGCCGGCCGCTGGCGCTGCTCGTGCCGGTCCGCTGGCTGGCGATCGCCGTGATCTTCCTCGTCGGCTTCCGCGTCGCGCTCGACATCACGCAGTCAAACGTCATCGACGTCGGCTACGCGGGCGTGATCGGCGCCGACCGGATCGTCGACGGAAGCCCGCTGTACGGCGCCTTTCCGGCCGATAACGCGAGCGGCGACACGTATGGACCGGTCGCCTACCTCGCCTACGTGCCGTTCGAGCAGGCACTGCCCTGGGGGGGGCGCTGGGACGACCTCCCGGCGGCGCACGCTGCGGCGATCGCGTTCGATCTGCTCGCCGTCCTGCTGCTGTTTCTGATCGGCCGGCGGATGCGCGGGCCGGAGCTCGGCGTCGTGCTCGCCTACGCGTGGGTGACGTACCCGTTCACGCTCTACGCGCTGATGTCCAACAGCAACGACACGCTCGTCGCGGTGCTCGTGCTGGCGGCGGTGTGGGCGGCCGGCAGCGCGCCCGCGCGCGGCGCGCTCGTCGCGCTGGCCGGGCTGACGAAGTTCGCCCCGCTCGCGCTGGCGCCGCTGTTCGCAACCCACGACGGGCTGCGCCCGCGCGCGCTGGCGACGTTCGGCGCCGGCTTCGCGGTCGCCGCCGCGCTCGCGTTCGCGCCGCTGCTCGGGCACGTCGAGCTGCGCAGCTTCTGGGACGCGACGATCGCCTTCCAGGCGCAGCGCGGCTCGCCGTTCTCGATCTGGGGCCTGTACGACCCCGACGTGTCGTGGCTGAACTACGCCCAGCGGGCCGTGCAGGTCGCCGCGGTGCTGCTCGCGCTGGCGCTCGCCGTCGTCCCGCGACGGCGCGACCTCGTCGGCCTCGCGAGCTGCAGCGCCGCGATCATCATCGCGCTGCAGCTCGCCGCGACGCACTGGTTCTACCTCTACCTGCCGTGGTTCTTCGGCCTCGTGATGATCGCGCTGCTGGGGCGCGAGCGGCTCGTCCGCTAGTCCTCGAGCTCGAGGTCGGCGAGCGTCGGCGGCGGGCCCACGATCTCGACGCCGTAACGCGCCACCGCGCGCGCGAGCTCCTCCGGCTCCGGCGGGGCCTGCATTGCGGCGGCCGGCGGCACGCCACTGCCGTCGTCGGGCACGCCTGCCTGCACGAAGAACTCCTCGACGCCGCCCGGGCTGAACGTCACGAGCATCCGCGCGCGCTCGGAGGTGACGACGTACGCGTGCGGCGTGCCGCGCGGAGCGAAGACGAAGTCGCCGGCGTCAGCCTCGATGCGCTCGTCGCCGACGAGGACGGTCACCGAGCCGGAGACGACGTAGAACGTCTCGTCCTCGCCGTGATGGATGTGCAGCGGGGGCGCAGTACCGCGCGGATCGTCGAACTCCAACTGGGAGAAACGCCCGCACGTCTGCTCGCTGCCGGCCTTGATGGCGACTCGACCGCCGAGCCACCAGACCTGCGCGAGGCCGATGCCAGGCTTGTAGGCGTAGTGCGTGATCTGCGTCTCGGTGGTCATCCCGCTGCTCCTTGTGGTGGTGTGTTGCCTGACACCGCCACCGTCCCAGCGCTGCTCGCCGGCGTCTCCTAGAAGTCGCTTACGAACTCCTTATCGGAGCTGAGAAGGTCGCTACTCGGTTGCGTCGGGTCGAGCGTGGGCCGCGCGCATCGGCCCGCTGGTGACGATCTCGGAGAGCTCGAGCGGCCGCTCGACGCGCAGTTCGAGGCGCCCGCGCCCGACCCGCTCGAGGCCGACGCCGCAGCCCGCGACGCCGAGCCGCCGGCGCAGGACGAGCAGCCGCGCCTCGAGGTTGTCGGCGCCGGCGGGCAGGCCGAGGCGCTCGTCGAGGCGCAGCTCTCGGTTCGTGAACGCCGTGCGGCCGTCGGCGGCGTGGTCGTTGAGCAGCCGCCAGAGGATCCGGCCAGGCACGCCGCGGACGACGTACTCGCCGCCGACGAACACGCTGTCGTCGGCCTGGTAGTACACGACGGGACAGGCGCCGGAAGCAGCAGGCTCGTGCGACGTCCGGACGGCGGCGGCGCCCGCCGCGTGCGGGCGCGACACAGCAACGGCCGTCTCAGGGCTGTCGTCCTCGAGCGCCGAGAGCGCCGCGCCGAGGTGGGCGCCGACGATCCGCAGCAGCCGCTCGTTGTGCGGCCCGAAGCAGCCGATCTGCTCGCTCTCGAGGTACAGCAGCCCGGTCAGCCGGCCGCGCACGACGAGCGGGACCGCCGACGCGCTCTGCGCGCGGCCGAGGCCGGGCAGCGGGATCTCCTTCTCGGCGAGCTCCTCGCCGCCGCGCTCGACGCTGTCGCGCACCGCGGCGCTCATCGTGCGGCTGCGGCCGAGGTTCGCCACCGACACGACGTGCCGGCGCTCGGCCGCGATCCCGATCAGGCCGACGCCGACCGCCACCTCGGCTCCGGCGCCGGAGCGCGGGTAGCCGTTGCTCGCGACGGCGAAGAGGCGGTCGCCGCGCTCGTCGGCGGCGAGCAGGATCGCGTGCGGGAAGTCGAAGAGGTCCTCGAGCGAACGCAGCGCCGTCGTGGCGGCGTCGGCGTAGCTGTCGGCGAGCGCGAGCCGCCGAGTCAGCTCGTCGAGCGGGCCGATGATGTCGCGCTCCGGCCGCGCCGGGGCGGAGCGGCCGTCCTCCTCGTGCACGGCCTCGCAGCGCACGACGTGGTAGATGTCGGCTCCGCGCAGGCGGAACACGTCGCCCATGCCGGACTGCGACGCGACCGCCTCGAGCTCGGTCCGCATCGCTTCGAAGACGGGACCGTCGGTCTCGGTGTGGACGTGGCGCAGGTCGAGCAGATAGGCCTCGCAGGTTCCCGGGTCGACGACGAGGACCTGCGCGACGGGGTTGGTGTCGAGGTTCGCGCGGGTCTTGTTGAGGAACTGGCGCGAGAGCGCGACGCGCTCGGGATCGACGTACTTGACGATCGACATGTAGGAGATGTTCGGCGTGCCGTCGGCGGCGCAGGTCGCAAGCGGCGACGGGATCACGCCCGCCAGGCAGGCGCGGAGCGACTCGAGCGGGACCGCACGCGGGCTCACAGCGGCGTGCCTGCCCCCGGACCGGGCGTCTGCTGGTAGAGCTCGCGCACCGCGACCGTCACGGCAACGACCTCGCCGCGGGTGAGGCGGCGGGCGAGCTCGCGCTCGAGGCCGACCTGCTCGCCCTGGTCGAGGAAGTCCTCGATGTGCTCGTCGCGGCGCGCGAGGTCGGGCTCTTCGGGCTGCCGCAGGTCCGTCGCGACGCCCTTGGCCTGCACGGTGTGATAGGTCGTCGGGCTGCAGAACGTGACCGCGATCGCACCATTTGCGCGCAGGTTGTCGAGCGTGCGCGATCCCTCGGCGGCGGCGACACAGAGCGTCAGCGCAGCGCCGTCGTCCGTCACGCTCGCGCCCCAGCCGCGCGTGATCTGCGGCCGCATGTCGTCGTCGCGGGTCGCCACGACGATCGCGATCCCGGCCTCGATGTGGCTCGCGAGCTCGGCGTCGATCGTTGGCGGAGGTTCGCTCACGGCGGCGATTGTCGCTCGCCGCGCGAGGCGTTTGCAAGACTGCGCGCGTTCTGACGCTCGCCGGCACCCGAGGCACACCGCCCGACGGCGATCCTGTGACGGCCGGGCGATCGCAGCTCGCCCTCGCGGGCCTCGCGCTGCTCGTCCTGTACGCGGTCGCGACGACGACGGGCCCGTTCTCGGACATCACGGTCAACGACCTGTTCGTCTATCGCGGCTACGCCGAGCTGCTGCATGCCGGGCAGCTGCCGTACGTCGACTTCGCCTTCGAGTACCCGCCGCTCGCCGCGCTGCCGCTCTGGCTGGCGGGCGTTCCGGGCCTCGACGCCGCGTCGATCGAGTGGACCTTCGCGGCGCTGATGGCCGTCTGCCTGCTCGCCGGCCAGCAGCTCGCCGCGCGGCTCGCCGGTGGCGGGCGCGACGGGCTGACCGTCGCCTGGCTGCTGGCGCTGACGCCGGTGCTCGTCGGCGCCGCCGTGCGGACGCACTTCGATCCGCTGCCGATCGCGATCGCGCTCGCGGGGCTGCTCGCGCTCGTGCGCGGGCGCCCCGAGCTCGCGTTCGCCGTGCTCGGCGCCGGCACGATGACGAAGCTCTTCCCCGGCCTGCTCGCGCTCGTCGCGCTCGCCTGGCTCGCCGGCCGCGGTGACTGGCGCACGGCGCTGCGCGGCGGCGCGATCTTCGCCGCCGTCGTCGCGGCGATCTCGCTGCCGCTGGCGGGCGCGGGCTACGTCGACTCGTTCGCGTTCCATCTCGACCGCCCGGTGCAGATCGAGTCGACGCCCGCGAGCGTGCTGTTCGCGCTCGGCGGCTCGGACGTGACCGGTACGAACGTGCGCCCGGATCGCTTCAAGTCCAACGGGCTCGACGGCGGTCACGCGCCACCCGTCGAGGCGCTCTTCGGCGTCCTGCTCGTCCTCGCGCTGGCGGCGATCGTCGCGCTCGCGGCGCGCCGCCCCGACGCGCGCCAGATGGTCCTGTGTGGCTTCGCCGCGCTGCTGGCGTTCGTCACGCTGGGCAAGGTCTTCTCGCCCCAGTACGTCATCTGGCTGGCCCCGTTCGCCGCGCTCGCCTGGGTCTGGCGCCTGCGCGCGGTCGCCGTCCTGACGCTCGCGGCGATCGCGCTCACGCAGGTCGAGTTCCCGAGTCGCTACTTCGATCTCATCAACGTCGAGCGCGACGTCGTGGCGATCGTCGCCGTCCGCAACGCGCTGCTGCTGGCCGCCCTCGGCCTGCTCGTCGCCGCGCTCGCTCGGTCGCCGCGAGATCGGCTCGACCCGGCCGACGGAAGGGCTCAAGTGCGAGCGCTTCCCGGCCGATAGAGCACTCGAACCACCTCCCCCTCCCTCGCAAAGGCCCGCCATCGGCGGGCCTTTGTGCTTCCGGGCGCTTCCCACCGCAGGCGTCATCGGAACGGCATCGATGAGGGAGGGCGTCGGGGCGTCGTGTCCTGCCTAGTGTGGGCATGAGACGTACAAGGCAGGACAGCACCGCACCGCGCCCGTCACGACCGTTCCCCGGGCGGGGGTACATTTTCCTCGTGAGCCCCGAGATCACGCACAAGGGATCGATGCCGACCGGCGGCATCTGCCAGCGCTGCCGGCATCTGGACCGCACCCAGACCGGCGTCGGCATGTACTGCGCGGCATTCCCCTATGGCATCCCGTTCCCGATCCGCGCCGGGGTCGTCGACCATCGCCAACCGCAGCCGGGCGACCGCGGGATCCAGTTCGAGGAAGCCGACGACTGAGCGCGCCGCTCAGACCGCCGGCAGCAGCAGCTGCTCGATCGAGTCGGCCCTCATCGACCGTGAGCAGCGCACGAGCACGCCCATCAGCCAGGGGTCGTCCTCGGAGGTGTCGTAGCGCTCGTTCATGTGCGTGACGAAGCTGCGGATCGACTGCTCCTTGCGCACGCCGATGACGCCGCCGCGGGGGCCCGTCATGCCGACGTCGGTGATGTACGCCGTGCCGCCCGGCAGGACGCGCCCGTCGGCCGTCGGCACGTGCGTGTGGGTGCCGACGACCGCGCTCACGCGGCCGTCGAGGTACCAGCCGAGCGCGACCTTCTCGCTCGTCGCCTCGGCGTGGAAGTCGACGAGGACGTGGTCGACGCGACCCTCGAGCTCGCCGAGCGCGACGTCGACGTCGGTGAACGCAGGGCGCCCGGCGCGCACGAAGAGGTTGCCGCTGAGGTTGACCACGCCGAGCCGCACGGCGCCGTTGGAGACGACGCACAGGCCGTGGCCGGGCTGGCTGCGCAGGTAGTTGTAGGGCCGCACGATCGCGTCGTGCGAATCGAGATAGGAGAAGATCTCGCGCCGGTGGTAGGCGTGGTTGCCGAGCGTGATCGCGTCGACGCCGGCGCCGAACAGCTCGTCGGCGATCTTCGGCGTGATGCCGAGCCCGCCCGCGGCGTTCTCGCCGTTGACGACGACGAACGTCGGATCGTGGCTCTTGCGCAGCACCGGCAGCAGGTCCAGCAGGGTGTGCCTGCCGAGCGAACCGACGATGTCGCCGATGAACAGGATGCTCGCGACGGCGTCTGGCACGGGACATACTTTGACGCAGGGGATGCCCGACGACGTGACCGACATCCCGCTCCCGCCGCCGGCGATCCCTCCGGGCACGGCGGTCGTCGTCCCGCGCTGGGTGCAGCTCGTCATGCTCCCGCTCGCCGTGCTGGCGCTCTACGCGCTCGCCCACGCGGCCGGCACCGTGCTGCTGCTGTTCATCGTGGCGGCGGTCATCGCGCTGATCCTCAACCCACTCGTCGCGCTCGTGCAGCGCGCGCGCGTCCCGCGCACGCTCGCCGTCATCGGCGTGTACGTCGCGTTCTTCACCGCGCTGCCGTTCATCGGCTTCCTCGCCGCAGGACCCGTCTCCGACCAGGCGACGTCGTTCGCCAAGGACGTGCCCGCGCTCGTCGACGACGCCGGCCGCACGCTCGACGACGTGCAGCAGTTCTTCGACGACCAGGGCATCGACGTGCAGATCAAGGGCGAGAGCGACAGTGCGCTGGCGAGCCTGCAGGACCAGATCGTCAGGGGCTCGGGCGAGATCGTGTCGCTGACCGGCGAGCTGCTGCGGCTGCTCGTCGAGCTGTCGTTCTACGTGATCCTCGTGATCGTCCTGTCGATCTACATGCTGATCTACGCCCCGCGCATCGGTGAGCTCGTGCGCTCCGTGATGCCGCCCGGCGACGGGACGCCCGAGGACGACTATCCGACGGCGGTCCAGCGCGCGGTCTTCGGCTACGTCCGCGGCCAGCTGCTGTTCAGCGCGATCATGGGCTTCTCGGCGGGCATCGCGCTGTGGATCTTCGGCGTCCTCGGGATCTTCCCCGACGGCCGCACGTACGCGTTCGCGTTCGGGCTGTTCTTCGGCTTGATGGAGCTCGTGCCGTACGTCGGCCCGGTCATCGGAGCCATGCCGCCGGTGATCGTCGCGCTCATCCAGGACCCGCTGATGGCGCTCTGGGTCGTGCTCCTGTTCGTCGCGCTGCAGCAGCTCGAGGGCCACGTCGTGGCGCCGAACGTGTTCGGCCGCGCGCTGCGCCTCAACCCGCTGCTCGTGATCCTCGCACTGCTGCTCGGCGGCCAGATCTACGGCTTCGTTGGCGCGCTCGTGGCGCTCCCGATCGCGGCGGTGCTGCGCGAGACCGTCGTCTACCTGCGCCGCCACCTGATCTTCGAACCGTGGAACACGCCGTCACCGCTGGTCATCGGCCATCCGCCGCCGGTCGAGCCCGCGGAGCGGGGCCCAACCGAGCGGGTGCCGACCGAGCACCGCTAGGAGTGGATGTCGTCGACCCAGCGCACGTGCTCTGGGTCGGGCTCGACGTCGGGCAGGTCGAGGTTCACGACGACCGGATCCTGACCGGACCTGACGACGACGCAGGACAGCGCGTCGTCGGGGTTGGCGTTGATCTCCTGGTGCGGCACGTACGGCGGCACGAAGATGAAATCGCCCGGTCCGGCCTCGGCGAGGAACTCCAGCCGCTCGCCCCAGCGCATTCGCGCGCGGCCGTTGACGACGTAGATGATGCTCTCGACCGGCCCGTGGTGGTGGGCGCCGGTTTGGGCGGCGGGCTCGATGTCGACGGTCCCGGCCCACAGCTTCTCGGCGCCCGCGCGCGCGGCCGTGATCGCGGCCGCGCGGCTCATGCCGGGCGTCTGCGGCGTGTTGGGGTCGAGCTCGTCCGCGCGCACGATGCGCACGCCGGCGAGCCGCCAGTCGGTGCCCATGCCAGAACTATGCCGGAGCGTGCGCGGAGCGCAGCTACCCTCTAGGCATGTCCTTCCCCGCGACCCGCCTGCGGCGGCTGCGCGCGACGCCGGTGCTGCGCGATCTCGTCCGCGAGACGCGCCTGAGCCCGGCGGACCTCGTCCTGCCGCTGTTCGTCGAGTCCGGCGCCGGCCGCACGCCGATCGCGTCGCTGCCGGCGATCGATCGCCTGTCGATCTCGGCGGCGGTGCAGGAGGCGGGCGAGGCGGCCGCGCTCGGCCTGCCGGCGGTGCTGCTGTTCGGCATCCCCGAGCACAAGGACGCCGAGGGCAGCGGCGCCTACGACGACGAGGGGATCGTCCAGCTCGCGACGCGCGCGATCAAGGACGCGCACCCCGGGCTCGTCGTGATCACCGACGTCTGCCTGTGCGAGTACACCGACCACGGTCACTGCGGGCTGCTGCGCGCCGACGGCTCCGTCGACAACGATCCGAGCGCCGAGCTGATCGCGCGCACCGCCGTGTCGCACGCCCGCGCCGGCGCCGACGTCGTCGCCCCGAGCGACATGATGGACGGGCGGGTCGGCGCCGTCCGCGCCGCGCTCGACGAGGACGGCTTCGCGGACATCCCGATCGTCGCGTACAGCGCGAAGTTCGCCTCCGCGTTCTACGGACCGTTCCGCGACGCGGCCGGCTCGACGCCGGCGTTCGGCGACCGGCGCGCCTACCAGATGGACCCGGCCAACGGCGACGAGGCGGTGCGCGAGGCGCTGCTCGACGTCCAGGAGGGCGCCGACGTCGTGATGGTCAAGCCGGCGCTTGCGTATCTCGACGTGATCCGGCGCGTCAAGGACGCCACCCATCTGCCGGTCGCGGCGTACAACGTCAGCGGCGAGTACGCGATGATCAAGGCTGCCGCGGCGGTGGGAGCGCTCGACGAGCGCGCCGCGGTGCTGGAGACCCTGACGTCGGTCCGGCGTGCGGGCGCCGACATCATCATCACCTACCACGCGAAGGACGCCGCCGGATGGCTGTGACGCCCACCCCCAAAGTCCGCTCTCGCAAGGACGGCACCGCCGCTCCGATCGACGACGTCGATCGCAGGATCCTCAACCTCATGCAGGGCTCGTTCCCGCTCGAGCCGCGGCCGTATGGCGCCGTCGCGGCGCTCGCCGGGCTCGGCGAGGCCGAGGTCATGGCGCGCGTGCAGCGGCTGCTCGACGACCGCATCATCCGCCAGGTCACGCCGATCTACGACACGCGCGCGCTCGGCTACGGGTCGATGCTCGTCGCGGCGAAGGTCGACCCCGAGCACCCCTGGCGGGCGGCGAAGATCATCAACTCGCACCCCGGCGTGAGCCACAACTACCTGCGCAACCACGACTTCAACATGTGGTTCACGCTCGCGGTCGAGGGCGACTCCAAGCTCGGCCTGCAGGGTACGCTCGACGTCCTGCAGGAGCTGACCGGCGCCGAGTCGATCCGCCAGCTGCCGACGCTCAAGCTCTTCAAGATCCGCATGGACCTCGACATGGAGGGCGACACGAAGTCGCTCTCGACGGAGGGCGTCGCCGAGCAGCCGGTCGAGCTCGATGGCGTGCCCTACGACGCGCGCGACATCGAGATCATCCGCGCGACGCAGGGCGACCTGCCGGTCATCTCCCAGCCCTACGCGCCCGCCGCCGCGCAGCTCGGCATGAGCGAGGCCGCGCTGCTCGAGCAGATGGCCCAGATGAAGGAGCGCGGCATCCTGCGCCGCGTCGCCGCGATCCTCTTTCACCGCCGCGCCGGCTTCTCGGCCAACGGGATGGGCGTCTGGAGGGTGCCCGACGAGCAGATCGCCGAGTTCGGCCCGCGGATGGCCTCCTTCCGCGGCATCTCGCACTGCTACCAGCGCCCGACGTACGAGGACTGGCCGTACTCGATCTTCACGATGGCCCATGGCCGCTCGAAGGAGGAGTGCGACGCGATCCTCGACGCGATCGCGGGCGAGTTCGACATCAGCGAACGCGCGACGCTCTATTCGTCGACGGAGTTCAAGAAGATCCGCCTTCTGTACTTCACCGACGACTTCAAGGACTGGGAAGCGCAGCACTCGTGATCGCTCGCGCGAGTTCGCACCGGCCGCGAAGCCACGGGAGCTACGACTGAGGGCGTGACCGTCTCGGTCCGAGACACGCGCTCGGCTGAGCTCTACGCTCGCGCGTTGACGTACCTGCCCGGCGGCGTGAACTCGCCGGTCCGCGCGATGCGCTCGATCGGCCGCGATCCGCTCTTCGTCGACCGCGCGGAGGGCGCCGAGCTGTTCGACGTCGACGGCAACTCCTACGTCGACTGGGTCTGCTCGTGGGGTCCGCTGATCCACGGTCACGCGCACCCGCGGATCGTCGCCGCCGTGACCGCGGCGGCCGCGCGCGGCACGAGCTTCGGCGCGCCGACGGCCGCCGAGGTCGACCTCGCCGAGGAGGTCAGCAGGCGCGTGCCCGGCGTGCAGATGCTGCGCATGACGTCGTCGGGGACCGAGGCCTCGATGAGCGCGATCCGGCTCGCGCGCGCCGCGACGGGGCGTACGAAGCTGCTGAAGTTCGCCGGCGCCTACCACGGCCACGTCGACGGGCTGCTCGCCGACGCCGGCAGCGGGCTGGCGACGCAGGGCATCCCGGCCTCGCCCGGCGTCCCCGCCGAGGTCGCCGCCAGCACGATCGTCGTCGGATGGAATGACGCCGACGCCGTCGTCGCCGCGTCCGCGCAGCACGAGCTGGCGGCGATCATCGCGGAGCCGTTTCCGGCGAACATGGGCCTCGTGCCGCCGGCCGAGGAGTTCCTCGAGCTGCTGCGCGCGCGCGCCGACGAGACCGGCGCCCTGCTCGTCTTCGACGAGGTCATCTCGGGCTTCCGCGTCGCGCCCGGCGGCGCGCAGGAGCTCGCCGGCGTCGTGCCCGATCTGACGATCATGGGCAAGGTCATCGGCGGCGGCCTGCCCGCCGCCGCCTACGGCGGCTCGCGCACGCTGATGGAGCGGATCGCGCCGGTCGGCGACGTCTACCAGGCGGGCACGCTGTCGGGCAACCCGCTCGCGATGGCGGCCGGACTCGCCACGCTCGCGCTGCTCGACGGCGAGCATCCGTACATCAAGCTCGCAGCGACGACGAGCGCGCTCGCCGAGGGGCTCGCGCAGGCGGCGCGCACGGCGGGCTACGACGACATCCAGGTCGCGAGCACGACCGGGTTGCTGACGGTCTTCTTCAGCAGCGAGCCGGTGACGGACTACGCGCGCGCGCGCGCCTGCGACCTCGATGCCTATGCCGCCTGGTGCCGCGGGCTGCTCGCGCGCGGCGTCTACGCGCCGGCCTCGCAGTTCGAGGCGTGGTTTCCGTCGCTCGCGCATAAGCCCGAGCACATCGAGCGCACGGTCGCTGCCGCGACCGCCGCGTTCGCGGACATCGAGCGCTCGTGACGAGCGACGCGATCGCGCGCCTGCGCGCCGCCGTCCGCGACAGCGGCAGCCCGCTGGCCGAGCTCGTCAGCGTTCCGCCGGCCTCGCCGGCCGGCGGCGTGAGCCCCGATCCGGTCGCGCTCGCCGCCGGCGGGCCGCGCGTCGCGGGGCACCGCGACGACGTCGAGCTTGCGGTCGCCGCCGTGCTCGAGGGCTGCCTGCTGCACTACGGCGAGCCGCAGGCGCTGCTGATCGACGACCCCGACCTGGCGCTGCTGGCCGGCGATCGCCTCTACGCGCTCGGGCTCGCGCGGCTCGCCGCGGTCGGCGATCTCACCGCGATCGCCGAGCTCGCCGACATCATCGCGCTCAGCGCGCAGGCCCATGCCGCGGGCGACGGGCAGCTCGCGCTCGCCGCCTGGCATGCCGGCGCCGCGGCGATCGGCTGGGGCGCCGATGAGCGCACGGCGAGCGCCAAGAATCGTGCCCGCGAAGGCGATCCCGGCGCCGCGGAGGCACTGCATGAGGCGGCCAGGCGGGCGCGAGATTGAGACATCTTTGTGACATCCCGCACAGCCGCTTGGATGGCACCCCGCCGGATGCCCCGGGTCAGTAGATTTCCGTGCCCGTGTCTCCAGAGCGCAAGGAACCGAAGAAGCCCAAGACGACTGCCGAGGCACAGATCCCGGGGTCGTTCGAGGGCGAGACCGTCACGCGCCGGCGGTTCATGACCGGGACGGCACACGCCGCAGGCGGCATTGCGACCGCCGCCTTCGTGCTCCCTTCGGTGGGCCTCGCGCTGGGGCCGGTGTTCGAGAAGCACGAGCAGCACTGGGAGTCCGTCGGCCCGCTCGCCGACGTTCCGGACGACACGTACATCCCGCGAACGCTGACGATCGTGCGCGGGATCGGCGATGTCGGCAAGACCACGGTCTATCTGCGCAAGTACAACAGCGAGCTCGACTCCGAGGAGCGCGACGAGTACAACGAGGTGGTCGCGATCTCGACGCGCTGCATGCACCTCGGCTGCCCGGTGCGCTTCGTCGAGGCGTCGCAGCGCTTCATCTGCCCCTGCCACGGCGGCGTCTACGACTTCGAGGGCAAGGTCTCCGGCGGCCCCCCGGTGCGCCCGCTCGACCGCTTCTACACCCGCGTGCGCAACGGCAACGTCGAGGTCGGCCCGCGCTTCAGCGTGAACTCCGAGCTGCGTCGCTTCTCGCCCCGCGACCCCGGCCAGCCGATCGACGGGATCGGCCAGTACGTCTACCCGGCCCGCCCCAGCGTCCGCAAGATCCCGGGAACGTAAGCGGTGGCCGGCATCAAACCACCCGTTCCGCGCGCACTGCGCCCGAAGCCGAAAGGACCGAGCGAGGACAACGGGCATGCCCCCGACGGCGTCAAGGACAAGCTCGCCGAGAAGGGCGTCTCCGCCGTCGACTGGGTCGACGAGCGCACGTCGCTGACGGCCGGCGCGCGCTGGCTGATGTTCCGCAAGATCCCGAAGGGGACGAACTGGTTCTACACGCTCGGCTCGGCGACGATGTTCGCGTTCTTGTCGCAGGCGGTGACCGGCGTGATCCTCGCGATGTACTACGACCCGTCGGCCACGCGGGCCTACGAGTCCGTGCGCTACATCACGAACGAGGTCTTCCTCGGCGAGTTCGTGCGCGGCATGCACAAGTGGGGATCGACGGTGATGGTGATCCTCGTCTTCCTGCACATGGGCCGCACGTTCTTCTTCGGCGCCTACAAGTACCCCCGCGAGCTGAACTGGGTGATCGGCGTCGTGCTGCTGATCCTGACGCTGTTCATGTCCTTCACCGGCTACCTGCTGCCGTTCGACCAGCGCTCGTTCTGGGCGACGACCGTCGGCGTCGCGATCAACGGCACGGGCCCACTCGTCGGTCCCTACCTGAACGACTTCCTGCGCGCCGGCCCCGAGTTCGGGGTCACGACGCTGGCGCGCTTCTACGCGCTGCACATGCTCGTCCTGCCCGGCGCGATCGCCGCGATGATCGGCGCCCACCTGTACCTCGTCGCTCGCCTCGGCACGACCGCGCCGCCCTGGATCAGGGCCGACCAGCCGGCTGACACGCGCAAGGACGAGGTATGAACGCACGCGAGAAGGAGGAGTACCTCCGCGAGTACTCGATCCTGAAGTCGCAGGGCAAGCCGTTCTTCCCGTACGCGATCGCCAAGGACTCGCTGATGGCGTGCGTCGTGATGATCTCGATCATCGGCATGTCGCTCGTCCTCGGCGCCGAGCTCGGTCCGAAGGTCGACCCCACGACGACGACGTACACGCCGCGACCGGAGTGGTACTTCTTCTTCTTGTTCGAGGTCCTGCGCGTCGTCAAGCCGCCGTCGCTCACGCCGCTGGCGGCGATCGGCGCGCCGACGATCTGCATGATCCTGCTGTTCTTGCTGCCGTTCTACGACCGCAGCCCCGAGCGCCGTCCCGAGCGCCGGCCGATCGCGATGGCCGCCGCGTTCTTCACGATCGCCGCAATGGCGTTCCTCACCTACGAGGGCGCGAACGCGGGCTCGCCGAACCAGATCGACATGGAGGCGCCGGCGAGCGTCGTCGCGGCCGGTCCCGACACGGTTCGCCAGTGGGAGTCCGGTAAGCAGGTGGTCGCCCAATCGGGCTGCCTCGCCTGCCACAAGATCGGCCACAACGGCGGCACCCTGGGTCCGGACCTGTCGGAGATCGGCGCCCGCCTCGCGCGCCAGGCGATCGCGCGAACGCTCGTCAACCCGACCGCGCCGATGCCGGCCTACACCGACCTCTCGACGAAGAAGCGCGACGACCTCGTCGAGTTCCTCGCGCAGCTGAAGACCGGTCACTAGTGGGCCCGCTCCAGTCCCCGGCGGAACCAGCCTGACGCCGACCGACAAGGGAACCCTGCAGGAGCCGCAGGTGCGGGCGATGTTCGACCGCATCGCCGGCTTCTACGACGTCATGAACTCCGTCATGACGGTGGGGCTGCACCACGCCTGGCGCCGGCGCGCCGTCGATCTCGCCCAGGTCGGGCCCGGCGACCGCGTCCTCGACGTCGCGACCGGAACCGGCGACCTCGCGCTCGAGCTCGCGTCGCGCGTCGCCCCGGGCGGTGCGGTGGTGGCCTCGGACTTCTCGGAGGCGATGCTCGTTCGCGCCCGCGCGAAGGGCGCCCACACGCCGGTGCCGGTGACGTTCGAATGGGCCAACGCGATGGAGCTTCCCTACGCCGAGGGCGAGTTCGCCGCCGCGACGGTCGGATTCGGCGCGCGCAACTTCTCCGACCTCGACCGCGGACTGAGCGAGATGGCGCGCGTCGTGCGACCCGGCGGCGTCGTCGTCGTGCTCGAGATCACGACGCCGACGCGGCCGCCCTTGTCGGGCTTCTATCGCCTTTGGTTCGATCGCATCGTGCCGCTGATCGGCCAGCTCGCGGGCGATCCCGAGGCCTACGAGTACCTGCCGAGCTCGGTCAAGCGCTTTCCGTCGCCGCATGATCTCGCGGCGCGCATGGATCGCTGCGGCCTCGACGTCCGCTACATCCTCACCGCCGGCGGCATCATCGCGCTGCACGCCGGCACGAAGCGGGGGTAGATGAGCGCGGGCGCGACCGTCGCGGAGATCATCCGAGCGGCCGGCGGATCCGTGCCGCAGCTGCTCGCCGAGGTCGAGCGGCGCCTGATGACGCTCGCCACGGGGCACGGCCCGGTGCTCGCCGAGCACGCCGGCGACACGATCGCCGCCGGCGGCAAGCGGCTGCGCCCGCTGCTCGTCCTGCTCGCCGGTGGCCCGCGCGCGGCCGGCGGCAGCGAGCTGATCGCCGCCGCCGCCGCGGTCGAGCTGATCCACAGCGCGACGCTCGTCCACGACGACGTGCTCGACCGCGCGCGCCTGCGCCGCGGCGTGCCGACGGTCTGGGCGCGGGGCGGGCGGGAGCTTGCGATCGCGACCGGCGACCTGCTCTTCTCGCGCGCGTTCGCCGAGCTCACCGCCGCCGGCTCGCTGTCGGCGGTGCAGTCGCTGTCGCGCGCGACGTCGGCGCTCGCCGAGGGCGAGCTGCTGCAGCGCCAGGACGCCTGGAACGCGGCCGTTCCGATCGAGCGCTACCTGCTGCGCTGCGAGCTGAAGACGGCCCGCCTGTTCGAGGCGTCCTGCGAGCTCGGCGCGCTCGCGGGACAGGCCTCGGCCGACGAGGTCATGGCGCTCGTCGCGTTCGGCCGTCGAATCGGCGTGGCCTTTCAGCTGCTCGACGACGTCATCGACGTCGCCGGGCCGGCGACGGTGACGGGAAAGCATCGCGGGACCGACCTGCTCGACGGCACCGTCACGCTCCCGCTGATCCTCGCGCGCGAGCGCGATCCGGCGCTGGCTGCGCTGGACCTGCGGGCGATCTCGACGCCCGCGCAGGCCGAGCAGCTCTGTAATCGCATCCAGGCGACCGGTGGGCTCGACGAAGCGCAGGCCCGCGCGCTGGCGATCGTCGCCGAGGCCAAGGAGGAGCTCGTCCCGCTCGCGCTCGAGCAGGGTCAGCGCCGCGCGCTGGAACTCGTGGCGGACTCCGTCGCGCGCCGCAGTGCCTAGAAGTCTTCGGGCAGGACGTACTCGGCGTTGAGCGCGCGGATGAAGCGCTCGACGTCGGCCTCCATGTTCGCGCGAGAGAGCTGTCGCAGATCGGCGACGAGCGCCTCGGTGCCGCGGTCGAGCGTCTCGTCGAAGCGCTGGACGGCTTCCTGCTCGAAGGTCCCGACGGTGCTCCACTCGCAGTTGGGGCACCGCAGGCTGACATCCCAGGACGAGTTCTCGGCCTCTTCCCACGCGGTCGGGTAGACGAGCTCGGAGGAGCAGGAGGGGCAGACGTGAAGGTCGGCTGTTGCGGGCGCGAGCTGGTCATCGAAGGAGATGACCTCGATGGTCTTTCCGGACGGCAGCGTCACCCTGCGGACGTATCGCCGGTGATCCGCTGGCGGGCTGTTTTCGAACTCCTGCATGACGCACTCATCGGCACACTGCCGCGGAACTTGAACCCTCGGGCGCGGCTGTCTACGAATCGTGCGCGCGCGACATCGCGCGGTACCCTTTTGGCCCCCAAACTTAGGAGTCGCAATGCCGTTTGGCATCGGACTGCCGGAAATGCTCATCGTGCTCGTGATCGCGCTGGTCGTATTCGGCCCGAAGCGTCTGCCGGACCTCGGCCGATCGCTTGGATCGGGCATGCGCGAGTTCAAGGATTCGATCACCGGTACCTCGAAGGACGACGATGACGAGCCCTCCAAGATCGAGGCAGCGAGCGCCGAGGAGCCGGACGACGCTGTGAGCCGGTCGCCTCGCTGAGTCCTTCGCGCCGCATGCCATCCGCGATGCGGCCGATCGGTCACGAGGACAAGCTCACCCTCGTCGATCATCTGACCGAGCTGCGCAAGCGGCTCGTGATCTCCGCGCTGACGCTCGTCGCCGCGTTCAGCGTCTGCTTCTGGCAGAACGACGCGATCCTCGACGTGATCACGAAGCCGGTCCGCGAGACCCAGAACCTCCAGAACCCGAGCAAGGCGAGCAAGGATCCGCTCGAGCAGGCGGCGCGCTTCCAGAAGGAGCAGGGCCAGGCGTTGCGCGCGCTCGCGCCGGCGCTGGCGTCGGTCGCCAAGACGTTCGACGCGCTCGGCAAGGCCGGCAACCTGACGGTGGCCCAGCGCGGCTCGATCGCGACCAGCTCCGAGCAGCTCGCCACTGCGAGCCAGCAGCTCGCCCAGGCGGCCGCCGCGGTACCGAACAACACGCAGCGCAACCTCGTCACGCTCGGCGTCACCGAGCCGTTCACGGCGACGATCACGGTCGCGTTCTACGCCTCGCTGCTGCTCGCGATGCCGATGCTGCTGTTCCAGGCCTACGCGTTCGTCCTGCCGGCGTTCAGCCCCGGGGAACGCAAGCTGGCCTTGCCGCTGATGCTGATGGTGCCGGCCCTGTTCATCGCCGGGGCGGCGTTCGGCTACTTCGTCGTGCTCGAACGGGCGGTGCAGTTCTTACAGAACTTCAACGACGACTCGTTCGACATCCTGCTGCAGGCCAAGGACTACTTCAAGTTCGCGGTCCTGTTCGTGGCCGGCGTCGGCGTGCTGTTCCAGATCCCGGTCGGCGTGCTGGCGGTCACCCGCCTGGGCATCTTCACGCCGCGCCAGCTCGCGAAGAACCGCGGCTACGTGATCCTCGGCATCGCCGTGCTCGCCGCCGTGGCGACGCCGACGCCCGATCCGTTCACGATGTCGATCGCGATGGCGCCGCTCATCGTGCTGTTCGAGCTCAGCATCCTGCTGGCCCGCTGGCTCGAGCGCGTCATGCCGCGGTCCGCCGGGTCGAGTCGCTGGGGCGACGACGTCGAGGAGGACGACGACGGGCGCGGGCTTCACGACGAGGGCGAGGATGACCTCGACGACGAGCTTGACGAGTTGGCGGAGCTCGATCACGACCTCGACGGCGGCGCGGACGATGACGACGGCGACCTGTCTAAGCTGGGGGAACCCGACCGGAAGGACTGATCGCCCGATGTTGTTCGACCTGCGCGGACGCGGCCGGCGCCGCAGCGTGCAAGTGATCTACCTCAGCCTTGCCCTGCTGATGGGCGGGGGTCTCGTGCTGTTCGGGATCGGCAGCTCGCAGTCGGGCGGCCTGTTCGACGCCTTCTCGGACAACCAGGGCAGCACGGACGCGACGAAGTCCGTCGACACGCGGATCAGGGCCCAGCTCGCGAGGACGAGGGCCAACCCGAAGGACGCCAACGCCTTCGCGCAGCTCGCGGTCCTGCGCTTCCAGCGCGCCGGCATCGACGGCATCGCGCAGGACGGCACGTACACCGAGGATGGCAAGCGGCGCCTCGCTCTCGCCGCCGACGCGTGGGAGGGTCATCTCGCGCTCGATCCCAAGCGGCCCAACGTGCGCGCCGCGAACCTGATGACGCAGGCCTACGGCGAAC